>NZ_JBIQWL010000004.1:53109-538366 GCF_044325405.1 Microbacterium alkaliflavum | reverse complement strand
GGAAACAACTGGTCATCCCACGGTGGCCCTTCATCGTCAGCGACGACGAGAGCCCCGCAGGAATTGACACCACGCTATGGGACTCACCCGCGCCGACGAAGCGAGTACGCAACATCGATTCGCTCCCCCGGTGAATCGAGTCCGAACTGATCCATCAGGACGGCCCGTATCCGGATGTGGGCGATGGGATGCCGGCGGGCTGATCCGCCGGCATTCACCTCCGAGTTGGGTTCACGGCTGAGTCGAGCGGGCTCCTTGCCGCTGCAGTGCCACGCCCGCTGCCACGCCCGCGAGCAGGGTCACGACAAGCCGGACCCAGTCGTAGGACGGATCGATCAGCGCCGGAGTGGCGTTGAACGACGCGTGCAGCAGACCGACGGTGAGAAGGCTCCCGCCCGTCCACCGGTCCACACCGGCAATCATCGGGCGCAGCCCGAACCCGGCCACGAGGAGGGAGGCGATGTTGATCAGGACGTTTCCGCCGGCGAACGCCAGCGGCAGGTGGATGGCCGCGAACATGAGTGCGGTGAGCGAGCTGCCCGCGATCGTCCCCCAGCGCACCATGGCACGCCGCTGGAAGTAGCCGGTCCAGGCGGTCTCCTCCCAGATGTTGATGATCAGCCAGCTGCTCAGGAGCTGAACCGCGAACCCGCCCAGCACGGTCAGAGTGAGAGGCTGCGCGGCGCCGAGTGCGGCGGACAGAGCCCACACCACCGCGGGCAGGCCCAAGCCGGCTACGGGCAGCCACCACCAGTGCGCGGGGAGTCGAACAGCGTCGCGCAGCAGACGTCGCACCGCGGCTCCCCCACCCTCACGCCAGGTGAAAAGAAGCGCAGGGAGCAGCAGGCCGAGGAAGTTCACGGCCAGCAGGAACACCTCCATCGGAAGCTGCAGAGCGATGGCGATGCCGAGCAGGACCCATCCGGAAAGGACGGCGACGCCGGCGAAGAGGAAGAGGTTCCTCGTGCGGGGCGCGGGGAGCGGTTCCCGCCGCGTGTGTTGCCGCTGCTGCGGCGTGGACGTAGTCATGATCTGCTCCTTCGAGTGCTCGGAACGGACTCCTGCCCGTCCTACGAGGCACGTTAGAACCTCAACCGAAGTTGAGGTCAAGGAGCAATTTCAGCCCGATTTGGCAGAACTCGCGTCGATCCAGCGGCGCGGGCCGGGCCCGGATCGGGAGAGCTGGTCGCCGGGATTCTGCAGCGCACACGTGGTCAGGCTCAAACAGCCGCAACCGATGCAGTCGTTGAGATCATCGCGCAGGTGTTGGAGGTCGGCGATGCGCGCATCCAATTGGTCTTTCCAGTGCGCCGAGAGCCGAGCCCAGTCGCGTCGTCGCGGCGCGCCTCCCTCCGGGAGCGAGTCGAGCGCCTCCTTGATTTCCGCGAGCGATATCCCCACCCGCTGTGACACTCGAACGAAGGCGACCCTGCGCAGGGTGTCCCGCGCATAGTGACGCTGATTGCCCGCACTGCGCTCGCTCCGGATGAGCCCCGCCCGCTCATAGAAGTGCAGGGCCGAAACACTGACCCCGCTCCGCGCGGAAACCTCGCCCACGGTCAACGGCTTTGTCTTATCGATCCACGGCTCGGCCATCTTCGCCCTCCGGGACCACGGTACTAAGGAGAGTCACGACATGTCCCCCGGGAAGTCGTGGTGTACGGAAGGCCTGCACCGAAGCACCCGCGGGTCGCGATCCGTCGAACTGGGTCCATCGCCAGCCCTGCCGCGCCCAGGGTAACGAGGCACCGTGGGAGGCCGACTCTGCAGCAGGGGACCCCGCGACTCTGGGAGCTAGATGTATGAGGCCAGGACGTTGTTGACGCGAATTGGCACGAGCGTGGCCGGCGGCTGACCGTCCGCGGCACCGTGCGGGCGGTGGTAGTTGTAGTGCAGGTTCCAGCGCTCGAGGGCGTTGGCGCGTTCGTCTTCTGAGGTCCATGTCCGGTGCATAGAGGAACTCTTCGGCAAGGATCCGGTTGTACCGCTCGATCTTTCCGTTGTGGCGGGGCGTGTAGGGCGTGATCCGTTGGTGCCGCGACCCGGCCAGTGCATCGGCGAACGCTGAGGCGCGGTAACAGGATCCGTTGTCGGTCACGATCCGTTCGATGTGCGTGATGCCATGAGCCGCGAACCATGCCCGCGCTCGCGCGAGGAACGCAACGGCCGTCGCGGCCTGCTCGTTCGGCAAAGCCTCGGTGTACGCGAGGCGTGAGTAGCCGTCAATCGCTGAGTGGAGGTAGACGTAGCCGGCTCGCGTGCCGCGGGTTTTCGTCCGCGCGACGGCGCGAGCTTCCGGGCTGTCCTTGCCATGAGCCCGCCATCCGCCGCAATCGGGGATTCGGCCGACCTTCTTGACGTCCAGGTGAACCATGTGGCCGGGGCACCGAGCGACAATCTTCCTCGCTTCGCGGTTACTTTCCCCGGTCGGGTCGATGAAGCGGCGCCGGTTGAGCTGCAGGTCGGTGAGGATGCGACTCACCGTGCGCCGACTGATCTGAATGCCGACCTGTTCGAGCTCGAACGTGATCCGAGCCGCTGACCACTTGTGCTCGCGCCGCATGCGTTCGACTTCGCGAACAACGACGTTGGGGGTGGCTGTCGGGGATTGCTTAGGCGTCGATGAGCGGTCGAGCAGACCGACCTCACCGAACTCACGATGGCGATGGACCCACTTTGACGCGGTAGCGCGGGAGATTCCCATCTCAGCTGCCACGTGAGCGATCGGCCGGGTCTTGCAACGCTCGACCAGCCGCCGACGTCCCTCGACTGACAGTGGCGAGTTGCGGTGAGTCATGCACGTCCTTCGAAGAATGTTCCAGTCGAGTCGCTGAGTCCCGGACCAAGCCCCCCATTCAGCCGTCGGCTACTGACCCTCGTGGTCGCCGCCTGACACGCCGAGCCCGACGTTCGTGGTGTCGCAGCAGGCCTCCGGCGATTCGGAACTGGCTCGACGCCGCCTATGGGCGGCGCCAAGGGCGAGTACTACGAGGAGGGAGATGACCGCGAGCGCCGCGATCGGCGCCGTGTGAGCCTGAACCCAGCCGGACAGGGTCGTTGAGAGCCTGGCGACACCGCCGGCACGGCCGGTCGCGACGAGGTTGTTGTCGGCGGTGGCGGCGGGCCACCAGTACCACGCGAGGTAGACGCCGGTGAGCAGCAAGACGGCGCCGGTGATCCGGGGGCCATAACTCCCGAGGCGTGCGACGTGGCGGGTTAGGCCGGTACCCGCGGCGGTGGTCGCGAGTGCGAGCAGCAGCAGGATGCTGGCTGAGCCGGCGGCGTAGACACCGAAGACCAGCAGCAGCCCCGCGTAGCTGGCGGTGGCCTGTGCCTGGGCGATGACAGCAAGGATCACTCCGAAGGTGCACGACAGGGAGGCGAGGGCGTAGCCGATCCCGAAGACCAGCATCCGGGCGGTTGGCGGGAGGCCTTCGGTTGCTCGGCCGGTGATCCGGGGCAACCGCACGGAGATCGAACGGCCGGCCAGCATCCACAGGCCGAGGAGCACCAGTAGGACGCCTACGGCGAGACCGAGTTTGGGCGCTGCCTGGATCAGGCCCCGAGCCCCGGCGCTCACCAGCAGGCCCGCAGCTGCGAGGGTGCCGGCGAACCCGATCGCCAGTGCGATTCCGGACCGCAGGGCCCTCAGCAGCCGCACCGGGACGGGCGAGGCGTCAGCGTCGCCGAGGGTCTGGCTGATCCAGGCCGGCAGCAGCGCGAACCCGCATGGGTTGACCGGCGCCACCATGCCGGCGGCGAAGGCGAGGCTGAGCAATCCGCCCATGGATCAGGCTCCGGCCTTGACGAGTTCGGCGGTGATCGTCTTCGCGTCGGGCTCGGTGGCACGGAAGGTCACCTTGCCGTCGCCGTCGATGACGATGAGGGTGGACAGGGCGGCAACGTCGAATCGCTGGGACAAGGCGGCACCCTCGTCTATGGCGGCCGGGACGTGTTCGGCGTCGACGTACTCCATGAATCCCTCGATGGTCTCCTTGGACTCGCCGGGGTCCATGTCGACGGCGAGGAAGCTCGCCCCAGCACCCGACTTCTCGGCAGCGGTGGCGGCCTCGCCGAGGGAGCGGACGCCTTCAACGCATTCGCCGCAGCCGACGGAGAAGAAGAACACCGCGGTCGGCTTCCCGCTGGCGGGCAGGCTGACCATCTGGCCGTCGATGCTAGTAACCGCCGCTGGCGTGCCCGCATCTGCGGCTGGTGTGGCGTCGGTGTTTCCGCAGGCGGTCAGAGCCAGGGAGCCTGCAAGCAGGAGGCCGGCGACCGAGAGGGTCGCGCGGCGGGTGCGGGTAAGCGTCATCGGTTCTGGTCGTCCTTCGTGTCGCTGGGGTGGGTGGAGTTCACAGGCGGGCAACAGCCATGCCTGGCGTTGTTGCCGCCGCTGCGGCGCCGCGTGGTCGCGAGGACCGCGAGCACCAGGACGGCGATGCCGGTGCCGATCACCCAGGGGTTGCCGAGGAACCCGCCGACACTGGCCAGCAGACCACCGGCGAGGAGCAAGGGAAGTAGGGCGCAGCAGGCGACCATGAGCAGCGCGGCCCCGGCTCCGAGGAGCAGGCCGCTGCCTCCCGGTTGGTCGTCGTGGTTGGACTTCATCGGAGTGGAGTTCCCTTCGGTGTTCTTGGTCAGCAGCGGCAGTGGCCGTCGTCGGCCACTGCCGCGTTGGCCTGGAACTGGTTGAGGAAGCCGGTCGTGAGGTCGGTACCGATCCGATAGGCAACGGCCACGGGCACGACCTCGGCGCGGGGGTGCTCGGCCAGCCAGCCCGCGGCGTCCTCATCGGAGGTGAAGTAGTGGACCTGGTTGCAGAAGGAGGACCGGATCGAGGTGATCTGGTCGGGGTTGACCAGCGACACCACCGCGGTGGCGGGTTCGACGCTGGTGACGCCGGCGACGGGGTCGATGGTGACCCGGATCGGCTCGCCGCTGGTCGGGGAGACCGACTCCACGCTCGCCGCGCGCTCGAGCAGGGTCGGAAAGATCAGGGTGTCCAGGGCGCACCAGGTGTAGAGCTCCTCACCGGCCACGGTGAACCGGTGAGGGGTGGGGCGCAGGGTGAGGCCCTGGCCGATGATGCGGCCCTGGTCGTCGTACTCGGTGTCCGGCACCGCGGCCAGACCCGTGCGTACGTCGTCGACCGGACGGCCGGCGGCCGCGGCGAACTGCTCGACGGTGACCGGGCCGCCCTCGACGATCAGCCGCAGCAGCGGGATCAATAGGACGGCGTCAAGGCCGGTCTCTTCGGTGTTGTTGAGTCGTTCGGGCAGTTGCGTCGTGAGCTCCGACATGGCGGTACCTTCTTCATGAGTCGGGTGGAGGCTGTCGGCTGCGGGTCACGCGCAGCAGGACAGCTTGGAGATGTCGGTGGTGAAGGCCTTGGCGGCGATCCGGATGCCTTCGGTCATGGTCAGGTAGGGCGCCCATGCGTCGGCGACCTCGGTGACGGTCTTGCCGAGGATGTGGACACCGGCGGCGGCGAGCTCGCCGGCGTCTTTGGCGACGGCGGTGAGGCCGAGGATCTCGCCGGTCTCAGCGTTGGCGACGATCTTGATGAAGCCGCGGGTGTCGCGGTTGACCAGCGCCCGGGGCACGTAGTCCAGCGGCAGGACGCGGCAGTCGCAGCGGATCCCGGCAGCGAGCACCTGGGCCTCGGTCATCCCGACCGCGCCGATCGCCGGACTGGTGAAGGTCACCCGCGGCAGCCGGCTGTGGTCCACCGACCGCTCAGCGCCAGCGAACGTGTTCTCAGCGACCATGTTGCCGTGGTGGGCGGCGACGTAGACGAACTCGGGGTGCCCGGTCACGTCGCCGGCTGCCCAGATCCGGGGGTTGGAGGACTGCAGTTGGTCGGTGACCACGATCTCGCCCGTGTCGCCGGTCTTCACCTCCACCGCATCGAGGTTCAGCCCATCGGTGACCGGTCGGCGGCCGAGGGCGACGAGGACCTGTTCGGCGTGGAATTCCTGCTCGCCGCCGGAGATGTCAGCGGTGACAACAACCTGGCCCCTGACGTCGTCACGGGCAACGTGGGTCGGGACCGCACGGCGGACCACGCGGATGCCCTCGTCGGCGAAGACCTCCTGCAGCGCCTTGGATACCTCCGGCTCCTCCTTCGACGCCAGCCGGGAACGAACCAGCAGGGTGACCTTCGACCCGAGCCGGGCGAACAGTTGGGCCTGCTCCAAGGCGACGTAGCCGCCGCCGAGCACCAGCAGCGAGTCGGGAACCTTGGTCAACTCCATCGCCGTGGTCGAGGTCAGGTAGCCGGCCTCCTCAAGACCGTCGATCGGTGGGGCCCATGCGCTGGCGCCGGTGGCGACCAGGTAGTGATCAGCGTCGATCGTCTCGACCGCACCGTCAGTCGCGGTGACCTCAAGAACGGGCGCTTCTGGCGTGCCGGCGAACGCAGCGTCGCCGTGGCGGATCTGCCAGCCGTAGGCGACGGCGACGTCGACGTACTTCTCACCCCGAAGTTCCTCGACGAGGTCCTGCTTGCTGCTGATCAGCGCGGGCATGTCCACGTCGTCCGCTGTGGTGGCGATCCCCGGGAAACGGTTGCCCGCCTCGGCAGCGGTCTGGCGGGCCTCAGCGGCGGCGATGAGCGCCTTCGACGGCACGCAGCCGGTGTTCACGCACGTGCCGCCGAAAGTGCCGCGCTCGATCATCACCACCGACTTGCCGAGCGTGGTCGCGCGGATGGCGGCGGCGAACGCGGCGCCACCCGATCCGATGATCGCAAGGTCGTACCTGGACTGCATCCCGATTCCTCCCCTGAGTCTTGAGAATTGCTCTTGATGCAGCCACAATGGACCTTCCAGTACGGGGGAAGGTCAAGTGCGACCTGTGACACATCGGAGACCCAGATGAGGATCGGCGAACTCGCCGAGGCGGCCGGCACCACCGCCAAGACCCTGCGGTTCTACGAGGAGCAGGGCCTGCTTCCCGCGGCCGAGCGCACCGCGTCGGGATACCGCGACTACGATCCGGAAGCAGCGACTCGGATCGACTTCATCCACCGCGGCCAGGCTGCCGGACTTACCCTCGCGCAGATCAAACAGATCCTCGACATCCGCGATGGAGGCGAGATTCCCTGCGGCCACGTCCGGGACCTCCTAGACGTTCGTCTGAAGGACATTGAGCGCCAGATCTCGGATCTCGTCTCCCTCCGCGACAACGTTGCCGCCCTCCGCGACGCAGCCGCAGAACCCGAACCCGAGACCTGCAACGCCGACGAGGTCTGCAGGTACCTGTAGCCAATCCGAGATGACGCGCGCAGAGGCGGAGCCTCCTGCCGCGACCTTCCTACGTGACCACAACGTTATGGCCAGCAACAGCTAGACGTCCTCGGCGTCCGATCCGGAGCGGATGCTCTCCAGGACGAGAGCGGCGAGCCGCGGCGCAGCAGATGGAGTCGATATTGATCCGGCGGCGCTAACCGATCCCACGGCGTATGCGGCGAGCTCCTCCGGAGAGAGGTCGGCGCGCGCGCGGCCGTCCCTGACATCGTCAGCGATGATGTCTCGCAACAATTCGCGTACTTCGTTCTCCGCCATCGCTAACTGCCCGGTCCCATGTAGCGACCCGTCGTCGCCGTGACGGTGGCTCCGAATTCGCGCGTACGCGACGAGGACATTCTCCAAGCGAACTTCATCAGAGCTCTGGCTTGAGATGGCGTGCAGACGTTGCAGGTGCCGCGAGATCTCCCGCTGCTGCCACGCGACCAACGCGGCCGCTACGTCTGGAACGTATCGATAGAGCGTTGCACGCCCCACTCCGCTCTTTTCCGCCAGAGCCGTCATCGTCAGGCCCGTCACGCCATTGCGGTGGACGACCTCCGCGGTCGCGTCGAGGATCGCATCCAAAACGGCCGACCGATGATCGGCGATGGTGTCACTCCACAGCTTGGGCACGGGAGGATTCTAGCGTTCGAGACAGTTTGACTCAATATAGACACTGTGTCTTAATAGGAGCATGTCCGGAAAGTCCGCATTCCCTCTCTGGGTCATCGTGCTCGGCGCCATCATCGTCGCCGTCGTTGTCACTGTTCTGATCGTGCATCTGACGGGGAACGGCATGGCGGGCATGCACGGATGAGTTGGACAAGGGGGCGCACCCGGTCTGTGATCCGTGCACTGCACGTGGTCACGTCGATCAGCTGGACGGGCGCAGTGGCGGTGTTCCTCGTGATTGCGATCCTCGGTTGGTCTACCTCCGATACTCGGGTCCACGCGGGCGTATACGCGGCTCTGGCAACCACACTCTGGGTCGTGATCGTTCCGCTCGCCGTCCTGTCGTTCCTCACCGGCGTCCTGACCTCAGTCCTCTCCCGCTGGGGGTTGACGCGTCACTGGTGGGTCCTCTTCAAGCTCGTGCTCACCACCGGCGCGACAGCGTTACTTTTCGTTCACACGAGAGTTGTGGATGCCGCGGCCGAGGCAGCGGTGGGGATGGGCCATGACATGGAAGCGCTTCAGCTTCAACTCGTTATCGACTCGGCTGCTGCGTTTGGCGTTCTCGCACTCATCACTGGGCTGGGCTACATCAAGCCGCGCGGAATCACGCCCTGGTCGGATAGCTCCAGGGCGAACTGACTTCAACCCGCTCCCGGGCTGCGAAATCGAAGTGCCGAGTCAGTCGCGGCACGCCCTTGACCGGCGCGCGGAGAGCAACTGCAAGGAGTTAGCCGTGACCGTCGCGGGCGCCGGCGAGTTGGGATGCGTCTTGCGGGCTCGACGTAGTTGCAGCCACGAAGCCGTCGGGGCGCACTAGGAGGAGCCACCCGCGTGGGATGCGCTTGTGAGGGTCGGCTGGGAAGGCATGCCCTCCCACGCCCACCGCGCTCGCGGTGCGCTCGACGTCCGCGGGATCAGCCCCATAGCCATGGACCTGCCATTCGAACGTTCGGAGTACGTCGTAGTTGTCTCCGGTCCACGGCAGGCGTCTGCCGGTGATGTGGTCTCCCCGCCTCGCTCCAGGCATCCGGTAGTGAATGCGGGTTTGAGAGAGGTAGCCGTACAGGCGCCCGCCGCCCACTATCCGAGGGACCAGCCGGACCATGGTCGGAGCGAGTGCAGGCACGACGTTGTTGCGGGCGAACCGGGCGACGGATCCGCGTGAGGTGATCCTCGTGAAGGCAGCATCGGTGGTTCGCACGAGGGTGGCGGCCACCGGCCGACGCTCTGCTTCATAGGCGTCAAGGGAGGCCTCGGACGCGGTGCCCTTGATGACGGCGGCCATCTTGCAGGCGAGGTTGTGGGCGTCTTGGAGGCCGGTGTTCATGCCTTGCGCACCTACAGGCGAGTGGACGTGTGCGGCGTCGCCGACGAGCAAGATGTGGCCCTGCCGGAAGGACGAGGCCAGCCGATGATGGGCGCGGTAGCTGGAGAACCACGACGCGTGCGAGTACTCCACCGCGAACTGTCTGCGCAGCTGGTCCCGCGTCCTGGCCTGTATCCGATCCAGGTCTTCGGTGTCGTCGGCCGGGATGACGCCGAGGATGCGGTGATGGCCCGGCGCGCCCATCGGGAATGTGAGCATGAAGTCGTCGCCACGCACGCGCATGTTGATCGCGTCGGGCACGAGATCGGATGCGTCGACGGCGTCGGCGACGAAGAACACGAGCGGGCTCGTGGACCCTTCGAACCCGATGCCTAGCTGCTTGCGGACGTCGGAGGAGGCCCCGTCCGCCGCGATGCACCAGCTGGCGTGCAGCTCGACGTCTCCGCTGGGCGCTGCCGCGGTCACGGCGACGCCGCTTTCGACCGCCTTGACTGTCGTCATCGCGTGTTGCCAGAGGATAGTGCCGCCGAGGCGGAGGAACGCATCGCGGAGAAGGCGTTCGTTGCGGCTCTGCTCGAGGATGTGCAGGCCAGGAAAGGGCGTCACTGTCCGACCGATGTCGGTGAACCACACAGGATGGAAGACCCGCGTGCCGTAGCCCGGATAGATCGCTGGTGCCAGCGTCGCCTCGCCTGCGACCTCATCGGACAAGCCGAGTTGGTCGAAGATCTCCAGCGACCGGGCTTGAAGGGCGAGCGCGCGAGACTCTCGGGTCGGCCCGTCCTTCCGGTCGATCACGACAACGGAGGCGCCGAGCCGTGCGAGACAGGTGGCAGCCATTAGTCCACTCGGACCAGCGCCAATCACGATCACGTCGCGACGATCGGTCACAGCCACATCATCGGCCAGGACATGGCCACACTCAACGGGACCGCCCCGGGCGCGGCAGTCGTGTCCGCACAGGTCGGCTATCGCACGCGGTTCGAGCTCTCCCCCACCGATCGGCCGGTCAGCGTCGGATGGCGACCAAGCCACCAACCAGGCATATCGATGCCATCAGCACATCCATCCGCTCGTAGGAGCCGAGAGCGCCGGCGAGGGTGGCCGCGACGCCCGGGGCGAGCGCCGTCACGCCAGCGATGGGTGCTGCGAGCATTCCGTTGAGCCTCCCGTAGGCCGCCGCTCCCCACCGGTCGTGCACGGCCGATGCCTGTACCAGCGTGAGTGCGCCCCGGATTACCCCCGCGATGACGGCGGTGGTGAATACCCATCCTGGCGTTGCGGCGATTGCGAAGCCGGCCAACGCTGCAGAGCCGAGCACGCCGACGACCAACGGCGGGATCCACGGTGCGGCGTGGTGCGGAACGGCGAGGTAGAGGAGTCGCCCGAGCACTTGGCCGACGCCGATGAGGCCGAGCACCCACGATGCGGCTTGCAGGTCGAGTCCCTTCTCGGCTGATGCCGGGACCGCCGAGAGCGTCACGGCGTACATGGAGAAGGACATCAGTGCGAGCGACACCGACAGCGCCCAGAAGCGAACCGTCCTGGCCGCTCCATCTGTCGCGGGATCGCGGACGGTGACCGCGGCGCGGTGCGTCCATCTCGATTCGATCGTCAGTGCGTACGCCGGGATGACCACGACCGCGAGGATCACGGCGAGAATCAGGAACGCCGTCCGCCAGCCCGCTTCGGTCACCAGCCATGCGGTGACCGGAGCGAAGATCGTTGAGGCCAAGCCTCCAGCGAGCGTGATGACCGTCAGCCCGCCGCGACGGGCCCGTTCGTTCCGGTGAGTGATGACGGTGAATGCGGCCTGGTAGAGGACGGCGGCCTGCGCCGCGCCGCAGAGCACCCATGCCGCTGTGAAGACGCCGATGCTAGGGGCAGCTGAGACGGCGAGTAGAGCCAACACGGCGGCGGCGGCGCCGTTCACCATGACGCGGCGAGGATGACGGTCCAGCCAGCGGCCGACGGGGATGCCGCAGATCGCCGAGGTGAGCAGTCCCGCCGTGACTGCGAGGAAGATCGCTTCCTCTCCCCACCCGGTGTCCGCGGCGATCGCCGGCGCCGCGACGAGCACGGCGTAGTAGAGGACGCCCCAGGCGACGATCTGCGCCAGCGCGAGGACGCCAATTCGGAGGCGTGACCGCGGGTTCGCCGTCACGGCGATCAGACGGTGGTCGGCGCGGGCACGGCGATGGGGAACAGAGACTTGGCGAGCAGCCACCCGACCGTCGCACCGACCAGTTGCGCAGCGATGAATGGCAGCACGGAGCTTGGTGCGATGCCGGCGAAGGTGTCGCTGAACATGCGCCCGATGGTGATTGCAGGGTTGGCGAAACTGGTCGAGGAGGTGAAGAAGTACGCCGCGCCGATGTAGGCCCCGACCGCGGGGGCCGCCAGGTGCGACCGCCCGGTGCGGACGAGCGCGAAGATCGTGAGGATGAGTCCCGCGGTGGCGACTGCCTCGGCGACCCAGAGGTTCCACCCGGATCGGTCGGTGCTGCTGATCTCCATGGCAGGCTCCGCGAACATGACGTTCGCGAGGATGGCGCCCCCGATGCATCCGAAAATCTGCGCCGGCAGGTACGTGGCCGCAACGCTCCACGGCCTCCGGTGCAGGACGATGTCGACGAGCGTGACGACCGGGTTGAAGTGGGCGCCCGAGACAGCCGCGAACACGACGATCAGCACGGCAAGTCCGAGAGCTGTCGCGAAGGCGTTCTCGAACAGCTGGAGTCCGACATCGCCGGGCGAGAGGCTTTGTGCGGCGATTCCGGACCCGATCACGACCGCGGCAAGACCGGCGCTGCCGAGAAACTCTCCCGCGACAGCGCGAAGCGTCGTCGTCATGAGGTGACGAGGACCTGCGAGATGCGGTCGAGGGCACCGGGAACGAGGGCGTAGTACGCCCACGTGCCACGCTTGGAGCGGCTCAGGAACCCGGCGTTCGTGAGGACCTTCAGATGATGCGACACCGTGGGCTGGCTGAGACCGACCGGCTCGATCAGGTCGCACACGCAGGCTTCGGCGTTCTCGGACGCCGCGACGATCGAGAGCAGACGCAGCCGCGCCGGATCCGCGAGCGCCTTCATGACCGACGCGAGATCTTCCGCCTCCGCGGCGGAGAGGGGCTCGCGGACAAGGGGCGCGCAGCAGGTGGCAGCGGTGACGTCGGTCACCTCGAGCATCGTGGTCACGGCATCGATGATAGTCGATATTGACAATCGTCGATACACCGATGCAGAATCTATCGACGTTCATCAATATCCTTCACCGGAGGTTACCGTGACCCTGCTCGACCTGACTCCTCGCGTCGCCGAGAGCGACCGCCTGGCAACTTTGCCCGTCGCGATCATCGGAGCCGGCCCGATCGGACTCGCCGCCGCCGCGAACCTGCTCGAGCGGGGAATCGAGTTCACGGTGCTCGAGTCCGGCAGCGAGGTCGCCGCGAGCGTGCGCGCTTGGGGGCACACGCGCCTGTTCTCTCCCTGGAAGCACCTGGTCGATCCCGCCTCCCGCCGACTGCTTGAAGCGCACGGATGGACGCTCCCGTCCCCGGAACGCGCCCCCATGGGCGCCGAGCTGGTCGAGCAGTACCTTGTCCCGCTTGCGGCCCTGGATGAGATCGCATCCCGAGTCCGGCTTGGCGTCACCGTCGTCGGGGTGACCCGTGAAGGCATGGACCGTACCCGCACCCGTGGCCGCGCGACCACACCATTCGTGGTCCGCACCCGCACCGCCGACGCCCGGATCGAAGAGTTCACCGCGCGGGCGGTGATCGATGCGTCTGGCACGTACCTGTCGCCCAATTCCCTTTCCTCGACCGGGCTCGAGCTGCTCGGGCTGGCCGATATCGCCGATGCGGTGACGCCCGCACTGCCTGACGTGCTTGGAGGCGACCGGTCCCGATTCGCGGGCCGGCACACCACGGTGGTCGGCGCCGGTCACTCGGCGGCGAACACACTGCTCGCGCTGGTTGAGCTCGCGCGGCAGGAACCCCATACGTCGGTCACGTGGCTGATCCGCAACGCCCAGGCGGTGCGGGTGTCGTCGTCGGCCGACGATGAACTCGCCGATCGGGCCCGGCTCGGCAGCCGGGTGGACCAGGCGGTCGTGGACGGCCGCATCCACGTGCTCGACGGGTTCGAGATCATCCGCGCCCGCCGCGCGGCCGGTGGACGCGTGGCGCTGGTGGGTCACCGCCACGGCGACGTGACCACGCACGCGACTGACGTCGTCGTCAACGCGACCGGGTTCCGGCCGGACCTCAGCATGCTCCGCGAGATGCGCCTCGACCTCGACGAGATCGTGGAGGCGCCCCGCCGTCTGGCTCCCCTGATCGACCCGAACGTGCACTCCTGCGGAACGGTGGAGCCGCACGGGTTCCGTGAGCTCGCCCATCCTGAGCAGGGATTCTTCATCGTCGGTATGAAGTCGTACGGGCGCGCCCCGACCTTCCTGCTCGCCACCGGGTACGAGCAGGTGCGGTCGGTGACCGCCTGGCTCGCTGGTGACATGGCCTCGGCATCACAGGTCCAGCTCGTACTACCCGCCACCGGTGTGTGCTCCACCGATCTGGACGACGGGAGCGGATGCTGCTCCTCGTGCTGATCAGAGACATGACGCCCGAGGACTGGCCTGCCGTCGAGGACATTTACCGCCACGGCATCGAGGACGGCGAAGCCACCTTCGAGGCACAGACACCCAGTTGGGAGACCTTCGACGCCGGCAAAGTGCCCGCACCGCGACTCGTTGCCGAGCGGGACGGGGTGGTCGTGGGATGGGCGGCGGCATCCCTGGTCTCATCCCGACCGGTATACGCGGGCCTCCTCGAGCACTCGGTCTACGTGCACCGCGACGCCCGCGGCACGGGAGTCGGCCGCGCACTGCTCGAGGCGTTCGTCAGCGCGGCGGACCGCGCCGGGTTCTGGACCATCCAATCGAGCATCTTCCCCGAGAACACGGCGAGCCTCCGGCTGCACGAAGCAGCAGGCTTCCGCACCGTGGGCCGCCGTGAGCGGATCGCGAAGTCGGTACTCGGCGCGCATGCCGGAGATTGGCGCGACACGCTGCTGATCGAGCGCCGCAGCAGCGTCAACGGAGCCGGGTAGAAGTTCCCCGATAGACTCCTGTCTATGAGTCCGACGGATGGGAACCCGGACCTGTCAGTCCTGGCGGATCCGACGCGCGCTCGCATTCTCCGGATGATCCGGGATTCCGACGGCGGGCGGGTCCTGGTGGGCGGTGTGGCCGAGGCGCTGGGCGTGACGCAGCCGACCGTCAGCCATCACATGCGCGCTCTGCTCGACGAAGGGGTGGTGGAGCGCGAGAAGGACGGGCGGCGCGCCTGGTACTCGCTCGCCCCGCACACGCGAGACCGCGTCGTCGCACTGCTCGGCGAGGGCGCCGCTTCGGAGGCGGAGCCGGACATCGCGAGGATCACCGCCAACCTGACTGATCGCTTCCGCGGCACCTTCAGCCCGGAGACAGTCGCACACTACGTGACCGACAGCTACCGGCTCCTGGCCGAGCACTCCACCTCACCGCGTCTCGCCTCTCGTACCGCGGCGTTCACCGCGACTCGGCTGGAGGCGCTCGCGCATTCCCGCCAACCGGACGCGTCGGATCGCCCCGAGGTGCTCTTCGTCTGCGTGCAGAACGCCGGCCGCTCCCAATTGGCCGCGGCGATCCTGCGCCAGCTCGCCGGCGATCGCGTCGTGGTCCGGACCGCAGGCTCCACCCCCACTGGTGAGGTGCGAGCGAGCATCGTGAATGCGCTGGATGAGATCGGCGTGCCGCTGGGCGGAGAGTTCCCCAAGCCGCTCACCGACGAAGCCGTGAAGGCCGCCGACGTGGTCGTCACCATGGGCTGCGGAGACGCCTGCCCCATCTATCCCGGCCGCCGCTACCTCGACTGGGAGCTCGATGATCCCGTCGGCAAGTCGGTCGAGCAGATCCGCCAGATCCGTGACGACATCGACGGACGCGTCCGCGGCCTGCTGGAAGAACTTGGAGTATCGCGGCCACTTCCGGTTGTGTGAATCAATAGATGCTGGTCTATGCTTTTCGTGAGGAAAGTGAGATCAGCATGGCCGACACCCCAACTGTTCTGTTCGTCTGCGTGCACAACGCCGGACGCTCCCAAATGGCCGCCGGCTACCTCCGCGAGCTCGGCGCAGGGCGTGTCGACGTGCTCTCCGCTGGCTCCGCACCCAAGGACCAGATCAACCCGGTCGCCGTCGCGGCGATGGCCGAAGAGGGCATCGACATCACCGACCAGGTGCCGAAGATCCTCACCGTGGACGCGGTCCGCGAGTCCGACGTGGTGATCACGATGGGGTGTGGAGACGCGTGCCCGATCTTCCCTGGCAAGCGATACGAAGACTGGGTGCTCGACGACCCGGCCGGGCAGGACATCGCGACCGTCCGGCCCATCCGCGACGAGATCCGCGCCCGCGTTGAAGCTCTGCTCGACGAACTGCTCCCCGAGCCGGCGGCGCGACCATGACACTCGGTCGTGCGCCCCTCACCGACGACCAGACCACGACCGCCCAAGACGAACTCAGCACCCTCACCGGCTGATCCCCGCCCACAGACCCAAGGACCGAACCATGCACCTCGTCGCCATCGGCGGCAGTGACGCGGGAATCTCCGCCGCACTGCGCGCCCGCGAGCTCGACTCGTCCGCCGACGTAACTGTCGTGGTCGCCGACGCGTACCCGAACTACTCCATCTGCGGCATCCCGTACTACTTCTCCGGCGACGTCAGCCCCTGGCAGTCCCTCGCCCACCGCAGCCACGCCGACCTGGAAGCGACCGGGATGCAGCTGCGCCTCAACAGCCTCGCGACCCGGATCGATGTCGCAGGGCGGCGCCTCACCATCCGCGACGAACGCGGCGAAGAGTCGGAACTCCCCTACGACGAACTCGTCGTGGGCACCGGCGCGCTTCCGGCATTTGCGGGGATCGCGGGTCTCGCTGATCTCGGTCCTGACGATGGCGTGCACGTGCTGCACTCCATGGGCGACACCTTCGCTCTCGACGCGCACCTCGACCAGCGCGACCCGCGCAACGCCATCATCATCGGCGCCGGCTACGTCGGACTCGAGATGGCCGAGGGGTTCGCTGGCCGCGGCATCCGCGTCACGCAGTTGCAGCGTGGACCCGAGGTACTGTCGACCCTCGACCCGGACCTCGGATCCCTCATCCGTGAGGAGGTCACCCGGCACGGCATCGAGGTACATCTCAACACCACCGTCACCTCCGTGGAGAAGACGGATGCCGGCCTGCTGGTCCACGCCCAGACCAATGGCGAGACGGTCACCCACGCCGCAGACCTCGTGCTCGCGGTCGTCGGGGTGCGGCCCAACACCCAGCTCCTCGAGGACGCCGGCGCCACCCTCGGCTCTGGACGCGCGGTTGTCGTTGACGAGCACATGCGCACCGGACTGCCCCACGTCTTCGCCGCCGGCGACGGGGTCGTCACCCATCACCGCCTCCTCGGGGTCACCTACCTTCCGCTGGGCACGACCTCGCACAAGCAGGGACGCGTAGCCGGCGAGAACGCCGTCGGTGGATCAGCCCGCTTCGCCGGCTCCGTCGGCACCCAGGTCGTCAAGGTCTTCGACCTCGTCGCCGCCCGCACCGGGCTCCGCGAGCACGAAGCCATCGGCGCGGGATATACAGCATCCACGACACAGACGATCGCCGACGACCACAAACGCTACTACCCCGGCGCGCAGCCCATCACGGTTCGGCTCACCGGCGACACGGACAGCGGCCGACTCCTCGGCGCCCAGCTTGTCGGACGCCTCGGGACTGAGACCGCCAAGCGTGTAGACACGTACGCCACCGCCCTGTTCGCCGGCCTCACCGTCGACCAGATTAGCGACCTCGACCTCTCCTACACCCCGCCGCTCGGCTCCCCATGGGACGCCGTCCAGGCAGCCGCACAGTCATGGTCGAGCGCACACGCCCCGCTCCCGGTGGCAACGCCATGACCTCGACCACCGTACTGTTCATCTGCCAGCACAACGCCGGCCGCTCCCAACTGGCCGCTCACCTGCTCAACCACATCGCACCCGACAGGTACAGAGCCGTCTCGGCAGGCCTCAACGCTGCTGATGAGATCAATCCCGTCGTCGCTGAAGCGCTCGGCGAACTCGGCATCGACACTTCCGCCGCAAAGCCGCGCGCGGTGACGGCAGAGGATCTGGCGGCGGCAGACATCGTGGTCACTATGAAGCCGGGGCTGAGCCTCCCGGCACCGGTGGCGGGGCGGCTGATCGAGTGGGAGTTCCCTGACCCGGACAACTGGCAGCTCGAAGGCGTCCGCAGGCTGCGCGACGCCATCGATAAGCAGATTCGCGCGGGGTTGATCGGGAAGTAGCGGCACCGCTCGGTGTCGCCGAGGCGCGGGACCGTTCGGGCAGGTCCCTGATTCTCACCAGCGGCTCAGATCGAGCCCGCGCGCACGTCGACCACGAGCTCTTCAGGGTTGGCAGACTCGGCTCATCACGGGGACCACTCGGGTTCGCGCGATCGAAACCACGATGTCAGCGCGGTCCTGAAGACGTCAGGGTCAGCGTTCGCCTCCCAGCCGTGTTGTGCTTTAGCGGTCTCCACGACGGAGACGTTTCCTTTTCCTCTAGCAAAGTCCGTCGTGAGCTCGAACGGAATCTCCTCGTCACCCGCGGAGTGCAGCACGAGCGTCGGGAGGTTCACGGTGTGGTCGTGAGTCCAATCGAGCCGATCGAAGTCGATCGGGCTCCGCAGCCCGATCATCTTGCTCGCAACCGGAGACTCGAGAACCCAAATCACGATGCGCGCCAGAAACCTCGGCAGCCCCGCGCGGGCGACGCCCTGCGTGACGATGCGTCGCCAGTTCGTTGCTGGAGCCACCAATGCGAGTCGGTCAATGGCTGTTGGCTGGTGCCGGAGCAACTCGAGCGCGACACCGGCGCCCATCGACCAGGCCACGACGTACACGGCGGGAGCGCCCTGCGATCTCGCGTAGGCGATGGCATCGGCGAGATCGGTCCATTCGCGCTGACCGAGGTAGGAAACCGGCGCAGCCGGCCCGTCTCCCGCGCCGCGATAGGTGATGACGAGCGATGTCAGTCCCGCATCTCGCGCGACCGCGACCGAGCGAAGTGTCACCAGTCGCGACGTCCGGATACCTTGGACATGGATCACCCACGGCTTGCCCTGGCCCGCGGCTCGGAACAGCCAAGCCGGCGCGGAGGTGCCATCCCGAAGCGGCACCGTGACGTCTTCCCAGTTGGGATCGATCTCCGCCGGGCTACTCATCACGTGCCCGGTCCACTGTGCATCGAATGCCTCTGTCGGCACCGGCGTGGTTGACTTCACCAGGCGACGGACAACGTGCTGCCCGTCCGATCGCACCACCGCTCCAACGAGTGCGTGGTGCTCGAATTCCTGACCGAACCAAAGCCCGTAGTTCCCGGGCACCGCGGTGAGCGGGGTCTCGGGCAGCTCGATGGTCTCGCCGACGCGACGTGCGGTGATCACCTTGCGACGAGGCCTGACGCCTACCACCCGCAGAGCCAGGGCGCGGATCAGCAAGGCGATGGGTGCAAGCACCATCGCCAGCGCGGCGGCCACGATGATGGCAGGAATCACGCGGTGACCGCCTTCGGGTCGACGCTCGTCATCCTGACCACGGCCGGCGCCCTCATCTGCCGGTCGAGGAGCTGCGCCGTGGCGCGCAGGAGAACGCGTTCCCGCCGGCTCATCGGCTCACTGTTCGCAATGTCGGTGAGCCGCACTGCGAGCCGGTACGCCTCATGCACCGGATCCTCGTCCGGGATCGCGGTCAGAGTCATGCCGCGGTCGACGTTCGCACGCTTCAGCAGCCGACTGAGAGCAGCATTCATCGGCCTCCGACTGGCTCTCACGATCGCGATCGCCATGATGCCCGCGCAGACCAGTACGACACCCCCGTAGAACGGGATGACGAACAGACTGCCGACGAACTCGACCGGCGCCGTTCGACCCTGCCGAGCGACCCGCAACGTCAGATAGGCAATCTCGATCAAGCTGGCCAGCAGGATCGCCCATGCACCAACCCGGATGAGCACGTAGGGGCGGGGTTGGCGCCCACGGATTCCGATGAGCATGCGAGTCATGATGACGATGACCCAGATCATGTAGATCGACGCGTAGGCCCAGAGGCCCAACTGCGCAGCGTTCTCCTTGATGAAGTCATCGGAGGTCCCGCCGCGGTGGGCGATCAAGAAGAACGGGACCGCGAACGAGAGATACATCGCGGGCAGTTCCCAGAGACTGCGCGGATGGAATCGGGTCCCGTCGAGAGTCCGCGCCGCCTGCATCACGAACCAGAACGCAGTCGTCGCCAGCAGGTTCTGGATGAGGTTGACGACGTTCGCGCCGCCCATCCATCCGTCGATGACGGGGAGCGGCACGACGACACCCACCATGAAGATCGCACCGAGGCCCGTGATGGTGGCGATCCAGGTGAGACGGCTCGATGGCTCTCGTATCGCTGAAGGCAGCCGAAGCAGCGTGAGGATCAGCAACGCAAGAAACGCGACAGTCTCGATGCGCACCGTCATCAGCCGAACACCGCCTCGTCGCGACCGTGGCGGGGCCGCAGCACGAGCCGAGAAAGCATCTGCGAGAGCTTCTCTGCCTCCGCCTCCTTCACCAACTCCGGGTCGTTGAAGTCGAGGTCGGCCTCGAAGTCTGGCGTCACGATGCCTCGCGCGAGCACAGTCTGTCCCGCGCGCACATGATGACGACCCGGATGCTTGAGCGGAAGCGTCGCGCAGCCGGCGTGCCCGAACACCACATGCGAGAGCTCATGCAGGACGGTGTGGAACTGATACCACCGCGGATCGGACTTCCGCACCAGGATCTTCGCGGAGTCGGGAGTCAGCAGCACAAGTCCTGTGACGTTCTCCCAGTCGCGATCGCCGACGGGCTCAATCTCTATCTGCCGACCGGTGGCAAGCGCAACCCGCTCGACGATGTCGGCGAGTTCGACATCCGTGGGGAGGTTCAGCCGCTCGATCTGCGCGTTGGCGCGACTTCGTAGCTCTTGCTGGTTCCGAGAAGCGGTGTAGGTCATGGCAGTCCGTCCTCCGACCGCCTCGCCTGCGAAGCGCTCGCCCGACTCCTCCACTGTACGCGCATGCGCAGTCGAGGGCGGCCGAGTGTTTTATTGCGCAGAGATTGATCGCAACGACTGCGCGATTGCGCGCAACGCTGCAGGAGAGACTTCGCCAACGGCGCGCGCCGATATGGAGTCCGCACCAGAGATCTTCAGCGCCTCGCGGAACTCGAGGTTGGCTTCTGCCGCCTCGACAGCATCCTCGTCCTCGAGATCCACGAGATAGCTCGATGAGATTGCCGTGTACTCACACACACCCTCGAGCACTCGGACGCGCACAGAGTCGCCAGCCCTACCCGCGAGGAGCGCGGACCACTCATCGGCTTCGAGGGAGACGCCGCGTTCAGACAGCTGCGTCATCAGTGCGCCGACATCGAACGGGGTCCCATCGGCGCGAGGCGCGCCCGCCACGGCGGCGAGTCGCCGGCCCAGCTCAGCGGGTCGAGTTTGCACCATGGGTTCGAGGTCGTCGCGCGCACCGGCTACAGCGGCAACTCGAGATATCTCATGCGGGTGGGTCCCGAGCGCACGCGCGATGTTCTCGATGTCGTTTGCATCGAACGGCGCGGCACCCCGCAGACGTGCGTAGTAGTAGCTCGAAGACATGCCCGAGCGCTCAATGAGCTCCTGGTTCGTCATCCCGGCAGCGTCCCGCAGAGTCGAGACGGCTCGCACAAGATCCATCGACCATGCGCCAGCCTCACCGAGTGAACGTCTACCCACGGAAACAGGTTATCGCGCAGACTGAGTCAAACTCTTGCCTAATTGCGCACAGGCAGAGGTAACATCGCTCTATGTACGCATCCGCGCGAGCAGGACTGCTGGAATACGCAGGCTCGGCTCGCCGCACATCGTCCCGGGAGACATCACGTGCGGTCAGCGCGCACCGGGCAGGCGGGCTAGAACTCCCCCAGCACCTGATTCAGCCGCATGACCATCTCGGTGACCTGGGCGTCATCGACCGAGTACCGAATCCGCTGCCCGCGGATCGCGACATCGCGCGGAGGATCCGCGATGATCAAGCCCGCGTCGAGCAGCTTCTCCAGCCCGTTGGCCACGGTCATTTTCGGGATCTCGAGAGCTTCGGCGATCTCGAGCCTGGTCTGGGCGGGATGCTTCCGCAGGTGGCCGATGATGGTCGCCTGCATGATGTTCCCGAGAGCGTTGATGGGATCCTCCGCGTACTCACTGTTCGCGGGGCGGGTGTAGCGGGGCACAAGTCCAGTCTGTCTCAGGCCCGATTCACTCGTCCAGAAAACAGAAGCAAAAAATGCTTCACATGTCTAGCGTAGCGCTATATGCTTCGCTTATGTCAAGGGAAGCGATTGCGACAGTGCGGGGGTGGTCGGACTCCTCAGCCCGACGTCAATTGCCGTGCGCGTCCTTCTCGCTGGGTGTTGACTCCGTCCTGACGATTCAGGGAGGCACCCAATGATGGCTACCGGCAAGCGCAGCCGACGAGGCGTGATCTGGGCAGTCCTCGGAGCCGGAGTGCTCGCGATCGCGATTATCGCGATCCTGGCCAGTGGGCTCTTCGGCCAATCACCCACCCCGACCAGGACGAGCGAGCCAGCACCCGACCCGAGCTCCACGACAACCCAGGCCAGCTCCCCCAGCCAGGCGGTCGTCGACGAGAGCGCGACGGAGAACGGGTGGATCCCCGAACCGATCACCACCGACCCAGACCCTTACATCCGCGCAGCGCTGGCCGCAGCCTCCACGTTCGACACCCAGAAGAGCACACGCAACGAGTGGCTGAGCTACCTCGACACGTGGTTCACCCCCGATACGCGCTACACGTCAGCACAGGATCGCGAGGACGACATGCGCGCATCGCAGCTCGAGCTGCGTCAAGGCGTCGTCTTGCCGGAGGACGAGTGGAACTCGCTCGCCAACGAAGACGGCCGGGTCGTCGCCGCGGTGCGAGGCGACATCACCTACAGCGATGTTCCCGACGACACGTCGGGCGACATGACGATCGGGACCGCCGACGTCATCCTCACCTACACGCGGGCCGAGGCCAGCGGTAAGGAAAGCTCATATGACGAGACCGTGCGCGTGAGCGTCCAGGTGCTCTGCGGCGAGGGATCGATCCCTACGCCCGACAGCGCTCAGCAACCCGGCGACTGCAAGGTGGTCCGCTACTTCTCGGGGTCACTGGAGCCCTGACATGGGTGTCCCGGTCGCGGCCGTTGCAGCCCTCGCGAATACGAGGATCGGCCGCAAGATCGCGATCGGGACGCTCCTCATCATCGCGCTCGCCGGCGTGCTGATTCTCACGCCGCTGCTTGCGATCCCCTTCGCAGTCGCGGGTCAATCGATCGCTGCTGACGGGGGCAAGCCGTCGGCTCCCGCGGCCAAGGGCGACTGGGGATATCCGCTGGCCGGCGACTACTTCAAGGGTCGTGGCTTCGGCTACAACCCGGTGCTCGGATGCAGCTATTGCTCGACCGACCACCAGGGCTACGACATGGCGCAGGGGTGCGGAGCCGCGGTCTATGCCGCCGGCCCCGGTCGAGTGATCACCGCTGGGACCTACCAGGGGTACGGCAACGCAGTCCGGATTGACCACGGCGACGGTCTTGTCACCCTGTACGGCCACATGCAGTGGAACTCGCTGCTCGTCGGCGTCGGCGATCAGGTAGTCGCCGGAGTCCCGCTCGGCGCCGAGGGCAACACGGGCAAGTCGTTTGGATGCCACCTGCACTACGAGGTGCGCCAAGCCGGCACACCGATCGATCCGCAACCGTTCATGGCCGCACGCGGCCTCCCGCTCAAGTGACACGCAACAAGGGAGCACATCATGCGATCCACACAGACGAGACCGGCCGACGTCGACGTCCCGGACATCCAGCCGGACTTCACGGCGCCGTTCTTCCAGGGCTTCCAGGTCGTCGCGTCCTACATCCTCGCGGGGGCGATGATCGTCGTCCTGATCATGCTGATCATCGCGGGCGCGGCACTGGCGTTCCGAGGGCTGGCCTCCGATCGCGTGCGCACGTGGGCAGGCGAGAACATCCTGTGGATCTTCATCGCCGCGGCCGTGCTCGGCGCCGCGAGCGGCTTGTTCAGCTGGTTCGTCAACTTCGACTTCGGCTTCTGATGACCAGACCACGCATGTTGCTCGTCGGATGCCTCGTGGGCATCGGATTTGCACTGGGTGCGCTCGCGCCGGCGCAGGCTGCGAGCGCGGCGGTTCCGCCAGCGGACGGTGCCGCCGCGGTGACGGGAGAGCCGTGGTCCTCGCCCGCCTACCCGGTGGACTGCCTTCGCGCAGGCTCCCAAGTCACCTGCACCCCTCAGAACACCGCGGATGTCGAACCGCAGCAGTGCTTCATCAACGTCTTCGTCGACGGCGCCAAGGCCACGGTCTGCACGACTTATGAAGATCACGTCGCGGCGATCAAAACCAGTGGGGGCAAGCCGCTCCTCGTCGAGTATGGGTGCTCGATCGGTGACGTCGTGTGCGTGACGTTCGAGAACGCGGGTCGAGGCATGGCGCTCTCGGCGACCTCGATCATGTTCGCGGTCGCGCAGAACATGAGATTCGACACCTCGTCGACCCTGTGGACCGCCGCGACGAGTGAATGGTCGTTCTGGCAGTGGGCGATCCTCGCCGTCCTCTTCGGGGCGATGGTCTGGGCGATCGCCGCCGCGATCGTCTCGGGTGATCGCTCCGAACTCGTCGGGGCGATAGTCCGCAGCTTCATCGCGTTTCCCGCGACGGCGATCACCTTGTGGGCGACCGGGCATCTACTGAACGCGATCGACGACCTGACCTGGTACGTGATGAATCGTGAGGGCCCCGACGCCCTCTTCGCGACGTTGCAGTCCGTCATGTGGGCCGGCGGGCACGCGAACTACTTCTTCGCCTTCGTCCTCCACGGACTGCTCATGATCGGGATGCTGCTCCTGATGCTCGTGTTCGCATTCCGCAACATCGTGCTCGCCGCCCTCATCGCAGTCGGACCGATCGCGTGGATGCTATACCCCGTTCGCGCCGTAGGGCCGCAGTGGGTGGTGCGCTACGTGTCGGCAGTCGTGGTTCTCCTGCTGACCGGTCCCTTGACGATCGGATTCGTGACCCTCATCGTCAACGGCCTCGCCGCCGTGCGGACGATCTGGGACCCGCAGTCGTGGCCACTCCTTGTAGGCCTCGTGCTCGTCGCCTTCGCGCCGTTCGCCGTGTTCGGTCTCTTCAGCTTCGTCGGCGCGGTGGCTGCCGACTCGGTCGGATCGCGGGTCGGCTCTGGCGCACGTCAAGCCGCGTCCGGCGCTGCCCGATCGGCATCCCGTATCCCCAGCAGAATCGGCGCCACTCCCGCCGGCGTTCGGTCGGGTTCGCCGAAAGCCGGGTCGGCCGGCGGCCCGGCAAGTGCGGGCGGATCCTCGAGCGGAGGTCCCACTCGTGGCCCGGCCGGCCCCACCGGTCCCGCGACCCCAGGACCGTCGCGCCCTTCGAGTCCGTCACCGACTTCTGCCGCTCCACCGACCGCTGGCCAAGCACCAGTGGGCTCGCCCCCGGCGCGGCGCACTGAGAGGACTGCCTGATGACCACTCCGGATGTCGCCCGCCCCGTCCGACTCCCCCGTCGCTCACGCCAGGGCGTCGTGATGGGAATGGACCCGTGGCAGCTCACCTGCGTCGCCTTCGCCGCAATTGTGGTGCTGGTCGCGGTCAACAGGTTCGGCCCTCCTGGGCTGCTCTACGCGGCACCCCTCTACCTCCCGGTCGGCGCTTTCGCCTTCGTGACGGTGCACGGCGACTCCGCGCCCCGGCAGGTCGGGCTGTGGCTCATGAAGCAGCTCCGCCACGCCACCGGCGCCACCCGGCATCACTTCCGCCCCGAGCGATCTCACATCGCGGGCACGCTCAACATCCCGGGCATCCGCGCATCGGTGCAGCTGTGGGACGTCGAAGGCGTCGCATGCGTCTACAACCCGCACGACCGCTCCGTCTCCGTAACGGCTGAGGTCGAGGTCGAGGGCTTCCTCATGAAGGACATCCCGGAGCGCTTCGATCTGGCGCAGCAGTGGTCGCCAGTGCTGGCGTCGTTCACGCAGCGACCCGGCATCAAACGCGCGGTCCTGCAGGAACGCACGATCCCGACCACGATCCGTGCGGCGCGCGATCACTATGAGGGCGTTGTGCTGCGCCGCAGTGCGGATGCCGCATCCCCCGTGAATCGGAACTACGAGCGCGTGATGGATCGCTCGGAGCGGTTCGCGGTGTCGCACCGCAACTACCTGACATTCACGCTGGATCTGATCGCGCTCGGTCCTCAGCTGAAGGCGCTCGGTGGCGGCGAACGTGCCGTGAAGTCGCTTGCTGCGCTCGAGGCGCGCAATCTCGCAGACGCCCTCCGCGCATCGCGGATCACTGTGCGCCGGTGGCTGTCGCCGCGCGACATCGCGGCACTCACGAGGATTGCCTTCGACCCCGAGTTCGCTGCCAACGTGCAGAACCGACCGGACGACCGGTCAGGGGTTGATCCCGCCGCGATCGGACCGACGTACCTCGAAGAGCCTCGAGGCAAGAACGGCATCGTCTACAGCGACTCCGGTGTGCACACCACGATGTGGATTCACGAGTGGCCCCGGTCGGACGCGGCGGTGGGCTTTGTCGAACCGATCGTCTTCGCCAGGATGCCGTCCACCGGCGAAGCGATCACCCACATCTTCTCGATTGTCCTCACACCCGTGTCGGTGAAGAAGGCGATGAAGCGCATTGAGGACGACAAGAAGGTCTGGCGAGGGAACGAGAAGCTCCGGGCGAAACGCGGCGCGGACGGGTCTGCGGCAGACGCCGCGGACTGGGAGGCGCTCGAGCGGCAGGAGGAGGAGATCGTGGCGGGACACGGCGAGTTCCGGTACGGGGCGTATCTCACCGTGACCGCCCCCGACGAGGCGAAGCTCGACGAAGCCATCGCGGGCATGCGCAACGCGCTCGCGCGTGCGGGGATGGAGCCCCAGATCCTCTACTGCCAGCAGGCGGAGGCGCTCATGGTGAACGCGCTGCCCGTCGGACTGGGGATGAAGTGATGACCCGCCACGCTGCAGTCTTCGAACCCGAGGACCTCTCCAAGCGCGAACGACGCGAGCTCCGACGGGCTGTCGCGACGTCGACCCGGGAGTCGCGCCCCACCCGGATCACACGTCGAGAGAACGCGATGCCGGGCGCGGTCGTGCCCGGTCCCTTCGGCCCTGGGCTTGCGGAGGGCGGCTACTGGAACCTCGCGCGCCCCTCTCTTGCCGCCCACCAAGCGACCTCGCGACAGATCGCAGGCATCTATCCCTTCATCGCAGACGCGGGTCTCGGCCACAGGGGTCCGATTCTCGGCGTTGACCTCAACGCCGATGCGCTCTGGCACTTCTCGCCCTGGGAGGCGTACGCCGATGCAACGAGCCGCGGCACCTTCTCGACGAATCTGCTCGTGCTCGGCGCGTATCGGGCCGGCAAGAGCGGCACCGTCAAGACTCTCGTGACGCGCTCAATCGCGTTCGGACACCAAGCAGTGGTGCCGTCCGATCCCAAGGGCGAATGGGTGGCCGTCGCCGAGGCGATCCCCGGCGGTGTCGTCATCCGCATCGGCGGCGGCAGCGCCGCGCGCCTCAATCCGCTGGACCGGGGGCCCCGTCGCATCGACGCCGACGACGAGCAGGACGAGAAGATCGTGCGACAGCGGCGCATCACCACACTCGTCTCGCTCGTCGAGATGGCTCTCGGCGGCACGCGTCTGACAGCAGTAGAGCACGCCGCGATCCACGAGGCGCTCGCACGGTGCATCGCCGCTACGGCAGATCGGCCCACTCTCCGCGGGGTCTACGAAGAGCTTGGAAGCATCGTCGCCGATGCGGGCACGGATTTCCGCCTGTCCGACGGCGCCGTCCAGCCGCGGTTCGTGCTCCGACGATTCGTCGAGGGTGACCTGTCCGGGCTCTTCGAGGACGACTCCACGGTGGCCTTCGACGCGGAGGCTCCGATCGTCGTCGTCGACACATCCGAGCTCTTCGCGCGCAGTGAGCTCGTGGCGCAGCTCACGCAGGTCTGCACCACCGCCTGGATCCAGGCTGTGGTCTCAGATCGGTCGGCTCGTCGCACCCGCTACCTGATCAGAGAAGAAGGATGGCGCGACATGACTTCCCTCGCGTCCCTGCAGATGTTCCAGCAGTGGCTGAAGCTCTCGCGCCATTACGGCATCAGCAACATCATCATCCTCCACAAGATGGGCGATCTGGATGCTGTCGGCGATGCCGACTCGAAGGAGCGCAATCTCGCTTACTCGATCGTCGGCGACATCGAGAACAAGTTCATCTTCCGCGTGAACCATCAGGAGTCTTCGAGTCTCCGCCAACGCCTCAACATCCCGGCGACGCACGTGGACGATGCCCGTCGGCTGCGGATGGGCGTCTTCCTCGCCTACGTGGGCCAGCACTCCTACGTCGTGGACTGCTTCGCGACGTCGACTGACTGGGAGTACAAGCTGTTCAAGACGGATGACGCCATGGAGCCGCACGCCCGGCAAGACACAGACCTCCATTTCGTCGACTCGGCGGAGCTCGACCGCCTTTGGCCCGACTCCGCAGACAACAGCCTCGACGGCTGGCTGACCTCGACACGAAAGGAGGCCCAGTGATGACACTCGACACGCGGCCGCGGGCTCACGCCTCGGTGAGCGGCCCGATCGCCACCTTCACATCGCCCGACGGCCGCACCGAACCGATCGCAGCCGGCACCGACGAAGACATCCGCGATCTGATCGTTCAGCGTGCCATCACGGAAGCGCAGCGCTGCGGCATCCCGGTCGAACTCGTCACCTCCGGAGACCGGGGCGAACATCGCCTGCTGATCGAGGCAACCGGTCTCGTCTCCGCCGCTCCTTGGCCTGCCGACCTCACCGACCCATCGCAAAAGGGAAAGGAGGTGAGCGAACAGGCTCCGGAGCAGAGTTCCTCGCAGTCCAGCCCTGCCCCGGAGCCTCGCTCTCGCACCTCCTTCATCGCCGGGCCACGAAAGGCGGCACTCCCCCAGACCGGGTGGCGCGGACTGCTGGCACGCGTCGGCATCCCGATCAAGCCTTCTCGCGGACAGGCGGCCCGGGCGGAGAACGCGCGTCTCGTCTCCCAGCAGTGGGCGGGATGCCGCACGATCGCCGTCGTCAACGGCAAGGGTGGCGTCGGAAAGACGATGACGACCGCGATGATCGCGGCGATCTTCGCCCGATACGGCGGCGGGAACGTGCTGGCCTGGGACAACAACGACACACGCGGCACGCTCGGCTGGCGTACCGAACAGGGGTTGTACGACACGACCATCCGCGACCTTCTCCCCGCCGCCGGCGAGCTTCTTGCCCCGACAGCATCCGTGTCCGACATCACTCGCTTCGTTCACCACCAGAGCGTCGATCGCTACGACGTCCTGCGGTCGAACCCGGAGCTCTTGGCGACCGATCAGCGCATCGCTCAGGCCGAGTTCGACCTCCTCATGCGGGTCGCTGCTCGCTACTACCGGATCGTCGTCTTCGACTCCGGCAACGATGAATCGGCCGACCGTTGGCTGCGGATGATCGACTCCGCGTATCAGCTGGTCATTCCCACGATCACGGCGCCGGAGTCCGCTGAGTCGGCGGCGCTGCTGCTCGATGCGCTGCGCAAGCGCGACGAGCGCTCGCGCTACCTCGCCGACCACGCCGTGGTCGTCGTGACCCAGCAGGAACCGGCATCCGTCAGTCGTACTTCTGGCATCGTCCGCGGATTCGCCGACCAAGTGCGTGCGGTCGAGTTGGTTCCGTTCGATCCGGCACTCAAATCGGGAGCCCTTCGGCTCGACGGTCTGCGGCCGATGACGCGAGACGCCTGGGTGCGCGTGGCGGCAGCAGTCGCGCAAGGACTTCAGGGACAGTCATGAATGAAGAGATGCTCGGCAAAGCCATCGCGGTGGTGATCGCCATAGGGGTGGTACTCAGCCTCGTGTTGTCGTTCATCACCGAAGCGGTGACGCAGCTCGCCTGCGACGCCCGCCCCCGAGCACGCAATCTCTTCTCGGGATTGTGGCTCGCGATCAGCGGCGACCCCGCGTCGTACATCGCCCCCGAGGGATGCGACCTTCCCGTCATCCCGATCCGGATCCTGGATCTCGTCGTGATCCTCCTGGTCGCCGCAGCGGCCGTGGCGGGGGTCATGGCGTACGGCCGTTATCGCCAGTCGGACGCCGCGTTCGTCGCTGATCTGCGCTCCCGCCCGGGATTCGGCGAGGCATCCGAGATCCGCAAGCACATTTCGGCGAAGGCGGTGCTTCGCCGTGCGCGTCAGCTTCGTCCGGACGTCACGCGCCCGCGTCCGACGGATGTCGGATGGCGCGTCGGCCGCTCGAGGAGCATGGATGTCTTCGTCTCGATCGAGGACTCGGTCGCGCTTGAGGGGCCGCCGCGATCCGGCAAGGGCTACCGCGTCCTGATCTCGGCGATCCTCGACTGGTCCGGTCCGCTCATCACGACCTCGACGACCAACGACAACCTGACCGCGACACTGCGCATGCGTGAGCGTCGTGGCGACGTGCATGTCTTCGATCCACAGGGGCTCTCCGGCGTGCGGCATCCGCTCCGGGTCTCGCCGATTGCCGGCTGTGAAGATCCCCTCGTCGCGATGCAGCGCGGCGCGGCGATCATCACGGGCACAGCCCTCGGCGCTTCCACGACCAATGCCGAATGGGCTCAGGCCTCGGGCGTCGTGCTGGGTCGGCTGCTCCATGCCGCGGCGGTCGGAAATCGGTCGGTCGCCGACCTCTACAACTGGGGCACGAGCCCCGTGGTCGCTCGTCAGGCTGCAGTCGACGTCCTGCGAGCCGACGGCGCTCCAGGCTGGGGCGACAATCTCGAAGCGACTCTCGCGGGAGACGACAAGCTGGTGTCGTCGATCTGGTTCGGCGTGAGCAACGCCGTCGCACCGCTCGCGGTCCCCCAGATCCGCGAGACGCTCATGCCCCGCCCGGGTGACCGGATCTTCGACCCACGCGAGTTCTTGGATGCTGCCAACACGCTGTATCTCATCGGCTCGGCGTCGGGCGCGTCAGCGATGGGCGGATTCCTCGGCGCCATGCTCGATGACATCGTCGAGGTGGCCCGCATCCGCGCACTCGCCAGCCCCGGATCACGTCTGACCCACCCACTCGGGCTCATTCTCGACGAGATCGTCAACATGTTCCGCTGGGGCAACCTGCCGCGGATCATGGCCGATGGCGGCGGACGCGGGATCTGTACGTTCGTCGTCCTGCAGGCGCTGTCCCAGGCCGAGACGTCGTGGTCGCGCGCGGAGGCCGACACGATCTGGGCGGCAGCCACCGCGAAGGTCCTCCTCGGCGGCGCATCGCACGTCGACCACCTTCGCGACGTCGAGGCACTGCTGGGAAACCGCCGTACCCGCAGCACCCAGCGATCGTGGTCGTCCCGCGAGGCCGGCCACTCTACGAGCGAGCACCATGAGCGGCTGCCGCTGATGTCTGTTGACGAGATCCGTCGGATGCCACAGAACGTCGGCCTGCTCGCCTACCGCAACCGCCGCGGCGTTCTTCTCGACCTTTCCGGCTGGGATGAGCGCCGAGACGCGCGAGAAATCATCTCGGGCAAGCGCGACACCGAGACCGAGCAGCGAATCGTGTTCAATACCGCGGATGTGCGTGCTCCACGTGAGCCTGTGGCCGATGCCGAGGTGGTGACCGACGAATGAGCAATAGCCGAAAGTCCGGTCCGGGCAACTCCTACCGATCAGCGTTCCTGCGGTCGCCCGCGTGGTTCGCGCGACGCGACCGCTGGTTCCGCAAGCAGCAGCGGCTTGGGCGCCCCCTTGCATGCGTCGCCTGTGGCCGAGTCGCGCGCGCCGAGCATCTTGAGCTGCACCACCTGGACTACGACGGCGTGCGCCTCGTCGACGGCGCATGGCGCGCCTTCGAACGCCATGAAGACCTCGTGCCGCTGCATCCGTACTGCCACGAACTTCTTCATCGCCTCATCGATCGAGACGTGGTGCTGTCGCGGCACCGCTCACGACGAGTGGCATCGATGCTCGCCCTCGACCGGCTCCGGGCAAAACTGACCGACCGGGAGGAGTCGCGGTGAACGAGCCTACCGACGCCGAGGTCGACGCCATCGTCGCAGCCGACCTCGCCAGGTACGGGAACCGAGCCGGCCCCTCTACACCGCTCGGAGTGCACGTCGTCAACTGGCGTCAGCTCCCGGATGCAGACGCCGGCCGGGAGTGGACCGCGTTGAGGGAATGGGTCGAGTGGTTCACCGTGCGCTACCGCGTTCCTGCCAGCGTCGTGCCGAACTGCTGGTGGAAGCACGGACCTCTCGTCGAAGAGCTCTCCGCCCTTCATACGGCGCACCTCGCGGCCTTCGACTCGAGCGACAACGGGCTCGGGCCGATCAGCTGGCATGAGCGCCTCGCCCAGGCCCTTCCGCGTCTCAGCCGGTCCGGCGCCGGATGCACGAGCGTACACAGCGACACGAGACCCCGCTCTTGGACGGCCGCGACCGACGACGCGGAATGGGACGCGTGGACCAGCCAGGCCCACGCTCACTGAGACGCCACGCCGCGTCTCCCGACTGGAAGGAAGAAGGATGACCACAAGAATCCCGGTCACCATCGAGGGCAACCTAACCGGTGATCCCGAGCACGGCACGAGTGAGGGCGGCAACGACTACGCCCGATTCACCGTCGCCGTCAACGACCGGCGTCTCAACGAAACGACGAACCGATGGGAGGACGCTGGCACGGTCTTCCACCGCGTGGTGGTGTTCAGCCAGCAGTCACGACACGTCGCCGACTCGCTGCGCAAGGGCGACAGCGTGATCGTCGCCGGCGATCTCCGATTCGGCACTTACGTCGACAAGGAGACCGGTCAGACCCGCGAGACCCGTGATGTCGTGGCGGACAACGTTGGGGCGTCGCTCAAGTTCGCGAGCGTCGCCGTCGACCGCGCCCCAAAAGCCACGAGCCCCGGAGCTGACGCCTCGGGGCCGGTGGTAGCGCCGGTCTCTTACACCGGCGCTGGGATCGCTCGCTGACCCATCGCAACAGGGGCGGGCAGGAGTCACAGTACTCCTGCCCGCCTTGTCCTGTCTGCACGGGATGCCGCTGATCGGCCTGCGTCAGGCGTAGGCGTGATGAACATGCCAGTCGTCCTCGCCGCGGTAAACGTCGAAGACATACGACTCCCCCGCCTCATCGGTGCCCTGGAACCGCCATCCGTAGAGACCTCCGCCGCCGGACGACCCTGCACGCCAGATCGAATCGCGCAACCGCGTCGGCATGTCGGTGACACGCCACCGCCGGCCCGCGTAGAACATGCGCGCCGGGATGTCGTCGACCAGCCATAGGGTCACTTCGTGTTCTACCTCGACGGCGCTCATGTTTCGAAAGTGTAGAACATATCTTCGAGCTACTCTAGAGCCGTGCATAACCGGGTGAGGGGATGTCCGGGCGATGTCGAGCTCAAAGAGATACGCCGACCATTACGACCGGCTCATGGATGAGCGCATCCTTCGCCGCATCGCGTCCCAGAGCCCATTGCAGACGCTCACCGACAAGGAGCTGCAACGCGACGTTCTCCCGATCACCCGCGACCCCCAGCCCAAGCCCTGCAAGGCATGGGTGAGATTCGGCCCCCACGCGGTGCGAGTCGATGCGGTCGTCGTCGCATGGAATGACGTCGCGTGCGGCATCCAATTCTCGATCGGGGATCGCCCAGCTCGGTGCTGGGTCTGGGCCAATGCGGTGACTCCGGTTCCGCAAGCAAGAGCACCGGACGAGTAATGATGGCAGCGGGCTATAGCGAGCGGCTTGGGCCACCAACGCCGGTGGGGCCCGTGGACGGACCCGACGATTGCGCGAGCGACCTCGCTCGCTCCTCTGTCTGACAGCGCAAGGGATCCATCCTTCGTCGCGCTCCGCGCTCGGCCTCCGCGAGATCAGTCGCGCGAGTCTGCGATGTGTAGGTGCTGCCGAGGGCTTCGTACTCCGACCGCCTCAGCGAAAGGAGATCGGCAAGCCGATCGCGGGAGCCCGCAGGCGCCCTCTCGGGTCCCGGTTCAACTCCGCGACCGTGACCATTGGCGTCGAGAGCGGCGATCCTTGCGTCAACGCGAGCGAGAGCGCGCGCGCCGTCGATCAGCCAGTCCCTCAGATCGCCCAGGCGCTCGAGCGCATCCCGATCGCGCTCCCGGCTTGCGCTGACCAATTGGTCGATGGCAGTCACACCGCCGTATGGTCGACGGGTCCGATCATTCCACGCGGGCAGGTCCGGCTCTCCGATCGGCGCGCGCGCCGCGCGTCCGAGTTCGTTCCGTGCTGCTCGCATCGAGTCGTCGATGCTCACCTCGAGCGTGCCGCGCATCATGCTATCTGCCACGTGCTCCCGCGCCGCCCCAGCACTGCGAGCGATCGCGATCGCTTCGTTATGCGCGCGCCCGCGCGTCATGCCGACATAGAGCCCTGATGCATCCACCCCAGGACCGACGATCGAGGCGTCGGTGGTCTCTCCCTGGATGCCGTGGACAGTCGAGGCGTAGGCCAGGTGCACGTGGGCCGCTGCATACTCCAGGCTCACTTGGCGTAGATCACCGCTGTCGCTGATGCTTACGAGCTCCAGCGCGTCGGGGAGGATACGCCGGATCGTCCACAGCGCGCGGTTCTCGACATCCGCGTTCCGGTCGTTAAGTCGGGTCTGGACGATGTCGCCCTCGAGCAGACGCTGCTCGCCCTGACCGACTGCGAGTCGGACCTGCCTGAGCTGGCCGAGTTCGAGACGACGCTGCTGGATCGCCTCGTTGATCGCGTCCGCTTCTTCGTTGGTGCCCGTCACGATCGCGATGCGCTTGCGCTCATTCGCCCAGCGGAAGTACCCCTCGACCATCACGTCGCGCGCGTGCGCGGCATCCGTCACTCGGTGGATGAGCCCCTTCTCGTCGAGCTCCCGTGCAACAACGAGCGCTTCGTCCTGGGATGCCGGTTCGCGCATGCGGAGCGTCAGCGATGCATAGTCCGGGTCTCGGAAGCGGTGGACTGCCGTCAACTCCACGACCGCGCTCGCGCGCCTGGTCATGCAAGCCATCGCCCCCGCATGGCCCACCGGCATCGCCTGAAGGTGATCGCCAACCATCGCGATTCCTGCGCCGGTCTCTTCGGCGATCATGGCCAGCGCGCGCGCCGTGTGAAGATCGACCATTCCTGCTTCGTCGACGACCACGCGGTCGCCCTCGGCCAGCACGAAGCGACGGGGACCTTCGTAGAGGCGTCCGGTGACAGCATCCGCGTCTCCCGGGTAGAGGCGGGTCCACACCTCGGCGCCCGCTTCGTCTCTGCCCCATCGCCAGCCGTGGTCTGCGAGCAGCGCGTGCAGGCTTGAAGCCGGCGCGCCGATCTCGCGGCCGGCAACCGACGCGGCCTTCTTGGTGGGCGCGACGACGAAGAGGTGGCGTCCCTGTTGACTGAGTGCCACCCGCGCCACGCGTAGCATCGTCGTCTTTCCTGCGCCTGCGGGTCCCGTCACCGAGACGAGGCGATCCGTGCCGGCGATCGCCGAAGCTGCGGCAACCTGTCCGTCGTCGAGCGTGGTCTCGCCGTCGAGGACTTCAGCAGCGTGGTCGATGATCTCGCTCTGCTGGACCGGCCTTCCGGCCTGGGTGAGCGCGTCGAAATGGGCAGCGAGCTCGACCTTCAGCGCGGCGGTCGAAGCGGCCATAAAGCCTTTGATGTGCGAAGGACGATCCACCTCATCCCCGAGCAGATCAACGCTGAGCAGGTGTGCACGGGCGACGACGTCATCGATCAGCTCCTGAACAACGGACCGTTCTTCGACGATTCCGGATGTCGCGACCGCCCGAGTCGCACCGGCGCGGACGTCGTACAGGCTGAAGCGGCCACCACAACCTGTCGAGCGGGCGTTGGCGTCGACGATCGCCATCGCCGCGAGCAGGTCTCGATCGAGGACCCCGATCACTCGTCTCCGCGGCGCCAAGGCCGCTCGCGTCCGAAGCATTCCAAGATCGATCGCGAGGAGCTCCGCGCGGATGAGCTCTTCCCATTCCGACTCATCCAAGACGTCAGGCTTGTTCGGCCGATTCTTCGACCACGCGAGCCGATCGACCTGTTGCAGAACGTCGTGGTCGGGCTCCTGACCCGGGTGCTCCGCACGCCAGTCGAGAAGCAGCTTTGCCCGGTTCGCCTCTATCTGGTTCGACCTGCGGGACAGCGGACGCACAGCATCCGCAAGTTGAGCAATCTCGCCATCTTCGTTCAACGTGAAGCCGTGCTCGGCGAGCGCGCGCAGCCATCGCGGATCGGTTCGGGCGGCGAGTTCTCCCTCCGCGTTGATGAGCGTGTGGAGCTTCATCGCGACTCGCGAATCGACGTTCGACCACTTGCCGTCTTCGCCTTGCACCTTGACGTTGAGCCACAGGTGCCGGTGGATGTGCGGGTCGAGCGCCCGCGACCGTCGGTGCCGAAGTTCGACCACCTCGATCTTGTCAAGTGCTTCACGGATGCTGCCGCCGGCGCCGCGCCGGGCATTCAGCTCGCGCTGCCAGGTGGTGATGATGCGGTCTCGCAACCGGTCCTGAAGGGCCTCGAACTCCCTCGCGAGCTCGGGGCTGATCAGGGCCGCGATGCTGTACGACTTGGGCGCGTTGATGGTTCCGTCAAGGATGAGGTCGGCATTCGGCGACTTCAGCTCGCGGCCGCGCTGCTCGTCGGTGAGCGGGTCGTGACCATCGACCCATGCACGGAGTTGCTGGGCATTGAGCGCATCAACAGCGATCTCGCCGGCCGTAACCGTGAAGCGAGCCACTCGCGCATCGTCGGCTCCGCTGTACCCGGCGAGCGCCTCAACCCCCGTCGCCGTCCGGAGGTGTGAGTCGCAGCTCCCCTTGAAGGCGTAGGCCATCGCCTGCCGAACACCTTGTGAGTCGACACCCCGCTTCCACCGCTCGAGGCCTCCGCGCACGTGGCCAGGGTACGCCGATTCTGTCTAACTATCGAGTGCTTACACAGAAAGTGCCTGCGTGCATTGCTTCTATTGCTTCTCGCACTGCCCTCGTCCTGCTAGCGTGATCCGGTTTCGGTCTCGTCGAGGTTGGGCTCATGCAGAGCGGCCTCCTCTTCCAGCATCGTCGCTTGGAAGTGCGACTGTAGAGTCGCTAGAACGAAGGCCCGCCTGTTGTCAGGGGTTGCTGGGGCCTCCCGTTCTATCGAGGGCAGAGCCCGTTGGATTTCGTTCGCAAGGTCCGACTGCACCCTCGCCAAACCAACCACGCGATCAACGAACTGCAGATCCAGGCCGTCGATTCGCGCCACCGGATCGCGGACTCCCAACGGGATTATGGTCCCCACCATGCGGGCGAGCAGATCGAGGACGGGCCAGTCCCCTTGAGTCAAGCGGAGATCGGCCCACCGCTGCACCGCACCAGAATCCAACCGCTCCCAGGTACGAATGAGGTACCAGACGTCGTCCGGGTAGTCGAGGGGATTTGCCGCGGCCTGTGCCTCAAAGGCGCCTGCTATCAATCGGCCGAGGCGTTGTTCGGACGGGAGCGAGCCGGACGCACGAGCTTCGCCCTGTTCCTCACGGCGCAGGTGTGCCCCATCAACGAGGAACGCACAGAACTGCAGGATCTTTGGATCGCTCCCGACGCCCGCAATGAACGCGTCCGCGTTGCGCTCATCAAGACCGACATAGAGGTCCCGACCGAACCACCGAGCGCGCATCCTCGAGTCGGCGATCTCTTTGTGCTCCGGCAGTTTTTCGAACTGGCGTGCCAGCCACGTCAGCCCTGGTAGAACGGCGGTGTCACCCGGCCGCCAGAGCAGACTGAGCTTTCCAATTACTAGATTTGCGCGCTCCGGCCAAGCAGCCTCGACAATCTGCCGTTCCAGTCCATCGCGGCGCTCGAGGATTTGTCGACTCGCTTCGGCGACCACGCGGTCCGAAAGATCCTCTTCAGGAACGCCCAGCGCAAAGAACCTGTCAAAGTAGTCGGGATTGGAGATTCGTCCGGGCCCGGGCTTCCACCCCGAGAAGACTTGCGGCGTGTCTGACCACTCGTGCGCGAATCGGGGGAACAACAAACCGACCAGTTCAGCCACGCCGGCGGTGCGGCTCGGGTCAACACGTGCCGTCGAGAAGAAGTCGCGCCAATAGCGATGGTCCGCGTCCACATCGCGGCCCCGATTGCGGCTCCCCAAAGTAGCCCAATCAAACTCGCCGAGTAAACGGCTTCGGTTGTCGATAAGGCCGCGATAGATCAATGGCTCAGACGCGCGGAGCCAGCTCAACACGAGAAAGTCCACGAAGTCGACCTCGCCCCGCACCTGGCTCAAAAAGGCATCGACCTGAGCGAAGTACCTCTTGATGGCGCGGGGAGTGGTCAGCCGAGCTCGAAGGTGGCCGAAGTAGGCCCTTGAAAACCGCGACTCAAACTCGGAATCGATTTCGACGGAATGACGCTCCGCGAGCGCCTCAACCTCATGGTCGACCCACGTCGAGACCTGCTCGCCTCGTAGCGGGGGAACGTCGAGACGTATCTGGACAATCTTCTCCAGGTAGTCGATCGCCCTCCGCGGAGTATCTGCGCCGATCAATCCCGTACGTCCCAGTGCATCCAGGAGGGTGTCCTCGTCATAGGCGAGCAGGTAGTAGACGTTTTTCAGACGCCCGGCGAGTCGAATGAGCTTGAAGAGGAGCAACAGCTCGGCAGGGTCGAGGCGGTCGACATCGTCGATAACGACGAGGATCGGGCGGTCCGCCTTCCGCAGCTCAGACTCAACGGCAGTCTTCACGCTCTCGATGCTTGTTCCGCCCCGAATCAGTGAAGACACACCACCGATGGCACCGGACGCATCAACACCGACCACGGCGCCCAGACTTCCCAAGGGCGCAAGCGCGTCCCCTAGGTCGGCGACTCGCTGGCGAAACTTTCTCCATGATCGGTTGTTGGGCACCGAAGAGGAGAGCTCACGGAAGAATCCCGACTGCAACGACGCCAAGTCCTGGTAGTACCACGGGTTGAACTCCGTGATCACCCATCTCCGCTCTGTCCGCTCAGTCGACCGCATACGGTTGGCGATGCCGTTCAGGATGGACGACTTTCCGGAGCCCCAAGGCCCGATCAATCCGAGGACTGATGAATTCTGCTGACGTCCCACCTTCTCGAGCAGCGCCACGATTGATTCAACGAACGTCTCCCGGTTCAGATGACCGCCGTCACTGTCGGGGGGTAGCGGGTCATCGGAGAACCACGTTCCATCATCACGTTCTTCCACGTGGATTGCTTAGCAGGGTTCTCGTCAGCCCGTCGCTGAGGCGCGCTCGGTCCATCGATGCCCGGCCACTCGGTAACGTGTGGTGATGGCAAGGTTCGGCCCGGATGGCAATTGGTACATTGACCAGTTCATGTGGGGCTACCAGGGAATCTTCCGGCGGAATCTGGCCTACCGAACAGACCAGGCCTTCAAACAGATAGGGCTCAGCCTCGATCCCGAGGCAATGCTCGTTGGTTTCGCCGCTCCAGGTCGAGATGGGTACCCGATCTGCGTCGAGCCCGAAGATGGACCGTGGCAACCGGAGCATTTCTCGCAAGTCCTCCAAGCAGCCGACGACCTCTTCGCGACCGATGACGACCGCCGCCGGATCGTTACGGGCGATGGCCAGCAAGCAGCGTTCGATAGCTCGTCCTTGGACCGCGTTCGACGGGTCGCGCTGCATAGCGCATTGATGGCCGCCCAGATCTATCCGGATCGCCTCTACTTCGTGGGCGGCTCTCAGATCGTCGGCGGGTACCGAACCTTCCCGATACTCGCTGTTTCGGCGAGGGAGTGGGATGCCGTGCCAGAGCTGCCGCCATACGACCAGACGTCGATGCGCATCAGCAATTCCCTAGCCGACGAACTCATGTATCGCGTGCTCCAGAATGCTTCGATCAGTCTGTCGGTGGGAAGCAATCCGTCGGAGCTTCTCTCGATCGCTCGAAGGCCGGCCGGTGAACTGGCAGGCATAGCGGCCAGCGTCTTCGCCGATGGTGTCGCTACCCGTGTCGGTGGAATGCCAAGCGAGCTATTCGAGCATCTCACGGCGATTGCAATTGCCCCATACGAAGGCCGCCGTGCCGTAGGCCGCATTGCCTTCGTCAAGCCCGACGCGAGTCATTCAATGACCTTCCACTTCGGGTCACCGGTTCCCCTCAGCCGGACTCGATCCGCTCGCAAACTGCTCGAGATGAGCGGACGACAGACGGTGCTGCTAAGCGACGGGGCAGAGCTGTTTGGGGTGGTTGAGTCGATCGGCGAAGACCACTTCGAGGCGACGTTCGATGGCCGGGGTTCATGGACGCTGTCATATGCCGCAGTCGACTACCTAACTGTCAGCCAGGGTACGGGTCGTCTTCCCGCTCCACCGCTCGATCAGGAGCTCTTCTCCGATGTGCTCGCCCGCCTCTTTCCAGAAGCCGACACTGAGCCCGAGTCACTGTGGGAGTTGTCGCTAGTTGCGGCCCGTCAGGCTCACGGCACGATGCTCGTCATCCATCGCAGAGCCGACGAAGAAGCAGCACGATTGGCCGGGCAGTCGGTGCCGATCCAACCGATCAGGCTCGACAGCGCAGGCCTCGACGCCGCGTCCACAATCGATGGAGCCGTACTCGTAGCTCCCGACGCCAGATGTCACGCCCTCGGTGTCATCCTCGACGGCGTGGCGAGCGACCGCGGCGACCCGGGGCGCGGCGCTCGATTCAATTCGGCATCTCGTTACGTCGGAGAACATCGGCGCGATTGCGTGATCGTCGTTGTAAGCGAGGACGGCTCAATTGAGATGGTTCCGCCGCCGCGCCGACGCATCTCTCGATCGCTTCTCGCTCAGCTCGTGAGTGACGTCGTGGCCGCCAGCAGTGGCGATGTGGATTTCGAGCGATTTCACCGGCTGGAGCGGAAAGCCCTTGACTTTGCCTTCTATCTCAGTCAATCGCAGTGTGATGCACTTCATTCCGCTCGCGAGACTGTCGAGCGAACACGGTGGAGTCGATCTCAGATTCGGATGGGGGCTCCCACGCTCAGCCCCCACCCCGACATGGATGACTCATATTTCCTTGACGACTGACCCCAGCGCAACTCATACGCCGGGCGCCGTCCACCGCGCTCGCGCTCGTCGACTATGCGCAGTGCGCCGGCACCGCCTCATCCGTCTCGGTCTCGCGCGGTTCGCGGCAAGTGCCCTTGGGGCGCCGCTTGTCGGGCTGCCCGGTAATCTGGGGCGCTGCACGATGAGGGATCGTCAGCGGCCGCGGGACAACATCTGTGTCGGTGGTGTGGGTGACGATATCGGCGTGCTATTCAGTTCTCGTCCCAGGCCGGCAACTCCAACCGATCTTCCCTCCATCCTTGCCCTCGCGCGAGCGGAGTTCGATGATGCGAGCGCCGTGACGGCTCATGAAATTGCGGGGTGGGTCGACCACAAGACGCCCACGCTGGTCGTTCACGACGACACGGGGGACGTGATTGGCTACGCACGCGCGAAGCCAAATGAAGCGTTCGGCGTATCTCGATCGGCCGGCCAGACCGCCATCTTGGCTCACGTCGCGGTCGTCCCGAAGCACCGTGGCCTCGGGATCGGGCGATCGCTTCAGGAGCGAACTATTCGGACGTTGGCCATGCTGGGTTTCAGTCGAGTGTTCGCGCAGGTTCCGAATGAACTGGCGCCCTGGTACGCCGGACTCGGTTGGACGGTCCACCCGCCTGGCGAGGTCGTTGCCTGGGTCGAACCCCCCAACGTCCAGGACGACGAGCTCTTGCCCAGCGCCACATCGAGGACCTACGCGCCGATCTTGTGCATCGAACTTCTCCCCGACTACCCAGTGCTCGCCGAGCGGTGGATTGGGGATGGCCGACCTCTATTGAACTGGACTTTGGATGGACGCGTTAGTCCCGAAATGCTCCAGCATCGCGTTAGCAAAGCCCTGGCTGAACTGCTCGCGCTCGAGCCACAGCTGGCCGGGAGATTGCCGCAGGCGCTATGCGACGTGATTATTGATATGGACGCTGACAGTCCTCTGGCGAGGACCCTCGTGACGCTGGGGCGCTAAGGAGGGTCGAACGGGCTACTGCCCGGTTCCGGATCGGCATACCCCGCCGGCGGGTGGCCCGGACTACCCCCGTCCAGATGCGTCCGTTCTCGAATGAATCGGCCGACCCCGCTCCGATACCTTCCGGACGGCCCCGGTAGCCTGGGGGCATGTGGACGGAGCGCGGCGGAGCAATGGGCATCGGCTACGAAGGACGAACGATCGCCGAACTAGTCGGCGAGCTCCGAGGCCTTCGGGTGACGACCCTTGTGGACGTGCGCCTGAATGCCATCTCACGCAAGCGCGGGTTCTCGAAACGTGCGCTCGCCGAGGCGCTTCGGGCGGCTGGTATCGAGTACGTCCACCGCCCGGATCTCGGCAATCCCCAGGACAACCGGGCCGGTTATGCCGAGTCGTGGCAGTCCGAGACAGGCCGGGAGGCGCGCCTTCGATACACCGACTACGCCATCGCGACAGAGGCCGGCCACGCCGCGATCGCACAACTTGTCGACCTCGCAATTCAGCAGCGGATCGCGTTGCTCTGTTTCGAGGCGTCCGAGCTGCACTGCCACCGACGAGAAGTCCTCGCCGCTCTGCACGAGCGGCTCGAGCAGCTGGTCCACGCCTAGAACAGCGGCTGCTTGGATGCGACCTCAACGGGCGGGTAGTAGGTCCCAAGAACGCTGAACCGGCTCCGCTTGATCGCCGCCTCAAAGTTGCCCATGTAGAACGCGGTCGACCGCTTCGGATCGAACATCATCCGGCCGAATCGATCCTCGACCATCTCGCGTAGCCGCGGCATCGGGACCCGTGCATGCCTGTTCTGGAAGGCCGTAAGCTCCCAGTCCAAGTTCTGCCCCTGATGGCCGGGACATCCGGCCTCTTGGCATCGGTACCGGTACCGGAGCTTGAGCCGAGGCGCGCGCAGCGCGGGGGGCTTCGTTGGGGAACCGAACAGATCCAGCTCGCTCATGCTCATCGACTGCGCGATCTTCGCTCGCTCCTCCGCCGACCACCCCAAGTGATCCTCGAGCTCGATGCCGTCGAGGATCGCAACCCGGATGAGGCCAAGGGAGGGGGCGTCGTGGCGTGCCGCCGCAGCAGCCATCAACGCACACGTCGTTGTCGTCGGCACCAGGCCGAGGTAGTCACCACGGTGCGGCCACCCCTCCACCTTCTCGACAACGCGAATCGAGTCGACATCGGGCACATAGCTCTCGGGCCGACTGTCCTGCGTGCGCCGACGAACCGACGCTTCGATGATGTCGTACTTCGCGAACTGCCCGTCCGCCGGCATCCATCGAAACGGCACGGGATAGAGGCGGATCCACCGATAGGGCTGCACGTCGATACGGATGCCGGCGACGCAGACGGTGTCCCCGTACTTCGCCGAAGGCTGAGGTGTCGCCTTGACGACGACGAGGACCCGTGCGGACTCTGGGAGGGCCATGCCGCCGAGAGTAGTCATGGAGGCGCACATGGCCTGTGCGACGCGCCTCCGCGCCCATGACCACTGGCCGAGCCCTCCGCTATGGTCGCCATCATGACCGGCAGTCAACCGCCAGAAGTCGCAGTGACGCTCACCCTCGACGGCTTTGCCGAGGCGGATCACGAGCTGCTCGGCGGCCTCAAGGTGTTGCTTCTCGAGCAGGGGCTCTACGGGACTCTCGTCGCCGGCATCCTGGAACTCCTCCCGGACCCGTCCACGTGGCGACTCACCATTACGAACGACATTGTGGGCACCGTCAACCGCTTATCTGAACCAACCGAGGACGGCCCCTACACGACAGATCGAGGCGCGGGATACGTCGGAGCGATCACCGTCCCTTCCCCGGACGGTACCTTCGACATCGCGATGTCCGTGGAAGGTCTCCTTCTGACAGCACCAGAGAGCGCGAGCACTGTCGAGGAGTACCGCGACTACGTGCTCGAAGTCGCGCGTCACCTCAGCCGCCACGAAGCCGGACACGCCCTCCTCAGGCTCCGCAACGAGCACGCCACCGCCTTCAGCGACGCCGGTATCAGCGACCTCACCGAAGCATGGTGGGCGCTGCCACTCGCGAACCACATCGAGGAGAACCGGATCGAGCAGTACACCGCGACACATGCTCCGTCTCCGCGACTTCAGGTGGATCACCTCGCGGACGCTCTGGGACACCTCCGCGCCGAGCTCAACGAGGCGAAGCGCACCTGGTCCACCGATATCCGAGCGGCCGCCGACCGGACGAACATCGCGATCAACGACCTCATTCGGGTGCTCGCATACCTCGCGCCCGAGCTCGGGCTCGACGACAACGGTCGGCCAAATCGACCCCATCCACGGCCCGAAGGCTGGAACGAATACATCGAGGAAAGTTGGGATGCGTGGAGCCTCACGCTCCATGAGCTCAAGCCTGTCGACACTCCTATGACCGCACTCGAACTCCAAGGCATCCTCAAGTTGCTCTGCAGGCTGGTCGTGGTCTGGATGGACTCGATCGGCGTCGACGCCCTCATCACGGAAGAGGGTCAGTCGATGTACTGGACCGCGGACGCATACTGACAAGGAGACCCGAGCCGCACCGAGCTCGCCGGCTCCCGGCGCATCCCGGTCGCCGCTCGCCGCTGTCGAGTGCGACTGCCTCGACCCGGACGGGGCCGCTCGGCATGGCGCCTAATGTTCGCGGTCTCTAGGTGGGTTCGGGTCGTTGCCAGGCGCGACGGTGTCCTTACTTCGGATCCGCCCGTCACGCCCGTGCGTCACGACCTCCCCGCCTCCAGCGTTGCCCACGATCTGCTTCGCACGCCGCTCGGCATCCGCCTGCGTCCGCTCATGCCCCGACCGGCGCGCAGCCCCGGGCGCAGTGATGTCCCACCCGCCGTCAGGATTCGGCACGACATCCCGTCGATTGTTGTTCCCCATGATCAACCTCCTCGTCCGCCTCGACGCTAGCGGCCTCACACCACACCAACGAGGGGTTGACCGCCATGTCCGAAGCGCACGAAGATCCGCGCCCCGCCGCCAACGCTGCGCGAGCTCGGCGGCTGCGGTGGAGTGCAGCATTGCAGGTCCTGCCCCGGCTCCCGACTCGCCTCGGCCTATCCCGTACCCCGAGCCATCACGGTCGGCCACTACGTCGACGTCGGCGCACTCTACGCTCGCCTTGCCGCCGCGCTTCGGACCGCCTAGCACCAGTCGCTCCAGCTCCGGCCGCGCGGCGCACGCGACGTTCGCTCCGCAGCGAAGCCGGGAGAAGCGCAGAGGATGCGCGGCCCCCGTGGTGCCGCGCATCCTCTGCGACGCCTACTCGATCGACGCTTGCTCGACGTCGCCTTCCGGGTCAACCGATTCCACGGCTTCGACGGCGTCGCGGCCGTTGGCTTTCACGACGATTCGCTCCACGTCGCTGAGGGTGTATCCCCAGTCGGACAGCATGGCGAAGTAGTCCGCATCACGGCCGGTGGGGCGACGCCAGGTTTCGCGACTAGTGGCGGACTCGATGCCGCCGAGGATGATCGCCAGGGTGACGTGCTGAGCCCGCGTCGGGTGCTGCGCGAGGAGGTCGGCGATGTTGTCCTGGCCGGAGTAGGGCGCGGAGGGGTCGAGGCAGAGCAGGTCGTGCGCGAGGACGTTGCCTGCGCTGATCGCCGCGCCGATGGTGTGCCGGTGGAAGGTGAGCGCGCGCGCGACCCAGGCTGCGGCATCCTTCGGAAGCGTCTTCCGGGACAGCAATGTGGCCAGCCACTCGCGACGCACAGTTTCAGCGGATGCCCATGCCTTGCTGTTGGCGATCAGGGTGCGGCGTTCTTCCTTCTGCTCGTCGGTCAGCGGTCCGTTCCCGGAACCGGAGCCTGACCCCTTCTTGAAGCCGGCTGCTTTCGGGTCGGCGATCAGGTAGGTGACTTGCACTCCCCCGTCCCAGCCGGCCCACACTGACGCGGCGCGCCCGTCGGCGTCTGCGATGTCGTCGGCGGTGACCCGCTCTCCTTCGGCGGTGATCAGTTCGCTGATACGGGTGTACTCGCCGTCGTAGAAGTAGTCCTTCTCGAGGATCGTGAACCCGCGCGCGGTGAGGTCTGCTTCGGCGTCGGCCTTCGCCTTCGCCCGCGCCTTCTCGTCCCGGACCCGCTGCGCCGCATGCGCGAACTGCGCGGGGTCGGTGGTTGCCACCTCGATCAGCTTCTCGCGCGCGTCCGGGTCGTCGTCGAACTCGATGAGCATCGCGGCCTGGTCGAGGGTGAGGGCGTGCTGCTGAGCCGCGGATGCCGCGGCCGGATTGTCGGCGACGGCGAGGCCGGTCTTCACTTCGGCCTGCTTGGTCCCGGTGCGCTTGGCGATGGTGGCCACGCCGAGTCCTTCGAACACGAGTTGCTGGAACGCGGCCGCCCGGTCGGCGGCGTTGAGGGATTCGCGGTGGTCGTTCTCGACCATCTGCTGGATGATCCGCTCTGCCGTGGCGTCGTTCGCGTCGACCACGTACACAGGGATCGCCTCGACGCCGGCTTCGATCGCGGCGAGGGTGCGGCGCTGTCCCGCGCGGACGATCACCTGCTCCCCGCGGCGGCGGGCGAGGACCGGGGTGAGCACGCCGTTCTCACGGATGCTCTGCACGAACTCCTTGGTCAGGGGCGCGCTGGGCCGCACGTTCTCTTCGATCGCCAGTGTGTTCGGGTTGAGGTACTCGATGGTGCCCCGAAGGGCGGTGGGGGTGGACATCTGATCCTTCTCCGTTCAACTGTTCTTGTTCGCCTGTCTGGCAGGAGGATCGAGAGTGAGCGGAGGCGGCGGAGTGCCGGGACCGTGGAATACCGGACTGAGCGAAGCGAGGGAGGATATGCCGCGAAAGCCCGGCAGGGAGCCGATGCAGCGAACTATGATCGGCCGGCCAGGCAGACGGACACCGGCGACCTCGCTTGGTCTCGAACACTCACTGGTAACTAGCCATGAGTCGCCCGTCACGCGGATGGCGATGCGGGTGTGCTGGTCGGAGACCTCGGAAAGAACATCGCGCTCAAGGCCGAACCGGGCGCGGCAGGCGGCCTGCGCAACCTAAGTAGACTCCTGGTCGGAGGCTCGATGATTGCCGATCGATCGGCGTGGCGCGCGAACGACGCCGTCGCATACGACGCTCTAACCGATGCGGCGAGCGCGGCGATCGCGACGCTGTTTGAACTGGCAGACGAGGGCATCCTCGAACTCACTCAGGCCGTGCGCGAGGCGACAGATATCCGACGCGAAGTCTTCGACGTCGACGGGTACGACCGGGACGCAGTCGACGCACAGCGGGAGAGTCTCGAGCAGCGGACATCTGAGCTGAGGGGCAGGTCGTCATGACCGAATGGACTCCCTCGGAACCGGAGCAAGTGCGAATCTTCGAAGAACGCATTGCTCCCGTCGTGTTCGCTCATTCGACCGCTGATAGCCCCACGCTGGTCGTGCTCGACGGACAGGTCGGTAGTGGCGCGCCTGCAGCAGCATCCCGACTGGCGACTGAGTACTCCGACGGCATCGCGATCGTCAGCAATGAAGGCCTCACCGCCTTCCACCCTCACTTCCTGGAGCTCTCAAGATCACGTTCCCCCGAAGCGACGCGGCTGCTAGCTGAACCGACCGCGGGTTGGATGACGAGGTCCCTGCGTCATGCACGAACGACGGGCCGTTCCATGCTTCTGCAAGGCACATTCCATACGCCGAGCGCCGTACTGGCCGCCTGCGATGTCTTCGCGCAGAGCGGGTTCGCAACACGGGTGGTCGTTGTGGCTACGCCGCGCGCCGAGAGCCTTCTGGCCGCGGCATCCAGGTACATGCTCGATGTGCGAGCGGGTCGCGGAGGTCGGTTCACGAGCGTCGAGTCTCACGACGTCGGCTTCGATACCACGGGCGCACTAACGGCCACCCTTGAAACGTCACCGAGCGTGGATCGTCTGACGATCTTGGGGACCGGCGGGGCAGTGCTGTTCGAAGCGGAGAGGACGGATGCCTCGAGCTTTGCGGGCGCGACGCAAGCTCTGAGACGAGGTCAAGCTCAATCGATGTCGGCCCCTCGGTCGATGCGTTGGCTTTCGGAACTTCGGGCTGTGACCGACTTCGCACTCTCGATGGGCCGGCCATCCAGCCCGGTCGGCGAGCTGCTTATCGAGCTGCACACTGTCGCCCTGGCGGAAGTGCTGCCCAGGATGCCGCTCCCCACCGACTCGCAAGCAAGAACAGCCGGGGAGGCGACCCTGACACGTCAGCTCGTCGAGCTTCGCAGGACGGTTCCTGTCGAGCGGCCCGCAGTCGATGTCGCTGCACCGGTTGTCGCTCCGCCGGGTCCGGATCGCGGGATCTCGCGCTAGGAGTTCGCGACCTTCAGGGAACGCTCGCGGCTTCAGCGTCCGGTGCCCACGCCGAGAGGAGATCCGACTGCGAGCGCGGCAAGGAAGACGACCACGGCGACCACGGCCATGAGGGTGATGATCCGAACCACGGCGCGCGCGCTGCCGCGGATTGCCGCAGCGCCGAGAACGGGGAGCGAAAGGATAAGGACGACACCGCCGACAGCGGTGACAAGAAGTCCCACCGTATAGTCCATTCCCATTTCGCTCTCCTCAGTCGTCCGCAGCCACTGCGAGTCGGCGCACGAGTGCCTGGCGCGCGCGAGTCGGATCGACGATCGTCGCGCGGATGAGGCCCCGCAGGACTGATCGCTCAGGCTCTGTCACTCCGGCGAGGGGTTGCATGCACCAGTCGAGGTCCTCGTCGATCGTGTACCCCGGCTCGGCGTCCGCCCTCCCCTCGTAGTGCGTGACTGCGGTGACAGCGGTGCGGTAGAGCGCCTCTTCGGTGTGAGCTCGGTCGGTCATGAGGGTCTCCGTTCGTTTGTGATTCTGGTGCGCGCGGCTGAGATGCGCCGTCGATCTGGCGGCCGGTGGAAATGGGCGTCGAACCCGTTCCCGGGGAGGATTTGTGAACCGGTCATCGCGACAGCCCCGTGCTTGGACCTTGTCCGTCGAGGTGGAGCGGTGCGGCAGGATCTCTGACTGTGCCGCTCAGCCGCGGGAACTGGCGAAGCCGATCGTTGACTTGCCGACCAATCTCGTCCAGTCGCTCGTTCTCCACGCGGTCCCGCTCAGCGTCCAGTCGTCGGCGCAGCCGATCACGAATCCGATCCGCCGCGAGCCGGTCTGATAGGCGATTCGCCCGATCCCGCGGAGGGATCGTGTAATACGAGCGCGCCCGAGCACGAGCGCAGTCCCGCTCCCACGCGTCGAGCAATTCGGGTGGCGTAGGTGGGCCAGCGCTCATCCGCTCGATCTGCGATGCAGGAAGCTCCCGCTGGAAGAACTCGTCTGCGGCCTGCTTGTTGGCGAGCGCCTCATCTGCGGTCGTTCGATGCAGCCGCCGGGAGGGTAGTCCGTCACGGCGACGCTGCGCCTCGCGGGCCCGATACCGCCGCTGCTGCTCGCGGCTGCCTTCAGGGTCTTCTGCCCACTTCTCATGCTTGCGCTTGAGAATTGTTGCGGCGTTCTCGGCATAGTAGGCCCGCATACGGGCGGTGCGCTCGACGGCATTGGCGCGGTAGCGCTTGCGATCCTTCGCGTTCTGCTCTTCCCGATGGTTGTCGCGCCAGCGCTTCAGCGCCTCACGCTTCACGGCGCGGTAGCGCTCAGGATCCGCTTCGCGCCGCTTGGCGCGGTACGCACGTTGCCGATCCAGGACGCGCTGGGGGTCGTTCGCGTACTCAGCCCGCGACTTCTGTCGTCGCGCCTCCGCGCGTTCGAGTCGGGCAGCCTCCCGCTTCTCTTCGGCCTCACGTTGCGCACGTGCAGCATTCCGTTCCGCCTGCACACGGGCGTTGTAGTCGTGTTGCTGGGCCGCGATCTGCTCGCGATGCTCCGCGCGATACTTCGCGCGATACGCGGCGATCTCTTCCGCGTGAGTGCGGCGGTACTCGGCCTTATAGGCGCGGACCTCCTCCGCGCGCCGCCGGCGGCGCTCGTCGCTCGACTCGTCGTCAGCCATGACGCTGCCCGAGGCGTTGCGCGAGCCGGTCGATGAGATCGGGGCGGAAGCCCGACCAGTGGTCGTTCTCGTCCACGACGACGACCGGTGCTTGCGAGTAGCCCAAGTCATCGGTGACGTAGTCGCGGGCGACAGCGTTCACGGGGTCGGTCAGATCGACGTCGGCGAACTCAAGCCCCGCCGAGGTCATGACCTGCTTCGTCATCCTGCACTGCACGCACCCGGACCCGGTCGTATACACGGTGATCATCAGAGCCGCCTTGTCTATCCGAAAAGCCCTTCTACCTTAGAGAAGCACTAAGTGATACGCTTCCACAAGATCGACTGCAGAAGCGCCGTGCGGTTAGACAAACTAGGGAGGTGAAGGTCGACGTGAAGACACTCGATGGCGAAGACGTGACGGTCGCTCATGCCACCCAGCCGGTCGGGTCCGCACTGCGCATTGCGCCCGCATTCAGGGCAACGACGACCGATGCCGCGCTCGGCATCGAAACAGCCATCACGGCGCACTATCTGCGGCGCGATGGGCGGTACGTGATCAAGAGCGTGACGAACACCGCGACGCGCGACGATGTCCAACTGAACTACCTCACTGTTGCCAAGGTCGGCATGCAGGCCATCGTCCAGACGGCGGCGCCGCGTTGCATTTTCGTCACTCTCGACGACGAGCAGGATCCGCTCGCCACCTGGTTGAGCGTGGACGAATTGACGACAGCCGAAGGTCGCATTCTCCCGCCCTCGCTCGCGGCCGAGGTCGTTAAGCGAGGCGGCGGTGAGGCTCGCATGGAGGCGGTCGAACTGCTCTACGGCAGCGCAGCTCTCGCCGGGCTGCCGCCGGCACAACTCCTGCAGAAGGAGCTCGGCATCCCGCACCGCACTGCCTCCCAGTGGATCATCGATGCACGCAAGGCAGGACGGCTGGACGGAATGAACTTTCACGCCGGCCGACCCGCGAATGGCTAGGACGACAAGACGCCCGCTCCCCAGCGAAACGATCGCGCCGGCGGAGCCCGCTTCCTCGCCGCTGAAGTGTCTCTTCTGTTCCGAGACGGAAGCAGCGGAATTGCTCGGCATCCACCGAACAACACTGCGCGCACTCGCTCTCGCAGGGACCGCACCGGTCACACCCATTTCCATCACTGAGCATCGACGTCTCTACGCTCGAGCGGAGATCTTCCGGCTCGCGGGACTTGAACCATGAGCATTGAGCGCCGCCTGAATCGCGCAGGCGAGCCGCGCTACACGGCTCGGATCAAGCACATGGGTCGCTCGGTGGCGGCAGAAACCTTCGCACGAAAGGCGGACGCTGAGGCGTGGGAGCGAGAGCAGTACCGCGCCATCCAGTTCGGGGAGTTCATCGCCCCAACGCAGAGCAAGAAGACTTTCGCGGAAGTGATCGACGAGTTCCTCGCCGCTAGGGAAGGCCAGGTTGTCCCGCACACCTGGCGCACTGATCGAGACAACCTTGCGAACACGCCTGCATCGTGGGCGAGGATGCCCATCGGCACCATCAGTGAGTCAGACGTCCTGAATCATCTGACGGAGCAGCTGCGCACCAAGGCGCACTCCACGGTTTCTCGCGCTCGGACCACACTGAGCGCTCTGTTCCAGTTCACCGTGCGCGAGAAGATGCGCTTGCGAAATCCGGTGCGCGACGTCCCAATGCCGTCTGGTGAGCAACATCAGCACGTTCACGACGAGATCAACGCTTTCACCGAGGCTGAGCTCGCAGACACGCTCGAGGCCCAGCGCAAGCTGAACCCAGCGATGGCCGAGGTCACGGAGTTCCTCAGCCTCACTGGGCTCAGGTGGTCGGAGCTGCGGGCGAGCCGGATCGCTCACCTGCAGGACCTGCCTTACCCGCTCCTTGTGGTCACCCGGGCACAGTCCGACGGGTACGCGGAAAAGGGAACGAAGTCAAAGCGCAGCCGACGAGTTCCCCTGACCCGTCGCGCGTACGAAATCGCCAAGCAACGCGCCGGCGGCCGCCGACCGAACGAGTACCTCTTCGTCTCAAAGACCGGCCTCCAACTCCGCGGCAACCTGTTCCGTCGGTATGTGAAGTGGACGCACACGTCGAACGACCACACAATCCATGACCTCCGGCACTACGCAGCCTCGAGTTGGCTTCGCGCGGGCATCCCGGTGCACCAGGTCGCAGCCTGGCTGGGGCACCGAAACCCGAGCACGACGCTCCGCATCTATGCGCATGTTCTAGGCGAGGAACAGGAGATGGCGGCGATATCGCGGTTGGACGGCAAATCACCGGTACACAAGGAGTACACAAGCGATGGGGTCGATCCGAACCTGAGAGCCGCGCAGGAGATCGACCCGGGCGAGGAAAATGTCCTCTGATCAGGAATTCGTTTGGCGGAGACGGAGGGATTTGAACCCTCGGTCCCCGTAGGGGGACTCCACCTTAGCAGGGTGGTGCACTAGGCCTGACTATGCGACGTCTCCAGGTGTCCGCTCACCGAAGCACGCGGACACGCCCAGCAATCATAACCCGACGAGATGGTCGGTCCGAACGCGGAGCGGTCGGCAGAGTACGACTTCGAGCGCGCGATCACAAGCCCGGTGTCTGCACGCGCGGGCAGCGCGAGGCTTCAACCATGAGTACAGACATTCCTCCTCGACGAGAGACGGCCTACGACGCCGACGCGACGAGGCCGGTCACGCGGGCCGACGGCACAAGCGTCGCGGGCGAAGGCGACACCCGGGTGATCCGCGGCGATGACGACACCCGCGTCCTCCCAGAAGACCGAGCCACTCGAGACGCCGACGGCCATGTCGTCGAGGACGACGGGCTCGTGCGCGACTCCGACGGACGCATCGTGCGCGACGGCGACGTGCGGCGACCCGTGGCCGCCGAGAACGTGCGTCACGTGCGCGATGCCGACGGGCCCACGCTCCGCGAGAACGTCCTCGCTCGCGAACAGGAGCGCTTCGGCGGGATGAAGTTCGGCTCGGCGTTCTTCGGCTGGATCGCCGCGATGGGACTGGCTGTGCTCCTCACCGCCCTCGTCGCCGCGATCGGCGGCGCCATCGGTCTGACCTCACCGCAGACCGCCGAGGATGCTGCGAACGCCGCCACCCAGAACCTCGGCGTGGCGACCATCATCGGCGCCGTCGTCATCGCAATCGTGCTGTTCGTGTCGTACTTCGCGGGCGGCTATGTCGCAGGACGCATGGCGCGGTTCAACGGCGCCCGTCAGGGTCTCGCCGTCTGGATCTGGGCTGTCGTGGTCGCGGTGCTGGTCGCCATCATCACGGCGATCGCCGGAACGCAGTGGGATTTGCTGGCGACCCTCAACACGTTCCCGCGCATCCCGGTGTCATCCGACACCCTGACCATCACCGGCATCCTGACCGCCATCGGCGCCGCGATCGTCGCACTCGTGGGTGCAGTCCTCGGCGGCGCAGCCGGCATGCGGTACCACCGCCGCGTCGACCGCGTGGGCCTCGGCGACTATTGAGCGATTCGTGAGGGCCTCGCCGCGGCGAGGTCCTCACGCAGGCCTACTTGCTCTTGACGTTGCCGTTTGAACAGGTGTTCTGCGCCGCCGTCTGGCCTGCGATGGCAGAGGGCAGCTCGGCCGCCGTCTCGGTCGGGGCCGGCGTCGCGGCGTCCGTCGCAGCCGGGGTGGGCGTGGTGGCCTCCGGCGCAGCAGTGTCGGTGGGGGCGGACGGGTCCACGACCACGCCGCTCCCCTGGCTCAGGTCGCCCGTGAGCTGCAGCGGCTGGTTCGCGGCGAGCGCCGTCAACAGCGCCTCGGCCGCCGACTTGTTCGGCACGACGCGGTTCGCGTCGCTCGGGTCGTCGAGCACGGGGTACTGGATGAAGACGATCTGGTCGAACGGCACGTTCTTGACCGCGAGTGCGATCTGCACGAGCGTGAGGGGGTTCGTGAGGCTCTGCGACGGCGTGACGTTGTCGACGGCGGTCGTCGCGAGCTTGTAGAGCGTGCTCGGGTTCGAGAGCACCTCCTCGCTCACGAGCTTGCGAGCGAGACGAGACATGTACTGCTGCTGGTTCGAGATGCGCCCGAGGTCGCCGCCGTTGCCGACGCCGTGACGCGTGCGGAGGAATTCGAGCGCATCGATTCCCTGGATCGTGCGGTTGCCGGCAGGCCAGTCGATGCCCGTGTAGGGGTCCTTGATGCCGTTCGCGAGACACACCTCGACGCCGCCGATGGCGTTCGTGATCTCGATGACGCCGCCCCACGTGATCTTGGCGGCGTACTGGATGTCGAGACCCGTGAGCTGTTTCACGGTCTGCACGACGCAGTTCAGCCCGCCGTAGGTGTATGCCGTGTTGAGCATCTGCTTGCTCATGGCCGACGACTGCGAGCCATCCGGCTTCGTGCAGGACGGGATCGGGATCATGAGGTCACGCGGGAAAGAGATGACCGTGACGCGACGCGGGTTGTCCGAGATGTGCACGAGCATGTTGACGTCGTTGAGCTCGCCGCCCGCGTCTTTGCCTGTGCAACGGTCGCCGAAGTATCCCGCGTAGGCCGCCTCGCAGGCATCCGTTCCCGCGATGAAGAGGTTGACGCCTCCCTCGATCGCGCCGATGTCGGGCGGGACCGACTCCTGACCCTCGAGTGCGACGGCGTCCTTCGTGAAGTTCGAGGTGATGTCGTACGCCGCATAGGCGGCGACGCCCGCTCCCGAGACGAGCACGACGGCGAGCGCGATGCCCACGATCTTCATGACCTGGGCGAACGGATTCGGCGACTTCAGAACTCCGTGCCGCGCGACCGTGCGACGGCCGCGCTTAGCGGGCTTGGTCGTCTCGCTCACTCGGATCCTCTCGGACGGGGTACGGGGACAATCTCCCCATGCTCTCATGGGCGTCTGTGCCGCCGCTGAACGCCCCCGCCCCGGACCGAGCTGCCGGTTCCGCCGTCAGCGCGAGCCGACTGGATCGACGCGAAGCGTCGTCTGCTTCGCGGCGGCGCTCGTGATGGCGCGCGACGGCGAGCCGTTCCCGTACTTGGCGAAGTAGGCGGCATCGACTTCCGCGTCGCGGGAGCCGTCGCGCGTATAGGTGACGGGCCGCGCGCGACCGTTCCAATCGACGAAGCCCTCGAAGTGACGGGCGACGCCCTTGTACCACTCCCCCTCCGGACCCTTGACGGATCGCACGTAGAGGACGCCCTCGACCACCACCTGCCACACGATCACGAGAGTCCGCCACGATCCGTCAGCGCGCCGGCCGGCGACCCGCATCTGATACGCCGCCGCGAGATCACCGAGTTCGGCTGCCGTCCATCCACTCATGCTTGTCTCCTCCCGTTCCGGCATCCACTCCACTCCCCTCCCGTCGAGCGAGGAAGTCCCTGTCGTGCCCGGTACCGGCAGGGCCTCTCTCATGACGGGATGCGGCGCGTACGGTCGAAGCAGGATGCCACGATCACCACGCCACGCGACGATGCTCGCGCAAGCGGCCGCGCTGGCGTGGGGGCTTCAGTTCGCCTTCCTCACGCCCACCCTCGCGCTGCTGCTCACCGACCTGCTCGGCGCGACCGCCGCCCAGGTCGGACTCGTGCTCGCCCTCTACAACGCGAGCGGGTTCGTCGCCTCGCTCATCGTGCCGGCGTGGGCCGACCGCCGCCACGAGTACCTCACGCCCATGGTCGTGTGCGGCATCCTGACCCTCGCCCTGGCCGTGGCGCTCGCGCTGGCCGGCACGATCCCGATCGCCGCGATCGCCCTCATCGTGCTCGGCGGCCCGGCGGGCACCGGCGCATCCCTCTTCTTCGCGCACCTGCGCGCAGCCGGGTGGGGACGCTCCGCCGTCATGGGCGCCCGGGCGATGATCTCGGTCGCGTGGGTCGCGGGGCCTCCGCTCGCGATGCTCCTCGCCGGCACCTTCGGAACCCGGTCCATCCTGGTCGCGCTCGTCGTCATCGCGATCGCGGGAATCGTGCTCATCGTCGCGATGCGCCGGGGCGGCACCGATCCCGGCACCGCTGCCGTGCAGGCGGATCAGCAGTCGACTCCCCTGTCCCGCGTGCGCATCACGGGCGTCCTCGCCGCGTTCGTCGCTCTGCAGGCCACGAACGCCGCGATCACGTCGGTCATGACGCTGTTCGCCGTCGACGACCTCGGGCTGAACCCGATCTGGGGCGGCATCGCACTCGGCGTCGCCGCGCTCGCCGAGATCCCGGCGCTGTTCCTGCTCGGCCGCCTCTCCACCCGCTTCGGCCCCGTCGCACTCCTCATCGTCGGAAGCACAGTGGGCATCGCGTTCTACGCGGTCATGGCGGTGGTGCACGACCCCGTCACGCTCGTGCTCGCGCAGCTGCTGAACGCGTGGTTCTTCGCCACCGTCGCGGGCGTCGGGCTCACGTGGTTCCAGGACATCATCCCGAGACCGGGGCTCGCCTCGGGCCTGTTCACGAACACGCGGCGCATCGGCTCGATCCTCGCGGGCGGCCTCATCGCCCTGGCCGGCACGAGCGCGGGCTACTCCGGCACGTTCGTGGCCTGCGCGGCCGTCACCGCGACCGCGCTGGTGCTGATCGTCGCGGTGGGTCTGCGCCGGGCTCCGGGCCGAGATGGAGTTCCGGGCGAGCCGGCGACCGGCTGACTCCGTGTTGCACGCGATTTCTGGACTGGGTGCAGAAAGGCTAGCGTCGATGCGGCGCCCTGTCCCCTTCGTCGGCGCCGGGAGGCGAGACGAGCCATGCGCCGAACCATGCTCAAGTCGAAGATCCACCGGGCGACCGTGACCGGCAGCGATCTCAACTACGTCGGATCCATCACGATCGACTCCGACCTGCTGCGCGCCGCCGACATCCGGGAGTTCGAGCAGGTGCACGTCGTCGACGTCGACAACGGCGCCCGCTTCGAGACCTACACGATCGCCGGAGAGCCCGGATCCGGCCAGATCCAGGTCAACGGCGCCGCCGCGCGGCTCGTGCACTCGGGCGACACGATCATCGTCATCTCCTACGCCGACTACGACGAGTCCGAGCTCGACTCCTACGAGCCGCGGGTCGTGCACACCGATCGCGCGAATGCGATCATCGGCATCGACGAGGCCGTTGCGACGCTGCTGACGTGATCCGGCTCGCGCCTAGGCGAAGCTGAGCCGTCCTCGCACGATCGAGTCGCCGGAATGCGCGGGGTTGCCGTCGACGGGCTCGAACGAGATGTCGACGAGGTCGTACTGCGACAGGTCGACGCCGTCGGGGATCGCGAACGACCCTGACGACCCCTCGAGCACCCCGAGGCTGATGAGCGCGCCGCCGTCGTTGCGGATCAGCCACACCTCGCGGTACTCCGACGACTTCGCCTCGCCCTCGAGGGTCACGGTGAGCGTGCGCGCCCCGTCGCGGGATTCGTCGACCTGGGCGGTGCCCGACGCCTTCGGGTGGTCGGGGAACGCGTCGAGCGCCGCCGTCGCGATCGAGTCGGGTCGCAGCATCCCGATCCCGATCCACACGGCTCCGCCGATGGCGAGGACGAGGACGAGGGATGCCGCGAGCACCCAGATCCACCGCGATCGACGTCGGGGGGCGGAGGGTTCAGTGGCAGGTCGTTCCGGCGAGGTGACAGGGGATGCCGAAGCCGCCGTCTGTGCGGAGGCGCCGGCCAGGCCCAGTTCGGCGACGATGCCGTCCCACACGCGCGCGGGCGGAGCATCCAGTTCCAGCTCGTCCATCGTGGACCGCGCTACGAGGGCCGCGTGCGAGAGCTCGGCCAGCTCGGCGCGGCAGACGGGGCACGAGGCGAGGTGCTCGCGTTCCTGATCGGAGGCGACGGGCTCGCCGAGCGCGATCAGGGCGAGCTGTTCGGGATCAAGGTGTGACACGGGTCACCTCCAATCTGTTGCGCATGCGGGTGAGACTTCGCCGGATGTGGCTCTTGACGGTGCCGAGCGGCATCCCGAGCCTGCTCGAGATCTGCTCATGCGTCATATCGTCGAAGAAGGCGAGTCGCATGACGGCCTGGGCGTCGGGTTCGAGCTGCTGCAGCTCGTGGGCGACGAGCAGCGTCTCGGACAGGTCGGGCGGCTCGTCGACAAGGTCGTCGGGGTTGGTCAGACGCTCGATCTCGGCCTGGATCGCGCGCACCTTCGCGCGCGACTCGTGCATGTCGGCGATGCGGCGACGCGCGATCGCGACGAGCCACGTCGAGATCCGGGCCTTCGTGTGGTCGTAGGAGGCCCGAGACGTCCAGGCCGAGACGAAGGTGCGCTGCGTCACGTCCTCCGCATCGCCGCGGTCGCCCAGCGAACGCAGCGCGAGAGTGAAGACGACTGGTGACCACCGGCGATAGACCTCGGCGAGCGCGCGCTCATCGCCCGCGACGAACCGCGCATCGAGCAGCAGCTCGGCTTCGCGCGCCGGGTCGGGCTCGGCATCGCGTGCGGCATCCGGCTCCACGTGTCCTCGCCTTCCGTCCGGTCGTCGCGACCAGGCTAACCGCGCTGCGCGGCAACCCTCTCAAGTGCATTCCCTTCGCGGCGTGGATCCGGATGCAGCGACTTTTCTTCGGGATGCCTGCATCCGTGGAGCGCGTCGCCGTGGAACAACTCTTCAGCGCACCGATCCGGTGCGTCCCATCGAAGGAGATGAACGATGAACAAGATCACGCGCACTTCGATCGCACTGCTCGCGGCGGCGGCGCTCGCCCTCGCCGCCGCTCCCGCGCACGCCAACGGAGGGGGCTCTCCGTCCGGCAACATCGTCGACGTCGCCGTCGCGGCGTCCGGCGGAGGCACCGCCGACAACAACCCGTGGGACTACGACATCCTGGTGCAGGCGGTGCTCGCGACGGGCCTCGCTCCCGTCCTGTCCGACCCGGGCGCGACATTCACGGTCTTCGCCCCCAACGACCGCGCGTTCATGCGCACCGTGCAGGACCTCACCGGCACCGCGCCGGCCTCGGAAGCCGACGCGCTCGCGACCATCACGAGCGCGTTCACGCTCGATCAGATCAAGAACGTGCTGCTCTACCACGTCGTCGCAGGCAAGAAGCTCGGCCCGGTGGGCGTGCTGACCGCCCACCCGCTGACGATGGCCAACGGTGGCAAGGTCTGGCCGCGCGGCATCAACCTCCGCGACGAGACGCCGTCGGTCGCCGACCCGCGCCTCGTGCTCTGGAAGATCAACATCCAGGCGTCGAACGGCGTCATCCACACGATCGACCGGGTGCTGCTGCCGGCATCCTGACCCGCCCCTCGCCGGCACCGCCGTCCTCGTTCTCGGGGGCGGCGGTGTCATGTGATGGCGGCATCTCTCTTCGCGGGCGATACCCTGCCCCACGTGAGCGATGCGACTGTCGGAGAACTTGGAATCGGCCTTCCCGGGGAGACACCGCCCGGGACGGTGGCGCGAGTTGCAGCGCTCGCCGAGGAGCTCGGGTTCGCAAGCTTCTGGCTCAATGACACCCCGCGCGGAGATTCGCTGGCCGGCCTCCACACCGCCGCGGGTGCGACCCGTCGCATCCGGCTCGCCAGCGGCGTGATCCCCATCGACCGGCGCAGCGGCGCCGAGATCGCGGACGACGTTCGGAGGCTCGAGCTTCCCGACGAGCGACTGGTCATCGGGATCGGCTCGGGCGGTCTGTCCCGCCCCCTCGCAGCGGTCGCGAAAGAGGCGGCCGAACTTCAGTCGACCGTGCGTGCGCGCGTCGTCATCGGAGCGCTCGGTCCCCGGATGCGGCTGCTGGGGGCGACGGAGTCCGACGGCGTGCTCCTCAACTGGCTCACTCCCCCGATCGCCGCCGACACGGCGCGCGAGATCCGCGACGCTGCCGCCGCCGCGGGGCGCGACGGGCGCACGATCCTCTATCTCCGGACGGCGATCGACCCCGACGCGCAGGTGGCGCTCGAGCAGCAGACGGCGCTGTACGACCGCATCCCGGCCTACGCGAGCAACTTCGCCGCGCTGGGGATCTCCGCGATCGACGCGACGATCAGCCCTCGCGATGACTTCTCATCGCGGCTGGGCGAGTATCGGCGGAGCGTCGACGAGGTGGTGCTGCGCGTCGTCACGGCGGATGCGTCGGAGGCGAGCTACCTGGACTTCGTGAAGCGGGCTGCCGAGATGGCGCGGCCGGTGGCTTAGCGGATCAGCCGCAGTCCGAGGATCCTCGTGACCGCCAGCCGGTTGATGCGGTCGACGGCGAGTCGCACAGACTCGGACCGAGAAAGGCGTGCTGGTAGAGGTCCTCGACATAATCCGGTTCTATGCCCATCACCTGGACGGCCGCCGGCACGGCGACGGACGACTCCTCGCCAGCATCCAGAACGCGCAGAGAAAGGTGGACAGCGCAGGCGTGCACCTGGTTCGGATCGCTCCCTTCTTGGAACTCCGGCTCGAGCTTGATGACGACGACCACCTCCTCGTCCTGTGCGAGCTCGATCGTCCGATCAGGGAAGTACGCACTCGCGTTCCCGGACTCGTCATAGATGAGGGGTTCCGGGTCTGCGTCTTCGACATCGATCGTCATGCTCTCCGAGTCGACGCCGGCACCGCGGCCGGGAATCATCCGAACGAGCGTGCCGCGATCCGGCTCCGTGCAGTCACTTGTCGTGTCCACACCCGTGACGCGAACCGGATCGACCCTCTGACTGCGCAGAGTCAGCGTCAGCGTTCGGGTGCTGGTGATGACGCCCTTCTTGTGCTTGGCCAACCATGTCGTCGCAGCCTTGGGCGTCATGTCGTAAAGCGCGGCCAACTCGTCGTCCGACAATTCCTCGCCGGCCGGGATGCTGACGTCGTCCTCTGAAGGCTCGACCGAGACGTGGATGCCGATCGGGTTGGGGTCGGCCAATGCATCGTCGAGGAGATCGTTGGCCGGACCGCTGAGCCGAGGGACCAACACAGAGGTGGCGACACCCACGACTACGGCTGTGGCAGCGGCTGCGAGGGTCGTCACCAGCCAGATCGGCACTCGTCGCGGCTTGCGACCATTGCCGTCGGTTCCCGCTGGGGATGGTTCGTCCGCCATACGCAGCTCCTACCCGATCGTGGCTTCGATGGTAGATCTGGCACCGCGTCGCCGCGACTGATGCTCGCGCGAGCTCGCACTGTTTCCATCGGCTTCGCCACAATTGGCTTCTGCTGGGTGTGGTGGCACCCGTCGGGCACGTCAGGCCCGGAACGGAGCGCCTCGGCGCGGGTCAGCACGAGGACGACCAACGGATCTCGAGGCGTGTGAAGCGGAGGGTGTGGGATTCGAACCCACGGGACATTGCTGCCCACTGGTTTTCAAGACCAGGTCCATCGGCCGCTCGGACAACCCTCCCGGGCGGATGCCGAGGCATCCGTCGACCGGCGTCGAGTCTAGCCCGTCGCCTAGCATGGGGGCGTGCAGCAGCGCATCGGGCGCGTGACGACGGGCGACGGCGCCGAACTCGCGTACGCGTCGATCGGCGAAGGGCGCACGCTGCTCTACGTGTCGGGATGGCTCAGCCACCTCGAGCTGAGCTGGCAGCTGCCGGAGGAGCGCGCCTTCTACGAGGGCCTCGCGGAAGGCTGCCGGCTGGTGAGGTACGACCGCGCGGGATGCGGGATCTCGGCGCCGTCCGATCACGCGCCGTCGCTCGCGTTCGAGCTGGAGCAGCTCGACGCCGTCGCGGCGCTTCTCGCGCCGGAGCCGTTCGACCTCGTGGGTGTCTCGATGGGAGCGCTCGTCGCGGCCGCATGGGCCGCGGCTCATCCGGACCGCGTGCGGCGGCTCGTGCTGTACGGCGGCTGGGTATCGGGAGCGGAGCTCGCGCCGGCCGACGTGCGCGACCACGTGCTCGGGCTGATCGAGTCGCACTGGGGATTGGGCTCCGACGTGCTGACCGACATCTTCGCGCCCGACGCCGGAGCGGCGGCGCGTGCGCAGTTCGGCCGCTATCAGCGGGCCTCGTCGACGGCGGCCACGGCGCGAGCGCTTCTCGCGCTGAGCTACGAGCTCGACATCGGCGATGTGATCGACAAAGTGCGGACGCCGACGCTCGTCGTGCACCGGGAGCAGGATCGCGCGGCGCCCGTCGCACAGGCGGTGGCGCTGGCGGCAGGCATCCCTGGCGCGGGGCTCGTGCGGCTTCCCGGCCGCTCCCACCTGCCGTACGCGGGCGACACGCACGCCGTCGTGGCGCCGATCCGGCGCTTCCTCGGCCTCCGCGCGACGCGGAGCGGCGGTCGCCTGCTGACTCCGCGGCAGATCGAGGTCGCCGCGCTCGTGAGCGAAGGCCTCAGCAATCGCGAGATCGCGACGCGCCTGGGCATCGATGAGCGGTCGGCCGAGGGCCACATCGAGCGCATCCTGCTGCGCCTCGACGCGAGGTCGCGGGCGCAGATCGCGACCTGGTACGCCGCGCATCGCGACGAACTGGGGTAGTTCCACGCCTGGAATCTCGGATGCCGCCGCGCAGGCTGAAGGGATGACCCAGACCGACACCACCTCGATCCGAGAAGCAACGTTCGAGCAGCACGCCTTCCGGGGCTGGTTCAACGCGGAGTTCTTCCGCCGCATGGACCCGTACATCGAATCCAAGCTCGGCCCGCACAAGCAGCGCGTCTTCGCGGGGCTGCCTCGCGAGGTCGTCGAGATCGGCCCTGGCGCCGGCGCAAACCTCCCGTACCTGCCGGAGAACACGGCCCTCGTCGCGATCGAGCCCAACCGGGCGATGCATGAGCCGCTGCGGTCCGCCGCTGGACAGCACCACGTGACCATCGACCTGCGAGAGCGGATGGCGGAGCGCACGGGCCTCGCGGATCACAGCGTCGACGCCGTCATCTCGTCGCTCGTGCTGTGCTCCGTGCAGGATCCGCACGCTGCGCTGGCCGAGATCCGCCGCATCCTCCGTCCCGGCGGAACCTTCCGGTTCCTCGAGCACGTCGTCGCGCCGGACGGGACCGCGACCCGCGCTGCGCAGCGCATCCTTCGCCGACCATGGGCTTGGACGTTCGAGGGATGCTCGTGCGAGCGCGACCTCGAACGCGACATCCGCGCTGCCGGCTTCGCGGACGTGCAGGTGGAGAACTACCGGATCCGCAGTCCGTTCCTGCCGTTCAACACCCACATCGCCGGCGTGGCCACGGCGTAGCGCCTCCCGGGCGCATTGTTATCGGGTCGTTCCCAGCCGTCGGCCACTTTGTTCTCGCGAACATCTCCGGTGGCGGGCATAGCGTCCATCCATGCCCTTTCACGACGACAGTTCAGACCCCGAGGCGGAATGGATCCTCGCAGCCTCGGATCAGCTCAGAGCATGGGCGCTCGTCCTCGAGACGGACCGAGGAGCAGACGAGACGGGCACGCTCGCGCTGACCCTGCTCGCACTCTGCGAGGCGCAGTCGCGGATCATCGGCGAGCTGGCGTCTCGCGTCACCACCTTGGAGGTGGAGCACCGCTGATGCGGCTCACCGAGCCCCGCGTCATCCGTGCCGCACGAGTCTTCGCGCTAGCCGCCGACCGGTGCGACGGATTGACGCATGATGAGCTCGGCGTCGACGCGCACGCGGTCGGGGGTCGGGCGCCCCTCGATCAATCCGTGCACGACTCGGATGATCTCATGCCCGAGCCGATCGAAGTTCTGGTTGACGGAGGTCAGCGGGGGTGCGAAATGGCGCGCTTCGGGCGAGTCGTCGTAGCCGACGATGCTGATGTCGTCAGGCACGCGCAGCCCCCTGCTCTTGACTCCGTGGAGGAGTCCGAGGGCCATCTGATCATTGGACGCGAAGACGGCCGTCACTTCTTCGATGAGGGGATGCTCGGCACCGACCGTGAAGCCCACGTCCGAGGTCCAGTCGCCGATCAGGAGATTCGGCCGCAATCCGTGACCATCCATCGTCTGCCGCCAAGCCCGCTCTCGAGCAAGCGCGTCGACCCAGTTGAGAGGACCGGCCAGATGCAGGATCGAGCGATGGCCGAGAGCGACGAGGTGGTCGACCGCGGTTCTCGCTCCCTTCGCCTGATCGACGGCGACCGTCGTGATCGCCGACTGGGAGTCGTCATCGCCGACGACGACCGCCGGAACCCACAGCGGTCCCTTGGCAACCGCCCCGAGTGAGGAGAAGCGGGGGGCGACGAGGCACAGCGCATCGACGGCATGATCCCTGAGCTCGGCGAGTCCGAGGTCCACCGCTCCCGATCGGAAGCCCGGCACCGAATAGGCGGTCATGACGTGGCCGAGGTCGCGAGCGGCGCGCTCGATCGCCTGGAGTGTGCTCCTGGGCCCGTACTGCTCGGCTCCGTCGACGATGACTCCGATCCGGAGCCTGTCTTCGGACTCGAGCTGCCGAGAGGCACCTCGTGGCAGGTAGCCGATCTCGATCATGGCGTGCAGCACCCTTTGGCGCGTTCCGTCCTTGATGTGCGGATAGCCGTTGATCACCCGGGACACGGTCATGTGCGAGACGCCCGCGACCTGCGCGACGTCGTAGATGCTCGGGCGACTCTTCCCTGAGCCGCTTCCCTGCGTCATGGAAGCTCCAATCGAGCGCACGAGCGTTCGAACGAAGCGAGGGGATGGAGCTCGGCGAGACAAATGTTAGCGCGCACATTTCGCGATGGTCAACACGGGGCCCACCGGGCGGGCGCCCAGGCGTGCGGCGGACGGCGTCGAGTCCATCCGGCCGCGGGTCCGACCGGACGCGCGTGCCGCACCCGAGTCAGAGCTTGCGGAGCACCTCGGCCACGCCGCCGGCCTCGACCGACGCGGTCACCTCGGACGCGGCATCCCGGACCTCCTGCGGACCCTGCGCCATCGCGACGGCGCGCCCGCCGTGCTCGCGCGCCCACGCGAACATGCCGACGTCGTTGCGGCCGTCGCCGATCACCAGCACGTGGGCGGGGTCGAAGCCGGTCCACTCGCGCACGCGCTCGAGCGCCGTGCCCTTGTCGACGCCCATCGGGGCGATGTCGAGCCACGCGGTCCAGCCGATCGCGTAAGAGACCTGGTTGAGGCCGATGCGCGAGACGAGGTCGACGAAGTCGTGCTCGTTCTTGCCGGGCGAGACGACCACGACGCGGCATACGGGCTGTGCCGTGAGCTCGTCGAACGAGACGCGCCGGGCGTTCACGAGGTTCCAGTCGTCGAGGTACTCGGTGTACAGGCGGCTGCCGTCGGCGAGCTCGACCATGTAGCGCCCGTCGTCGAGGTGCTCGTGGAGGAGCCGCAGCACCTCGGTCGCGTCGAACGTCTCGACGTGGAACCGCTCGTAGTGCGCCTCGGAGGCGTCGACGCGGCGCATGATGACGGCGCCGTTGGAGCAGACGACGAACTCGGGCGAGATGCCGAGCACGTGCAGGAGGCCGCGCGTACCCTCCCACGAGCGTCCCGTCGCGAGCATCACCTCGTGGCCCGCGCGATGCGCGTGCTCCACGGCGTCGACGACGCCCGGCGACAGCGACTCGTCCTGCAGGAGGATCGTGCCGTCGATGTCGAGCACGATGAGCAGGCGCTCGGTCGCGACATCCGGATTCTCGGTGTCGCGCGCGATCTCCTCGACGAGCTTGGCCGCCTTCTTCGGTTTGACGACCTTGATGCTGCCGGTCGGCGGGAGATGCGCTTCCGTCACGCCACAGGCTCCAGAACTTCGAGTCCGCCGAGGTAGGGACGCAGCACCTCGGGTACGGTCACCGAGCCGTCGGCGCGCTGATGCGTCTCGAGGATCGCGACGATCCAGCGCGTCGTGGCGAGGGTGCCGTTGAGCGTCGCGACATGCTGCGTCTTGCCGCCGTCGGGACGGAAGCGGATGTCGAGGCGGCGCGCCTGATAGGTCGTGCAGTTGCTCGTCGAGGTGAGCTCGCGATACGCGCCCTGCGTCGGAACCCAGGCTTCGACGTCGAACTTGCGGGCAGCGCTGGAGCCGAGGTCACCGGCTGCGACATCGATCACGCGGTACGCGAGACCGAGATCCTGCAGCATCCCCTCCTGCATGGCCACGAGGCGATCATGCTCGGCTTCGGCATCATCGGGTGTCGTGTAGATGAACATCTCGAGCTTGTTGAACTGGTGCACCCGGATGATGCCGCGCGTGTCCTTGCCGTACGACCCCGCCTCGCGCCGGTAGCACGTCGACCATCCCGCGTAGCGCTTGGGGCCGCGCGCGAAGTCGAGGATCTCGTCCATGTGATAGCCGGCCAGCGGCACCTCGCTCGTGCCGACGAGGTAAAGGTCGTCCTCTTCGAGGTGGTAGATCTCGTCGGCGTGCTGACCGAGGAATCCCGTGCCCCGCATGACCTCCGGACGAACGAGCGTCGGCGGCACGACCGGTGTGAAGCCGTGCTGCAGCGCGCGGTCGAGCGCGAGCGTCATGAGCGCGAGCTCGAGGCGCGCGCCGATGCCGGTGAGGAAGTAGAAGCGGCTGCCCGACACCTTCGTGCCGCGCTCCATGTCGATCGCGCCGAGGATCTCGCCGATCTCGAGGTGGTCGCGCGGCTCGAAGTCGAACTGCGCAGGCTCGCCGTGCGTGCGGAGCGTGATGAAGTCGGCCTCGCCGCCGGCGGGCACGCCGTCGATGATGATGTTCTCGAGCTTCGCGAAGGCGGCGTCGGCGGCCTCCTCGGCTTCGGTGACGGCGCGCTGCGCGTCCTTCACGCGGTCGCTCAGGTCTTTCGCCTGAGCGACGAGCGCGGCCTTCTCCTCTTTGGGAGCCTGCGCGACCTTCTTGCCGTGCGCGTTCTGCGACGCCCGCAGCTCTTCGAAGGTCGTGATGGCGGTGCGACGAGCGCGATCTGCGGCGAGGGCCTCGTCCACCGAATCGGGCGACTCCCCGCGCGCCTCCTGCGAGCGCTTGACCAGCTCGGGCTTCTCGCGGAGAAGAACGGGATCGATCATCCCGCAAGTCTAGGCCGCGGCGGGATGCCGACCCCTATGGTGGTACCCATGGCAGCGGGTTCCCGTCGGGACGACGAAACGACTCAGCCGCCCGATGACCCGCCCCACCCGTCCGACGCGATCTACGCCGACGGGCCCGCGACGGGTGAGATCGCGGCATCCGAAGTGCGCCTGCGCGCCGAAGCCGAGCGGGTCGCCGCCGACGAGAGTGCGCCGGGCGCCGAAGCCGAGCGGGTCGCCGCCGACGAGAGTGCGCCGGGCGCCGAAGCCGAGCGGGTCGCCGATGAAGACGCATCGGCCACCGACGACAAGCCCGACCCCGCCGAGGCGGCCGAGCCCGACGACGTCATCCACCAGCCTGAGGACATCGAGCCCGACACGGCCGAGGACGAGTCCGGCGAGGCCCGACGGGTCGATCCGGGCGGCGAGACGGAGTCGATGGCCGGCGGCGAGAAGCGACCGAATCCCAAGGCCGCTCTCGTCTACAACCCGATCAAGGTGGATGCCGCAACCCTGCGCGCGACCGTCGAGCGGCTGTCGGCGGAGGCCGGCTGGGCCGATCCCCTCTTCTACGAGACGACGGTCGACGACCTCGGCGACGATGTGACCCACCAGGCCCTCGAGGCCGGGGTCGATGCCGTGCTGGTGGCCGGCGGCGACGGCACGGTGCGCGCCGTCTCGCAGGCGATGACCTCGAGCGGCATCCCGCTCACGATCGTGCCGAGCGGCACGGGCAACCTCCTCGCCCGCAACCTGCGGCTTCCCCTCGACAACCCGGAGCGGATGATCCGCGCGACCTTCGACGGCGACACCGTCGGCGTCGACATCGGCTTCGCGACGATCCGGCGCGCGAGCGGCGAGTCGGAGGAGCACGCGTTCGTCGTCATGGGCGGCATGGGCCTCGACGCCGCGATGATCGCGAACACCAACCCGCAGCTCAAGAAATCGGTCGGGTGGGTCGCCTACGTCGACGGCGCGGCGCGCTCGCTGCCCGGAGCCAAGCCGTTCCGCATCATGTACCAGATCGCGGGGCACCGTCTGCACTCGTCGCGTGTGCAGAGCGTGCTGTTCGCCAACTGCGGCTCCCTTCCCGCGGGGCTCGAGCTCATCCCAGAGGCATCCGTCACCGACGGCACGATGGACGTGGTCATCTTCCAGCCGAAGGGCCTGTTCGGCTGGCTCTTCGTCTGGCGCCGCGTCGCGTGGGACAACAGCTTCCTGCGCAAGTTCCGCGCGGGCCGGCAAGTGCTCGCGCTGCGCACGAAGGACAACGCCGTGCGCTACGCGCGGGGCGCCGAGCTCGAGGTGGGCGCCGTCGAGCCCCAGTTCGTGCAGCTCGACGGCGATGAGTTCGGCGAGGCGGTGAGCGTCCGCGCGCGCGTCGTTCACGGCGGGCTCGAGATCGCCGTGCCGACCGGCCACGACGTCGAAGGCCTGTAGCCGCCCCGGGGCCGCGGCTGCGCGGCGGGCACAACTGCGGACATTTCGCACGACGCGCCGCAGACGCCCGGCGCGTCGGTCGGAATCCCCGCAGCTGTGCACGCCCAGCGGCAGCGGAGCGCGGCATCCCTCACCCTTTGACGGCTCCCCCGAGCCCCGCCGAGCGCAGGAACACGCTCTGAAAGACCAGGAACATCGCGATCGGGATGAGCGTCGCGATCGCCAGCGCCGCGAGGAAGACGTCGAGCTCGGTCTGGCTCTGCACCGCGGGCAGCCGCACCGAGAGGGGCTGCACGGCGGGGTCGGGCAGGACGAGCATGGGCCAGAGGTAGTCCTTCCACGCCGCGATGATCGCGAAGACCGAGACGACGCCGAGGATGGGCTTCGACATCGGCAGCACGACCGACCAGAACAGGCGGAAGGGGCCGGCGCCGTCGGTCTTGGCGGCCTCGAACACCTCGCGCGGCAGATTGTCGAAGAACCGCTTCACCAGCAGGATGTTGAACGCGTTCGCCGACATCGGCAGCCACACGGCGAGGTAGTTGTTCAGGAGCGAGCCGCCGATGAGCGGCGGGTGCACGATCGTGAGGTAGAGGGGCACGAGCAGGACGATCCCCGGGATGAACAGCGTCGCGAGCACGAGCCCGTTGAGGATCGGCGCGTAGCGCGGCCGCAGCACCGACAGGGCGTAGCCCGCCGTCGTCGCGATGAACAGCTGCGACACCCACGCGCCGGCGGCGATCACGACCGTGTTGAAGAAGTACTGGTCGATGTGGATGTCGTTCCACGCCGTCGACAGGTTCGCCCAGTCGATGCCGTTGGGCCACAGGGCGAACGGCTGCGTCAGGGTGTCCTGCGTCGGAGTGACGGCCGACTTGGCGAGCCACAGGATCGGCCCGAGCCCCGCCACGACGAGAGTCACGAAAAGGAAGACGTGCGTGACGCCCATGCCGAAACGCGTGGCGGGGCGACGGCGCTCGGAATCGGAGACGACGGTGCGCACGCTCTCGTCGTCGACCGTCTCACGTCGGCGGCGACGCCGCGAGACCAGCCCGCGCACGCCTTCCTTCGATTCGGCGGTGATGATCGCGCTCAATTCGTGCTCCAGCGGTCGGTGAGCTTGAAGTACAGCCAGGAGAGGATCGCGAGGACGATCGCAAGGAGCACCGAGACGGCGGTCGCTTCGCCGAGGTCGCCGCCGAGGCTGTTCCGGAAGGCCTTGTCGTAGATGTAGAGGAGGATCGTCTTCGTCGCTCCGGCCGGGCCGCCGCCGGTGAACAGGAACGGCTCGAGGAACACCTGCGCGGTCGCGATGACCTGCAGGATCAGCATGATGAAGAGGATGCCGCGCAGCTGCGGGATCGTGACGTGCCACACCTTGCGGCAGATGCCGGCGCCGTCGACCTCGGCGGCGTCGTAGAGCTCGGGCGGCACCGAGAGCAGCGCCGCGAGATAGATGATGATCGACCCGCCGGCCGCGGCCCAGGTCGCCTCGAGCACGAGCGACGGCATCGCCTGCACGGCCGACTGGATCCACGGCTGGGGAGGGATGCCGAACCAGCCGAGGATCGTGTTGAAGACGCCGTTCGGGTCGGCGCTGTAGAAGAAGCGCCACAGCAGCACCGCCACGACGGGCGGGATGACGACCGGCAGGTACGCGAGCGCCGAGTAGAGGCCCTTCGCGCGGCGGACCTCGCTCATGAGCACCGCCATGAACAGCGGCAGCGGGAAGCCGAACAGCAGCGCGAGGAGCGCGAAGTAGATCGTGTTGACGACGGCGCGGCCGAGTTCGGGATCGGTGAGCACCGCGACGTAGTTGTCGAGGCCGACCCAGGACGAGACGATGAGGTTCGTCTTCTCGAAGCTCATGACGACCGACTGCACGATCGGCCGCCACGAGAAGAAGAAGAACACGAACACCATCGGCAGCACGAACAGCAGGTTCGCGAGGCCTCCCCCGCGGTACCAGGTGAGGGGCGTTCGGCGGCGCCGGCGCTTGGGTGGCGGAGCGTCGGCCGGTGCGGGGGATGCCGCGGCCGGACGCTCCTCGGTCGTCATGGTCATCGTTGGCCCTTGAGGTGGTCGGTCTGATTGAGATGGTGGATGCCGCGGCCCGGCCCCGGGGGGGGACGGCCAGGCCGCGGCATCCGCTGTCCTACTTGTCGAGGAGCGCCTGCGCGTCCTTCTGCGCCTGCGCGAGCAGGGCGTCGATGTCGGCGTTCTCGTCGGTGAGGACCGTCTGCACGACCGTGTCGAGGAGGGCGTAGATCTCCTGTGTCTTCTTCTTAGGCTCGCCCACGGGGGTCTGGTCCCAGATCGCGTCGGTGAACGGCTTCATCTGGTCGCGCGGCACGTTGATGTACGGCTCGATCCACTCGAGCGACTGCTCGTAGAGTTCGCGGCTCAGGACGGGGAGCACGGGCGTGCCGACGGCCTGGTCGGACTCGTTGAGCGTCTTGGCGTCCTGCACCGCGGCATCCTCGTTCAGCAGCTTCTGCATGTAGTACCAGTCGATCCACTTCACAGCGGCGGCCTTCGTCGTGTCGTCCACGGTGGGGCTGATGACGGCGATGTCGCCGCCGCCGAGCGTGCCCGGGTCGTCGCCCTCGGTCGGCACGACGGCAAGGCCGTAGATCGACGGGTCCATTCCGAAGTCGCGGACGAGCGCCGTGTAGACATCGGAGCCCGACGTGTACATGCCGATGTTGCCGGCGGCGAACTCCTGGTTGATCGTGCCCCAGTCGAGATCGACCTTCGAGCCGAAGGAGTCGTCCTCCCACTTCAGATCATGCAGGAACTGCAGGGCCGCCTTGGTGCCGTCGTTGTCGATCGTCGACTCGGCGGAGCCGTCGCCGTTGTCGGTCTGCGTGCGACCGCCGCGCGCGACGGTCTGCGCCGTCAGCTGCCAGCCGCCCGTGTTGTTGATGGCCATCTCGGCGTAGCCGGCCTTGCCTGTGGCATCCGAGATCTTCTTCGCGTACTCGCGCACTTCGTCCCATGTGGTCGGCGGCTGGTCGGGGTCGAGGCCCGCCTGCTCGAAGAGGTCGCGGTTGTAGTGCAGGCCCATCGCGTAGGCCTGACGCGGGAAGCCGAAGATGTGGCCGTCCGAATCCTTCACGCCGTCGAGGATGATCGGGTTGAAGCTGTCCTCGTAGCCGAGCGCCTTGACCTCGTCGGTCACATCCATGAGCTGGTCGTTCTCGAGCAGCGTCTTGGAGTCGGTGAACGGCACGGTGAAGACGTCCGGCAGGCTGCCGCCGGCGAGCTGCACGGCGAAGGTCGGGCCCTCCCACTCGTACTCGACCCCGATGATGTCGATGTCGGGGTTGGCCTTCTCGAACTGCTTCTCCTGCGCGGCGAACGCCTCGTAGGCGGCGGCGTCGGCGCCGGGCGGGAAGGTGGCGACGCGGAGCTCGGTCTTGCCGTCGCCGCTGTCGCCGCCGGCTGCCGAGCAGCCCGCGAGTGCGCCGATCGTCGCCGCGGCGGCGACACCGGCGAGCAGGACCCTTGCTGGTGACTTCATCGTCTTTCCTTTCGTGGTGAGGGATGCCGCGCCGGCCTCTCGGCGCGGTCCCCGGGGGGGGATCAGGGTGTGGGTCGGGTGCGCAGCCACGCGGCGGAGTCGCCGGCGAGGGCGCCTGAGTCGAGCGGGCTGCTCGTGAGCAGGACCTCTTCGTGGGCGGGCAGGTCGATGGGGATGTCGCCGGTGTTGACGACGCAGGCGAACGAGGCGCCCCGGCGGAAGGCGAGGACGTGCGGGTCGCGGGTCTCGATCCAGGTGAGCGGGCCGTCGGCGAGCATGTCGAGCTCGCGCCGCAGGCGCAGCGCCGAGCGATAGAGGGTGAGGGTCGACTGCGGGTCGTGCTCCTGCGCCTCGACCGTGAGGCCGGCCCAGTCCGCGGGCTGCGGGAGCCACGTCCGGATGCCCGGGGGGCTGAAGCCGAACGGCGCGTGCGCGCCCGTCCAAGGCAGAGGAACGCGGCATCCATCCCGTCCCGGATCGATGCCCCCCGACCGGTAGTGCATCGGATCCTGGATGAGCTCGAGCGGCAGGTCCTCGACCTCGGGCAGGCCGAGCTCATCGCCCTGGTAGATGTACAGGCTGCCCGGGAGGGCGGCGACGAGAAGAGCCGCGGCGCGGGCGCGGTGCAGGCCGAGCTGCGGATCGGTGGGCACGCCGAAACGCTTCTTGAGGAAGGCGAACGCCGTGTCCTCCCGGCCGTAGCGCGTGACGGGCCGGGTCACGTCGTGGTTGCTGAGAACCCACGTCGACGGTGCGCCCACAGGGGCGTGCGCGGCCAGGGTCGCCTCGATCGAGTGGCGGAAGGATGCCGCGCCCCACGGTCGCGCGAGGAAGTCGAAGTTGAACGCCGTGTGCATCTCGTCGGGGCGCAGGTAGTTCGTGAACCGCACGATGTTGGGCACCCACACCTCGCCGACGAGCACGCGCGTGCCCGGGTAGGAGTCGGCGACGGCGCGCCACGACCGGTAGACGTCGTGGAGCTCGTCGCGGTCCTCGGTGGGGTGGTCGGCCTTCTCGCCGACCTCGGGCAGCTCGGGGTCTTTCATGAGGAGCGCCGCCGAGTCGATCCGCACGCCCGCGACGCCGCGGTCGAACCAGAACTTGAGGATCTCCTCGTGCTCGCGGCGCACGTCGGGGTGGTTCCAGTTCAGGTCGGGCTGCTCGGGCGTGAACATGTGCAGGTACCACTCCCCCGGCGTGCCGTCGGGGTTCGTCGTGCGCGTCCACGTCGAACCCTGGAAGCTCGACACCCAGTGCGTCGGGATCTCGTCGCCGTTCTCGCCCTTGCCGGCGTGGAACCAGAACCGCGCGCGCTCGGGACTGCCGGGACCTGCGGCGAGCGCCGCCTGGAACCACTCGTGCTGGTCGCTGATGTGGTTGGGGACGACGTCGATGATGGTGCGGATGCCGAGGGCCAGCGCCTCCTGGATGAGCGCCTCCGCCTCCTCCAGCGTGCCGAACTCGGGGTGGATGTCGCGGTAGTCCTGCACGTCGTAGCCGCCGTCGGCCATGGGGCTCGGGTACCAGGGGTTGAACCAGATCGCGTCGACGCCGAGGTCTTTGAGGTAGCCGAGGCGGGCCCGCACTCCCGCGAGATCGCCCGTGCCGTCGCCGTTCCCGTCGGCGAAGCTGCGCACGTAGACCTGGTAGATGACGGCGGATCGCCACCAGAGCGGGTCGGTGTCGGCCGGGGCGGGCGCCTGCGTGGCGGTGAGGACGTCGGTGTCCAAGATCGGGCTCCTGAAGGTGGGAAGTCTCGTTGCGATGAATGTAGTTCGCTTCTGTAGTTCATGCAAGTCTTGAACGAATCTACGCAAGATTTCGATCTTGCGATGAGCGCGACGGCATGATGGAAGGGTCACGCCCGAACGTCGGAGATTTCCGAGAACGTCGGAGCATCGGCCGGGAATCGTCCGACGCGGGCCCAGATCTCCGACCTCGCGGGCGCTGCGAGATCGCGCGCGCTGCGGGATCGAGGCGGATCAGGCCGCGGCGGGGCCCGTCGACGAGCGGAGGACGAACTCGGGCTCGAAGAGCAGTTCGTCGCCGGGCTCGGTCGTGCCGGCGATCTGCGAGAGCAGGAGGTCGATGACGGTGCGGCCCATCGACTCGATGGGCTGCCGCACGGTCGTGAGCGGAGGCTCGGTGCAGCTCATCAGAGCCGAGTCGTCGAAGCCGACGACCGAGACGTCGTCGGGCACCCGCAGGCCTGCGCGCCGTGCGGCGCGCACGGCGCCGAGGGCGAGCGGGTCGCTCGCGCACACGATCGCGGTCGCCCCCTGCGCGAAGAGGCGCGTGGCGCCGGCCTGACCCGACTCGAGGGAGTAGAGGCCGCGCACGACGAGGGCGTCGTCGAGTCCCGGGCCCAGCCGTTCGAGCAGACGCCGCGCGGCCGCGAGCTTGCGCCGCGAGGGGATGTGGTCGAGCGGGCCCATCAGCATGCCGATGCGCCGGTGGCCGAGCTGATGCAGGTGCAGCACGGCCTGCTCGGCCGCCGCGGCATCGTCGGTCGACACCGTCGCGAAGTCGAGCCCGTCGATGCGGGCGTTGACGAGCACCGTCGGCAGGTTCACCTGCTGGAGCCGCTCGTAGTGGCTGTGCTCGGCATCCGCCTGGCTGTAGTTGCCGCCGAGGAAGATGACGCCCGACACCTGCTGCTGCAGCAGGAGGTCGACGTAGTCCGACTCGGTGATGCCGCCGGCGTTCTGCGTGCACAGCAGCGGTGTATACCCGTTCTGGCTGAGGCCGCCGCCGATGATCTCGGCGAGCGCGGGGAAGATCGGGTTCGTCAGCTCGGGCAGCACGAGACCCACCAGCCGTGCCCGCTCGCCGCGGAGCTTCGTGGGCCGCTCGTACCCGAGCACGTCGAGCGCGGTGAGCACGGCCTGGCGCGTGGCATCCGACACTCCGGGCTTGTCGTTGAGCACGCGGCTGACGGTCGCCTCACTGACGCCCACCTTGCGCGCCACTTCCGCGAGACGCTTCGACATGCGCTCAGTGTACGCAAGAACTTGCAACGCTGCGCAAGTCGCTGAAAGCGCGTCATCCATCGCGTGTCAACCCCGATGCCGGGCGCAGCGACGCGGTTACGATCCGACCATGCCTTCGCCGTCGATCGTGTGGTTCCGCGACGATCTGCGTCTCGCCGACAACCCCGCGCTGCGCGCCGCCGTCGATCGCGGCGAGCCGGTCATCGGGCTGTACGTGCTCGACGAGGAGTCGCCCGGCATCCGTCCCCTCGGCGGAGCGGCTCGCTGGTGGCTGCACGGATCGCTCGCGTCGCTGCGCGATCGACTCGCCGAGCGGGGCGGCGCCCTCGTGCTGCGGCGGGGTGCCGCCGAGCCGGTCGTGCGCGAGACGGTGCGGGATGCCTCGGCCGGCGCCGTCTTCTGGAACCGGCGCTACGGCGGCCCCGAGCGCGAGATCGACACGGCACTCAAGTCATCGTTGCGCGACGACGGCGTCGTGGCCCGGTCGTTCGCGGGCTCACTGCTGTTCGAGCCGTGGACCGTCAAGACGGGAGGCGGCACGCACTTCTCGGTCTACACGCCGTTCTGGCGTGCCGCCACGCACGGACCGGCGCCGCGCGCGCCGCTGCCCGAACCGCGCGAGATCGACGGGGCGTCCGCGGCGCTCGACAGCGAAGATCTCGACGACTGGCACCTGCTGCCGACGCGTCCCGACTGGGCCGGCGGGCTGCGTGAGACGTGGGAGCCCGGCGAACCCGCGGCGCGGCGACGGTTGCGCGAGTTCCTCTCCGAAGACCTCGACTCCTACGACCGCGCGCGGGACGAGCCGGCGGCCGGGGCGACGTCGCTGCTGTCGCCCCGGCTACGATGGGGCGAGGTGAGCCCCTTCACGGTGTGGCACGAGACCGTTCAGACCGAGGGCGGGGGGAAGTTCCTGTCCGAGCTGGGCTGGCGCGAGTTCGCGTGGCACACGCTGTTCCATTTCCCGGAGCTCGCGACGACCAACCTCCGCCCCGAGTTCGACGCGTTCCCGTGGCCGCGGCTGCATCCGACGCAGCTCGAGGCGTGGCAGAAGGGACGCACCGGCGTCGCCCTCGTCGACGCCGGCATGCGCGAGCTGTGGCGGACGGGCTACATGCACAACCGCGTGCGGATGGTGGCGGCATCCTTCCTCGTCAAGAACCTGCTCGTCGACTGGCGCCGCGGCGAGCAGTGGTTCTGGGACACGCTCGTCGACGCGGATGCCGCGAACAACCCGTTCAACTGGCAGTGGGTCGCGGGATCGGGAGCGGATGCCGCGCCCTACTTCCGCATCTTCAATCCCGAGCTCCAGGCGAAGAAGTTCGATCGCGATGGCCGCTATGTGCGCGAGTGGGCTCCTGAACATCTGTCGGAGCATCCGCCCGAGCCGATCATCGACCTCAGGGAGACGAGGAACGCCGCGCTCGACGCCTACGAGCACGTCAAACGCGCCGCGCGCTCGTGAAGAGGCCGAGCGCGGCATCCCGAACGGACGACGGCGCCGCGGGAGCCGGACTCGAAGCCGGCTCCCGCGGCGCGGGTGCGATGCGGGGCTATCCCGCGACGGGGATCGACTGCGCCTTGAGGGTCGAGATCGTCGACTCCTGCGCGGACTTCAGCGCATCCCGCAGCGTGCCCTGACCCGTCACGGCCTTCTGGAAGCCGTCCGAGACATCGGCGTAGGTCTGCGTCATGGTCGGGCCCCACACGAAGTCGGGGTTGACCTGCGACGCGGCCTCGGCGAAGACGTCGTAGATCTTCTGGCCGCCGTAGAACTCGACGCCCTCCTGCAGCGACGGCAGTTCGAGGCCCGCCGTCGTCGCGGGGTAGATGTTCGCCGACTTGTTGAGGGCCGTGAGCGCCTCATCCGACGTGTTGAGCCACAGGGCGAACTCGGCCGCCTCGTAGAGGTGCTTCGTGCCCTTGAAGACCGCGATCGACGAGCCGCCCCAGTTGCCCGCGCTCGTGCCGCCGGCCTCCCACTGCGGGGACGGAGCGACCGACCACTTGCCGGCCGTGTCGGGTGCGCCCGACGAGATCGAGTTGGCGCCCCAGACGGCGGAGTTCCACGTCCACACCTCGCCCGAGTTGTAGGCGTTGTTCCACTCCTCGGTCCAGGCCGGGTACGTCGAGACGAGGTCCTCGTCGAGCAGCTCCTGCCAGTACTCGGCGACCTTCTGCGACTCCTCGCCGGTCAGGTCGACCGTCCACTCCTTGCCGTCGTTGGCGAACCACTTGCCCTCGGCCTGCCACACGAACCCCGCGAACTGGTTGATGTCGGCGGTCGAGAAGTTGGTGATGTAGCCACCCTTGGCGCGGATGGCCTTTGCGGCCTCCTTGTACTCGTCCCACGTCGTGGGCACGGCGATGCCGTTCTGCTCGAACAGGTCGGAGCGGTAGAACAGCGCCATGGGACCCGAGTCCTGCGGAATGCCGTACACGCCGTCGCCGCCGAGCGTGACCTGTCCCCACGTCCACGGGATGAACTCGCTCTCGGCCTTCACGACGTCCTCGCACGCGGAGAGGTCTTCCAGGCCGTCCTGCACGCGGAAGCTCGACAGCGCGTCGTACTCGATCTGACCGAGGTCGGGGGCGTTGCCCGCCTCGAGCTGGCTGAAGTAGCTCTTGTAGGTGCCGCCGTTGCCGTTGGGGCCGGTCTGCACCTTCACCTGGATGTTCGGGTTCTCCTTGTTCCACATCGCGACGACGTCCTCGATGCCGGGGATCCACGACGTGAAGTCGAGCGTGACGTCGCCGTCCGACGGTGCGCAGGTCGCGGCATCCGCGCCGCTGTTCTCGCTGCTGGATGCGCCGGAGCATCCGGCGAGCGCAAGCGCGCTGAGCAGTGCGACGCCGGTGACGACTGCCCTCTTGGTGTGCTGCATGAGATTCCTTACTCGATGGGTGGTGATCGGGATTTACAGGGATGCCGCGGGGATCGCCCGGCGGCGTGGGCTCACTTCACGGACCCGGTGCCGAGGCCGTTGCGCCAGAAGCGCTGAAGGAGGAGGAAGGCGACGATGAGCGGCACGATCGAGAGGAACGACCCGACCAGGACGTAGGTGCGCAGCTCGGGGATCTGGTTGAGCTGCGTGTTCCACGTGTAGAGGCCGTATGTGACGGGGAAGAGCTCCTGGCTGCGCAGCATGATGAGCGGCAGGAAGAAGTTGTTCCAGATCGCCACGAACTGGAAGAGGAAGACCGTGATGAGCGCGGGCGTCATGAGCCGCGCCGACACCGTGAAGAACGTGCGCACCTCGCTCGCGCCGTCGATGCGGCCCGCCTCGATGAGCTCGTCGGGCACCGACGCCGAGGCGTAGATGCGGCTGAGGTAGACGCCGAAGGGGCTGACGATGCTCGGCAGGAGCACCGCCCAGAAGGTGTTCGTGAGGTTCACCTGGCTGAACAGGAGGAACAGCGGGAGCGCGAGCGCCGTCGCCGGCACGAGCACGCCGCCGAGCACGATGTTGAAGTAGGCCTCCCGTCCGCGGAACCGGTACTTCGCCAGGGCATAGCCGCACATACCCGAGAAGATCGTCGCGAGCAGGGCGCCGAGTCCCGCGTAGGCGAGGCTGTTGCCGATCCAGCGCAGGTAGATCCCGCCGTTGTACGACAGCAGGTCGCCGATGTTGGCGAAGAAGTTCCAATCGGCGAACCACAGCGGGTTCGTCGTCAGCAGGTCGCCGCGGTCCTTCGTCGAGGCGATGAACAGCCACCAGATCGGCACGAGGAAGTAGAGCGTGAAGACGCCCATGATGAGGAACGCGGCGCCACGGGACAGGATGCTCTCGCGCGGCCCCCGCGCGGGGGCGAGGTCGTCGGCGGTCGCTCCCGCGGTACGGGTGAGGAGGCTCATTGCTCGGCCTTCCGCTGGGTGATCTTGAGGAACGCGAACGACACCACGAACGTCGCGGCGGCCAGGACGACGGAGAACGCCGCGGCCAGGTTGGGGTTGGGGATCGAGCTCGTCGCGTAGATCGTCATGTTCGGCGTGTACGTCGACGACACAGCGGCGCTGAACGAGCGGAAGACCTGCGGCTCGGCGAGCAGCTGCAGCGTGCCGATGATGGAGAAGACCGCCGTGAGGATGAGTGCCGGCGCGACCATGGGGATCTTGATCGACCACGCGATGCGGACCTGGCCCGCACCGTCGAGGCGCGCCGCCTCGTAGACCTCGGAGGGGATGGCGAGCAGCGCCGAGTAGATGATCAGCATGTTGTAGCCGATGAACACCCAGGTCACGACGTTCGCGATCGACCACAGCACGAGCTGCGGCGAGAGGAAGTCGACGGCCTGCGTCACGTTCGTGAAGGGCGAGAGGTTGGGCGAGTAGAGGAAGCCCCACATGATGGCGGCGATGACGCCCGGCACGGCGTAGGGCGCGAAGAACGCGAGCCGGAAGAACTTCTTACCCTTGAGCGCCGGCGAGTCCAGCAGCAGCGCGAACAGAAGGGCGAGCCCGAGCATGACAGGAACCTGGACGATGCCGAACAGCAGCACGCGTCCGACCGACTCCCAGAACGGCCCGCTCTGGAAGACGAGTCCGTACTGCGTGAGCCCGCCGAACACCTCCGTCGGCTTGCCGTACAGCCCCTCGCGCTGCACGACCAGGAGCGACTGCCAGACGGCGTACCCGATCGGGATGAGGTAGAAGAACAGGAAGAGCACGCTGAACGGACCGGTGAAGATCGCGATCGCACCCTTGTGCGGTGTCTTGCGGCGCTTCGGACGGGGCTGCGCACTGCGTGGGCCCGCAGTCACGAGGACTTCCGTGGCGGTCATGCGGCCGCCTCCTCTCGGATGATGCGCACGGCGCCGCCGGGCACGTCCGCGTGCCCTTCGACCGTCGTGCCGGTGATGAGCTCTGTGCCCGTCGCGTCGATGACGAGCGGCGCGGAGCCGTGGTTCACGACGAAGAGGTATGCGGCATCCGCTCCCCTGCGGCGGACGATCTCGACGACGGCGCCGTCGCCGCCGCGCACCGTCGCCGCGGGGCGCACACCGGCCTCGCCGGCGATGCGGGCGACCAATGCCCGATAATCGGCGGCGGACGGGAGGGTCGCGAGGTACCACGCGGCGCCGTTCCCCCACGCGTTGCGCGTGACGGCAGGATGCCCTGCCGAGGGCCCGTCGACGAAGGATGCCTCGACCTGCGCCGTCATGACGCGCGACCGCTCCGACCAGAGGCGGGCCGTCGCGCCGTCGCTCAGGCGCAGGCACGCGTCGGGGGCGATGGGCGCGAACTCCTCGATGCGGATGCCGAGGGCCTCGCGGAACGGGCCGGTGTAGCCGCCCGTCCAGACCCGGTCATCCTCATCGACCGTGCCGGTGTAGAACGTGACGAGGGCCGTGCCGCCCGCCGCGATCCAGTCGGTGACGACGGCGGCCTCCGCGGCCCGCACGAGGTGGAGGCCGGGGACGACGACGAGCTTGTAGGCCGACAGCTCTGATCCGGGGGCCACGATGTCGACCGTGAGGCCCTCGGCGTGCAGGGCTGCGTACGCGGCGTGCACCTGGTCGAGGTAGCCGAGCGCCCTGCTCGGCCGCGACTCGTTCTGTGTCGCCCACCACGACTCCCACGAGAAGACGAGCGCGACGTCGGCCTCGACGCGCGACCCCGCGACCTCGCCAAGGCGCTCGACGATGCCGCCGAGCTCGACGACCTCGCGCCACACCGCCGAGTCGGTGCCGGCGTGCGGAAGCATCGCAGAGTGGAACTTCTCGCTACCCTGCACCGAGGCGCGCCATTGGAAGAAGCACACGCCGTCGGCGCCGCGGGCGACGTGCGTGAGCGAATTGCGCAGGATCTCGCCCGCGGCCTTCGGCTTATTGAGGGGCTGCCAGTTGACGGCGCCCGTCGAGTGCTCCATGAGGATCCACGGAGCCCCGCCGCCGAGGCCGCGGGACAGATCGGCGGCGAACGCGAGCTCGGCGTTCGGGTCGTCGAGCCGGTGGTCGAGGTAGTGGTCGTTGGCGACGATGTCCATGTCGGCCGCCCACGACCAGTAGTCGAGGTTCTCGATGTGGGCCGTCACCATGAAGTTCGTCGTGATCGGCACGTCGCTGAGGCGCCGGATGACGTCGGCCTCGGCGCGGTAGTAGGAGAGAAGCTCGTCCGAGCTGAACCGGTGGAAGTCGAGCAGCTGGCCCGGGTTGCGAGTGGACAGCGTGGCGCGCGGCGTGCCGATCTGCTCCCACTCGGTGTAGGTCTGGCTCCAGAAGGCGGTCCCCCACGCGCGGTTGAGGGCGTCGATGCTCTCATACTTGGCGCGCAGCCAGGTCTGGAAGGCGGCGGCGCTCGCTCCGCAGTGACACAGCGCGTTGTGGCATCCCAATTCGTTCGACACATGCCACAGCGCAACCGCCGGATGATCGCCGTAGCGCCCCGCCACGGCTTCGACGAGGCGGAGGGCCGCGGCGCGGAAGGCGGTGCTGCTGGGGCACCACGCCTGACGGCCGCCCGGGTAGCGGCGTGTGCCGTCCTCGGCCACGGGGAGGATCTCGGGGTGGGCGCAAGTGAGCCACGCGGGCGGCGATGACGTGCCCGTGCCGAGGTTCACGCGGATGCCTGCGGCGTGCAGCCGGCCGATGACGTCGTCGAGTGCACGGAAGTCGTACTCGCCGGCACGCGGCTCGATGTGCGACCAGCCGAAGATGTTGACCGCGACGAGGTCGACGCCGGCCTCCTGCATGAGCGCGATGTCTTCGTCCCAGACGTCGGGCGTCCACTGCTCCGGGTTGTAGTCGCAGCCGAACGCGATGCCGTCGTGTGCGAAGGGGCGGGGGGCCATGGTCTCCTCGGATCTGTGAACGTGCACAGATCCGCGCGTTGTTCCTCAGCGCTGAGTTTCTGTGAACGTGTACAGAGTAGGACCGGCGCAATCGTGCTGTCAATCGCCGATCTGGGATGTGTGCGTGCACATACGATGGGTCGCGTGGAGACGAACGGCCGACGGAAGCGCGCCACGGTCAAGGACGTCGCGACCGAGGCGGGGGTCTCGCGCGGCACCGTGAGCCGCGTGCTCAACGGCCAGCCCTACGTCTCGGACGAGGCGAGGGCGGCGATCGACGCGGCGATCGCCAAGGTCGGCTTCGTGCCCAACCGCGCCGCGCGCAGCCTCGTGATGCAGAGCTCGCAGGCGATCGGGCTCATCGTGCACGAGCCGCACTCGCTCTTCGTCGAGGACCCCAACATCGGGTCGATCCTGCTCGGCGCGAACGCCGCGCTGTCCGACGCCGACTACCAGCTGTCGTGCCTCATCGCCGACAGTCAGCGCGACATCGACCGCCTCGCCCGCTACCTCAGCGGCGGCCTGATCGACGGCGTCATCATCGTCTCGGCGCGCGTCGGCGACCCCATCACGCGCGCCGTGGCCGACCTGGGGCTCCCCGCCGCGTTCGTCGGGCATCCGCGCGATATCGGCGAGGCCGCCTACGTCGCGATCGACAACCGCGCCGGTGCACGCGAGATCACGACCCGGCTCGCGGCGACGGGGCGCAGCCGCATCGGCATGATCGCGGCCGCGCTCGACCGCGACTCGGGCTCGGACCGGCTCGCCGGATTCGTCGATGCCCTCGGCAACCGCTTCGACCCGCAGCTCGTGGAGCGGGTGCCGTTCTACTCGTACTCCGACGGCCAGGCCGGAATGCGGGCACTCCTCCAGCGCAGCCCCGACATCGACGGCGTCTTCGCGTCGAGCGACGCCGTCGCCGCGGGCGCCCTGGACGTCCTGAGGGATGCCGGGCGAGTCGTGCCGGACGACGTCGGCGTCGTCGGCTTCGACGACAGCTCCTGGGCACTGCGCTGCGACCCTCCCCTCTCGACGGTGCACCAGCCCGCCGACGAGCTCGGCCGCGCCGCCGCGAGGGCGGTGCTGGCCCAGCTGCGGGGCGAGGATCCGCAGGCGGGCGGACGCGTGCTCGAGTGTCCGGTCGTGTGGCGGGGCTCGGCCTGATGTTCGACCGCAGGTCGGCCTGAGCCGTCTCGCCGTGCCACCCCGCCGGGTCCCCGGCGTCGCTCGGCCCCGTTCGCAGTCGCCGACCCGGAATGGATGGGCCGAGACCGAGGTTGGCTTGAAGCGATGAGCGCTGCCACCTCCGCCCCGGCCCTTTCCGTCCTCGACCTCGTGCCCGTGCGGGCGGCCCAGACGAGCGCACAGGCCGTCGCGGCATCCCTCTCCCTCGCGAAGCGCGCCGACGCGCTCGGGTATCGCCGCTACTGGTTCGCCGAGCACCACAACATGCCGGCCGTCGCATCGACGACGCCGCCCGTGCTCATCGCCGCCGCCGCGGCGCGCACCGACCGCATCCGTGTCGGATCGGGCGGTGTCATGCTGCCGAACCACTCGCCCCTCGTCGTCGCCGAGCAGTTCGCGGCACTCGAGGCGCTCGCGCCCGGGCGGATCGACCTCGGCCTGGGCCGCGCTCCCGGGAGCGACCCCGTGATCACGCAGCTGCTGCGAATGTCGGGCACGACGAGCGACGTCGAGCGGTTCCCCGAACACGTGCGCGACATCACGCGGCTCGTCGGCGCCGAAGGCGCGACAGTGCAATTCACTTCGGGCGGCACCTACGACGTGCACGCGACACCCGCCGCGACGGGGGCGCCCGAGGTCTGGCTGCTCGGGTCGAGCGACTATTCGGCGCAGCTCGCAGCATCCCTCGGCCTCCCCTACGTGTTCGCGAACCACTTCTCGGGCGAAGGGCTCGAGCGCGCTCTCGGGCTGTATCGCGCGCAGTTCCAGCCGAATGAGGAATACCCCGAGCCTCGGACATTCCTGACGGCCAATGTCATCGCGGCTCCGTCGCTCGAGGAGGCGGAGGAGCGGGCCATCCCGCAGCTGAGGATGATGGCGCGGCTGCGCCAGAACCGCCCGCTCGTCGCGCTCGAGACCGTCGAGCAGGCGCGCGCGGCGGCATCCGAGTTCGACTCGCTGGGCGAGCAGATCATGGCCGGCGCGCGGGCGAAGTGGTTCGTGGGCACCGGCGCCTCCGTGGCGACCGAGCTCGCGGCGTTCGCCGCTCGCTGGGAGGTGGACGAGGTCATGATCTCCCCCATCGCAGGCTCTTACGACGGCGAGCCGATGGATGCCTCACCCGGCCGCGTGCAGACTCTGGAATTGCTTGCGACCGGGCGTTCCTGAGCGCACGCCGTGCGTTCGCCCGAGCGGGCTGGGAGTCCGATCGGCCTGGTAAGCGATCCTATAGCATCTTCATAGAGCCTGGATAGGGGTAAATGCTCCGGAGACACATCTTTGGGGAGACCTCCTCAGCACGCTCCGCCGACGCTGTCGGCGGAGCGAGGCCCCGACGGGTGCGCCGCCTTGGGAACGGCGCCTCGCCCTGGGCTCTCCGCTTCGCCGGAGACGGCGACGCGGAACCGCGCGGGGGCCCGGGGGCGGGGCCGGCGAAAGTCGGCTCCGCCTCTTGCGGCGCGCCCGGCCGTGGTTCGGTGCGCACTGAACACCGGATCAGCGCTCGCGCACCGAGCTGATCAGCCCCGCGACCCGGCCCAACGACGTGTCGGATCGCGGGGCTGGTCTCGATGTCGGAGGCTCTCCGTAGAGTCGAAGCAGCAACAACGAGAGACGTGCCCACTCTCACGAGGTTCGTGAAAGGCATGCGCGTTGGCGACGATCATCGAACGCCTCACCGAGGCGACGGGACGCATCGAGGCCGTGATGGGCGCCAGCGAAGTCCCCTCCGCTACGGCGGTCGACGATGAAGCCCTCCTCGCTGGGTTGCACGCCGTAACGGATGCGCGGCGGGCACTCGACGTCGTCGCGGCTGCACTCTCAGCGGAGATCGAGCGGCGGTCGAAACGTGAGCTCGGGTATTCGGGGCTCGCGCAGCGGACCGGTCATCGCACGGCGACGACGCTGATCCAGACAGTGACCGGCCAGACGGCCGTCGAGGTCAGGAAGGCCACGGATGCCGGGCGAGACCTCATCGCGGGCGTTATTGCGCCTCAGGCGCGGGGCGACGCTCCCCCACCGGAGCCGTGGTTCGCTCCACTGACGCGGGCGCTCGGGGACGGCGCGCTGTCACGTGATCAGTTCGACGCCATCAGACGTGGGCTCGGTGAGCCACCGATCGATCGATACCCCCATGACGACCCCGATCGCCTGCGCGAAGGGTGGCGCGAAGCGGCCGTCATCCTGATCGAGGAGGCTGCGGACCGCGTCGTCGAAGACCTCCGAGCAGCGGCGCGCCTCGCCCGGGACACCCTCGATCCGCTCGGAACGCAGCTGCGATTCGAGGAGCGGTTCGAGCGACGCTCGTTCACGATGTGGGTCGACGAGAACGGCCAGCACTGCGCGCGCATCCGGTTCGACGACGACGGCGCCGCGTGGGCTCGCACCCTGCTCAACGCGGCGCTCCGCCCGCGAAGAGGGCCCCGGTTCGTCGCACCGGCGGATGGGGCGCCCGCCGAGCCTGACGCCGACCGCCGCACGAACGAGCAGCTGCAGTACGACAGGATCTTGGCCGTGCTGAAGACCGGAGCCCAGGCAGATCCCGCGCAGGCGTTCGGTGATCGTCAGCCCGGAGTGCGGATCGTCGTCAGTCGCGACGATCTCGAACGCGAGCGCGGTGTGGGCTATTACGAGGAGACCGGTCAGGCCGCACCCGCGGGCGTCGTCGAGACGTATCTCTGCGACGCCGGCGTGTTGCCCGTCATCGTCGACGGTCAGGGCTCTCCGCTCGACGTGGGTCGCGAGAAGCGACTGTTCACGCGCCGCCAGCGCATCGCGATGGCGATCCGGGACGGTGGATGCCTCGACTGCGGCGCCGAGCCATCACGCTGCGAGGCGCACCATCTCGATCACTGGCACGAGCATCACGGACGCACCGACACGGCCGACGGCGTGCTCCTGTGCCGCAACTGCCACATGCGATTGCACAACCTCGGCTTCCGGATCATCCGCGACGAGTTCGGCTATTGGCTCCATCCGCCGGCGGGGTCGGAGGAGAAGCCGCGGCTCCTGCGGCCGCGGAGCCTGCTGCGCTTCACCGGGCTCGCGCGGAGTCCAGTGAGGGGCGCCGACCAGGTCGTGCGCGCCGGACCAGCTCGGGATCGGGCGAACAGAGTCGAACCGGCGCGCGTCGGACCGACCGGAGGCGAGTCGGCTCGGGGTCAGATGGGTGCAGACGAACCCGCTCGCGATCAGGTGGTCGGCGGCAACCTGGTGACCGATGAGGCGGTGGGAGCCACGCGTGCACAGGGTCAGACGAAAGTGGTCGCACTCACCCGGGATCAGTTGATGGCGGACGATCCTGCTCGCGATCAGATGGTCACTGGCGAACGGGCTGCCGACGTGCCCATCGGAGTCGAGCCGGCACGGGGTCAGCCGATGGGCGCGGCCCCGCCCGAGACGGTGATCCCGCCATCGGCAGGGATCTGGACGCGCAGCACACTGGGGCGGCCGACGTGACGGCCTTGGTGGATCACGACCTTGCCGCTCGCCGGCACGCGGTCGAACGCGCGCAGATACGCGCCGAAGGCCGCGGCCGCGGAACCCGTCGCGGGATCCTCGGTGATCTCACCGACCGGAAAGGGGTTGCGAGCTTCCCATTCCTCGTCAGTACGGCGGTGCATGACGGTGACCGTGCCGGCCCAGTCCTCGGCGTCCATCAGTGCGCGAAGTGCGGCGGGATCGAACGTGAACGCGTCGAACGTCTCGATGCGCTCGACGGCGAGGATCGGGTGACGGTTGCCCGCGAACGAGATCCGCGGCGGGAAGTCGATCGCAAGGGCGTCGGGTGCGAGCCCGAGGATGTCGAGCAGCCGGTCGAGGGTTCCGGGCTCGACCTCGTCCACGTCCGGGTCGACGCTGGTGAACGACGCCTCGACGCCGCCGCCCGCCGCGGCGCGCGTGTCGATGACGACCTCGCCGACGGGGGTTGCGAATCGGAACTCGCCCGTCCCCTCCCGCTCGGCGAGCGCGACGGCGGTCGCGATCGTCGCGTGGCCGCAGAACGGCACCTCGGCGATCGGCGAGAAGTATCGGATGCCCCGTCGGCCGTCGTCCGCGGGTCCGGTCAGGAACGCCGTCTCGGAGTAGCCGACCTCGGCCGCGATCGCCAGCATCTCGGCATCGGTGAGGGCGCCGGCATCCGGAACCACACCGGCGGGGTTGCCTCCGCCCTCAGCGCCGTCGACGAAGGCGGCGTACCGCAGCACCTCGGTCATGGATCAGGACTCGGGCTCTCCGCTGATGAGCCCGCGAAGCCAGTCCCGCGCCTCGATGAAGACGTCGTCCGAGTACCGATCGGGGTACCGCACGATGACGCGATCGGCCCGCGGATACGAGCCCAGGAAGATCACCTTCGGGCTGAAGCGGCGAAGTCCGAGGAGCGCGTCGGCCATGCGCTCGTCCTCGATGTGGCCATCGGCGTCGATGACGAAGCGATAGCGTCCCAGCTCGTCGCCGATGGGCCGCGAGGCGAGAAGGGACAGGTTGATGCCCCGCGTCGCGAACTGCTCGAGCATCTCGAGCAGCGCGCCGGGGTGGTCGTCGGGCAGCTCGGCGATGAGCGAGGTCTTGTCGGCGCCCGTCGGAGGCGGAGGCGCGACGGGACGAGATACGAGCACGAACCGGGTGACCGCGTTCAGGTTGTCGCCGATCTTCTCGGCGAGCAGCTCGAGCTCGTGATGGTCGAGGATGCCTGGCGGGGCGATCGCCGCATCCGCATCGCTCGTCCCGTCGATCAGGCCCATCGCGCTCGCGACGTTGCTCGACGCGGGGATGTGCGCATGCCCGGGGAGGGTGCGCGACAGCCACTGGAGGCACTGCGAATAGGCGACGGGGTGCGCGGCGACCAGCGAGACGTCTTCGAGCTTGGTGCCGGGTCGCGCGACGAGCACGAAGTCGACGGGAACGAGGTACTCCCCCACGATCCGCAGTCCGGGCATGGTCGCCAGGGCGTCCTGAGCGGTCGAGACACCACCGTCGACCGAGTTCTCGATGGCGATCATGGCGGCGTCGGAACGGCCTTCGACGACGTCGGAGAGCGCCTCGCCCACGTTGCGAACCGGCCGCCAGATCTGGGCCCGCGCCTCAGGCACCTGCGCAAGCGCGGCCTCGGTGAAGGTTCCCGCGGGTCCGAGGTAGCTGTACGTGCGGCGGTCGGCGTCCTCGGGCTGGGAAGTCACGGAAAGAGCCTAGCCGCGGCACCCCGACGTGGCTTCGCGTTTCAGCCTGGCCGCGACATCCGCCGCGCGATTGGGCAGACTGGGACCCATGAGCCGCGCAGGACAGCCCGCCGAAGCATCCGACCTCATCGACGTCGACGAACTGATCGCCGCCTACTACGACCTCAAGCCCGACGCCACGGTGTCCGGGGAGCGGGTCGCGTTCGGCACGAGCGGCCACCGCGGCTCGTCGCTGAGCACGAGCTTCAACGAAGACCACATCCTCGCGACGACCCAGGCGATCGTCGACTACCGCAACGAGCAGGGGATCGCCGGCCCGCTCTTCCTCGGCCGCGACACGCACGGGCTGTCGCTGCCCGCGGAGCGGACGGCGATCGAAGTGCTCGTCGCGAACGGCGTCGACGTCCGCGTGGACGCGCGCGACTCGTGGGTGCCGACGCCGGCGCTGAGCCACGCGATCCTCGCCTACAACAAGGGACGGGCGCTCGACGATCCCGGCCGCGCCGACGGCATCGTCGTGACCCCCTCGCACAACCCGCCGCGTGACGGCGGCTTCAAGTACAACCCGCCGAACGGCGGCCCAGCCGACACCGACGCGACGGGCTGGATCGCCGACAAGGCCAACTACTACATCGGCGAATCGCTCGACGGCGTGAAGCGCACCCGTTATGCGGATCTGGATGCCGAAACCCTCGGCCAGTACGACTTCCGCGATGCCTACGTGCGCGACCTCGAGAACATCATCGATGTCGAGGCGATCCGCAAGGCCGGCGTGCGCATCGGCGCCGATCCGCTTGGCGGAGCATCCGTCGACTACTGGGCACTCATCGGCGAGGTGTACGGGCTCGACCTCACCGTCGTGAACCCCGACGTCGACCCGACGTGGCGCTTCATGACGCTCGACTGGGACGAGAAGATCCGCATGGATCCGTCGTCGCCGTCCGCGATGGCTGGACTGATCGGGCGCCGCCACGAGTACGACCTGCTGACGGGCAACGACGCCGACGCCGACCGGCACGGCATCGTCACCCCCGATTCGGGCCTCATGAACCCCAACCACTACCTCGCCGTCGCGATCGACTACCTGTACTCGCACAGGCCGGAGTGGCCCGCGGATGCCGCGGTCGGCAAGACCCTCGTCTCGTCGATGATCATCGACAAGGTCGCGGCGTCGCTCGGGCGCGAGCTGCTCGAGGTCCCGGTCGGGTTCAAGTGGTTCGTGCCCGGCCTGCTCGACGGATCCGTCGCCTTCGGCGGCGAGGAGTCTGCGGGTGCGTCGTTCCTGCGCAAGGACGGCACTGTCTGGACGACCGACAAGGACGGCATCCTGCTGTGCCTGCTCGCGTCGGAGATCCTGGCCGTGACAGGCAAGACGCCGTCGCAGCGCTACGCCGAGCTCGAGGCGGAGTTCGGCGCATCGGCCTATCAGCGCGTCGACGCCCCCGCCACCCCCGCGCAGAAGTCGGCGCTGTCGAAGCTTGCACCGGAGGCGGTCACGGCGACGGAGCTCGCTGGCGAGCCGATCACCGCGAAGCTCTCACACGCGCCGGGCAACGGCGCCGCGATCGGCGGGCTGAAGGTGCAGACCGAGCACGCCTGGTTCGCCGCACGCCCGTCGGGCACGGAAGACGTCTACAAGCTCTACGCCGAGTCGCTGCGCGGCCCGGAGCACCTCGCCGAGGTGCAGGAGGAGGCGCGCGCCGTCGTGTCGGAGGCACTCGGCGGAGCCTGACCTGTCACCCGTTGCTCGGCCGCGCGAGCGGCCGAGCAACGGGTCGGCTCAGTGAGCCTGCTCGATCTCTTCCCGCAGATCCATCAGCTCGGCGATGCCGACCGCGCACGGAACGAGACGCGCCCCCCACGCGAGAAGCGCGAGCCCCGTGCCGCCGGCCGAGCCGGCGCCGGGCGTGCGGTAGTCGACGGGCAGTCGACCGGCCAGCCGACGGAGTCCGTCCTCCACGGCGGGGACGTCGCGAGCGTCGAGTCCCGCCTGCGGACCGACCACCGCGCAGGCTCCCGCGGGACCCAGGAGCGGGTTCATCGAATCGGTGAGCGCGAGGACGCCGCGGTGCGGCAGCGCGCGCAGACCCTCGAGTTCGGCGTGAGCGACGTGCTCGAGGCCACGCGCGCCCGGTAGGATGATGCGGCACGACGAGTCGGTCAGCACGGCGCCGAGCGCAGTGAGCATCCCGGCACCTCCGTCGATCGAAGCGGCCTGATCGAGCGACAGCACGAGGCGGCCGACTCCGTGGTCGAGCGCGGCGGCGATCGCCTCGCCGAACCCGACTGTGCCCGCGTCCCACGGAACGCGCCGATCGCCGAGCAGGCCGATTCCTGACGTCGAGGCCAGCTCGACGACGGCGGTGCCACCCGGCGTCTCTGCCGACGCAGGAAGCGATATCCAGGTGGCTTCGATCGGCTCCCCGTCGGGTCCGGTCACGACGACAGACATCCGACGCGCGCCGGGCAGGTCTGTCGCGAATTCGTAGAGCGCGCCCCTGGGTTCATCCACAACCGGACGAGGATTGGTCTGTGCTGCTCGGCGGGACGCAGTCCGACCCTCCGTGAGACCGGATCCCGCACCCGCGGCGGCGATCGGGGAACCAAGTGCGTCCACAGCCGCGGCTGCTGAACGACGAATCGGAGCCATCAACGGTCCCCCTTCACTTCGCGCCGAACATGCGGCATGTTTCCGCATGTTTCCGGCGTGTTTCGCCTGTAGACGAGGTGCCGACCGCCGTCGTGACGCCCTGCAGCAGCCGTGCTGAGGAGCGAACCCGCTCGACGGAGAGACCGGTCATGTGCAGAGTCTAAGCTCACGTTCGCGGCGTCCCGAAACGATGCGCAAATAGATGGCGCAAACCGGACAATCGCAACCTTCAGGACCTGGTTCGTTCCCCTTCCGTTCAGGCGACGGGGCAGAATGGGTGCCATGTCCTGGCTTGTGACCGGCGGTGCCGGCTATATCGGCGCGCACGTGGTGCGCGCCCTCGCTGCAGCAGATCTCGCCCCGGTCGTGATCGACGACCTCTCCAGCGGCCACGAGGCCTTCGTGCCCGACGGCGTGCCGTTCGTGCGCGGCACCATCCTCGACAGCGACCTCGTCGAGCAGGCCCTTCGCGACCACGCCGTCGAGGGCGTCATCCACGTCGCCGGCTACAAGTACGCCGGCGTCTCGGTGCAGCGCCCCCTGCACACGTACGCGCAGAACGTGGAGGCCACCCGCATCCTGCTGGAGGCGATGCACGCGGCCGACGTCGCGAACATCGTGTTCTCGTCATCCGCGGCCGTGTACGGCACGCCCGACGTGCCGCTCGTGACGGAGGACCTCCCCAAGCGGCCCGCGTCGCCGTACGGCGAGTCGAAGCTCATCGGCGAATGGCTGCTCCGCGACCAGGCGACCGCGACGGCCGGGTCGGAGCATCCCCTCCGCCACACCTCGCTGCGCTACTTCAACGTCGTCGGATCCGGCGACCCCGTCGTCTACGACACCAGTCCGCACAACCTGTTCCCGCTCGTGTTCGAGGCGCTCATCGAGGGCCGCACGCCCCGCATCAACGGCGACGACTACGACACCGAGGACGGCACCAACGTGCGCGACTACGTGCACGTCGCCGACATCGCCGCCGCACACGTCGTCGCCGCACAGCGCCTCGCCGCCGGCCAGCCCATCGAACCCGCCTACAACCTCGGGTCGCAGAACGGCCTCTCGGTGAAGCAGATCATGGATGCCATGGCCCGCGTCACCGGCATCGCCTTCACGCCGGAGATCGGGCCGCGCCGCCCTGGCGACCCCGACCGCATCGTCGCGACCGGCGAGCTCGCCGCCCGCGACCTGGACTGGGCCAACCGCTACACCGTGGACGAGATGGTCCGCACCGGCTGGGAAGCCCGGCGAGCCCACTAGCCCGACACCGGCGAGGTCGCACGCACTCGCCGAGAACACATGTCGTTCGCGTCAACAGCGTGTGCGCTCGGCGAGAGCATACGAACTCGACGCAAGGGATGCCCCGGGAAGCATCGCGGACGGGCACGAGTCGCCGCAGCATCGGACGGCCTCGATCGCGCGGCCGACGGGCGGCGAGAGCCTAGGTACTCGCTGAGAATACCCGCCGTTCGCGTCAGCAACGTGTGCGCTCGGCAAGCGCATGCGAAGTCGGCGGGTGGATGCAGTGGGCAGCCTCAGACGGGCACGGATCGTCGCTGTATCCGCTCGATGCTCGCACTCGCAGGATTGGGTCACGGCGAGAGCCCGTGCTCTCACCGAGCGCACACGATATGCGCGTCAACAGCGGGTGGTTTCGGCGAGAGCACGGGCTATGGACGGCTCGACGCGGCGCGCAAAGCCGGGCGATGAGGGATGCCGGGCGACGAGATGGTCCGTACCGGCTGGGAAGCCGGGCGCGCCGTGCGTCAGCCGGGTGCGCCGAGCGCGCACATCGTGCGCGTCGACAGCGTGCGCGGCCGGCGGCGAGATCGTAGGCACTCGCCGAGCGCACACGTTGCGCGCGCCGACGACGTGTGCGCTCGGCGAGAGCATACGAAGTCGACGGAAGAAGCCCGCCTACCGGACGCGGCTCAGCGCGCGGGCGAGGCCGTGCTGGCGCGAAGCACGAGGGCGGCCGGGATCAGGTCGAACGCTGGATCGCGGCGGTCCTCGATCTCGGCGACGAGCCGCTCGAGGGCTCGCTCGCCCAGCGCGTCGAAGTCCTGGCGCACCGTGGTGAGCGGAGGACGGAAGTCCGCCGCATCGGCGACGTCGTCGAAGCCCACGACGCTGACGACCTCGGGCACACCCCGCCCCGCATCGGCGACGGCGCGCAGAACGCCGAGCGCCATCTGATCGTTCGCCGCGAACACGGCGGTGACCGCCGCGTCCTCGGCGAGAGCGACGCCGGCGACGTGACCCGAGGCCGCGGTCCAGTCGCCCCGCATCACGGCCGGCGGAACGATCGCCGCCTCCTCGAGCGCCGAGCGCCAGCCGCGCTCGCGCTCGGCGGCTGCGAACGAGCCGGCGGGACCCGCGACGTGATGCACCGTCGCGTGGCCGAGACCGAGCAGGTGCTCCGTCGCGGCGCGCGCTCCCCCCGCGTGATCGGTCGCGACGACGCCGAAGCGGTCGTCGCTCGGGGAGTCCACGACCACGAGCGCAAGACCGGCGGGGGTGTCGGCATCCCGAACCAGATCCGTCGCCTCGTTCAGCACGATCGCGCCGTCGACACCCTGATCGCGGAGGCGATCGAACGCGCCGGCGATGTCGGACCCGACGCCGAGCGTCACGACGACGAGGGCGTACCCGCGCGCGGCCGCCGCATCGGCGACGGCCTGCAGCATGCGGGAGTTGCCGACGGTCGCGAGCGTCGAGGCGATGAGCCCGATCGTCTGCGTGCGCCCCGTGCGGAGGGCGCGCGCGGCGCGATGCGGGCGATAGCCGAGCCGGGCCATCGCCTGCTCGACCCTGCTGCGTGTGGCGGGATCGACGCGCGGGCTGTCGTTGACGACGCGCGAGACGGTCTGGCCGGACACGCCGGCGAGGGCCGCGACATCCGCCATCGACACTCGCCGATCCACGATCCACCTCCGAAAAGTTCCGTGTTGACGATAACACGGATGCCGCTCTACCATGTTGACGTGAACATGACTGAGATCGCCCCCGAGGTCCTCGGCGCCGACGTCGTCAAGCGGTCGACCCGCCTCGCCGACGGCCGCGAGCTGATCTACTACGACGACCCCGACACGACGCTCGGTGCTGAGCGCGCGATCGATGCCCGCACGCTCGACCCGCGGCCCGCGACGGCGACGATGCGCCTCGACGTCCTGACGGGCGACTGGATCTCGGTCGCGGCCGCCCGCCAGAACCGCGCGTTCCTGCCGCCCGCCGAGCTCGACCCGCTCGCACCGCAGACACCGACGAACCCCAGCGAGATCCCGTCGCTGTACGACGTCGCGGTCTTCGAGAACAAGTCGCCCTCGTTCGGCCCTGCGCTCACGACAGCGCACGGCGACGCGCCCGAGGCATCCAACCCGCCCCGCGGACTCGACGACCTCGCAGCACTCGGCCTCGGCCGCACGCGCACGAGCGTCGGCCGGTGCGAGGTCGTGTGCTTCAGCCCCGAGCACTCCGGGTCGTTCGGCACGCTGTCGACCACGCGCGCGCGCACCGTCATCGAAGCGTGGGCCGACCGCACGGCGGCACTGTCGGCGCTGCCCGGCGTCGAGCAGGTGTTCCCGTTCGAGAACCGCGGCGAGGCTATCGGCGTCACGCTCCCCCACCCCCACGGCCAGATCTACGCGTACCCGTACATCACGCCGCGCACGACGCGGCTCCTCGACTCGATCGACCGCACGGCGCCAGACCTCTTCCAGCGCATCCTCGACTTCGAGCGGGGCTCGGAGCGCGTCATCCTGCAGGGCGAGCACTGGACGGCCTTCGTGCCGTTCGCCGCGCGCTGGCCGCTCGAGGTGCACCTGCTGCCGCACCGTCACGTCGCGGACTTCACGGAGACCACGGACGCCGAGCGCGACGAGCTCGCACCGCTCTACCTGCGGCTGCTGCGCGGCATCGACGCGCTCTACGACACACCCACGCCGTACATCGCGGCGTGGCACCAGGCCCCCGTAGGCGCGGGCCGCGACACCGTCCGGCTGCACCTCGAGCTCACGAGCCCGCGGCGCGCAGCCGACAAGCTCAAGTACCTTGCGGGCTCCGAGGCGGCCATGGGCGCCTGGATCGGAGACGTCCCGCCCGAGACCTCGGCCGCGCGCCTGCGCGAAGCCGTCGAAGGAGTTTCCCTGTGACCACCACCACCCTCGCGCCCGAAGAAGCCGCGCGAACCCTCTTCGCCGAGCTGACAGGCACCGAGCCCGCCGGCGTCTGGTCGGCACCGGGCCGCGTCAACCTCATCGGCGAGCACACCGACTACAACGACGGCTTCGTGTTCCCCTTCGCGATCGAGCACCGCACCTTCGTCGCGCTCGGGCAGCGCACCGACGGCCGCATCCGCGTCGCTTCGACCTTCTCGTCGGAGGTCGTGGACGTCGCGCTGGACGACCTCGACTTCCCGGCGCTGCGGGCGGAGGTGCCCGAGTGGGCGACCTATCCGCTCGGCGTGGCGTGGGCGCTGCTGCAGGTGGGTGAAGGCACGGGCGTCGACCTCGCCCTCGCCTCAGACGTGCCGGTCGGCGCGGGTCTGTCGTCGTCGGCCGCGATCGAGGGCGCGGTCTCCTCGGCGCTCAACGACACGTGGGACCTGGGTCTGGACCGCGTCGCCCTGGCGAAGATCGGGCGCAAAGCCGAGAACGAGGCCGTCGGAGCCCCCACCGGCATCATGGACCAGATGTCATCGATGCTCGGGCGCCCCGACGCCGCGATCTTCCTCGACTGCCGCTCGCTCGAGGCCGACGTCGTCGACCTGGGCTTCGCCGGAGCAGGGCTCGAGCTGCTCGTCATCGACACGGGCGTCAAGCACTCCCACGCGACGGGCGGCTACGGCGAGCGCCGCGCCTCATGCGAGCTCGGCGCTCGTACGCTGGGCGTGTCTGCGCTGCGGGACCTGTCGATCGAGGACCTCCCGCGCGCCGCAGAACTCCTCGACGAGGTCACGTTTCGCCGCGTGCGGCACATCGTCACGGAGAACGCGCGCGTCGTCGAGACCGTCCGCACGCTCCGCGCGGAGGGACCCGAGGCGATCGGCGACCTGCTCGTCGCATCGCACGTCTCGATGCGCGACGACTTCGAGATCTCGGCGCCCGAGCTCGACACGGCGGTCGACGCCGCACTCGCCGCAGGCGCGATCGGGGCCCGGATGACCGGCGGCGGCTTCGGCGGTGCCGCGATCGCACTCGTCTCGCATGATCAGGTCGACGGGGTGGTGGATGCCGTCACGGCGGCGTTCGCGGCATCCGGTTTCGGCGCCCCGCACATCTTCACGGTCACACCATCGGAGGGCGCGCGGCGCGACGCCTGACGCAGCGTGATGAGGGGTCGACGCCCACGGCGTCGGCCTCTTCGGCGGATCAGGGCAGCGGCGTGAGCTGCTCCACCTGGTGGATCTCGAGCGACAGCAGATCGTCGGCCGTGCCGTCGTCGAACTCGACGGTGGAGACGCCCAGCACGCGAGCCCAGATCTCGAGATGGTCGAGCTCCGAGACGCCGGCGAACTCGGGGCATCCCGCAGCCTGCGAGGCGCCGGACGCGGCGAAGGCGATCGCGTACTCCTCGTAGGCCTCCCAGTCGCTCTGCTGGGAGTTGTCGACGTTGATCATGATCTGGCACTCGCCTGTGATGTCGTCGAACTCGTACACCTCGCCGTAGAGGATGTACTCCTCGCCGTAGTGCGCACCCGGGTCAGCGACGAGCGCCGCGAACCCGGCGTCGTCGAGGGTCGTGAACGTCGAGACGTCCACGTCGCCGGAGTCCTGCCCCGTGCCGGGGTCGGCCGGCGCCGGCGACTGCGCAACACCCCCGGAGAGACCTTCCAAGAAGCTCGGGACGTTCGCGACCAGGAAGACGAGGACGATCCACACGACGATCGACGCGACGATCCCGGTGCCACCCGTCGCGATCCCGGTGATCGCGAAGCCCTTCCGCTGCCGCCGGGCGAGCGCGACGCTGCCGAGCACGACGCCGACGATCCCGAGAATGATGCCGAGGAGCGGCAGCCAGCAGAGGACGAGCGACAGGATGCCGACGACCAGCGCCGCGATCGCGAGACCTGACGATCCGCGCGGCGGCTCCGTCGGGTAGCCGTACACGGGCTGAGGCCCGTAGCCGTTGCCAGGCTGGACGGGATATCCGCTCGGCTCTGCATACGCGCCAGGCGCGGGGTATCCGCCCGGGGCCGCGTAGCCCCCCGGGGCCGCGTAGCCCCCCGGGGCCGCGTAGCCCCCCGGGGCCGCGTACCCTCCGGGCGCCACGTAGGCCGGATATGCCGGTGCCGCGCCGGGTGCACCTGGCGCTGCTGCCGCATCCGCTGCACCGGCGTATTCAGGCGCCGCCGGATAACCGGGCACCTCATACCCCGGCAGCGCGGGCGTCTCATACCCCGGCTGCGCCGGAACCCGATACCCCGGCTGCGCGGGCACCTGATACCCCGGCTGCGCGGGCACCAGATACCCCGGCTGAGCGGGCGTCTCGACGGGAGCGGGAGCCCCGGGATACCCGGGCAGCAGGTAGCCGGCGGGCGCGTGCGGGATGGGAGGCACCTGGTCCGGGGGAATCGGCAGGGTCGGCTTGTCGTCCTCCGGGTCGGCGCGCGGGGCGGCGGCCGTCGGGTCGGTGCGCGGGCCGACAGCTGTCTCGGGAGGCACGGATCCCGGCGGAATCGGCAGGGTCGGCTTGTTGTCCTCCGGGTCGGCGCCTGCGGAGGAAGGGGTGGACATGCCGCAAGTATGGAACACCCCGCCTCGGCCGACCAGTCACACCGGTAGACCTGTGGATTCGAGGGCGCAAGGCCTGGCGGTCGCCACCACCGCACGCCTATCGTCGGGACCGAGTCGGGGCATCCGTCCCCCGTCCGGAAGGAACGATCGTGGCTTACATCACCGTCGGCACCGAGAATTCGGTCGACATCAAGCTCTTCTACACGGACCAGGCGCCGCCGTCGGGCGGTCACACGGCGCAGCCGGTCGTGCTCATCCACGGGTTCCCACTCAACGGCGAATCGTGGGGCAAGCAGGCTGCCGTCCTGCTCGAGGCCGGGTACCGCGTCATCGCATACGACCGCCGCGGGTTCGGCGCCTCGACGAAGGCCGGAAGCGGCTACGACTACGACACGTTCGCGTCGGACCTGAACGCCCTCATGGTCGAGCTCGACCTGCAGGACGCGATCCTCGTCGGCTTCTCGATGGGCACGGGCGAGGTCGCACGCTACATCGCCAACCACGGCAGCGACCGCGTCGCGAAGGCCGCATTCCTCGGATCGCTCGAGCCCTACCTCCTCATCACGGACGACAATCCCGATGGCGCCGGCCCCCAGGATTTCTTCGACGGCATCGCGGCCTCCGTCGCGGGCGACCGTTACGCGTTCCTCAGCGGCTTCTTCAAGGACTTCTACAACCTCGACGAGAACCTCGGCTCGCGCATCTCGCAGGAGGCGCTCGACGGGAGCGTCCAGGTCGCGAACCTCGCCGGCAACCGCGCGATCGCGGCCGCGCCCCTCACCTGGCCGACCGACTTCCGCGCCGACATCCCCAAGGTCGACGTGCCAGCGCTCATCGTGCACGGCACGTCGGACAACATCCTCCCCATCGACAAGACGGCCCGCCGCTTCCGCGAGCTGCTCCCCGGCGCGACCTACGTCGAGATCGACGGCGCGCCGCACGGGATGCTGTGGACCCACGCCGACGAGGTCAACAAGGCCCTGCTCGCCTTCCTGAACAGCTGATCCTCCTCTCCTCCCGACCAGCGGAGGAGAACCGACGGGCGGAGGGCGATCCGAGCGCGATCGCCCTCCGTTCATTGGCTGCCCTCCCTCCGTCGCCAGGACGAGAGGAATCGACGACGGCGGGGAAATCGGACGGTGGATGCCTCGGCACCGCGCGCGCCGAGGCATCCAAGCGTCACATCTGCGGGGCGTTCGCCGCCGCGATGAGGCCGTCGATCATCTCGGGCGAGATCTGGCCGTCCGCCATCATGCCGATGCGCCCGATGGGGAACGAGGCCATCATCTTCTCCATCGACACGCCCTCCGGCATGATCGACGCCGCGCCCTCCATCATCTGCGCCATGCCGGCCATCGCGGCCTGCACCATCGGCCCTGCGACGGGGTGCGCGAACACCTCGCCGAGCGACGACTCGCGGGTCAGCGGCAGTCGCACGACGTCGCCCTCGACGACGACCGGCACCGACGAGCGGAGGTCGCGGCTGGAGGCGCCCACCTCGACGAGATACGAGCCGCCCTCGACGACCCAGCGGTCGGCGGGGACGTGCCAGTACGCGAGGTCTGCGCGGCGCACCGTCAGCACGACCTCGCGCGACTCGCCGGCCTCGAGCTCGACCGACGCGAACGCCTTGAGCTCGCGCGGAGCGCGCTGCACAGTCGAGCCCGGCAGCGACGTGTAGACCTGCACGACCTCGCGTCCGGCGCGGTCGCCCGTGTTGGTCACGCTGAGTGAGACCTCGACGTCGCCGTCGGCGTCGACCTCGGCCGAGGCATCCCCGTACGCGAACGTCGTGTACGAGAGGCCGTGGCCGAACGGGAAGGCGACGTCCATGCGGCGCGCGTCGTACCAGCGGTAGCCGACGAACAGGCCCTCGCCGTAGCGCACGTGCCCCTCCTCGCCCGGGAAGTTGAGGAACGCCGGGGTGTCCTCGAGGCGGTGCGGGATCGTCTCGGCGAGCTTGCCCGACGGGTTGACCGCGCCGAAGAGCACGTCGGCGGTCGCGCCACCGCCGGCCTGGCCGAGGAGCCACGCCTCGACGATCGCCGGCACGCGCTCGGCGAACGGCAGTGCCACGACCGAGCCGTTGGAGAGCACGACGACGGTGCGCGGGTTGGCCGCGACGACGGCGTCGATGACGGCGAGCTGCTCGGCGGGCAGATCGATGTCGTCGCGGTCGTAGCCCTCCGACTCGAGTCGGGCGGGAAGGCCCGCGCACACGACGGCGACGTCGGCGGTGGATGCTGCGGCGACGGCCTCCTCGCGCAGGCGCGCGGTCTCGGCGGGGTCGACGTCGGCCGACAGGCCGAAGCCGGCCGAGTACGAGGCATCCGGCACGACGGCACGGATCGCCGTCAGCGCGTCGTCGAGGCGGGTCGGGTGGATCATCGACGACCCCGCGCCCTGATAGCGCGGCTTCTCGGCGAAGGCGCCGATGACGGCGATCTTCGCGTCGGGCGCGAGGGGCAGCACCGAGTCGTTCTTCAGGAGCACGATCGAGCGCGCCGCGGCCTCGCGGGCCAGCGCGTGGTGCGCGTCGACGTCGAGCGGACCCTCGACCCGCGGCGTGGCCGCCCAGCGGGTCGCGAGCGTCGCGATGCGCTGGGCCGAGGCATCCAGCACCTGCTCGTCGAGATCTCCCGAGGCGACGGCGGCGACGAGCTTCGCGTCGGTCTGGCCGCCGTTGCCGGGCATCTCGAGGTCGAGGCCGGCCTTCAGCGCCGCGATGCGGTCGTTGACGGCGCCCCAGTCCGAGACGACGAGCCCCTCGAAGCCCCACTCGTCGCGGAGCACCGACGTGAGCAGCCACGGGTCCTCCGACGCGAAGACGCCGTTGATGCGGTTGTACGAGCACATGACCGTGTACGGCTGGGCGTCCTCGACGACGCGCTGGAACCCGCGCAGGTAGATCTCGCGCAGCGGTCGCGGGTCGACGTCGGAGCTGGCCCGCATGCGGTCGTGCTCCTGGTTGTTCGCCGCGAAGTGCTTGAGCGAGGCCCCGACACCCTGGGACTGGATGCCGCGCACGAGGCCCGTGCCGAGCACGCCCGAGACGATCGGGTCTTCCGAGAGGTACTCGAAGTTGCGGCCGCACAGCGGCGAGCGCTTGATGTTGACGCCGGGGCCGAGGATGACGGCGACGTCTTCGATCGACGACTCGACGCCGAGCGCCGCGCCGAGGCGCTCGGCGAGCTCGACATCCCACGACGAGCCGATCGCGACGGCGGGCGGGAAGCACGTCGCCGGCACGCTGTCGCCGATGCCCAGATGGTCGCCGCCTTCGCGCTGCTTGCGGAGGCCGTGCGGGCCGTCGGTCAGCATGACGGACGGGATGCCTGTCACGGCCTTCGTGCGCCAGAAGCTCGCACCGCTCGTGAGTCCGGCCTTGTCCTCGACGGTGAGGCCCTCGAGGGCCGCCGTCGTCTGCGTGATGGTCATGTCGTTCCTTTCGAGGATGGTCAGCGCGTCGCCTTGATCGGCCACACGGCGAACGCGCCGAGGATGCCGAGGACGATCGCGACGGGGAAGAGGCCCTGGTAGCCGAACGCCAGCACGATGAGACCGGCGACGCCGGGGGCGAGGGTCTGGGGCAGCGTCGCGGCGATGTTGACGACGCCGAGGTCTTTCGCGAACGACTTCGCCGAGGGCAGCACCTCGCTCATGAGGGCCGTGTCGACGGCCTGGAACATGCCGAAGCCGAAGCCGGCGATGAAGGTCATGAGGTACCAGGCGGTGAGGTCCTGCCAGAGCCAGGGCAGCAGGAACGCGAGGCTCACGACGGCCGCCGACGCGAACACGAAGGGCTTGCGGCGTCCGATCCGGTCGGAGAGCGGACCCGACACGACCGTGGAGATGAGGATGCCGACGAGGCTCAGGAGGCCGAGGACCGGGATGACCTGCTCGGGGTGCTCGACACCGAAGTAGTCGGTCAGGAGGAACAGCTGGTACCCGGTCACGGCGAAGTAGCCCGTGTAGAGGAGGAGACGCCCCGTGAAGGCCCAGAAGAAGTCGGGGTGCTTGACGGGGTTGACCCAGAACGTCTTGAGGAACTCCACGAGCGTGAAGGGCTCCGGCTGCAGCTTCTGGCTCGAGTAGTCGGGGTTCAGGATCACGAACAGGCTCAGGATGACGAGTGCGAACACCGCGAAGACGATGTAGCCGAGCGTGATGCTGTTGAAGAACATCGATCCGACGATCGAGCCGCCCAGGGCGCCGACCATGAGGCCGATCCCGGAGAGGGCTGCGAACGTTCCGCGCCGCTTGAGCGGCACGCGGTCGGGCATGACGGCCGACAGGGGTCCCTGCGCGAAGTTGTAGGCGACCTGCACGAGCGTCCAGGCGATGATGACGCCGACGAGCGAGGTCGAGAACGCGAGGCCCGTGAGGGCGAGGGCGCCGGCGAGGGCGCCGATGATGATCCACGGCGCGCGGCGGCCGAAGCGCGAGCGCGTGCGGTCGGACACCTGGCCCGCGATCGGCTGGGCGAGCATCGCCGCGAGCGCGCCGATCGTCGCCACGATCGCGAGGTTGGCGACCTTGTCCTCCTCGCCGAAGAGCACCGTGATCTGCTGCGGGAGCAGGATGCCGGGCACGGCGCCCCAGATGAGGAAGATCCCGAGGTTGGCCGGGATGATCCACCACATCAGGCGGCGCAGGCCCTTGACGGGAGTGGGCGGGTCGTCGTTGCCGGACGCGGTGGCGACGAAGGTGTTCTCGGTGATCGGCGCGATCGGGTCGCCGGTGGGAACCGAAGTGTCTGACGTCATTGTCGGTGTTCCTCTCGGCATCCTCCATGGATGCCCCACGCGAAAACCATACGACATTTGGTTTTGAAATCACAAGCATCATTCGGTTTACTCGTTTCATGGCACAGCGAGGTTCCTACGCCAAGGGCGTGGCCAAGCGCGAAGAGATCCTCGAGCGCGCGCTCGAGGTGATCGCGCGCGAGGGCTATCGCGGCGCATCCGTCAAGGAGCTGGCCGAGGCTGTGGGCCTCAGTCAGGCCGGGCTCCTCCACTACTTCGACAGCAAGGAGGAGCTCTTCACGGAGATCCTCCGAAAGCGCGACGAGGTCGACTCCAGGCAATTCGGGCCGATGCCCGAAGTCGCCGAGGCCACCCATCTGCGCTCCGGGTTCGTCGGCATCATCCGCCACAACGCCGAAGTGCCGGGCCTCGTGCAGCTGTTCTCGCGCATGGCCGTCGATGCGGCCGATCCGCAGCATCCCGCGCACCGCTATTTCCTCGATCGCGGCGACAGCCTCCGGGAGACGTTCGTCGAGGCGCTCCGCGAGCTTCAGCGCCGCGGCGAGCTCACCGACGTGGTCGACGCCGGGGTCCTGGCCCGCATCTTCCAGGCCGTCGCCGACGGCATGCAGCTGCAGTGGATGCAGGACCCCTCGATCGACATGGCCGGCACCGTCTCCGCGCTCTTCGACGCCCTCGACCCCCGCAATCGGAAGGACCCCGATGAGTGACCCTGTCGTCCGGACCACGTCTGGAGAGGTGCGCGGCCTGCAGCGCGGCGAGCTGTCGGCGTTCCTCGGCATCCCGTTCGCGAAGGCTCCCGTCGGCGACCTCCGCTTCGCCGCGCCCGTGCCGCCCGAACCCTGGAGCGGCGTGCGCGATGCGCGTGAATACGGGGCGACGGCGCAGCGCGGCGAGACGGGGCCGACCCTCATCCCCGAGCCGTCGATCCCCGGCGAGTCGACCCTCAACGTCAACGTCTTCACTCCGCGGCCGGGCGAGCCCGAGGCGAAGCTGCCGGTGCTCGTCTACATCCACGGCGGCGGCTACGTCGCCGGCTCCCCCGCGAGCCCCTGGTACGACGGCCGCGCCTTCAACCGCGACGGCATCGTGACGGTGTCGATCTCGTACCGGCTCGGCTTCGACGGCTTCGGCCACATCGCCGGCGCGCCCTCGAACCGTGGCATCCGGGACTGGATCGCGGCGCTCGAGTGGGTGCAGGCGAACATCGCGGCGTTCGGCGGCGACCCGGCGCGTGTCACGATCGCGGGCCAGTCGGCCGGTGGCGGCGCCGTGCTGACGCTCCTCGGGCTCCCCGCGGCGCAGCACCTCTTCCATGCCGTCTGGGCGCTCTCGCCCGCCGTCGTGAGCGTGCCCGCCGAGCGCGCCCGCACGCTGGCGGCCAAGCTCGCGAACCTCGCCGGCGTGACGCCCACGAGGGAGGGGTTCGCCTCGCTCCCCGAGGAGCGCATCAAGGAGCTTCAGGATGCCGCGGGCCGGCACGACTCGAAGGATCGGCTGGCCGGCGTGCAGGCGTTCCTCGACGACGGTCTCGCGTGGGGCCCTGCCGTCGACGGCGACCTGCTGACGCAGCCGACGCTCGAGTCGATCCGCTCCGGGGTCGGCGCCGACAAGCCGCTCGTGCTCGGCACGACCGACGACGAGTTCACCATGATCACCGATGGCGCCAAGGGGAAGCTGCGGCTGGTGCCGGCGGGTGTCGCCCTCGGCATGCTCGGCCTGTCCCGCGATGTGCGACGGGCCTACCTCGCGGCCAACCGCGCGCAGCACCGCAAGGGGACGGCGGCCATGCTCGGCCGATTCACGACCGACCACGTCTTCCGGACGGGCGTGGTGCGGGTGGCCGATGCGCGGGGGGATGCCCCGACCTGGGCGTACCGGTTCGCCTGGGCGTCGCCCACCCGCACATGGGCGCTGCACTGCCTGGACGTGCCGTTCTGGTTCGACTGCCTCGACGATCCCGCCGTCGCGTCGATCGCGGGCGACGCTCCCCCGCCGCGACTGGCCGATGCCCTGCACGGCGCGGCCGCCGCCTTCATCCGCGACGGCGATCCCGGCTGGCCCGAGTGGCGGGGCGGCGCGACGCGCGTCTTCGGCGGCGACCCGTCGGCACCCGACGTCCTCGCCGACGGCTACGCGAGCGTGCGCGCGCTGGTCTGAGACCCACCGACACGAAGGAGAGCGGATACCCCCAGGCCGGGCATCCGCTCTCCTTAGCTGTGTCGGCTACTTGACCGTGATCTTCGTCTCCTCGATCGGAACCGTGCGGAGGGCGTCGGAGCGGAGCGTGACCGTCGTCGACCAGGTGCCCTTCACGAGGCCCTTGAGGGTGTAGTCGAACGAGACCGACCCGCCCGCCGTCGGAGGCGTCGTCGACACGAGCACCTCGTCGCCGGCCTTGGGCAGCGCCGCGAGCGAGCCGACGCTCGTGCCGTCGCGGTTCTCGGCTCCGACGAACCACGGGGTGCCCGGGTCCGCCTTCGCGTCCTTGCCGTAGGTCATCGTGACGTCGTCCGTTCCGTTGAGCCCGATCCACACCTGGAAGGTGTCGGTCGCCGTGGCGCCCCACGTGGAGATGCCCTCCCATTCGACGACGAGCCAGCTCATGCCGCCTCCGCTCAGGACGTTGGCGAGGACTCGGCCGCCCTTGCTCATGTCGAGGTCGGTCCACAGCGGCGCGATGATGTTGTTCGGCGGCGCCGTTCCCGTCGACGTGCTCGGGTCGAACTTGACGTCCGCCGAGGTGGCTCCGCCGACGACGAGGTAGCCGTTGGACGTGATGCCGACCGACGTGTACGCCTCGGAGCCGTACGTGAACTGCGGCACGTTGAGGTTCACGAACCCTTCGTCGCCGAGCCCGCTGTTCACGTAGTTGCCTCCGAAGCCCGCGAGCGCGAGGTACCCGGCCGGTGAGCTGTTCGGTGTGACGGCGACGCTCGCGATCTGCGCGGGCAGAGCCGGTGTCAGCGTTCCGCTCCAGGTCGCCCCGAGCGCCTGCTTCTTGGCGGGCGCCGTGACGCTCGTCGTCTGCAGGAGCGGGTTCGACAGGACGTCGATCCTGGCGTTGACCGGCACGGGCATGAAGTTCGTCGCCGCGACGGAGCACGTCGTCGTCTTGCCCTTGAGGATCGTCGTCGGATCGCACGACTGGGTCAGCGACACCTGCGCCTCGCCGATGTCGGCGGCGACCGGCAGTACGACCGCGCTCAGCCCCGACTTCTTCGGCGTGATCGTGATCTGCCCCTCGAGCCATCCGTCCGGCGCGCTGATGCCGTCGAGGATGATCGTGAGGTCCTTCGACTTGCCCGCCGCGAGCGTGAAGGTCGACGGCAGCACCGCGATCTTCAGGCCGGTCTCGCTCTTGGTCTTGACCGTGAACGTCTGCGACGCGCCGCTCACGTTCGTCACCGTGCGCTTGACCGACACCGCTCCGGGGAGCGGGTTGACCTGGATGCTCGGGATGTTGAGGTCGATGCGGCTGTTCGGGTCGGCGGCGCTGGCGAAGAAGTCGGCAGCGGTGTCGCTGATCGTCAGCACAGGCGAGATCGCGCGGTCGGCGCGGATCGAGCCCGCACCGCGGTCGAACACGCCGGCCGCGGATCCGTCGACGTTCACGACGCTCTGCAGCGACGACGTCATGAGCGCCGACTTGATCTGGCCGGGCGTCCACGTGGGGTGCGCAGCCTTCACGAGCGCCGAGACACCCGCCGCGTGCGGCGACGACATCGACGTGCCCGCGATCGCCTGGTAGAGCTGACCCGGGGCGCCGCCCGCGACATCGGTCGGCGTCGGCGTGTTGCCCGCGAGGATCTGCACGCCCGGCGCCGTGATGTCCGGCTTCAGGAAGTCGTCCACGGGGCCGCGCGACGAGAAGCCGGCCATGACATCGCCCTGCGCGACGGTCGCCTCGCCCTGCGCCCACGTCGCCGTGGCCTCGGGGTGCGCGGCGAGGAACGCCAGGAAGTCGTCGTTCGGACCCTCGAGGTGGATCGCCGGGAGGAAGTGGTTGTCCGTCTCGACGTCGGAGGCGACGGGGTTGATGAGGATCATCCCCGCGGCGCCGCCCTGCGCGGCGTTGAAGCCCTTCGCGATGCGGCCGTTGACACCGCGCACGCAGACGACGACCTTGCCCGCCACCGAGCTCGGCAGCGGCCGCTCGCAGAACTCGTCGCCGAGCGACTTGGCCGTCACGACGCCCTTGTCCGTGACGCCCTGCGTCAACGTGGCGCCCTGCTTGACGTAGGTGCTGCCGTCGCCTGCGGTCAGGACGAGCGCCGACGTGAACGCACGGTCGAATGTGGATGCGCCCACCGTCGTCACCCACGGGCTCGCGTGGTCGAGCGTCGAAGCGCCCGGCCCGGAGTTGCCCGCCGACGCGTTGACGGTGACACCCGCTGCGAAGGCATCGAGGAAGGCGAGCTCATCCGCGGCGTACGGGTCTGCGCTGCCCGAGATCGAGTAGTTGAGCACGTTCACCCCATCGAGCACCGCCTGCTGGATCGCCGCGACGAGGTCGCCGGTGAAGCCGCCGAGCGGGCCGAGCGCACGGTACATGATCACCGACGCACCCGGTGCGACGCCGCTGGCAGGTCCGCGGTCGACGCCGAGAACGGGAGCGGACTCGACGTAGTCGCCGACGGCGGTCGTGGCGGTGTGCGTGCCGTGCCCCTCGGAGTCACGGGCCGAGCAGACGAGGCCGGAGCAGTAGTCCTCCGCGCCCGCCGGCTGCGACGAGTGCTGGTAGGTGTCGAGGAATGCGTAGGCGCCGACGAGCTTGTCGTTGCAGGAGAAGGCAGGTCCGACGCTTCCGTCACCGAACTCGCAGGCCCAGGGTCCGCCCGCCGGTGCGGACAGGCCCTTGTCCTCGAGCATCGGGTGCTCGGGCCAGATGCCGGTGTCGATGACGCCGACGATCACGCCCGCGCCTGCCTTGTCACGGCCGCCGAGCGACGGCCAGACCGCGTCCGCACCGATGAAGGTCGTCGCGTCGTGGTCGGGGGCGGGCGTCGTGGGCGGCAGCGTCACATTCGGCGTCGCGGTCTGCGGAGCGGTGCTCGGCGTCGTCGCGTCCGGCGTCGTGGCGTCGGGCGTTGCCGGCGGGGTCGGGGTCGCCGTCTCTGTCGGGGCCGGCGTCGCGGTCTCGGTCGGAGCGGGCGTCGCCGTGTCGCTGGGCGCCGGCGTCGCAGTGTCTTCTGCGATCTGCTGCAGCTCGTTGCCCTGGACCGCCGCCACACTGCCGAGCTTCGCGACGTCCTTGGCACGGTTGGCCGGGATCGCCACCGAGTAGCCGCCGTAGACCGCCACGTAGGTGTCGATCATCGTCGCACCCGGGATCAGGGCGGCGACCTGGGCCTGCGAGGCCGCGATCTTGTCCTGCACGTACTTCGTGTACTTCGCGACCGCGTCGCCGCCCTTTGCGAGCGAGGTGCCCGTCACGCTGGGACTCGTCGCGGCGTAGCCCTTGATGCCTCCCGCGTACGACGCGACCGAGTCGACGTCGACCTTCACCATGATCGGGGTCACCGCCGCGTCGGAGCGTGCCAGCAGCTCCTGGTCGTCAGTGGCCAATCGGCCGGACGCGGACTTCGCGCCCGTCTCGGTGCCGCCGTCGGGCGTCACCGTGGCGGAGGGGTCAGGAGTCAGATTCCCGACGTCTCGAGCGTTCGCCGGGGCTGCGGCCCCGGCGACGAGCACGGCGGCGACGGCGATGCCCGTCAGCCAGGTGCGAGGAATTCGAGACGTGCGGCTGCGGGCTTTGGTCATGACGCTCCTTGTGGGATGGACATGCGGACGAGCACAACCCCCATCGCACGCGACGGGGAGCGCCGAGGTGGACTCGGCAGATGGACGCGAGATTAGCGCTGCCTGTGGGTCCGGCGAAAGATCTTGAAGGATCGCGAGGGCACAGGTAGAGTGCGGGGCTCCGTGAGACTCAGTCCGCCTCTTCGCGAGCCTCGGTGCCGTGCGGAATCCGGGCCCGCATGACGGCGATCGCGGCCGGATTCACGTCGACGAGCACGGCGTCGCGACCGAGCGCCGAGGCCACGGCGCCCGTCGTGCCGCTGCCCGCGAAGAAGTCGAGAACACGATCTCCGGGTCGGGTGGATGCCTGCACGATGCGCCGCAGGATCCCCTCGGGCTTCTGCGTCGGATACCCCGTCTTCTCGCGCCCCGTCGTGGGCACGATCGTGTGCCACCACACGTCGGTGGGGAGCTTGCCGCGCTCCGCCTTCTCCGGCGTCACGAGCCCCGGTGCCATGTAGGGCTCGCGGTCGACGGCCTCCGAGTCGAACCAGTACCGCGCCGGGTCCTTGACGTAGACGAGGATCGTGTCGTGCTTGGTCGGCCACCGCCGACGGCTCTTCGCACCGTAGTCGTAGGCCCACACGATCTCGTTGAGGAAGCGTTCGCGCCCGAACAGCGCGTCCATGAGCACCTTGGCGTAGTGCGCCTCGCGGTAGTCGAGGTGCAGGTAGAGCGTCCCGTCGTCGGCGAGCAGGCGCCACGCTTCGGCAAGCCGCGGCTCGAGGAAGCCCCAGTAGTCGTCGAACCTGTCGTCGTACGCGCGGAGGTCGCCCTTCAGCCGTTCGTACTCGCGCCCGTGGAATCCGCGCCGCACGACGGCATCCCCCCGCCCCCCGCCGTCGTCCGGACCGTGAGCCTCCACCTCCCTGCCGAGAGCCTGGGTGGCACCCGCGTTCTCGGCGGTCCCGTGGAGGCTCACCGTCTCCGTGGAGGGAGCGGGGGTGACGGGATGCCGCGACCGGGCCGTCTCGACGCTGCGCTCGCGCACCCGGCCCGTGTTGAAGGGCGGATCGAGGTAGATCAACGTGAACGAGGCGTCGGGGAAGCCGCGCACGACCTCGAGGTTGTCGCCCTCATGGATCCATACGCGGCCGGGTGGCGGCGCCTCGCTCACGGCACGCGGTGCAGCCACGCGTCCGTCGCGAACTTCGACTCGACAAGGGCCTCCGCCTCGGCGTATTCCTCCTCGGTGATATGCCCGGGAACGGCGCCGTACAGGTGCGCGAACGTCTCTATGAAGCGCTCGATGATGGCCTCGCGCGGCAGGCCGGTCTGGCGCCGCAGCGGATCCACCCGCTTCGCCGCCGACGCCGTGCCCTTGTCGCTGAGCTTCTCCCGACCGATGCGGAGCACCTCGGTCATGACCTGCCCGTCCATGTCATAGCTGAGCGTCGCGTGGTGGAGCACGCCGCCGTTGGCGAGCCGCTTCTGCGCCGCACCGCCGATCTTGCCCTGCGGGCTCGCGATGTCGTTGAGGGGCTGGTAAGTCGCCTCGATTCCGAGCGAGCGCAGGGCCTGCAGCACCCAGTCGTCGAGGAACGCGTACGAGTCGGCGAAGGTCATGCCCGCGACGAGGGCGGCCGGCACGTAGAGCGAGTACGTCACGATCGAGTTCGCGCCCATCATCATCGCGCCGCCGCCGGAGATGCGGCGGACGACGTCGAAGCCGTGCTTCGCGGCGCCCTCCGGGTCGACCTCGTTGCGGAAGGACTGGAACGACCCGATCACGACGGCGGACTCGTCCCACTCCCACAGCCGGAGCGTGGGCTTGCGCCGGCCGTCGCCGACGCGGCCCGTCAGCACCTCGTCGAGGGCGAGGTTCATCCGCGGCGAGACGGGCTTGTCGTGCACGATCTCCCACTCGAAGTCGCGCCAGCCCGGCGCGGTCACGAGTGCGCGGCGAACCGCCGTGCCGACGGATTCGGGCGTGAAGCCGAGCAGCTGCGCCCCCTCGGGAAGGGCCGAGCGCACCGCTGCGGCGATGGCCGCGACATCCGCCTCCTGGGGAAGGCCCGTGACGGCGGCGTCGATATCGTGCAGCGCGTCGTCGGGCTCGAGGAAGAAGTCGCCCGCGAGGTGGAAGTCGGCGATACGGCCGCCCTGCACCTCGAGGTCGACGACGACGAGCTTTCCGCCCGGGACCTTGTATTCGCCGTGCATCGTCCCAGCCTATTCAGGCGGCGCGTCTCGGGAGCCTCGCTTCGGCCGACCACGCCGACAGGGCCGGTTTCGCGAGCGCGGGCTGCCCGAAGAGCATTCAGGATGCGGCATCCCGGGCCTGGTAGCCTGGAGATGCGGCCCCTGTGCCGCTGCGTCGACGTCTTGATTCCCCGGCCTTCCGTGCTGTGACGTCCTTACGATCGGCGAACTTCAGCGCCGGCCCCATCGTTCGCGGCCCGCTGTCGCCCGTTCCGCGCCGGCCATCGCCGTGCGCCCTTCCCGAAAGCACAACCATGCCCTCCTTCCTCGATCTCGGCGTGCCGGCGAACCTCGCGGCCGTCCTCGCCGCCGACGGCAAGACCGAGCCGTTCGCCATCCAGCGCGACACCCTCCCGGACGCCCTCGCGGGCCGCGACGTGCTCGGCCGCGGCCGCACGGGCTCGGGCAAGACGATCGCGTTCTCGCTCCCCCTCGTCGCGCGCCTGTCCGGAGCTTCGGCCGCCCGTCGCACCCCCGGCCGTCCCCGCGGCCTGGTTCTCGCGCCGACGCGCGAGCTCGCCACCCAGATCGCCGCGACGATCGCCCCGCTCGCCGAGGCGACGGGCCTCACGGTGACGACGATCTTCGGCGGCGTGAGCCAGAAGCCGCAGGAGCAGGCGCTGCGCGCCGGCGTCGACATCGTCGTGGCCTGCCCCGGCCGCCTCGAAGACCTCATGAAGCAGAAGCACATCGACCTCTCGGCCGTCGAGATCTCGGTGCTCGACGAGGCCGACCACATGGCCGACCTCGGCTTCCTCCCCGGCGTCACGCGCATCCTCGCGGCCACGCCGCAGGGCGGACAGCGGATGCTGTTCAGCGCGACCCTGGACCGCGGTGTCGACGTGCTCGTCAAGAAGTTCCTCCGCGACGAGGTGCTCCACGAGGTCGACGAGGCGAGCGTCCCGCAGGGCGTCATGACGCACCGCGTCTTCGTCGTCGCAGGCACCGACGAGAAGACGGCGCTCGTCCGTCACCTCGCGTCGGGCCGCGGCCGCCGCATCCTCTTCACCCGCACGAAGCACCAGGCCAAGAAGCTCGCGAAGCAGCTCACGGCGTCGGGCATCCCCGCCGTCGACCTGCACGGCAACCTCGGCCAGAACGCGCGCGAGCGCAACCTCGCGGCCTTCGGCGCGCCGATCGAGAGCGGCGGCGTGCGCGTCCTCGTCGCGACCGACGTCGCCGCGCGCGGCGTGCACGTCGACGAAGTCGAGCTCGTGGTGCACGTCGACCCGCCGGTCGAGCACAAGGCATACCTCCACCGCTCGGGCCGCACGGCTCGCGCCGGCGCCGAGGGCGTCGTCGTGACCGTCGCGCTCGACGCGCAGCGCGGGGAGGTCAAGGACCTCCTTCGCAAGGCCAAGGTCTCGGCCGCCCTCGAGCCCGTCGTCGCGGCCGACGCCGCCGTCGCGGAGCTCGTCGGCGAGCCTGCTCCGCGCGTCGCGCCGTCGGCGGCTCCCGTGCAGCAGCGCTCGGCGGCGCGGCCGGCGGGTTCGGGCTCCGGCTCGCGCGGCTCCGGTGGAGACTCGGGCTCCGGCGGTGGTTCGCGTCGTCGGCGCGGCGGACGCTCGGGCGGCGCGGGTGCTCAGGATGCTGCGCCCCAGGCCGGCGGCGGCCGTTCGGGGCAGCAGGCCGGTCGTTCGGGCCAGTCGGCGGGCCGTTCCGGTCAGTCGGCGGCCCGTTCCGGCCAGTCGGCGGGCCGTTCGGGGGGTGCCCAGAGTGGCGCGAAGCAGCAGCCTGCGAAGCAGGGCGGCTCGGCCTCGGGCGCGAACCGCCAGCAGGCGTCCAAGCAGCGCTTCACGACGGGCAGCACGGTCGCCGAGATCCGCGGCACCCGCACGCCCGGTCGCCGCGCGCGCGGCTGAGCCCGGGCGAGGCATCCCTCCCCGTGCACAACTGCGGGAAGATCGACCGACGCGCCGCACGACCCCGGCGCGTCGCGCGATCAGCCCGCAGCGGTGCACAGGCCGGCTGAGGCCGGGCGAGGCATCCACCCATGCACAAGCGCCCGGCCGCCGCGCGCGCGGCTGAGCCCGGGGAGGCATCCGCCCCTGTGCACAGCCGCGGGGAAAACGACCGACGCGCCGCACAGCGTCGGCGCGCCGCGCGATCGGCCCGCAGCTGTGCACGCATCGAGCGCAGCCGACGCTGCGGCTGAGCCCGGCCGAGGCATCCCTCCCCGTGCACAACTGCGGGGAGATCGACCGACACGCCGCGCAACGCCGGCGCGGCGGGCGATCGACCCGCAGCGGTGCACGGCACGGGGGAACGGGCGGCGACTGGTGCCCGCTCCCCCGCGCCCGGGTCAGTCGGAGGTGCAGGCCGCGCCGTCGAGCCAGAAGATCCACGGCTGCTCGGCCGCGCCCTTGACGCTCAGCACGACGTCGGGCGCATTGCCGGGCTTCGCGCCGCTGCCTGCGACCGCCACGGCGTGACCGGACTGCGTGACCGTCCCGTGCGTGGCCTTCGTGATCCTCTGGTCGCCGGCGAGCACGAACGACACCGTCCACGGCGCGCCCGGAGCGGCGCCGTCGAGCCGCAGCTTCGCCGACGACGCGTTGCCCGCACCCGAGGCATCCCACGCCACGTGGCAGTCGAGCGGGACGAGCGGCGGCTGGGCGAACTCGATGAGCTCGCGCGCCTGCTCGGTGAACCACTGCCCCGCCGCGGGATCCTCCATGCCGCGCTCGGGATCGAGCGGTCCGGCGGTGCCGCGGTAGCACTTGCCGTCGGACTCGCCGGGCACCTTGACCCACAGGTACGCGTCGATGAACGGATCGCCCGTCGTGGTCGTCGGCAGTGCGCCGAGGCCGCGGTCGGGCGGGTTGCACCACACCTCGGGGTCGGCTCCGGCCGGGGCTCCGGGGTACGGCGCCGCGGGGCCCGCCCACGGTCCCTGGCCGTTGCGGCTCGTGTCGAGCACGAAGTGCGCCTGCGCGGCCGGGTCGCGCGTCACTCCGGTGTCGGAATAGGCCTGCTGGTAGGCGGCATCCGTCAGCCCCCACGTCGAGAAGTCGTTCGGGTTCGCGGGGTAGTACTGGCTCGCGCACCACGCCGGCTCCCACCAGGAGTTCTGCGAGAGGTTGATGCAGTCCGAGATCCACGTGCCGTACTTCTGCAGCTTCGCCGTCTCGACGTAGTTCGACACGTTGAGGAAGAAGCCCGCGGCGCGTTCGACCCCCGCCTTGATGAGGCGGTCGGAGATGTCGCCGACACCGAGCCAGCCGCTGTGCGTGCCGTCGAGGTAGACGGCCGTCGCGCCGAGGGCTCCCAGCGCGTCCACGGCGTGGTTGAGCTGCGTGTACCGGTCGGCGGCGGCCGTCGCAGGGTCGAGCTCGGCGGGGCGGCACCACTCGACGTTGCCGTTGATGTCGGTGTTCCACGGGATGATGCCCAGACCGTCGGGCTCGAGGATGACGGTCGCCGCGCGGTCGCCGATGCCGGCCGCGAGGCCGTCGATCCATGCCTCGTACGCGGCGGTGTCGGCGGCTCCGCCCGCCGAGTACTGGGAGCAGTCGCGGAAGGGGAGGTTGTAGGCGACGAGCACGGGCATCTCGCCCGCCGCCGTCGCGCCGTCGACGTAGGTGCGCGCCGCTGCCTCGACCTCCGCGGGCGTGCCCTTGGTGAACCACGTCGCCGAGGCGATGCTGCCCAGCAGCTGTGCGTCGTCGCGCGCCTGCCCGCTGAGCGACTGGGCAGCCTCGAGGGTCGTGCTGAACGGGTCGACGTAGAGCGTCGACCCGGCGAGGCCACCGGGCTCGTACGCCTGCGCGGGGGCGAGGGCGAGGAGGGATGCCGCGGCCAGCGCCGCGACGGAGACGCCGGCAGCGACGCCGCGTCTCGTTCGGGATGAGGACATGTCACTCCAGGGGGTCTTCGTCGACTCCGGTCGCATCATCGCGCCCGGTCCTGCGGTCGTCCTCGGGAGCACCTTGCGGAGGCTCCACGGCGGAGACCCGGGTGGGAGCGCTCCCACGAGACCGACTGACGCCAGGATGCCCGCCCGGGAGGCGCGGGGTCAAGAGTCAGTCGCGCGCGGGGAACCGCTTGTCGAGCCACGCGATCACATCGGCGCGCACGTCGGCCTGCATGACCTCGTTGAAGATCTCGTGGCGCGCGCCGGGATAGACGAGCGTCGTGATGTCGGTCAGTCCCGACCGCGTGCGGTAGGTGTCGGCGAGCTTGTGGACGCTGCGCGGTCCGCCGACGGTGTCATCCCTGCCCACGAGCAGAAGCAGCGGGATGTCGTGGCCGAGGTTCTTGCGCGGGCGCCCGAAGACCTTCATGACCTCGATGGGACCGAAGAGCTTCATGGGCGAGTCCTCGGTCGTGAGCGGGTCGGCCCGGAACTGCGCCCCCACGGCGGGATCGGAGGCGAGCCATTCGAGGCCCGAGGCATCCGGCCCGTCCCAGGGCTTGTTGTGCCCGCCGGTGCGCAGCCACCCGGGCATGCGCAGCGCGGACCCGGAGAGGATGAATCCGTCGAACGCCTCCGGATGGTCGTTGACGACGATCTGCGTGATGAACGAGCCTCCGGAGTGGCCGAGGATCACGAGCGGCAGGTCGGGGTTCTCGTCGCGGATGATCTCGGCGAGCCGCCAGATCGCGTCGACCGTCGCGCCGAGGCCGCCCGGTCCCAGGCGTCCGAGCTTCGCCGCGTCGCCATGCTGCTTCATGCCCGTGCGGCCGTGGCCGCGAAGGTCGCCGGCGTAGACGGTGCAGCCGTTCGCGGTCAGCGCCTCGATCAGCGCGCCGTAGCGCCCGCTGTGCTCGCCGACGCCGTGGATGAGCTGCACGACCGCGCGGGGCACGGTCGTGGCGGGGTGGACGTCGTAGACGATCGCGATGCCGTGTGCATCGGTGAACTCGGGCATGCGCATGAGTCTAGGACGGTGGGATGCCGCATCCCGGCCCATCGCGCGGGTTTACTTAGCAAGGCTAATGAGCTAGGCTAAACAATCTCATGAGCCCTGCGACCGCCGCCCCTGCCGAAGCCCCGTCCGATCCGCTCGAGCCCGCCGAAGATCTCGCCGCCGAGGCATCCGATCTGCGCATCGCGACATTCCGGCTCGCGCGACGCCTGCGCGCGGAGCGCGCCGTCGACACGATGAGCGACGGGCAGTTCGCCGTCCTCGCGACCCTCAAGATCCACGGGCCGCACACCCTCGGCGAGCTCGCCGACCGCGAGCGGGTCTCGGCGCCGTCGATGAACCGCACCGTCAACTGCCTGCAGGAGTCGGGGTACCTCACCCGCACGCCCGACGACGAAGACCGCCGCAAGGTCAACATCGCCCTGACCGACGCGGGGCTCGACGTCGTCGAAGAGACCGTGCGCCGCCGCGACGCGTGGCTCGAGGAGGTACTCGCAGGGCTCGCCCCCGAGCAGCGGGCTCTTCTTCATCAGGCCGGCGAGATCATGCGGGAGGTGGCGGGGCTGTGAGCGCGATGTTCCGCTCATTCTCCGTCTTCAACTACCGCGTCTGGTTCTTCGGCGCCCTCATCTCCAACGTCGGCCAGTGGATGCAGACCACGGCCCTCAGCTGGGTCGTGCTGACGGAGCTCACCGACAACGACCCCGCTGCGATGGGCATCACGATGGCGCTGCAGTTCGCGCCTCCCCTGCTGCTCGTCGGTGTGACGGGCTGGGTCGCCGACCGCTTCGAGCGCGGGCACCTGCTCATGGTCACGCAGAGCCTGCTGCTCGTGCTCGGCATCGCGATCGGCACGCTGCTGCTCATGGACGTCATGACACTGCCGCTCATGTACGTCTTCGCGCTCGCCCTGGGCCTCGTCGCCGCCTTCGACAACCCCGCGCGTCAGGCCTTCGTCTCGGATGTCGTGACGCGCGAGTACGCCTCCAATGCCGTCGCGCTCAACGCCGCCTCGTTCAACGGTGCGCGCATGATCGGGCCCGCGGCGGCGGGGATCGTGATCGTCGCCGTCGGCACCGGCTGGGTGTTCTTCATCAACGCGGCGACGTTCATCGCGATGCTGGTCGCGCTCCTGATCATCCGACCGCACGAACTCGTCGCCCGCGCCAGCGCGCAGAACGCGGGCCGGCTCGCCGACGGATTCCGCTACGTCGGCAAGCGCCCCGACCTTATGGTCGCGTTCGCGATGGTGTTCCTGCTCGGCGCGTTCGGCATGAACTTCCCGATCTTCGCATCGACGATGGCGCTCGAATTCGGTCAGGAGGCCGACGGCTACGGGCTGCTCAGCTCGATCCTCGCGATCGGCTCGCTCACGGGCGCGCTGCTCGCGGCGCGGCGCGATCGGGCCCGCATCCGTCTGGTCATCGTGGGCACGGCCCTGTTCGCCGTCGCGGGCGCGGTGTCGGCGTTCATGCCGACGTACTGGCTGTATGCCGTCACGCTCATGGTCACGGGCTTCTCCATCGTCACGACTCTGACGACGGCGAACGGCTACGTGCAGACGACGACCGATCCCGCGCTGCGCGGCCGCGTGCTCGCCCTCTATATGGCGATCCTCATGGGCGGCACCCCCATCGGCGCCCCCATCGTCGGCTGGGTCGCGGCGGAGTACGGACCGCGGGTGGCGATCCTGCTGGGTGCCGTCGCCGCGCTCGTCGCGTTCGCGATCGGAGCGACGTGGATGCTGGCCTCCGGCCGCGTTCGCCGGCACGAGTCGCGACGGTTCCGCCTCACGATCGACGAGACCGTGCCCGTCGCGATCGTCGCGCCGGCGCAGTTCAGCGACGAGGTCGCCGGCACGACGCCGATCCGCCTTCCGCGTCAGGCCGCACCTTCCGCCGCCCACCGCTGAGCCTCCGGCCCCGTTCGCTTGCGGCGTTGTGCAGAAGCGAGAGCCATTCGACGCAAGCGAACGGGGCGCGTTTCGTTCACTTGCGCCGTTCGGCAGGGCCACAAGCGAAAAGGCGCAAGCGAGGTCGCGTCAGGAAGCCGTGAGGGTGACGGATGCCGGGGGCACGCCCTCGGCGGAGACCGTCAGGGTGATCTCGCCGGGGCCGGTCGGGCGCACGATCGCGAGCGCGCGGCCATCGTAGGTCGTGACGGACGGGCCCGCGAAGGGCTCCTCCGTGCGGGCGCGACCCGTGCCGAGACCCGCGAGGACCGCGGGACCCTCGACCGAGACGGACACGACGCGGTCGGCGTCGCAGGGCACCGTGCCGTCCGCGTCCTCGAGCGTCAGCGCGACGAATCCGAGCGCGTCGGAGTCGGCCGAGATCGCGGCTTCCTCCGCCCGCGCCGCGAGCGACAGCCGCCCCGACGCTGTGCGCAGCGCGTGCCGGCCGGTCTCGACGCCCGCGGTGCGCCCGACGGCGACGAGCTCGCCAGGGCGGTACTCGGTCTCGAAGCGCGCGCGGAAGCGGTTCCCGGGCCCGGCCGGAGCGATGCCCAGCGAAACCCCGTCGAGCAGGAGTTCGACCTCGTCGGCCGATGCGAAGACGTCGACTGTGACGGGCGCGCCGGGCGCGGCATCCCATGTCCATGACGACACCGAGTCGTCCCACGACCACGGCGTGCGGGCGGTCGGCCTGCCGTGATGCTGCGGGCGGTGCACCGCGAGGTACGGCTCGGCGCGCAGGCCGAAGACGATCTCACGCCAGTACGAGATCGTGCGGCGGTGCCCCGTGATGTCGATGTCGCCGGACTCGGCGAGCAGGTACGGGTACGGGCCCGCGGTGCCGGTCGGGGTGTAGCCCTCTTCGTCGGTGTAGTCGACACGACCGATGCCGGCCTCGCCGAGGTAGTCCCAGCCGGTCCACGTGAAGTCGCCGATGACGTGCGGGAGTCGCTCGACCAGCGCCCAGAGCGCGTCGATGCGCTCGGGGAAGGTCTCGGAGCCCACGATGACGCGGTGCGGGTAGGCCTCCGCGTCGGGCTCGTAGCGCGAGTCGCCGTAGTTGAAGCCCACGACGTCGAGCACCGAGGCGGATTCCTCGATCGAGCGCGAAACGAGCTCCGACGCGTTCATGAGCGCCATCTGCTCGCCCATGCCGGCCATCATCGTGTTCGGATCCTTATCGGACAGCTCGGTCTGCGCCTCGGCCATGCGGTCGAGATTGGCGATGATGCCGTTGATCCCATTCGTGACGAACCGCGTCGGATCGAGCCGCCGCAGCTCCTCCGCGAGGCGACGGCCCCACGCGGAGCCGATCGGCGTGCCGAGCTCGAGGATCTCATTCCCGATCGAGTACATGATGACGCTGGGGTGGTTGACATCCTTCGCGACGAGGGCCGCCGCATCGGCCTGCCACCAGTCCGGAAACGCGAGCGAGTAGTCGAACGCCGTCTTCGATTCGGTCCACACGTCGGTCAGCTCGTCCATGACGAGCACGCCGTGCCGGTCGCACGCGTCGAGCATCGCGCGACTGACGGGGTTGTGCGCGCTGCGGATCGCGTTGAACCCGGCGGCCTTCAAGAGGCGGATGCGACGATCCTCGGCGTCGCCGATCGTGGCGGTACCGAGCGGTCCGTTGTCGTGGTGCACGCATGCGCCGCGCAGCTTGACGGTCTCGCCGTTGATCCGCAGGCCCCGCAGCGGGTCGAGTTGGAGGGTGCGGATGCCGAAGCTCGTCGTCGCCGCGTCGAGCTCGGCGCCGTCGGGCGCGGTGAGCACCGCGCGCAGCGTGTAGAGCGACGGCGTCTCGGTGCTCCAGCGCCGGGGATCGACGACGGCGATGCGCACGCGTGCCGTCGCGGGCTCGCTCGGCAGCGCCGTCACCGGCGCGGTCGCTGTCGCGACGGCGAGGCCGTCGGGATCCTCGATCGTCCACGAGACGCGCGTCTCTCGCGTGTGCCGGGTCGTGTTGAGCACCGTCGTGGCGACCTCGACGACGGCGAGTCCGTCGTCGACGTCGGGGGTCGTGACGACGACGCCGTCGAGCGGGATGTGCACGGGGTCGCTCACGACGAGGTGGACGGGACGATAGATGCCCGCTCCGGAATACCACCGGCTGTCCTTGTGCGACCGGGCCTCGACGGTGATGCGGTTGGGCTCGCCGAAGCGCAGATATGCGTCGGCGTCGACCGTGAATCCCGCGTAGCCGCTCGGCCGATGCGCCGCGAATTCACCGTTGAGGAAGACGACGGCGTCGCGGTAGACGCCCTCGAACTCGAGCCGCACGGTCTTCTCACGCCAGTCGGCGGGAACGTCGAAAGTCTTCGCGTACTCGAACACGCCGCCCGGGTAGTACCCGGCGTGCACCCCCTGCACGGAGTCGGCTGAGCGGTCGAGGTCGCGGACCGCGTCGTGCGGCAGGGTGACGGGCTGCGGTGCCGCGCCTCCCGCGAGCGCCTCGAACGCGCCCAGTTTGGGGCCGACGGTCCAGCCGTCGGCGAAGGGAAGGCGGATCATGAGTTCCGTTATATACAGAAACCCGAGTGACCGCTAGATTTTAGGGACATCGACAATCATCGGAGATTCTCATGCGAGCCATCATGGTCATGTTCGACAGCCTCAATCGGCGTCTTCTGCCGAACTTCGGCGCGAGCGAGATCGAAGCACCCAACTTCGAGCGATTGGCGCGCCTCAGCGTGACCTTCGACAACTGCTACGCGGGCAGCATGCCGTGCATGCCCGCTCGGCGGGAGCTCCACACCGGCCGCTACAACTTCCTCCATCGCTCGTGGGGGCCGCTCGAGCCGTTCGACGACTCGATGCCCGAGATCCTGAAGAACAACGGAGTCCACACTCATCTCGCGACCGACCATCAGCACTACTGGGAGGACGGCGGAGCGACCTACCACGCCCGCTACAACACCTTCGAGTTCTTCCGCGGACAGGAAGGCGACCCGTGGAAGGGCCACGTCGGCGGCGTGACTCCGCCGCCGACCGGCAACGGCGACAACTTCCTCACCCGCCAGGACTGGGTCAACCGGCTCTATCTCACCGACGAGGCCGACCACCCGCAGACGCTCACCTTCGATGCGGGACTGCACTTCCTCGAGACGAACGCCGACAAGCAGGACTGGTTCGTCCAGATCGAGACCTTCGATCCGCACGAGCCGTTCTTCAGCTACGAGCGGTACCGCGAGCTCTACCCCGACCGCAACGACGAGCGGATCTACGACTGGCCGTCGTATCGGCGCGTCATCGAGGACGACGAGACCGTCGACGCGGTGCGGGCCGAGTACTTCGCGCTGGTCACGATGTGCGACCGGTCGCTCGGGCGCGTGCTCGACTTCATGGACGAGCACGACATGTGGGACGACACGATGCTGATCGTCAACACCGACCACGGCTTCCTGCTGGGCGAGCATGGCTGGTGGGGCAAGAGCGTCATGCCCTGGTTCGACGAGAGCATCCACACCCCACTGTTCGTCTGGGACCCCCGGGCGGGCGAGAAGGGCGAGCGCCGCTCGAGCCTCGTCGCGACGATCGACATCGCGCCCACGCTGCTCGACTTCTTCGGCGTCTCGCCGACGCCCGACATGCAAGGCCGCCCGCTGCGCGAGGTCGTGGCCGACGACTCCCCCGTCCGCGACTCCGCCCTGTTCGGCGTCCACGGGTCGCATGTCAGCGTGACGGACGGGCGCTACGTGTACATGCGGGCGTCCGTCACCGACGAGAACCAGCCGCTCTACGAGTACACGCTCATGCCGACGCACATGCGCAGCAGGTTCTTCGTCGAGGAGCTGCGCGATCTCGACCTGGCGGAGCCGTTCTCGTTCACGAAGGACGTCAGGGTCCTGAAGATCCCCGCGGGCCCGGCCGGAAGTCCTGCGGCCTACGGCACCCTCCTCTACGACCTCGTCGAGGATCCCGACCAGCGCAATCCCCTCTCGGATCCCGCGCTCGAGAAGCGGATGGTCGAGCTGCTCGTGCGCGACATGCGGGACAGCGATGCGCCCCTCGAGCAGTACGAGCGGCTCGGGCTCCCGGCAGAGGGCCCCGTGACCGACGACCACCTGCTGGTGGAGCGGCAGTGGGACAGCGTCCAGGCGTCGTCCTCGCCCGTCCCGCTCGTGTCCGACTTCCCCCGCGGCGCTCATGTCGTGAGCACGCCGATCGGCCGCCTCCTCGACGACGAGCGCACGCGGGATCTCATCCGCGAGGCGTTCCCCGCGACGCGCAACGACTCGTTCGGGCGCTACTTCTCGGGAATGACTCCGATCATGCTCACGGCGGCGATGCCCCAGGTCAAGAGGGAGCGGCTCGACCAGCTCGAGTCGCAGCTCGTGGCGGCGATCGGGCCCTCGCAGGGCGCCGGTGACGACGGAGCCATACCGGCGCACTGACCGGACCAGCTGCCCGCCCTCGACATGAGGGCGGGCAGTTTTCTTGACATCTACCGGGACTTTTCCGAGCGCGCGGTCGGCCGCGACGCCCAGCGGACGACGCGTTTCATAACGACTTGGCGCTAAAACCTTGTGGTCACTCGGATTTCCCTCTAGAGTCTCACTCACAGCAGCCCGACGGTGGACTGCACACAGCATGTGGAAGGACGAGGATGTTCAAGTTCAAGCGGATGGCGGTGGCGACGCTCGTTGCCGCGGCGCTCGCGCTCGCCGGCTGCAGCGCCGGCGGTGGCGGCGGCGCGACCGGCAGTGGCAGCACAGGCGGCACGCTGACGTGGGGCGTCATCGCCCAGGCGACGACCTTCCAGCAGAAGGACATGCGGTGGGCGAACGAGTCGCCCTACGGCCAGGCCGTCTACGACTCGCTGCTCATCACGAACCCCGACTTCGAGGTGCAGCCGAACCTCGCCACGAAGTGGGAGTACAACACCGACAACACGGTCCTCACGCTCACCCTTCGCGACGACGTCAAGTTCACGAACGGCGAGACCCTGACGGCGAAGGATGCCGCAGCGAGCCTCCTCGCGTTCCGTGACGGCAACTCGCCGAACAAGTCCCTGCTGCGTCTCGTGACCGACGCCAAGGCCGTCGACGACACCACACTCGAGATCACGCTGTCCGAGCCCGACCCCGGACTGCTCACCGCGATCACCCAGAACGCGGGCCTGGTGGCGCCGGCCGACAAGGTCGACGACCCGGCGACGGCGACGGATCCGGTCGGCTCCGGCCCGTACATCCTCAACACCAAGGAGACGGTCGTCGGCAGCAGCTACGTCTTCGACAAGAACAAGGACTACTGGAACCCCGACCACCAGCACTACGACAAGCTCGTGCTCTCGGTCTACAACGCTGCGCCGGCGCTGCTGAGCGCGGTCCAGGGCGGCCAGGTGAACGTCTCGAACGTGATCGACCGCACCACACTGCCCCAGATGAAGGCCGCCGGCTACACGCTCAACGAGTCGCAGCTCGACTGGCAGGGCTTCCTGATCATGGACCGCGCCGGCACGATCGTTCCCGCGCTCGGCAACGTGAAGGTGCGTCAGGCGATCAACATGGCGCTCGACCGCGAGGCGCTCCTCAAGACGCTCATCAGCGGCTACGGCGAGGTCACCGACCAGATCTTCGCCCCCTGGTCGCCGGGCTACGACAAGAGCCTCGACACGCACTACAAGCACGACGTCGCGGGCGCCAAGAAGCTCCTCGCCGAGGCCGGGTACCCGGACGGCTTCGAGGTCACGATGCCGCGTGTCGGCTCGCTCCCCGCGGCGCAGTGGACCCTCATGGCCGACCAGCTCGCCCAGATCGGCGTCACCGTCAAGTACGACGACGTCCAGCCTGCCGACTTCATCAGCGCGATCCTCGGCGCGAAGTACGCCATGACGTGGTTCCAGCTGCAGATGGGACCGACCGACTGGCAGCTGGCGCAGTTCCAGATCGCGGAGAATGCGACGTGGAACCCGTTCCACTACACGACGCCCGAGGTCAAGGACTGGATCTCCACGATCCAGACCGGCACCGAGGACGAGGCGAAGAAGGCGGGCGCCGACCTGAACAAGTACCTCGTCGACAACGCCTGGAACGCCCCGTTCTACCGCCCGACGAACGTCTTCGTGAGCGACGCCAACACGAAGGTCCAGCCGCAGACCGGCAACGTGGTTCCCTACCTCTGGAACGTCCAGCCCAAGTAGGCCTCAGGTGCTGGGCCGGCCTCGTCGCCGGCCCAGCACCCATCCACTCAACCCAGGCTCTCCTTAAAAAGGACCACCGATGTTCCGCTTCATCCTCCGCCGCGTGCTCGCCGGCATAGTCCTCCTGTTCGTCGTCACGAGCATCGCCTTCATCCTTCTGTACCTGGGCGCCGGCGACACCGCGCGGCAGATCCTCGGGCAGGATGCCACGCAGGAGCAGGTCGCCCAGCTCAACGCACAGCTGGGATTGGACCAGCCCGTCCTCGTCGGCTACTGGAACTGGCTCACCAAGGCCCTCACCGGCGACTTCGGCACCTCCTGGTTCACCCAGCAGCCCGTCATCGACGCCATCTCGTCCCGCGTGGCCGTCACCCTCTCGCTCGTGATCGGCACGGTCATCGTCACGGCCGTCGTGGGCACCGCCCTCGGCGTCTGGGCCGCTCGCAAGCGCGGGGCGGCCGACCGGACGGTCCAGGTCGTCTCGGTGCTCGGGTTCGCGATCCCGGGATTCCTCATCGCGATCTTCCTCGTCAGCATCTTCGCGATCCAGCTCGGGTGGTTCAAGCCCACGGGCTTCGTCCCGCTCACGACATCCTTCACAGGGTGGCTCAGCACGGTGACGCTGCCGATCATCGCCCTTTCGGTCGGCGCCGTCGCCGCCATCGCGGCGCAGATCCGCGGCGGCGTCATCGACACGATGCGCCTGGACTGGGTGCGGACCCTCCGCAGCCGGGGCCTCTCCGAGAACAAGGTGCTGTACAAGCATGTGCTGCGCAACGCCGCCGGACCCGCACTCGCCGTGCTCGGCGTGCAGTTCATCGGCCTCATCGGCGGTGCCATCATCGTCGAGCAGATCTTCGCGATCCCGGGCCTGGGCCAGATCGCCACCACGTCGACGGCGCAGGGCGACATCCCCCTCGTCATGGGTCTGGTCGTCGTGACCGCCCTGATCACCGTGATCGTCGGCATCATCCTCGAAATCCTCCACGGATTCCTCAACCCGAAGGCGCGCGTCTCATGAGCGAGTCCGCAACCACCCCCACGATCGACATCCAAACCGAGGAGCGCGCCGCGCGCTCCCACGTGATGGCGCGCCTCCTGCGCAACCCGATGGGCCTCACGGCACTCATCATCCTGGTGATCGTCTTCCTGATCGCCGTGTTCGCCGACTTCCTCGCCCCCATGGATCCGAACAAGGCGGACATCAATCAGGTGATGGCGCCGCCGAGCGCCGACCACCTCCTCGGCGCCGACAGCGCCGGGCGCGACATCCTCTCGCGACTCCTCTTCGCGACGCGCTACAGCGTCGCCGGCGCACTGTGGGCCGTGCTCATCGCCGCCCTCATCGGCGTGACGAGCGGCCTCATCGCCGGGTACTACCAGAAGTGGTTCGAGACCACCTCGGTCGCCGTCATCAGCGTCATCCAGGCGCTGCCGGGCCTCGTCATCCTGCTGGCCGCACGCTCCGTCGTGGGTCCGTCGCTCTGGATCATCATGGCCGTCTTCGGTGTCATCCTCTCGCCCGCGTTCTATCGGCTGACATCCGCCGCGGTGGTGGGCGTGCGACATGAGCTGTACGTCGACGCGGCCCGCGTCGCCGGAGTGAGCGACGCGAGCATCATCGGGCGGCACATCCTCGCCGTCGTGCGCGCGCCCATCGTCATCCAGGCCGCGCTCCTGGCCGGCATCGCGATCGCCGTGCAGTCCGGACTGGACTTCCTGGGCCTCGGCGACCCCGACATCCCCACGTGGGGTTCGATGCTGTCCGACGCGTTCTCGCGGATGTACGAGGCCCCGCTCATGCTCGTGTGGCCGTCGGCAGCGATCGCCATCACCTCCATCGCCCTCGTGCTGTTCGGCAACGCCCTGCGCGACGAGCTGGAGCGCGCCGCCGCGAAGCCCAAGCGACGTCGGCGTAAGACGGTCGCGCCCTCCGCCCCGGAGCGGGCGGAGGCCACCGTGGTCCACCCGGAGCCGGAGGACCTGCGCCCCGCGCTCCTCGAGGTGACCGACCTCGTGGTCGGCTACGACCAGCCGGACGGCAGCGTCAAGCAGGTCGTCAACGGCGTCTCGCTGAAGGTCCGCAAGGGCGAGGTCCATGGCCTCATCGGGGAGTCCGGGTCCGGCAAGACGCAGACCGCCTGGAGCATCCTGCGCCTGCTGCCGGGCGGCGGACGCATCGTCTCGGGCACCGTCATGTTCGACGGGAAGGATCTGGCACACCAGTCCGACCGGGCGATGCAGAAGATCCGTGGCCGGAGGATCGCGTACATCCCGCAGGAGCCGATGTCGAACCTCGACCCGTCCTTCACGATCGGCGCCCAGCTCGTCGAGCCGATGCGCGCGACGCTCGGCATCTCGGCCGCCGAGGCCAAGAAGCGGGCGATCGCCCTGCTGGCGCGGGTCGGCATCCCGAACCCCGAGCGCACATTCGCGGCGTATCCGCACGAGGTCTCGGGCGGCATGGCCCAGCGTGTCCTCATCGCCGGCGCCGTCTCGTGCGAGGCGGACCTCATCATCGCCGACGAGCCGACCACGGCTCTGGATGTCACCGTGCAGGCCGAGATCCTGGATCTCCTCCGCGAGCTGCAGGGCGACCTCGGTGTGAGCGTGCTGATCGTGACGCACAACTTCGGCGTCGTCGCCGACCTGTGCGATCGCGTGTCGGTCATGCAGAACGGGCTCATCGTCGAGACGGGCACGGCGCGGGCCATCTTCGCCGACCCGCAGCATCCCTATACCCAGTCCCTGTTCGCCGCGATCCTCGAGGACGGCGCGGCACGCGGAGCGCTCGGCACGCCGACCGGTACCCGCACGCTCGAGGAAGGTGCAAGCCGATGACCACCGAACCGCTTCTCGTCGTCGACGACCTCGTCGTCGAATACCCCGCGAAGGGATTCCGCAAACAGCCCTTCCGCGCCCTCAAAGGGGTCTCGATCGACATCCATCCCGGTGAGTGCGTCGGGCTCGTGGGCGAGTCGGGCTCCGGCAAGACCACGCTCGGCCGCGCCGTGCTGGGTCTCGCGCCCGTCAGCGGGGGCAAAGTCGTGTACAAGGGCAAGGACATCGGACACCTCAGCCGCAAGCAGCGCCGCGCGCTGTCGGATGAGATCCAGGTCGTCTTCCAGGATCCGTACTCGTCGCTGAACCCGTCGCTCACGATCGAGCAGACGCTCGCGGAGCCCCTGCGGGTCAAGAAGATGTCGTCAGCCGACGCGTCGCGCCGCATCCGCACCCTGCTCGATCAGGTGGGCCTGCCGGCGAACTCGGCCACGCGGCTTCCCCGGGAGTTCTCGGGCGGTCAGCGGCAGCGCATCGCGATCGCACGAGCGCTCGCCCTCTCGCCCGAGCTCATCGTGTGCGACGAGCCGGTCTCGGCGCTCGACCTGTCGACACAGGCCCGCGTGCTCGACCTGTTCAAAGACATCCAGGAGGCCACGGGGGTGGCGTACCTCTTCGTCTCGCACGATCTGGCCGTCGTGCGCCACCTGAGCCACCGCGTCGCCGTCATGTACCACGGCGAGATCGTGGAGTACGGCGACGGCGACAAGGTCACGAGCAACCCCGATCACCCGTACACGCAGCGGCTGCTCCTGGCCGCGCCGGTCCCGGATCCTGCGCGTCAGGAGACACGCCGGATCGATCGCCGGCGGCTGCTGGACGAGCAGCGGAAGCAGGATCTCGAGTTCAGCATCACACGGACCGGCACGTCGCTCGTCGTCGGCGAGTGAGCCGCAACAACACGGAAGGACGTCCTGTGACGCGCCCCAATCTCATCTTCATCATGTCCGACGATCATGCGGCGCACGCGATCTCGGCATACGGAAGCCGTGTGAACAGCACGCCTCACCTCGATCGCATCGCGAACGAGGGGGTTCGGATGGATGCCGTCTACTGTACGAACTCCATCTGCAGCCCGTCCCGCGCGACGATCCTCACGGGGACGTACAGCCACATGAACGGGGTCTCCTCGATCTGGACCGAGATGGACTACCGGGTGCCGACGTTCGTCGAGGTCCTGCAGCAGCGGGACTACCGCACGGCGATGTTCGGCAAGTGGCATCTCGGCGAGCACGGCCAAGCGCTCCCCCGCGGATTCGACGCGTGGAAGATCTTCCCCGGTCAGGGCGACTACGTCGACCCGGAGATGATCGACGAGTCGGGTGCCGCCGTGGTCCCCGGCTATGCGACGGACATCGTGACGGATCTCTCCCTCGATTGGATCGAGAGCCTCGATCCCGACGACGCCTTCTGCATGCTCGTGCATCACAAGGCCCCGCACCGTCCGTGGATTCCGGACGAGAAGCACAAGCACCTGTACGCCGACGGCAGCATCCCCGAGCCGGACACCTTCTTCGACGACTACGCGACCCGCAGCAAGGCGGTTCAGGGCGTCCACATGACGATCGCCGACGACATGGGCGCCGACGATCTCAAGGAGGAGGTGCCCGAGCACCTGCGCGGACCGGAGAACCGCGAGGCCCGCATGCGCTGGAAGTACCAGATCTACATGCGCGACTACCTCCAGTGCATCCAGTCGATCGACGACAACGTCGGACGCCTGCTGGACTACCTGGAGGAGAAGGGCCTCGCCGAGAACACTCTGGTCGTCTACACGTCGGACCAGGGGTTCTTCCTCGGCGACCACGGCTGGTTCGACAAGCGCCTGATGTTCGATCAGTCGCTGCAGATGCCGATGCTCGTACGCTGGCCCGCCGAGATCGCAGCGGGCGGCCGCTGCGAGGCGATCATCACCAACGTGGACTTCGCCGCGACCTTCCTCGACGTGTGCGGCGTCGACGCCGCGGAGGCCCTGCCGACGTCGCAGGGGCGCAGCTTCCGGGCGCTGCTGCGCGGCGAACCCGCGGAGGACTGGGCGGATGCCGCGTACTACCGCTACTGGGAGCACGACGACCCGATCCACGCGGCGCCGGCGCACTACGGCATCCGCACGGAGACGCACAAGCTCATCTACTACTACGGAGCGGGTCTCGGCGTGCCGGGCGCGTCGGAGCGGATCTTCGAACCCGAGTGGGAGCTCTACGATCTCGTGGCCGATCCGGCCGAGCTGCGCAACGTCGCCGACGATCCCGCGTACGCCGACGTCCGCGCCGAGCTCGAGCGCAAGCTCGCCGAGTACCAGGCGCGGTACGAAGACCTGCCGTACACCGGCCCGGACACCCCGCGCCCCAAGTGGGGACCCCACGACGAGCAGCTCCTCGAGATGGTCGAGAAGTACGTCGCGGACGTCCGCAGCTCCAGCTGATCCATCATCCAGACGGCGTCGGCCGCTCCGCGATCGCGGGGCGGCCGACGCCGTCTCAGCGGGAACCCGCCACGTGCGGGGCGACCGCGAGCACGACCGTGAGGCTCGTGATGCCGATCGCGAAGATGAACAGCGCGAGGGCGAGGAGGACGCCCGCGCCCGGCAGGCGCGCCCGGTCCCCCTCGCGGNCCCCCCTCCCCCCCCCCACGCCGTCTCAGCGGGAACCCGCCACGTGCGGGGCGACCGCGAGCACGACCGTGAGGCTCGTGATGCCGATCGCGAAGATGAACAGCGCGAGGGCGAGGAGGACGCCCGCGCCCGGCAGGCGCGCCCGGTCCCCCTCGCGGCTGAGGAGGTCGTTGACGCGGCGGTAGCGTCGCCGCGCGGCGAGGTAGAGGGCCGCGGTCACGATGAGGCCGGCGACGCCGCCGAGCGACCACCAGGCATTGCCGAGCACGGCGGGCAGGAGCCGGAACGCGACGAGCGAACCGGCGGCCAAGGCGAGCGCCGTGCGCCGCCAGGCGAGCTCGGTGCGCTCGGGCTGGAGCCCGGCGTCGAAGAGAGTGCTCATCGCAGCAGGATCGCGAGCAGGACGAGGATTCCCGCGAGCGTGACCGAACACCCGAGGACGACGCCGAGCAGCGACGTCGGCAGAGGGCGGCCCTCGCGCAGAGCGAGTTCGGTGCGCATCCACCCGACCCAGGCCAATGCGGGCGTGAGGATGCCGACACAGACGAGGGTGAGCGAGGCCGCGAGGCGGAGGCCCGCGTGCAGGTCGAGCCCGAGCACCTCGAGCGCGACGCCGCCCGCGATCAGCGCGAGCGACGTGCGGATCCAGGCCAGGAAGGTGCGCTCGTTGGCGAGCGTGAAGCGGGCATCGGGCTCCGTCCCGCGGGAGAAGACCGAGCGGGGGAATCGCCGATCGCTCATGCCGCGACCGTCCGGAAGCCGGCGTTGCCCATCGAGGAGTCGGGAGTGTTCCGCGACCGTGCCGAGTTGCGGTAGCGGTTGCAGTACGAGATGTGGCAGAGATAGCTGCCTCCGCGCAGCACGCGCACCGACCCGGTCTCCGGCCCGGCCGGGCTCTCCGCGGGTGAGCGCGCGTAGTACGCGGGATCCATCCAGTCCTGGCACCACTCCCAGACGTTGCCGACGGTCTGCCACAGGCCGTAGCCGTTCGGCTCGAACGTCCGGACGGGCGCCGTGGTGAGGAATCCGTCCTCCTGCGTGTTCACGCGGGGGAACTCGCCCTGCCAGATGTTCGCGCGCCAGCCGCCCGCGTCGACCTCGTCATCGCCCCAGGGGTACTTCGCCTGATCGATTCCGCCGCGCGAGGCGTACTCCCACTCCGCCTCGGTGGGCAGGCGCCGGCCCGCCCACGCGCAGTAGGCGACCGCGTCGTTCCAGCTCACGTGCACGACCGGGTGGTCTTCCAGGCCGTCGATAGACGAGTCGCGGCCGCCCGGGCGTCGCCAGTCGGCGCCGCGCACGCCGAACCACCATGGCGTGCCCGACGCGGGCCCCATGACGTCGCCGGCGGGCGCCTGCACCGCAAGGTGGAACACGGCCGAATAGCCGAACGTCTCGGCCTCGGTGCGATAGCCCGTCGCCCGCACGAAGTTCTCGAACGCGGCGTTCGTGACGCTCGTGGCGTCGATCGAGTACGCGTCCAGCGTCACGCGATGCTGCGGCACCTCGCCGTCGGCGGCATTGCGATCGCCAGACGAGTCGCCCATGACGAATTCGCCCGCGGGGACGAGCGCCTGCTCCACCGAGTGAAGCGAGGTCCCCGAGACGGCATCGGGCGCGAGCGAGGGGCGCGCCCCGATCTGCACGAACTGCGAGCGCTCGGGCGCGCCGCACGCACACCCGTCACCGCAGCCGGCGTCGGTGCTCATGAGAGCTCGGCGAGATCGGCGCCCGGCTCCACGTCAGCATGGAACTCCTCGACGAACGACCCGAAGAAGTCCGCGAGCTCCTGCGCCATGTCGACGACGTCGCGGTCGAGCAGCCACTGGACCTGCAGTCCGTCCATGAGGGCGATCGTCGAGATCGCGGCCCGCACCGGATCGACGTCGACGCTGAGGCGCCCCGCCTCGCCGAGGCGACGGAACGCGTTCGCGATCGAGGACCGCGTGTAGTCGTAGCGCCGGATGAAGTACTCGTGGGCGGGGTGATCGGGCGAGGTCGCCTCGGCCGACAGGGTGCAGTAGAGCTCCACGACACCAGGGACGCTCGCGTTGTACGCCGCGAGGTCGACGAGACCGCGGAGGGTCTCCGCGCCGTCGGGAGCGTCCATGGGCACGAATGTGCGTGCCTGATCATCGCGGTGTTCGAGGACGGCTTCGAGCAGCTTGACCTTGTTCGGGAAGTGGTGCAGCAGCCCTGCCTCGCTGATTCCGACGAGGGTCGCGACGTCCCGGATCGAGCCCGAGCGGTACCCGGACTGCGCGAAGACCTCGAGGGCCGCATCGAGGATCGCGACCTTCCGCGCGCGTGTCTTGGCGTACTCGCCGCGCGGCTTGCGCACGGGCCGTGCATCGGTGGAGTTGGTCATCCTCGTTCTCCGCGTCCTGCGCTCACCGGATCGTGGTGAGACGTTCGAGAGCCGTTCCGTTCATTCTGGGGCACCGCATCGCGGAAACCTAGCGATCAGTCGGATTTCGCGTGACATCCGGTGCCGATCCTGTTGGGACTCCTGACCACACTATGCCCCCGTCGATCTAAAACCTAGCGATCACTAGGAATTGGTGCTAGCGTGACGTCAAGAGGATCCACGGTCGTGTCGCTCGCAGGCGAATCCGCATCGATGAATCCTGTCGAGCCGCCTCCGCAACCGAAGGACTGTCCCGTGACCTCGAATACGACGACACATCCGTCTCACCAGCCCGAGACCGTGCAGCACCTCATCCCGCTCCTCGAGAAGCTGACCCTCGAGCAGAAGGCGGCGCTCATCCAGGGTGCCGACTTCTGGACCACGGTCTCCATCCCCGAGATCGGCTTGCGCGCGATGACCCTCTCGGATGGCCCCGCGGGCGTGCGAGGCCCGAGGTGGGACGAGCGCGAGCCGTCGCTCAACCTCCCGTCGGGCTCGGCCCTCGCCGCCTCGTGGGACGTCGAGCTCGCTTACCGCTACGGTGCGGCCGCGGCCTCCGAAGCCCGTCGCAAAGGCGTCGACGTCGTGCTCGGCCCCACGATCAACCTGCACCGCTCCCCCCTCGGCGGCCGCCACTTCGAGTGCTTCAGCGAGGACCCCGAGCTGTCGGCCGAGCTCGCGGCCGCCTACGTGCGCGGCCTGCAGGACAACGGCGTCGGAGCGACGCCCAAGCACTACGTCGCCAACGACTCCGAGACCGATCGCTTCACGGTCGACGTGCAGGTAGACCCCCGCCCGCTGCACGAGCTCTACCTCGCGCCGTTCGAGCGCGCCGTCGAGGCGGGCGCCTGGACGATCATGAGCGCCTACAACTCCGTGCACGGCGCCACGATGACCGAGCACGACCTGCTCGAATCCCCGCTCAACTCGGTGTGGGGCTTCGACGGCGTCGTGATCAGCGACTGGACCGCGGTCCGCTCGCTCGGCGCGATCCCCGCCGCCCAGGACCTCGCGATGCCCGGCCCGGCCCCCGCGTTCGCGGGTCTGGTCGATGCCGTGCGCGACGGCCAGGTCGACGAGGCCGACATCGACCGCAAGGTGCTCCGCCTGCTCCTCCTCGCCGAGCGTGTCGGCGCCCTCGCGGGCAGTGAGCCGAAGACGCCCAGCGAGATCGACGGCGTCGCCTTCACGCGCGAGGCCGAGATCGCCGGCACCGTGCTGCTCGCGAACGACGGCGTGCTCCCGCTGAATGCCTCGTCCCTCGCCCGGATCGCCGTCATCGGCCACAACGCGCGCGAGGCGCGCACGCAGGGCGGCGGCAGCGCGACCGTGCTCCCGGAGCGCATCACGTCGCCGCTCGACGGCATCCGCGCCGCCTTCCCGGGCGCGCACGTGCGCTACGAGCTGGGCGCCGTCGTGCAGGAGGGCGTGGCCGAGATCCCGCTCGACCGGCTGACCAACCCCGTCACGGGCGAGCCGGGCGTGCGCGTCACCTTCTACGACGCCGACGGCGCCGAGATCTTCGCGGAGGACCGCCGTTCGACGGCGCTCGTCTGGTTCGGCGGCGACGCCCCCATCTCCGCCAGCCGCCGAGTCGTGATCGACGGCATCTACACTCCTGCGGAGTCGGGCGAGATCCTGCTCGGCTTCGCGGGTGCCAACCCCGGTCGCCTCTACATCGATGATGAGCTGGTCGTCGACGACGTGCCGGTCATCGAGGGCACCGACCTCGGCGCCGCCTTCCTCAACCCGCCGTCGCTCACGGCGGCCGTGCCGGTGGAGGCGGGTGTCGCCCGACGCTTCCGCGTCGAGCTCACGCTCGAGCAGGGCGGCGCGCTCGCCGGTGCGCTGTCGGCGACGGTCGGGATCGCGCCCGACGACTCCGACCCGGAAGGACTCATCGAGCGCGCCGTCGAGGCCGCCGCGGGCGCGGACGTGGCGGTCGTCGTCGTCGGGACCAACTCGAAGGTGGAGTCGGAGGGCTACGACCGCCCCGACCTCGACCTGCCCGGTCGCCAGGACGATCTGGTGCGCGCGGTCGCTGCGACCGGCACGCTCACCGTCGTCGTCGTGAACGCGGGCGCGCCTGTGGTGCTGCCCTGGGCGGGTGACGTCGGCGCTGTCGTGCAGGGCTGGTTCGGCGGCCAGGAGTTCGGATCGGCCCTCGCCGATGTGCTGTCGGGCGCGGCCGAGCCCGGCGGGCGCCTGCCCACGACGTGGCCCGCGACCCTGGCGGACGTGCCCGTCACCGACGTCACCCCCGACGAGGGCGTCCTCCGCTACACGGAGGGCCTGCACATCGGCTACCGCGCATGGCTGAAGGACGGCGCCGCGCCGGCGTTCCCGTTCGGGCACGGCCTCGGCTACACGACGTGGTCGTGGGGCGTCGCCCAGCGTGACGGCGACGTGCTCGAGGTGACCCTCGCCAACACGGGCGAGCGCGCCGGCAAGCAGGTCGTGCAGGTCTACGCCGAGCGCGCCGAATCCGAAGTGGAGCGCGCCGAGCGCTGGCTCGTCGGCTTCGCCGCCGTGCAGGCGGGGCCCGGCGAGACCGTGACCGCCCGCATCCCGCTTCCCGCCCGCCGCTTCGCGCACTGGGCCGACGGCTGGATCGTCGAGCCCGGCGCCTACACGCTGCGGGCCGGGGCCTCGGTCTCCGACCTTCCGCTCTCGTTCGAGTGGGAGCTCGCGTGACCGCACCCGTCGACGGGCTGCTCCAGGGCACGGCCGACGCGCGCCTCGACGAGGTCGTGACCCGGCTCGCGGGCTTCCTCGCCGCCGATCCCGACCTGTCGTTCCAGGCCGCCGCCTTCCACGACGGCATCGCGGTCCTCGACGTGTGGGGCGGGCCCCACCTTCGCGACGACTCCGTCATGGTGCCCTACTCCGTGACGAAGAACACGATCGGCCTCTCGATCGCGCTCCTCGTCGAGCGCGGCGAGCTCGATCTCGACGCGCTCGTGGCCCTGTTCTGGCCGGAGTTCGCCGCACACGGCAAGGGCGGTGTCACGGTGCGTCAGCTGCTGTCGCACCAGGCCGGGCTGCCGCAGGCGACCCCGGCACTGGAGTGGGACGAGCTGCTCGACCACCACCGCGCCGCCGAGCGGCTCGCCGCGAGCCCGCCCTTCTGGGAGCCCGGCAGCGCCTTCGGCTACCACGCCGTCACGATCGGCAACCTCGCGTCGGAGCTCGTGTTCCGCGTGACGGGCCGCACGCTGCACGAGTACTACGAGCAGGAGATCCGCGCACCGCACGGCATCGACTTCTTCCTCGGCCTGCCGCCCGAGCTCGATGCCCGGCGCTCTCCGACGCTGCCGATGATCCGGCCCGTCGCCGACGCATCCCCGGCGTTCGACTCGATCCTCGGACCCATCGTCTTCGGCGACCTCGGGTCGTTCGACCTCGCCAACGACGAGCGCAGCTGGCGCTTCGGGCATCCCGCGGGATCGGGCATCGGCACGGCGCGCGGCCTCGCACGCCTGTTCGCGGCCGCCGTCACGGGCGTCGACGGCGCGGAGCCGTTCCTCTCGGCCGACACCGTCTTCGCGGTCGGAAGCCAGCAGGTGAGCGGCTACGACCAGGTGCTCGGCCAGCCGCTGCGCGCGCACTCCATCGTGTTCCAGAAACCGACGCCACAGCTCGCCTTCGGCGGGCCTCGCGCCTTCGGGCACGACGGCGCGATGGGCGCGCTCGCGTGCGTGGACCCCGACACGGGGGTTGCGTTCGCATGGACGATCGCCCGCGGCCCCTGGCCCGGCGGCGCCGATCCCCGAGCCGTCGGGCTCGCCCGCGACCTCGGCCGCATCCTCTCCTCCTGACCCCCCCCGACACGCGAAGGACTCCCGATGACGACGCTGTACAACCCGCTCCTGGGCGGCTTCCACCCCGACCCGTCGGTCGTGAAGGTCGGCGACGCCTGGTATCTCGCCACGAGCACGTTCGAGTACCTCCCCGGCATCCCGATCCACCGCTCGACGGATTTCGAGACGTGGGAGCTCATCGGCCACGTCGCGACGCGCGTCGGCCAGCTCGCGGTCGAAGAGGTCCCGACGGCCGGCGGCGCGTGGGCGCCGACGATCCGGCACCGCGACGGCGTCTTCCACCTCGTCATCACCGATGCCATGGGCCGGGGGATGCTGCACTTCACCGCGACGGACGCCGCGGGACCGTGGAGCGACGGCGACCTCATCCTCAAGGCGGACGGCTCGGGAAGCGTCGATGGCATCGATCCCGACATCGCGTGGGATGCCGAGGGGAGCGCCTACATCACCTTCTCCGGTCTCGTTCTGAGCGGTCCCGAGATCGGCGCGCACCGCGGCATCCAGCAGGTGAAGGTCGACCTCGAGACGCATGTGGCCCTCGAGGAGTCCCGGTCGCTGTGGTCGGGAACGGGCGGCGGGTTCCCCGAGGCGCCGCACCTCTACGAGGTCGACGGGCGGTGGTACCTCATGATCGCCGAGGGCGGCACGGAGCGCGGCCACGGCATCTCGATCGCCCGCAGCGCCTCGCCCGAGGGTCCGTTCGAGACCGCACCGCAGAATCCGCTCGTGTCGGCGCGCTCGACGACGCGCCCCATCCAGAACACCGGTCACGGCGACCTCGTCGTGGGCCCCGACGGCGAGTGGCTCTGCGTGCTCCTCGGCGTGCGTCCGCGCTCGATGACCCGCGCGTTCTCGGCGCTCGGACGCGAGACGTTCGTGACGCCCGTGCACTGGGAGGACGACGGCTGGCCCAGGATCGAGCCCGTCCTGCTCAACGCACGCCCCGGTACGCGCGTCGAGGTCGTCTTCGACGAGCCCCTCGACGGCGAGTGGATCGCCGTGCGGGCGCTGCCCACGGCTGTGTCCCAGATCGCGGAGGGGTCGCTCGTCCTTCGCGGGGACGGTTCGACGCTCGACGACCCGCGGCCCGTGTTCGTGGGCCGCCGCCAGGAGCACCTCACGAATGCCGTGACGGTGACGATGGATGCCTCGCGCGGTGTCGGCGGACTCGCGGTGCGCTACGACGAGCACTTCCACGTCGAGGTGGAGGCGGGAGCGGGGTCTGTGACGGCGCGCGCCGTCGTCAGCGGCCTCGTGCAGGAGTGGACGACGCCGTTCGAGGGCGACGTGCTCGACCTGCACATCGACTCGCGCAAGCCCGCGCCGACGGGCGGCTTCCCCCGCACGTCCGACGAGTTCGACCTCGCGGCGACGATCGACGGCGAGCGGATCCACCTCGCGACGGTCGACGGCCGATTCCTGTCGTCCGAGACGACGGAGTCCTTCACTGGTCGCGTGATCGGCGTCTACGCTGTCGATGGCGTTGTATCGTTTCAGCGCTGGATCGCCGAAGGAGACGATGAATGACCGGATGCCGGGTCTCGGCACTGCTCGCCGAACTGCGTGACGACACCCCGTTCGTCGCAACCTCGACGCCCCGCCTGACGTGGCGGGTCGAGGCCGACGAGGGCGACTGGGTGCAGGCATCCGTCGATCTCACCGACGGGATCGACTCGGTGACGCTCGACGGCGACGCGAGTGCCCTCGTGGCATGGCCCTTCCGGCCGCTCGCGTCCGGTGAGTCGCGTGACGTCACGGTGCGCGTGCGTGCCCTGTCCGGCGCCGAGACCGAGTGGAGCGACCCCCTCCGCGTCGAGGCCGGCTTCCTCGCCGACGGCGAGTGGATCGCGCAGCCCGTCGGGCTCGCCGAGCCCGACCGCGAGGCGCAGCCCGCGCTCGTCCGCACGACGTTCACCCTCGACCGTCCCGTGCGGCGCGCCCTGCTCTTCTGGACGGCACTGGGCGTCGCCGAGCCCGAGCTCAACGGCACCGCCGTGTCGGACGACGTGCTCTCCCCCGGCTGGACGGCCTACCGCGACCGGCTCGTGCACGAGACCGTCGACGTCACGGGCCTCATGCGCGAGGGCGAGAACGTGCTCGCGGCGACGATCGCGGGCGCCTGGTACACCGAGAAGTACGGCTTCTTCGTGTACACGAACCGCCTGTACGGCACGCAGCCGTCGTTCCTCGCGCAGCTGCGCGTCGAGTTCGCCGACGGCACCGTCGAGACCGTGGCGGCGACGGACGCCTCGTGGGAGGCGAGCGGCGACGGTCCCGTCGTCGACAGCGGGATCTATCCGGGCGAGCACCAGGACCTCCGACGAGTGGCGCCAGGATGGTCGAGCCCGGCGTCCGACCCCTCGACAAGCTCGGGGACCGAGGGTGCGACCGCGGGTGCCGCCCCGGCATGGACGCCGGTGCGGGTCGGCGCCGCCGCGAACCCGGGGTACGAGCACGTGCCCGTGCCGGAGGCGCGCATCGCCGCGCCCGTGCGCCGCATCGAGACCCTTCCCGTCCACGGCGTCATCGCGACGCCGTCGGGTGGCACGATCCTCGACTTCGGGCAGAACCTCGTCGGTCGCCTCCGCGTGCGGGTGACGGCGCCCGCGGGAACCCGAGTCACGGTCCGTCACGCCGAGGTGCTCGAAGACGGCGAGCTCGCGACCCGGCCCCTCCGCAACGCCGCCGCGACGGCGACGTTCGACCTCGCCGGCACGGGCGAGGAGGTGCTCGAGTCGCGCTTCAGCTTCTACGGCTTCCGGTACGCGCAGATCGAAGGCGTCGACCTCGACCCCTCCGCCGTCGAGGCCGTCGTGCTGCACTCCGACATGACGCGCACAGGCTGGTTCGAGGCATCCGATCCCCTCCTGTCCCGCCTGCACGACAACGTCGTGTGGGGCATGCGCGGCAACTTCCTGTCGATCCCGACCGACTGCCCGCAGCGCGACGAGCGCCTCGGCTGGACGGGCGACATCCAGGTCTTCGCACCCACGGCGAGCTTCCTCTACGACTGCGCCGGGTTCCTCACCTCGTGGCTGCGCGACCTCGCGCGCGAGCAGGCGCGCAACGACGGCGAGGTGCCGCTCGTCATCCCCGCGGCGCTCCCCGCGTTCGGCGGGGTCGGGCCGACGGCCGCGTGGGGGGATGCCGCGACCGCCGTGCCGACCGTGCTGCACGCACGCTTCGGCGACCTGGAAGTGCTCGCGGCGCAGTATCCGAGCATGAAGGCGTGGACAGACGCCGTCCTGCGCGACGCGGGACACCACGGCCCGTGGGCCGGCCGGATGCAGCTCGGCGACTGGCTCGACCCGTCGGCGCCGCCGGACAAGCCGGGCCAGGCCAAGGTCGACGGCGACATCGTCGCGACGGCCTACCTCGCGCAGTCGCTGCGCCAGGTCGCCGACGCCGCCGAGCTGCTCGGATTCGAAGACGACGCGGCGACCTACGCCGAGCTTTCCGAGCGCAGCCGCACCGCCTTCGTCGCGCACTACGTGACCCCCGCGGGCCGCATGATGAGCGACGCGCCGACCGCCTACGCACTGGCGCTCGAGTTCGACCTCGTCACCGACCCCGAGGTGCGCCAGGCCCTCGCCGACCGCCTCGCGGCCCTCGTCCGCGAAGGCGGCTACCGCATCGCCACCGGGTTCGTCGGCACCCCGCTCGTCACCGACGCGCTGACGTCGGGCGGACACCTCGCCGAGGCGGAGCGGCTGCTGCTGCAGACCGAGTGCCCGTCGTGGCTCTACCCCGTCACGATGGGGGCGACGACCGTCTGGGAACGCTGGGACAGCCTCCTCCCCGATGGCTCGGTCAATCCGGGCGAGATGACGTCGTTCAACCACTACGCGCTCGGCGCGGTCGCCGACTGGCTGCACCGCACCGTCGCCGGTCTCGCGCCCGACGCCCCGGGCTACCGGCGCCTGCGGATCGCTCCGCGCCCGCTCGCGGCGCTCTCGCACGCCTCGGCGCGGCACGTCACGCCGTACGGCGAGGCATCCGTCTCCTGGCGGCGCGACGGCGACGAGCTCGTCGTGCACGCGGCCGTCCCGGCCAACACGACGGCGGTCGTCGACCTGGCGGGACTCCCCGCGACGACCGTCGGATCGGGCTCGCACGAATGGCGCGTCGCCGCACCGGCGGCCAGCGCGCGTCCGCCCCTGCCGGGACTCGACGCCTCTCTGGCCGACGTCATCGACGACCCGCGCGCGTATCGGGCGGTGCTCGACACGCTCGCCGAGTTCGACGCCGACCGCGCCGAGGCCATCCGCGCCGAGACCGTCTGGGGCGCGGGCCGCTCGCTGCGCTCGGCACTCATGTTCACTCCCCCGCCCGTGCTCGCCGACGTCGATCGCGCCGTGCGCGAGGCCACCGAAGCCTGAACCCCCTGGAAGGGACTCTCATGTTCGACCGCCGCTCCACGTTCGGCGAAGCGCTCGACCACCCCGGTGCGCGCGCCATCCTCGAGCGCTACATGCCGGGCATCGCAGCCTCGCCGATGGCGACGCAGTTCCGCGACGGCCGGCTCGGCTCGCTCATCGCGATCGTGCCGGCCCTGGAGGACGAGTCCGAGCGCCAGAAGCTCTGGGATGCCCTCGCGGAGGTCGGCGACGACGTGCAGCGTCCGCCCTACGCGCCCGCGATCGCGCCGCGCGCCGACTACGAGGGCGACGAGGTGCAGCGCGGCTCGGCATCCGTCATCCTCCCCGCCGACGTCGTCGCGACGTGGGACGTCCTCGAGGTGCGGTTCACCGGCCCGTCGCACGGCAATCCCTTCGTCGACGTCGAACTCGACGCCGTCTTCACGCGCCCCGACGGCTCAGAGGTGCGGGTCGGAGGCTTCTACGACGGGGACGGCGCCTACGCGGTGCGCGCCCTCGCCGACGCCGAGGGCGAGTGGTCGTTCGTCACGCGGTCGACGGCACGGTCGCTGGACGGGCTGACCGGCGCCGTGGCCGTCGGCCCGGCGCGCGAGGGCGCGCACGGACCGGTCCGTGTCGACGGCTTCCACTTCCGTCATGCCGACGGCACGCGGCACCTCCCGCTCGGCACGACGGCCTACGCGTGGACGCACCAGCCCGACGAGCTGCAGGAGCAGACCCTGCGCACGCTCGCCGCGTCCGCGTTCACGAAGATGCGCATGTGCGTGTTCCCGAAGTCGTACCTCTTCAACGCGAACGAGCCGGCCGACTTCGTCTTCGAGGGGTCGCTCGACGACGGGTTCGACTGCACGCGGTTCGACCCGGCGCACTTCCGTCGCCTCGAGCAGCGCATCGCGCAGCTCGCCGAGCTCGGCATCCAGGCCGACCTGATCCTCTTCCACGCCTACGACCGGTGGGGTTTCGCCGACCTCGGCCCTGCCGTCGACGAGCGCTATGTCCGCTACGTCTTGCGCCGCCTCGCGGCGTTCGCGAACGTGTGGTGGTCGATGGCCAACGAGTACGACCTGCTGTGGGCGAAGGACACCCCCGACTGGGAGCGGCTCGCGGCGGTCGTCGGCGAGGAGGACCCGGTCGGGCACCTCAACTCGATCCACAACTGCCGCCCCTTCTACGACTACTCGAAGCCCTGGATCACGCACGTCAGCGTGCAGCGCGTCGACGTCTACCGCACCTCGGAGAACACCGACGAGTGGCGCGAGCGGTGGGGCAAGCCCGTCGTGATCGACGAGTGCGCCTACGAGGGCGACATCGACCAGGGCTGGGGCAACATCACGGGTGAGGAGATGACGCGCCGCTTCTGGGAGGGCGCCATCCGCGGCGGCTACGTCGGTCACGGCGAGACCTACCTCCCCGACCCCGGCGGCGACGAGGTGCTGTGGTGGTCGAAGGGCGGCGAGCTGCACGGCTCCTCGCCCGACCGCATCCGGTTCCTCAGGCAGCTGCAGGAGGAGACGCCCGGCGGCGTATGGAACCCGCTCCCCTCCGACTGGGATGTCCCGTGGGGCGGCACCGACACGCACCGCGTGGCCTATTTCGGCTTCAACCGCCCTCGGTTCCGCAACATCGTGCTGCCCGAGGGCGACTGGACGGTCGACGTCGTCGACACGTGGAACATGACGGTCGAGCGTCTCGACGGCACGAAGTCGGGCACGGTGCGGGTCGAGCTCCCGGGCCGCCAGTACATGGCCGTGCGCCTCATCCGCGTCGGCGGCTGAGTCCCGCGTCAGCCGGCCGTCGACTCGCGGACGACGAGCTCGGGCTGGAACCGCACGGCGCGGTCGTGGCTTCCGCCGGGGTCGTCGAGCTCCTTGAGCAGCAGGTCGACGGCCGAGTAGCCGATCGCGTGCGCGGGCTGGCGCACCGAGCTCAGCGGCACGACCGTCGCGGCGGCGAAGTCGATGTCGTCGTAGCCGACGAGGGCGATGTCGTCGGGCACGCGCACGCCGCTGAGCAGGCTCAACGCCTGCAGCACGCCGACGGCCAGCAGGTCGTTGGCGGCGAACACGGCGTCGGGCCGCTCCGCGAGGGGTCGCTCGCGCAGCCTCTCGCCGGCCGCCCGACCGCTCAGCACCGTGAGCGCGGGCACCTCGACGACCTCGAGCGTCGCGCCCTCGACATCGGCGACGGCGCGGCGCGCGCCCTCGAGCCGGTCGGCGACCTGGCGGATCGACAGCGGTCCGCCGACGAACGCGATGCGCCGGCGCCCGATCGCGGTGAGGTGCGACGCAGCGAGGTAGCCGCCCTCGACGTCGTCGACGGCGACCGACGCGAAGTCGTCGCCGGAGACCTCGCGGTCGACGAGGATGACGGGGATGCCGCTGCCCTGCAGTCGCTCGAGCGGTGAGAGGTCGTCGGACGAGGGCGTCACGAGCACGCCGTTCACCCGCTGCTCGCGGAACAGTTCGAGGTGCGCGTTCTGCCGCTCCACGCGCTCGTCGCTGTTGACGAGCAGGACGCTCATGCCCTCCTCGGCGGCACGGTCCTCGGCACCGCGGGCGACCTCGGCGAAGAAGGGGTTGCCGACGTCGAGCACGACGAGCCCGATGCTGCGGCTCCGGCCCGCGCGCAACTGGCGCGCCGCGTCGTTGCGCACGAAGCCCAGTTCGTCGATCGCCGCGAGCACGCGCTCGACCGTCGCCGGCGATACCTTGCCGGGCCGGTTGAGCACGTTCGAGACGGTGCCCACCGACACGGATGCCGCCGCCGCGACGTCACGCACGCTGACCATCACCTCGTCCTCTCGTCCCCCTGCCGATGACCGTGAGTGTAGGGCACCGGCCGCGGCCCTGCTCCGCACACCGACTCACGGCCGCGCATTCGCGCCCGCTCGCTGGGCCGACAGCTCGGCCAGACGCTCCGCGACCGCCGACCGCAGCGCGGGGTCGGTGTCGCGGGAGATCGCCTCCCCGAGCTCACGGCCCGGCAGCCATTCCATCGTCCTGCGGAACGCGGTCGCAGCGGCCGGCTTGCCGGTCTCGAGCAGGTCGAGGATCGCCTGGTAGGCCTCGGCGTCGTCGATGACGGCGGCGAGACTCGAGTCGAGACCCACGTGCGCGGGCGGCGCGGGCGTCGCCGCGTCGGCGACCTCCCACGCGTGCGAACCCGACCCCACCTCGTGCGTCGCGCCGTCCGGCAGCACGACGGTCGCCGTCGTGTTGGGCGGCACGAGCGCCTCGACCCGCACGACGCCGTCGGCGCGCGACCAGCCCGCCGCGGCCCGCCCGTAAGGGGTGAGGTGCTCGGCGCGCGCCGAATCGAACCCGGCGAGGGGCCGCGGCTCGATGCGGAGGCGCGCATAGCCCGGTGCGTCGGGTGCGAGGCCCGCGACGACGCGGTGCAGCCAGTCGCCGATGGCGCCGAAGGCGTAGTGGTTGAAGGAGGTCATCTGCCCGGGGTTGATCGTGCCGTCGGGCAGCATCGAGTCCCAGCGCTCCCAGATCGTCGTCGCGCCCATCGTCACGGGGTACAGCCACGACGGATCCTCCGTCTGCACGAGGAGGCGCCGCGCCGTCTCGAGGTGGCCCGTGCGGGTGAGGGCGTCCTGGATGATCGGCGTGCCGACGAAGCCCGTCCCGATGCGGTAGCCCGACCGGCGGGTCAACTCGGCGAGCCTGTCGCCGAGGACCGCGTGCTTCTCGGCGGGGGCGATCTCGAAGACGATGGCCATCGCGTACGCCGTCTGGGCGTCCGAGACCATGCGTCCCGACGGCGTGACGTACTCTGCGAGGAACGCGGCGCGCACCTCCTCCGCGACGGCCGCGTACTCGGTCGCCTCGTCGTCACGGCCGAGCAGGGCCGCGGCGCGGGCCACGGCATCCGTCGACCGGAACAGGTACGCGCTCGCGACGACGTCGGCGTCGGTCTTGGCCTTCGCCGGGGAGTCCGGCGGCGCGTCGGGGTCGAGCCAGTCGCCGAACTGGAAGCATCCCTCCCACAGGCGCCGGGGACCGGCGATGCCGAGCAGGAGGTCGGTCCACGCCTTCATGCTGTCGTACTGGCGCGCGAGGGTCGCGGTGTCGGCGTAGCGCTCGTGGAGCACCCAGGGCACAATCGTGGCCGCGTCGCCCCAGGCCGCGGCGGGCCGTCCCGGGATGACGTTCGGCACGACGAACGGCACGACACCGCCGGCATCCTCCTGCTCGAGCGCGAGGTCGCGCAGCCACGAGTCGAGGAATCCGCGCACGTCGTACAGGAAGCTCGCCGTCGGCGCGAAGACCTGGATGTCGCCCGTCCAGCCGAGGCGCTCGTCGCGCTGCGGGCAGTCGGTCGGCACGTAGAGGAAGTTGCCGCGCAGGCCCCACACGACGTTCTCGTGCAGCTTGTCGACGAGGGGGTCGGATGCCTCGAACCAGCCCGTGCGCTCCATGTCGGAGTGGATCACGACGGCGGTGATGTCGGCGGGATCGAGCTCGCCCGGCCATCCCGACACCTCTGTGTAGCGGAATCCGTGGAAGGTGAACTCGGGCTCCCACTCCTCGACGCCCGAGCCCGCGAGCATGAAGCGGTCGGTCGCCGCGGCCTTGCGCAGCGGCCGGGTGCCGAGCTCGCCGTGCTCGAGCACCTCGGCGTGCCGGAGGGTGACCTCGGTGCCGGCCGGACCGCTGACACGCAGGCGCAGGCGCCCGACGAGGTTCTGTCCGAAATCGAGCACGGTCCGGCCGCTCGGAGTCGTGATGACATCGACGACGGGAACCTCCTCGATCCGTCGGACGAAGGGCGAGACGCGCGCCTCAGGTTCGACGAGAGGCTCCTGCACGGCGACGGGATGCCACGCCGCGGCGTCGTAGCCCGCCTCGGCGAAACCGCGCCCCTCCGCGTCGACGAGCGCGCGGCGCGCGTCGCAGGTCTCGCCGGCATACAGCCCGCTCGCGACGATGGGGCCCGTCGAGGCGCGCCACGAGGCATCCGTCGTGACGAGCTCGGAGCGCCCGTCGGCGTACTCGACGAGCAGCTGCGCGGCGAAGCGGGGCTGGTCTCCGTAGTGGAGCCGGGAGTTCTCGCGGAAGCCGAAATGCTCGGTGCCCCACGCCCCCGCGAGCCGCACGCCGATCGCGTTCACGCCCTGCGCGAGCAGCGCCGTGACGTCGGTCGTCTCATGGATCGTGCGGCGCAGGTAGGGCGTCCACCCCGGCTTCATCACCTGGTCGTCGACGTCTGCGCCGTTGACGGCCGCCTGGTAGACGCCGACCGCTGTCGCATAGAGCGTCGCGCGCCGCACGTCACCGGTCACCTCGAACTCGGTGCGCAGGTACGCGGGCTGCCCCTCCGATCCGGGCGCGGCGAGGCCGATCGTCGCGGCCCGCCACTCGCCCTGGCCGAGGAAGCCCCCGACGATGCGGCGGGGTGCGCTCCATTCGCCCGCGGCACCGTCGGCACCCGTCACGCGCACGCGCAGCGACACCTCCTCGCGCGGCGCGAGCGGCGCGAAAGGCCATGCGACCTGCGTCGAGGCGCGTCCCTCGACGAGGTGCGATTCGGCGCCGCCGGCCCGATCCAGCGTGAGCTCGGCACGCGCCTGCACCCAGTCGGAGGCGTCGGTGTCGGTGATCCAGCCGATGACCGGCGCCGGCGAGGCGACGACGTCGCTGCGGTATGGGGCGTCGATCACCACGCGGGCGGTCGGAAGACTCATGGCACTCCTCTGTGCAGATCGCGGCGGGACGAGAGGATCAGGCGGCGACGACGGCCTCCGGCCGGGCGACGGTGGGCGCCGTCACGGTGATCCGGTGGGTGCCGTGGCCGAGCTCGGCGGGCGCGGGCGAGCCGTCGACGGTCACGGTCGAGGCATCCGTCACGGGAAGGTCGAGCACCGCGACGGCGCCGAAGGGCACCTCGAGCGTCGCCGTGAAGACGTCCGACTCGACGATCCAGTCGATCGCGAGGCGGCCGAGGCGCGTCTGGATCGCGGCGGCCGCGTGGTCGAGGGACGCCGCGGGACGCGGTGCGACGCGCACACGGCGATATCCGGGCGCGTCGGGTGCGAGCCCCGCGACCGTGCGGTAGACCCAGTCGATCATGGCGCCGTAGGCGTAGTGGTTGAACGACAGCATGCTGCCCTCTTCGGGGTCGGCCTCCTCGGTCGGCAGCGCGTCCATCGCCCCCGAGTGGATGCTGCCGTCGGGCTTGATCGCGTCCCAGCGCTCCCACACGGTCGTCGCCCCCTGGTCGACCTGGTAGAGCCACGACGGGGCGTCGCGCCGGAGCAGCATGAGGTAGGCCTCGTCGAGGTGTCCGCTGTGGGAGAGGGCGAACAGCACGAGCGGCGTGCCGAGGAAGCCCGTCGCGATGCGCCCGTGCTCACGGCGCACGTCGGCGGCGAGCGCGTCGGCGATCTCGCCGCGCCGGGCGGCGGGGGCGAGCCCGAACTCGAGTGCGAGCGCCGCGCCGGTCTGCGTCGCGATCGCCTCCTCACCCCAGCGCTCGAAGGTCGCGAGAGCGACCCGATCGGCGAGGGCGTCGTACTCGTCTGCGCGACCGGTGTCGCCGACGATCCGCTCCGCCCGCGCCAGCAGGCGGGCCGATCGCACGTAGAACGCGTTCGCGACGTAGTCGCTCGAGACCTTCGCCTCCCACGGCCGATCGATGGGTGCGTCGGGGTCGAGCCAGTCGCCGTATTGGAACGGCTCGGTCGGCAGCACGACGTCGTCGCCCGCGCGGCGGCGCAGATGCTCGACCCAGCGCCGCATGCTGTCGAGCTGGCGCTCGAGCACCTCGGTCGAGCCGAACGCGTCGTACACGGCGAGCGGCACGATGGTGGCGGCATCCGCCCATCCCGCGCGGCCCATGTTCTCGGTCTGCACGCCGCCCATGAGCATGTCCTGCTTGCGGATGATGTCGGGCACGACCGACGCGACGCCGCCCTCGTCGGTCTGGTCGATCTCGAGGTCGCGCAGCCACGAGGTCCAGAACGCCTCGGTGTCCATGAGGGTGTTGGCCGTGGCGGCGAACGCCTGGGCGTCACCGGTCCAGCCGAGGCGCTCGTCGCGCTGCGGGCAGTCGGTGGGCACCGAGACGAAATTGTCGCGCTGCGACCAGAAGACGTTCGAGTGGAACCGGTCGAGCACTTCGTGCGACGACGTGAAGGAGCTCCGCGGGGAGAGGTCGCTCGAGAGGGCGACCGCGACGGCCGAGACGACGTCGGCGCCGTCGACGTCGGCGTAGCGGAAGCCGTGGAACGTGAACGCGGGCTCGAGCGTGTGCTCGCCGTCGCGGTCGAGCGTGAACACGTCGGTGGCCTTCGCCGTCCGCAGCGCCTTCACATGCAGGTCGCCCGACGGCTCGAGCACCTCCGCGTGACGCACCGTCACGACGTCGCCGGCGCGGCCGGAGACCACCAGGCGCACCCAGCCCGAGATGTTCTGGCCGCTGTCGAGCTGCGTGCGGCCGTCGTGCACCGATGCCGTCATCGGCAGCTCGGCGACGATGCGCACCGGCGGGGCCGAGCGCGGCTCGAAGAGGGTCTTGTCCACGTCGAGCACGTCGACGCTCGTCCACCCGTCCCCGGCGAATCCGGGCTCGTGCACGCCGGGGTCGTCGAGGTTCAGGTCGATCGTCGTGCCGTCGTAGTGGCTCGCCGACCGGATCGCGCCGAAGCCGCCCTGCCACGAGGCATCCGTCGCGAGAATCGTCTCGCCGTCGGCTTCGAGCTGGGCGAGGGCCCCCGAGCGGTCGCCGTAGATCTCGATGCGACGCGCGAAGCCGAAGCTGCCGCGGAACCAGCCGTCGGCGACGGCGAGCACGATGACGTTCTCGCCCGCACGCAGGAGCGGCGTGACGTCGAGCGTGTCGACGAGGATGCGCCCCTGGTACGACGTCCACCCCGGCGTGAGGTGCGCGTCGGTCGCGCGCACGCCGTTGATCCACGCGTCGACCAGTCCGAGCGCGGAAAGCCGGAGGCGGGCGGATGCCGGCACCTCAATCAGAGAGAACTCCCGGCGCAGGAGCTGGGCGGGACCGTCGACCGGGCTCGGGATGCCGATCACGTCGGCCTCGAGCGCGGCGCCCGGGACGCCGGCTTCGACGGTGAACGGCTCGCTCCACTCGGTCCACCCCGCCGGCGTCGCGATGCGCACCGCGAAGGCGCGGCGCTCGCGCGGGTCGAGGTCGACGCCTGCGGTGATGCCGATCGCTTCCTCCGAGGCGACGGGCTCGCCGGGCTCGAGCTCCGATCCTTCCGGCGCGGATGCGAGCTGATAGCCGATCTGCCGCGCCGCGGGGTCGTCGCTCTCGACGCGCCAGCCGAGTCGGAGGCGTTCTGCGGGAACGCCCAGGAGGCCGTCGCCGTGCTGCGTGCTGATGCCCACAACCCGCGTGCGCGGGTCGCGGTCGGTAGTGGCGGGAAGCAGCGTCATCGGTACCGTTTCGTCCTTTCGAGCGGCTCGCGTCGTCGCCCTGCCGCGCGTCAATCCTGAAACGATTCACGGTGACTGTCAACCACTTTGTAGACCGTTACACAATCGTGACCGCGAAGCGGCTCGGAGCCATTGACGATGGATCCGGCGCGACGTACCTTACGAGGGTTGAATGGTTTCAATCGTTCAAAAGGCAGCACCAGACATTCCGGCAGCGTGGGCGGATGGACCGCCCGGCCTTACAAGGAGGTAAAGGATGATGAGCTCTTCTTCGCGGAGGCTGATCACGATCGCGGCGGGCGCCGTCGTGCTCGCGGTTCCGCTCGCCGCGTGCAGCGGCGGCGGCGGATCGAGCAGCAGCGGCAAGACCGAGATCACGTACCTGACGCAGAGTGACGACCTCAACACGACGCAGGCCAAGGCCCTCATCGAGGCGTTCGAGAAGGCCAACCCCGACATCAGCGTCAAGCTCGACACACAGCCCGGCGGCACCGAGGGCGACAACCTCATGAAGACCAAGCTGTCCACGGGGTCGATGGACGACGTCTTCCACTACAACTCCGGGTCGCTCCTGCAGGCGCTGAACCCCGATCAGACGCTCGTCGACCTGAGCAAGGAGGACTGGGTCAAAGACCTGACCGATGACTTCAAGCAGGTCGTGTCGACCGACAAGGGCCTCTACGGCGCACCGTGGGGCACCTCCTTCGCGGGTGCCGTGCTCTACAACAAGCCGGTATACGAGAAGCTCGGTCTGACCGTGCCCACCACGTGGGACGAGTTCATCTCGAACAGCGAGAAGATCAAGTCCGCCGGCGGCGGGATCACCCCGATCCTGCAGTCCTACGGCGACACGTGGACGAGCCAGCTCTTCGTCCTGGGCGACTTCGCGAACGTCACGGCGCAGAACCCCGATTGGGCCACCGAGTACACCGACAACGACCCGAAGGCCAAGTACGTCGAGGAGCCCGCGTACGCCGGCTTCGCCAACCAGGCCGAGGCGTTCCAGAAGGGTCTGTTCAACGAGGACTTCGCGTCGATGACCAACGCGCAGGCGATGGACGCACTTGCCAACGGCACCGGTGCACAGTACCCGATGCTGTCGGGTCAGATCGCGGTGATCCAGCAGAACGAGCCGGACAAGGTCAACGACATCGGCGTGTTCGCCCTGCCGGCAGCCAGCGCCTCTGACACGTCCATCACGATGTGGCAGCCCAACGCCCTCTACATCGCCAAGACGACCGAGGGTGACAAGCTCGACGCCGCCAAGAAGTTCGTCGCGTTCGCGAACTCCAGCGAGGGCTGCGACGTGCAGAACAAGACGTCTCCCCCCTCGGGCCCGTACGTGACCACCGCCTGCACGGTCCCGTCCGACGCTCCCGCGATGATCGCCGACATCCAGAAGTACTTCGACGACAAGAAGACCGGGTCGGCGCTCGAGTTCCTCTCCCCCATCAAGGGCCCGAACCTCGAGAACATCACGGTTGCGGTGGGCTCCGGCATCACCCAGCCGAAGGACGGCGCGCAGCAGTACGACGAGGACGTCAAGAAGCAGGCCCAGCAGCTCGGCCTCAAGGGCTGGTGAGCCCCGTCCGGAACTGCTGAACTCACATTGACCGGGGCCGGCGGCGCACCGCCGCCGGCCCCTCCACTCGAAGAGGAGTGATCATGACGACCGCCGTCGCACCCACCGGAGCGGCCCCGCCCGCCGACACCCCACGGGCCTCCGCGAAGAGGCGGAAGGGCGTGAAGAGCCCCTACCCGTCGTGGTTCTACATCCCCGCCGCCGTGCTGTTCCTCGTGTTCTTCGCGGTTCCCACCTTCGCCTCCTTCTACTTCTCGCTCACGCGCTGGACCCTGTTCGACGTCCAGTTCATCGGCTTCGACAACTTCGTCCAGTTCTTCCAGGAACCGCAGCTGTCCCAGGGCTTCATCAACACCTTCATCTACGGCTTCACGACCTCGGCCGCGAAGGTCGTGCTGGGCCTCGCGCTCGCCCTCCTGCTGACCGGGCCCACGCTCGGGCGCGGCTACCTGCGCGCGGTCGTCTTCTTCCCCGTGCTGGTCTCCACGATCGGCGTCGGGCTGACGTTCAAGGCACTCCTCGACCCGTTCCACGGGATCGTCAACAACGTGCTCGGCTTCCTGCACCTGCCGCAGCCCGGCTGGTATACCGATCCGAACCTGGCCCTTCTCACCGTCGCGGGTGTCGACATCTGGAAGGGCGTCGGCATCGCGACGCTCATCTTCATGGCCGGCATCGTCGCCATTCCGCAGGAGTATTTCGAGGCGGCGCGCATGGACGGCGCAGGAGCATGGTCCGTGTTCCGCAACATCACGCTCCCCCTCGTGCGCCCTGCGACGGCCACCGTCATCATCCTGTCGCTCATCGGCGGCCTGCGTGAGTTCGCCATGATCTGGGCGATCACCAAGGGCGGTCCCGGATTCACGAGCGACGTCATCGCGTCGGTCATCTACAAGCAGTACCAGGCGGGCTTCTTCGGCCTCTCCACCGCCGGCAACGTCATCCTGTTCCTCGTCGTGATCGCGGTGATGCTGCCGGTCAACTGGTTCCTCAATCGAAGGGAGGCCGAGCTGTGACCGACACTCGAGTGCTCACCACCGCCGACCAGCGCGTCCGAGCCGCGCGCAAGGCCGACCGCCGTCCGCTGACCGTCCGCATCTTCCTGCGCAAGTACCTCGTCGGGATCATCGCGATCCTCGTCTCGATCGTGGTCTTCCTCGTCCCCTTCGCGTTCGTCGTCCTCGAGGCGTCGAAGAACCCGAAGGAAGCTGGACTCGTCGAGTTCTCGCTGCCCTCCGAATGGCTCCTCTGGCAGAACCTCACCGAGGTGCTCGAGAAGAACGACTACCAGGTCGTGTGGGCCTTCATCTGGAGCGCGACCATCACGATCTTCTCCTGCGCCATCATGGTCGTCTGCGCCGCGATGGTCGGCTATCTCCTGCAGCGCAAGCGCACCCGGCTCAACCCCTTCGTCAACTTCCTCGTGCTGGCCGCCCTCATCGTGCCGCCCGCCGTCGTCCCCACGATCTGGGTGCTGCAGGGCATCGGCCTGTTCAAGACGATCCCCGGCATGATCCTCATCGAGGCGACCTTCGGGCTCGCGTTCTGCATCCTGCTCTTCCGCGCGTTCGTCGCCACGATCCCCCGCGAGCTCGACGAGGCCGCGATCATCGACGGAGCCGGGCCCATGCGCCTGTTCTTCGGCGTCGTGCTCCCGCTGCTCAAGCCCGTCATCGTGACAGTCGTCGTCGTGCAGGCGGTGTTCGTCTTCAACGACTTCCAGAACCCGCTGTACTTCCTGCCCGGCAGCGACTACCCCACCGTGCAGCTCGGCCTGTACAACTACCAGAGCCAGACGCTCAGCCAGTTCAACCTGCTCTTCGCGTACATCCTGCTCACGACGATCCCGATGCTGATCATGTACATGATCTTCAACCGGCAGATCGTCGCGGGCATGACGAGCGGCGCCATCAAGGGCTGACGTGCGTCGCTCACCAGAACTCCGCGGGCACCGTCCCCCGGAGCCATGCGAGTTCGTTGTCGCGGATGAAGGTCGAGAGCGACTCGTCGGCCGACAGCCCGTCGGGGACCAGCTGGTCGAGCAGCCGCAGGATCACGTCGGCATCGTCGACGCGTGGGTCGGACACGACGCCGTCCCACGCCTCGAGGAAGCCGTCCGGAGTCGGGACGGTGTGCACGAGCTTCGAGACGTACTTCGGACCGGGCATGAGCACGTGGGATGCCGCGAGCACGGCGCGCGCCGCGGCGAGGGTCAGGTGCAGCCCCGCGTGGCGGCGCAGGAACTCGTCGCCGCGCTCGACGGCCTGCCGGAGGAAATAACCGCCGTAGAGGCGAGCCTGCGCGACGTGCGAGCGCACGCGCTCGCTCCACGCGTCGTCGGGGAGGACGGCGATGCGCTCGATCGTCTCGGCGAGGTCGGGCACGATGCTCCACGCGACGCGGGCGTCGAGGAACGAGGCGCGCGTCGGGTCGTCGGCGTGCTCGACGGCCCGGGCGAGATAGCGGGGACTGGCGAGCTTGACGTCGATGTAGGAGCCCGCATAGTCGAGCCCCACGCGGTCGACCCAGGCGAAGCGGCCCGCGGCCGTCTCGGCCGCGAACCGGTCATCGTCGACCACGAAGTACACGTCGACGTCGGAGTCCTCCCGCTCGCGTCCCTGCGCGACGGAGCCCACCAGGATGACGGCGAGCGCGCCGCCCTCCCCGCGCACGGCGTCGACGTAGGCGGCGAGGGCGTTCTCCTGGTGCTGCACGCGTGCTCCTTCGCATCGAGCGGTTCGGGCCCACGCTACCGACGGCCGCGGACCGGTTTGCGCAAGAGCGCCCGGCAACCGCCTTCCAGTTGCGGAGGCGGAAGCATTGCCCTATCGTTGAAACGATTCACGACCCATGGACCACTCTAGGAGCACCTCGATGACGAGCACCGGCCCCACCCGCGTGTGCTTCGAACTGCGCGTCGCACCGGACCTCCTCGACGAGTACGTCGAGCGCCACACTCCGGTGTGGCCTGAGATGCTCGCCGAGATCGCCGCGGCGGGCCGCCGCAACTACTCGCTGTTCCTCGGCGACGGCGGCCGGCTCATCGGCTACTACGAGACCGACGACGACGCGGCCGCGCAGGCCTACCTCGCGGCATCCCCGGTCGCCGCCCGCTGGGAAGCCGAGATGGCACGGTTCTTCGTCGGCCTCGAGGGCCGCCCCGACCAGGCTGCGACGCCCCTCGCCGAAGTCTTCAACCTCGAAGCCCAGCTCGCCAGCGCTGGCGAGACACCCTCCACAGAAGAAAGCGACGCACCGTGAGCATCCTCACTCCTGACATCCAGTCCGAGCTCGAGCAGCAGGGCATCGAGCTGCCCTCGTGGGCGTTCGGCAACTCCGGGACGCGATTCCGCGTATTCGCGACGGCCGGCACGCCGCGCGACCCCTACGAGAAGATCGCGGATGCCGCGAAGGTCAACGAGTTCACGAAGCTCGCGCCGAGCGTCGCCCTGCACATCCCGTGGGACAAGGTCGACTCGTACGAGGACCTCCGCAAGCACGCCGAAGACCTCGGCGTCGAGCTCGGCACGATCAACTCGAACACGTTCCAGGACGAGGACTACAAGTTCGGCGCCCTGACGCACCACGACGACCGCATCCGCCGCAAGGCGATCGACCACCACCTCGAGTGCATCGACATCATGGATGCCACGGGCTCGCGCGACCTCAAGATCTGGCTCGCCGAGGGCTCGAACTACCCGGGTCAGGGCGACATGCGCGCCCGCCAGGACCGCCTCCAGGAGTCGCTCCAGACGATCTACGCGCGCCTCGGCGAGGAGCAGCGCCTCGTGCTCGAGTACAAGTTCTTCGAGCCGGCGTTCTACCACACCGACGTTCCGGACTGGGGCACCTCCTACGCGCAGGTCGCCTCGCTCGGCGACAAGGCGATGGTGTGTCTCGACACCGGCCACCACGCGCCCGGCACGAACATCGAATTCATCGTGATGCAGCTGCTGCGCCTCGGAAAGCTCGGCTCGTTCGACTTCAACTCGCGCTTCTACGCCGACGACGACCTCATCGTGGGCTCGGCCGATCCGTTCCAGCTGTTCCGGATCATCTTCGAGGTCGTGCGCGGCGGGGGCCTCAACAACCCCGACGTCGCCTTCATGCTCGACCAGTGCCACAACATCGAGGACAAGATCCCCGGCCAGATCCGCTCGGTCCTGAACGTGCAGGAGATGACGGCGCGCGCGCTCCTCGTCGACCGCGACGCGCTCGCCGCGGCGCAGCAGGCGAACGACGTGCTCGCGGCGAACGCCGTCTTCATGGACGCGTTCTACACCGACGTGCGCCCCGCCCTCGCGGAGTGGCGTGAGTCGCGCGGACTCGCGGCCGACCCGATGGCCGCGTACGCGGCATCCGGCTACCAGCAGCAGATCGCGGCCGACCGCGTCGGCGGCGTCCAGGCCGGCTGGGGAGCCTGACCCGCATGGCCGATCCGTACTCCGCCGCCGAGGGGCTCGTGCGCGTCTACCCCGCGCGCGAGCCTCGCGGCACGGGCCTGGTCTGGGCGCACGGCGGCGGGTTCGCTGCCGGCGACCTCGACATGCCCGAAGCCGACTGGGTCGCGCGCTCGATCGCGGCGCGCGGCACGACGGTGGTGTCGATCGACTACCGGCTCGCGCCCACGCCGGCCGAGTGGACCCCCGACGGCGCGACCCGCCCCGGCCACCGCTTCCCGGCAGGCTCGGACGACGTGCTCGCAGCCTGGTCGTGGACGGTGGACAACGCGGCGCGGCTGCGCATCGACCCGGCGCGGATCGCGATCGGCGGCGCGAGCGCCGGCGCCAACCTCGTGACCGGCGCGGTGCTGCGGATGCCGTCCGCCGGCGACGCGACGCTCCCTGCGCTCGTCGTGCTGGCGTATCCGACGCTCCTGGCCGAGCAGCCCGCACCCGGGCCCGATCTGCGGGCCCTGCTCGACGCCGATCCCGAGGCCGACCACTTCGGTCCAGACGCCGTACTCGGCATGTACGAGAACTACCTGGGCGGACCCGTCGCCGGCGCGCCGCTCGCCGCGATCCCGGGCCTCGCGACCCCCGACGACCTCGCGGACTTCCCGCCGACCCTCATGATCAACGGCGAGGTCGATGAGCTGCGCGTCTCGGGCGAGCACTTCGCCGCGACGCTCGCCACGGCCGGCCGCGACATCGAGACCGTCGTCGAGCCCGGCACGACGCACGGCCACCTGAACCGCCCCGCCGAGGCCGCGGCATCCCTCTCCATCGACCGCATCGCGGCGCGCCTGGCCGCCCTCCCGACCGCCTTCTCCGCTCGCCCGCTCTCCTCGAGCACTCCTGCTCGCCCGCGGCAAGACGTGGGTGCCCCCGCCGCGCACCCGCAGGATGCCGCGGCCGAACTGACGACCACTCCCGCTCCCCCGCGGCAACACGCGGGTGCAGCATCCGTCCACTCGCACATCGCCGCGGGTGAACCCACTTCCCTCTGACCCCACACCAAGGACTTCACGAACATGACGAACCCCGCAGCCGCCGAGCTCATCGCGCGCAGCAATCGCCTGGGCGCCGACCCGAAGAACACCAACTACGCGGGCGGCAACACGTCCGCGAAGGGCACCGAGACCGACCCCGTGACGGGTGAGCCCGTGGAGCTGCTGTGGGTCAAGGGCTCGGGCGGCGACCTGGGCACGCTCAAGGAGGCAGGCCTGGCCGTGCTGCGGCTGGACCGCCTCCGCGCGCTCGTGAACGTCTACCCGGGTGTGGACCGCGAAGACGAGATGGTCGCCGCGTTCGACTACTGCCTGCACGGCAAGGGCGGCGCGGCCCCCTCGATCGACACGGCGATGCACGGGCTCGTCGACGCGCCGCACGTCGACCACCTGCACCCCGACTCGGGCATCGCGATCGCGACCGCCGCAGACGGCGAGGCGCTGACCTCGACGATCTTCGGCGACAAGGTGGTGTGGGTGCCGTGGCGCCGCCCGGGCTTCCAGCTCGGCCTGGACATCGCCGAGATCAAGGCGCAGAATCCGCAGGCGATCGGCTGCATCCTCGGCGGCCACGGCATCACGGCGTGGGGTGCGACGTCTCAGGAGGCCGAGCAGAACTCGCTGTGGATCATCGACACCGCCGCCGCGTACATCGAGAGCAACGGCAAGGCCGAGCCGTTCGGCGGAGTCGTCGCGGGCTTCCAGGCCCTCCCCGAGGCCGAGCGCCGCGCGAAGGCGGCCGCCCTCGCGCCGACGATCCGCGGCCTCGCGTCGCACGACAAGCCCATGGTCGGGCACTTCACCGACACCGGCGTCGTGCTGGACTTCCTGGCCTCCGAGAAGCTCGCCCCGCTCGCTGCGCTGGGCACGAGCTGCCCCGACCACTTCCTCCGCACGAAGGTCAAGCCGCTCGTGCTCGACCTGCCCGCGAGCGCGACGGTCGAGGAGTCGATCGCCCGCCTGCAGGAGCTGCACGAGGCGTACCGCGCCGACTACCAGGCCTACTACGACGCGTACGCGACGACGGAGTCCCCCGCGATCCGCGGCGCCGACCCGCTCATCGTGCTCGTGCCCGGTGTCGGCATGTTCAGCTATGGCGCCAACAAGCAGACGGCCCGGGTGGCGGGCGAGTTCTACGTCAACGCGATCAACGTCATGCGCGGCGCCGAGGCCCTCTCGACCTATTCGCCGATCTCCGACGAGGAGAAGTTCCGGATCGAGTACTGGGCCCTCGAAGAGGCCAAGCTGCAGCGCATGCCCAAGCCCAAGACCCACCAGGGCCGCATCGCGTTCGTCACGGGCGCCGCCTCCGGCATCGGCAAGGCCATCGCTGTCCGCCTCGCCGCCGAGGGCGCATGCGTCGTCGTCGCCGACCTCGACCTCGCCAAGGCCCAGGCCGCCGCGGCCGAGCTGGGCGGCACGGACGTCGCGATCGGCGTCGCCGCGAACGTCGCCGACGCCGACGGCGTGCAGGCCGCGATCGACGCGACCGTCCTCGCTTTCGGCGGCATCGACCTCGTCGTCAACAACGCCGGCCTGTCCCTCTCCAAGCCCCTCCTCGAGACGACCGAGAAGGACTGGGACCTGCAGCACGACGTCATGGCGAAGGGCTCGTTCCTCGTCGCCAAGGCCGCCGCGAAGGCGCTCATCGAGCAGAAGATGGGCGGCGACGTCATCTACATCTCGTCGAAGAACTCCGTCTTCGCCGGCCCGAACAACATCGCCTACTCCGCGACGAAGGCCGACCAGGCCCACCAGGTGCGCCTCCTCGCCGTCGAGCTCGGCGAGCACGGCGTGCGCGTCAACGGCATCAACCCCGACGGCGTCGTGCGCGGCTCGGGCATCTTCGCCGCCGGCTGGGGCGCCAACCGCGCCGCGACCTACGGCGTCAAGGAAGAGGACCTCGGCCAGTTCTACGCCAACCGCACGATCCTCAAGCGCGAGGTCGTGCCCGAGAACGTCGCCGACGCCGTCTACGTGCTGACGGGCCCCGAGCTCAGCCGCACGACCGGCCTGCACATCCCGGTCGACTCCGGCGTCGCCGCCGCCTTCCTCCGATGATGGGTGCGGCCTATCGGCCAGAGCCCGTGCTCTCACCGAAAGCCCCCGTCATTTCCGTCCACAGCGTGGGCGCTCGGCGAGAGCACGGGCTATGGACACTCGAGCAGCGGGGTCTGCGATGACGGCGGGCGTGGTCGCCGCGATCGACCTCGGTGCGACGAGCGGCCGGGTCATCGTCGGGCACGTCGGCCCCGACACGCTCGACGCGACGCCCGTCGCGCGATTCGCCAACGACCCCGTGCAGATCTCGGACGGCCTGCACTGGGACATCCTCTCCCTCTACGGCGCCGCCGTGAAGGGACTCCGTGAGGCGTTCCGCGCCGCGCCGGCCATCGCGAGCATCGGCGTCGACGCGTGGGCGGTCGACTACGGCCTGCTGCGCGGCGGACGCCTCCTCGGCGACCCGTTCCACTACCGCGACGCCCGCACGGCTCGCGGGGTCGAGGCGGTGCATGAGCGGATGCCGCACTCCGAGCTGTACGCGCACAACGGTCTGCAGTTCCTCCCGTTCAACACGCTCTACCAGTTCGCGGCCGAGCCCCGCGACGTGCTGGAGTTCGCCGACACGGCGCTGCTGATCCCCGACCTCGTCGGCTACTGGCTCACGGGCCAGGCCCGCGCCGAGCAGACGAACGCCTCGACGACGGGTCTGCTGCGAGACGGAGCGTGGAACGACGACCTCGTCTCGGCGCTCGGGCTGCCCCGCGGCATCCTTCCCCCGCTCATCGCGCCCGGCGAGCCCCTCGGCGCCCTCCTGTCCGAGGTCGCCGCCGCGATCGGCGCCGCCCCGGGCACCTCGGTCACGGCGGTCGGCTCGCACGACACGGCATCCGCGGTCGTCGCGGTGCCCATGCGGGCGGATGCCGCCGCCTACATCTCGTGCGGTACGTGGGGGCTCGTCGGCGTCGAGGTCGACCGCCCCGTGCTCACGCCCGAGGCTCTCGCCGCCAACTTCACGAACGAGGGCGGCGTCGACGGCCGCGTGCGGCTGCTCCACAACGTCATGGGACTGTGGGTGCTGAGCGAGGCCGTCCGCACGTGGGAGCGCCAGGGCCACCCGATCGACCTGCCGACGCTCCTCGACTCGGCCGAGGAGGTCACGGCGCCCGTCGCCGTCTTCGACGTCAACGATCCGCGGTTCCTGCCGCCCGGCGACATGCCCGCGCGCATCGACGAGTGGTGCGCCGAGCACGGCGTCGCGGCGCCCCGCACGCGCGCCGAGTACGCGCGGTCGATCGTCGAGTCGCTCGCTCAGGCGTTCGCGGACGCGTCGCGTGAAGCCGGCCGCATCGGCGGCGTCGACGTCGAGACGATCCACATCGTCGGCGGCGGGGCGCTCAACGAGCTGCTCTGCCAGCGCACCGCCGACCGGTCGGGCCTGTCCGTGCTCGCCGGCCCCGTCGAGGCGACGGCGCTCGGCAACGTGCTCGTGCAGGCTCGCGCCGCGGGCCTCGTGACGGGATCGCTCGAGGCCCTCCGCGACCTCGTCGCACGGACGCATGCACCGCGCCGCTACGCTCCGAAGGCATGACCTCTCCTTACTCGGCCGCCTTCGACTGGACTCGCCGACACGTCGACGCGGGGCACCTGCCGTCGGCGGTCCTCGGCATCGCGACGGCCGACGGCGTCGTCGCGCTCGACGCCTTCGGCGCAACGGACGGCCGGCCCGCCGACGTCGACGACCACTACCGGCTCTTCTCGATCACGAAGCCGCTCCTCGGGCTCGCGGCGGCGCGCGCGATCGAGCGCGGCCTGCTGGGAATGGGGACGCCGGTCGCAGCGGCCATCCCCGACTTCGGCCCCGATCGCGACGACGTCGTGCGCCTGAGGCACCTCGTGAGCCACACCGCAGGCATCCCCGAGCCGCCGATGGACCGTCCGGACCTCGAGGCACTCTTGCGCACGCCGGGGCGCGACTTCGCGGCCGGCACGGTCTCGCGCTACTCGACGATCGCCTTCCAGGGTGTCGCCGAGATGGTGGCGCAGGCCACGGGACGAGCATGGGATGCCGCGGTCTCGGACTGGGCGGACGGCATCGGCGCCGACGGGCTGACGCTCGACGAGGCATCCGATCCGCACACCGTCGTCGGTGCCGCCGAGGCGGGACTCGACATCGAAGCCTTCGCCGCGAATCGCCATCCCGGCGCCGGGCTGCTCGGGCGCGCGTCCGACCTGCTCGCCCTGGGGTCGGCGCTCCTGCGCGACGACGGCGCGGTCGTGCAGCCCGTGACGCTCGCCATGATGCTCCGCCCGCTCACGGGCGACATCCCGCGCCTGGAGCCGTACATCGCCGAGGCAGGCCAGGACTGGGGCTTCGCCTGGAACCTTCTCACCCGCGCTCCCAGCCGTCTCGACCGGGACGTCTTCGGCCACAGCGGGTGGTCCGGCACGGAGTTCTGGGTGCACCCGACGGCCGGTGTCGCGTGGGTGCTGCTCACCAACACCGCCCACAGCCCGGTCAACCCCGACGAACTCGACAACGCGATCGTCGCAGGACTCTGAAGGCGACGCGGCATCGTGTCAATCCCGTGACGCGCGGCGGGGCACCGTCGTAGCGTCGGCGGCATGGACGACGCACGCGCGAACGACGAGCCCATCGAGCAGTCCGCCCCGGGCACCGACCGGCCGGCCTCGGACCTCGACGACGGAGAGCAGTCCGAGGACCTGCCGACGGGCGGCGACGAGACGACCGAGGAGCAGCTCGAGGCCGACAACCCCGCCGAGGAGGAGACCCTCAAGGCGCTCGATCCCGACGCCACGTCGGCCTGACCCGCACGGGGCCTGGCGCCGCGCGACCGGCGCCTCCACACTGGACGCATGCGGGAGCTCCGCAAGTGGGCACTGTGGGTCGCGTTCGCCGCGATCCTGCTCGCGGTGCTCGCGTGCGTGGGTGCCGGCATCCTGATCTCCCCGCCTCCGCTGGGCGACCGGATCAGCTCTCTGCAGTCGAACCCCGGCGGCGCCCCCGACGGCGTGTCGATCGAAGACCTCGCCGACCTCAGCCCCGCCGACTTCGGCGAGAGCGCGCAGGATCCGCCGGGTCTCTCGATCCCCTACCTCGCGCTTCCGCTCGGGCTGCTGCTGATCGTCCTCGCCCTCATGGTGCTGCCACTCCTGATCGGGGCGAGACCCGTGCCCCTCATCGGCGGGATCGTCAGCGTGCTCGGCGGGCTCGTCGCCGTCATCGCAGGCATCATCATGGCGATCATCGCGTTCGTCCTGCTCATCACGATGGTGTCGCTGTTCCTCGCGGCGCCGTTCGGCACGCTCGCGTACCTCGCCATCTTCGGATTCTTCGACATCTGGGCCTCGGCCGCCCTGCTCGGCGTGCTCATGTTCCTGCAGCTCGCCGCGATCGTGTTCCTCCTCGTGGCGCAGCAGAGCATGCTCGGCAACAAGCGGCTCGTGTTCTTCCTGCTCCTGTGCGTCCTGCTCACCTTCGTCGTGATGATCCTGCACTCGATCGTCCCGATCATCCTCGTGAGCATCACGGACGCGCTCGGCGCCATCATCATCGCGCTCGTCGGCGCCATCTGGGGGCTGCTCATGCTCATCGGCGGCATCATCGCGCTCGTCAAGCAGCTGCAGCTCGGCCGCCAGGGCGGCGGACCGCTCCGCGAGCGCGAAGAGGGCCAGCCCGCGACGCCGACGACGGGCGGCTGATTCAGTCGCGCACGAGCACGACGCACTGCGCGAGCACGAGGCAGCGGATCGTCAGCACGGTGTCGGTGTCGTAGATCGCGACGGGCTTCGGATCGGCGCACGACAGCGACGACGCCTTCACGGGCTGCGCCGGGTACTCGCTCCCGTCGGTGGAGATCGCGACGGTCGAGGGGTCTTCGACGCACAGCGCGATCTGCGACGGAGCGGGAAGAGGGATGCCGCACGCGCCGTTCGACGGGACGACGAAGCCCTGCACGGTCGGGTCAGCGCAGGAGGCGTCGGCGACGTCGGCGAACGCGAGCGTCGGCCGCGGCACGAGCCAGCCGAAGCCGCCCTCGACTCCTCCCTGCGCGGCCCCGGCGTCGCCCTCAGGGCGGACGGCGCCGTAGAACAGCACGAGCACGACCGCGACGGCGATCGCGACGAGCACGACGATCATGACCTTCACGTCGTGTGCTCCCCCGTCTCGGGAGCCGGTGGGACGGGTGGTGGCGGCGCCGGCGCTGGCGCAGTCGGAGCCGGGGCCGGTGCAGCCGGAGCCGGAGCCGGCGCGGCCGGAGCGGCCGGAGCCGGCGCGGCCGGAACGGGGGCGGCCAGAACGGGCGCGGCCGGAGCCGTGCCGGGCGGAACCGGTGGCGGCGGCGCGGGGGGCTCCGGCACGGCGGTGAGCACGGGCGCGGGCTCGCTGCCGGGGAACGACGGCTCGGCCGGCGCGGCGGGACCGCCGACGGGGAGGACCGGGGGCTTGTCGGCAGGCGTCTCCGGCTCGGGCGGCGACGCCGAGGACGACGCCGAGGCGGGGCCGTCCTCGAACACGACCTCCGCCGTCACGTGCGCGGGCTTCTCCTGCGCGACGATGCGCTCGACGAGCGGCCGGTGGGCGACCGCGTCCTTGGGCAGCGTCACGACGACGTGGAACGGACGGCGGCGGCCGGCGGCATCCCGGACCTCCTCGTCGATGCGCACCCCGGCGACGCCCGTCGCCCATTCGAGGGCTTCGCGAAGGCCCTCGGCCGTCCCGCGCAGGCGCGAGAGCTGGGCCGAGGCCGCGACGACCTGGCGAAGGCGTCCGACGCCCGAGTCGAACTCGCCCGAGGTGTCGTCGAGCCAGCGCGCGAGGTCCACCCAGCGGGCGAGGAACGGCACGAAGCGATCGGGCGTGAGCTGCGGGTCGAAGTAGTCGGGCAGGTCTGCGAGCACCGCCTCGACGGGACCGTGCAGCTGGTCCATCACGTCGAGGAGCGTCGCGATCGGCGTGCCCGGCACGATCGTGCGCTGGTAGACCTCCGGCAGGAGCCGCGCGATGCGCTCAGCCCGCATCGTCGTACTCGACCTTGATGTCGTGGTCGCCGGGCGCGAAGAGCCAGTCGGGCGGAAGCGACACCTCGTCGGTGAACTCGGCGGGCGACGCGAGGCGCCACGTGCGTCCGTCGCCGCTGCGGAAGATGCCGTCGGGGCCGCCACTCAGCGCGAGGGGCGGGTTGGTGTCGCTCGCACCGACGGTGTGCAGCACCTGGAACGTGCCGTCCTGGCGGAGCGGAAGCCCGCAGTCGCGCGTCGGCGTGCGCCACGCTCCGCTGTCCTGGCGCGGGTTCGCGACCGCGACGCCTGCGCGCTCGGTCGCCGCGAGCACCGTCTCGCCAATGAACGAGATGTCGCGACAGCTGCCGCCGGTCCACTTTCCGCCCGCGGGCTCCCAGCCCTTCGCGTCGAGCTGCACGGCGAGCACTTCGACCCGCGACACTCCGGCACCCTCCTCGGCCCCGGTCGCGTAGGCGCCCGCGTACAGGTATCGCCGGTTCGCCATCTCGAGCGTGCGGAGCACCCGGATGTCGACACCCTTGAGCCCCGACTGCGCGAACGTGCCCGGCCGCCCCTCGCCGAAGGACACGTACACGCCCTTGAGCTCCTGTGCGGCGGCCGCGACGCACAGCGCGCCCGACGGGTCGACCGACGTCGTGACGGCGTAGAACCCCATCGCGGGATCCTCCGCGACGACGAGGATGCGGTCGCCCACCGTGTCGCCCTGAAGGGGTTGGCGGAACAGCCCCGCGTCCGACGCGAGGAAGGCGTGCGGCTGCCCGTCGACGAGCGCGAGTGCGACGTCCTCGACGTGGGAGTCGAATTCGCGGATGCGCGTCCACGTCTCGCCGTAGTCGAGCGACGCGTGCACGACGCTCGACTCGGTCTCGCCGACGCGCGCGACCGCGACGAGGCATCCCGGCGCCTCACGGAGCACCGCGAGACGCTCGACCGACTCGCCCTCGAACCGCGACACCGCGACCCAGCCCGCCGCGTCGTCGACGGTGCGGAACACCTGCTCGCCGCTCGCCGCGAACCACGTGCGTCGCTGGTTGGGGTCGCGCACGAGCGAGGGCACGAGCCCGGGAACATCCTCCACGACGAGCGTGACGTCTTTCACGTACCGCACGCCGCGCTCGCTCTGCAGCACGTCGTACACGCGCGCGACGCGCAGATGCTCGCCGAAGGGCCAGCCGGTCTCGGTGTCGATCGGCACCGGCGACAGCACCCGGTCGAGCCGCTCGTGCAGGCGCTTCTCGATCGCGACGCGGTCCTCCGCGCGGTGCACGACGACGGACGCCCGCACGAGGATGCGCTGGAACCCCGTGTACGACACGCGCACGCGCGTGCCGATCGGCTGCCGCGAGCGCAGCGCGTCGGCGAGGCGATCGAGCACCTGGGGGCTCATCGCGGCTTCGAGGGCGGCTCGGCTGACGGGCGTGCCGGAGTCGAGGCCCGGCACGACGTACACCTGCACCTCGCCCGGTGTCGCGCCCACCCACGCGTCGGCCCGCGTCACGGCGCGGGCGCGCGAAACGCCGCCGCTCGCAGCCACGGCGAACTGCTCGTAGTCGCGGGCCGTCACGACGCGGTCGAGCGTGTGGATCGACTGCGGGCCGCGGATCATGGCGTTCTCGAGCGTCTCGCGATCGCGGCCGCCCGTCGCGGCGGCCGCGTTCGTGACGGTGACGCCGGGCACGGCATCCTTCAGGGTCGTCAGGGCACCCGCCGCGACGTTGCCGTTCGCTCCCCCGCCGTGCCGGTACCAGGCGACGATGCGGCGCCCGTGCGGCGGGACATCGGCGAGAGCGACCGGCTGCGCCGTGAGCTCGCCGCCCGGATCGGACAGCTGCGCCGCGGGAGCGAAGACGATCACACCCTCGGCGCGGTCGACGGTGTACAGGTGCGTCTCGGACTCGGGTCCGGGCGGGGCGCCGAAATGCTCCACCTCGGTCCAGATGCGGTACGTCACACCGTCGAGTTCGCGCGCGGGCTCGCGGTTCTCGAGCTCGCCCGGCTGCGCCTGCACACCGACGACGAGGTCGAAGACGTCGCCCGTCGGCAGCGAGATCGGCGGGCGGGCGACGCGCACGACCTGTCCGGGCTTGCCCGTCCCGTCGCCGAGATGCTCGCCCTCGACGACCTCGCCGGCGTAGGCGCGGACTGTCGTCGACTGCTTCCCGACGGCGATGCGGGCGTCGTCGGCGGTCGCGAACACGGGGGAATCGGCATCCGATCGCGCCGTCGCGACCCGGCTGCCGCGCGGGATGACGACCTCGCTCGTCGCGGGTGCCGTGAGCGAGAAGGTGACGTCGACGGATGCCGCGGCCGGGGGCATGACGCGCACGCCGATGAGCTCGAGGAACTGCACGAACGCCTTCTCCGGGATGCGGTTGACGCGGTAGAGCAGGGTGTCGGTGAGGTAGGCGAACGCCTCGAGGAGGGTGATGCCCGGATCGCTCGGACTGAGATCGGTCCACTCGGGGCTTCGTGCGGCGATGAGGGCCCGCGCGTCGGCGACGAGCCGGTCGAAGTCGCGGTCGTCGAGATTCGGAATCGGCAGCGGCATGATCACGCACCCCCTTGCAGCGGAACGGCGGCGACGAGGCGGTCGGCGGGACCGCCGAGCTTGGGTCGGTAGTCGAGGGTCACCTCGAGGCGGTCGGGAGCGTCGGGCGCGGGCCCGGCGTCGATCGCGATGATCACGACACGCGGTTCGAATCGCTCGACCGCGCGCCGCACGTAGTGCATCGCGAGCCCCGCGGTCGTGTCGTCGTTCGGCCAGAAGATCAGCCGCGCAAGGTCGCAGCCGTAATCGGGGCGCATGATGCGCTCGCCCGGCCGCGTCGACAGGAGGATCATGAGCGCCTGCCGGATCGCGTCGGCGTCGCGCACCAGCTCCAGGCGACCGCTCGGCGCGACGGTGAGCCCGGGCAGCCCGCCGTCGAGATCGGGGTGCCCGAACCGCCAGGCGGTCCAGCGCGGGGGTGTGCGCCTCGTCGGGACCGGGATCGTCATGGCACCTCCGTAACGAGCGTCTGGCCCGGGTGCTCGACCCGGTACTTCACGAGTCCCTGGGGCGTGCCGTCGGTGAGGCCCGCGAGATCGGCGCGCACGACCGGCTTGCCGCCGATCGTCACGAATCCCGACTGCCCGCGCTGCACGTTGACGGTCTTCGTGCACGGCTTGATGCCGACGCTCACGTTGGGGCAGCCGCCGATGTCGCGGCCCCGCGGCTCTTCGTCGACGACGACGGGATGCCCCGACACGAACACGAAGTCCTCCTTCGCGATGAGCTGCACGCGCCCGAGCTTGTGGTCGCATCGCACGTCGCCCTCGAGGCTCAGCCAGTACCACATGTCACTTCTGCTCCAGTTCGATGCGGTCGGCCTGCAGGCGCAGCAGCCGTCCGGGCGCCTCGAGCACGAGGTCGCCCTCGGCGTGCACGATGATGCCGGCGTCGGTCAGCTCGACCCGGCTGCCCGTGTGGTTGCCCACGATGACGCTGTCGCCGTCGGCGCTGAGCCGCAGCGCCTGCCCCGTCGGCAGCTTGAGTCCGTAGACGCCGACCGCGCCGTCGACGACGCCGACACCCGGCTCGCCCGCGTCGGTCGTGCGCAGCCCGCCGAGCACGACGCCGCGTCCGGGGTCGTGCGCGTCGTGCGCCACGACGACGTGGTCGCCGACGTCGGGCTGCAGTGCGAGTCCCTTCGCCTCGCCCGCACCGAGAGCGAGCACGGGAAGCCACTCGGACTCGAGTCCGTCGTAGGCCGACAGCGCGACCCGCACACGGCCGCGCCCTTCGGGATCGTCGATGCGCAGCACCTCCCCGAGGGTGATGGCGGATGCCTCCGCCCCACCCTCCCCGTCGAGCCGTCGCAGCAGGCGGAGGTGGTCGGGAGGAGCCGACGTGACGGTGCAGGTGTAGCCGCCGTACCGGTCGATGACGTGGTCGGCGCCGAGGAGCACGAACGTGCCGCTCGCGCCCGGAGTGAGCCCTTCGATCGTCAGCGCCGTGCCGGGCTGGAGCGTCGGGTCGCCCTCCACGACGGCGCGCAGCGTGCGGCTCGCGGCGATGTCGTCGTCCGCGAGCCCGCGCGCGAGGGCGTCGAGGTGGTCGGTGCCGGGCGTCATGCCGCCGCCGCGCACGCCTTCGCCCGCACCGGGGGCTGCGGCCTCCCCGTCGGCCGTGCCGGTCGCGACTTCGCCGGTCACAGGATCCCAGCCCATGACGCGCCAGCCCGAGCGGTTCGCGAGAGCGGATGCTGTGACGGTCGCCTGCAGGAGCGTCTGGCCCCAGACGGCCGTGGCCTCCTCGCCGGCGCCGTCGTCGTCGAAGAGCTCGAGGGTGCCGCCCGACAGGTCGACGCGCCACCACAGTCCCGCGCGGCGCGTGACGGCCGTCAGCAGGTCGAGCGCCGACCGGCCGTTCTGCACGAGCCGCGGAAGGCGCGGCCCCTCGTCGGGCGAGGAGACGTCGAGGCCTGCGCTCGACGCGAGCTCGCGGGCGAGCTCCGCGACCGAGACGTCGACGAACACCCGCAGCTGCGAGTCGGCGCGCAGGCCGTGGGCCGCATCGTGGCAGCGGGCCGTGATCTGCAGCGTGCCGCCGGGTCCGTACTCGTGCTCGACGGCGACGATCTCACCCGTGAAGAGCTCGTCCGCGAAGCCGTCGACGGATGCCTCGACCGACGCCCCGAGCGCGAGCAGGTCCTCGAGCGCGGCGGGATCGGCGGGATCCTCGAACACGAGCGCGCAGGCGGCCGGCGCGCTCGCTTCGCGTCGGACGCGCAGCGCGGACAGCAGCGCCGTCGACTCGGCGTCGAGCTCGTCGCCGTCGACGAGCAGCGTGACACCCGGCACGCGGTGAGGTCCGAGGGCGGCCGCGGCGGCGGGATCGGTCATTGCGATCCTCCCCCCGGCAGGTCTTCGGGGGCGGGCGGGATGATGAGCTCGCGCCCCGGCTCGGGCCAGACGACGTCGTCGAGCAGGTTGACGTCGGCGAGCCACCGCCACAGCGCCGCGCGGCCGCTGAAGAAGCGCGCCGCGATCTCGGGGAGCGTCTCGCCGCCCGCGGCCGGCTCGCCGTCGGCCGACGGCCCCGCGCCGATCACGGGGTGGATCGCGGCGGGCGCGGCTGCCGCGGCGGCCGCGGCCGCGGCATCCGGAATCGTCACGGCGAGGGGAGTCTCGGGTGCGGGCGGATTCGGGTCGGGCACCCGCACGAGCCGCATGCTCAGCCACGAGCGCCCGGGCGTGCCGCTCGCGTCGAACTTCTCGAAGCGCTCCGCGATCGCCTCGACGACGGCGAGCACGTTGAGCTTCTTGCCGAGCACGACGCGCACCTCCTCGACGCCTCGCCCGTCGCCGGCCGAGTTCTCGGCCAGCTGCCACAGCGGTCGCGTGTGGTCGCGCACATCGCGGCTCGGCGGAGGCGGCGCGACGGGGGCGGCCGGCGCCTCGGGCACGATCTCGTCGACGCCTTCCGTCACGGCGGCCGGCACGGGGGGCGGGGCCGGCGGCAGGACGGGCGCGGGAACGAGGTCGACGTCGAAGAGCAGCTGCAGCTCGAGCTCGGTGCGTCCGCCGCCGGTGTGCAGGAGCGGCGCGTCGGACTGCGCCGGTCCCGACACGATCCCGGCTCCCGTGCGCCGGGGCGCGAGCCCCGCGACGCGGCGCTGCACGATGTGCTCGGGGTTGAGCATGCACGAGATGCGCTCGCCGGTGGATTCCACGATGAAGGCGACCCGTTCCATCACATGCTCCGCTGCTCGCCCACGAGGGCGTCATCGGTCCACACGATCGCCGCGACGGGCTCTTCGCCCAGCCGCGACGGCGGCAGCTCGGGCCACGGTGCGGGCGTCGGGTCGGGGGACGCTGCGGCCGGGAACGGGGCGGGGCGGATGCTTCGCCGCACCGTCGACGGCGGCTCTTGCGGTGACGGGGGCCGGCGAGCCGGCACCTGCGCGGCCGGCGTCGCCGCGCGGTGCGAGGTCGGCGCGAGTTCGCTCGGAGCCCGCTCGACGATCTGCGGAGGCACGACCGGCGCGAAGGGACTCGCCGGGAGGTTCTGGCGCAGCGGCGCAGGGGCTTCCCGGGGATCCGGCCACGGCGCGGAGGCCTCCGGCGGGCGGAAGGGGACGGACTCATGCCGAGGCGGGACAGGCGACAGCGAGTAGTCCTGGTCCGGCGGGCCGGGCGCCGGGGACGGAGCGATCGGCTCGGGCTCCGCCGCCGCACGCCGGAACGACACGGCGGCGGACGGCCGCGGCGCCGCCGGCGGAGCGGGCGCCGGCGCGGCAGCCGCTGGGCGGACCACCGGCCTGGGGTCAGGGCGGCTCGAGGGGTGCCCGTCGGCGCGCGCGAGCTCGGGCGTTCCGGCCGCCGCGGCCTCGGGCGCGGACGGCATAGGAATCCCGGCCGGCTCCTTCGTGCGCTCTGCCCGCATCTGCGGCTCGCCGGGCGGCGCCGGAAGGCTCGCGGGCGGCGCGCTCGGCTCCGCGCGCCGGGTGGCGGCATCCATCCCCTCCGGCACATCGAGGGAGAACCACTCGGGATCCCGCGACGCGACGTAGGCCGCGATGGCGGGGTCGACCCCCGCGAGGCGCGGATCGTCGGGCCGGGCGGGCGCGCGCTCGCGCGCGACGGCGCGCATCCCGTCGGCGAGGGCGTCGGCCCCGTCGGCGAGACGGACGAGGGCGGCACGGGCGACGGCGACCAGCCTCGTCCAGAGGCGCGGCCGGCGTCGGTCAGGCATCCCGCGACCCGACCCTCTCGATGCCCTCGTACTTCAATCCGAACTCCTGGATGTACACCTCCCGCGCCGTCGCGCGGAGGTTCGCCCCGACCCAGCGCACGGGGAGGGCGTCGAACAGGTCCCACTGCACGACGGGCACGGTGCCCCGCGAGTCGAGGAGGATGATCGACACGGCGTGCCGCTGGATCTCGCCGTGCACGGTCGCCATGAACCAGTCCCAGAGCTCGGTCGTGCGGGTCAGGCCCTGCCGCAGCGTGATCTCGCCGTACGACGTGATCGTCGGGATGTGATGCACGACCTGCGACTGACCCGCTTCGCGGTACTCGACCGTGTCGATCGTCACCTGCGGGCCCGAACACTCCGTGAAATGTCCGACGGCCAGCCCCGAGATCATGAGCTTGAAGTTGTTCGCCCCGAACGGGTCGACCCACGTGTTCTGGGCGGCCGCGGCACCCGCGCCCGGTGCCGTGGGGGTCGTGGCAGATGCGTCGCTCACTGTGACTCCTCTCCGCCGGCGCCGCCGGCCGCGTACTGGCTGACCTTGAAGACGATGAACTCGGCGGGCTTGACGGGGGCCATCCCGATGAGCGCCGTCACGATGCCGGCGTCGATGTCCTCCTGCGGGTTGGTCTCCTCGTCGCACTTGACGAAGAACGCCTCGCGCTCGGTCGCGCCGAACAGCGCCCCGTCGCGCCACAGCCGACGCAGGAACGCCCGGATGTCACGCCGGATCGCGTTCCACAGCGTGCGGTCGTTCGGCTCGAACACGACCCACCCGGTGCCCTGCTGGATCGACTCCTCCGCGAAGGCGAAGAGCCGGCGCACCGGAAGGTAGCGCCACTCGCTCGCACTCCCCGCGAGGGTGCGCGCGCCCCAGACCTTGATGCTGCCGTTGATGCTGCGGATCGCGTTGACGCCGGCCGAGTTGAGCAGGCCCTGCTCGCTCGGCGTGAGCGCGTAGGTGAGGTCGAGCGCACCGCGCACCGTCTCGTTCGCGGGTGCCTTGTGCACGCCGCGGCTGCCGTCCGTGCGCGCCCACACCCCCGCGACGTGCCCCGACGGCGGCGCGTCGACGAGCCGGCCGGTCAGCGGGTCGACGATGCGGATCGACGGGAAGTACACGGCGCCCCAGTCCGACTGGCGGGGTGCGGCGCCGCCGCCGCTGCGCCGGGAGCCCGACGAGGAGCCGGACGACGAGCCCGACGACGCTGCGGCGGCTCCGCCCGAGCCGTCGTCGCCTTCCGCCGACGTGGCAGCGGACGATCCGCCCGCCGACGAGGACGTGGACGAGGACGCGGTCGCGGGCTTCGTGAGCTCGTTGAGGTCGTCGACGGTCGGCGGCGCGTCGAGCACCGCGACGCGGTCCTTCATGAGTTCGCAGTGGCTCAGCACGGCGTCGTACGACGCGGCATCCGTGAATCCCGGCGCGCCGACGATCGCGATCTCGTCGATGTGCTCGAGCGAGCCGAGCCCCGGCTTGCCGGCCAGCGTCCCGCCCTTGCCGAGGTTGAGCACGTAGCAGCGCTGCCCGCCGTTGAGGAAGAAGCCGTGCACGGCGAGGGTCAGCGGCGAGCTGGGCCCCTCGTTCTGGAACAGGTTGGTGTACTGCGTCCAGTTGTTGACGGCGGTCGGGATGCCGACGAGCGGCGGCTCGGGCGAGTCGATCAACCCGACGAAGGCGGCCACGTTGGTGCCGACGCCTTCGATCGGCTTGGTGCCCGCGAGGATTTCTTCGACGTAGACGCCCGGAGTGAGGTATTGGGGCATTGTCGGCCTTTCTCAGCGTGTGGATGAGGATTCGGGCACGGGGACCGTGAGGTCCCCGAGGTCGCCGCCGGCGTCCACGGAGGGCGCGTCGAGGGCGAGCGTGACGGACGTGCCCCGGGCCGAGATGCGGAGGGCAAGCGGCACGTCCGGGGCGAGGGAGACGGGAAGACGGAACCTCCCGCGGCTGTCGGAGGAGACGGCGATCGAGCCGACGTCGGCGACGGCGACGCGTGCGGCGCTGAGCGGCGTGCCATCGGACGCCACGACCCGGCCGACGACGATCCGCGGCTGAACCATGGTCGTGCGCAGCGGTTCGCGCACGAGCGGCGTCGCGGGCCGCTCGATGAGCCGGCGCACGGGCACCCGCAGGATGAAGGCGGGGGCGGGGGGATGCTGCAGCGCCTGCCAGAGCTCGAGGCTCGGGGCCGCGGCATCCATCACCCATTCGCCCTCGGTGCGCGCAGCCAGCGCGAGCGCGCTCGTGACGCCCGCCGCCTCGAAGGCCGGCAGACCGAGCGTCGTGACGAGGAGGCCGAGGGTCAGCTCCGCGCTGCTGATGTGCCGCAGCACGGGCCCGGTGGCGGAGGCGAGCTCGAATTCGAGCGGCCGCAGCAGCACGGCCCCCTTGCCGTCGTGCTCCTCGTCGAAGTCGTGCACGACCGGCAGCCCCGAGGCGGCAGCCACCCATTCCCGCACCGGCTCCACGGCGCGGGCGAGATCGTCCCGCGGCTCAGGGTCGTGTGCCATCCGCGCACAGCTCCGCACTCGCCCCGTGCGTCTGCACGGCGCTCCGCATCCACGGCCCGCGTGCGTCAGACACCCGCTCGCGGCGTCGCGCCCCCTTCGTCGCCACGGCCACAACGTAGCAGTGCGCACGGGGCCGCACCAGGGCGCCGGAGCGTCGCCTCAGTCGCGCTCCCACGTCGTGAAGGCCACGTGCAGTCCGGTGCCCTCGGCGGGGCCGATCGTCATGACGGCGCGCCGCTGCTGGTCGGTGAATCGCACGCACACGTACGTCTCGCGGTCGGGCAGCAGCACGACGTTCTGCGCGTTGATGTCGTCGTAGTCGGTCGCCGCCTCGCAGTCCGCGAAGGTGGGCTCGTCGACGACCGCGAGGCGGGGAGGGCCCTGCCCGACGACGCCGAGCTCGCCCGATCCCCCACCGGGATAGAAGTAGACATCTTCACCCGATCCCGAGACGGCGATGACCGTTCCGGTGTCGAGGTCGAAGTAGGTGTTCGGCTCCGCCGTGAACTCGCCCGACGCGAAGACCGGCGGTCCCGCAGGCGTCGGGCTCGGCGAGGAGGTGGGTTCGGGCGCGCCGGAACGGGTGAGATTCCAGATGAGGAGGCCGCCGCCCGCCAGGAGCAGCACGGCGACGACGACGATCACGATCCACCACGGGAACCGGCGACGCGCCGCGGCCGGGATGTCGAACGCGACGTTCGGGCCCGACACGGCGCGGTCGGGCGCCTCCTCGAGCGCGGCGCCGAGGGTGAACGAGGCGGTTCCCGCCGCGGTCTTCTCCGGCACCGTGACGGTCACGTCCACGGTCGCCGTCCCGGCGACGGGCAGCGCGCGTTCCGATTCGCCCGCGACGGCGAACCAGGAGGCATCCGCCCCTGCACCGGGCTGCACGATGAGCCGTGCGCGCACCGGCCTGCCCGTCGTGTTCGACACCGTGAACGAGGCCGTGCCCGTGCGCGAGGCACCGAGCCGCAGCTGCGCGGGCCCCGTGACGGAGAACGGCGCCGCCTCGGCCGCACTCGGACCGACCGGACCGAACCCCTCGCCACCCGACACGCGCACACCGTATCACCGGGCTCGCGGAGCGGGGCAGCGCCCTGCGGCGCTACTCCCAGAGAGTCACAAGCACCTTGCGGGTCTCGTCGTCGAGGGTCGGACCGAATTCGAGGATGCCGGAGTGCTCTCCGCTCGTGAAGACGCACACGAAGACCCCGGAGGCGTCCTGGGCGATCTGCACCGAACTCTCAAGGACGACGGCACGGCACGCCTCGCGGGTCGGCTGGTCGACGATCGCGACGCCGCGGTTCACGCCGAACACCGTCGTCGGCCGGTCTGCCGGGATAGCAGGCCCCAGGTCGGCGTCGTCGACCTGCACGTCGGCGGCGCCGTCGCCGTCGAGGTCGACGCTCTTCGACGACGTGTCGACGAGGAAGTCGTCGGAGAGGAACACCGTCGAGGTGGGTGTGGGGGTCGAGGTGGGCGACGGCTCGGGCGCGCCGGGTCGTGTGAGGGTCCAGATCAGGATGCCGCCTCCCCCGAGCAGGACCAGCGCGACGATGACGACGATCACGATCCACCACGGGAAGGGCTTCCGCTTCGACGGGGGGATCTCGAACGAGACGGTGGGGCTCGGCACGACCTCGTCGGGCTCCTCCTCGAGCGCAGCGCCCAGCGTGAACGATCCCGACCCGGCGGCTGCCGGGTCCGGCACCGTGACGGCGACGTCGACCGTCGCCGTGCCGGCGACCGGGAGCGGCCGCTCGGCGTCGCCCGCGATTGCGAACCACGCGGCATCCGTCCCCGCCCCGGCCTGCACCGCGAGACGCACCCGAACCGGCCTGCCCGTCACGTTCGACACCGTGAAGGATGCCGTGCCCTTCCGCGTCGCCTGGTCGAGGGTCAGCGCCGCCGGCCCCGACACCGCGAACGGCGCGGACTCCGCACCGGCTTCCCCCTCCGGCCCGAACCCCTCAGCACCCGACACGCGCACAACGTACTTCCGGCCCGAGAGCGTGCGCAACCGGCGCGCGGCGCTTCGCCCGCACCGACCGCTTGCGCGATGAATTTCGCTAGATAAGCTAGCGATATGTCGGACACCTCGAGCAGACGCCGCTGGGCGGGCCTCGTCTTCATCAGCGTCGCCGTCGCGCTGATCATCGTCGACTCGACGATCGTGAACGTCGCGATCCCCTCGATCGTCGACGACCTCGGGATCACATCGACCGAGGTGCAGTGGGTGCAGGAGGCGTACACGCTCGTCTTCGCTTCGCTGCTGCTCGTCTTCGGGAGCATCGCGGACCGGGTCGGACGACGACGGATGCTGCTCGTCGGCGTCGTCATCTTCACGCTAGCGTCGGTGGGCGCCGCCATGGCCCCGACCGGCACGGCGCTCATCCTCGCGCGGTTCGTGCAGGGCATCGGCGGCGCGATGATCCTGCCGACGACGCTGTCGCTGCTGAATGCGACCTTCCGCGGCCGCGAGCGCGGCATCGCCTTCGCGGTGTGGGGGTCGACGATCGGCGGCATGGCCGCCGTCGGACCGCTCCTGGGCGGATGGCTCACGACCGACTTCTCGTGGCACTGGGCGTTCCTGATCAACGTGCCGCTCGGCATCCTGATCATCGTCGGAGTGCTGCTCACGATCGACGAGTCCCGCGGCGCGGCCGCGCGCGTCGACGCCGTGGGCGCCGTGCTGTCGGTCGTCACGATGGGCGCCCTCGTCTTCGCGCTCATCGAGGGCCGCACCTACGGCTGGTGGCTCACCGACAAACCGCTCACGATCGGCGACTGGGAGTGGCCGTTCGCGCTGTCGCCGATACCGATCGCGTTCGCCGTCGCCGCGCTGGGCGTCGTGGCCTTCATCTCGTGGGGTCTGCACCGCCGCCGGATCGGACGATCGACGATCATCGCGTTCGAGCTGTTCCGCATCCCGTCGTTCCGCAATGGCAACATCGCGGCGCTCATCGTGTCGCTCGGCGAGTTCGGCCTCATCCTCGCACTGCCCCTCTGGCTGCAGTTCGTGCTCGGGTTCGATGCGCTTCAGACGGGGTTCATCCTGCTGTCGCTCGCGATCGGCTCGTTCGTCGCGAGCGGCTTCGCGGGCGCGTTCAGCGGCCGCGTGGCGCCGGTCTGGATCGTACGCGCCGGCATCGTCGCTGAGATCATCGGCATCGTCGGCGTCGGGCTCGCGATCGCCCCGGATGCCTCGTGGGTGCCCCTCGTGCCGGCGCTGTTCGTCTACGGGTTCGGCGTGGGCCTCGCGACGGCGCAGCTGACCGGAGTCGTGCTCGTGGACGTGCCCGCCGCGGAGGGCGGCCAGGCGTCGGGCACGCAGTCGACATCCCGGCAGCTCGGCGCGGCGCTCGGCATCGCGATCCTCGGCACGATCCTGTTCTCGACGACGTCCGCCGTGCTCGACGCCAAGCTCGACGACCGCGGCCTCACGGCCGATCAGCGCGACCAGGTCGTCTCGGCCGTCGTCGACAGCGCCGGCGGGGCGATCGCGGGGCTCGCGGAGTCGCCGCAGACCGAGGCGCTCGCCGACGACGCGAAGGCCGCGTTCTCGCAGGGCACGCAGTACGCGACGTTCGCGGCGGCGGGCTTCCTCGTGCTCGGGCTCGCCGCGACCCTCTCGCTCGGCAGCGGACGCCGGTCGGAGAATACGGGCGAAGCCGGAGCATCCGAGGAGATTCCTCCGACGATCGCCGAATCCTCCGACGAGCTCCGGTAAGCCCTACGCCTCGCGCGTGATGGTCACCTTCACGTGCAGGTGGCTCTTGAACGGGCCCGCGTAGACGCCGCGCAGCGGCGGCACGTCGTTGTAGTCGCGGCCCCGCCCGACGAGCACGTGGCGGTCGCCGATCTCGATGTTGTTGGTCGGATCGAAGCCCTGCCAGTCGCCCGCGAACCACTCCACCCACGCGTGCGACTCGCCCGCGACGGCCTGGCCGACCTCCGCGTTCGCCTTGGGGTGCAGGTAGCCCGAGACGTAGCGGGCCGGGATGCCGACCTCGCGCAGCGCGCCGAGCGTGATGTGCGCGATGTCCTGGCAGACGCCCTTGCGCGCCTCCCACGCCTCGCTCGCGGTCGAGTGCACGCCCGTGATGCCGTGCATGTACTCGACGGCGTCGCCGATCGCCGCGGCGATGGCGTGCGCGGCGCGACCGGGGTGGTCGTGCTGGCCCGCGATCGACCGCGCGATCTCGGCGACTTCGGGATGCGGCTTCGTGCGGTGGCTCTGGCCGAGCTGCTCCACCGTCTCGAGCGACCGGGAGACTTCCTTGCCCAGCTTGTCCCACGTCGCGTCGACGTGCTCGATCGGGCGCGGTCGCACCTCGACGAGCGAGCGCGCCGTGATCTTGAGCTCGGCGTGGGGCGAGAGCACGTCGAACGCCGCGACGCGCGTGCCGAAGTAGTCGACGTACTGGTTGACCGACGTCGAGGGGTCGATCTCCAGCGCGGAGCTGAGCACGAACTGGCTGTCGGTCGAGCCCGGCAGCATCCGTGCCTCGTTGTACGAGGCCGAGACGTCGCCCTGGTAGGCGAATCCGGTCGCGTGCTCGATTCTCAGACGTTTCATGAACATCCTCCCCGCTTGCGGGGACCAACTACCGGTCCCTGAGCCTGTCGAAGGGTCACGAGATCTCTCCGATCCAGCTGGGCTCGGCCTGCGTCGGGAAGAACCGCGAGCGGATGGCCTCGGATGCCTCGCGCGTGACCTTCTGCACGCGGTCCATGTGCAGCGGCAGTTCGCCGAGGATCTCGCCGATCGGCCGGTACTCCAGGTCGTTGCGGATCTGGCCGAGCGCACGCAGCACCGTGTTGGAGTGCCCGACGCGGTCGGCGCGCGGATCGATGGCGCTCATGCAGTCCTCCGCGCGCTGGATCGAGTAGATGATCGACCGCGGGAAGAGGCGGTCGAGCAGGAGGAATTCGGCCGCGTTGCGCGCGCTGGGCATGCCGCGGTACGTGCGCAGGTAGGCCTCGTACGCGCCGCACGATCGCAGGATCGTGGTCCACGACGGACCGGATGCCTCGGTCAGCGACCTCGTCGCCAGCATCCGCGCCGTCATGTCGGCCCGCTCGATGCTGCGGCCGAGCGTGAAGAACTGCCACGCCTCGTCGCGGCTCGTCGAGGAGTCCACGATGCCGACGGCGAGCGCCGCGCGCTCGCGCACCCACTGGAAGAACTCGTGCACCTTCTCGGTCTGCAGGCGTCGCGGCATGCGCGAGTTCGTCGTGTTGAGGCACTCCCACAGCTCGGTGCTCACGATCTCGCGGGCGCGACGCGCGTTCTCGCGCGCCGATGTCAGGGAGTAGGCGATGCTCGAGGGATTCGTGCGGTCGACGGCCAGACGCGCGAGGACGTCCTCGCGCGACACCTTGTCGACCTGCGCGGGCGGGAACGACCCCATGACGGCCAGGAGCGACCGGCACGCGGTGTCCTCGTCGATCCACGGGTCCTCCAGCAGCAGCTGCAGGTGCACGTCGAGGATGCGCGCGGTGCCATCGGACCGCTCGATGTAGCGCCCGATCCAGAAGAGCGATTCAGCGATGCGACTCAGCATCCCTCGTCCTTCCTTTCCCCGTGACCCTCCATCTGACTGCCGAGCGCGCGGGTGGCACCCGCGTTCTCGGCGGTCCCGTGGAGGCTCACCGTCTGGCGGGCCTGCTGCTGCTGCTCCTGCTGCTCGACGCGCGAGCGGGGGCGGTCCTGGGGCGAGTGCGACACCGCGGGCTGCCCGTCGTAGATGATCGGGATGGCCGCCGTCACGGTCGCGGCCTGGTCGGCGACGAGGCCGGGGAGGCCCTGGCCCTGTCCGTATTCGACGTGGCCAGGAGCCGAGCCGCCGACGATCCAGGTGTCCTTCGACCCGCCGCCCTGGCTCGAGTTGACGACGAGCTGCCCCTCGGGCAGCGCGACGCGGGTGAGGCCGCCCGGGAGCACCCAGATGTCCTCGCCGTCGTTGACCGCGAACGGGCGCAGGTCGGCGTGCCGCGGGCGCATGCCGTCCTCGACGAGCGTCGGGATCGTCGACAGCATGACGACGGGCTGCGCGATCCAGCCGCGGGGGTCGGCGAGCAGGCGCTGGCGGAGCTTGTCGAGCTCCGCGCGCGAGGCATCCGGTCCCACGACCAGGCCCTTGCCGCCCGACCCGTCGACGGGCTTCACGACGAGCTCGTGGAGCCGGTCGAGCACCTCTTCGAGCGCGCCCGGGTCTTCCAGCCGCCACGTGTCGACGTTCTTGAGGATCGGCTCCTCGGCGAGGTAGTACCGGATCAGGTCGGGCACGTACGTGTAGAGCAGCTTGTCGTCGGCGACGCCGTTGCCGACCGCGTTCGCGATCGTGACGTTGCCGAGGCGCGCCGCGAGCATGAGCCCGGGGGCGCCGAGCATCGAGTCGGCGCGGAACTGCAGCGGGTCGAGGAAGTCGTCGTCGACGCGACGGTAGATGACGTCGACGCGCTTGGGCCCGCGCGTCGTGCGCATGAAGACCTTGCCGCCGACGCAGAGCAGATCGCGGCCCTCGACGAGCTCGACGCCCATGAGCCGCGCGAGCAGCGTGTGCTCGAAGTATGCGGAGTTGTACACGCCGGGCGTCAGCACGACGACGTTGGGGTCGTCGATGCCGGCAGGCGCCGACGCGCGCAGCGCCGCGAGCAGCTTGTTGGGGTAGTCGCCGACGGGACGCACGCGCATCGAGACGAACAGCTCGGGCAGCGTCTGCGCCATGACCCGGCGGTTGGAGATGACGTAGCTGACGCCCGACGGGACGCGCACGTTGTCCTCCAGCACGCGCATCTCGCCGTGCTCGTCGCGGATGAGGTCGATGCCCGACACCTGGATGCGCACCCCGTTGGCGGAGTGGATGCCGGCAGCCTGGCGGTAGAAGTACTGCGACGACGCGATGAGCCCCGCCGGGAGCACGCCGTCGCGCACGCAGTACTGGTGCCCGTACGCGTCGTCGAGAAACGCCTCCAGGGCGCGCACGCGCTGCTTGACGCCGGCCTCGACGCGCGACCACTCGTCGTACTCGATGATGCGCGGCACCGCGTCGAGCGGGAAGGGCCGCTCCTCGCCCGCGAAGTCGAACGTCACGCCCTGCGCGAGGTAGGAGCTGGCGAGCGAATCGGTGCGACCGCGCAGCTCCTCCTGTGTCATCTGCGCAAGCGCCTGGTACAGCTCTCGGTAGGCATCCCGCGACTCGACGGGTGCACCGGGGTGCGTCGGCGAACCGAACATCTCGTCGAACGCGGGAGTACCGGACGGCGTCTTGCGCGGCGCCAGAGTGGAGCCGTAGCCGTCGAACAGGTCACCCATGCCGACGAGCCTAGTCGGGGCCGTGTTGCGTCAGTGTTTCCGAGATTAGGCTCACGATATGGCGCAGGAGGTGGATGCTCCGGCCCGCACCGGATCGCGCGCGCCCGTGCTCGCGGGCGCGGCCGCAGGCGTGGCCTCCGTCGTGCTCGGAGCGGGCATCGGAGAGCTCGCCGCGGCGGTCGTCGCGCCGGCCTCGAGCCCCTTCTCGGTCGTCGGCGGAGTGGCGATCGACCTCGCGCCGGCGTGGGCCAAGGAGACCGCGATCGCGCTGTTCGGCACAAACGACAAGGCCGCGCTGCTCGTCGGGATCGCGATCGTGCTGCTCCTCGCCGCCGCCGGGTTCGGCATCCTCGAGCTGCGCGAGCCGTGGTTCGGTGTGACGCTCTTCGCCCTGATGGGCGCCGTCGTGGCGGTGCTCGCCATGACGCGCGCCGAGGCGACGGGGCTCTCGTGGCTGCCGTCGCTGCTCGCCGGCCTGGTCGCAGCAGCGGCCGTGCGGTTCCTCACGATGCTCGCGCGCGGGGCCGCGGATGCCGCGGTCGCCAGGGCCGCCGACAGCTCCGCGCCCGCCGACGAGGCGCGCCGCCGCTTCCTCATCTGGACGGGCGCGGCCGTGGGGGCCGGCGTCGTCGCCCTGATCGTGGGCACCGCCGTGCGCGCGGGCACGCAGACCGTCGATGCCGTGCGCAAGGCCCTTCACCTGCCGACGCCGGCGGTCGCCGCGGCGCCCGTCCCGGCGGGCGCGCAGCTCGACATCGTGGGGATGACGCCCGTCGTCACACCGAACAAGGGCTTCTACCGCATCGACACGGCGCTCATCGTGCCGCAGGTCGATCCAACGACGTGGAGCCTGCGCATCCACGGGCTCGTCGACCAGGAGGTCACGCTCACGTGGGATCAGCTGCTCGCGCTTCCTCTCGAGGAGAGCTGGACGACCCTCACCTGCGTGTCCAACACGGTCGGCGGCGAGCTCATCGGCAACGCGAAGTGGCTGGGCTACCCCGTGCGCGAGCTGCTCGCGCGCGCGGGACCGCAGGCGGGAGCCGACATGGTGCTCTCCGTCTCGATCGACGGGTTCACGGCATCCACCCCCCTCGAAGTGCTGATGGAGCAGGGCCGCAACGCGATCCTCGCCGTCGGCATGAACGACGAGCCGCTGCCGCCCGAGCACGGCTTCCCCGTGCGCATGGTCGTGCCGGGCCTCTACGGCTACGTCTCGGCGACGAAGTGGGTCACCGAGCTCAAGGTGACGCGGTTCGCCGATTCGTCGGCCTACTGGACCGACCGCGGCTGGTCGCCGCGCGGGCCGATCAAGCTGCAATCGCGCATCGACGTGCCCAAGCGCGACCAGGGCCTGAGCCCGGGCAAGACGATGATCGCGGGCGTCGCGTGGCAGCAGCACGTCGGCATCTCGAAGGTCGAGGTGCAGATCGACGGCGGCGAGTGGCGCGAGGCGCAGCTCGCGACCGCCATCTCCGACGACACGTGGGTGCAGTGGTCGATCCCGTGGACGGCCGAAGCGGGCAATCACGCCATCCGCTGTCGCGCCACGAACAAGGACGGCGAGACGCAGACCGAGGTGGATGCCTGGCCCATGCCCGACGGTGCGACGGGCTGGCAGCAGCTCAACGTCAACGTCGCCTGACCCGACCTAGGTCCCCGAGCTTGTCGAGGGGTCGAGGCGGAACCGGCGAGCGACGTCAGGCGTCGAGCACGAGCTTGAGCTGCTCGATCGCCCAGTCGAGCTCGGTCGCGCGCACGACGAGCGGCGGCGCGATGCGGATCGTCTGGCCGTGGGTGTCCTTCACGAGCACACCGCGCCCGAGCAGCCGCTCCGCGATCTCGCGGCCCGTGCCCCGCGCAGGGTCGACGTCGACGCCGGCCCACAGGCCCGCGACGCGCACGCCTGTGACGCCGTGGCCGACGAGTTCGGCGAGCTTCGCCTCGAGGTGCTCGCCGAGAGCCTTCGCGCGGGTCTGGAACTCACCGGAGGCGAGCATCTCGACGACCCGCAGGCCGATCGCCGACGCGAGCGGGTTGCCGCCGAACGTCGAGCCGTGCTCGCCGGGGCGGATGACCCCGAGCACGGCCTCGTCCGCGACGACCGCCGAGAGGGGCAGGATGCCGCCGCCCAGCGCCTTGCCGAGCAGGTACACGTCGGGCACGACGCCCTCGCGGTCGCACGCGAAGGTCTCGCCGACGCGTCCGAGTCCGGACTGGATCTCGTCGGCGATGAGGAGCACGTTGTGCTTCGTGCAGATGTCACGCACCTCGCGGAGGAACCCGTCGGGCGGGATCACGACGCCTGCCTCGCCCTGGATCGGCTCGATCAGCACGGCTGCCGTCTGGGGCGTGATCGCCGCTTCGATGGCCGCGGCGTCGCCGTAGGGCACCGACACGAAGCCCGGGGCGAACGGACCGAAGTCGTCGTGCGCCTGCGGGTCGTCGCTGAAGCCGACGATCGTCGTCGTGCGCCCGTGGAAGTTGCCGTTCGCGACGACGACGGTCGCGGCATCCTGAGCCACGCCCTTGACCCGGTAGGCCCACGCGCGGGCGACCTTCAGGCCCGTCTCGACCGCCTCCGCGCCCGTGTTCATGGGCAGCACGAGGTCTTTGCCGCACAGGCGCGCGAGCGCCTCGGCGAAGGCGCCGAGCTGGTCGTTGTGGTACGCGCGGCTCGTGAGGGTGAGGCGTCCGAGCTGTTCCTCGGCGGCCGCGACGAGCGCGGGATGCCGGTGCCCGAAGTTGAGCGCCGAGTACGCCGAGAGCAGGTCGAGGTAGCGCTTGCCCTCGACGTCGGTGACCCACGCGCCCTCACCGCGCGCGATGACGACGGGCAGCGGGTGGTAGTTGTGCGCGACGTGGCGGTCTTCGGATCCGATGATGCGGATCGTGGACGTATCGAGTGTCGGCGTCTGCGAGGGGGTCATGGCCGGACCTTTCAGCGTCGGAGTTCGAGCGTGCAGCACTTGATGCCGCCGCCGCCGAGCAGGAGCTCGGAGAGGTCGACGAGCACGGGGTTGTAGCCGCGCTCGCGCAGCTGCGCCTCGAAGCCCTTGGCGCGCGGCGAGATGATGACGTTGAGGCCGTCGCTCGCGGAGTTGAGGCCGAACACGGCGCCGTCGGCGTCCGAGACGCGGATCGCGTCGGGGTAGCGCTCGGCGAGCACCGCCTGGCTGCGCTCGTCGAACGCGTGCTCGAGGTATGCGATGTTGGCGCTCTCGACGCCGCCGGGGCCCTGCACGGGGTCGAGCACGGCGATCGCGGTGTCGAGGTGGTAGAAGCGCGGGTCGACGAGGGTGAGCGAGACGACCTCCTTGCCGAACACGTCGCGCAGCTCGCTGTGGCTGTCGCCGGTCGAGCGGAAGCCGGTGCCTGCGAGGATCGTGTCGCCGACGAGCAGGAAGTCGCCCTCGCCCTCGTTGACCTCGCGGGGATCGACGACCTCGTACCCGTTGTCGCGGAACCACTCCATGAACGCGGGGCCCTCGGGGACGCGCTCCTGGAACCGGAACTTCGCCCCATATGCGACGCCTGCGATCACGAAGCCGCCGTTGGCCGTGTAGACCATGTCGGGGAGACCCTCGATCGGATCGATGAGCTGCACCTCGTGGCCGAGCGCGAGGTACGTGTCGTACAGCGCCTGCCACTGCCGCACGGCGAGCGCCGTGTCGGTCGGGTTGGCCGGCTCCATCCAGGGGTTGATCGTGTAGCTGACCGTGAAGTGCTCGGGACGGCACATCAGATAACGGCGATGCTGCTGGATGCGGGCCTCGACCACGGTGGCCTCCGGTGCGGGCGCGGTGTTCTGCATGGACTTCATGCTCCTTCGAACGGGGCGGCGGACGCTGTCCAGAGGCCCGGCGGGGCTTGAGAAGCCATCAACACGGGCACGCCTCAGTCATTGTCTCACGCGGTCCCCGCCTCACGCCGGATTGTCCACGCCGACCCCGGGCCGCTACGGAACGACGACGACCTTCCCCACGGTGTGGCCGGCGTCGACGTGCGCGAGCCCGTCCCGCGCGTCGGAGAGCGCGAAGGTCCGCTCGACCACAGCCTTCACAGCGCCGGTCTCCACGAGTGCGAGCAGTTCCTGAAGCGCGTGTGGGTCGGCCTTCGCCGCGAGGGGACGGATGCCGCGGCTCGAGCCGATCGAGAGGACGGCGGCGCGCAGCATCCGGCCGACGGGCCCGAGGACGCGGCCGCCCTCGCCCGCCACGAGCACGACGCGGCCGCCCGCGCGCACGAGTCGCTGCAGCGCGCGCAGGGGTGCGGTGCCGGCGATGTCGATGACGGCGTCGAGGGAGTCCGGGGCCAGCTCGGGTGATCCCGGCCCCACCGCCTTGTAGTCGAACGCGTGCGACGCGCCGAGCGACGTGACGAGGTCGAGCGACCGGGCGCCGGTCAGCGCCCACACCTCGAGCCCGCGGTGCGCGGCGAGCTGCACCGCGAACGTCCCCACGCCGCCAGATGCGCCGATCACCAGCACGCGGCCGCCCTCGAGCGCGCCGGCGAGGGTGAGCGCCTGCCAAGCTGTGCCGGCCGCGATCGGCAGGGCCGCGGCATCCACCCGCGACACGGCAGCGGGCCGCCGCACGAGGCGCGCGACCGGGGCGACGGCGAACGGCGCGAGCCCGCCGCCGGGGAGCTCACCGACGACCTCGTCGCCGATCGCGAGGTCGGAGACGTCGGGGCCGCGCGCGACGACGGTGCCCGCGACATCCATGCCGCGCACGGCATGCTTCGGCCGGCGCAGTCCGAAGAGCAGGCGCACGAGGAGCGGATCTCCGCGCAGGAGCCGCACGTCGCCGGCGTTGAGCCCGGTGGCGCCGACACGCAGCAGCACCTCGCCTGCGCGCGGCTCGGGAACGTCGATCGTCTCGGCGGCGACGACCTCGGGCCCGCCGTAGCGGTGCTGCGCCCAGACGGTCATCGTGGCGGGAACGGCCGCGGTCGCGGCATCCTGCTGTCCGTTCATCTCTCAGCCCTCCTCGGGGAACTGGAACAGATCGTCGAGGCCCACGCCGAAGACGCGGGAGATCTGGAACGCGAGTTCGAGCGTGGGCGAGTACTTGCCCTGCTCGATCGCGATGAGGGTCTGACGCGTGACGCCGATACGGCGGGCCAGATCGGCCTGCGTCATGCCGGTCGCCTCGCGGACGGCGCGGATCGAGTTGGTGACGCGCGTGGGCTTGACCATCACTGGAACCCGCGCCGGTAGGCGATGAGGCGCGCGACGCCGCCGAGGGACGCCGAGAGGTAGAAGCCGAGGAACAGGGCGTTGCCGATCCAGAACCACTCCGCCTCGACCATCGCGAGCACGAGGCCCGCGAGAGCCCCGATCACGAGGAACGCCTGCCCGATGCGGTCGCCGAAGTGCTCGATCTCGCGGTCGCGCTGATCCGAGCGGTGCTCGAGCTCGGGGTCGAGCATTCCCGCGACGATCCCCCACGCGATGCTCAGCACGATCGACAGCACGATGGCGCCGAGGATCGTCCACACCATGGGCCAGACCCAGTCGATATCGCCGACCGCCGTGTGCGAGAGCTGGGGCAGGACGATCACGAGGTACACGACCAGGCCGATCGTGCTCGCGATGAGCTGCGACCACGTGATCCGCTCGGAGTATCCCATCGGACCCACCTCCTCGATGTCTAAAATCTTTGACATCGACGACAGTACGCCGGTGTGGCACACGTGTCAAGAATTCTTTACATGGGACTCAATGGTCGGGGACCGAGTCGATTTACAACGTCGTAGAGAATTTCTTTACAACGTCGTAAACCGTCGCTACCCTGGCCGTGTCGGAGCCGCCTCGGGCGCTCGGCAGCTATTCAAGGAGGAACAGTAATGAGCGTTTTCCCACGGAGGAGCCACGCCGCGGAAGGCCCGACGGAAGGCATCTCCCGTCACCGCCACCGGCTCGTGAATCCTCTCGCATCCCTCGGACTGGCCGCGGCGATGGTGCTGGCCACCGTGCCGCTGACCGCCCAGGCCGAGGAGAACCTGACGCCCGGACCGACCGTCTACGCCGACCCGAACTCACCGACGGGTTACACGGGGCACTTCGTGTACTACAACCCCACCGCGACGAGCGTGCGCTTCGTGGCCGACATCCTGCTGCGCAACTGGGCAGACCAGAGCGACCCGACGGTCTATCAGCCGTCCCAGTACAAGCCCGGCCTCATGCGCGGGGGCGGCGGGTACGACGTGCAGATGACCAACGCCGGCAATGGCTACTGGGTGACCGATGTGCCGCTCGCCGCCGGCGCCAACCAGTACTGGTTCTACGTCGACAACAACACCAACCTGTGGGTCGCCGACCCTGCCAACTCGCCGATCTTCGCCCCCGACGGGCTGCAGGGCACGGCTCGGCGCGCGTTCAACAAGGTGTTCGTCCCGTACGACGCCGCGAAGCAGGACTTCGCCCCTCTCGAGGCGCGGCAGATCGAGCTCCCGCGGGAGGACTCGGCGAAGGGCACCTGGAGCTACGTCCCGATCGACATCCCCAATCAGACCGGACGCACGCTCGGCGTGTACCTCCCGCCGAACTACGATCCGAACCGGGCCGAGCCGTACAAGACGATCTACATGCAGCACGGCGGCGGTCAGGATCAGTCCGACTGGCTGAACATGGGCAACGTCCCGGTCATCATGGACAACCTGCTCGACGACGGCACCACTGAGCCCGCGGTCGTCATCGCGACGAACACCAACTACCTCGGACCCGTGGGGAGCCAGGCGGTCCTCGGCGACGCCTATCCGAACCTGCGCAACGTCGTCATCCCGTTCGTCGAACAGAACTACAACGTCTCGACCGCCCCCATCGACCGGGCGTTCGCGGGCCTGTCGGCCGGTTCCGCCGTCACCCAGAACCTCATCAGGGATGACGCCGACCTGTTCGGCTACTACGGCCCCTGGAGCGGCGGCGCGAGCGTCCCCGCCACGACGCCGGACCTGGTCGAGCCGTACATCCTGTTCGGCGGCGGGCGCTGGGACTTCGGTCTGCCGAACGCCAACACGGTGGCGAACCTCGACAACTTCGGTTTCATCGAGAACGTCGTCGTGGCCGGTGCGCATGACTTCAACACCTGGAACCAGATGTTCTCGATCTGGGCGCGCGACTACCTGTGGCACCCCGAGGCGTTCATCCAGGACGAGATCGGCACGTTGAAGACGAACGTGGCGGCGACGGACCTGAACAAGGGCAACAAGAACGCCCTCACGGTCAAGCTCGACCAGGCTCTCAAGCTCGTGGCCAAGGGAGACTCGCAGGGCGCCCTCGATGTGCTCGCGGGCTACCTCACGCAGGTCGGCGAGTTCCAGACGGCGGGCAAGGTCACCCCGGAGCAGGCTGCCGCGCTGACCTCGGACGCGCAGAAGATCAGGACCAACCTGAGCGCGTGGCTCTGATCGTCAGCGGCTGAGCCGGGAGGTTGCCGGCGGGGTCTTCTCTCCCCGCCGGCAGCCTTTTCCGTGCGCCGGAGTCACGCACGGCCGGAGATGAGGGATGCCTCGACCCGGCGCAGCGCTCGGGTCGAGGCATCCGTCCGCTCACGCGACGTTCGGCCGGGCCGTCGAATCGCGCACGACGAGCGACGTCGCGAGCTCGACCCGCGTCACCTCGGGCTGCGGGCCCTCCAGCAGCTGCAGGACGAGCCGGGTCGCCTGATCGGCCATCTCGCGCAGCGGCTGGTGGATGGTCGTGAGCCTCGGGCTCGCCAGTTCCGCGATCGCGAGGTCGTCGAATCCGACGACCGACAGGTCGCGAGGCACGACGACACCCTGCGCGGCGGCCGCGTGCAGGACGCCGAGCGCCTGCAGGTCGTTGCCCGCGAAGATGGCGGAGGGCGGATCCGGGAGGCGAAGGAGCTCCATCGCGTGACGCTCGCCGCCGTCGCGCTGAAGGTCGCCGTACCGGACCCATTCCGGGTCGACCGGAAGGCCGGCCGACGTCATCGCCGCACGATAGCCGTCGAGCCGGGCAAGGGAGCACATCACGTGCGCGGGACCGGTGATCGCGGCGATGCGCCGATGGCCGAGCGAGATCAGGTGCCTCGTCGCGGTGACGCCGCCCGACCAGTTCGCCGCGCCCACCGCGGGGATGCCGGGTGCGGGGTCGCCTGCCGGGTCGATGATGACGAACGGGATGCCGCGCGCCTTGAGGGTCGCACGCCCTTCGGGCGGGACGTCGGCGAACAGGAGGATGATCCCCGTCGGACCACGCCGCACGACGGCATCCAGCCATTCCGGTCCCGGCGCATGCCTGTCGCCGCTCACCGACAGGGAGACGGCGAGCCCCACCTCGGCCGCGCTCTCGCGCACGCCTTCGATGATGGCGAGCGCCCAGTCGCCGTCGAGCTCCTGCAGCACGACCTCGATGTACTCGCGGCGCTGCTTGCTCTTGCGTCGCCGGTAGCCGCTCTCGCGAAGCTGCTCCTCGACGAGCTCACGCGTGGCCGACGACACGTCGGCGGCCCCGTTGAGCACCTTGGAGATCGTCGTCAGCGACACGCCTGTCCGAGCGGCGACCTCCTTGAGGGTCACCCGCTTCGTCTGAGCCATCTCACCACCGCGGGCTCAACGCGCTGTGCGGCGCAAGATCGTCGCCAGGTCCTCGCGGACGCGGCAGTTGCGGAACGAGAACGCGTCGGCCAGGCGCTCGGCGGCGTCGGGCGCGACACCCGCGAACGAACGCGCGAACTCATCGACCATCGCCTCTGCGAGCATCACGTGGCGGATGTGACCATGGATCCAGCGGCGCGCACCCCACGGATAGGGCTGGAAGTCCGGGAACTCCTGCTCGAAGAGGCGCTCGATCGGCTCGAGGATGTCACGCACCCCGGCATCCGTCGATCCCCACGAATCCACCCCGAGGCGGGCCTTCTTCTCGAGGATCGGAGCGATCCGGCGGAGGTATTCGGAACCGGGGTCGACGGTGACGACGCCCTGCAAGCCGATGTCCTTGTAGGTCCACAGCGCCCAGCTCGCGTCATGCCGGTCGAAGATCTCGAGCTGATCCTCCAGCAGCCGGTAGCGCTGGGCGTCGCGTGCGGGATCGCCCGTGTACACCGGCCCGAACTCGCCCACCCAGATCGGCGTGCCGGTCTCGCGCATGTACGCCGTGCGCTCGAGGAACGTCTGCTCGACGCGGTCGCGATCGACGTACTGGCCGCGCGAGACGCCCGGATAGGGTCCCCCGTCGACGAACCCGGGCAGGGCGTAGTCGTGCGCCGTATAGACGCAGTTGGGAAGCGGATCTCCGAGCTGGTCGAACTGCGTCGAGTAGCGATTGCCGTCGAGGAACAGGATGTGGTCGGGATCGACGGCGCGGATGGCGGCCTCCAGCCGCCGGTAGAAGGGGCCGATCGCCGACCCGTGCGCGTCGGCCGGCTCGTTCACGGGGTTGTATCCGGCGACCCACGGGTTGCCGCGGTAGTGCTCGGCGATCCGCTCCCAGAGATGGACGACGCGATCCTGGAACTGGCGCTGAGACCAGAACGACGCCCACTGCGTCGGGTTGTCGCTGTGCCAGTGCTGGTTCTGCGCACCGGGCAGCGCGTGCAGATCGAGGATGGTGAAGATCCCGTGCCGGGCACAGGCATCCACGACTCGATCCAGCACCGCGAAACCTTCGTCCTTGATGACGAAGGGCTCGTCGTCATCCTCGAAGTGGCGATAGTTGAAGGGGATGCGCAGCGAGTTCAGGCCGAGCTCCTGAAGGAACCGGGCGTCGTCGTCGGTGAAGAACTCCTCGAGGAATCGCGTGAAGAACCGCTCGTACCCCTCGTCGCCCAGCACGCGACGAAGCGCACGACGCTGCTGCGACTCGGCACCGGCATAGCCGGTGATGAAGTTCTCCATGTTCATCCAGCCCCCGAGGCCGAAGCCTCTGAGGGTCACGGGGGTCTCTCCCGCCACGATGCGCGTCCCCTCGACGCGAAGCAGGCCTGGCTGGGTCATCCTCTTCCTCTCTGAAACCGCTCTCGACGCCGGGCGCTGCAGCCGCTCAGGCCAGAGTCAGCACGGTCCACGACACCGGCGGCAGAGTGACGGTCACAGCGCCTTCGCCGATCGCCACCGACGCGTTCGCCTTCGGCGTGACGCGGTCCTGGTCGTCGAGCGTGTTGGCGGCGTGGATGTCGTCGTCGAAGAGCGAGATCGCCTCCGCGTGGCTCACGCCGGCGAGAGCGCGCGTGTCGACCTCGAACGTGACCTCGTCGGTGAGGCTGCGGTTCACGGCGAAGATCGTCGTGCCGTTCTCATCGTGCGTCGCGACCGCATCGACGAGCGACACGTCGCCGTACTCCGCGGTCTCGTAGGTCGGGCTGTCGAGCTTCAGCTCCAGCGCCGTGCCCCGCGCGAGCTGCGACGTCAGCGAGAACGGATAGAAGGTGGTCTGACGCCATGCGGGCCCTCCCGGCTCGGTCATGATCGGCGCGATGACGTTGACGAGCTGGGCGAGGCTCGCGGAGGTCACGCGGTCCGCGTGCCGGATGAGCGAGATCATGAGGCTCCCGAAGACGACGGCGTCGAGCACCGAATACGAGTCCTCGAGCAGGCGGGGTGCGACGGGCCAGGTCTGGACGTCGGTGATCTTGTCGACGTCGTTGTAGCGCGACTGGTACCAGACGTTCCATTCGTCGAAGGAGATGTTGATCGTCTTGTCGCTGCGGATGACGGCCTTGACGGAATCGGCTGTGGCGACGACGGCTTCGATGAAGCGGTCCATGTTGACGCCCGAGGCGAGGAAGCCTGCGTAGTCTCCGCCCTTGGGCTCGTAGTACGCATGGCACGAGATGAAGTCGACGTTCTCGTACGTCTTCTCCAGCACGACCCGCTCCCATTCGCCGAACGTCGGCATCCCCGCGCCCGAGCTGCCGCACACCACGAGTTCGAGGTCGGGATCGATCTGGCGCATCGCCGCGGCCGTCGTCCCCGCGAGCCGCGCGTACTCCTCCGCCGTGCTGTGGCCGAGCTGCCACGGACCGTCCATCTCGTTCCCCAGGCACCACATGCGGATGTCGTGCGGCTCCGTGTGCCCGTTGGCGATGCGCTTGTCCGACCAGAAAGTGCCGGACTTCAGGTTCGCGTACTCGAGCACGTCGAGCGTCTCGAGGACTCCTCGGGTCCCGAGGTTGACCGCGTACATGAGCTCGCCGTCGACCTTCTTCAGCCAGGTCGCGAACTCGTCCAGGCCGATCTCGTTGGTCTCGGTCGAGTGCCACGCCAGGTCGAGCCGGCGGGGTCGCTCGTCGCGGGGGCCGACGCCGTCCTCCCAGCGGTAACCGGAGACGAAGTTGCCTCCCGGGTATCGGACGGTCGAGACACCCAGTTCGCGCACGAGCTCCACGACATCGGTGCGGAAGCCGTCCTCGTCGGCAGCGGGGTGCGCGGGCTCGTAGATTCCGTCGTAGACGCAGCGACCCAGGTGCTCGACGAAGGAGCCGAAGAGGCGCCTGTTGATCGGGCCGACCGTGAAGTGGGGGTCGATGGTGAGGTGTGCTCGGATCATTCTTCTCTTTCGGGTGAGGCGGGACAGGGCGAGGGAGCGCTTCGATCCTCAGGTCACTTGAGGCTTCCGATGGCGAGGCCGCCACGCCAGTACTTCTGGAGCGTCAGGAACGCGATGATCAGGGGGATCACCGAGACGAGCGAGCCGAGGATGATGATGCTCCACAGGCTCTGGCCGCCCGCCGCGCCGTACGTGGAGGCGGTCGACTGCCACAGCCCGATTCCGACGGTCACCGGGAAGAGCCGGTTGTCCGAGAGCATGACGAGCGGAAGGAAGTAATTGTTCCACGACGCGACGATCGAAAGGAGGAGGACGGTCACGATCGCGGGGCGCAGCAGCGGGAGCGCCACGACCAGGAACGAGCGGAACTCGCCGGCGCCGTCGACTCGCGCCGCGTCCAGCAGCTCGTCGGGGACCGCGTCGCGCGCGTAGACGTTCATGAGATAGACGCCGAACGGGTTGAGCAGCGTCGGGAAGATGACGGCCCAGATGGTGTTCGTCCAGCCCACCTGTGCGAACAGGACGAAGGTCGGGATCACGAGCGTCGTCGTCGGGATCATGACGGCGCCGAGCAGGACCGCGAACGAGAGTCGCCGGCCGGCGAACTGGTACTTCGCGAAGCCATAGCCGGCGAGCACGGCGAGCACCGTCGCCCCGACGCCTCCGACGATCGCGTAGAGGGCCGAGTTGGCGAGCCAGCGCGCGTAGATGCCGCCGCTGTAGGTGAAGAGGTCGACCAGGTTCTGGACGTAGTCGATGTCGTCCGCGAACCAGAGCGAGCTGCCGCCGCCGAACAGGCCCGCGGAGTTCTTGGAGCTGTTGACGATCAGCCACCAGAACGGAATCAGGAAGTACAGCATCAACAGCGCGAGCACGATGTTGAGGGGAACGCGGCCGCGCTGGCGAGGAGCGGGCCTGCGCTCGATGAGGCTCCGCGGCTTGCGACGGGTGTTCGTGAGCTCGACAGGGGTGGCGCTCATGAGGTGAAGCTCCCTCGCTTGCGGGTCGCGAACAGGAAGATGTACACGCAGACGAAGACGACGGCGCCGAGCGCGAACGAGATCGCCGCGCCGTAGTTGGAGTTCGCGAGCGAGAAGGCCTGCTGGTACGCGTACATGTTCGGCGTGAAGTCGTTGGGGATGGCCCCCGCGGCGAGCTGCTGGAGGATCTTCGGCTCGTTGAAGAACTGGAGAGTTCCGATCAGGGCGAACACGAGGATCAGAAGGAGAGCGGGAGCCACCAACGGGATCTTGATCCGCAGCACGATCTGCCACTGGGAGGCGCCGTCGATGCGCGCGGCCTCGTAGAGGGTCGGATCGATGCCCGGCAGGGCGGCGTAGATGATGATCATGTAGTAGCCGGCCCATTGCCACGTCACGATGTTGAGCAACCCGTAGAAGATCAGGCTGCTGCTCAGGAAATCAGGGGCCTGACGGCCGAAACTTTCGAAGATCTCCGCAAGCGGACCGAAGTTGTCGCTGTAGAGGAACCCCCACATCAACGCGCCGATGACCGTGGGGATCGCGTACGGCATGAAGATCATGAGGCGCGAGAAGCGGGCGAAGCGCGTGATCACGATGTCGAGGATCAGGGCGATCGCGAGCGACAGGGCCATCTGCAGCGGGATGAGCACGAGCGAGAAGCGGATGACGAATGAGACGCCGCTGAGGAACGACGGGTCGCTGAACGCCTTGGCGTAGTTTTCGAAGAGGACGAACCTCGTCCCCCCGATGAGCGACTTCTGGAACAGGCTCAGATAGAACGCATAGCCGATCGGGAGCACGAGGAGCGCGAGGAAGATGATCCCGAACGGTGCGACGAAAGCCCAGCCGGTCAGATTCTGACGCATGGCGGTCGAGCGGCGACGCTTCGACGAGACCGTGCGGTCGATGGTGGCGGTCATGATTTCTCCGGGTCTGTGAAGGGGTGACCGAGGGCCGGTCCGCGCGAGGACGACGGACCGGCCCCCTGGCCGGGGTCACTCCTTTACGGTGAACCCCTGCTCCTTCGCGTACGCCACGACGTCCTTCTGAAGGGCGTCTGCCGCCTCGGAGCCGGTCGCCTTGCCCTCGTTGATGGCGGCGATCTGCTTGGTGAGGGCCGAGTAGTAGTACTGGCCGATCGGCGTGTACGTCATGCCCTTGTACGCGTTGGCCGCCGGCACGTACACCTCCTTGTTGGCCTGCTGGCCTCCGAAGAAGGGCACCTCGTAGTTCTGGAACTCATCGGACTTCAGCACGTCCTGGTTCAACGGGAAGATGATCTGGTTCTGCCAGCCCTCGTCGAGGGACTTCTTGTCGGCGTAGACGCCGAACGCGACCTTCGCGGCCAGTTCGGGGTCCTTCGCCTGCTTCGTCACGCTGAAAGCCGATCCGCCCCAGTTGATGGCGACCGGGTTGGCGGTATCCCACTGCGGCATCGGGGCGGTTGCCCACACTCCCGCATCGGCGCCCTCGCCGACGCCCGCACCCTGGAGGTAGCCGGGCGCCCACGCCGCCGACAGGTATGTCGCGTAGTCGCCCGCGATGACGGCCGAGATGTACTCGGGTGTGAACTGGTCCTCCGTGCCCACGAGACCCTTCTGGACGAGGCCCGCCCAGTAGTCGAGCACTTCCTTGACCTCGGCGCTGTTGAGCTTGATCCCGATCTCGCCCTTGTCCGAAGGGTCGTAGGTGAAGGGCTGCGCGCCGTTCTGGTACATCAGCGCCGTGACCTCGGCGGGCTGGTTCGCGGCGAAGCTCGCGAAGACCGGTCCCCCGGCGTCCTTCACCTTCTGCGCGGTGGTCTCGAACTCCTGCCACGTGGTGGGGGGAGTGACGCCGTACTTGTCGAACACGTCCTTCCGGTAGATCATGCCCATCGGGCCGCCGTCGATCGGGGCGCCATAGACGCCGTCGCCCACCGAGACGTCCTTCCATGCGCCGTCGCTGAAGTTGTCCTTGACGTCCTGGTAGCCGAGATCCTTGAGGTCGACGAGGGCGTCCTGCACCTGGAAGGGCGCAATGCGGTCCGCCTCGACCATGACGACGTCGGGAGCGCCGCTGCCGGCGGACACGGCCGTCTGGAACTTGTCGTACTCGGCTCCACCCGCGCCTGCGTTCGTCCAGCAGACCTGGACGTCGTCGTGCGCCTCGTTGAAGTTGTCGACGACGGCTTCCGAGTTCGGGTACCACGCCCACAGGGTGACGATGGGTGCGTCCTTCTTCTTGATCGTGTTCGAGCAGTTGGCGTCGGCATTCCCGCCACCCGTGCTCGCACCGCCGTCTCCTCCGACGGAGCAGGCGGCGAGGGCGCCCGCCAGGGCGAGCGTCGTGATCGCAGCTAGGACAATCCTTGTCTTCACTGGAGTTCCTTTCGGTTTGCTGGACTTCTTCGTCGGTGCGCGACCGTTCCGGATGCCCTGAGCCCCTTCGGGAGCGACTCATCGTCCGGTTGGTCTACAACGTTGTAGAGCAACGTTGTAGTTACCTTTGCATCGCGGCATCCGCGTGTCAAGAGAGGAGCGGGATTTTCTCCCCCGCTCCCGAAACTTGCGACTCAGTAATCGACCGGCGCCGGCCCCAGCTGTCGCAGCAGAGCCGAGAGCGCGGCGTACGCCTCGTCGCGGTAAGCGGCCAGTTCGGGGGCGCGCTCGGCGGGAGTCGCGAGGAAGCCCCTGCCGGACTTGACGCCTTTGTCGCCGCGGTCCACGCGCTCGCGCAGGACGGCCGGAGCGGTGAAGCGCTCCGGATATGCGTCGTGGAGGGACCGGTAGCAGAAGTCGTAGACGTCCAGACCCGCGATGTCGGCGATCGCGAAAGGTCCGAAGAAGGGCAGCCGGAATCCGAATGTCGTCCGGGCGATCAGGTCGACGGCTTCGGGGGTCGCCACCCCTTCGTCGACGAGCCGTGCTGCTTCGGTGAACAGCGCGTACTGGAGGCGATTGAGCACGAAGCCCGTGACGTCGGTGATGGGAACTCCCACCTTGCCGCACTCGCGCAGGAGCGCGACGACGGCCTCGACGGCGTCTGGATCCGTGCCGGAGTGCGGGATCACCTCGACTCCCGGGATGAAGGGCGCCGGATTGCTGAAGTGCACGCCGAGGAAGCGCCCGCCCCCGTCGACGGCCTCCGCGAGCGTCCCGATCGAGATGGTGGACGTGTTGCTTCCGATGACCGCGTCGGGCCGCGCGGCACGGTCGATGCGGCGCAGCGTGTCGTGCTTGAGCTCGAGGATCTCGGGCACCGCCTCCTCGACGAAGTCCACGTCGGCGACGGCGTCCTCGATCGACGGCGCGGACGAGATGCGCTCGGCGACCGTCTCGGCGGCGTCCGAGGGGAAGATCCCACGCTCCGCGTAATCCGCCGCCTCGCGGATGAGCCGCTCGCGATTCGAGGCTGCGAGCTCGGCGCTCGCGTCGGCGAGCACGACCTCCTTGCCGGCGAGGGCGAGCACCTGGGCGATTCCGCCGCCCATGTATCCGGAGCCGATCACGGCCGCCTTCGAGATCATCGGGACTCCTCTTCATAGTCGTCGATCAACCGGACTTTCGCGGCGGACGCCGATCCCGGATCGAATCGGTGCTCAAGCCACTCGTCGACGAGCTTCTTCGCCAGCTCGAGACCGATGACGCGCGCGCCGAGCGTGAGGACCTGGGCGTCGTTGCTCATGACCGACCGCTCCACGGAGTAGCTGTCGTGCGCGGTCACCGCCCTGATGCCGCGCACCTTGTTCGCCGCGATCGCGACGCCGAGACCCGTTCCGCAGATGAGGAGGGCCCGCTCGGCCTCGCCTCGCGCGACCATCGTCGCGGCCTTCACCGCGACGCGGGGATACGGCGTGGCGTCGGCGCTCGAGACCCCGATGTCGATGACGCGGTCCACACGAAGATCACCGTCGAGCAGGTCTCGCAGGGCCTCCTTGTACGCGAAGCCCGCATCGTCGGCTCCGATCACGATCGTCCATCCCACCTGTCACTCCACTTCGTCGGATGCCGCGACCGCACGGGCGATGTCGTCGGCGATGATCCAGAACGAGGTCGCACCCGGGTCGGCGTACCCGAGGCTCCGCTCGGCGAGGGGTCGAGCGCGACCGCGGCGCGGAGTCATGGCCGATGTCGCGTCGGCTCCGCTGCGAGCGGCCGATGCCGCGTCGGCGAGCGCGACCGCCAGCTCGGTTCCCGCGCCCACTCCCGCACTGAGGGCGTGGTCGAAGGGCACCATCGCGTCGAGCATGGTCTTGTCGCCGGGCGCGGCGCCGCCGAGCTCGGCGACCCTCGCACTCGCGGCGGCGACGGACGCGGCGACATCCGCAGGAGTGAACGCGTCCGGCGATCCCAGCGACTCCCCGAGCTGCGCGAGCGCAGCGCCCCACAGCGCGCCGGATGTCCCGCCCGCGGTCTCGGACCACGCGTCGCCGGCGAGCTGCAGCAGCTCCCGCACTCCCGTCCCTTGCACGGCCGCATCGGCCGCTTCGACCGCCGCCGTCAGACCGCGCACCATTCCGATGCCGTGGTCGCCGCCGTCAGACCGCGCACCATTCCGATGCCGTGGTCGCCGCCGTCAGACCGCGCACCATTCCGATGCCGTGGTCGCCGCCGTCAGACCGCGCACCATTCCGAGGCCGTGGTCGCCGTCGTCGGCGACGGCGTCCAGCTCGCCGAGAGCTTCCGCCTCCGCCCCGACGGCCTCCCGCGCACTGCGCAGCAGCCGCCGGGCGACACCTGCCGCTTCGATGGCCGCCGGAGTCGCGGGCGCGGGTCGTTCCGGCGCGGCCTCGTTGCTGCGCGGCTCGTCGGCGACGCGCAGGCCGGCAACCCCGCCACTCGTCGACGCGATGCCCTTGCGGAACGCCGGCGACGATGACGGAGCCTTCCACAGCTCCTCGAGCTCATCATCGAGCCACATCACGGTGAGCGAGACACCCGCCATGTCGAGGCTCGTCACGTACTCGCCGCACAGCGGTTCGACGATCTCGATGTCCTGCGCCTCGAGGTGCTCCACGACGAAGCCGAAGAGGACGAACAGCTCTTCGTACTTGACGGAGCCCAGTCCGTTCACGATGACAGCGGCGCGCCGGCATCCTTCCGGACGCTCGTCGAGGAGAGGCTCGGCGAGCGTGACGGCGAGCTCGGGGGCGGACTGCATGGGCACGTCGCGGACACCCGGCTCGCCGTGGATACCGAGCCCGATCGACATCTGTCCCGCAGGCACCTCGAAGAGGGCGTGGTCGGCGCCGGGAAGTGTGCAGCCGGCGAAGGCGACTCCGTGGCTTCTCGTTCGGCTGTTCGCGTGGGCGGCGAGGCGCTCCACCTCGCCAATGGGGTCGCCGCGCTCCGCCGCAGCCCCGGCGACGTGGAAGACGCAGACGATCCCCGCAATGCCGCGTCGCTCGTCCGCCGAGTCGGCGGGCGCGCTTGCGACGTCATCCGTGATCAGCACGGTGCGGGCATCGACCCCTTCCTCACGCAGTCGCCGCTCCGCCTCGCCGAAGTGGATGACGTCTCCCGCGTACTTTCCGAAGGTGAAGAGGACGCCCCCGCCCGCGTCCGCCGCGTGGGCGACGCGCAGCGCCTGCGCCGTGGACGGTGAGGTGAAGATGTTGCCGCACACGGCGCCTGCCGCCAGCCCCGCACCGACGTAGCCGGCGAACGCCGGGGAGTGCCCCGAGCCGCCGCCGATGAGCACCGCGACCTTGCCCGATTCCAGCGGAATCGCGCGCACCACCCCGCCGTCGACGAGCGCGATCTCGTCGCCGTGCGCACGCACGAACCCGCGGAGGGCATCAGCGACGAAGGCGTCCGGGTCACCGAGGATCCTTGTCATCGCTCATCCGCCGATCCATGCGACTGCCCGACCCTGCTCTCGCCGAGGGAGTACCCCCGCCGGGGCAGCACGCGCCCGCGCAGGTAGTCGCGGTTCGTCGCGCTGACGCTCAATCCGTCTCCGCCGTAGTGCTCGACGCAGATGACGCCCTGGAATCCATTGCGCAGCGCGATCTTGACGGCCTCGCGATAGTTGATGACGCCGAGCTCGAGCGACGTCGGAACCGTGGAGAACAGCCCGGCTGCGGCATCCTCATCGCGTGTGTAGTTCTTGACGTGCCAGAAGTTGGCATAGGGCATCGTCGCCTCCGCGATGGCCCGCCAGTCCTCGACGGGCTCGTGGAGCCGGATGAGGTTGCCGATATCGGGGTTGAGGCCCACGACGTCCAGCCCGATGTCCTCCACGAGCCGGACGGATGAGTCCGAGGTGCCCAGGAACGTGTGCTCGTACAGCTCGAGAGAGAGCAGGAGCCCGACCTCTCCGGCGTGCCGGCCGAGTTCGCGCAGCCGGTCCACCGCGAGCGACCAGGCATCGTCGTCGCCGACGGGGTCACGATGGCCCTCGACGGTCCAGAACCACAGCTCCTCGCGCTGAGCGGCAGTGAGCGCCCGGTGCAGACCGACCGAGACGACCGGGATTCCGAGCTCGGCCGCGAAATCGATCGTCCGATGCGCATAGGCGAGATGAGCCTCGCCGTGCTCCTCGTCGATCACGCTCCGCCGGATCGCGGAAAGGGAAGCAGCCGACAGCCCGGACGAGCGGAGGCACTCCCCGAGCGACTCGGCCTGCTGCCGGTCGAGGTCGCCGTAGCGGATCCACGAGTCGGTGAGGTCGACATCCGTGAATCCGGCATCGCGCACCTCTGCGAGGTCGGCGAGCCAGCGCTCTGCCGGAACCTCGGATCTTCCGGCGGGGTGGGCATCACCGAGCGGAAGCATCGCAGCCGCGATCGGCCAATCGTCGGCGCTCAGCATTCTCGGTCCTCGATGACGTGCACACCGGCACGATACACTAGTTTTACAACGTTGCATTTCGACGTTGCACGAACGATGGGACAGTGTGCGGCGCGTCCGTGGCGACCTCACGGCGGCAGTAGAGTACAGGGGTTCCGAACGGCAGGCGGGAGCATCGATGGGACCGACGATGCATGACGTCGCGCGGGTGGCCGGCGTCTCCATAAAGACTGTGTCCAACGTCATCAACGACTATCCGCACGTGCGCCCTGGCACCCGCGACCGGGTCAATGAGGCGATCGAGCAGCTGGATTACCGCCCCAACCTCTCCGCGCGCGGTTTGCGTTCGGGGCGCACCGGCGTCATCGGCCTCGCCGTCCCCTCATTGCGCGAGAACTATTTCGCAGAGCTCGCCGACTCGGTGATCCGGGCCGCCGAGAAGCGCGGCCTCGGTGTCATGGTCGAGCAGACGAGCGGACAGCGGGATGCCGAGCTGCGCGCCGTGTCGACGAGCCGTCCCCGCTTCCTGGACGGCCTGCTCTTCAGTCCCGTCAGCCTCGGACAGGACGATGCCCAGGCGCTCGCCGTCGACGCGCCGCTCGTCCTCCTGGGCGAACGCATCTTCGGCGGACCGACCGACCACGTCACGATGCACAACATGTCGTCGGCGGAGGCCGCCGTCGAGCACCTTCTCGAGATCGGCCGCCGAAGGATCGCGCTGATCGGCGCCGACCTGCATGGCGGCGACGAGGCCAGCTCGGCGAATCTGCGCCTCAAGGGGTACCTCCGTGCGCTCGAGCGAGCGGGCATCGAGCTCGACCCGACGCTCGTCCGGCCCACCGAGATGTCGCGGTGGAACCGCGCGGGAGGTGCTGCGGCCGCCCATCTCCTCGTTCGCGAGGGGGTCGAGTTCGATGCCGTGTTCGCACTGAGCGACACCCTCGGACTCGGTGTCCTCCGCGCCCTCGGCGAGGAGGGCCTGAGCGTCCCCGACGATGTCGCGATGATCGGCTTCGACAACATCGACGAGAGCAAGTACTCGCTCCCCTCGATGACGACGGTCGACCCCGGCCGCGACGAGATCGCGGCGATCGCCGTCGATCGGCTCGTCGAGCGCATCAACGAGAAGGGCGAGCGCCAGCCCCCTGTGACGTTCAAGCCCGACTTCCGGATCGTCAAGCGCGAGTCGACCGGCTTCACGAGCACCGACGACTGAGCGCCGGCGAGCCTGGGGCTGACAGCGCCGGGACAGCATGACACCGTCGCCGAAGTCGACGACGGTGTCACGCTGCCGGAGTGCCGGATGAGGCGTCAGTCCTTGAACAGACGCGGCAGCAGATCGATCAACGCCTTCTGCCAGACGTCCCAGCTGTGCGGGCCGGGGATGATCGGAGCGAACTCGTGTTCGATCCCGCGGTTGTTCAGCGCGCTGATGAGGCTCAGCGTGTTCTGGTAGGTGAAGTCCTGCATGTCACCGGAGTAGATGCGCAAGAGCTTCGTGCCCCCGTTGATCGCCGCCACGTTCGCGTTCGCAGGAGGGTTGGTGAACGCCGACATGGCCCCGATGTAGGCGAACGTGCCGGGCATCGCGTACAGGGTGCTCAATGCCGCCTGCGATCCCATCGAGAGGCCTGCGAGGGCGCGGTCTTCGGGGTCGCTGCTGACGTTGTAGGTCGCCTCAGCGGCGACCGTGATGCGCTGCGTGATCTCGTTGGGGAAGTTCACGCCGTTGCCGTTGGCCATGACGACCACCATCGGGACGATGTCGCCCTTGAGGTAGTGGTTGTCCAGGATCTGGGCGGCGAAGCCGACCTCGATCCAGTCCGTCCACGTCTGCCCGCCGCCGTGCTGGAGGTAGAACACCGGGTAGGCCTCTGCGCGCTCGGGATCGTACCCCGGGGGCGTCCACACGTACGCGGAGCGAGTGGGGTTGCCGCCCGCGCTGCTCGTGTAGTTCATGATCCCGACCTTGCCGCGCGACTCGGGCGCCACGGGGGTGGTGTACTCGCCACGGAGCGTGTCGTCCCCGGGCACCTGGAAGGTGCTCCAGTTCGGCTCCGAGAAGACCGTCGTCGGGTTGGTGGTGTCTTTGCGGTCCGAGCCCTCCACGACGAACTTGTAGTAGTACGAGCCCGAGTCGACCGGCATCGTCAGCCGCCAGCGGCCGTCAAGCTGCTTGGTCATCGGCGTGCGCGGCCAGCTGCCGCCGGGCCCGAAGTTGCCCCAGACCGTCACGTTGTTCGCCCCCGCGAACTCGGTGCCGGTCTCGAAGGTCACGACGCCGTTCTCATCGATCCACGGCGTGGGGGTCGTGCCGGCCGCGGGGAGCGAGTGCGGCTCGAGCGCGAGGTGACCTTCACTCGGTCCGGTGTCGCCCGGCGTCCGGAACACACGCTGCGCGAAGTCGCGCAGGTTCTTCTGCCACGTGTCCCATGTGCCGCCGGTCTCGGGGTCGGAACCGTCCGACTGGAACTCGACGCCCGCTCTGCCGAGCTTGGCGGCGAGGTCCACCGTCGAGTCGTAGTTCGGATCGGTGACGTTGCCGGCGTACAGACGGATGAGGTCGGTCGCGTCGTTGATCTGCTGCGCCTTGCCCTTGCCGACGTTCTGCTCGAGGTAGCCCGAGAACGCGCCGACGTCCGAGAACTCGCCAGTGGCACTGACCAGAAGGCTGAGAGCCTGCGAGGCCCCTCGGCCGATACCGGCGAGCGCGCGTTCCTGGCCGTCGCTGGAGATGTTGAACGCCTTCTCGGCGGCCGGGAGGAGGTTCTTGACGACTTCGCCGCGGATCTCGTCCGACTCGCCGTCACCCATCACGACGACCATCGGCTCGACGTCCCCCTCGACCGTCAGATTGTCGAGGATCTGCTTCAGCCGCCCGAGCTCCACCCATTCGCGATAGCTCTGGCCCTTGTCCTGCACGAGGTAGAGCACCGGGTAGGGCTCGGCGCGGTTGTCGTCATAGCCCGGGGGCGTCCAGACCAGCGCCGATCGCTCCGCACCTGTGACGGAGCTCTGGTACGTGAGATCGTCCAATGCCCCTCCGTTCGGGACATCGGCGAGCCACTCGGCTCCCGGTCCGTCGACGAACAGCGTGCTCCACGTAGGCTTCGACGTCACCTCCTGCGGGCTCGCCGGGTTGCGGAACGGGATGGCATCCTGGTTCCAGGCCGGACGGGCCGAGTACTGGTAGTAGTACAGTCCCGGCTCGAGCGGTCCGATCGTCGAGGACCAGTTCCCGCCGCTCAGCCCCATGTTCAGGGTGGTCCATGTCTTTCCGGGAGCGAAATTGCCCTCGACGGCGACGACGCTCCCGTTGATGCCCGTCGCCGGCTGGATGGCCGAGTTCGGCACCGTGAAGCGATAGACGTCGTCGACCCCGCTGGCGTTCGGCGGCAACGACACCCACGGGTCGCTGTCGGCGGCGGCCGCGGGTGTCGTCGCGACCAGGGCGCCCCCGACCACCGCGGCGACGGCGATGACGGCCGCCAGCGTCCTGCGACGGTGCGCACTGCCCCGTCGCCTCTGTTCCTTCACACTCATTCGATTTGTTCCTCACTGCGTCGTGTGCACATTGACATGCGCGGTGGACTCGTATTGCAGAGGGTCGCCCCTCATCACTGCGGACGGTCACGACGTGTGCGATTCGCACGGTGCGGGTGCGATTTACAACGTCGTAAATCCTTCCAGGCTCCATGCTGGCGACGGGGCACAAGGCCTGTCAAGGAGGAATTGCAACGTTGTGTATTTCGTCAACGAACGCGCAGCGCGGGCGTCGCTCACGACCCAGGAGGATCGTCAGCCTCGTCGGCCCTCCCACCTGGGTGCAGCCGGCGTCGGAGAATCCGGCTCCCGTCGGAGGATAGGGCGCAATCGCCCCGACATCGCCTCGAACCTCCGACGGTCAGGGGCGGACGCGTCGAGACCGACGCACCAGTCAGATGATCTCGTCGCTCCAGGGGTCGGGGTTGCCGAATCGGTGCGCAGTGATCGTGATCGACTGCTCGTGCAGGAACGGCAGCAGCTCGAGCCGGCCCGCCGTCGTCACCTCGTTGTCGTAGACGGCGAGGTCGGGGTCGCCGGTGACGGCGTCGGCGAGGCGGCGGTGCAGCTCGGCGGTCGGCTCGGACGGGCCGACCAGCCGCGCCCGCGCCGGACGCGATGCCCCCTCGGCGGGGTGCGAGACCCGCTCGATCCACTGCTCGTCGGTCTCGACAAAGACGTGCACGTGCTGCTCGGCGAGGGCACGGCGCACCGGCGCCGGCAGCCCGACGGGAGCGCTGATCGTGAGCCCCGCGCCCGAGCGGAGTCCCGCGATGGCCACGCGCAGCAGCGACTGCCACGAAGCGTCCTTGGTCGCGCGCACCGCGACCTGCGAGATGGGGCGGTAGCGGAACAGGTTGCGCTCGACGCCCAGGTGCGAGGCATCCTTCACCTGACCGAACTCGCGGTCCCACGCGACGGCGTCGGAGAGCGCGGCACGGCGCAGCCACTCGAACGAGTCGTAGTCCAACGACGGCTGGGCCGCCTCGATGACGTCGGTGATGCGCGAGTCGAGGCCGCGCAGGTGGAGCGTCTGGGAGACCGTGGCGCCGCTCGACGCGCGCCACGACCCGAGGCCGACGAGATAGTTCGGGCCGCCGGCCTTCGTGCCCGCGCCGACCGATGAGCGCTTCCAGCCGCCGAACGGCTGGCGCTGCACGATCGCGCCAGTGATGCCGCGGTTGACGTAGAGGTTCCCTGCCTCGACGCGGTCGAGCCAGGTCGCGAGGTCGTCGGGGTTCTGCGTGTAGAGGCCCGCCGTGAGGCCGTAGGCGACGGCGTTCTGCAGTTCGATCGCATGCGCCAGCGACGACGCGTGCATCACGCCGAGGACCGGGCCGAAGAACTCCTCGCGGTGGAAGCGGGAGCCGCCGTGCACGCCGGTGCGGATGCCCGGCGACCAGAAGCGGCCTGACGTCTCAGGTCCGAAGTCGAGCGGCTTGGGCTCGATGAGCCACTGCTCCCCCTCCTCGAGGGTCGTCAGCGCCCATTGCAGCTTGCCGTGCGGCACCTCGATGACGGGGCCCACCTCCGACAGCGAGTCGGACGGCGGGCCGACGCGCAGCGACGCGGTGGCGTCGACGAGCTGGCGGGCGAAGCGCTTGGAGCGCCCGACCGGGCCCACGAGGATCGCGAGCGATGCGGCGGAGCACTTCTGGCCCGCGTGGCCGAAGGCGCTCTTGATGAGATCGGATGCCGCCAGGTCGAGGTCGGCCGACGGCATGACGATCATGGCGTTCTTTCCGCTCGTCTCGGCCAGCAGCGGCAGCTCGGGGCGCCACGAGCGGAACAGCGCCGCCGTCTCCCACGAGCCGGTGAGGATGACGCGGTCGACGTCGGGATGCGACACGAGCTGCTGCCCGAGTGCCCCCTCGTCGATGTCGACCAGGGCGAGCACGTCGCGCGGCACGCCGGCCTCCCAGAGGGCCTCGGCGACGACGGCGGCGCAGCGCCGTGCCTGCGGCGCCGGCTTGAAGACGACGCCCGAGCCGGCCGCGAGGGCCGCGAGCACGCCTCCCGCGGGGATCGCCACGGGGAAGTTCCACGGCGGCGTCACGACCGTCAAGCGGGCCGGCACGAAGACGGCGCCGCTCACGCGGTCGAGCTCACGCGCCGTCGCGGCGTAGTAGTTCGCGAAGTCGACGGCTTCACTGACCTCGACGTCGGCCTCGGCGAAGACCTTGCCCGTCTCCGACGCTGCGACCTCGATGAGCTCGCCGCGACGCGCCTCGAGGGCGCGCGCGGCGGCAAGCAGCACGGCCGAGCGGTCGGCCGCGGGCAGTGCGCCCCACGCCACCGCAGCATCCCGAACCGTCCGCACGATGCTTTCGAGGGTCTCGGAGTCGGTGACGCGGGCCTCGCCGATCGTGGCGTCGCCCGCCGTCGACACGTCGACGCGGGAGAGGATGCCGTGCGCCCAGTCGCGGTTGGCGGGCAGTGCCGGGTCGGTGTCGGCCGTGTTGCGGAAGCCCGGCGCGCCCATCGCGCGCGTGCCCGACTCGCGCCGCGAGAAGACGGCGGTCTCGACGAACGCCTGGCCGCCGAAGAGCTGCTCCTCGACGCTGGGCTGGATCGAGTCGGCGTCGGACTCGTCCGGGAGCTCGTCGTCGGTCGCCGCGGAGCGCGCGATGCCGATGACCTCCTGCGTGAGGCCGGTGTCTTCGCCGTTCGGCGCATCGCGCACGAGGCGGCTCGCGGCGCGCGCACCCGGCTCCGGGGCCTGCGCCGTGCGGTCCTGCGAACGGTTCGGACCGGCGGGCAGTGCGGGGTCGACCGCGCGCTCGAGCGAGGCGAGGAAGCGGTCGCGCTCGCGGTCGAACATCGTCGTGTCGTCGGCGAGGTCGAATGCGGCGGAGAGGAAGTTGTCGCTCGACGCGTTCTCCTCGAGGCGGCGCACGAGGTAGCTGATCGCGACGTCGAACTCGTCGGGACGGACGACGGGCACGTAGAGCAGCACATGGCCGACCTCGCGCGTGACGGCCTCGACCTGGCCCTGCGCCATGCCGAGGAGCATCTCGAACTCCACCGAATCCCGCACTCCGCGCTCGCCGGCGAGCAGCCACGCGTAGGCGATGTCGAAGAGGTTGTGACCGGCGACACCGATGCGCACGGCCCCCGTACGGTCGGTCTGGAGCGCCGCGTCGAGGCAGCGCACGTAGTTCGCGTCGGAGTCGAGCTTGGAGTCGTAGGTCGCGAGCGACCAGCCGTGCATGACGGCATCCACCCGCTCCATCGCGAGATTCGCGCCCTTGACGAGCCGCACCTTGATGCGCGCCCCACCCGTTTCGACGCGGGCCTTCGCCCACGTCGTCAGCCGGTCGAGCGCGCCGAGCGCGTCGGGCAGGTAGGCCTGGAGGACGATGCCTGCTTCGAGGCCCTGCAGCCGCGGGTCGGAGAGGATGCGCGTGAAGACCGCGATCGTCAGGTCGAGGTCGCGGTACTCCTCCATGTCGAGGTTGATGAAGGTCCGGTCCTCGGCCGCCGTGAGGTACAGCGGCAGGAGGCGCTCGACGACCTTGTCGACGACCTCGTCGAACGCCCACATCGAGATGTGGCTCGCGATCGCCGACACCTTGACCGAGACGTAGTCGACGTCGGGGCGGCGAACGAGCTCGTGGATGCCTTCGAGCCGGCGCAGCGCCTCGCGCTCGCCCAGCACCGCCTCGCCGAGCAGGTTGAGGTTCAGGCGAGCGCCGTTCTCGCGCAGCGTCGCGATCGCGGGGCCGAGCTTGTCGGGACGGGCGTCGACGACGAGGTGCCCGACCATCTCGCGCAGCACCTTGCGCGCGATCGGCACGACGGGCGTCGGCAGCACGGGTGCGACGGCCCCGCCGACGCGCACGGCGCCCTGCAGGTACCAGGGCAGGAAGTCAGGGACCAGCGGCGCGACCCGGCTGAGATTGGATGCCGCGGCCGACAGGCTCTCGGGGCGCATGACGCCGTCGACGAACCCGATCGTGAAGGGAAGGCCGTTCGGATCCTTCAGCACGCCCGCGAGCCGCTCGGCCGAGGCATCGACCTCGACGGCGGCGGCCTCCTGGACCCATCGGCGGGCGAGCTCGATGGCCCGGTCGGCGAGGGTGGCAGCGGGCGCGGCGGACGGCAGCGGTGTCGACGGCATGCTTCCAGCATCCGTCATTCGATCGTTCATGAAAAGCGACTGACTATGATCAGTACCGATCACGTTCATCGATGAATAGAGGATGCCGGTGTTCGAGCTGCGTCGCCTGCGGCTGCTGCACGAGCTCGCCCTCCGCGGCACCCTCGCCGCCGTCGCCGAAGCCCTCTCCTACAGCCCCTCGACGATCTCGCAGCAGCTCGCGCAGCTCGAGAAGGATGCCGGTGTCGCGCTCCTCGTGCCCGATGGCCGACGCGTGCGGCTCACGGAGCACGGCATCGCGCTGGCGGCGCACGCGGCCCGCGCTCTCGAGCTCGAGGAGCAGATCCGCGGCGAGCTCGAGGCCCTCGAGCCCGGCGTCGCCCCCGTGCGGGTCGCGATCATGCAGACGGCCGCGCAGGCGATCCTGCCGCGGGCGCTCTCGCTGCTCGCGGAGCGCGAGCCCGCGCTGCGCGTCGAGATCGCCGAGATGCCGCCCGAGGAGGGGCTGTTCGAACTCTCGGCGCGGGGCTTCGACCTCGTCGTGGCGGAGCAGTATCCCGGTCACACGCGCGCGCATCGCGCGGGGCTCGACCGCGACCTCCTGGGCGGCGATCCCATCCGGCTCGCGGTCGCGCCCGACGACCCGGCGTCGACCCTCGCCGAGCTGCGCGACCGTCCGTGGGTCATGGAGCCGGGCGGCACGGCGGCGCGGCAATGGGCGACGCAGCAGTGCCGGGCGGCGGGGTTCGAGCCCGATGTCCGGTTCGAGCTCGCCGATCTGACGGCGCACGTCCGGCTCATCGCGGCGGGCCATGCCGTGGGCCTCCTGCCCGACCTGGTGTGGGCGGGGCAGATGCCGACCGTGCGGCTGCACGGGCTTCCCGGCGATCCGACGCGCGAGATCTTCGCCGCGGTGCGGCGATCGTCGGCGTCGCATTCCGGCATCCGCGCCGTGCGGGATGCCTTGCGCGATGCGTTCGCGGATCGGGGACAGCTCGCGCCGACTCGGGCCGAGACCGCGCCCGAGTGATCCCGGCCGCCAGGAATGGGAGCGCTCCCGCGAGGTGAGCACGCCCACCGCCATCCGTGTCCGGATGGCGGTGGTGCAGGATGGACGCATGCCCGCGACTGACAAGACGCGCCTTGCCGCGATCGGCGGCACTGCCGCCGTCGTCGTAGGGATCGCGACCATGACCGCCTCCATCGGCGCCTCAGCGGCGCCGGGCGACACGATCGGCCCTTTCAATCCGGTGACGAACCCGATGGGCCAGCTCGTCGACGGGCACAACGCGAACAGCGACTTCCTCATCTTCATCGAGGGCGACGTGCAGCTGAACGCCGACGAGGCGGAGGGCACGCTCGCGCTGGGTGGCGACCTCCTGTTCGGAGCGAGCTACAACGTGATGAGCCCGAGGCCCACCTTCACGGTGCCCGGCGACTCGCAGCCCGTCTCGCTCTACGTCGGCGGCGGCATCGACTGGAGTGGTGGCCAGACGGTGCTGAAGGTGCTCGGGAACGGCTACTCGAAGGTCGGCGATACGTCCACGTACGACGCGCTGAACCGCGACAGCAACAACGCCGCCGTGAACTACCGCATCGTGCAGCCCGGCGCCGGCTACGACAGCGTTCCCCGCATCGAGGGCACGAGCCAGCAGCCGCCCGAGTCGATCGAGGCGCCCGTTCCGGCGGGGCTCATCGACATCGATGCCGCGTACGCCCTCTACCGCGAGGCATCCACGACCCTCGGCACGTGCACGCAGACCGTCGAGCTGCAGAACCGGGACGACGGCACGCCGCTCCCCCGGCCGATCATGCCGGGCGCCAACGCCCGGTTGCCGCTCACGGCCGGCCAGACGAACGTGCTCAACCTCACGACGACCGAGCTCGAGAACCTCGACTCCGTCACGTTCACGACTCCGCCGAGCGTGGACACCCCTCTTCTCGTGAACATCACCGGCTCGAGCTTCGCAGGCACGCTGCCGCAGCAGGCGGGCATCGGGGAGATCAACGCGACGTCGATCCTCTACAACTTCGTCGATGCCACGTCTGTCGTCGTGAACGGCGGCGACAGCCTCAACGGCACGATCTACGCGCCCCGCGCCGCCGTGAACTGGACGGGCACCAACAACATCTCGGGCAACGTCATCGCGGCGTCGTTCATCCACGGCATCCCCGCGATCGCGCCCGTCGGATCGCCGCGCGAGGTGCATGACTGGCCGTTCTCGTCGAACCTCACCTGCGTGGAGGAGGGCGACGTCACGCCGACCCCGACGCCGACGGACACCGTCACGCCGACCCCGACCCCCACGCCCACCGTCACCCCGACGCCCACGCCGACGGTGACGCCGACGCCGACGCCGACGCCGACCGACCCGGATGAGGGCGGCTCGACCCCCTCGGCCACGACGCTTCCCGCGACGGGCGGCGCGGACGTCTCGTGGATGGGCTTCGCCGCGGGCATCGCGCTCGCCGCGGGCGGGCTCATCGTGCTCGGCGATCTGGCTCGCCGGCGCAAGAGCAGCTGACCTGACACGCGGGGACCCCGGCCGAGTGATCGGCCGGGGTCCTGTGGTGCGGGTCAGTGCCCGTCGCGGCGTCGCGTCGTGGCGGCCGTGTCGGCGACGCGCGGATCGTCGCGTGCGTCGGCGTTCGCGGCGTCGTCGCGGGCGGTCGCGTCGCGGCCTGCGTCGGTCGTGTTCGCGTCGCGGTCCGCAGCAGTGGTGTTTGCGTCGCGGCCGACGACAGTGGGGTCGTTCGCGTCGCGCGCGGTCGTGTCATCGACCGGCCGGCGGGCCGCGGCATTCGTCGTGGCGCCTCCGGGCATTCGGGCGTTGCCGTCCTCGTCGACATACGGGTCGAGGTCGTCGGCCTTGCGCCGCAGCTCGTCGGCCTTCGCCGAGTGCTCGTCCAGCTCCGACCGGTGCTCCTCCGCGTACCGCTTGGCTTCGACGTCGGCCTGGGCGGCGCGGGCCTTCGCGCGATCCGCCTCGGCCGCGGCAGCGGCCGCGTCGGCCTGGGCCCGCTCGTGCTGTGCGTTGATCTGCTCCGCGGCGACAGCGGAGCGACGGGACTGTGCGCGCAGCGCCTCCGCGCGCTCGTGGTGCCTGACATCTCGCCGCTCGTTGTTGCGGCGATACATGACGAGGCCGACGACGATCACCGCGACGAGGGCGATGGCGATGACGACGATGATCCAGATGACTGTGGTGGTGTCCACGGACCCTCCTCCATGGCGTCGAGCCGAGTGGGTCTGCGGCCGCGCCGTCTTCGACGCAACCCGAACGGCGCATCGCCGACAACACCCTTGCGGGGCGCGGGGCGGTGCGCTACCCGCCGTCAGTCCCACACACTGGGAGCCTCGGAACGCGTCGAGGGAAGAGCGGATGCCGCGGCCCAGTCGTGCACCCACGGCGCGACGTCGGGCAGACCGTCCGGTCGGCCGATGGCGGCGAACAGCTCCTCGTGGGGCAGCGTTCCACCCTTGCGCCGCATCATGCGGGCGCGGATGATCGCGCGGGCGTAGACCTCGCCGTCGACGACGGCGCGGTGCTCGAGGTAGAGCGCCTTGTCGTCGTGTCCGAGGAAGCGCGACTCGACGACGAATCGCTGCCACAGCTCGAGCGACTTGCGAAAGGTCACCGTCTCGCTCGACACGACGGCGTACCAGCCGTTGTCCCGCATGGCGTCGGCGAGCCCCGTGCGGATCAGGAGGTCCCAACGCCCGAGGTCGAACAGCGACAGGTAGCGGCCGTTGTTCATGTGCCGCAGCAGGTCGATGTCCGTCGGGAGGGTCGTGAGCCGGATGCGCCCGACAGCCGTCGGGGTGAGTCGCCCGCCGAGCCGCACGCGCACGCGCGCACCGACGATGACGAGGAAGGTGCGCCAGATCACGTTCACGAGGTGCGATCGTAGCCAATCGCACCCGAAGGCCCGATTCGGTTGTCGATGCTGAACAGTCCGTGGCCGCCTTCCGACGCCCGGATGACGAAACCGGAAACCGGACACGCGCGGGCCCGGCCGCGGCATCCCCTCGATTTCGCGCCTTGCGATGCCGCGCGTAGAGTCTGGCCATGGAAGCCGAACTGCAGACCGACATCGTCGTCCGTCCGGTGCGGGACGTCGACGCCGAGGCCCTCGGTCGCGTGCACGCGACGTGCTGGCACGAGACGTACGACCACCTCATCAGCAAGGCCGCGCTCGAGAAGATCTCGCCGCGCCGGATGGCCGAGCTCTGGACCCACTGGGCTGTTCAAGGCCCCGAATTCAAGATGTTCGCCGCACTCGTCGACGGCGAGATCGTGGGATTCGCCGGCTCCGGCCCCGCACGCGACAAGGACGCACCGCGGTTCCGCGAGCTCTACTTCATCTACCTGCTCGACGCCTGGCACGGCACCGGAATCGGACAGCGCCTGTTCGACTCGGTCGTCGAGACGGGCGAGGGCCTCTACCTCTGGGTGGCCGAGGACAACCCGCGCGCGCACCGCTTCTACACGCGCAACGGCTTCACCCTCGACGGCGCCTCGCACACCGAGCCGTTCCTCGGCGAGACGCTCACCGAGGTGCGCTTCGTGCGCTGACACCGTTGCGTCACAGGGAAGAGCCCGGCCGATCGGCCGGGCTCTTCCCTTTTTCACCGAGTCATCCGGCCCGCAGCACGGCTTGCCCCGCCGACACCTCGACGCGGATGGTGCTGTCGGCTCCCGGCACCGAGCCGAGCTTGTTGTCGAGCTGGCCGGCCGAGACATCGCTCGTCACGTCGTACTCGCCCTGCGGCACGGTCAGCCGCGCCGACCCCGAGCTCACGTCGAGCTCGACCGAGCTGGGCTGCTGTCCGCTGAAGTCGGCGGTCAGCGAACCCGCCGACACCGAGAGCACGGCCTTGTCGATGCCTTCGAGGTCGAGCTCGCCGGTGCCCGCGCTGATCTGCGCGTCGATCGAGTCGGCAGAGCCGGCGATCGTGGCACGGCCCGCACCGAGGTCGAGCTGCAGGTCGCCGAAGTCGCCGTCGGCGTTCAGCTCGCCCGCCGCGAGCGACAGGTCGGCGTTCGCGCCCTCCATCGCCTGCGGGAGCCGCAGCACCGCGTCGCTCCGCGCGCCGAAGATCCATCCGTTCCAGAACCCGTCGCTGAACCAGCCGGACGGCGTCGAGACGGTCAGGGTGTCGTTCGAGGAGTCGAGGGTCCAGCGGTCTGCGCCGGACGTGCCGGTCACCTCGAGCTCGGCGTCGGAGACGTCGGCGTAGACGATCCGCAGCGACCCGGCCGACACGTCGACCTTGAGGTCGTCGACGCCTGAGACGTCGACGGTGCGGGTGGTCGTGTGGATGGATGCCGCCGCGATCGTCGTGAAGATCGCCGAGATGACCGCGCCGAGCACGACGAACACGCCGAACACGATGAGGAGGATCGCGACGACCCGCGACGATCCGCGGGTGGGCGGGCCCGCCGGCGGCTGCCACGACGGCGGCCCGGGAGGGGGCGGGACGTCGGTGCCTGCGGGAGGCGGAGTCATCGTGGTGCTCATCGGTTCGCTCCTGTCTGCGGCGTCGTGCCGCCGGGGAAGGTCTGCTGGGGGGCCTGCGCCCCGCCGTGCTCGAGGTGGGCGAGCGCTGCGAGCACCCGCCGATTGCCGGACTCGTCCTGTTCGAGGTCGAGCTTCTGGAAGAGGGAGGTGACGTGCTTCTCGACGCTGCCCTCCGAGATGAAGAGGGACTTCGCGATCGCCTGGTTCGACTTGCCCTCGGCGATGAGCGACAGCACCGCCCGTTCGCGGTCGGTGAGGCGCAGCATCCGCTCGTCCCTCGTCCGCCGGCTCAGCAGCTGTGCGACGACTTCGGGGTCGAGCACCGTCGCACCCGCGCCGATGCGCTCGATGGCCTCGAGGAAGTCGGCGACGTCCGCGACGCGGTCCTTCAGGAGGTAGCCGAGAGCCCCGCCCTTCGCCGCGATCAGGTCGGACGCGTACCGCTCCTCGACGTACTGCGACAGCACGAGGAGGGGAAGCTGGGGCTGGGTGGCCCGCAGCGCGAGCGCCGCGCGGATGCCCTCGTCGGTCCACGACGGCGGGAGCCGCACGTCGAGGATGCAGAGCTCGGGGGACGACTCCGAGGCGACCTCGTCGAGCCGCGTCGCGTCGGGGAGCGCTGCGACCACCGTGTGGCCCGCGTCCTCGAGCACGCGCACGAGTCCTTCGCGCAGCAGCGCCGAGTCCTCGCAGATCAGGATGCGCATGGGATGCTCACCTCCACCGTCGTGGGTCCGCCCAGAGGGCTGTCGATGCGGGCTTCGCCGCCGGCCGCGATGACGCGGTGGACGATGCCGTCCAGGCCCCCGCCCGGCATGACCCGGGCGCCGCCGATGCCGTTGTCCTCGACGCGGGCCCACAGCGTGTTGCCGTCGCGGAATCGCGCCACGACCCGCACCTCGGTGCCGCGGGAGTGCTTGGCGGCGTTGGTCAGGGCCTCGGCGATCGCGAAGTATGCGGCCGCCTCGGTCTCGCGGCTGCACCGTCCGTCGAGGCGCACGTCGAGGTGCACGGGCACGACTGAACGGGCGGCGAGCGCAGAGAGGGCGGCGTCGAGTCCGCGGTCGTCCAGGACGGAGGTGTGGATGCCGCGGGCGAGCTGCCGCAGCTCGGTGATGGCCGCCTTCGTCGAGGTGTGGGCCTCGGAGATGAGCTCCTTCGCGGCATCCGGATCGCTGTCGATCTTCTGCTGGGCGAGCCCGAGCGTCATGCCGACCGACACGAGCCGGGGCTGCACGCCGTCGTGGAGGTCGCGCTCGATGCGCGTGCGCTCGACATCGGCAGCGTGCACCGCACCGGCGTGCCGCACGCTCGAGGCGCGGGCGGCCTCGGCGGACGTGCGCGCCTCCTCGGCCAACTGCGCCTCTCGCGAGGGCACCATGATGGCGCGGCACAGGACGCCGTGCAGCAGCGCGAGGCCGATGATCGCGGCGATCGAGACGATGGCGGCGAGGATGCCGACCGGCACGGTCCACGCGACGGGGAACTCGAGCCCCGTGCGGGCGAGGGGCACGGTCTCGCTGCGCGCGTAGAGGGGGGCGAAGGCGAGCACGATGCCGGACGACATGACGCCGAGCAGCAGCACGACGATCCACCCGAGGATGGTCGACACCGCGAGGTTCGCGATGCCGCGCCATGTCGCCGGGTCGATCGTCTGCAGCCACAGCGTGCGCATGAAGCCGCCGAAGCCGGGGCGGCCGCTCGTGCGCAGCCGGCGCGGGGGCAGGCCGAAGTCGTAGAGCCCGTCGACCCGCGCCGCCTCGACCCACGCGACGGCGAACAGCGCGTACAGGAGCGCGAGGAGGAAGACGACGCCGATCAGCAGGACCGGGAGGAGGCCGAGTCCGAGACCCAGCAGAGTGAACAGCACCGTGAAGACGGCGGGCCCCAGGATGCCGAGGGCGGCCAGTTGGGCGACGGCTCCGGCGACGCGGGGCGGCGACGCGATCGATGGTGCGGGGGCGGGGGTGCCTGAGGTCATGCCTCCAAAGTAGGACCGCGCCCTCGCGGGCGCGCCAGAGGCATCCGGAAGCTTCTCTTCGGGTTATCCCCCGGTCGCCTACCGACCGGAGACCTTGCCGAACAGCCGCGCGATGGGGGCGAGCACGAGCGGGCGGGCGGCGATCCAGCCGGCGGCGATCACGACGAGGCTGGCGGTGAAGATCCAGAACCCGACCCAGTTGACGGCATCCTGCGACGCGTACATGTGGTTCAGGTTGCGCAGCGCCCCGGTCGCGAACACGAGCGTGACGTGCACGATGATGAACAGCACGAAGTAGAGCATCACGGGGAAGTGCACGGCGCGCGCCCACTCGACGTTGTAGGCCTTGCTGAGCCGGACGGCGTTCTTCGGCCACACGTGGCTCATGCGCACGCCTGTGATGATGGCGAGCGGCGCCGCGATGAAGACGGTCGCGAAGTACGCGAGCTGCTGCAGCGAGTTGTAGTTGACCCAGCCGTTCTCGGTCGGCCAGTCCAGTGACACGTACTGCAGCGCCGCCGACAGGGCGTTGGGGAAGACGGTCCAGCTCGTGGGCACGATCTTCATCCACTGGCCTGTGACGAACAGCAGCACGATGAAGATGACGCCGTTGACGATCCACAGCACGTCCAGCGCCTGGTGGAACCACAGCGTCAGGCTCATCTTGCGGCGCCCGTTGCTGCGCGGCGACCAGAACACGCTCGGCCGCTTCTCGGAGCGCACCGTGAGCCCCGACCGGATGATCAGCACCATGAGGAACACGTTGAAGAAGTGCTGCCAGCCGAGCCACGGCGGGATGCCGACGGGCGCGCCCGCGGGAAGCTCGTACTCGCCGGGGTAGGTCGCGAGGAACTCCTGCATCCCGGACAGGCTGAGCAGCCACCGCGTGAACAGCACGACCATCCCGGCCGCGAACAGGAGCCCCGCGCCGCCGACGATGACCGCGCCGGCCCACTGGCCCTTCGTGAACGGTCCGATCCGCGTCGGCTCGGGCTTCGGCTCGGGGCGGACCTGCGCGGCGGCGCCGGGCCAGACGGTGCGGGTGAACGGCAGCGGCGCGCGCTCGGCCACCTCGGTCCCCGAGCTTGTCGAGGGGTGGGATGCCACGACCACGACCGCCGTCTCGGCGGGCGCGTCGGCGGATTCCGTCACCTGAACCTGAGTGGGCTCGGCCGTGCGCGGGAGGCCGCGGCGCACGGGACGCTCGGGTGCCGCGTCCTGCGGGGTCGCGGGCTCGGAGGCCGCGTGTTCCGCCACCTCAGTGGTCGCGGGCGCAGCCGCGGCTGTCGCCGTTGCCGCCGTTGCGGCGGCGCCCGCCGTTGCGGCGGCTGCCGCCGTTGCGGCGGCGCGGGTCGCGGATGCCGAGGGCCAGGCCTCGCCCCCGGCGACGCGCGGGAGGCCCCGACGCAGATCGCCGCCTTCCCCCGCGGCGATCTGCGGGTCGGCTGCGGCGGCACCCGCAACCTCCCGCGGGGGAACGACAGGCGTCGGTGCTTCAGCCGCGGCGATCTGCGGGTCCGCGGCGGCTGCACCCGCAACCTGCCGCGGGAGAACGGGCTCGGCGACCGCCGCAGGTCCAGCCCCGTTGCCCGAAGGCCAGGGCTCGCCGCCCGCGACGCGGGGAAGGCCGCGGCGGAGCGACGTTCCGACACTCCTCGCCGGTGCGGAGTTCGACGCTTCGACAGGCTCAGCGACCGGGTTGGGGTCGGCGGCCGCGGGCGGGTTCGTGTCGGTCACCGCCGAAGCAGGCGCCGCGACCGCACCAGGCGCAGCGGCCACGGCAGCCGCAGCCTCCCCCACGGTCCCCGAGCTTGTCGAGGGGTCGAGCTCCGAATCCGCGACAGACTCCGAGCCGTCGCCACCATGAGCCGGCCATGCGTCACCGCCCGCGACGCGAGGCAGACCGCGGCGCACAGACCCCGTGAAAGTCGCCACCGCCGCTAGGCCTTCTTCGCCTCGAGCGCCGCGATCAGCTGCGGCACGACGGTGAACAAGTCGCCCACGACGCCGAAGTCGGCGATCTCGAAGATCGGGGCATCCGCGTCCTTGTTGATCGCGACGATCGTCTTGGCGGTCTGCATGCCGGCCTTGTGCTGGATCGCGCCCGAGATGCCCAGCGCGATGTACAGCTGCGGCGACACCGAGACGCCCGTCTGCCCGACCTGGTACGACTGCGGCACGTACCCCGCGTCGACCGCGGCGCGCGAGGCGCCCACGGCGGCGCCGAGCACATCGGCGAGCTGGTCGACGAGCGCGAACTTCTCCCCCGATCCCAGGCCACGGCCGCCCGAGACGACCTTCGCCGCTCCGCGCAGCTCGGGACGCGACGAGGCGACGACGGCTTCCTGGACGGAGTCGACGGATGCCGCGGGCCGGCCCGACGCCGTGACGGTAAGCGCCTCGACCTCAGGGGTCTGCGCCTCGGCGCGGGCGTCGATCGAGCCCTGCCGCACCGTGATGACGGGGGCTCCCCATGTGACGGCGGAGTCGACGTTGTACGCGCCGCCGTACACCGAATGATGCGCGACGATGCCCTCGGCGTCGCGCGAGACGCCGACGGCGTCGACCGCGAGGCCCGAGCGGCTGCGGGCGGCGTAGCGTCCCGCGACGTCGCGGCCCTCGATCGAGTTGGACACGAGGACCGCATCGGGCCGCACGAGATCGGCGGCCGCCGTGAGCGCGTCCACGCGCGGCACCGTGAGCAGGGACGCATCGCCCTCGGCGGTCAGCACGACGGCGGCTCCCAGGTCGCCGGCCTGCGACGCGAGGGACGAGGCATCCGCCCCCACGATCACCGCGACGGGTGTGCCGACGGATGCGGCGGCGCCCAGCAGGCCCGCCGAAGACTTGGCAAGCTCGCCCGAGGGCGTGACATCCAAGAGGACCAGGATCGAATCCGCAGCGAACTCCGTCATGTCGCCCTCCCTCACGCGAGCCGGTTCTGGATGAGGAACTCCGCGAGCTGCTCGCCCGCGTCGCCCTCGTCGACGATCTTGACGCCCGCCGTGCGCGGCGGTTTCTCGCTCAGCCCGATGACGATCGAGTGCGACGCGGAGTGATCCTCGGCCTCGACCTGCAGGTCGGCGAGCGACAGCGTCTCGAACGGCTTCTTCTTGGCCGCCATGATGCCCTTGAAGTTCGGGAACCGCGCATCGGGCAGCGCCTCGGTGATCGAGATCACGGCCGGAAGCGTCGTCGACACCGACATCGTCGCGCCGTCCGACGCGCGCTCCCCCGACACCGTGCCGTCGCCGATCACGACGGAGTTCAGCGCCGTCACGCTCGGTACGCCGAGCAGCTCGGCGACCATCGCCGGGATCACCCCGCCCGAGCCGTCGGTCGACAGATTGCCCCCGATGACGAGGTCGAAGCCGACCCGCTGCAACGCCGCCGCGAGCACCTCGGCGGTCAAGCCCAGATCCGCCCCGAGCAGCCCTGGGTCGACGACCTGCACGGCCGACGCGGCCCCCATCGCGAGGCCCTTGCGCACCGTCGCCGTCGCCGACTCGGGAGCCATCGACAGCACGACGACCTCCGTGCCGTGGTTGTGGTCGGCATAGGACAGCGCGACCTCGAGCGCCCGCTCGCCGATCTCGTCGATCACCGCCTCGCTCGCGGCGCGGTCTGCCAGTCCCGTCTCGAGGCTGAGCTTGCGATCCCCATAGGTGTCCGGGACTTCCTTGACCAGGACCACGATCTTCATAGGCTTTCGCTCCTTCTTCGTGTCGAGTCTATGCGGCGGGCGCGAAGCGCCCCTCCCCGCGATGCGCCCGCCGCAGCGGCTTGTCGCGGGGCTGTCGCGCTACCGTGGAGATCGCGAGGAGGGAGGCGCCGCATGGCCCGTTCCGGACCGCTCCCGATCGACCCGATCGCCGAGGCGAAGCGCCAGTGGGTCGCGCACGGGTGGACGGATGCCGCCGCCGGCATGTCGGCGGTGACGTCGATCATCCGCGCGCAGCAGCTCATGTTCGCGCGCATCGACGCCATCCTGCGCCCGTTCGACCTCTCGTTCGCGCGCTTCGAGCTGCTGCGGCTCCTCGGCTTCACACGCACGGGGCGGATGCCGATGGCCAGCGCCATCGCGCGTCTGCAGGTGCATCCGACGAGCGTCTCGAGCACGGTCGACCGCCTCGTGCGCGACGGCCTCGTGCTGCGTGAGCCGCACCCGATCGACGGCCGCGCCGCGATGCTCGTGCTGACCGATGCCGGTCGCGAGCTCGTCGAGCGCGCGACGACGGCGCTCAACACGGAGATGTTCGAGGACCCTGGACTGTCCGCCGCCGACACCGCCGAGCTCGTCGGCATCATCGCGCGGTTCCGGAAGGACGCGGGCGACTTCTCGGATCCCCGGCCGGCGCCGGATCCGCTGTGACGCCCGCGACCCGCGCCGCTTCGCGCAGCAGGGCGGGGACTCCGCGCTCGAGCGTGGGGGCGAAGGCGTCTCCGGGGCGCTCGCCGTCGAGCCAGCGCGTGTGGATCGCCTCGCAGAAGACGGCGGCCTTCCACAGCGCGAGCGTCTGATACCACTCGAGCGCACGCACGTCGGCGCCCGTGCGATCGACGTAGCGCGCGACCAGCCCGGTGCGGCCGGGGAACCCGGAAAGACGCGTGACCGGTGTCAGCTCGAGGGGCGTCGTGGCGGCCCCCGGCTCTGCGTAGGTCGCGACGAAGTAGCCGAGATCGGCGAGCGGATCGCCGAGCGTCGCCATCTCCCAGTCGAGGATCGCCTCGACGGTCGCGGGCGCCTGCCTCCGGAACATCAGGTTGCCGATGCGGTAGTCGCCGTGCACGACGCTCGTGCGCGCCGACGCCGGCAGGTTGGCCCCCAGCCACCCGGCGAGCGTCTCGACGGCGGGGATGTCGCGCCGCGAGACCGTTCCCCATAGCGACGCGAAGCGCTCTACCTGGCGCGCGAGATAGCCCTCCGGCCGGCCGAGGGTCGCGAGCGGCGGGACTGACACATCGACGGCGTGCAGGTCTGCGAGCGCATCGATCGTCGCCTCGGCGACGCCCCGTCGCTCGGTCTCGCCGTCGAGGGCGGCGGGAAGCGCATCGGTGATGACGTCGCCGTCGAGGTGCTCCATGACGTAGAACGGCACGCCGAGCACGGCGGAATCGTCGCACACCGCGAGGATCTGCGGCACCGGGATGCCGGCATCCCGAAGCAGCCGCTGCACCCGCGCCTCCCGCAGCATGTCGTGGGTCGTCGGCGGCAGCGGCGGCCGCGGGCCGCGCCGCAGCACGAGGCTGCGCGTTCCGACGTCGATGAGGTACGTGACGTTGGAGTGTCCGTCGCCGATGCGCCGCCAGGCGCGCACGTCGTCGCCCAGTCCCGTCTCGGCAAGGTAGGCGGCGAGCGCGTCGAGCACCAGGAGCGGCGGATGCGGCATCCCCTCCGCCTCCGCACGGGTCGCGGCGACGTCGGGGTCGGCGGTCACGGGGTCACCACGTCGAGCCGGGGCGCACCCGCCTGCACCGCGCGCTCGCGGGCAGATGCCGCGCGCCGCGCGATCGCCCAGCGGTGCGACTCGCTCGAGCCGTCATAGATGCGGAAAGGCCGCACCTCGTTGAGGAACTGGATGAGGGGCAGCCCCGAGCTGACGCCGTCGCCGCCGCACAGCTGCACGGCACGGTCGATGACCCGGAAGACAGCCTCGGAGCAGTGCACCTTCGCGATCGACGACAGCGTCGACGCGGCGCGCGTGTCGCCGGAGTCGACGGCGGCAACGGCGGCGTCGATCATGGCGTCGGAGGTCGCGAGGTCGATCTCGCTGTCTGCGATGAGCGCCTGCGCGACGCCGAGGTCGCGCAGCCGCTCGCCGAACAGCTCGCGGCCGTTCGCGCGGTCGAGAGCCGTGTCGTGCGCGCGGCGCGCAAGCCCGAGCCAGCGCATGCAGTGCGTCAGGCGCGCGGGCGCGAGCCGCACCTGGGCGTAGCGGAAGCCCGCTCCGGGCTCGCCGAGCACGTCGGCGTCGGGGACGAAGCATCCGTCGAACGTGACATACGGATGCCCGCCGCCGATCGCCGACTCGATCGTGCGGATCGACGGGCCGACGGTGATCCCGGGGGCGTCGAGGCGCGTGAGGAGCATCGTGGCGCCGCCCACCTCGTCGGTGCGCGCCATGACGATCGCGAAGTCGGCCGTCTCGGCGCCCGAGATGAAGCGCTTGCGGCCCTCGATGATCCAGCCGCCGTCGACGCGTCGAGCCGCCGTCGCGAGTGCGGCCGGGTCGCTGCCTGCGCCGGGGTGCGGCTCGGTCATCGCGAAGCTCGACCGCTGTTCGCCGCGCACGAGCGGGGCGAGCCAGCGCTCCTTCTGGTCGTCGTCCGCGACGAGCTCGAGGAGCCGCATGTTGCCCTCGTCGGGCGCCATGCAGCCCAGGGCCGCCGCGCCGACGGGCGAGTAGCCGGCCTCCTGGAAGACGCGCGACCACTGCGTGATCGGCAGTCCCAGGCCGCCGTATTCGACGGGCGCGTGCGGCGCGTACACGCCGGCATCGCGCGCGGCGTCGCGAAGGCGCTCGAGCGCGTCGGAAGCGATGCTCTCGCCCCAGCCCGGCTCGGCCGGCATGACGACCTCGCGCACGAAGGCGCGGGTGCGCGCGACGAGATCGGTCATGCCGTGCCGCCCGCCGCGAGCAGGCCGCCGTCGAGGGTGAGCGTCTGGCCCGTCATCCACGACGACTCGTCGCCGCACAGGAACGCCACGGTGCCGGCGACGTCATCGGGCAGGCCGAGGCGGCCGAGCGGATACGTCGCCGCGACCTGGTCTTCGCGGCCCTCGTACAGCGCGCGGGCGAAGCGCGTCTTGACGACCGCCGGCGCGACGGCGTTGACCCGCACGCGCGGTGCGAGCTCGACCGCGAGCGTCGCCGTGAGGTGCGCGACGGCGGCCTTGCTGATGCCGTACCAGCCGATGCCGGGTGCAGGGGTCAGGCCGCTCACCGATGAGAGGTTGACGACGGCGCCGGGGCGCTCGCCGGCGCCGAGCCCGTGCCGCAGCGCCTCCTGCGTCCAGGCCAGCGTGCCGACGACGTTGACCTCGAGGATCTTGCGGGCGGCGTCGAGGTCGAGGTCGCGCAGCGGTCCGTAGACCGGATTGATGCCCGCGTTGTTGACGAGGATGTCGAGGCCGCCGAACTCGGCTCGCGCGCGGCCGAGCGCTTCGGCGCGATGCGCGGGGTCGTCGGCACCCCCCGCGACGCCGATCGCCGTGCCGGCGGGGAAACCCGCGACGACCTCGGCGAGCGCGTCCGCATGGCGCGCCGTGAGGCACACCGACGCTCCGTCGCGGGCGAGCCGCTGCGCGATGGCGAGTCCGATGCCCCGGCTGGCGCCGGTGACCACGGCGACGCGGCCGGCGAAGGGCGGGTCTGCACTCATGTCGTCTCCTTCGATCGACTGATTCTTCAATCCTGCGCCGAGCCGAGGGGTTTCGCCGAGACGAGGCATCCCGATCCCCCGTCTCGGCGGAATCCCCTGCCTCGTCGAAACAGGGGATGCTCGGCGAGGCCCCGGGCGCCGCTCTCGGTCTCGCCGAGAACCCTGGGGTTCGGCGCGCGGCGGAGTGACGGGGGTCGGGTCAGCGGTTGGTGAACTCGGGCGGGCGCTTCTCGCGGAAGGCGGCCATGCCCTCCTTCTGGTCGGCCGTGTCGAACAGCGACGCGAAGACGTGGCGCTCGAAGCGGAGGCCCTCGGCGAGGGGCGTCTCCATCGCGGCGTCGAGTGCAGCCTTCGCGGCGTAGAGCGACGGCAGCGACTTCGACGCGATCGTGTCGGCGACCTTGCCGACCTCATCGAGCAGGTCGGCGGCGGGGACGACGCGCGAGACGAGTCCCGCGCGTTCGGCCTCGGCGGCATCCATCGTGCGCCCCGTGAGGATGAGGTCAGCCGCCTTGTAGTAGCCGACCGCCCGGATGAGACGCTGCGACCCGCCCATGCCCGGCATGACGCCGAGGTTGATCTCGGGCTGCCCGAACTTCGCCGTGTCGGCCGCGATGATGAGGTCGCACATCATCGCGAGCTCGCAGCCTCCGCCCAAGGCGTAGCCCGCGACGGCCGCGATGACGGGTGTGCGGACGGCGGCGAACGTCGTCCAGCCCCCGAAGTGGTCGCCCATGAGCATGTCGAGGCCCGACTTCGCCTCCATCTCCTTGATGTCGGCGCCCGCGGCGAAGGCGCGCTCCGACCCCGTCAGGACGATCGCGCCGATGCCCTCATCGGCGTCGAACCGCGTCGCGGCGTCGACGATCTCAGCGCACACCTGCGTATTGAGGGCGTTGAGCGCCTCAGGGCGGTTGATCGTGATCCAGCCGACGCGTCCTCGCGTCTCGACGATGATCGTTGCGTAGTCGGTCATGGTCCTCATGCTTTCACCTCTGCAGCCCGTCGATCCGGCCGCAGCCCGAGCGGAGGGCTATCATGCCGCTCAGGCGGGTCTCCTTTGGGGAGGGGGCGTTCGTGAACACGGGTCCACAGACGCATCGTCGCGCCGTGATCACGCTCGCGTTGGCGGCCATGTTGGCGACCGGCTGCTCGGCGCAGGCGGCGGACCCGCCCGCGAGCCCGACCGCGACAGACGCCCCCGCAGTCGAGGGCGTGACGGCGGAGGCCGAATTCCAGACGGATGCCCCGACCGGGACCTTCGTCGAGGCCGACGGCGCCGTCTGGCTCTTCACGCGGAAGGGAGTCACCCGCGTCGACTCGAAGACGAACGAAGCCACCGACATCCCCCTGCTCGACGCCGACGGCAACGAGGCGTCGGGAGACTACGGCCCGTTCGGGGCCGTCGGCTTCGGCTCGCTGTGGGTCAGCGACTTCCCGAACGACGAGATCCGCCGGTATGCGATGACGGGAGGCCGCCCTACGCAGATCATCCCCTCGCCGAACTCGACCACGATGCTCGTCCTCGGTGACGACCTGTGGGTCGCGCATCATCTCGACGGCACCGTCACGCGCCTCGATCCGACCTCGGGCGAGGTCATCGCCACGGTCGCCGTCGGGAAGGCGCGGAAGGGCGGACCGGAAGGCCTCGCGGAGCTCGACGGGAAAGTCTGGGTGTCGGTCGAGAACGAGGGCTACGTCGCGGGGATCGACCCCGCCACCGATGCCGTCATCGGCACCATCGACGCGCTGCCGCCCGCCACCCCGTGCGGCGACATCGGGACGATGGGCACCCGGCTGTACTCCGCGGCGTGTCCGCGGGAACACGCCCTCGCGGTCGTCGACACGGCATCCATGTCGCCCGTGGGCAGCCTCTCGTTCGACGGCGTGGTGCTCGCGCCCGCCGCGATCGGCGACGGCCTCTGGCTGTGCGTCGCTCGCCCCGCGAGCGGTCCGTGGACCGAGGGTGAGGTGACCCGGCTCGATCCCGAGACGCTGGAGGTGGGCGCGACGAAGACCGTGACCGGGGGCGCCCCCGTCGCGATCTTCTCGGCGGGCGGATCGGTGTGGGTCGCCGTCGAGGAAGGCGAGGCCGACACGGCCTGGCTGCTCCGGCTCCCGAAGACCGACTTCTGAGCCCTTCCGCGAAACCATGCCCTCGTACGCGAAACCACCGACGCGAACAGGTGGTTTCGCGTACAAGGGGTCGTTTCGCGGGGTCAGGAGTGCAGCAGCTCGCGGCCGATGATGACGCGCATGATCTCGTTCGTGCCCTCGAGGATCTGGTGCACGCGCAGGTCGCGCACGACCTTCTCGATGCCGTAGTCGGCGAGGTAGCCGTAGCCGCCGTGCAGCTGCAGCGCCTCGTTCGCGACGCGGAAGCCCGCATCGGTCGCGAACCGCTTCGCCATGGCGCACTGCATCGCGGCGTCGGGGGCCTTCGTGTCGAGGGCGAGCGCGGCGTCGCGCACGAGGGCGCGGGCAGCGCGCAGCTCGGTCGCCATGTCGGCGAGCGCGAAGACGACGGCCTGCTTCTCGGCGAGCGGCTCGCCGAACGTGAAGCGCTCCTGCACGTACTGCAGGGCGCGGTCGAGCGCCCATTGCGCACCGCCGAGCGAGCACGCGGCGATGTTGATGCGGCCGCCGTTGAGCGCCGACATCGCGATCTTGAAGCCCATGCCCTCGCCGCCGAGGATGTTCTCCGCAGGTACGCGCACCTCGTCGAGGATGACCTGGCGCGTCGGCTGCGCCTTCCAGCCCATCTTCTCCTCCTCCGGCCCGAACGAGAGTCCGGGAGTGCCGTCGGGCACGAGGAAGGCGCTGATGCCGCGCGCACCGGGCTCGCCGGTGCGGGCCATGACGATGTAGACGGATGCCTCGCCCGCGCCCGAGATGAACTGCTTGACGCCCGTCAGCACGAACTCGTCGCCCGACCGGATCGCGCTCGTCGTGATGGCGGCGGCATCCGATCCGGCACCGGGCTCGGTGAGGCAGTACGACCCGACGTCGCGCATCGTGACGAGCCGCGGCAGCCACTCGTGACGCTGGGCCTCGGTGCCGTACGTGTCGATCATCCACGCGACCATGTTGTGGATCGTGATGTAGGCGGCGATCGCGGGGTCGGCCTTCGCGAGCTCCTCGACGATCGCGACCGAGTCGGACCGGGACAGACCCGATCCGCCGACGTCTTCCCGGATGTAGAGGCCACCGAGTCCGAGCTCTCCGCCGGCGGCGAGCGCCTCGCGCGGGAAGATGTGCTTCGCGTCGCGCTCGAGCGCCTGCGGCGCGAGCTCTGCGGCGGCGAACTCCTGCACGGCCTCGAGAATGGCGGCGCGCTCGTCGGCGGTCAGGGTCTGGTCGTGTGCTGCGGCGACCGGGATCTCCATCGTCATTGTGCGACTTCCTTTTGGGACGGCTTTGTCACTGTGATCAGTTTACATGGAAGTCCTACTATCTGAGAGGACTCCCGCTGAATGCACAGCCGGCACAGAGCGGAGGGCGCCGCCCGCGATGCGGACGACGCCCTCCTTTGAGCGCATTCTCAGAGGATGAGCACCGGAAGCGGCGCGACCGACCGCGAGTCGGCCCAGCCGTCCGCCCCCGCGAACGTCACCCGCAGCACGTGGGTCCCGCGCGAGAGCTTCGGCAGCGCGATGCTGATCGCACCCTTCGCCGATGCCGCGAGCGGCGCGGTCTGGACGACCTTGCCGTTCTCGGTGACGGTCACCGTGCCCTGCGGCGCGGAGCCGTCGTCTGCGACGACCTTGCCGACGATCTTGACCGTCGTGCCCGACTTGGCGACGAGCGGGTTCGGGGCGGCGAACACCGACGTCGCGACGGGCTGCTTCTCGACGAGCACCGCGACCGAACGAGCGGGCACCGTGACCGCGCCGTTCGAGGCGTTCCACGTCGTCGCCTTCACGACCGCGTCCGAGCCCTTCGCCTGCGCCGGCGTGAGCGCGAAGCCGCGACCCTCGAGCGACGCGATCGTCTGCGTCGTCGCGGTCGGCGACGCGTTGAAGACCACGAGCGCACCCCTGAGCGACGGGTCGACGTCCTTGCCGACCAGGTCGTCGATGAGCATCACGATGACGCCGGGCGTGGCATCCGCCCCGCTGTTCGGGAAGGTGACCTTCTGCTCGATGAGGTCGGCCGAGCCGAGACGGAGGAGCCCCACCTCGTTGCGCACGCGCAGCAGGTCGAGCGCGGATGCCTCGGCCGCGGCCATGTCGGATGCCCCCGGCTTGAGGGCCGGGTTCGCCAGCAGGGGCTTCAGGATGTCCCACCGGTCGCCGTTGTCGGCCTGCATCGGCAGACCCGAGCCGAACGTCGACTCCGTGCCCGTCCAGTCGATGCGGTTGAACCAGTCGCCCGAGTTGTAGCTGTTGTCGTCGAGCGACTTCGACCGCAGCAGCTCCGTCCCGGCGTGCCAGAACGACGGCGACTGCGAGAGCGTCGCGGTGGCGAGCTCGAGCGTGTTCATGCGCACGCGATCGGCCATGCTCGTGCCGACCGGCAGCTTCAGCACCGACAGGTCGTAGAGCGTGTTGTTGTCGTGCGCGTCGACGTAGTTGATCGTCTCGTCGGGCTCGTCGGCGTAGCCCGCGCCGGGGTTGCCGTTGTAGGGGACCTCGGCGCCCGACTTGACCGATCCGTCGGCTGTCGTGAGCCTGTAGTCGCGCAGGTTGCCCGTGAGCCCGAGCTTCACGAGGTCGGTGAGGCCTCCCAGCTGTGCGAGCTGCTCCGCGTCCGTACCGCTGTGCCCGTTGGGGTCGGTCCCGAGACCCGTGCCGAAGCCCTGTTCGTACGTCGAGTCGCGCACAGGGCTGCCGCCGTGCACGCCGTCGCGCAGCCGGTCGTTGAACGTGCCGATGCCCGTGTCGCCGAGCTGACCCTGCGTCGCCTGCTCGAAGAGGGCGTTGTTCGCGACCTCGCCGAAGTTCCAGCCCTCGCCGTAGAGGTAGATCGCCTTGCCGTCGACGCCGTCCTTCCCCCGGGTCAGCTTGTCGAGCGCGGCACGGATCGCGAGCATGTTCGCCTTCGACGCATGACCCATGAGGTCGAATCGGAAGCCGTCGACCTTGTACTCGCGGGCCCACAGCACGACGGAGTCGACCATGAGCTTCTGCGCCACCTCGTGTTCGGTGGCGACGTTCTGGCAGCACGTCGAGGTCTCGACGTTGCCGGCCGCATTGAGCCGCTGGTAGTAGCCGGGCACGACCTGGTCGAGCACCGACCGCTCGCCCTGGCCGGACTCGGCGGTGTGGTTGAACACCTCGTCGAGCACGACCTGCAGACCGAGGCCGTGCAGAGCACCGACCATCGAGCGGAACTCGCCGACGCGCGCTCCCCCGTCGGGATCGGTCGCGTACGAGCCCTCGGGCGCCGAGAAGTGGTACGGGTCATAGCCCCAGTTGAAGGCGTCCGTCGCGGCCACCGCGCCGACGCACGCCTGCTGCTGGTCGGAGTCGGCGGGGAGCGACGCGAGATCGCAGCCGGGCGCCTGCTGCGCCGCCTTGTCCTCCTCGATCGAGGCGATGTCGAACGAGGGGAGGAGGTGCACCGTGTTGATGCCCGCATCGGCCAGCTGCTTCAGCTGCGCCGTGCCCGCGCTCTTCTGCGTGAAGGCGAGGTAGGTGCCCCGGAGGTCCTCCGGCACGGTCTTGTCGTTCGCTGAGAAGTCGCGGATGTGCAGCTCGTAGATCGCACGGTCGACGGGCCGGGCGACGACGGGCGCCGCCGTCTTCTCCCACTGCTTCGGCTTCCACTGCTTGTCGTCGAGGTCGACCGCGACCGAGCGCGTCGAGTCCTCCGTGAGCGCGACCGAGTAGGGGTCGGTGACGTCGTTGGTCTCGATCTTCGCCGTCGTGGGTGCGTAGACGACGACCTGCCAGAGGTACTCGTCGCCCTTGAGGTCGGTCTTGCCCTTGACCGTCCAGGTTCCGGATGCCGCATCCCACGTGGCCGTGTGGCGCGTGGGGTCGCCTGCGCCTCCCGCGGGCCACGTGAGCAGCGTCGCCGTCTGCGCCGTCGGCGCCCACAGCCGGAAGGTCGGCTTGTTGCCCTGGAACGTCACCCCGAGGTCGAGCTTCTCGACCGGTGCGGCGTACAGATCGTCGAGCACGCCGGGGAGCTGCACGCCTGTGAACGCGGTGAGGGCACCGGCGGCGCTGCGCTGCGCGACCATGAGCTGGCCCTTCAGCAGCGAGGCGACGGCATCCCGATCCTGCCCCTCGACGTGGAGCGCGATGTACGACGCGAGCGCGGGGAAGGTCTGCTTCTGCGCGGCCGTGAGACCGCCCGCGATGCGGGTGAGGGCGATGGGGTCACCGCCCGTGACCTCGCGATCGGGTGAGACCGCGAGCGCGGCATCCTTCGAGCCGTACAGCTGCCACGCGGCGTCGGCGGCCGTCGACCCCAGGTCGGCGGGCCACGCGATCGTCGAGGCGTCGATCCAGTGCGCGCGCAGCTCGCCCGTGCCGGCGAGCGGCGGATCAGTCGAGGTCACGGTGAGGATGTGCGTCGCGATGTCGTAGCGGAAGGTCGTGACCTTGCCCGCCGTCGCGCTGAACGAGATGTTCGCACCGCCGGGGGCTCCACCCGCGCCGTAGTTCTCGTCCCACGAGCGGTTGTGGGCGACCTTGACCTCGTACGAGCCCGTCGGGAGGTCGTCGGTCGTGAACTGGAACGTGCCGTCGCCGTTCTGGTCGAACATCATGCTCGCGAGACAGTCGGGCTGCCAGTCGCCGGGGCAGCCGAGTTCGCTCTGCAGCGAGCCGGGCAGCGTGATGACGGGGCCCTGGTCGGTCGAGGTGATGTTCTTCGTGCGGGGGTCGAAGAAGAACTCGACGGAGCCGCCCGCGTGCGTGAGCGAGATGTTGGAGCCGTTCGGCGTGCCGCCGGCGCCGTAGTTCTCGGTCCAGCTCTTCTCGGTCGCGATCTTGAACTCGTACGTGCCCGCGGCGAGGTCGTCGAGCTTCAGGCGCCAGATGCCGTCCTTCTCAGCCATCTGCACGTTGTCGCAGTCGGGCTGCCAGTCGCCGGGGCATCCCGCCTCGCTGTTGAAGCTGCCCGGAACGCTGACGTTCGTGTAGTTCGTCGGCTCCTGCGGCTCGGGCTCCTCCGGGTCGACCGGCTCTTCGGGCGTCGCGGCGAGGTCGACGCGGTTGCCGACCGACGCGTACGTCGATGCGGCGGAGCGGTGGCCCGCGGCATCCGTCGTCACCGCGCGGTACTCGACGAGCGTGCCCGCCGCGAGGCCCTTCACGTCGTGGAAGACGCCGGGCTGGGTGTCCTCGGCCGTGCCGAGGGCGTGCCATGCGTCACCGCCCGCGACGCGCCACGCGAAGCTCGTCTCGCGCCACGAGTCGTCGACATCCGCGGAGACGGCGGCTGAGCCGGTGAGCGCCGCACCCGCTGCGGGCGCCTTCACCGTGATCGGGGTCGCCTCGGCGGGAGCCGTCACGGGCCGGTCTGCCTTGAACACGCGGGTCGAGAGAGCGGGGACGGTGAGGGATGCCGCAGCAGAGGCATCCGTCGTGACGGCGCTTCCTCCGCCGTAGATCGGCGTGAGCGTCGCCCCCGCCGTGAGGGTCTTCAGCGACACGGTCTGATCGGTCGTCTGGTTGTTGGTCGCGACGAGGTACTCGATCTTGTCGCCGCGGTCGACGCGCGAGAAGGCGTACACGCCCGCGCCGTCGGCCGCGTACCGCTCGATCTGGGCGCCGCTCACGAGCGCCGGGTTTGCGTCGCGCAGCGCCGAGAGCTCGGCGATGTGGTCGTAGACGGGAGCGCTCGTCGAGTAGCGGTCCTGCGAGCCCAGACTCTCGCCCGTCACGAGCGGCTGGTTCTCGTACTCGGGCACCTGGCTCGCGAAGAGCGTCTGCCGCGCGGCGCGGTCGCCGCCGTTGCCGGCGAAGCCCTGCTCGTCGCCGTAGTAGACGACGGGCTGGCCGCGGCTGAGGAACAGCAGGTCGTGGGCGAGCTCGTCGCGCTGCAGCTGGCTCGACTTCCCGTTCAGGAAGTAGCCGATGCGGCCCATGTCGTGGTTGCCCAGGAACGTCGGCAGGGCCGTCGCCGACGAGTCGGGCGTCGTGTAGTGGTCGTCGCCCGCGAAGAGGTTCGCAAGGCCCTTGGCCGTGCCGCCCCCCGCGTACGAGCTCGCCGCCGATTGGAACGTGAAGTCGAGCACCGAGTTCATGTCGGTGTCGCGGATGTACGGCGCGAGCTTCGTCGGGTCGGCGTCGTAGACCTCGCCGAACATGAAGAAGTCGGGCTTGCCGTGGGCGTGCGCGTAGTCGAGCACCTGCGTCGTCCACTTCTGCCAGAACTCGAAGTTGACGTGCTTGGCGGTGTCGATGCGGAAGCCGTCGATGCCGAGGTCGATCCACGAGTCGTAGACGTCGACGAAGCCGTCCACGACCTTCGGGTTCTCGGTCATGATGTCGTCGAGCCCGACGAAGTCGCCGTACGTGACGGACTCACCGGCCCACGTCGAGTCGCCGCGGTTGTGGTACAACGTGGGGTCGTTGAGCCACGCGGGCACTTTGACGTTCTTCTCGGCGTCGGAGATCACCGGCGTGTACGGGAACGACGTCGCGGGATCCATCGTGGGGAACGAGTCGGTGCCCGCGTAGGTCGCGGGGTCGAAGGCCTTGCCGTCTGCGTCCTTGTAGGGGCTCGTCTTCTGGTCGATGTAGGTCGTGGCGCCCTGCGCGTACGAGATGACGTCGGCGGTGTGGTTCGTGATGATGTCGAAGTAGACCTTGATGCCCTTGGCGTGGGCGTCGGCGATGAAAGACTCCAGCTCCGCGTTCGTGCCGAGGTGCGGGTCGATCTGCGTGAAGTCGGTGATCCAGTAGCCGTGGTATCCCGCCGACACGTCGGCGCCCGAGCCCTGGACGGGTTTGTTCTTGAAGCTCGGCGTGAGCCAGATGGCGCTCGTGCCGAGGCCCGCGATGTAGTCGAGCTTCGACCGCAGGCCGGCGATGTCGCCGCCGTTGTAGAAGCCCGTGCTCGTCGGATCGAAGCCCGTCGTCAGGCGGTCGCCGTTCAGGCCCCCCTGGTCGTTCGAGGTGTCGCCGTTGGCGAAGCGATCGGTCATGACGAAGTAGAACTGCTCGCCGCTGCCCTTCTGGCGCACAGGCTTCGCGACGAGCGCGTCGTCGTCCGACGTGTAGCCCGCGCGCAGCGATTTCACCTCGATGCCGATGCGGTGCGAGACGTCGTCGAACGTGAACTTGAGCGTCGAGGGACCGCCAACGGTGAGCGGGATGTTCGATCCGCCGCGCGCGCCGTCGGCGCCGTAGTCCTCGTCCCACGAGTCGTTCACGGCGACCTTGTACTCGTAGGAGCCCGCCGGCAGCGTGAACTCGGCGGAGTAGAGGTTCGCCTCCCCCGTGGGCGCGAGCTCGGTCTTCGCGCACTCGGGCTGCCAGTCGCCCGAGCATCCGAGCTCGTCCTGCAGGCTGCCGACGAGGGCGAAGGTGCGGTCGGCGGCCACTGCGGGGGCGGCGGCGGTGATGGCGCCCGTCAGGGCGAGTGCTGAGGCTGTGAGGATTGCGAGCACGCGGCGGCGGCGTGCGGTGGTCGTCTTCGACACTTCAGTGGCTCCCGGGGGAATGGCGGGCACGACGACGTACCCGGCTGCGTGCCAGCGACGCTATCGGCCATCTCATAGGAATGCAAGCGCTTGCACAATGAGGAGCCGCTCATCTACGCTGAGCACACCACGGATGCCTCACAGCTCCGGAGCCTCTCCGGAAGCGCTTACAGCTGCGCGCGAAGAGCTGCTCTCAGAGCCGCTCGATGATCGTCGAGTTCGCCATGCCGCCACCCTCGCACATCGTCTGCAGGCCGTAGCGGCCCCCGGTGGCCTCGAGATGGGCCAGCAGCGTGCCGAGCAGCCGCGTGCCCGAGGCGCCGACGGCGTGGCCGAGCGCGAGCGCACCGCCCCAGGGGTTGAGCTTCGCGGGGTCGCCGCCGAGCTCCCGCAGCCACGCGAGCGGCACCGAGGCGAACGCCTCGTTGACCTCGTACGCGTCGAGGGCGTCGATCGTCAGGCCGCTGCGCTCCAGGATGCGCCGGGTCGCCGGAATCGGCCCCGTGAGCATCATGACCGGGTCGTCGCCGACGACGGCGAAGGAGTGGAAGCGCGCCCGGGGCATGAGCCCGAGCTCGGTCGCCTTCTCCTCGCTCATGATGAGCACACCGGATGCCGCGTCCGTGAGCGGCGACGACGTGCCGGCCGTGATCTTCCAGTCCAGTTCGGGGAAGCGCGCCGCGAGGGCGTCGGTACGGAACGCGGGGGCGAGGCCCGCGAGCCCCTCGGCCGTCGTCGCTGCACGCACGGTCTCGTCGTGGCCGATGATGCCGCCGTCGGTCGGAACCGGAAGCACCTGCCCGTCGAAGCGGCCCTGGGCCCAGGCATCCGCCGCCCTCCGGTGCGACTCGGCGGCGAAGGCGTCGAGCTCCTCGCGGCTCATCCCCCACTTCTGGGCGATGAGCTCGGCAGAGACACCCTGGCCCACGAGGCCCTCGGGGTAGCGGCGGGCGATGCCCGGCGCCGTGCTGCCGCCCTGGCGCGACGAGCCGAGGGGCACACGGCTCATCGACTCGACGCCCGCCGCGATGACGATGTCGTAGGCGCCGGCGATGACGCCCTGCGCCGCGAAGTGGGCGGCCTGCTGGCTCGACCCGCACTGCCTGTCGATCGTCGTCGCGGGCACGCGCTCGTCGAACCCGGCGGCAAGCACGGCGAGGCGCCCGAGGTTCATCGCCTGGTCGCCGATCTGGCTCACGCAGCCCACGATCACGTCGTCGACCTGCGTCGATTCGAGACCGCTCCGCGACAGCAGCGATGACAGCACGAAGGCGGCGAGGTCCACGGGATGCTCCGTCGACAGCGCTCCCCCGGGCTTTCCCTTGCCCGACGGGGTGCGGATGGCGTCGACGATGACGGCGGTGCGTGTCATGCCTCCATGATCACCCCCCACGGCGGTCTCCGGGCCTGGTGCGCCCGGATCGCACGTGGGAGGCTGGCGCCGGGAACGGGGCTTGCGCGCCGAGAGGACGAGACATGGCGGTCGACATCTACCTGGAGCTGCCGGGAATCCCCGGCGCTTCCACCGAGCGTGACCACGAGGACTGGATCGAGGTGACGAGCGCGACGTGGGGCGTGGAGCAGTCCGGGGCGAGCCCCGGCGCCGGGCCCGGCGGCGGGGCGGGGCGCGTTGGCAGGGCGACGCAGCATCCGCTCGTCGTCACCGCCCCGACGTCGATCGCGACGCCGCTCATCTTCGAGGCGATCGCGAAAGGGACGAGCCTGCCGACGGCGCAGCTCGACGTCGTGCAGGCCTCGGCAGGACGCGGCGCCGTCGTGGTGCGGTGGGAGTTCGCCGAGGTGCGCCTCATGCGACTCGACATCTCGGGTGCGGAGCCAGGCTTCGACGACGTGTTCGAGGTCGTCGCCAAGCGCGCCCGGCTCTCGGTCGTTCGGATCGACGATCGCGGCGGGGCCGGGCAGCCCGTGACGCGCGGATGGGACTTCGCGGCCCACCAGGCCTGGTGAGCGACGGGCTCCTGCACAGCCGCGGGAATCACGGCACTTTGCACCGCGGCCACTGGCTTTGTGATCGCCCCATCCCCAGAATGGGAGCGTGGGCCTCATGAACGAACCACAGGTGTGGGTGCTGATCGGCGTCTTCACGACGATCATGCTCGGCGGCATGACCCTGATGACGACGCTCATCACGAGAGCGACGTCTGTCGCGGTCGAGGGGCTGCGCGGAGAGATGAACGCCCGCTTCGACACTGTCGAGACGAAGATCGATCACCTCGACCGCGACGTCACGTTCCTCATGCGCCGCGCCTGGGGCGAGCCCCGCGGCGAGTAGCCGTCAGCCCCGCGACTCCGCCGTGCCGTAGGTCGAGCGCTGCTCGATGACGGCGAGCGTGCAGCGCGAGATGCACACGAGCTTGCCCGCGTCGTCGACGATGCGCACCTCCCACACGTGGCTGCGGCGGCCGATCGCGGCGGGCGTCGCGGTGGCGGTCACCCAGCCGGAGAAGACCGGCCGGATGTGGTTGGCGTTGATCTCCTGCCCCACGACGTGGAATTTCTCGCGGTCGACCGCGAGATAGCCGGCCCACGACGCGATCGTCTCGGCGAGCGCGACCGAAGCACCGCCGTGCAGCACGCCGGCCGGCTGCACCGTGCGGTGGTCGACCGGCATGCGGGCGACGAGCGCGTCCTCTCGCAGCTCGACGAGCTCGATGCCGAGCGTCTCGATGAGCGTGCCGCCGGCCATCGAGTCGAGCTCGGCGACAGCGATATCGCTGTGCCAGATGCTCACACCGCGGCCTCTTCCGCGCGCTCCGCGGCCTCGACCTGCGCGGCATCCGCCACGTAGCCCTCGATGTGCCGCTCGTCGGGACCGTTGTAGGCCGACAGCGGGCGGATGAGCGCGTTGGACGCCGTCTGCTCGATGATGTGCGCCGTCCAGCCGACGACGCGCGCCGCGACGAACAGCGGTGTGAAGGTGAGCGTGTCGAACCCCATGAGGTGGTACGCCGGACCCGAGGGGTAGTCGAGGTTCGGGTAGATGCCCTTACGCGCCACGAACTCGCTCTCGAGCTCGTTGTAGAGGTCCGCGAGGTCGCGCGCGTCGTAGTGGTCGACGAGCGTGGCGAGCGCTGCCTTCATCGTCGGCACGCGCGAGTCGCCCTTCTTGTACACGCGGTGGCCGAAGCCCATGATCTTCCGCTTCTCGGCGAGCGCCTCGTCGAGCCATGGCCCGACGTTCGCAGCGCCGCCGATCTCGTCGAGGGTGTGCATGACGGCCTCGTTGGCACCGCCGTGCAGCGGACCCTTGAGCGCGCCGATCGCTCCGACGACGGCCGAGTAGAGGTCGGCCATCGTCGAGGTGATGACGCGCGCCGTGAAGGTCGACGCGTTGAACGAGTGCTCGGCGTAGAGGATCATCGACACGCTGAACGCGGCCGCCACGATCGGGTCGGCCTCCTCGCCGAAGGTCATCCACAGGAAGTTGTGCGCGTAGTCCAGGTCGTCGCGCGGCTCGACCGGCTCCTGCCCGCGCCGGCGACGCTGGTCGTACGCGACGATCGCCGGCAGCTTCGCGAACAGTCGCCGCGCCTTGCCGAGATCCGACTCGCGCGAGATGTCGAAAGCAGCGGGATCGGATGCCCCGAACACCGACACGGCCGTGCGCACGATGTCCATGGGGTGCGCCTCGAGCGGCAGCAGGTCGATCGCCTGCTTGACGTTCTCGTCGAGCCCGCGATGCGCCCGCTCCTCGGCGACGAACTCGGCGAGCTGATCGTCGCTGGGCAGCTCGCCGTACCAGAGCAGGTAGGCGACGGCCTCGACCGGCTGCGTCGCCGCGAGCTCCTGCACGGGATACCCGCGGTACAGCAGCGAGTTCGTGTCGGGGTTGACCTTGCTCACGGCCGTGTAGTCGACGACGACTCCGGCGAGCCCCTTCTTGATGTCGGCATCCGTCATGTCGTTCTCCTTATCGAGCGATCTGGAAGTTGAAGACGTCCTGGTCGAAGTGGTTGTACGCCTCGTAGTCGATGAGTTCGTACAGGTCGGCGCGATGCTGCATCTCGCCGAGCTTGGAGGTGAGGTGTCCGTCATCCTGCAGCGTGTCGAGGGCGCGGGATGCCGCCCCCATTGCGATGCGCAGCAGTGAGACGGGCCAGATCACGATGTTGACGCCGACGCTGCGCAGCTGCTCGACGCTGAAGAGGTCGGACTTTCCGAACTCGGTCATGTTGGCGAGGATCGGCACGTCGATCGCGGCGCGGACGGCGGCGAACTCCTCGAGCGAGCGCATCGCCTCGGGGAAGATCGCGTCGGCCCCCGCATCCACGAGCGCCTTCGCGCGGTCGATGGCGGCATCCATCCCCTCCACGGCGCGGATGTCGGTGCGCGCCATGATGAGGAAGTTCGGGTCGCGGCGCGCGTCGGCGGCGGCGCGGATGCGCTTGATCGCGGTGTCCTCGTCGACGACCGCCTTGCCGTCGAGATGCCCGCAGCGCTTCGGGTTGACCTGGTCCTCGATGTGCGTGCCCGCCAGGCCCGCGTCTTCGAGCGTCTGGATCGTGCGGGCGACGTTCATGGGCTCGCCGAAGCCCGTGTCGGCGTCGATGATCGCCGGCAGGTCGGTCATGCGCGCGATCTGCTGTCCGCGGCCGGCGACCTCGGTGAGGGTCGTCAGGCCGATGTCTGGCAGGCCGAGGTCGGCCGACAGCACGGCGCCCGAGATGTAGACCCCCTCGAAGCCCTTCTGCTCGATGAGCCGCGCCGAGAGCGGGTTGAAGGCGCCGGGGAAGCGCAGCAGCTCCCCCGACGCGAGCCGCTCGCGGAACGCGCGACGCTTTTCGGCCGCCGAGACGGTGGAGTAGAGCATCAGCCCCTGCCCCCTTCGCCAGACCCGGGCGAATCCACCCAGATCGGATGGATCCGGCGCGGTGATCCGAGTTCGGTGGAATGGCCCGGGATTGGTGAGCCGGAGATGGCGTTGCGCAGCATCAGAAGAGGCCCTTCGGCGCGGGGGCGCCGGCCAGGACGCCCAGCTGCGCGACGATCGTGAGCTGCTGCACCTCTTCGGGGCTCAGCTCGGGCAGGCGCTGGGCGAGGTCGAGGAAGCGCTCGATCTCGTCGGCCGACAGCACGGGCTCGGCAAGGAGGCGGAACTTGCGCACGTAGTCCTCGCGTGCGAACGGGCGGGCCCCGAGCGGGTGCGCGTCGGCGACGGCGATCTCTTCGACGAGCTCGCCGCCGTCGGCGAACGTGATGACGACGCGGCCGCCGAACGCCTTCTCGTCCGGGTCGTCGGAGTGGTAGCGGCGCGTCCACTCCTCGTCCTCGGCCGTGGTGATCTTGTTCCACAGCTCGACCGTGTCGGGACGCGAAGCGCGCTCGGGCGTGTACGAGTCGACGTGGTGCCACCCGCCGTCCTGCAGCGCGACGGCGAAGATGTACGGGATCGAGTGGTCGAGCGTCTCCCGGGATGCCGTCGGGTCGTACTTCTGCGGGTCGTTCGCGCCCGACCCGATGACGTAGTGCGTGTGGTGGCTCGTGTGCAGCACGATCGAGGCGACGTTGTCGGGCGCGAACGCGTCGGGGTGCTCGTTGTGGAGCTTGCGGGCCAGGTCGATCCACGCCTGCGCCTGGTACTCGGCCGAGTGCTCCTTCGTGTACGAGTCGAGGATGCCGCGCTTGGCCTCCCCCGGAGCGGGCAGCGGCACGTCGTACGAGGCGTCCGGACCGTCCAGCAGCCACGCGATGACGCCGTCCTCGCCCTCGTAGATCGGGCTCGGCGACGTCTCGCCGCGCATCGCGCGGTCGACGGCCTCGACCGCCATCTTTCCCGCGAACGCCGGAGCGTGCGCCTTCCACGTCGAGATCTCGCCCTTGCGCGACTGCCGCGTCGCGGTCGTCGTGTGCAGGGCCTGCCCGACGGCCTGATAGATCGTCTCGGCGGCAAGACCCAGGAGCGTGCCGATGCCGGCGGCTGCCGACGGCCCGAGGTGCGCGACGTGGTCGATCTTGTGCTTGTGCAGGCTGATGGCGCGCACGAGGTCGATCTGGATCTCGTACCCCGTCGCCAGGCCCCGCACCAGCGCCGCGCCGTCGGACCCGACATGCTGCGCGACGGCGACGATCGGCGGGATGTTGTCGCCCGGGTGCGAGTACTCGGCGGCCAGGAACGTGTCGTGATAGTCCAGCTCACGCACCGCGACGCCGTTCGCCCACGCCGCCCACTCCGGCGACGAGCGCCGCTCGATCGGGCACCCGAACACCGTCGCGCCGTTGCCGCTGATCGACACCGGGTGGTCGAGGGCCTGCTGGCGGGCCGCGCTCACGGGCGCACGGGTGAGGGATGCCGCGGCGACAGCCGCGTTGTCGATGACGCGGTTGATGATCATCTCGACGACGTCGGAGTCGACCTCGACGGGGTCGACCGCGACCTCCGCGATCTTCCAGGCGAGCTGATCCTCGCGCGCGAGATTCTCCTCGCTGCGGTGGACGCGGACGTGATGCGTGACGGTCATGCTGCTCCCTGGTGGTGGTTGCCCGTGGTCGAGCCCGTCGAGGCGTCGAGCGAGCCGAGGATGCTGGCCAGTGCGTTGTGAAGATGCACGTGCGTCGCGTGCGCGGCGAGGTCCGCATCGCGCGCGGCGATCGCCGAGGCGATGAGCCGGTGCTCGGCGACTGATGCGGTGAGCCGGCCCGGGTTGTCGCGCGCGAGCCGGCGGACGCGGACGAGATGCGTGCGCACGGTGCGCAGGGCCGAGGTGAGGTAGTCGTTGGCGACGGCGGCGTCGAGCGCCTCGTCGAAGCGGGCGATCAGCGCGTAGTAGTCGTCGGTCGCGGCGGCGCCGTCGAGGGATGCCGCGGCGAACTCCCGCGCGAGGAGCGCGAAGTCCGCGGCATCCCCCCGCTCCGCCGCGAGGCGCGCCGCCGTCTCCTCCAGCGCGCGCCGCAGCTCGAAGAGCCCGCGGATGTCGCCCGCATCGACGTCGCTGACGACCGTGACGCGCGGCGACTGCTGCACCACGAGCCCGTCGGCGGCCAGCCGGCCGAGCGCTTCGCGCAGCGGCGTGCGGCTCACGCCGAGCCGTGACGCCTGCTCGACCTCGCCGATGACGGCGCCCGGTGCGAGGCGCCCCGACTGGATCTCGTCGAGGAGCGTCAGATAGGCGCGATCGCTTGCCCGCATGTACGCACCTCCTCGCTCGCCACCGAAGACAGTGTATACATAATCCGTTCTTGTCAGCACTGCGGGGTCGGAAAACAGCGGATGCGTATACAGACGCATCGGTCCCTAGGGCATTCGCCCGATGGTCCGTGTCCGGCGCGCCGGTGTACGGTCCGGAGCAGCGGGGGCCCGAACAAGGGAGATCCACGATGCACACTCGCACGACCGCCGCGATCGGATCGATCGCCGTCGTCCTCCTCGCTCTCTCGAGCAGCCCTGCGATGGCCGTGGGACTCACGGAGATGGGCCATTTCGACGACCTCAACCACGAGAGCTACACAGCGCACGATCCGAACCTCTGCGACGGGATGCTGTCCTTCCCCGTCGAGTGGAACGAGAACGCTGTCGGCACGTATCGCATCGTCGAGCGCAAGGGCCAGCTGTATGAGTCGTTCAACGGATCGTTCATCGGAACCTGGACGAACGTCGACACGGGGCTGGGCTACCACTACAACCAGCGGCTGAACAGCGGCGACCAGAACCTCGTGCCGAACGACATGGGCGGCTTCACCCTCACGTTCACGGACCGGTTCAACGTCTTCTGGACCGACGACCTCGGCCGCGCCAACCTCCACGACGCGGGCGCCAACACCGTCACGATCGAGGTCGACCAGAATCGCGACTTCGTGAGCTTCATCGACAACCGCGGGCGCGGGCGCGCCGACACCGAGGGCCGCGACTTCTGCGCCGACCTGATCGAGTTCACGACGCCGTGAGGATAGCGTTAGGAATCTTCACAATATTGTGAATTCGGCGTAGCGTGCGGGGCATGACCGAAGTCATCCGCACGAGCGGCCTCACCAAGCACTACGGCCGCGTCCACGCTCTCGACGGGCTGGACCTGGAAGTCGAAGAGGGACAGATCCACGGATTCCTGGGACCGAACGGCGCAGGGAAGTCCACAACGATCCGGGTCCTGCTCGGGCTCGCCCGCGCGACAGGTGGCGAGGCATCCGTCTTCGGGATGCACCCGTGGACCGATTCCGTCGCCATCCATCGCCGTGTCGCCTACATCCCCGGAGACGTGAGCGTCTGGCCGAACCTCTCCGGCGGCGAGGCGATCGACCTCCTCTCGCGGCTGCGCGGCGCCGACCGCCGCGACACCGTCTACCGGTCCGAGAAGGAGCGCCTCATGGAGGCGTTCCAGTTCGACCCGCGCAAGAAGGGCCGGACGTACTCGAAGGGCAACCGGCAGAAGGTCGCGCTGATCGCCGCCTTCGCCGTGCCGGCCGATCTCTACATCCTCGACGAACCCACGAGCGGCCTGGATCCCCTGATGGACGTCATGTTCCGCCGCGAGGTCGCGCGCGTCCATGCCGCCGGCGGGACGGTGCTGCTGTCGAGCCACATCCTGTCCGAGGTCGAGCAGCTGTGCGATCGCGTGTCGATCATCCGTGCGGGCCGCGTCGTCGAGACGGGCACCCTCAGCGACATGCGGCACCTCACGCGCACCGAGGTCTCGTATGAGGGCACGGATGCCGCGCCCGTCGCTGCGCTCACCGACGTGCACGATGCGCTCGTCGATGACGGACGCGTGCGCTTCACGGTCGACAGCGACCGGATCGCCTCCGTGCTCCCCGAGCTCGGCCGGCTGGGCGTCGCCGGCCTGCGCGTCGCGCCCCCCTCGCTCGAAGAGCTGTTCCTGCGGCACTACGGCGACGACCTCGCCGTACTGGAGGGGAACCGGCGATGAGAAGGCTCTCCACCCTCCTCGCACAGCGGCTGCGGCGCGACTGGCTGCAGCTGACGCTGTGGATCGTGGGCACGATGGCTCTCGCGCTCGCGGGCCTGAACGGTGCCGCCAACACCTACGGCTCCGAGACGGAGCGCACCGCGCTGCTGGCGACCGTCATGGCCAATCCCGTCATCCTGCTCTTCCGCGGCCTTCCCTCGGGGCCCGACGAGTCGGCGTTCATCGTGTTCCTGCTGATGCCCTTCCTCGTCATGATGGCGGCGTTCATGAGCACGTTCCTCGCGGTGCGCCACACGCGCGGCGACGAGGAGGCGGGACGGCTCGAGATCGTCGCCGCCACGACGGCCGGGCGAACCGTCCCGACCGTCGCCACGATCGTGCACGGAGTGCTGGCGAACGTCGTGCTCGGCGTGCTCGTCGCCGGCGCGTTCCTGGCCGGCGGCTCGCCGACCGAGGGGTCGCTCCTCGCCGGATTCACCGCGGCGTGCGGCGGGCTCACCTTCCTGGGAGTCGCCCTGCTCGCCGCGCAGCTCATGCGCACGTCGCGCGGTGCGAACTCCCTCGCGGTATGGGTGCTCGTGGTGAGCTTCTTCATCGCGGGCATCGGCAACGCCGTCGGCACCCCGAGCGACGACCTGACGCACATGGAGAGCTCCTCGCTGACATGGCTCTCGCCCTTCGGCTGGGCGGAGAACACGCGCGCGTTCGACGAGAACCTGTGGTGGCCCGCGCTGCTGTGCCTCGGGGCGTTCGTCGTGCTCGCCGGAGCCGCACTCGCACTGCAGACGGTGCGCGACCTCGGTGCGAGCATCCTCCCCGAGCGACTCGGCCGCTCGAACGCGCGACCTGCGCTGTCGTCGACGACGGCACTCGTCACGCGGCTCGCGACGCCGTCCCTGATCGGCTGGGCCGCGGGAGCCTTCTTCGCAGGCGCACTTTCGACCTCGCTGGGCTCCGTGGTGAACGAGATGGGCTCGGACAATCCGGCCGTCGCGGACATGCTCAAGGCGCTCTCGGCCGAGGCAGACCTCGAGCAGGCGGTCGTCGTCGTCTTCTTCACGATGGTGGGCCTGCTCGCGGCGTGCGCGGCTGTGCAGACCGTCGCCCGCGCACGCCAGGAGGAGGCGCACGGCACGGCAGAGCCGGTGCTGGCCACTCCCGTCGACCGGGTCCGGTGGCTCGCCGACTTCGTCGTCATCGGGCTCGTGTCGGTCGTACTGACCTGCGCCGCCGGCTTCGTCGGCGCGTGGGCGGGCGGGGCAGGCTCGGACAGCGGCGCGGACCTGACCCGCAGCGCGTTCATCGCCGCATCCGGGCAGGTGGTCGCGGCATCCGTCTTCCTCGTGGCCACGGCGCTCATCTTCACGGTCGCGCCGCGGTGGACGATCCCGCTCGGCTGGACCCTCGTCACCGCCGCCATCGTGTTCGGCCTTTTCGGCCCGCTGCTCGGCATGCCGGAGTGGGTCACGAACCTCTCGCCGTTCTCCGTCGCACCCGTGCCGAGCGGCGACGAGGTGGATCTCCGCGGGCTGTGGTGGCTGCTCCTCGCCGTCGCGGCGGGCGCCGTGACATCCTTCTCCCTCATGCGCCGCCGCGAGCTGGCCTCGGCGGGATAGGACGCGACGTGGGGGCCGAGCATCCCGGAATCGAACCTGCTGAGCAGGCGGCCGCGATGATGACGGCGGCCGGGATGCCGCGCATGCCGGCGCGCGTCATGATGGCTCTCGTCGCGGCCCCGGCCGATGGCTACACGGCTGCCGATCTGGGCGAGCGCCTCGGGGTCTCGGCGGCCGCGATCTCGGGAGCCGTGGGCTACCTCCAGCGCGTGCACTTCATCCGGCGCCGATCTGTGCCGGGCGATCGACGCGATCGCTACGAGCTGGTGCCCGAGGTGTTCTACGGGTCCATGACGAGCAACACCACACTGTACGAGCGCACGGCAGACCTGATGGACCGCATCGCGGAGGAGGCGGGCGACGACTCGGCCGCACACGACCGATCGCGGGAGATGGCCTCGTTCTTCCGGTTCCTTGCGAAGCGGATGCCCGAGCTCGTCGCCGAGTGGGTGGACGCACGCCGCTGAGCGCACCGGTGCCGGGTAGCCTTGCCCGAGTGACTTCCGACGCTCCCTACATCGTGGCCACCGACGGCGCCTGCAAGGGGAACCCCGGACCGACAGGATGGGCGTGGGTCGCCGAGGACGGCCACTGGGCCGCGGGCTCGCTCGTGACGGGCACCAACAACATCGGCGAGCTGCTCGGACTGCTCAAGGCGATCGATGATCACCGCGACGTCGCGAACCTCGTCGTGCAGGCCGATTCGAAGTACGCGATCGACACCTACACGAAATGGATGGACGGCCACCGCCGCCGCGGCTGGAAGACCTCCACGGGCGCCCCCACGAAGAACGTCGACCTGCTCGAGCAGCTCATCGAGGCGCGCGACGCGCGCCGCGCGGCGGGGCTCCCCGACGTCGTGCTCGAGCACGTGCGCGGGCACTCCGGCCACGTGCTGAACGCCTGGGCCGACGAGCGCGCCGTGCGCGCCTCGGAGCACGCCGCGAAGGGCATCGCGTCGGCGTGGTCGTCGCTCGGCGCGCAGGATCGCATCGACGTCACGACGCGCCCCAAGAACGGGCGGTGACCCTTCGACAGGCTCAGGGACCGCCCTCCGACAGGCTCAGGGACGGGAAACCTCGGCCAGGTGCTTCTCGAGGGCGTCGAGGGCGGGGCGCTGGCCCTTCACGAGCTTCTCGCGGGCGGCGGGGAGAGGCATCCACTCGACCCGGTCGACCTCGGGGAACGACTGCCGGCGCCCCGAGCGGGGCGGCCACTCCAGCTCGAACTCGCCGAACACGAACTCGACCGGCGTGAACGATGAACCGTCGGCGACGAAGACCGTGATGCGCTTGCCCGACGAATAGGCCCACGTGCCGAGCTCCGCGAGCGGGCCGCCCGGCGGTGCGACGCCGAGCTCCTCGAGGAACTCGCGCTGCGCCGCCTCGACCGGCGACTCGGAGTCGGGGTCGTACTCGCCCTTCGGGATCGACCAGGCGGCTTCGTCCTTCGCCGCCCAGAACGGACCGCCCATGTGCGCGATGAGCACTTCGGGCGCGGCATCCGTCACCCGATAGAGCAGCAGGCCCGCGCTGTGAACCGGCATGTCTCCCCCTCGAACGACGGAACGTCGGAGATTCGACCGTCCGTCGGAGGAATCACCGGGATTCCTCCGACACTAGGCCGTATCTCCGACGTTGCGTCTGTGGGCGTCGAGTCAGGCGCCCGGACGGCCCTTCGGCGAGACCTCGTACGTCTTGGCGCCGTCACGCTCGGCGACGTCGTGCAGCGCGTCGTTGATGGCGGCCATCGTGTCGGCGTCGAGCTTGACGCCCGAAGCCTTCACGTTGTCGGCGATCTGCTCGGGACGGGATGCTCCGACCAGCGCCGCCGCGACGTTGGGGTTCTGCAGCACCCACGCGATCGCGAGCTGCGGCATCGTGAGGCCCGCGTCCGAGGCGATGGGCTTGAGCTTCTGCACGGCTTCGAGCACGTCGTCGCGGAGGAGGCGCGAGATGAACTGGGCGCCGCTCTTGTCGTCGGTCGCGCGCGAGCCCTCGGGCACGGGCTGCCCGGGCAGGTACTTGCCCGAGAGCACGCCCTGCGCCATGGGCGACCACACGATCTGCGAGATGCCGAGCTCCTCCGAGGTCGGCACGACCTTCTCCTCGATGACGCGCCACAGGGCCGAGTACTGCGGCTGGTTGGAGACGAGCTGGAATTTCAGCTCCGCAGCAAGCGCGGCGCCTTCGCGCAGCTGCTCGGCGGTCCACTCCGAGACGCCGATGTAGAGCGCCTTGCCCTGCCGCACGATGTCGGCGAACGCCTGCATCGTCTCCTCGATGGGCGTCTCGTAGTCCCACCGGTGCGCCTGGTAGAGGTCGACGTAGTCGACGCCGAGACGCTTCAGCGACCCGTTGATGCCGTCCATGATGTGCTTGCGCGACAGGCCCTGGTCGTTGGGCCCCATGGGTCCGATCGGCCAGTAGACCTTCGTCAGGATCTCGAGCGATTCGCGCCGCTGGCCCTGGATCGCCTTGCCCAGCACGACCTCGGCCGCCGTGTTGGCGTACGTGTCGGCCGTGTCGAACGTCGTGATCCCCGCATCGAGGGCTGCGTGCACCGTCGCGACGGCGGCGCCGTCGTCGACCTGCGAGCCGTGGGTGATCCAGTTGCCGTAGGTGATCTCCGACACCTTGAAGCCGCTGTTGCCGAGGTAGCGATATTCGACCATTCCCTGATCTCTCTCCTGATCTCCGTGCGCAGCGCAGCACACCAGACGGTGCCGCCGTCACTGCTCTGTCACCCTAGGCATGCGAGCGGTGAGAAGTCCAACAACTCCAGGCGATGGGATTCAGAACTCTCGGCGATCAATCGGTGGAGGTCGCAGCGAGCCACTCCTCGAGCGTCTCGGGGTCGATGACGGCCTCGCCGACCGGCACCAGACTGAGCTCGCCGACCTCGCGCCCGAAGTAGCCCGCGCCCGCATCGGCGACGACCTCACGCCCGTCGCCGGCGGCGACCAGCACGCGTGCGACGAGATCGGAGATCGGCGCACGCTCGGGTCCGGCGATCTCGACGCTGCCTGCAGGTGCCGCGGTCGCGGCATCCGCCACGGTCCGCGCGACCGCCGCGGCGGCGACGGGCTGCATGGGGCTCGGCGTGATGCGGACGACGCCGTCGACCGTGCCGGCCTCGGCGATGTCGGCGAGGAACTCGAAGAACTGCGTCGCACGCACGATCGTGAAGGGCACGCCGCCCTCTTCGATGAGCCGTTCCTGCACGACCTTTCCCGCGAGGTAGCCGCGCGCGGCGGGATCGCGGTCGACGCCCACGATCGAGAGGGCGACGTGGTGCCCGACGCCCGCACGCTTCTCTGCGGCCAGCTGATGGCGCGTCGAGGCCTCGAAGTAGGCGATGGATGCCTCCTGCGCGAAGTCGCGGGGATTCGTGACGTCGACGACGGCGTCGGCGCCCGCGAACGCCTCGTCGAGGCCCGCCCCTGTCGCGGCATCCACCCCCGTCGACGGCGACGCGGCGACAGCCTCGTGACCGCGCTCTTCCAGCAGCGCGACGACCTGCCTGCCGATGAGACCCGTTCCGCCCAGTACGACGATCTTCATGCCCGCTCCTTACTCGGATAGCTTCTGTCCGAGTTCAAGATACTCGGACATGTCCTATCCGGGTCAAGTACCATTTCGGCATGAGGATGTCGGGCGGCGTCGAGTGGGCGGTGCACTGCTGCGTCGCGCTCACCGACGTCGACAGGCCCGTGCCGGCCGCGACCCTCGCGAGGCTCCACGACGTGTCGATGAGCTACCTCGCGAAGCACATGCAGGCCCTCGCCCGGGCGGGACTCGTGCGGTCGGTGCAGGGCAAGGCCGGCGGCTACGCGCTGACCCGCTCCCCCGGCGACATCACGGTGCTCGACATCGTCATCGCGATCGAGGGCGCTGATCCGCAGTTCACGTGCACCGAGATCCGGCAGCGGGGTCCGCTCGCCGCCTCGCCCGAGGACTGCCTCCGAGCCTGCGCCGTGCATCGGGCCATGCTCGCCGCCGAGCAGGCCTGGCGCGAGTCCCTCCGCGGCGTGACCGTCGCCGATCTCGCCACGACGGTCGACCGGGACTCGGGCCCCGACGTGCTCCGCGGGGTGCGCGCCTGGCTGACGGCTTCTGCGAGCTAGGCCTCGGCACCGCGGGCGATGTCGGCCCGCTCCTGCCAGCTGCGCGCCGTGACTCGGTCGAGCGCGACCTGACGGCGCAGGGCGTCGGCCTGCTCGTACAGCGACGGCGGGCCCCAGCTCGTCAGCACCTTCACGATCACGGGCAGGAGCTCGATCATGAAGAACAGGATCGCGATGAGCCAGTGCGCCCACGCGAGCGTCGGCTCCTTGGCCGACAGCCGCTCGAGGCCGCTGATCTGGCTGAGCAGGCCCACAGCCCCGGCGTTGCCGCTCGCGACCTCGGCGGCACGGGCGTCGTACGCCGCGAGCGCGGCCTTGTACTGCTCGCGCGCCGCGGGCAGCTCGTCCTCGGCCTGCTTCTTGTTCTGCGCTTCCGACGCGCTCGCGTTCGCCGTGCCGTCCGCCTGCGCGTCGGCGAGCGCGGCCTGCGCGGCGGTGAGCTTCGCGGCCAGGTCGTCGTAGGCGGCCTGCGCGGAGGCGAGCTGGTCCTTCGCGGCCGTCGAGCTCGCACCCTCGCCCGCGACGCCGGTGCAGCCTGCGACCTCGCCGGACCCCTGGCCGGTGAGCTCGCACTGGTACATCGCGCGAGCCTGGTCGATGACCTGCTGCTGGGCCGCGAGCTTCGCGGTGAGGTCGTCGACCGTGGCCTGCGCCGAGGTGGTCGCCGCGGAGGTCGTGTCGGCCCCCGCGACCACGCCGCTGGCGGCCTGGCTCTCCAGCGCCGAGACACGCTCGCTCGCGGCATCCAGCGCTTTCTTCTCAGGGCCGCTGGTGACGGCATCCTGATCCGACTGCGCCTGCACGAGGTTCGTCGCCGTCACCTCGCGCGCGATGTCGTTGTGGAACACCTGCAGGACGAGCGGCTCGGCGACCACGATGCCGATGACGGCCGCCATGATGATGCGGGGGATGGCCAGCCCGATGAGCCGGCCGATGCTGTGCGTCGAGCGCATCGTCGAGGTGAGGAAGCGGTCGAGGTTGAAGATGATGAGCATCCACACGATCGCGAGGGGCAGCGCGCCCCAGGCGACGATCCGCACGCCGGTGGTGAGGGCGAAGTACATCGAGATCGCCGAGATCAAGGCCGTGCCGGCGATCACGAAGAACATCTGCACGAAGCGCGGCTGCTCCGTGGGCACCTGGTCGAGCACCGAGCCGTCGGCGCCGCCGAGGATCGCGAGCCGGCGCCAGCCCGACCCGCGCGGGCTCTTGGCGCGTTTGACGCGCTTCGCGCGGACGGGAGCAGGGGATGCCGCAGGCACGGCCTCTTCGGCGACGTCGCCTGAGATCGGCTCGTCCGCCATCGGCTCGTCGAAGGCGCCCCACTCGCCGATCGTCGGCTGCTCCTCGGTGGTGGGCTCGGCGGCGATCGCGACGGGCTGCGTCGGATTCATCGCGAGCGCGTCCTCGAGGAGGTCACGGGTCATGGGGTACGGGTCCTCAGGGCCTTCATCGTCGTATCGGTCGTCGCGGGGCTCGCCCGCCGCCTGCTGTGCGCGCACGTCGTCGAGGTAGAGATCCTCCGGCGTCTCGCCGTCGATCCCGAACTCGATGCGGCCGTCGGAGCCGAACCTGCCCGGCCGGTGTGCGGAGAAAGACATCCCGACAGCCTAGGAAAGGGAACCTGTGCGCCAGGTGTATCCCGTCACTTGATCGTCGAGTTCGTGAAGACCGGAGTGCCACTACCCAGGTAGAAGATGCCGGGGTAGTTCTCGAAGCTCTGCGGCGTCGGCTGCCCGCTCGGGGCGTAGGTGTTGCCCGAGCTCACGGAACTGTCGATGTAGAGCTTCCCCGTCAGGCTGTTGCTCACGAAGAAGATCGCACTGCCGCCCGCCTTGGCACTGTTGGCCTGGATCCGCGAACCCGAGATGCGCAGGTCGTAGGTGCCGCCGTCGGTGTAGATCGCTCCGCCGCTGCCACCGCCGACTGTGCCGGCATGGGGCGGGTTCGCGCAGCATCCCACCGCATCGTTGTCGGTGATGAGGGTGTTGACGACCGTGATCGGCGTGCGCAGACCGCTGATCGCGCCGCCGTTCGAACAGTCGTTGCCGAGGCCGTCGGCTCCGCCGAAGGTGCTGTGCACGATCGCGACGGGATCCTGATTGCGAGCGGCCAGGGACTCGTCGAGGTCGTTCGGGGTCGCCGAGTGCTGGGCGAGCACGCGGATCGCGCCGCCGCCGATGTCGGGACCGGTCGGGTTGCACGTGTTGCCTGTGAAGACCGAGTCCACGACCTTCAGGCGACCGCCCAGCGCGAAGATCGCGCCGCCGCCGTTCGATCCCTTGCCGTCGCTGCCCGGCGAGACGTAGGTCTCGTTCGTCGCATTTCCGTCGGCCATCGTGATCCGCTGCACCGTGACGCGCGGCCACTGCGGCGCGTAGAGGCAGTTGCCGGCTACCGAGCCGAGCGACGTGTCGCACGTGTCGATGTAGAGGATGCGCCGAGCGTCACCGCCTGAGAGCGTGACGAGCCCGCCACCGTCGATCACGAGGTTCTGAACGCTGTTGCGCACCTTCAGCGTCTGCGTGAGCGTGATCGTGACGGGATTCGGGCCGCAGTTGAACGTCACGACGCCGCCCGCCGAGGCGGCCGCGACCAGGGCCGCAGACGTGCAGCTCGCCGGCGTGCCGGTTCCGACGACGTGGTCGGGACGGCTCACGTCCTCCAGCCCCATCCCGGCCGGCACCGTCGCCGTGCCGTCCGGATTGCCGGGCTTGAACCCGGTGGGCGTCGGTGTGGGCGTGGGGGTCGGGGTCGGCGTAGGCGTAGGCGTCGGGGTGGGTGCCGGTGCGGCCGTGGTCGTGAACGTCCGGTCGACGGTGGATGCCGAGCTGTTGCCCGCCGCGTCGACCGAGCGGACGCGATAGTGGTAGGTCGTGCCGGCCTGAAGGCCCGTGATCGTCTGGCTGTGCGCCGTCACGCGTGTCTGATCGAGCGCCGTCGAGGTGCCGTACGCCGACGTCGTGCCGTAATCGACCTGCGTGGTCGCGGCCTCGTTCGTCGTCCAGGCGACGGTGGCGGAGGTCTGGCCGACACCGGATGCCGACACGGCGCTGATCACGGGCGCCGTCGTGTCCGTCGCCGCCGTCGGCACGAAGAGCACATCCACGTAGTAGTTGGAGGCGTTGTAGCTTGCTGACGGGAACGCCGATGCTGTGCCGTAGCGGTACACGCCGCCGTTGGCCGGCACCGTGAGGGAGCCGCGGGTCTGGGTGGCCGTCAAGGCAGTCGTCGCGACGGCGTAGTGCCCGAGCGGTGCGTAGTACGAGGCGACGTACCGAGTGCCCTTCGTGACCGGGACGGGAGTCGCGAATCGGACCGTCTGCCACCCCGACGCCGTCTCGCCCTGGAACGTCGCCTTCGCGAGGCGGGACCCGGATGCGGACCACAGGCTGCCCGTGTGCGTCCCGCTGTTGCCCGTGCCCTTATAGAAGCGGACGCCCGTGATCGTTCCGCTCACCTGCGGAACGATCGTCAGCCCGAGTTCGACCGCCCCCGAGTCGGCGAATGACGTGATGAGGGGCTTCTCGGAACCGAAGAAGGTCGTCTCCGTGGCCGCCGACGCGGACGTCGCAGCCCCGATCGCGAAGAACGCCATCACCGCCGCGAGGAGGATCGCCACCCCCCGCGCGAAGGGTCCGGTAAGGGGAGGGTTGCCTCGAGCCATGTCACATCCGTTCTGGGCGGCATCCAGCGGCCTCGCGGGGCAGCGGAACACTGCTCCGCGCGAAGAAGGCGAGCGTGGGGTCGCCAGCGGTGCCTTCGACAGACTGACATGCGCACGCACAGGCACCCGGGGTGTGAGAGAAGTCTCATGCCCGGACCCGCGGCGCCCCGCGGGGTGTGAGAGAAGTCTCATGTCCGCGCGGACCTGGAGCATGCGGTCCGCGCGGCGCTCGGGTCAGCCGGCTCCGCCGGCGCGGAAGTCGATCCACGCGTCGTTCATGCGCTCGACCTGACCGGCCGTGAACATGTTCATGCACGAGTCCTGCGTGTAGTCCATGAAGTTGTGGATCGGGTCGAGCCCGGGGGCGGAGCAGGTGTCCGCGCCGATCGGGCAGTCGAACTGCGGGAAGGCCTCACGGGGAGTGTCGGTGACGAAGTCGTTGCTCGCGGAGCAGCCGGACTTGAAGGTGTGCTCGAGCATGAGCCAGTGGCCGACCTCATGGGTCAGGGTGTCGCCTTCGGAGTACTTGCCCGCCGTTCCGCCCGGCATCGATTCATCGAGCATGACGACCCCGTCGATGAAGTCGCGGCCCTTGTTGTAGCCCTTGGGGAAGTACGACCAGCCGAGGAGGCCGCCGCCGATGTTGGCGGTGTAGACGTTGAGCGTCGTCGAGTCGCCCTCGTAGAGCGCGGCCTTCATGTCGCGCTCGCCCTTGCCTGGTGTGACCACGTACCACGCCGGATTGACGGTGTAGGTGATGTGGGTCAGGTCGAACCGGAAGGGCGAATCCGAGGCATCCGGTGCCGTCTTCCCCGAGTACGAGTCGTTGAGAACGGTCATCTGAGCGCTGATGAGCCTCTCCCATCGAGCCGTCTCCTGCGCGGAGAGCTGATGGTCGGACACCACGTGGAACACGGTCGGGATGTGGACGCTCCCGTTCGGCATCCGCGGCGCGTCTTTGATGACGCCGTAGGCGTTGGCCTCGTTGTCGGGGTAGAGCTTCGGCTCGCTGACACCGGTCGCGCCGTCGCGCACGCGGGCGCCGTCGTTCGTGGATGAAGCATCCGTCGCGCAGGCGGCCGCACCCGCCGACGGCGCGGCGGTGGCCGGTCCGGGTGACCCGACGGCGGGAATCGTGATCGTGATGAGCGCTGCAGCGGCGATGATCGCCCAGCGGACCTTGGTGAGGCGTCGCATGGAAGTGGCCTTTCGGGTAGACCGTAGCTGGCGCCAATCTAGCCACGGTCTCGTCCGGGGTCGAGAGCCCTCGGCGTCGATGAGCGATCCGAAGGAGCAAGGATGACCGGCGAAAGCACGGACCGAGGTCGACTCATGGTCGACTTCATCACCTCGCTGGACGGCTATGCATCGGCCGAGGGGTGGCCCGGTTGGTGGGGCCTGGAGGGACCGGAGTACCTCGCCTGGCTCGACGAGCAGCCCGAGCGCGACCACACGATCCTGATGGGCGCCACGACCTACCGGCTCATGTCGGGCTTCGCCGTCGAGGGCGCGGAGGGTGAGTCGATCGACTTTCTGGCCCGCACCCCGAAGGTCGTCTTCTCCTCGACGCTCGAGGCACCGCTGTCCTGGCCGAACAGCCGTCTCGTGACGACGGATGCTGTCGAAGCCGTCCGGGCCATGAAGGCCGAGGGCGAGTCCCTGCGCACGATCGGCAGCCTGGCGCTGTCCCGGTCCCTCCTCGAAGCAGGCCTCGTCGACCGGTTCCGGGTCGTCCTCTTCCCCGTCATCACAGGAGCGACGGGTCGTGAGCGCATCTACGACGGCTACCCCGATGTCGGTCTCGAGCTCGTCGAGACCCGCACCTTCGACGGACGCATCCAGCTGCTCGACTACATCCCCTCGCTTCTTGTGAAGAAGGGTGTTTGACCGGCTGTTTTTCGGGTCGGGAATGTCGGAACCCCTCGGCAGAATAGGGGCATGGACTTCCCCACTGCAGACCTCCGGGCGCTCGCCGATGCCCTGGGCGATGCAGTGGGATCGGCGCTCGCCGGTGATGCGCAGCAGGGCCTTTCCGATGCCGAACTGGTCGCGGCTGTGCGAACCGCGGAGGATCTGGGGCGAATCGTGGATGCCACCCGACTGGCGCTCGCGGGCGAGATCGGTCGACGCGCCGACACAGAGTACGGCGATGACCGCATCACGGCATCTTTCGGCTGCGGTTCGGCCGCCGAACTCATCGAGCGCGCGACGCTCGTGTCGGGTGCGACGGCTCGTGCGCGGCTGCGCACCGCGAAGGCCGTCACGAGCCGGCTCACTCTGACGGGCCAGTCCCGTCCTGCCCCGCTCGAGCACGCACGCATCGAGATGGCAGCAGGAAGGCTCAGCACCGATGCCCTCACCACTGTCGTCGATGCGCTGCGGCCTCTGCTGGGCCGGTGCTCGGCCGACGAGATCGCCGCCGCCGAGTCCGAGCTCGTCCGCGCGGCCGTGGGTGACGACGAGACCCCGGCCTGCGGCATCCATGAATTGCAGATCATGGCCACGACGTGGGCGCTGTTCCTCGATCCCGACGGCACCTTGCCGGATCAAGAGCACGCCGAGCGCAACCGAGGACTCCGGATCAGCCACCGGTCCCACCGGGGGCTCCGCCGAGTGCATGGCGATCTCACGGAGGACGTCGCCGCGCAATTGGATCGCCTGCTCGACGCGCACCTCAACCCGCGGGTGCAGGATCGCGGCCCTCGGTTCACCGACGCAGACGACAGCGGCGCCCCTGACGAGCACGTGCACGATCCGCGCACTGTCGATCAGAAGCGCCACGACGCGCTCGCGTCAATCCTCTCGGCAGCGGCATCCTCAGCCGAGACCCCGACGCTCGGCGGAGCCGCACCGACCTTGATCGTCACGGCCACGGAGGCGGATCTCGCGGCACCGGACGGCGTCGCGTTCATCGAGAGCGCCGGCGGACCGGTGGCCGTCCCGGCGTCGTTCGCTCGACACGCCGGGTGTCACGGAACCATCCACCGGCTCACGCTCGCCGAGAACGGCTCGATCGTCTCGCTCCGCATCGAAGACCGGGTTTTCAACCATCGACAGCGCAAGGCACTCGGCGCCCGCGACGGCGGCTGCATCATTCCCGGATGCTCCGTCCCCGCCGCCTGGTGCGAGGTGCATCATGCGATCGACTACGCGAACGGCGGCCCGACCGACACGGCGAACGGCGTCCTGCTGTGCTGGCACCATCATCGGGGAATCGAGACCAGCGGATGGGAGATCCGCATGGTCGACGGCGTCCCCCAGGTGAGACCACCCGCATGGGTCGACCCGCAGCGAAGATGGCGCGGCCCGAACCGCCTGCTCAGACAGGAACTCGAGAGGGCCAGATCGGCGTAGACCTGCAGCGGCGCGCGATCAGTCCTCGAGAGGGGTCGCGGCAGCGACGCGCTCGTCCTCTTCCGTCGCGACGAGCTGGCCGCACGCGCCGTCGATCTCCTTGCCGCGCGTGTCGCGGAGGGTCGTCGGGATGCCGGCGTCATTGAGGCGACGCACGAACTCGTTCTGCGCGGCCTTCGTCGACGAGGTCCAGATCGAGCCCGGCGTCGGGTTGAGCGGGATCGGATTGACGTGCACCCAGCCGCGTCCGCGCGCGTTGAGCTTCTCGGCGAGGAGGTCGGCGCGCCACGGGTGGTCGTTCATGTCCTTGATGAGCGCGTACTCGATGGAGACCCGGCGACCCGTGCGGTCGAAGTAGCCGCGGGCGGCGTCGAGCGCCTCGTCGACCTTCCACCGGGAGTTGACCGGGATGAGCTCGTCGCGCAGCTCGTCGTCGGGCGCGTGCAGGGAGAGCGCGAACGTCACGGGGATGTCCTCTGCAGCCAGCTTGTGGATCGCCGGCACGAGGCCGACGGTCGAGACCGTCACACCGCGCGCGCTCATGCCGAGCCCGTGCTTCTTGTCGGTCATGACGCGGACGGCCTGCATCAGGCGCGCGTAGTTGGCGAGCGGCTCGCCCATGCCCATGAAGACGATGTTGGTGACGCGCTCGTCGGGATGCTCGGCGGGGCCGAGCCCGCCCTCGCGGATGAGGCGGTTGGCCCGCACGACCTGCTCGATGATCTCGGCGGCCGACATGTTGCGCGTGAGGCCCGCCTGGCCGGTCGCGCAGAAGGGGCAGTTCATGCCGCAGCCCGCCTGCGACGAGACGCACAGCGTGATGCGACCGGGATAGCGCATGAGCACCGACTCGACGAGGGCGCCGTCGTGCAGCTTCCAGAGGAACTTGATCGTGTCGCCCTTGTCGGTCTGCAGCCGCCGCACTTCGGTCAGCAGCGCCGGCAGCATGCCGTGCACGAGCTCTTCGCGCCCGGCCGACGGCAGGTCGGTCATGAGCGCCGGGTCGTGCGTGTAGTGCTCGAAGTAGTGCTTCTCGAGCTGCTTCGCGCGGAAGCCCGGCATCCCCAGTTCCTTGACCTTCTCGACGCGCTCGTCGGGCGTGAGGTCGGCGAGGTGCACGGGCGGCTTGCCGCGCTTGGGCGACGCGAACTGAAGCAGGGGCCGCCCCTCGGCATCCTTCTTCTGCGTCCATCCTTCGGTCGCAGGCCTCACCTGCGTCACGGGGCCGAGAGTCGACGCGGAACGCGCCGGACGGGCGGGAGGGCGCGTCGAAGTCATGCCTCCAGGGTAGGCGACCCGTCTGCGCGAAGTCTGGTGGCCGCGGCGGGAAGATCGCGGCGCGTTCCCTGGCGTGGCGCGGAACCACGATCCGTGAGAGTCTTCTCATCATCACGACGCCGCGTTCCGGCATCCCCCCGCCCGGCCGGGTGCTGGCGTCCCCGAAGGAGGGTTTTCGCTGAACGCGCACGTCGCCGCCTCGGCGCTGAGCCCGCGCCTTTTCCATGGGCTCGCCGACGACGCGGACGGGATCGTCCGGGTCGAGGGCACCGCTGTGGTCGTGGACATCTCCGGCTTCACGACGCTGTCGGAGCAGCTCGCCGCCGCGGGTCGGGAAGGCACCGAGCAGCTCATCGCGACGCTGTCGCGTATCTTCACGGTGCTGCTGCCCGTGACCGACGACGGCGGCGACGTCGTCAAGTTCGCCGGAGACGCCCTCTTCGTGCTGTTCACCGGCCCCGAGCACGCCCGCCACGCGGCTCACGCGGCGTGGAACATGAACCGCGTCCTGACCGCGATCGGCGACATCCACCTGCCTTCGGCACGCGCGAGACTGCGGATGTCGGTGGGCGTACACACCGGCACGTTCGACTTCTTCGTGACGGGCGACGGCCAGGTCTCCGTGGTTCTGACCGGCCGCGACACGTCGCGGGTGATCGAGCTGCAGTCCGCCGCGGAGGCGGGGAAGATCCTCGTCAGCGAGGAGACGGCCGCGCAGCTGCGCCCGGCGCAGGTCGCGAAGGAGGAGTCAGCCCCGGGCGCGCGGCGGCTCCTCAAGGCGGGCACGGTCGCCTCGACCTCCCTCATGGCGCTCAGCGTCGGGCGCACACAGGCGGCCGAGCGGTTCCTTCCGCGCGCCTTCGCGCAGCGCCCCGACCTGCTCGGCGCAGAGCCCGATCACCGGTGGGCGGCGATCGCGTTCATCCAGGTGTCGGGCGTGCCCGATCGTCCCGATCTCGACGACCTCGCGCGCATGGACGCGCTCACCCGCCTCGTCGAAGAGGTCGCCGCCGAGACGAACGTGACGCTCCTCGACGTCGACCCCGCCATCGGCGGCTACCGCTACTTCCTCACGGCGGGTGCTCCGACCACGATCGAGGATCCCGAGGGCCGTCTCGTGAGCGCCGCGCTGCGGATCGTCCAGTCCGGCGGCGCCTACGGGCTGCGCGCGGGCGTGACGTCGGGCCGCGTCTTCGCGGGCTTCGTCGGCGCGATGTACCGGCAGACCTATACCGTCATGGGCGATCCGACGAACCTCGCGGCGCGCCTCACAGCGCGGGCCGAGCCCGGCACGGTGCTCGTGGCGCGCGCGGCGCTCGAGCGCACGAGCCGCGCGTTCGAGTCCGACGACGCCGGCACGATCACCGTCAAGGGCAAGTCGCAGCAGATCCCCGTCGCGGTCGTGACGGGGCACGGCGGCGCGACGAGCCTCGCGACGCAGCAGACGCCGTTCGTCGACCGGATCGCCGAGCTGGAGCGCCTTCGCACCCTCCTCGCGGACGCCTCGGCCGAGAAGGGCCGAGTGCTCACGATCACGGGCACGGCGGGCGTCGGCAAGACGCGCCTGCTCGAGCACATCCTCGACGAGACGCCGCTGCCGGTGCTGCGGGCATACGGCGATCGCTACGGCGTCAACACGCCGTATCGCGCCCTGCAGACGCTGCTGCGACCCCTCCTGCGCATCCCTCCCGCCGCGCGCCCCGCCGAGGCCGGCGAGCGGCTCGCACAGGTCGTCGCAGATCACTTCCCGCAGCTCACGCCGTGGCTGCCGCTCCTCGCACCGGCGGCGGGGGCGCACGCCGAGCCGACACCGGAGTCCGAGGCCCTCGACGACGCGTTCCGCGCCGAGCGCACGGCCGAGGTGATCTCGGAGTTCCTCCTCGCGCTGACGGCGGGACCGGGATGCCTCGTCCTCGACGACGCGCAGTGGGTCGACCCCGCATCGGCCGCCGTGCTGGCCGAGCTGATCCAGCGCGACACCCGGCATGCCGTGCTCATCGTCCGGCGCCCCGGCGACGGCGGCGTCCAGCCGCTCGGCGAGGAGCTCGCACTGGCGGGGCTCCCCGACGACGGCATCCGCGACATCATCGAAGCGGTCGCGGGCCGTCGCCTGCTGCCGGCCGATGCCCGCCCGCTCGTCGCCCGCGCCGAGGGCAATCCGCTGTACGCCATCGAGCTCGCGACGGGCCTCGTGTCGGGCGACGACGCCCTCGGCATCGAGCAGCTCATCGGCGAGCGCATCGACGCATTGACCGAGAGCGAGCGCACGACGCTCCGCCGGGCGGCCGTGCTCGGCATCCGCATCCCCCTCGGCCTGTACATCAAATGCGTGGGGATGCCACTCATCTCGGGCGGCCTCGGATCGTTCCTCGAGCTCGGCGCCGACGGGGTGTCGTTCCGCAGCGAGCTGTTCCGCGACGTCGCCTACGACCAGCTGACCTTCCAGGCCCGACGCGAACTGCACCGCGCCGCGGCGGCAGCTCTCGAGGCCGATCCGGCCCTCGGCGGCTCCGCCCGCAACGTCATGCTCGCGGCCCATTACGAGGCGGCGGGCGACTGGGATGCCGCGCACCGCGCCGCCCTCGCAGCAGCCAAGGCCGCCGAGCAGGCGTACGCGCTCGAGGAGGCCGTGCGCAGCTACCGGCTCGCCGTCGAGGCGGCTCGGCGCTCGGCCGGCGACGAGGACCTGCCCGCGCTGCTGGAGGCCCTCGGACGCGTCTCGATCGCGGGAGGCTGGGCGAAGGAGGGCCTCGAGGCGTTCTCGAGCGCCCGCAAGCTCATCTCGGACACCGTGCACCGTGCCCGCATCGACCACGAGCGCGCCTACGCGCTCAACATCCTCGGCCGGCACGACGAGGCTGTGCGCGCCCTGCGCGCGGCACGCCGCGCGCTCACCGGAGCCGGCCCCGACGGGCAGCGGGTTCTCGGCGCCGTCGCGGTGACCGAGGCAGGTCTGCGTCTGCGCCAAGCGCGCTGGGCGGACGCGCGCGGGCTCGCGGCCGAGGCGATCTCGCTGCTGGACGGACTCGCCCACGACGACACGGCCAAGCGCGTGCTGGCCGACGCTCTGCGCTACCAGGACATCGCGGCAGGCGAGCTCGAGGGCGATGCCGCCATGGTGAACCTCGCCCGCGCCCTCGAGCTGTACGACCAGACGGGCGACGAGGTCTCCAAGGCGAAGGTGCTGAACATCCTCGGCGTGCGGGCGTACTTCCGAGGCGATTGGACGACGGCGGCGACTCTGTACGACCAGAGCCGGATCGCCCTCGAAGCGGCCGGCGACGTCGTCGGCGCCGCGATCTCGTCGGCCAACGCCGCCGAAGTGCTCGTCGACCAGGGCCGCATCGCCGAGGCGCGGCCGCTCGTCGCCGACGCGCTGCGCGTCTTCGAGGCATCCGACAATCCCTACCTCATCGCGTTCGTGACGGGATTCGCGGGCCGCATCGCGCAGCAGGACGGCGACAGCGACGCGGCGCGCGCGGCTTTTCGATCGGCCGCCGACGGGTTCGCGGCCCTTGAGGAGTCGGATGCCGTGCTCGATGCCCGTGTGCGCCTGTTGGAGGCGACACTCGACGCGCGAGACCGACCCGCCGCGGAAGGCCTCGCGGAAGCCCTCGCCGGTGTCGACGGCGGCCCCCGCCACACACGACAACGGGCACGCCTGGCGGCTCTCGCCGGCGATGACAACGAGGCGCTGACCCTGACGCTCGCAGCGGTCGAGGATGCCTCCGCGACGCCGCTCGAACGGGCGCTGTCGCTCGCGCAGCTCAACCACCTGCGGCCGGATGCGGCGGTCCGCGGCGAGGCCGAACGGCTGCTCGCGTCGCTCGGCATCGTGAACGCCGCCCAGATCCTGGATCGCTCGCCCTTGCCCTCCGAAGCGGAGCATGCCCGATGAACCCCGCTCCCCTGCCCCGACGGCGGATGCGCTTCGGCGCCACCGCGGCCATCGGCGCCCTGCTCGTCTCCGGCCTGGCCGTCGTCACGCCCCCGGTCACGCCGTCCGCAACGGCCGCCGTGACGCCGCCCGACGGCTCAGAGGTCTTCCGCGTCTCGCAGACCGACGCGGGCTCCTCGACCCAGCCGTATCTCACGCCCGACGGCCAGCGCGTCTTCTTCACGTCGACGGCAGGCGATCTCGTTCTGGGCGACACCAACGGGGTCTCGGACGTCTTCGTCTCGGTCGCCGCGCAGGGTGGCGACGACCCCTTCTCGGGCGCACCGGCCCTCGTGAGCCTCCCCGACGACTCGCTCGCGGCGACGCGCGCCGACGGCGCGAGCTCGGAGCCCGTCTCGAGCTCCGACGGCCGCTACGTCGCCTTCACCAGCAGCGCGACGAACCTCGTCGCCGCAGGCGGAGCACCCGGCCGCACGAGCATCTACGTGCGCGACACCCTGCTCGGCAAGACGTTCCGGGTGCAGGGCGCGAGCGAGCCGGACGGCCCGTCGTACGACGCAGATCTGAGCGACAGCGGCCGGTACCTCGTCTTCACGTCGGACGCGACCGATCTGACGCCGGGCGACACCAACGGCGCTCCCGACGCGTTCTTCGCCGACCTCGACGCCAACGGCGACGGCATCCTCGGCGACCTCGCGATCACCCGCTTCTTCGGCGACGTGGCGGTGGAGGGCGGCACCACGCAGGCCCGGATCAGCGGCAACGGCGCCGACGTCGTCTTCACGGCGCACACCGATGCGCTCGCGGGCGGCGGCACGGCCGGCAACTACGTCTATCACGCACCTGTGCAGAGCCTGCCGAGTCTCGGGTCCGGCGGATCGAACCTCGTGGGCCGCAACGCGCACAACCCGACGATCGACGCGACCGGCCGCACGTTCGCCTTCATCGACGACAGCCAGTGCGACAGCAAGCCGGCCGTCATCGCCGGCACGATCGACGGCAATCTCTACTACGCCGCCCTCGGCACGATCCTCACCTACCGTGACGTGGGCTACATCGCCGACCCCGTCCTCTCGGCCGACGGCAGCCGCGTCGCGTGGACGACCACGGTCCCCGAATACGATTTCACCGGCCCGGCCGCGGAGCTCGCCACCCCCGTCGTCCGCACGCAGGAGATCGCCTGGAACGACTCGCGAATGGCGATCGACTGCTTCGGGATCATGCACGAGTGGCAGGACCTCGCGGAGGGCACCGAGGCCTCGGTCTCCGCGTCGGCCCGCACTGTCGCGTACAGCGCTGCGGCGCCCGCGGCATCCACCGTCTTCGCGCTCGACACGCACCGCCACGAAGGCCTCTCGGTCTCGAGCACGCAGGGTCAGCTCATCACTCCCGGCTTCATGACCTCGGTCGAGATTCCCGACATTCCGCTCACGTCGCTGCGCGGCTACGCATCGGCGATCGCGAACGCGCCGATCTACCATCTGCCGATCTACCACCTGCCGATCCGTCGCCTACCCATCTACCACCTGCCGATCTACCACCTGCTGCTCTCGGATTCGCCGATCTACCATCTGCCGATCTATCACCTCCCGATCTACCACCTGCCGATCTACCACCTGGCCTATCCCGGCGGCTGGGACGACGTTCTGGCCGACACCCCCTTCGCGGGTGAGCTCATCCAGAGCGTGACACTCGACCAGATCCTCACGTGGGCGCAGCAGACCCTCGCGCCGGGCTCGACCGCCACCGACGCCGAACGCGCCGCCGCGACCCGCATCCAGAACCTGACGCTCGGCGACGTGGAAGTCGACGGCAGCGCCCTCGATTCGCTGACCCTCGCGGCGTACGTCCTCGGCGACGCGCCTCTCGAGGAGGTGCCGCTGGCGGGCGACGGCGGTCCCCTGGCGCGGTGGCAGGCTCTCGTGGACGGACAGGGGCTCGGCTTCCAGGTGGAGGCGGGCATGTTCCTCGCCGACCTCGACGCCGCGGGGCTCGACATCGAGCGCTCGGGCGTCGACGCCGTCCCGCTGCGGGCCCTTCCCGTCGCGAGCACGATGATGAAGTACCTCGACCCGTCGGATCTCTTCCTGCCCGACACCCCGCTCGGCGCCGTCGACGTCTCGACCTTCGACGAGTCGGCGCGCATCGCGCTGTTCGGCCGAGCGGACGTTTCGGGGCCGCTCTCGGGCTACTCCGGAGCGTTCCTCCCGGACGCGACGGTGGCCGACCTCGCCGCCGGGGCCCCCGCATCCGTGACCCTCGGCATCCTGCTGATGTCGATGCTCGATCGCGAGAGCTACCCGTGGGAGCAGATCGCGGCGTCGTCGATCGACCCGAACCTCGCCGAGGCGTCGACCGAGTCGACGGGCTGCGACGATCGCGTCCGCTGCGACCGGGCGGCGCAGTTCCAGTACACGTTCGACCCGGGCCCCGGTGAGCCGGCGACCTTCGCGGCGCCGACGGCGACCCTGACCTCGCCGGCGGGCACGGCCCCCTACCTGTCGTACATCTCCTGGACGGGCCCCGATCAGTTCGACGGCGGACCGAACGGCGGCACCCGGCAGGTCGACGCGGAGCGCACTCGCGTGCCCCTGCCGGAGACCTCCGGCGGCACGGTGGTCACGATCCGGACGTACTATTCGGCCACGACTCAGCCGGGCGAGACCCATGCCCGGGGCGAGCTCACGAGCGGTTCGCTGTCGGCTTCCGCCGACCTCTTCGGCGACGCGCCGCTCGAATCGTTCGACAACCCCGCGCACAACCTGGACGGCGACCGCCCGGCCTCGGCGATCCCCCTCAGCCCGAGCGAGATCTACTACGAGTGGATCTCGCCGCAGTGGCGAGCCCTCGACGACGACGGCAAGCGCGTCCACGGCCCCGCGCAGGACGAGGACTACTACGTCGTCGACGCGCCACCGGCGGGCAAGCGCCTCGTCGTCTCGACGAACGCGTCTGACGGGCAGATCTCGCTCTCCCTGTACACCAAGCCGAGCGATCAGGGCTCGCTCGGCGTCGCCGACGCCGGTCCTGCGCCCGGCACCGCCGTCGCCGAGCAGAGCGGTCCCGTGGGCCAGGCGGCGCAGGCCGGCCCCGACGCCGCCGTTCCGATCGCGGGCCAGACGCTCGTCGACCAGACGGTCGTGGGCGGCGACGGCGCCGCGCAGGTGGAGGCCGCGCCGACGGATGCCGCCCCGGGCCAGCAGATGCTGGTGCGCGTCACGAGCGGCAACCACCAGCCGAGCTCGGCGCTCTACTCGCTGCGGGTGCAGTACCTCGACGAGACGCCCGAAGTGCAGTGCACGCCGTGGGCGCCCGCGCAGACCGACGACCCGGGCGTCACCGGCTTCAACGACGACATCACCGACACGACGAACACGCTGTACCTGTTCGATGCGAAGCGCTACGGCGACACGTACGGAGCCGGAGAGTCCGACCGCGTGCGCGACGCGCTCGTGACGCTCACCGGCGACGGCCACGTCGGCGCCGACCGCGTCGACGGAGCCGTTCTCTCCATCGACACCGACCCCGACGTCGAGACGGCGCGGAGCGCGCTCGACGGCAACCCGTGCTCGATGTCGGCGCGCGAGCAGCTCGCATCGGCCATCAACCGCTTCGTGGGCCGGCAGCTCGGCGACCATCGCTCGCAGATCACGTCGATCGTGGTCGTGGGCGGCGACGACATCATCCCGCTCGCGCCGGTCGCGCAGAACACGGCGCAGTTCACCGAGGTCAGCCACGCCGACGACCTCCGGCTGAAGCAGACGCCCGCCGGCGAGCCGTGCCCGCCGCCGAACGGCGTCGAGGACCCCTGTGAGACGCCGCTGTCGGCAGCCGCCCGCACGTCGCACATCCTGACGGACGACCCCTACGGACTGGCGAAGTCGTACGACACGCTCGGCGGCCACCTCTACGTGCCGTCGGTCGCGCTCGGCCGCCTCGTCGAGACCCCCGACCAGATCATCGCCACGGTCGACCGCTTCGTCGCCTCCGACGGCATCGTCTCGGCCGACTCGACCCTGACCGGCGGCTACGGCGCCTGGGCGGAGCTGCCCGGGGAGGTGACGCAGTCGCTCGCATGGCGCTCGTCGGTCAACCAGCAGTTCACGACGCCGTGGACCGCGACCGACCTCGAGAGCAAGCTGTTCCCGACCGACACCGACGCCCCGAAGGTCGTCTCGGTCAACACGCACGCGAACGAGACCCAGATGCTTCCGGGCGTGCCGGGGGCGGAGTCGGGACGCTTCTCCGACAACGACCTCTTCCTCGCCGCCGGCCACGAAGACGCGGCGTCGCTCGCAGGCTCGCTCATCTTCGGCATCGGCTGCCACGCGGGCAACAACCTGCCGACGTCGTACTACGGCGCCGTCACCGACTGGGTCGACGTCTTCTCGCAGGCGGCCGGCTACGTCGGCAACACGGGCTACGGCCTCGCGAACAACGTGACGACGGCGCTCGGCGAGCGGCTGCTCAGCCTGTACTCCGACTGGCTGGGCGTCTCCGTCGACGGTGATCAGGTCTCCTCGGGCGCCGCGCTCACCTACGCGAAGCAGTCCTACCTCGGCGGCCTCGGGCTCTATTCGGGCTACGACGAGAAGGCGCTCATGGAGGCGGTGTACTACGGCCTGCCGATGTACACCTTCACCGACCCGGTCAAGACCGAGATGCCTCTTCCCGAGGCCCCCGACCTGCAGGTGTCCACGAGCGGCGGGATCACGACGGCGGCGCTGACCTTCCAGCCCGTGTATCAGCAGCAGACGACCACCGACGGCGGCTCGTACTACACGGTCGACGGCAGCGCCGTCGCCGTGCCGACTGCGCAGGGCATCCTGCCGAGCATCGTGCGGGTCCTCCAGCCACAGCCCGGCCTGGTGCCGCGGGGCGTCATCCTCACGTCGCTCACGACGCAGACGCAGCTGGGCACGCCGGCGCTCGCGGCGCCCACCGTCGGCGTTCCGCAGCAGACCGCGACGGCCGCGGGGTCGGCCTTCCCGTCGTCGTACGCCACGATCACGCACCAGGAGACGCCGGCGGGCCCCGTCGACCTCCTCGTGATCACCCCGGCGCGCGTGCAGGTGTCGCAGGCGGGTCAGGGTTCGACCGAGCTGTTCACGGACTTCACGGCCGAGATCGTCTACGGGCCCGACACCTCGACCGACACGACCCCGCCCGTGATCGACGCGGTCGGCGTCCGCGGCACCGGTCTCGAGGTGCACGCCTCCGACACGAGCGGTGCCATCGCGTCGGTCATCGTCCTCGTCCAGCCTCAGGGCTCGGACGAATGGCAGCGCGCGACGGTGCGCGCGGTCACCGACGACGGCGCTCCTTATTGGGTGGCCGACGTCCCCGACGGGCCGTTCCGCTGGATGGCTCAGGTGGTCGACGCCGCGGGCAACGTCGCCACCGACACGTCGCGCGGGCACCTCGACGTCGAGAACGCGGCGCCGCCGACGCTCGGCGATCCGGGCCCGGACGCCACGGTCCCGCTCGGCCAGCGGCTCCTCCGCGGCGTCGAGGTCACCGACGCCGTCGCGGGTGAGCGGCTCACAGCCACGACGACGGTGATGGATGCCGCGGGCCGGCCCGTCGCGTCGGCGCCCGCGACCGTCGAGGCCGGCTCCGACGGCACGACCCGCGCCCTCGTCGACCAGCCGATCACGAGCCCCGGCTCGTTCACCGTGACGCTCAGCGTCTGCCGCGGCGGCGCCTGCACGACGAGGTCGTTCGCCGTGAAGACTCCGGCCGTCAACGAGGCACCGGCCGCGACCGTCGCCCTCACGTCCGACACCAATCCGACCGAGCCGACCAGCGTCCTCACCGCGCACGCCACCGGCACCGACCCCGACGGCGACCCCGTCGCGGTCGCCTACGCGTGGATGCGCAACGGCATCGCGATCCCGGGCCAGGCCGCCGCCGCACTCGACCTCGACGGCATCGCGCAGACCGGAGACGTCATCCGGGTGACGGTCACGCCGAACGACGGCAAGACGGACGGGCACGCGGCATCCGACGAGGTCGTCGTCGGCGACGAGGTCGTGCCGCCCGCGGCGCCCACGATCACCGCGACCGCGACGACGAGCGGCGGCGCGTACGCAGACGGCGCCTGGAGCACCTCGGCCGTCACCGTCGCGTTCGCCTGCACGAGCGGCGCGCCGCTGCTCCAGCCCTGTCCCGCGCCGCAGACCGTCGGCACCGACACCTCCGCGGCGGGAGTCCCGGTCACGGGCACCATCACCGATCTGCTCGGACGGACCGCGACGGCGTCGGTCCTCGTGCGCGTCGACACGACCGCCCCCGACCTGAAGCCGGTCGTGACGCCGCCGAACGTCGAGGTCGGCGGCACGGCCACCGCGACGCCGAACGCGACGGATGCCTCGTCCGGCGTCGCCTCGCAGTCCTGTGACGATCCGATGACGGCGACGGCGGGCACGGCATCCGTCGAATGCCGCGCGACCGACGTCGCCGGCAACTCCGCGACCGCACTCGCGTACTACACCGTCGCAGAGCCGATCCCGACGCCGACCCCGACTCCCCCGCCCGGTCCGACGCCGAGCCCGACGACTCCGGCCGCGCCGCCGTCGACTCCGACCACGAGGCCGGCCTCGCCCGCGCCGCGGACGGGCACGGGCGGCGGATCGACCGGCGGCGGATCGACGGGCGGAAGCGTGCTGCCGCTCCTGCCCGGGCTCCCCCTGCCCGACCGCCAGCCCCTCGGGCCGCTGGCCGCCGACGGATCCAGCGTCTTCGCGCACGGCTCGGGCGTTCCGATCATCTTCCGCGCCTACGCCGACGACGGCACCGCGATCGGCACGAAGGGCTACGTCGCCGGCGTCGTGCTGCTGTCGTCGCAGGCGATGCCGGCGAGCACGAAGGCGACCGAGGCGTATTTCCTGCCGTTCGGCTTCGTCTACGCCGACGCCGCCGACCTGTGGCTCGGCTCGATCCCGACGGCAGACCTCGACGGGGGTCGCAGATACACCTACCGGGTCGATCTGGCCGACGGCACTTCGTTCACCGTCACGTTCGGAGTGAGCGGTTGACGGCGCTGGAGGGGAGCGCATCCATGCCCGACGAGAGCACGCACCTGCCCGACGAGAGCACGCACCTGCCCGATGAGAGCACGCACGCCCTCGCGACCGAGATGCTCGCCGAAGTGATGATCGAGATCGAGCGCGCGGATCAGAAAGCGTCGCTGCTCATCGGCAGCCTCGGCATCGCCTTCAGCATCGTGCTGAGCGGCATGCTCGGCGGCGGCTGGTCGCCGGCCGATGCGGGAGCGTTCGCCGTCGTGCTCTGGACGATCGGCGGGCTCGCCGCCGCGGCATCCGTCGTCACGGCCTCGCTCGCCGTGTGGCCGCGCCTGAGCAAGGGACCCGGCCCCGGCGCCATCACCTATTGGGGCCAGATCCGCGGGATGAGCTCGCCGCAGGCCGTCGCCGAGGCTCTCGCGACCCGCGGGCTGCCGTCGCCCGAGCGCACGTATCAGCAGCTGCTCGTGCTCTCGGCCGTCGCGCAGCGCAAGTACCGCAACATCCGCCAATCGATGGTGCTCGCCGGCATCGCAGCCCTCGTGGTCGTGGTGTCGTTCTTCATCGTCATCTGACCCGCCCGCAAGCACCCGACGAGGGCTACCGTGTAATCGTGAGCGACATCGACGTCGCCGAGCGCGACACCCGCAGGACCGGTCCCGCAGAGGGCCTCGCCGCGACGCGCGCACGCGAGCGTCGGGGCGGCTGATGGAGCGGCCGACATGGATGAAGCGACCCGCGCCGAGCTCGCGGAACTGAGACGCAGGGCCTACGGCCCTCAACCCGACATCCTCGGGGATGCCGTCGCGATGTCGCGACTCACCGAGCTCGAGAGCCTCGCGCACGGCGACCACACCCCGCCCCCGCTGGACGAAGGCGTGCTCTGGGTCGATCGGCGCGGCAGCGAGACCGTCGATCCGGCTCAGGCGCACGACGCGGGCCGAGAAGGAGAGCGGGATGCCGCGCCCGTCGCCGTCGCGACGATCGAGACGCCGTCCGCCGTCGTCGACGACGACGAGCCGGCCCCGAAGGCGCGGCGGCGCCGACGCGGGGCGGGCATCGCCTTCGCCGCCGCTCTCGTCGCCGTGCTCGTGGGCGCCGCCACCGCCGTCACGCCGTCGACGCTGAGCAGCGACCGGGTCGCCGTCGAGACGACGCGGTCGGCGTACACGCTCGCGCGCGACGAAGACGCCGTCGTGCTCATCCAGGTGCCGCTGCACAACGTGCTCGGCACGGAAGGCCAGCTCCCCCTGCCGTCGGACACGCCCCCGTTCCCGACGAGCGGCAAGACCCTGTGGGCGGAGCACCTCGGGTCGTATTACGGATGGCAGCTGTGGATCGGCGCCGCGAAAGGCATGCTCCAGGAGGAGCAGTGCATCCTGGTCGCCCGTGCGGGAGTAGGGAAGGGCCGTTGCGTCGTCGCGCCGCTGCGCTCGCAGAGCGCCCTCGCCGTGACGCTGCCGTACATCTCGGTCCCCGTGGAGGACCGGCCGGCGGCGCTCGCGCCCGGGATGCGGCTCGGCTTCTGGTGGTTCCACGACTCGGCCGTGACGGTCGTGCTCGCCGCCGCACCCGAGGATCGGTGAACTCGGGACTATCGTTTCAGGGTGGTCCCGATCGAGAATCTCCTCGCCTTCACGCTCGCGGCCCTCGTGCTGATCGTCATCCCGGGGCCGAGCGTGCTCTTCACGATCGGCCGCGCACTCGCGCTCGGCCGCATGGGCGGCCTCCTCAGCGTGCTCGGCAACGCCCTCGGCCTCCTTCCCATCATCGTCGCGGTGGCCCTCGGCATCGGCGGCATCGTCGCGAGCTCGATCGTGCTCTTCACGATCGTCAAGGTCGCCGGCGCCCTGTACCTCATGTACCTCGGTGTGCAGGCGATCCGGCATCGGGGCCGCACCGCCGAGGCCGCGACGAATGGCGCGCTTCCGCGGTCGCATTGGCGTCAGCTCGGCGAGGGATTCCTCGTGGGCATCACCAACCCCAAGACGATCGCGTTCTTCGTGGCAGTGCTGCCCCAGTTCGTCGACCTCGGCGCGGGCGCCGTACCGCTGCAGATGATCGAGCTCGGGCTCGTCTTCTTCGCGATCGCGTTGATCTCCGACGGCATATGGGCTCTCGTCGCCGCGGCCGCCCGCGACTGGTTCGGCCGCTCCCCCAAGCGCATCGCGCGGCTGTCGGCGACCGGCGGCGGGCTCATGATCGGCCTCGGCGGCATCCTCCTCTTCACCGGGAACAAGCACTGATGACCACGACCCCGCCCCGCCCGGACCGCCAGCGCATCGTCTTTCTCGACGTCGACGGCACGATCCTCGAGCACGGCTCCCACGTGAGCCCGTCGACCGGCCCGGCCATCCGCGCGCTGCGCGCCGCCGGGCACCTGGTCTACCTGAGCACGGGGAGGTCGGCCTCCGACATCCACCCGAACGTCGCCGAGATCGGCTTCGACGGCGCCGTGACGAACTCCGGCGCACTCGTCGTGTCGGATGGAGAGGTGATCGTCGACCGTCCGCTGTCGCGGGCCGCGACGGACCGCATGCTGACGGCGATGCGCAACCGCGGCATCCGCTACTTCCTGCAGACCCGGGATGCCGTCTATGCGTCAGGCGACATGGCCGAGCTGATGCGCGACTATGCGGCGGCGCTCGACGCGCGCGTCGCGGCGGGCCAGGAGGTGCGCCCCGAGGACTCGCTCGTCGGCCTCGCGGAGCGCACGTTCCCGAGCGCCTCGGAGGCGGACCTCACCCGAATCGACAAGGCCGTCTTCGTGAGCGACCACCCGGAGGGACTGGAAGAGCTGCGCGCCGACCTCGGCGACGAGTTCCTCGTCGTGCCGGGGAGCATGCCTCTTCCCGGCGGCTCGAACGGCGAGATCAGCGAGCGCAGCACCACCAAGGGCTCGGCGATCGAGCTGCTGCTCGCGCACCTCGGCATCGACTCCGCCGACGCGATCGCGGTGGGCGACAGCTGGAACGACATCGAGATGTTCCAGGTATGCGGCGTCTCGGTGGCGATGGGCAATGCGCAGCCCGAGCTGAAGGAGCTCGCCGACTTCGTCACGACCGACGTGCTCGATGACGGCATCGCGAACGCGTTCCGCCGCCTCGGGCTGATCTGACTCGCAGCCGGTCTGCGCAAGGCGGCGAGACAGGGGATCCTTGTCGAGCCAGGTGTCGGCGTCCCCGGCTTCGATGCGAATCCCCTGTCTCGGCGAGTGAGGGGATTCGCATCGAACTCAGTCGAGGAAGATGTCGGGGAAGAGCCGGTCGTCGGGCGTGCCCGGCACGGCGGCGTAGCCCGAGAAGTCGGTGACGCCGGCCTCGGCCAGCACGTCCTCGACGATGAGCGTCTGCCCCGTGTACTCCCGGGCCGGCTTCGTGAGGATCTCGTACGCGGCGTCGGCGTAGATCTCGGGCGTGCGGCTCGCCTTCATCATCATGTCGCCGCCGAGCGCGAACTGCACGGCCGCCGTCGCGATCGTCGTCCTCGGCCACAGCGTGTTGGCGGCGATGCCGTCCTTCGCGAACTCAGCCGCGAGGCCCAGCGTCGCCATCGTCATGCCGTACTTCGCCATCGTGTAGCCCGTGTGCGCGCCGAGCCACTTCGGCGAGAGGTTGAGCGGCGGCGACAGCGACAGGATGTGCGGGTTGGCGCTCTCGCGCAGGATCGGCACAGCGGTGCGGGACAGGAGGAACGTGCCGCGCACGTTGACGTCCTGCATGAGGTCGTACTTCTTGGCGGCGAGGTCGAGCGAGCCCGACAGGTCGATGACGCTCGCGTTGTTGATGACGGCGTCGATGCCGCCGAACTCGCCCTGCGTCTCGAGGACGGCCCGCGTGATGTCGTCGTCATTGCGCACGTCGCCGACGATCGGAAGCGCCCGACCGCCGGCATCCCGGATCTGCTGCGCCGCCGTGTGCACCGTGCCCTCGAGCTTGCGGTGGGGCGTGTCAGTCTTGGCGACGAGAGCGATGTTGGCGCCGTCGCGCGCCGCGCGCAGCGCGATCGCGAGGCCGATGCCGCGGCTGCCGCCCGACATGAGGATCGTCTTGCCGGCGAGTGTCATTGGGTCTCCTTCAGGTCTACGGTCCCGAGCTTCTTTCCGCGAGCCGACACAGATGCGTCGAGCCGACACGGCTTCAACCGTCTGTGCCGTATCGGCTCGTGCGGACTGTATCGGCTCGACATGGGGTGGTCAGGACGAGCGCTTGGCGGATGCCGCGGCGAACGCCGCGACTCGGGTGCGCGACTCGTCGGTGTCGAAGCGGGCGCCGATCGACGCCGCCTCGTCGTGCAGGTTGACCTCGAACGGGCGGTCGGCACCGACGCGCACGAGGCGCTTGGCCTCGCCGAAGGCGGCGGTCGCGTTCGCGAGCCAGAAGTCGGCGACGGCGCGGGCGCGATCGGCGACCTCGGCGGCGGGCACGACCTCGGCGACGAGGCCCCAGTCGAGGGCCGTCGCGGCGTCGATCGTGCGGTCCTGCAGCAGCAGCTGCAGCGCGCGGCGCTGGCCGATCGCGGCCGGCAGGAGGGTCGAGACGCCGAGGTCGGGTGTGAGGCCGATGTTCGCGTACTTGCTGACGAACTTCGCCGACTCCGACGCGACGACGTAGTCGGCGGTCAGCATGAGCCCGAGCCCGCCGCCCGCGACGGCGCCCTGCACCGCCGCGACGATGGGCTTGTCCGACAGCGCGAACGTGCGGATGCCGTCGTGGATGATGTGCGCCGTCTCGGTGACCTCGACGCCGGAGGCACCCGAGGTCGCCATCGCGATGACGTCTCCCCCGGCGCAGAAGGCGGGGCCCGCGGCATCCAGGATCACGGCTCCGACCGATGCGTCCGACGTGAGCTCGTGCGCGACGTCGCGCCAGCGCCGCCCCATCTCGAAGTCCATCGCGTTGAGGAAGGCGGGGCGGTTGAACGTGACGCGGGCGAGGGCGCCCTCGCGCGCGACGAGGATCGAGTCGCTCATGCTGCTCCTTACTTCGGCGCCATGCGGATGGCGCCGTCGAGACGGATCGTCTCGCCGTTGAGATAGCCGTTGTCGACGATCGCGAGCACGAGCTTCGCGTACTCGTCGGGGCGCCCGAGGCGCTGCGGGTAGGGCACCTGCTGTCCGAGCGACTCCTGCGCCGCTTCGGGCAGGCCCTTCAGCATGGGCGTCTCCATGATTCCGGGGGCGATCGTGAGCACCCGGATGCCGTAGCGCGCGAGCTCCCGGGCGATCGGCAGCGTCATGGCGTGCACGCCGCCCTTGCTCGCAGAGTACGCGGGCTGGCCGATCTGCCCGTCGAACGCCGCGACGCTCGCGGTGCTGACGATGACGCCGCGGTCGCCGTCGGGCGTCGCGTCGGTGGTGGCCATGGCGGCGGATGCCTGGGCGATGACGTTGTAGGTGCCGATGAGGTTGATGCGGATGATCCGCTCGAAGTCGGCGAGCGGCGAGGGGTTTCCCTCGCGGTCGAGCACCTTGGCGGGCGGCGCGATCCCTGCGCAGTTCACCACGACCCGGAGCGGGCCCGCGGCCGCGGCCTGCGTGACGGCCGCGGCGACCTGCCCGGGATCGGTGACGTCGGCGGGCGCGAACGTGCCGCCGAGCTCTTGCGCGACGTCTCCCCCCGCCGAGGTCGGCAGGTCGAGGATCGTGACGACGGCTCCCGCCGCCGCGAGCCTGCGCGCGGTGGCGAGGCCGAGCCCGCTCGCGCCGCCCGTCACCAGCGCGGCTGCGCCCGTGATGTCCATGCGTTCTCCTTCGAACTCGAATGTGGCATCCAGTCCCAGCATAGGCGGGACTCCGTCTCACGGTGACCGCCAGTCATCGACCTCCAGGCTAGCCGGGGAGGGTGGCGCCGCGGGAGGGTGCGGAGTTGACTGGAGGCGTGGAGATCCGACTCAAGCGCGTGTACGACGAAGCGTCGCCCGATGACGGGTTCCGCGTGCTCGTCGACCGCCTCTGGCCGCGGGGCGTCTCGAAGGATCGCGCCGCGATCGACCTGTGGGCGAAGGATGCCGCGCCCACCGACGAGCTGCGGCGGGCCTTCCACCAGGACGGCATGGACTGGGACACCTTCGCGGCGGCGTATCGCGCCGAGCTCGCGACCAACCCCGCCGTTGCGGAGCTGCGCACGGCGATCGCGGACGCGGCCGTCGTGACACTGCTGTTCGGAGTGCGCGACGAGCTGCACAACCACGCCGATCTGCTTCGCGAAGCCCTGCTCGACTGAGCTCGTGTCGATCCCGCTCGCAGCCGTCATGGTCCCCGAGCGCGTGCGCGCGCTCGCGCGGGGTGCGCAGCTCGAGCCGGTGTGGCAGAACGAGATCGGCGGCGTGACGTTCCGCACCTCCGACGGCCGCCACATCAAGCACTCTCCCCGCAACCTCGAGACGTCGTTCGCGGCCGAGGCGGAGCGGCTCGACTGGGCACGGCGCTGGACCGCCGTGCCGCGCGTGCTCGAGGTCGGGGACGACGAGACGCACGAATGGATCGTCACGGCGACGATCGACGGCGAATCCGCCGTGTCTGCGCGCTGGCTCGCCGTGCCGCAGATCGCGGTGCGCGCCATCGGCGAAGGGCTGCGCGCGCTGCACGACCGGCTTCCCGCCGCCGAGTGCCCGTTCGACTGGTCGGTGCCCTCGCGTCTCGCGAACGCGGCGGGGAGAGGCATCCGCCTTCCCGCGCGGTTCGGCGACGCGCCCGCCGTCGATCTCCTCGTCGTGTGCCACGCCGACGCGTGCAGCCCGAACACGCTGCTCGACGCCGACGGGCGCTGGCTCGCCCACGTCGACCTCGGGGCGCTGGGCGTCGCCGACCGCTGGGCCGATCTCGCCGTGGCATCGATGAGCCTCGAGTGGAACTATGGTCCGGGATGGGAGGGCGCGTTCTTCTCGGCCTACGGGATCGAGCCCGACCCCGCGCGCATCGCCTACTACCGGGAGCTCTGGAACGCGACATGACCGCCATCCGCACGGGTATCGTCACCACGATCGACGGACAGCCGAACCTCGTCCTCACGCGCACGTTCGGCTCGCCCGCCGAGGCCGTCTGGCAGACCTTCACGGAATCGGACCGTCTGCGCGACTGGATCGGCTACTGGGAGGGCGATCCGACGACCGGGCACGTGTCGTTCTTCATGACGGCGGAATCGGATGCTCCCGAGCCGTCGCGGTACACGATCGTCGAGTGCGACCGTCCCCGCCGCTTCGGGGGCGACACCGGCCTCTGGTATCTCTGGCTGGAGCTCGAGGAGGCGCACGGCGTCACGACGCTGCGCTTCGGCCAGCGCCTGAACCCCGGCGAGGACATCGGGTCGATCGGCCCCGGCTGGGAGTACTACCTCGACCGCGCCGAGGCCGCTCACGAGGGCCGGGATGTCTCGGCCATCGCATGGGACGACTATTACCCCGCTCTGCGCGACGAGTACGTCGCGCTCACGCCCTGACCTGACTTCCGAATCTGTCGAGGGGCGGGGCCCGCTACGCCGGGCCGAGGATGAAGTTCCACGTCCCTGCGAGCACCGCGGCCGTCACGGCGAGGACCGAGATGGCGGCGCCGATGGCCATGAGCACCCACTCACGCCCGCCGAAATGCGACTCCCGCGCCCACGTGCGCTCGACGGGGGCGCCGAACCCGCGCGCCTCCATCGATGTGGCGAGCTTCGACCCGCGGCGGATCGAGAGGACGAGCAGCGCGAAGGCCATGCCGAGGAAGCGCCGGAGACGACCTCGATCGGCCACCCCACGCGCGCGGCGGGCGAGCTCGAGCGCGCGCCAGTCGTCGATGAAGAGGCCGACCATGCGCAGGCCCGCCAGGGCGCCGAGCACGAACCGCGCCGGAAGGCGCAGCACCTGCGCGAGGCCGTCGGCGAGGTCGGTCGGATCGACAGTCACGAACAGCACGACCGACGGCAGCGCGATCGCGAGGACGCGGAAGAACGTCGCGACGGCGAGTTCGATCGACCCCTCGCTGATCCGCACGAAGAACCAGTCGACGTAGACCTCGCCCGAGGTGGCGCCGTAGAGCGCGATCGTGACGGCGGTGAGCGGCGCCGCGATCCAGACGGGGAGAGTCCTCGTCCAGAACTCCCGCCACCCGATGCCGGCGAACGGGAAGAGCAGGCACTCGAGCACGAGTGCGACCGCCGCCGACACCCAGTCGAGGGTCAGCACGAGCGGCAGCGCGATGAGCGCGCTCGCACCGAGCTTGGCGACGGGGTTGATGCGCGCGACGGCGCCGGTGCGCGCGCGGGCGTCGAGGAGGGTCATCCCTCCCCCTTCCCGAGCGCGAAGACGTCGGCGCCGAGCGCCCGCACCACGTCGAGGTCGTGGGTGATCGCGACGACGGCCGCGCGCTCGTCGCCGTCGAGGCCGTCGCGCAGCCGCGCGAGCAGGGCGACCAGCTCGGCCCAGGTTCGGGCGTCCTGCCCGAACGTGGGCTCGTCGAGAACGAGCACGCGCGGCCGCGTCGCGAGCGCGGCGGCCACCGTGAGCCGGCGCTTCTCGCCGCCCGACAGCGTGAACGGGTTCGCCGCGGCGAGGGCGTCGAGGCGCAGCCGCACGAGCAGGTCGTCGACGCGTGCGTTCGTCGCGGCGTCGTCGAGCCCGAGCGCGCGCGGACCGACCTCGAGCTCTTCGCGCACGGTCCGCGCCAGAAGCTGGTGCTCGGGGTCCTGGAAGACGGTGCCGATGCGCGTCAGGAGCTGCCGCGAGGTCCAGCGGATCGGCGCGGCGCCCGCGCCGTTCGCGAGCGCGGGCGCAGCGGTGACAACGCCGGCCGCCGGCGGGAGGAGCCCCGCGAGCGTCAGCCCGAGCGTCGACTTCCCTGCGCCGTTGGGCCCCGTGAGAGCGAGCACCGAGCCTTCGCGCAGGTGGAGGTCGATGCCCGATGCGACGGGGACGCCGCGAACCCGCTCGACGGCGAGCCCGTGCGCCGACACGAGCGCCTCACCCGCCGCGGCCGGGGGCGGCGGCGGAACCGCGGGCGGGATGCCGGGGACCCAGACACCCTGCTCCGTGAGCCGGCGCCCCTCCCGGGCGAGCACGACATCGGGCGACCCGTCGGCGACGACCCCGCCCGCGCCGAGCACGATGACGCGCGTCACGAGCGGCAGCCACACCTCGACGCGGTGCTCCACGACGACGAGGGTCGCGGGATGCCGCTCGAGGAGGTCGGCGACGGCCTCGCGCACCTCGGCGACCCCGCCCGGGTCGAGATTCGCGGTGGGCTCGTCGAGCAGGAGCAGCCCCGGGCGCATCGCGAGTGCGCCGGCGAGCGCGAGCCGCTGCTTCTGTCCCCCCGACAGCGCCTTCGTCGCACGATCGAGGGGAAGATCGAGCCCGACGGCGTCGAGTGCTTCACCGACGCGCGGCCAGATCTCGGCTCGCGGGACGCCGAGGTTCTCGCAGCCGAAGGCGACATCGTCGCCGACGCGGGCGAGCACGACCTGCGCGTCGGGATCCTGCAGCACGAGACCCGCCGTTCCGCGCACGGCCGCGGCATCCCGCCCGCCGATCAGCAGACCGCCCGCGGACTCGCCCTCGTCGTCGCCGCCGAGCACGCCCGCGAGTCCGTGCAGCAGCGTCGACTTGCCCGACCCCGACGAGCCGAGCAGGAGCACCCGCTCGCCGGGTTCGATGCGGAACGTGACGTCCTGCAGCGCCCATGCGCGGCGGCTCGCGTGACGCCACCCCCAGCCGCGCGCCTCGACGACGGCAGGGGTGGGAGCAGCCGACGGCACGCTACACGCGGGCGCGCGCTTCGCGGCCCGACGCGAAGCGGTCGAGGGCGCCGGTCGCCGCAAGTCCGCGCGTCACGAGCCACGGCAGAAGCCCCGCGATGACGGCGCCCGAGATGGTGGTCGTGATGAGGTACGTGATCGTGAACTGCGTGTTCGAGCCCGCGTACCACAGCACGAGATTGTTGACGCCTCCCGCGATCGCGGCGCCCGCACCGGCGAGCATCGCGACGGGGAGCGTCCAGACGCGGTAGGCGAAGATCAGGAAGACGATCTCGGCCCCGATCCCCTGCACGAGGCCGGCCTCGAGCGTGAGGAAGCCGCCCCACTGGTTGCCGACGAGCGCCGAGACGACCGCGGCGAGCGTCTCGACGTAGAGCGCAGCGCCGGGCTTGCGGATGATGAGCGCACCGAGCACCCCCGCGAACAGCCACGGTCCGTCGAGGAGGCCCTGCAGGCCCGGCAGGAGAGGCTGGAGGAGGGCCGAGGGGCCGAGGTAGCCGACGTTCCAGAACAGGAAGATGAGGCCGGATGCGACGCCGATGACGCTGGCGACGACGATGTCGACGACCCTCCAGCGAAGACGGCGGGTGGTCTGCGCGACCGAGGCGGACGCGGACGTGGAAGCGTTCATGTTCTCTCCTCCCTGCGCTGGCATGATCCAGATCAGGTTCGACGGTCGAAGCGTGGTCGCTTCCTCTCAGCCCGGCACACCGGACTCCCGTGGTTGTGGTGCCGAGTATACCGCGGCACGACGGGGTAAATTTGGCAGGTGACCCTCGCCGATACGGAGCCTCCTGCGCACGACGACGTGCACGGGGACGCGGGCGACGTGCTCGTCGCGCCGGGCGACGTGCTCGTGCAGGAGCCCGTCGCGCCCGAGCACGAGGCATCCGTCCCGCTCAAGAAGCCCGGCAAGCCGCTGGGCGAGCCGCGCGTCGCATTCGGGTGGGTGGACGAGGGCGTCGTCGGCACGACTTCGCTCGTGCCCGCCGATCTCCGGGTGGCCACGACTCCGTACGTCGCCGTCCCGGCGGACCTGCTCGCGCGCCCGCCGAGGCGCTCGCCGCTGCGTCCCGGCGTGCTCGTTCCGATCGCGATCATCGCGGCGCTGATCGGCGGATACTCCGCCACGACGCTGCTGTGGCCGCTCACGGCGGTGACCCCCACGATCGAGGCCGTGCAGGTCGACTCCGCGCCGGCCCCCGCGACCACGCCCGCCTGGCCTGCCCAGGGCTCCGGCGCCGTCGCGGTCGCGGGCTTCGACGGCGTCGTCGGCTCGACGGCCGATGCGGCGCCCATCGCGAGCATCACGAAGGTCGTGACGGCTCTGCTCGTCCTCGAGTCGCAGCCGCTCGCCGTCGGCGAGCAGGGGCCGGAGTACCGGTTCACGGCGGCCGACCGCGTCAAGTACTGGGGCTATCGGTCACGTGGCGAGTCCGCGCTCGACGTGCCGGTCGGCGGCACCCTCACGGAGTACCAGCTGCTCGAGGGCATGCTGATCGGCTCGGCCAACAACTACGCCGATCGCCTCGCGAGCAACCTGTGGCCCAGCGACGCCGTCTACGCGAGCGCCGCGAACGGCTGGCTCGCGGCGCACGGCCTGAACGGCATCGCCGTCGTCGAGCCGACGGGCTTCGACGCGCGCAACACGGCGAGCGCGGCATCCCTCATCCCGCTCGCCGAGAGGGCTCTGGCCAACCCCGTCATCGCCGAGATCGTCGCTAAGTCCGAGGTCGACCTGCCCGGTGCCGGCCACGTCACGAGCACCAACGGGCTGCTCGCCGACCCCGGCGTCATCGGCGTGAAGACGGGATCGCTCGACACCTTCAACCTGCTCGCCGCGAAGAACGTGACGATCGGCCAGACCCCCGTGCGCCTCTATGCCGCCGTGCTGGGCCAGCCCGACGACAACGGCCGCATCGAGGCGACGCGAGCCCTCTTCACTCAACTCGAGGCGGAGCTGCAGACCGAGCCGTCCGTGACGGCGGGGACGACCGTGGGCGTGATCGACACGGAGTGGGGCGAGCACGTCGAGGTGAAGACGGTCGGCGACGCTTCCGTCGTGCTGTGGAACGGCGCAGCCGGCACCGTCTCGACCGACCTGTCGCTCGGCGACCACCGTGACAAAGGCGACGACGTGGGCACGCTGAACGTCAAGGGTCCGCTCGACTCGTCGACGGTCGACGTCGTGCTCGCGGGCGACATCGAGCCGCCGTCGGCCTGGTGGCGCCTGACGCACCCCCTCGAGCTCTTCGGCCTCGCGGGCTGATCTCGCCCCGCCAGCCCCGGGACCGCTACACGTAGCGGACGGCGTGCTGCAGGCGCGTGCGGATGTCGAAGACCTCGTTGCCGCCCACCTCGCGCGCGCCCGTGACCCCTCGGCGCAGCACCGTCGACAGGGCGCTGCGCGACACGATCGCGACGGGCACGCCGCGCACCCGGCCGAGCTCCTCGATGGGCTGATCGAGGTCGTCGTCGGGGAGCACGACGATCGCCCCGCTGAACTTCACGCGGGCGGCGCGTGCGACGGTGCGAAGTCGCGCGAGGAGCGCCGCGATGGGGGCGCCGTCGACGCCGTCGCCCACGAGCTCTCCGCGCTTGATGCGGACGGGGCCGCCGAAGTCCTCCGACAGCACGCCGTAGAGCCCGCTCGGGCCGAGCACGACGTGGTCGACCTTCTCGTCGGACGCGTGGCCCGCGGCGACGTCGTGCCACACGGTGTACCCCATGCCGAGGTCGGCGACGACGCGCGCCGTCGCCTCTTCGGCCAGCGCGTCGGCGAGGAGCCGCCGCAGATGGTGGGGCGCGGACCGCACGAGCGCGGGATCGTACGGATCGGGCATCTCGACGCCCCGCCCGACCCATTCGCGCATGAGCGACAGGTAGCGCTCGCGCCGCCAGCCGCCGGGCTGCCCGTACGAGCGCGCCTTCGGGCGCGTGTCGGCCGGGCGGGAGGGCGGGCGCCAGGCGGGAGCGTCCGGGCTGAACGACGGTGCGGCCGCCGCCCCGAAGCCGTGCCCGCGGTCGTAGGCGACGCGCGCCTGCGGAGTGCCGACGAGCGCCCACGCGCGCTGCACCTGGATGAAGACGGATGCCTCTCCCCCCGTGTCGGGGTGCGTCTGACGCAGTCGCAGGCGATACGCCTTGCGCAGGCCCTCCTCGTCGACCGTGGGCTCGACGCCGAGCACCTGGTAGGCGGACGCGGACAGGGGGGAATCGAACATGCGGCGGGGCACCTCTCAGCGCTGCTCGTTGCGCCGAGCGTACGCGGCCGCGCTGCGGCTGGACAGCGCGAGGAGGATCAGCGTATCGAGCGCTGTGGTGAGCAGGCTCGTCTTCAAGGTGATCTCCAGGTCGTAGAGCCACCACGATCCGAAGGCCGCTGAGATCGAGAGCACCGCGAACACCATGACGATGACGCGGGGCCAGTTGTGGCCGCGCAGGATGAACACGGCGAGCACGGCGTCGAAGATCAGCACGACGCTGATGATGCCGACCACGATCCACAGCCCGATACCCGCGGCCTCCCCCGCCGTGAGGCCGTCGATCGCGACGGCGCTCTCGGTCGCGACGAGGTTCCAGTTGAGGGCGAGTTCGCCGAGGAAGAGCAGCCCGACGACGACACGAAGGAAGACGAGCAGGGCACCCGCGACGGTCGTCGGGGGCCGCTTCATGTCGGGGCGGTACCCCGGCGGGCGCAGCAGCCTGCGTGCCGGCTCGTACGAGGGCCGCTTCGCGGAGGAGGCCGTCGTCATGTCGCCGCCCCCTGCTCCGGGGTCGTCTGCACTGCGGTCGTCTGCACCGCGGGCGCCTCCTCCAGGGTGACGTCGCGCACGTCGACGATCGGCAGGTCGCCGTCGGTGCTGATCGAGTCGCCGCCGCCGTTGCGGGCGTGGTACCCGGTCGAGAAGTCCTCGATGAGCCGGATGTCGATGCGCGGATCGGCGACGATGAGCGTGGAGATGATGTGGTCGCGCTCGATGTCGGTCTCGGCGTCGATCTTGTGCGTGATCTGCAGGGTGAACAGCGACAGTCCGACGCGCCGGTCGAACGTGCCTGCGGCGAGCCAATCGACGCGGCGTCCGCCGGGGAGCAGCCAGTCTTCGGGGCACTGCCAGAACCGCACATGGTGGCGCTGGGCGGGGCTGTCGTCGACGTCCTGCTGATACGCGAAGTCCTGCGCGCGCCCGAAGAGGAACAGGGGGCTGACGGGCGCCTCGTCGTAGCTGCGGCGGGTGAGGGTCGAGGCCACGATGCGCCACGTCGAGGTGATCGTGATCGGGTCGGCGCGCGTCCAGCCCGCCGCCCGCATGGCCGCCTCGATCTGCTCGCCGGTGCCCATGAAGGCGAGGTTGACCGGGTCGCCGAGCAGTCCGTCGCTCGTGCGCGTGCGGCCGATGAAGTAGTCGGGCACGTAGATCGTCGTGAGGATGCGGTGCAGTCGCGGCAGCACGAGATACGCCAGCAGCGCCCAGAAGACGATCGCGAAAAGGATGCCCCACCAGCCCACGTTGAACGTCTCGGTGAGGCTGAGGTAGGCCAGCCACACGGCGGCGAGCCCCGCGAACACGAAGAAGAACCAGTCGAGCGCGACGCCGAGAGACCAGCCACGGCCCGGGCGCGCGGCGGCCCCGTCGTGGTTCCTCGCCGCACGCGCCATCGGGCTCAGCTCCAGAGCGGAACCGTCGGCGCGAACGAGAAGGCCGATGCCGTGGCATCCGGTGACAGCTCGGCGAGGCTCGCGGGCTGCCAGCGCGGCGAGCGGTCCTTGTCGACGACCTGCGCGCGGATGCCCTCCGCGAGGTCGGGCTGGGTCGTGGCGAACCACATCACGAGCCCGTACTCCTGAGCGAGCGCGTCGCGCAGGCTCGGCAGGCCGCGCACGCGGCGGATGGCTTCGAGCGTCACGCTCAGGCCCGTCGGCGAGAGCTCCTCCAGCAGGTCGGCGGTGGCCTGTGCTTCCGGTTCGGCGCTCGCGCGCAGCCGCTCGATGATCTCGGCCACGGTGTCGGCGGCGAACGCGTCGTCGATCCACGCGCGGGCCGTCGCGAGGCGCGACGGGTCGGGCGTCTCGTCGAACAGCAGCACGAGCTCGGCGGGGCCGCTCGGATCGGCGCGCGTCGCAAGCGCGTCGACGAACCCCTCGAGGCTGCCGGTCGGCACGAGGTGGTCGGCGAATCCCGCGTACACGGCATCGGCGGCATCCATCACGGCCCCGGTCAATCCGAGGTACTCGCCGAGGCGCCCCGGCGCGCGCGACAGCAGCCATGTGCCGCCGACGTCGGGCGTGAACCCGATGCGCGTCTCGGGCATCGCGAGCTTCGAGCGCTCGGTGACGACGCGGAACGGCGCGTGACCGGCCAGCCCGATGCCGCCGCCCATCGTGATGCCGTCGGCGATGGCGACGATGGGCGTCGGGTACTCCGAGATGCGGGCGTTGAGCGCGTACTCCTCGCGGAAGAACAGCGCGGATGCCTCGGCATCGCCGCCCACGGTGCGCTCGTAGAGTCCGCGGACGTCGCCTCCCGCGCACAGGCCCCGATCCCCCGCGCCGTCGAGCACGATCGTGTCGATGTCGCGGTCGCGCTCCCACCCGTCGAGGGCGGCGGAGAGCGCCCGGATCATGTCGAGGTCGAGCGCATTGATCGCCTTCGGACGGTTGAGTGTGAGCCGTCCGAGCGAGCCCTCGGCTCGCACGACGACCTTGTCTTCCGCAGTGATGCCCCCATCGCCCACGGTGCAACGTTACCGTCCCGGCTGTGGCGGGTCTCGGTGGCTGCCGAGGAGGCCGCCGCGGGCCTCGACGCACTGCACGGCGTGCCCTCCCCAACTCCCCGCACGAAGAGGGGTTTTCCGCAAAGATAGGGGGATCGGCTCGCTACGAGAGAGGGTTCTGCATGCCCGACGGACAGGTGCTGGAATTCTCCGGAGTCACCAAGCGCTTCGGCGCCGTGACGGCTGTTGACGGATTCAGCGCACGGGTCGAGCCGGGCCGGGTCACGGGATTCCTCGGACCCAACGGCGCCGGCAAGACGACGACCCTCCGGGTGCTCCTCGGCCTCGTGCGCGCCACGGGCGGCGCGGCGACGATCGGCGGCGTCCCCTACGCGAAGCTGCGCAATCCGCTGCAGTCCGTCGGCGCCGTGCTCGAGGCATCCAGCTTCCATCCCGGCCGCTCCGGTGCGAACCACCTGAAGGTCTACGCGGCGGCTGCCGGCCTGCCCGCCTCCCGCGTCGAGGAGTCGCTCGGGCTCGTCGGCCTCGCAGACGTCGCCGGCCGCAAGGTGGGCGGCTACTCGCTCGGCATGCGCCAGCGCCTCGGACTCGCGTACGCGATGCTCGGCGACCCCGGCGTGCTCGTGCTCGACGAGCCCGCCAACGGGCTGGACCCCGAGGGCATCAAGTGGATGCGCGGACTCCTCCGGGAGCTCGCCCGTCAGGGCCGCACGGTGTTCGTGTCGTCGCACCTGCTCGCCGAGGTGCAGCAGACCGTCGACTCGCTGATCGTCATCTCCGCCGGACGCCTGGTCTTCCAGGGCGCGCTCGCCGATCTGTCCGACCCGTCGGAGTATGCGACGGTCGTCGACTCCCCCGACCGCGCCGGGCTGTCGGCCGCCCTGCGCGCACACCACGTCGACGTCGAGGTGCTGCGTTCGGGGCTCACGGTGCGCGGGCACGATCCCGTCGAGGTCGGGCAGATCGCCGCCGACGCGGGGATCGCCCTGTCGTCGCTGCAGCGTCGCGGGCCCGCGCTCGAGGAGGTCTTCCTCGACCTCGTGAACGGGGTGCGGGTGCACCCGAGCGCGTCGGGGGCGACCGAGGTGCCGGTGGCCGCGGACGGCGTCGCTGCCGCGGCTGCTGCCGGCCTCGTGGCGGCGGGCGAGTCCGAGCATGACGAAGAGGCGGAGGCGGAAGCCGCTGAGCCCGCGATCGCCGAGCCGGAAGCCGCTGAGGGCGGCGCCGGGACCGAGGATGCTTCGGCGGAGGACGCCGCCGAAGCGGCCGTCGAGGCGCCCACCGGATCTCCCGTCGAAGGAGGCGAACCTGCCGTCGACGAGTCAGCTCCTGGTGAAGCGGAGGACGGAGCCGAAGAGCTCGGCGCGGCGCCCGTCGTCGCGGGCCTCGCGGTCGCGGCCGCAGCGGAGCACGACTCGCAGGATGCCGCGGCGGAGGACGCGAGCGCAGCCCCGCCCCCCGGCGACGCCGAGACCCTCGAGTCGGACGAGCCTGCGGAGTGGGACGAGTCGCCCGACGACGACGAGCCGGAGAACGCCGACGCCGGCGCCGAGGACGGCGGCAGAGACGGCGAGCAGACGGAGTCGCCGAATTCCACCCACCCGGGGTTCGCGGTCGCGAGCACGGGCATCATCGACATCATCCCCGCGACGAGTCCGAAGTCGGCTGCCGAGTCCTCGGCGGAGCGCGAGGCATCCGCCGAGCCCGAATCCGCCGACGAGGCCGAGCCCGAGGCCGAGGCATCGGCCGAGCCCGAATCCGCCGACGAAGCCGAGCCCGAAGCCGAGCCTGAATCCGCCGACGAGGCCGAGGCATCGGCCGAGCCCGAAGCCGAGCCCGAGGCATCCGCGGAGCCCGAGGCATCCGCCGACGGGGCCGAGTCCGAGGCCGAGTCCTCCGCCGAGCCCGAGCCCGAAGCGGCGAGCGAGTCGAGGCTCGAGGCCGAGGGCGCTGAATCCCCGAGCGTCGACGACATCGACGAGATCGATGGGCAGCTCTCGGCACCACCCTCGTCCGACGCCGACGACCGCCCGTGGGAGCACTACGTCAAGACCGACGCCGACCGCGACGCCGACCGGTTCTTCGCCTCCTTCGATCACGAAGCGGACGGCGCCGCAAGCGATGGCGGTGACCGCCCCGCAGAGCCCGAGGGCGGTGCCAATCTGCCCGTGTCGGAACTCGAGACTCCGGCGCCGGAAGACCTCGGCGGCGCGCCGCCCGAGTGGCAGGCGCAGCCCGAGCCGCTGCCCGAGACCGACGAGGCCGACGCCGGCCCCGATGCCGGCGACGATCATCGAGAATCCGATGACTCCGAGGGAGGTGAGCCGCGATGAGCCTCGCCGCTGTCACGCGCTCGGAGACGACGAAGCAGTTCACCACGTCGATGTGGTGGATCCTCGCGATCGTGCTGTTCGCCTATGTCGGCTTCACCGCGTCCGTGCTGGCGTTCGTGTTCTCGGCGTCGGCGACCGGCGCCCTGCCGGGCAATGCACCGCAGATCCCCGCCGAGGGCCTTCCCGCGGTGCTGTACAGCACCGCGACCTCGGTCGGCTACGTCTTCCCGCTGCTGATCGGCACCCTGGCCGTCACGGGGGAGTTCCGCCACCAGACGCTGACGCCGACCTTCCTCGCGACGCCGCGACGCGGCACCGTGCTCGTCGGCAAGCTCGCGGTGGGGGTGCTTCTCGGCGTGCTGTACGGGATCGTCGGGATCTTCGCGGCGGTCGGCCCATCGGCGGGCTTCCTGGCCGGGTACGGCCTCGACACCGACTTCACGTCGTCCGACACGTGGGCGATGCTCGGCCGGATGGTGCTCGCCTACGTGCTGTGGGTGTTCATCGGCATCGGCATCGGCGCGCTGGTGCGCAACCAGGTCGGTGCGATCGTGGGCGTGCTCGTGTTCACGCAGTTCCTCGAGCCGGTCGCGCGAGCGGCCGCGTCGTTCGTCGACGGACTGTCCGATGTCACGAAGTACCTGCCGGGTGCCGCGAGCGACGCGCTCGTCGGAGCGAGTGTCTTCTCGGTGAGCACCGCGACGACCGGCTCGACGAGCGACCCGCTCGAGTGGTGGGTCGGCGCGCTCGTGCTGCTCGGCTACGGCATCCTGTTCGTCGTGCTCGGCTGGCTGTCCAGCTGGCGCCGCGACGTCAGCTGACGCTCGAGGCCGCACGCGTGGACCTTCGCCTTCGGAGCGAGACCGACGTCGAGGCGTTGACGGCGTTCCTGACAGAGATGGATCTCACCCTCAGCGGACTGGACGCGCCCGGCGTGCGGCTGTGGCTCGACCGCGACGCGCGGGGGGAGATCGTCGGCAGCACGGGCTACGAGATCAGCGCGGACGGCCGTCACGCGCTGATCCGGAGCGTCGCAGTGCGTCCCTCCCGGCGTTCTCAGGGCGCGGGGAGCTCCCTGGCACGATTCGCGCTCGATCGTGCAGCCGGGGAGGGAGCGACCACGGCGTGGCTGTTCAGCCGCCGTTCGGGGCCGTTCTGGGAGGGCCTGGGGTTCGAACCGGCCGATCGGGACGACCTCGCGAGAGCACTCGCCGACACCCATCAGGTGCGGCTCTTCCGGCAGACCGGTCAGCTCGACCGGGAAGTCGCATGGTCGCGAGTCCTGGCCGATCCTCGCGGCTGAAACGACTTCAGACGCCGGGCGCGGGCACCGGCGCAGCGCGCGGGCGCCTCGGCTTGCGCGCAGCCCGGGCCTCGGCGGCGATCTCCGCGACGTCGGCGGCCTCGTCGGCCACATCGAGCCGCAAGGCCTCGACCAGCGCGAGGCCGTGACGCGTCGTGAGCACGATGCGGTCGAACTCGGCATGCTCTTCGAGGTCGATCACGACACCGGCACGATGGCGGCGGATGACGACGAAGTCGGTGCCGCCCGCCGACTTCCACGTGCCCATCGCCACCACGCCCCGCACGTGCGTGCCGGGCGACGGGACTCCGCGGAGCCATGTCCACGCGTCATCCGTCAGCTGCACCTTGGCGATCGCGGCGCGCTCGATCGTGACATTCCCCTTGCGGAATGCGAGCAGGCGCTCGGTGCCCGACAGCACGACCTCGAGTCGTGTCGAGTCGAGCAGGAGCGTCACCATGCGACTAGTCTGCCAGCGGCCGGTGACGACGACCCGGCGGTTTGCTCACAGGACGGCAACGATCCGTTTATCGCGCATCGACAAGCCGAGGACGGATCGGCTGGGGTCAGGGGGCGAACTCGTCGGCGGCGTGCGGCAGCGGGAAGCGCGCGACGGCGTCGATGAGGGCGTCGACGGTCTGCCGCTCGGCGATGACGTCGACCGGGAGACCCGCACGGCGGGCGTCTTTCGCGGTGCGAGGACCGATCGCCGCGATGAGCGTCGTCGGGGGCACCTCGGGGAACTGGTCGTGCACCTGCTCGGCGACCGAGCCGCTGGTCACGAGGATCGCATTGATGCGCCCGCTGCGCACGTCCTCGGCGATCTTGTCGGTGACCGGCACACCCACGGTGCGATAGGCGACGACGCTGCGCACCCGGTGGCCCGCTTCGTCGAGCATCCGCGTCAGCACGGGCTTGGCGATCTCGCTGCGCAACGTGAGGATGTCCCGCGGCTCGGGCTCGAGCGCGATCATCTGCTCGGCCATGCCGGCGGCGGAGTTGTCCCGATCGGGAACGAGGTCGACACGATAGCCGACGGCGGTCAGGGCCGCCGCGGTCGTTTCACCGACGGCCGCGACCCGGGTCTTGGCGGGGATCACGGCGCGATAGGCGTAGAGCACGTCCACGGTCGTCGCGCTCGTGAGGGTGAGCCAGTCGAAGGCTCCCGCGGCGAGATCGGACAGGGCCTCTTCGAGCGTCGCCTGATCGTTCGTCGGAGCGAAGTTGATGAGCGGTGCGATCACGGGCGTCGCGCCCTGGCGCCGGAGGGATGCCGCGACCCCGTCGCCCCACGGACCGCCGCGCGGGACGAGCACGCGCCAGCCTGCGAGGGGCTTGGCGTCGGAAGGCCGTGGTGATGCATTCATGGGGTCGACTCTCGGTGGGTACTACTCAGTCGACCGCCCCATGTAACGAGCAGCCGACGTGCGACATGCGAACTCCGTGCAAGTGGAGGTCCGCGCCGTCGGCAGCATCCGCGCCATCGCACTGCCTGCCTCTTACCATACCCCTGCTGACCGTCGCCTGTCCGTTCGGCATCCACAGGGCGAGGCCGGGGACGCGCAGACGCACCGCGCGACGGGGGTCAGCGAGTGTACGCGCGGACCATCGACCAGACGATGGCGCCCACCGCGGCGGCCGCGGCGGCGACCACGGCGGTGGCCCCCGCGGGGTTGTCCTTCGCGAAGGCGCGCGCCTGGCGCTTCAGGCGGTCGCTCGTACGTTCGATGCGACGCGGCACGTTGGCCTTGTCCTCGATCGCGGCGAGCGCGGCCTTGAGCTCCGTCCTCGCCTTCTCGACGGGGTCGGTGATGCCGAGCGGGACGGCGGTGCGGGGCACCGGAACCTCAGAGCTCATCGCGCACTATCTCCACATCCTTGACGATCGCCTGGACCGGGTTCTCACGACCCACGACCTTCTTCCAGCGCCGATAGCCGAGGAAGCCCATGAGCGCCGCGCCGAGGAGCAGCACGACGAGCACGATCAGCGAGGCGACCCACACCGGCATCCACGACGAGAGCCCGATGATGATGAAGGCCAGCAGCAGCGGGATCGACCAGAACAGCAGGAAGAGTGCCCCGACGATCCAGCCGGAGCCGATGCCGGCATCCTTCGAGGTGCGGCGGATCCACGCCTTCGCGGCCTCGATCTCCGCCATGACGAGGTTGCGGACGAGCTCGGGGACTTCGCCGAGGAGGGTGAGAAGCCCATCGTCGGCGCGGTCGCGGAAGCCGCGAGGTGTCGTCATGTCACGCTCCGCCGCGGCCCGCGTCGGAGCTGTCGTCGAACGCGTCGTCGACGGCGTCCTTCACGGCCGAGGCGGAGGTCGCCGCAGCGGCGTCGATGTCGGCGGCGGAGTCCTTGCCCGCCTTGATCGCGTCGTCGAGCTTCTGACCGGGCGTCGTGCCCTTCGACGACGCGGCCTTGGTCACCTTGACGGCGCTGTCCCACAGCGTCGAAGGCAGTGCCATGGCCTGCTGCTTCGCGAAGTCCTTGACCTTGCCGACCTGATCCTGCACGGGGTCGAGGTTCCACACTTTGAGAGCCTGCGCCTTGATCTGCTCGTAACGCTCGCGACCGGCGCGCGAACCGAGCACGTAGCCGGCGGCCAGACCGATGACGAGTCCTACCTTGCCTTTCATGGGCGCGTCTCCTCACGCTTGCGGGTGGTGCGTGGTCCCAGGTTAGTCCCGCATGCCGATTCCGGCATCCGCCTTGACAGATCCTCACACCGCAAGGAGGACTCACTCCCCCGGTTCGTTCCAGAGCATCATCCGGCGCACTCGGTCGCCCTCCTTCAGGGCGTCCGGCACGACCTGCGCCAGGCCGGAGCCGGCGAGCCACGCGCCGACCGCGGCAAGGCCATCGACGGTCCGGATCGCCTGGCGCGCCGCATCGGCGGCCTCGGCGTGGCCGAGCGCCGACGCGGGTCGCGGCGGCTCGAATGGCGCGCGCGCGGCACCGCGCACGTCGCGCAGGCCGACGCCGAGCAGAGTGGATGCCTCGCCCCGAGCAAGCTCCGCGGCTGCCGCGTCGTCGAGGCCGGCTGTCGCGGCGGGCTCGCCGGCGGCGCCGAAGAAGACGCGCAGCACGCGCACACCCGACCCGGCCGCGGCGGCGACCCACGGCCACCGCGCCGTCGAGTCGACGACCGCGACGGCGCGCGACGTGCCCGGCAGCGGGTACACGGCGGCCAGCGGCGCCGCATCGAGCGCGGCGTCGGCGACGACGAGCGTCACGACCTCGACGGGGTGGACGACCTCGACCGGTGCGTCGAGCGACGGGACGACGGGCGCGAGCAGACGGCGAGCCTCGGCCTCGGGCGTCGCGACGACGACCTGGTCGGCGGCATCCGCCTCCGGCGCGTCGCCCGCCGTCTCCACGGTCCACCTCCCGTCGTCGTGCCGCTCGAGCCGGTCCGCCCGCACGCCCGTGCGCACGACGGCGCCGAGCTCGACGAGCCGCTCATGCGCGGCTTCGACGAGCTGCGGCATCCCTCCCGCGAGACCCTCGAGCCGCGGGCCGGGGGTGGCGTCGACGAGCAGGTCGAAGACCGCGCCGCTGAGTGACCCCGTGCGGGTGAGCGCCGTGCTGAGACCCGGCGCGACGGCCTCGACGTCGACATCGTCGGGGTGCGTGCCGTAGACGCCGAGGCTCAGGGGTGCCACGAGGCGCTCCAGCACGGCGTCGCCCATGCGCGTGCGGACGAGCTTGCCGAGGCTGCGCTCCTTGCCGATGGTCAGCGGGGGGCGCACGCGATCGAGATACGCGCGCCACGTGCCGCGCCACCCGATGATGCGGCGCACCCGCACGTCCCAGGGGTTGTCGGGGATGCCGACGATGGAGCGCTCCGGCAGCGGGGCGACCCCGGGCAGCCCGCCGATCCACGTGTCCGTCACGGCGGCCGGCACGATCGCCGCGGCGAGTCCGAGCTCCTCGGCGAGCGCGCGCACGGCGGCGCCTCGGATCGACCAGCCCTCGACAGCCGCGTCGAGGGAGAGCCCGCCCGCCTCGACGGAGCGGATCGCGCCGCCGAGCCGATCGGATTGCTCGATGAGCGTGACCCGCAGCCCGACCTTGGCGCATTCGAGCGCCGCGACGAGCCCCGCGATGCCGCCGCCCACGACGACGACGTGCTTCTCCTGCGCGGCCGAGGCGACCTCGTCGAGTGCCTCGGCGGGTTGTTCTTCGGCCATGCGCTCCTCCCTGTCCATCCTCGCATCGCCGCCGCCACGCGCCGGCGCGGGCAGTCGCGCTCGACGGTGGCCCGCCGTCGTCACCCGGTGCGAGACTGGCGGCATGACGCTCCACATCACGGGCGACGAGGCCGCCGACCGCCTGCTCACCGACGACCCGCTCGCCCTGCTCATCGGCATGCTCCTCGACCAGCAGGTCGCGATGGAGACGGCGTTCTCGGGGCCGCTCAAGATCGAGCAGCGCGTCGGATCGGTGGATGCCGCGACCCTGTCCGGCTACGACCCCGAGGCGTTCGTCGAGGTCTTCCGCACTCCCCCGGCCGTGCACCGCTACCCCGGGTCGATGGCAGGCCGGGTGCAGTCGCTGTGCGCCGCGCTCGAGCAGGACTGGGGCGGCGACGCCGCCGCGCTGTGGACGCGCGACGACCCCGACGGACGGGAAGTCCTGCGCCGGCTCAAGGCCCTGCCCGGCTTCGGCGAGCAGAAGGCCAGGATCTTCCTCGCGCTCCTCGGCAAGCAGTACGGGTTCACGGGAGAGGGCTGGCGCGAGGCATCCACCCCCTACGGCGACGAGGGCACGCACCGCAGCGTCGCCGACATCACGAGCCCCGAGTCGCTCGCGAAGGTGCGCGAGCACAAGCGCGCGATGAAGGCGCAGGCCAAGGCATGAAGCCCACCGGCGGCGACGTCGCCGCGTTCGTCGCCGCCGTGACCCCGGCCGTGCGTCGACGCGACGCCGAGACGATGATCGCGATGATGTCGGAGGTGAGCGGCCGCGAGCCGGTGCTGTGGGGCACGATCGTCGGCTTCGGCTCGTATCACTACCGCTACCCGACGGGCACCGAGGGCGACGTGCCGCTGCTCGGCTTCTCGCCCCGCCGGCAGGCCACGACCGTCTATCTGCTCGATCCTCGCGACAGCGCCGCACCCGACCTGTCGAAGCTGGGGCCGCACACGACGGGCGCGTCGTGCGTCTACCTCAAGGATCTCGCCGACATCGACCTCGACGTGCTCCGCGCGGCACTGACCCAGTCCCTCGCGCGGCTCACCTCGGGGGCCGTCGACTACGCCGAGATCACCGTTACGGGCTGACCGGCCGCCGACGGGCCCGCCCGGCCGGCCCGACCCCGCCCGGCTCCCCATCGACAGATCAACCACGGATCCGCAGGTCGATGCCGCGCCGATCGTCCTGTGAATGCGTGGTTGACCTGTCGTTCGTGTGGGCCGGGAGATGAGCGCGGCCGTCCTATCGTTGATCCGTGCGGCTGAGGTTCTTCGGCGGCCTCGCCCTGGCGGACCCCGCGGGCGAGGCGATCACCGTGCACGGGCGCGGACAGCAGGCGGTGCTGTTCCGGCTCGCCGTCGATGCCGGCACGACGGTCGGCTACCGGCCGCTGTCCGAGGATCTCTGGCCCGACGATCCGCCCGAGGATCCGCGCGCGGCGCTCCAGTCGCTCGTCTCGCGGCTGCGCCGGTCGATGGGGGCGGATGCCGTCGAGTCCACGCCGGGCGGCTATCGCCTCTCGATGACGCGCGACGAGGTCGACGTGACGCGGTTCCAGGATCTCGTCGCCGAAGCGCGCACCCGTTCCGACCCGACGGCGGCCGCCGATATCGCCCGCACCGCGATCGACCTCTGGACCGGCGAGCCGTGGACACCCGGCCCCGAGTTCGACTGGGTCGTGCGCGACCTGCTCGAAGACCGCGCGCACGCCGAGCGGCTCGTCCGGGCGACGCTGGCCGCCGACGCGACCGCGGGTTCCTCCGGACGCCTAGGGGCGGCGCCGACCTCGTCCGCACGGTCGGTGATCCCCGCGGCGCTGACACCACTCGTCGGGCGCCAGCGCGAGCTCGCCACGATCGGCGCGCAGCTCAGCGCCGAGCGGCTCGTCACGCTGATCGGACCGGGCGGAGCGGGCAAGACGACGCTCGCTCTCGAGACGGCACGTGCCTGGGGCGACGCGACCGTCGTGGTCGAGCTCGCCCCGGCCGCTCCGGGCGAAGTGTGGGCCGCGGTCGCCACGGCAGCGGGTCGCAGCATCCGGCTCGCCGACACGACGACCACCGCGACACCCACCTCTTCCCGGCAGCGCGCGCTCGACGCCCTCGCGGGCCGGCCCGTGCTCATCGTCCTCGACAACTGCGAGCATGTGTCCGGCGAGGCCGCGGAGGTGGCGCTCGCGCTGCTGCGCGCGACGCCGACCGCACGTCTTCTCGCGACGAGCCGTGAGCCGCTCGGCGTCGCCGGCGAGGCGTTCGTCGACCTGGGCCCCCTCCCCGCCGACGACGCGATCGAGCTCTTCTCGCGCCGCGTCCGCGCCGCGCGGGGCGAGGCGCCCGCGCCGCGCGAGTCGGACGCGGTCGAGCGCATCGTCCGCCGGCTCGACGGCCTGCCCCTGGCCCTCGAACTCGCCGCGGCACGCGCGCGGACGCTCACCCTCGCCGAGATCGACGAGGGTCTCGATGACCGCTTCGCCCTGCTCGCGACGGGTCCGCGGACCGCCGACCCACGTCACCAGACGCTGCGCGCGCTCATCGACTGGAGCTGGGAGACGCTCACCGATCCCGAGCGCGAGGCGCTGCTCGCGGCATCCGTCTTCCCCGACGGCATCACGGCCGCCGACGCCAGCGTCGTCGCGCGGGTGTTCGGGACAGATGCCGCAGCCTTCGACCAGCTCGTCGACCGATCTCTCCTGCGGCGCGGCGACGGCGGCTATCGCATGCTCGAGACGGTTCGCGAATACGGCATCGATCGTCTGCGCTCCGACGGGCGGGAAGAGGAGGCACGCGGCCGCCAGGCCGCCGCGATGGCCGAGCTCGCGCGTACGCGGGAGCCCCTCCTGCGCGGGCCCGGCGTGCGCGACGGCCTCGCCTGGTTCGACGCGAACGACGAGAACCTCTCGGCGGCGCTGCGAGCGTGCGCCGAGCAGCCGGGCCTGTTCGAGACGGGCGTCGAGCTGGTCCGGGCGTCGCTGTGGCCGAGCCTCATGCGCGAGCGCTTCGACGAGCTCTCCGACGGCATACGCCGGTTCACGGCGCTCGACGCCGACCTGGACACGGAGGCCGCCGTCGTGATCAACGGGGTCGGGCTGCTCCTCGGCCTCATGTCGGCGGCCGCGGGCGCGGCGGGCGACGAGCCCGCCCCCGGTGCAGTCGACCTCGCCGACTTCGACGGGCGACGTGCGCGCCTCGTCGAGGCGGCGGCGCGGCATCCGTCGGAGCTCACCGCCGTCATCCCGCCGCTGCTCGCCGCGGCGGCCCAGGCCATCGCAGGGCAGGAGCGCGGCTGGGGCTGGTCGCGGCGCTTCGAGATTCCGGCGGCGTCTCCCGACGCACCGGAGTGGTCGCACGCGTTCGTCAGTATGATCCGCTCCGCCGTCGCGCAGAACAGCGGAGAGGTCGACACACTCGGCGTCGAGAGCGAGCGTGCCGTGCGCACCTTCCGCGAGCTCGGCGACGTATGGGGCATCGCGTTCGCGAGCCAGATGCGGTCGGAGTGGCTCATGCTCGAGGGGCGCCTCGCCGAGGCCCTCGAGGTCGCCGACGCCTCGACGGCGGGCTTCACGGGGCTGACCTCGGTCTCCGACCTCCTGCAGCAGCGCGCGCAGGGCCTCGGCATACTGCTGCGGCTCGGGCGCCTCGATGACGCGCGCGCCCGGCTCGCCGAGATCGAGGCGACGGCGCGTGCCGACGGCTCCGACCGCGCCCTCGCGCAGGCCCGGATGGCGGCGGCGACCGTCGAGATCGCCGCGGGCGACGGGGCGGCCGCGCTCGCTCACATCGACGGGCTCGGCACGACGATCCCGCCGGAGTTCCCCGACCAGCTCCAGGCGTGGGCGAGCTCCAAGCGCGCGCAGGCTCTCGTGCTGGTCGATCGGCCGGACGAGGCCGCCGCCGCGCTGCGCGTCGCGCTGCCGCTCGCCTTGCGCAGCGGAGATCAGCCGATCATCGCGGACGTCGCGCTGAGCCTGGCCGGCTGGTTCGCCGTGACGGGACAGGATGCCGCAGCCCGCCGCGCCCTCGGCGCTTCGATCTCGCTGCGCGGCCGTCCGGACGCCGCCGACCCCTTCTACCGCCGGGTCGTCGAGCGCGTCGCCGCGGCGCCGGAGGAGTCCCCAGACACCGCGCACGACGAGCTCCAGCGCCTGGGCGAGCTGCTGCCCTGACCGCGACACGACGAGATCGCACGGACGGCGACGCGGCGTGAGCCGCGGCCGCCGCTGGGCACAGCGGCGGAGACTCGGTCGCGACACGCCGGGACGAGGCATCCCGTCCCGGCGTGTCGCTCGCCGACTCCGCCGTCGCGCAGACCACGCGGCGGAATCGGCGCGTCATGCCCGACGCATGTAGGCGCGCACCGTGAGCGGCGCGAAGACGGCCACGACGACCGCGGCGCCGATGATCGTCGCGAGCACGTCGGCTCCGGCATCCGTTCCCATCGTGAGCGCACGTGCAGCCGAAACGAGGTGCGAGACGGGGTTGATCGACGCGAACCACGCGAGTGCCGGCGGCAGCGTGTCGATCGGGACGTACGCGTTCGAGAGGAACGTCAGCGGGAACAGGATCAGGAACGAGATGCCCTGCACGGATGCCGCGGTGCGCGCGATGACGCCGAAGAACGCGAAGATCCAGCTCAGCGCCCACGACGCTCCGATGACGAGCAGCCCCGCGAGGAGCACGCCGGTGAATCCGGCGTCGGGGCGGTAGCCCATGATGTAGCCCGTCGCGAAGGTCAGCGTCGTCGCGATGGCGTAGCGCAGCGTGTCGGCCAGGAGCGCGCCGGCCAGCGGCGCGACCCGCGCGATGGGCAGCGAGCGGAACCGGTCGAAGACGCCCTTCTCCATGTCCTCGCGAAGCTGCACGCCCGTCACGACGGACGTCGTGATGACCGTCTGCACGAGGATGCCGGGAAGCAGGAACGGCAGGTAGGTCTCGACGCTGCCCGCGATCGCGCCACCGAAGATGTAGGCGAACATCACCGTGAAGATGATGGGCTGCACCGTGACGTCGATGAGCTGCTCGGGCGTGCGGCGGATCTTGATGAGGCCGCGGCCCGCCATGGTGAGCGAGTTGCGGACGGACTGGCCGATGCTGACGTGGTTGCGCAGCGGGGCGTCGGGGGTGAGGACGGCAGTGGTCATGCGGGGCTCCCTTCGAGCTCGCGCTCCTCACGGGTGTCGGCGGTGGAGACGCCGTGTCCCGTGAGGGTGAGGAAGACCTCGTCGAGCGTGGGCTTCTGCACGCTGAGCTCGGCGAGGCGGATGTCGGACTCGCGCAGCACGACCAGGAGGTCGGTCACGAGGTCGGGGTTCTGCATCGGCGCCGTGAGGCGGGTCGCCTCTGGGCTGACGGTCGCGGGCACACCGAGCACGCGTTCGACGGCGATGCGCACGTCGTCGAGGTCGGCCGCATCGGCGGGACGCAGCTGCAGGCTCGAGGTGCCGACCGACGACTTGAGCTCGTCGGACGTGCCCTCGGCCACGACCTTGCCCGTGTCGATGACGGCGATGCGATCGGCGAGCTGGTCGGCCTCGTCGAGGTACTGCGTCGTGAGGAGCACCGTCGACCCGCCCGCGACGAGCGTGCGGATCGTGTCCCACATCTGCGCGCGGGTGCGGGGGTCAAGGCCTGTCGTCGGCTCGTCGAGGAAGATGAGCGGCGGGCGTGCGATGAGGGATGCCGCGAGGTCGAGGCGCCGGCGCATGCCGCCCGAGAAGTTCTTGAGGGGCCGCTTCGCGGCATCCGTCAATCCGAACTCCTCGAGGAGATCGACGGCCTTCTTGCGGGCCTCCGGGCGGCTCAGGCCGAGGAGGCGGCCGAAGAGCACGAGGTTCTCGGTGGCCGAGAGGGTCTCGTCGACGGAGGCGTACTGGCCCGTGACGCCGACGAGCTGGCGCACGATCTGCGCCTCGCGCTCGACGTCGTGGCCGAAGATCTCGGCGCGTCCGCCGTCGGGACGCAGCAGCGTCGCGAGCATGCGGATGGTCGTCGTCTTGCCGGCGCCGTTGGGCCCCAGCACGCCGTAGACGGTGCCGGCCGCGACCCGCAGGTCGACGCCGTCCACCGCACGGTTGTCGCCGAAGACCTTGACGAGGCCCTCGGCGTGCACTGCGAGGTTGGAAGTCATAGGGGATGCCTTTCTCTGAATGGCTTCCCCCAGCGTGCGCCCGGCCCGCTGTCACGCCGCTGTCACGGCACCCCCACCGCTGTCACGCCGCTGTCATCCGCACCGCGAGACGGCGGTTCGACCTATCCGTCTAGACTTCTGGGGTTCCCCCGACGGGAAGCGGACCCATGACGACACAGGATCAGGCGCGCCCCGCTCACGTCGATCCGCTCGTGCTCACGGCGCCTGCCCGCGTCGGCCAGCGGATCGGCGCGCTCGTCGTCGATGCGCTCGTGCCCGTGGCCTTCGCCGTCGTCGCCGCGCTCTTCGCCGCCGACGGCGGCCTCGCCGGCCTCGCGTGGCTCTTCGGGCTCCTCGCGGCCGCGGCGATCGTCGCGGCCGTCGCCATGACTGCGCGCTCCGGGCGATCGCTCGGGCGCATCGCGGCGGGGACGCGCACCGTCAAGCGCTCGACGGGCGCCGCGGCCGGGGCATCCCTGCTCCCCGCCTTCTTCGCGGGCGGGCTCGGCACTTTCGACGTGCATCGCGGACGCGACCCGTTCGCGCCGGCGCTCGCCCCGTTCGAGTTCCCCGCCGTGCCGGCCGCTTCCCCCGCGCCCGGCCGTGACGCGGTTCAGCGGTTCGCGCCGGTGATCGAGCTCGACTCAGGTGAACGGCTCCCGCTCGCGATCCCGCTCGTGCTGGGACGCAATCCCTCCGCTCCCGCAGATGCCCCTGCCGACGAGTACCGCTGGGCCGACCTCTCCCGCACGCTCTCGAAATCGCACGCGCGCCTCGAGTGGGACGGCAGGCTCGTGTGGGTGACCGATCTCGGCTCGACGAACGGCACGGCGCTGCGCACGGGCGGCGCCGCGCAGCCGTTCCTCGCCTTCCAGCGCACACCGATCCCCCCGGGCGCGATCCTCGAACTCGGCGACCGCGTCGTGACCGTCAGGGTGCCCGGATGACGACGGCCCTCGACCACCCCCTCCTCGACGGACGCGGCCCAGGCTGGTCGGCGACCGAGACGCGCGCCGACGTCGTGGCGCTCTCGGTCGGGATGAGCGACTTCCTGGGTCGCGTCGTCGCGGCAGACGCACGCCCCATCATCGTGTCGGGCGAGTTCTCGCGCCTGACGCAGCCGCTCGCCGAAGCACTGTCGGCCGTCGGCGGGCACTGGGTCGTGCGCACGGCCGACGAGGGCTGCTACGACGCGCGCAGCGGGGCTCGGCTCGACCTACCCGAAGCGGTGCTCGCGGCGCCCGCGCTTGCGGAGGCGGGCGTGCACCCCGCCTTCGTGCGCCCCGCGATCGCGACGCGGATGCAGCTCGTCGCGACCGTCTCGACACGGCACCGGGTGACGCGCCCCGTCCGGCTCGGCGGCGTGCTCGAAACCGCCGGTGAGGCGCTCGCGGGCGCCGTCCCGAGCGCGTGGGGACCGACCGAGCCGCTCGTCGCCCCGTGGGACCGCGACGACCTCACCGAGCGCACGCGCCGCCGCATGCCACAGGGCAGCCGCTGGGCCGCTGTCGCAGCGCGCGATCGCCCCTTCATCGGCACGTTGCAGATCGCCCGCACGTCCGAGGGCCTCGAGGAGACGACGCGCGTCTGGGCCGACGTCGCCGGCCCCGGCGAGCCCCGCGTCGACTCCGTCGCTGTCGAGGCGCGCGGGTTCCTCGCGAAGGCGGCGGGGATCGGGATGCCGCTCCTCGGCGTCGCCTTCGCCGCGATCGGCTCGCCGGATCTGACGCTCCGGGCGACGGCCGCTCCGCCGCCCGAGCCGCTCGCGCTCCTGGTCGGGCCGCCCGGCGTGCGCGCGTCGGGCATCGACGCGAAGCGCTGGACGGCCGACTTCGGCGCCACCGTCGTCGGCAGCCCGCGGCTTCCCGGCGTGCTCGTCCCCCTCGGCTCTGCGCAGGGCGGCGGGTGGGAGCGGCTGAGCGAGGTGCTCGGCACCCTGGACCCCGCCCGCGTCGCCGACCTCCTGGCCGTCTCGCCCCGCGTCGCGGCGCAGCTGCGCGACAGTTCCCCCGAAAGCGAGGCCTGATGCCCGACCAGCGGGACACCGTTCTCATCGAGCAGGCGAAGCTCCAGCGCATGCGCCTCGGATCGGCGCTGCTCTACGGCCGCATCGACGAGCGCCGCACCGTCAACGACCACCTGCGCCGGCTCGCGGCATCCCTCATCGTGGCCGCCGTCGCGTGCGCCGCTTGCGTCGGTGTCGCCTTCGTCATCCAGCTCCTGGCGGATCGAGCGGATGCCGCGCCCGCGGCACCGTCATCGCTGCGGCCTGCGATCGTCGCCATGGAGGTGGCCTGACATGTACACGCGTCTCACCGTCGCCGGCACCGCGCGTCGCGCCGAGGTCGTCGTCGCGAACGAGGAGCCACTCGGCGCGACGCTCCCCCGCCTCGTCGAGCTGCTCGGCGAGCCCGGGGGCACCGTCGCGCGTCCTCTGACGCTCATCGCGGCCGACGGCGAGCAGCTCGACATCGCGCGCTCGCCCCAGCAGCTCGACCTCGCCGACGGCACGCTCCTGAGACTCGTGCGGCTCGACACGGCGCCGCCGCCTCCCGTCGTCATCGATGTGACCGATGCCGCCGCCCTCGCGCACGACACGCGATCCGACCGCTGGGACGACCGCGCGCGGGCGATCGCCGGAGGTGCCGGCGTCGCCCTCGCGGCAGCCGCGGCGGGAGCCGTGGCCCCGTTCGGCTCGGCTTTCATCGCGGCCTGGGTGCTCCTCGCCGCCTTCGCCGTGCTCGTCGCCCTCGCCACGGTGCTCGGGCTCCTGCGCGCACGGGGCGTCTCGGCCAGTCTCAGCGCGGCGGCCGCGGGTGTCGCGCTCCCGCTGAGCCTCGCGGCGCTCACGGCGGCTCCGGGCGGCGGCTACTCCTCCCCCGCCGCCCCGCTCATCGCCGTCGCCGTGCTCATCGCGGCGGGCTCGACGGTCGTGCTGCTGGGCCTCGGCGTGGGGCTGGATCGCCCCGGCGCCGCAGCCGGTGGAGCGGTCGGAGCCGTGCTCGGCTCGCTCCTGCTCACGCTCCTCCTCGTCGGCCTGCCCGCACCCGCCGCGGCGGCGATCGCCGGGACCGTCGCCGCCTTCACGACGGGCCCGCTTCCGTGGATCGCGCTCTCGGCCGCCGGGCTCACCGCTCTCGACCGTCGCGTCGCCGACGGCGACCGGATCGCCCGGCCTCGCGCGCTGACGTCGATCGACGAGGCGTACGGCGCCCTCACGTGGAGCGTCGTGACGAGCGCCGCCGTGCTCGCCGCGACGGGCGTCGCGCTCGTCCTCGCGGGCGAACTGTGGAGCGGGCTCCTCGCGCTCGCGATCGCACTCGTCGCCGGGCTGCGCGCCCGTGCTTTCCCGCTGCGCGCGCAGGTGTGGTCGCTGTGGGCCGCCGTCGCGGCGATCGCGCTCACGGCCGTCGTCGTCCATCTCACGGGCCCGCTCGCGTGGATCGGCGTCGCGGTCGGCGCCCTCGCGGCCGTGCTCATCGCGTCGGCGGCGCTCGTGCGGCCCGCCGCGCACACGCGTGCGCGCCTGCGCGGCTTCGGGAACGTCGTCGAGACCGTCGCCGTCGTCGCGCTCCTGCCGCTGCTGCTCGGCGCGCTCGGCGTCTACGCCGAGCTGCTCGGCATGTTCGGGGGCGGCGCGTGACCCTCGATGTCCGCGGACTTCCGTCGGCGCTGTTCGGAAGCGCCGTCGCGCGGCACACGGCCCTCACCGAGTGGGATGCCTCGATCCGCGGCATCCTGCCCACCGCGCGGCGCATCGGATTCGTGTCGCTCGACACCGGAGCAGGTGCGACGACCCTCGCCGGGCAGGCCGTCCGGATCCTGGCGGCGCGGCGCACCGAACCCGTTCTCGCGATCGATGTCGCGGACGGCGCACTCGCCGCGCGACTCGGTGCCGGCCAGACGCCGCCGAGCGAAGTGCGGGCGGGGGCTCGGACGACGGCAGATGCCGTCACGGGGCTCGACGCGGGTGACGGGTGGTTCACGCTGCGGCCGCCGGTGCCCGACGGGCCGGTCGGCGCATGGCTCGCCGACGCCGCACCGATCACGCGCTTCTTCGACGTGTCGGTGACGGACTTCGGCGCGCGGCACCCGCTCGTCGACCTCGCGCAGTGCGCGGCACTGTGCGACGTCGTGTGCCTCGTGAGCGCGAGCGGGCGCGCTCCCGCCGAGCTCGCGCGTGCCGTCGCACCGGCGATCGCGGCGCTTCCCGAGGGGCCCGCGCCGGTCCTCGCCCTCGTCGACCGCGCGCGCGACGGCGACGCGGTGGCGCGCGCGATGGCCGGCGACGCCTGGCCCGTCGTCGGCATCCCGTTCGACCGCGGGCTGCGCGCGAGCGCGGAGCCCGCGGGCCAGGCGACGCTCCGCGGGCTGCTCCGACTCGTCGCGACGCTCGTCTCGGGGCGCACGGCGGTGCCGGCATGACGACCCGTCTCGTCCACCGGCCCGCGCGCGTCACCGAGGCGCTCGAGGATCCCACCGACCTCGTGCTCGCGCCGCCGCCGCCGATCGGCGAGAACGCGGCGGGCTTCCCCCTGCAGTCGCTGCTCCCCATCGTCGGCAGCCTCTCGTCGATCACGATGATCGTGCTGCTGCGCAACAACCCGGTCATGGTCGTCGTAGGCGCCGTCATCCTCGTCGTCGCGCTCATCGGCGGCCTCAGCATGGCGTTCACGGCGCGCGGGAATGCGGCCCGCCAGCGGCGCATCCAGCGCGAGCGTTACCTCGACTACCTCGAGAACCTTCGCACGACGGTCCGCGAGACCGCCGACGCCCGCCGGCATGCCGCCCTCGCCCTCGACCCCGAACCTGCGACGCTCGTCGAGATCGGCACCGACCCCGCACGCCGCTGGGAGCGACGCCCGGGCGACGCCGACTTCCTCCACGTGCGGATCGGCACGGGCGACCTTCGCGCGGTCGAGGTGCGCCTGCCCGGGGAGCAGAACCCCGTGCAGCCCTTCGACCCCGTCATGAAGGGCGCCGCGGAGCGGCTCGTGCGCCTGGCCGGCGTCGCGCAGGGCATGCCTGCCGTCGTCGACCTCGAGCGCGGAGGTCACGTCTCGATCGTCGGCGCACGCTCCGAGGCGATCGCCGTGTGCCGTGCGATCGCCGCGCAGGTCGCCGCCCTCCACTCTCCCGACGACGTTCACCTCGCCGCCGTCGTGCCGGAAGAGGCGCGCGCACTGTGGCGCGGCTTCGACCTCCTCCCGCACGCCTCGGCTGCCGACGCCGCGGCGGGCCAGGCGGCCGCGCGCCGCATCGCTCCGACCCTCGACGAGCTGCTCGCGCTGCTGAGCGACGAGCTGCAGGGCCGCATCGCCTCGGCGGCCGCGACCCGCCGCAGCGGTCGGCGCACGAAGCCCGGCCGGCTCGTGGTCTTCATCGACGAGGGAACGGTCCCCACGCCCCCTCTCGGCGCCGCTGACGCGGCGGCGAGAGCCTCCGGGCGCGTGGGCCCGGCCCCGACTGTCTTTCCCCGGCTCGACTCGGCGCTCGACCTCGCCGACCTCGGCATCACCGTCGTCCACGTCGTCGACGACCGTCTGAAGGAGCCCTCCGCGGTGTCGGCCCGCGTGACGCTCGCCGACGGCATGGCGATGATCGAGACGCCCGGAACGGGCGAGGACGCCGTGCGCGGCATCCGTCCCGATCGCGTCTCGACGGCGCTGCTCGAAGTCATCGCGCGGCCGCTCGCGGGACTGCGGCTCACGCGAACGAGCGCCGTCGACGCGCAGACGACCCTCGCCCCCGACGTCACGGAGCTGCTCGGCATCGCCGACGTCGATGCGATCGACCTGCGCGATGCGTGGCAGCCGCGCTCCGCGGGCGACTTCCTGCGCGTGCCGATCGGCGTCGACGACCGCGGAGCCCCCGTGCTGCTCGACCTCAAGGAGTCGGCCCAGCTCGGCATGGGTCCGCACGGCATCTGCATCGGTGCGACGGGATCCGGCAAGAGCGAGCTGCTGCGCACGCTCATCCTCGGCCTCGCGCTGACGCACTCGCCCGACGACCTCAGCATGATCCTCGTCGACTACAAGGGCGGCGCGGCGTTCGCGCCCTTCGCGGGGCTCCCGCACGTCGCGGGCATCATCGACAACCTCGCCGACGACCCGCAGCTCACCGAGCGTGCCCGCGCGAGCATCCAGGGCGAGGTCGTGCGGCGCCAGCGGCTTCTGAAGGACGCCGGGAACGCGGCATCCATCGGCCACTACCGACGGCTGCGGCGCGAGCGCACCGACCTGCCCGCCCTCCCGCACCTCTTCCTGGTGATCGACGAATTCGGCGAGCTGCTCACCGCCGAGCCCGACTTCGTCGAGCTGCTCCTCACGATCGGGCGCATCGGCCGGTCGATCGGCGTGCACCTGCTGCTCTCGAGCCAGCGCATCGAAGGCGGTCGGCTGCGCGGCCTCGACACGTACCTGTCGTACCGGATCGGCCTGCGCACGTTCTCGGAGTCGGAGTCCGCCGTCGTGCTCGACACGCCCGACGCGTTCCACCTCCCTGCGATCCCCGGGTTCGGCTACCTCAAGGTCGACACCTCGGTCTACACGCGCTTCCGCGCCGGCTACGTGTCGGGCCCCGTGCCCGACCGCGCCGATGCCGGCCCTGCGCGGCTCGACGCGCCCCTCGTCCTGGAGCTTCCCACCTACGACCGTGCCCCGGAGAGCGACGACGAGGCGGTGGGTGTCCGTGAGCCCGAAGCCCCGACAACGGGGCGGACGCTCGTGCAGGCGGCGACCTCACGCCTCACACGCGGCGTCGCCCGCACGCGGCCGGTGTGGCTGCCACCCCTGCCGTCCGTCCTGACGCTCGGCGGGGTCCTGTCGACGGCGGAGGGGCGCGGCGGGCTCAAGGCGCCCGTCGGGCTCCTCGACGACCCGAGCCGGCAGCAGCAGGCGCCGTGGCTCCTCGACCTCACGCGCTCGGGTGGCCACGTCTCGATCACCGGCGCGCCGCAGTCGGGCCGGTCGACGTTCCTGCGGACGCTCGCGGCATCGCTCGCCTTCACGCACTCGCCGCGCGAGGTGAGCGTCTACGGCATGGATCTCACCGGGGGCGGGCTGGGGCGCATCGAGCCCTTCCCGCATGTCGGCGGCGTCGCGACGCGCGGTCACCGCGAGCGCCTCTCGCGCCTCCTCGAGGAGCTCACCGGCATGCTCGCCGTGCGCGAGCGCGTCTTCCGCGAGCACGGCCTCGACTCGCTCGCTGACATGCGGCGCCAGCATGCCGAGGGGCGCCTCCCCGACCTCCCGAGCGCCGACGTCGTGCTGCTCGTCGACGGCCTCGGGGCCCTTCGCGCCGAATTCGAAGACCTCGAGCCGGCGTTCGGCCAGCTGCTCGAGCGCGGCGGGAGCTTCGGCATCCACGTCGTGGTGACGCTCTCCCGGTGGAACGAGCTGCGCCTCAACCTGCAAGGACTCGTCGGGACCCGGCTCGAGCTCAAGCTCAACGACCCTGCCGACTCGCAGATCGCCCGCAAGCTCTCGTCGACGCTCCGGGCCGACGAGCCCGGGCGCGTGCTGACCGACGACAAGCTCTTCGCCCAGATCGCACTGCCGCTCCTCGAGGAGGTCGACGACGCGGATATCGGCGAGTCGCTCGAGCGCATCGCCCGGGAGAGCGCCGCGCAGTGGGGCGGACCGGGCGCCGCCCCCATCCGCCTCCTCCCCGAAGACCTCGCGCCTCTCGAGCTCCCCGACGCGCTCGACGAGCCCGACGAGATCCCCGTGGGCCTCCGCCAGGACACGATGGCACCCGTCCTCGTCGACCTCGCGAACCGTGACCCGCACCTGCTCGTGCTCGGCGACCCGCGGTGCGGCAAGACGACTGTGCTGCGCGGCGTCGTGCAGGGCGCGATCGACCGGCACTCGCCGGAGGATCTCGTCATCGGCCTCATGGACGCCCGTGGCGAGCTCGCGGCCGAGATCCCCGACGACTACCTCGGCGGTCACGCGACGTCGGGGCGCCAGGCGCGCCTGCTCGCTGAGTCGATCGCGACCGAGCTCGAGAAGCGCGCCGCCGACCGCAGCGTCGGCGGCCCGCGCATCCTCGTGATCGCCGACGACTTCGACATCCTCGCGGCGGGCGGGGCCGAGCCCCTGCGTCCCCTCCTCCCCTACCTCGCCTCGGCGCGCGACCTGCGGCTCAACCTCGTCGTCAGCCGCCCCGTCGCGGGCGCCTCCCGCGCCATGTTCGACGTCGCGCTGCAGGGCGTGCGCGACACGGGCGGCACGGCGCTCATCATGTCGGGCGACCGAGCCGAGGGGCAGCTGCTCCCCAAGCTCTACGCCGAGCCGATGGTCGCCGGCCGGGGCCGCCTCGCCCGGCGCGGGGAGCGCCCCGCGCTCGTGCAGGTCGCGCACTTCGAGCCGACGACCGTGGCCTCTCCGGCCGATGCCGAGGGGCCGACAACGGTGATGGATGCCTCGCTCCCGGCGCCGACCGAGCCTGTGCACCTGACCCGTCGCCGTCGCCGCGAAGAGGTGTCGTGACCGTCCACAACCCCCCATTCGGGGGACACGGGGTGCTGGGGCACCTGGGTTAGCCTGTCAGAGGTCCAGGAAGTCGGGTCCGATCGGCGAGTTCCGTTCGCCGCGAAGAAGGGATGACGGACGCATGAAGTTCGCAATGGGTGCGGATACCCTCACGGTGCTGACGAAGGCCACGTCGGGTTCGAGCGACGAGCTCACTCTGCTCGTCCGCCAGCTGCTCGAGGCGGCCGAGCCGCTCGAGGGTCGTTTCCAGGGCGCGGGGCGCGCGGCGTTCGACCGGTTCAAGGGTCGCACCGACGCCATCTCGGCCGAGCTCAAGGCAGCTCTCGACGGAGTGCTCGGCGGCATCGGCGGCATGAACCGCTCGTTCATCGAAGGCGAGTCCGCGATGGTCGACCAAACCCAGAGCCTCGAGGCCGGATCCGCATTCGACGCGGCGCGCTTCGGCTCGAGCCGCTGACCGGGAAAGGACTTCAGACATGGCGAACCAGAGCGACCGCCGCGACTACGACATCGCGGCATCCCAGAACGCACAGGACAACTTCAACCGCGTCGCCGCGCAGCTCGAGGCACTGATCGATCAGCGCGACCGTGACGTGCAGGCCGCGATGGCCGACTACGCGGCCGAGGGCGTGTCGGAGGACTACCGCGCCAAGGAGACCCGCTGGAAGAACGCCGCCGCCGAGGTGCGCGGCATCATCCAGACGCTCCGGTCCTCGCTGGAGCGCAACGACGAGTCGGCGCAGGACGCGCTGCGCAAGGCGCGCGCCGCCGTCGAGTCGATCGGCTGAGCCCGGTCGCTGATCGATGACGTCCTGGAGCATCCAGCCGTCCGGGGTCGTGGCAGTGCTGACGGACGTCAACACCTACGCCACCGCCCTCGGTGAGGCACTCAACGGACTGAGCCCCGCCCTCGAGGGGGCCGTCGTGGCGACCCAGTCGGGCGCCATCTCGGAGGCGATCCAGTCGTACTTCACCCTCGAGGAGGGGCCGCGCATCCAGGGGATGAACACCCGCATCGGGGCCGCGGCATCCGGCGTCGTGACAGCCACCGAGGCGTACGTCGCAGGCGATCTCGAGATGGCTGCCAACGCACAGTCCGCATCGGTCGCCGCCGTGTACCCGCCGCACCTCCCTCCGGGGGTGAGGTGAGTGCCCTCCGCCATCGATCCCGACAAGATCCCGGGGAAGGACATCGATCCTGACGCGATCGAGTCGAATGCGTCGACGATCAGGACGATCGCCGGTTCGGTCCGTGACAACGGGTCGAACGTGCACCTCAAATGGCAGGGCATGGCCGGCGTCTACGAAGCGCCCGAGGCGGGCACGCTGCTCGGGCTGATGCAGCCGGTCTCGTCGCAGGCCACGACGGCGGGCGACAACCTCGAGGTCGTCTCGGGAGCGCTGACGCGGTTCGCCGCGGACGTGCGGCCGATCAAGGCCGAGCTGGACTCGCTGCGGCTGCAGGCCGAGGCGTTCGGCGCGGAGATCAGCGGCGGCGTGCAGGTGCAGGAGCTGAACCCCGCGTGGGTGAGCACTCAGGGCTATTACGGCACGACCGCGACCTCCGCCGGCTACTCGCCGTACTCCACGGGGGGCTCGTCGACGGCCGCAAGCGACATCCCGCAGTACCGGGACGTCACGAAGCAGTGGCATGAGGTCCAGGAGTACGTCGACCGCAACAACGACCTCATCAGTCAGGTGAACGCGCAGCAGGTCGCCCTCTGGGACGCTGAGCGGACGTGTGCGAACACGATCCGCGCCCTGTTCGGCGGGGCCCCGCTCCACGCCTACCAGTCAGAGAACGATCCGCTCGGGTACGGGCTGTCCGAGATCCCCGAGGGCACCGAGATGCCGTGGGGCGCCCCCGTGGAGCGCACCGAGGGATGCGGCGAGCACGCCGCGAAGTTCGTGTTCAAGGACTTCCTCTGGGAAGGCGTCATCGTCGGCGGCGTGTGGGGCACCATCGAGGGGCTCGGCACCCTCGTGCTCGGCTACAACCCCGCGACCGGCGACTGGTTCTCCGGCGACGCGTACGGCGCCGCCTGGGGCAACCTCGGCCTGCTCGCCGCGGGCCTCGTGATCTCGTCGACCCCGCCGCTGAATCTCCTCAAGATGGCCGACGACACCGCCGACGCGTTCGGCGGCAACCTCCTCCCCCATGAGATCACCGACTTCACCGACAAGGCCGACGAGGCGCTGCTGAACACCGGCAAGGCCCTGATCGCGTGGGACCAGTGGCAGGACGACCCGGGCACCGCCCTGGGCGAGACGGTGTTCAATGTCGGCACGATCCTGATCCCTGCCGGCGCTGCGATCACCGGCGTGAAGACCGCCGGCACCGCCGCGTCCGTGCTGTCCAAGATGGCTCGCGTCGTCGACCTCGTCGACCCGTCCTCGTGGGCGGTCAACGGCGCCCTCAAACTCGCCGGCAGCGGCTTCGCCGGCCTGGACAACATCCTCGGCACCCTCGACACCGCCGGAAGACTCGACCCGGCTCCCATCGAGGTCTACACCGCGACGGACGCGACCTCCGGCCTGTCGCTGCTCGACGACATGGGCGTCGACCTCAACACCGTCCGCGCCGGCGTCGACTCCACGGGCAACCCGATCCTCACCTTCGACGGGGGCCGCGTCGAACTGCCCGCCGGCGCCTTCGACAATGCCGCCGGCATCACCCACGGCGGGGGTGGAGTGGATGCCGCCATCCCGGCGCCCGTGCGCGAACCCGAACTCGTCACCGCCGGGGCTGTCAACGGCGAAACCGGACCCGGCGCCGTCAACGCCGTCGTCCACGACGCACCCGTGCGCACCGAGACCGGTGCGGCCGGCGAGTCGACGACTGTGCAGCACACCGAGACCACGACCGGAGGCGGTGGCATCGGTCACGGCGTCGACGGTGTCGACCCGCAGTCCGGTGGAGGCGGCGGTTCGCCGACGAGCGGCCCCGCCGGTGACGGACCTGCGACAGACGGCCCGGGTGGCGCTGCGGCTCCCGACCCGTCCGGCAGCAATTCGGGCGGCTCGCCCGGCCACTACACCGCTCCAGACGGCCAACCGTACGTGCCGAAGACCTCGCCCGACCAGATCGCGCAATTCAGCGACGCCGAGCCTCGTCTGACGGAGGTCGCTTCCGAGCACGGTCTGACGATGGCGGACCTCTATCACCTCGTGCACGAGCGTCCTGTCACGTCTCTCACACCTGATGAGGCGCGCGTGGTGCTCGACATTCGCGAGAGCGTCCCACTGCCGGCCAACGGCGAGATCATGCAGAAGGTGCTCGGCGAGACCGACCTTCAGAATCTGCTCACTCGCAAATACTGGACGCCCGGCGCACCCCTCGACACCGTCGGCGGGTTCGTCGCGCGAGCCGCGGACGCTCAGAAGCTCGTCACCGCCGACGACCTGATGATGGGCTTCGGGCTCGATTACGCCCCCGGACGGACGATTCCGGACCAGTTCCTGGCGCCCGACGGCGGCACGTATGCCGTTCGGTTCGAACTCACGGACGATTTCGACGTGAAGGTCCCGGCCCGCGACGCCGGGGATCAGGCCGGCCTTCTCTTCGACCGGAACGGCGAACCGTACTACCATCCCTCGAGCGTGGATCCGTTGGGGCCGGACAATCCTTATCACGGCAATGGCTTCGTCGGAAACGGCGCCAAGGAGATGATCCCGGAGTACCACCTACCGGCCTACACGAGGCTTCCGGACGGCACCGAGGTCTGGCGGATCACACCGTCCGGCGAAGAGGAGCTTGTAGCGGCGCTCATCAATGAGAAGTGGATTCGCTTTTGAACGATGACAGTGGTGAAGCTCCTGTGCCGGCCGACAGTGCGATCCGCGGCACGGGGGTCTACGTCCGCACCGCCGATGGCTGGTTCGCTTCCGCGCGAGCGATGAAGCCGGGGCACGCGTACGAGGACCTGGCTCTCTACGGCGACTTCGGAGACGAGGACTCGCCAGTGCCGATCTCGGAGGCGCGGGAGATCGTGATGGTGTGGAGCGAAGCGCTGTACCGAGGGTTCTGGTTCGGCCTCGGCAGCGTGTGGACTGCTGACGGCACCCGGGTTCGATGCCCGTCGGCACCGGGGACGCCGGACCGGTTCGGAGCGCTTTTCTACGACGGACCGGACAACGACATCGTGGCGTCGCTCCCGGGTGCGGAAGTGCACAACCCGCGTGGGTCGAACGGCGGCATCACGATGCTCGTCCGACTCGATGATCTCCAGGGGTATCGCGAGACGCTCGAGCCTGTGACAGGAGTGACGCAGGCGTGAGCGACGCCTCGATGAATCCGCGCCCCGTCCCGGCCTTCGACCGCTGGAGCCGCACCGAATGACCGTCCTCCAGAAGGCCGTGCTTCCCGGCCGTGAACAGTTGTGGACACAGGGAGATGACCTGATCTCGGGCTTCGTCGTTCGGGCTACGGACGTCGCGTGGGCGAAGACCCCGCGCGACCTGCTCGAGGCGCACGGGCTCGGGTTCGCAGGATCCCCCTTCTCGGCACAGAGCGCCGCGATCGACGTCCTTCGTTTCGCGGCGTCATCGCTCCTGCGGATGGTGAATGCGACGGGGATCCCCTCCGATCAGTCGGGCGAACCGATCGGAGAGGGGTTCGTCGATCATCCCCCCTTCACCGGCAACGGTTTCGCCCGCGTCTCCGGGCCGCATATCGTCCCTGTCTGGTGGCTCGAGCCCACGCGTGTGCCTCCGGCGGCCGAGCTGTGGCGGATCCACGCGGACGGCCGGGAGGAGTTCCTCACGGCCTACGCCAACGTCGCCTCAGGCTGGCAGCCCGGCAGCGGCACGGTCCTGCCCTCCGACGTGTGCGGCCGGTTCGCGCGGTGGCGGGGCGAACAGTTCCTCGCCGACGTCCTGACGGATGGCCGCGTCGTGCTCGCCTCCTACCGCGAACGCGACGGATGGCGCCTCACGCAGCGTGGCCTGTGGGCGATCGTGCTCGAGCGCTCCGAGATCGAGGAGGTCTACGCCCTCCGCCTGACGGCGACCTGGCGCGGACTTCCGTTCCAGATCGTTCGCCGGTGGGACGCGGCCGAAGGTCCTCAGGCGCGAATCGTGTACCTGGGACGAGACTCGCGCGTCGCCGAGGCTGCGCGACTGGACAAGACGGATGCCGCCGTCTACGAAGCGACCGCTCCGCTGGCCGAACTCGAAAACCTGCAGGGGGTAGAGCTCACCGACACCGCGAGCGGATCCTGATGGCCGACCTCTCATCGGGCGCGGCACGCGCCGTGCGCCTGGCTGGACTCGGCAGGTCTTCGGTCGCCCGGCAGTCGAGCAACGGAGGAACGGATGCCGCGCAGCAGCGTCGCGCTCACGCGTGAACCCCTCAGCGGCGATGCCGTCGTCGAAGCGGCTGGGCGCGTGAGCGCGCAGCACCCCGACCTCGAACCGCTCGACGCACGCGTCGTCGATGACGGCGCCGTGCTCCAGATCCTCGCGGGCGAAGAAGTCGTGCTCTCAGTGCTGCGGCCCCGGCTGCTGCCGACTCTTGACGAGGTCGGCCGGCTCCTGCCGACGGTCGACGCCCCCGAACGGACCAAGTGGTGGACCGACGCGTACACGCCGTGGCACCCTGCCGGGGTGGTCGGCGTCGCGATCCTGGATGCCGCGGCTGAGGCATCCGGTGGTCTTGTCGTGCATCAGGGGCTGGCACCCACCCGCAATCCGCGCTGAGTGGGCGCCGAGGGGCTTCAGGCCCCGCGGAGGTGCTCCGCGAGGTAGCGCTCGAGGCCCTCGAGCGGCACGCGCTCCTGGCCCATCGTGTCGCGGTCGCGGACGGTCGCAGCCTGGTCGTCGAGCGAGTCGAAGTCGACCGTGATGCAGAAGGGCGTGCCGATCTCGTCCTGGCGACGGTAGCGGCGGCCGATCGCGCCGGCGTCGTCGAAATCGACGCTCCAGTGTCCGCGCAGGTCGTCGGCGAGCTTGCGCGCGACAGGCGAGAGGTTCTCGTTGCGCGACAGCGGCAGCACGGCGGCCTTGACGGGCGCGAGACGCGGGTCGAGCTTGAGCACCGTGCGGGTGTCGGTGCCGCCCTTCGCGTTGGGCGCCTGCTCCTCGTGGTACGCGTCGACGAGGAAGGCCATCATCGAACGCGTCAGACCGAACGAGGGCTCGATGACGTAGGGGATGTACTTCTCGCCGCTCGCCTGGTCGAAGTACGACAGGCTCTGGCCGGAGGCCTCGGAATGCGAGCCAAGGTCGTAGTCGGTGCGGTTGGCGACGCCCATGAGCTCGCCCCACTCCTTGCCGGCGAACCCGAAGCGGTATTCGATGTCGATCGTGCCGTCGGAGTAGTGCGCGCGGTCCTCTTCGGGAACGTCGAAGCGGCGCATGTTGCCGGGGTCGATGCCGAGGTCGACGAACCAGTTCCAGCACTCCTCCACCCAGTGCTCGAACCACTCCTGCGCCTCGGCCGGCGGCACGAAGTACTCGATCTCCATCTGCTCGAACTCGCGCGTGCGGAAGATGAAGTTGCCGGGCGTGATCTCGTTGCGGAACGCCTTGCCGACCTGGCCGATGCCGAACGGCGGCTTCTTGCGCGACGCCGTCACGACGTTCGTGAAGTTCACGAAGATGCCCTGCGCCGTCTCGGGGCGGAGGAAATGCAGGCCCGACTCGTCGTCGACGACGCCGAGGTAGGTCTTGACGAGGCCCGAGAAGGCCTTCGGCTCGGTGTACTGGCCCTTCGTGCCGCAGTTGGGGCACGGCACGTCGGCGAGGCCGTTCTCGGCGGGGCGGCCCTTGCGGGCCTCGAAGTCCTCGATGAGGTTGTCGGCGCGGAAGCGCTTGTGGCACTGCAGGCACTCGACGAGCGGGTCGGTGAAGGTCGCGACGTGTCCGGATGCCTCCCACACGCGCTTGGGCAGGATCACCGACGAGTCGAGGCCGACCATGTCGCCGCGGCCGCGCACGAACGTCTGCCACCACTGGCGGCGGATGTTCTCCTTGAGCTCCGTGCCGAGGGGGCCGTAGTCCCACGCCGAGCGGGAGCCGCCGTAGATCTCACCAGCCTGGAAGACGAAGCCGCGGTGACGGGCGAGGGCGGTGACTTTGTCGAGGCGGGACTGCTCGGCCACGGTGGCTCCAATGGTCGGGATCGTGCGGGGGGATCGCGGAAATCGCGGAAGAGCCGCGGATGCCGCGGCATCCGACAATCCTAGTCGCCGGTCGCCGTCACGTTGGAGGGAGGGGATCTTGTGCAGTCGGATCTACGCCGAGCCTTGTCAGCCATCCTCGCAGTTCATGGCGGAGCCGCCTCACGGCCGCTGGATCGACATGCTCCTCACCGGTGGGTGCGCTGAGATACGTCTCCATTGCCGCAACGAGGATGTCTCGGCGTGCACCAACAGGCGATGCGCGGCGCACGTCGAAGAGCCACGAGCCCATCGCGATCATGTTCGCCACCTCGTGCGCCGCCCACCGGCGCTTTCCGTTGGTGAGAACGTAGATGAGTTGAGCCTCGAACTCCGACGACACCGCGTCGTCATACCTCGATCGACGACGCATCCCCAGACGGCGAGCTGGGCCCAAAACTGCCTTCAAGGTCGCGATACCCGCCGTGCGCTTCTGGCTGCCACCTCCGAGATTCGAGAAGGCGTTGACCACGAGCTCGTTCTCACGCTGTCTGTTTCCGCTGACGAGCTGGACGACGGCGGCGACAGCGCCGGCCACGACGGCCGAGATCGCAGCTATCACCGCCCCGAGCAGAACCGGATCGTCCATGGAAAGCTTCCGGACGGTGCTACCGCTGTGGGGCAGGCTGCGAGGATCCGCAGGATTGCACCCACGCCCGGAATGCCGCGCTCGGCTCGACGCCGAGCTCGCGGCGCGCGATGTCGCGATAGCGGATGTATGACCGCCGGGCCTCGATGTAGTTCCCCTCGGCGACATGCGCCTCGGCGAGCACGCGGTGCGCGCTCTCTCGGAGCGGCTCGACGGCGACGGCGTCCATCGCAGCATCGATCGCCTCGCCGTAGCGCCCCGCACAGCGGAGCGTGCAGCTCAGCACCTCGAGGGCATGCAGCATCCTCTGCCGGATCCGCTCGCGTTCGAAGATGACCCACTCGTCGTACCAGCCGGGAAGAAGCTCGGCGACCGTCGTCGTCCACTCGGGAACGTGCAGGTCCTCCTCTTCCGCCGTGCCGGCGATCAGTCGGTCCGCCCACTCGCAGAGCGCGTCGAGGTCGGTCGTGGTGTGCTCGCGGAGGAAGATGCTGATCTTGTCGGACTCGAGCACGGTGATGCCTGCGCCGCGCAGACGCCAGAGCGCCGACCGGAGGTTCCCCGATGCCCGATCCTCCGATCCTTCGGGCCACAGGGAACCGGCCGCATGTCGTCGGTCGACGCGACCGCGCTGAAGAGCGACGAACGCGAGGACGCGTTTGCACCCTTCAGGCACGAGGTAGAGGCGGCCGTCCTGCATCACACTGGGATTCCCCAGGAGGTAGACGACGTCGGCTGCCGCCTGGCGAGGCTCCATGTACGCGACGGTCATGGCGTGACCCCCTGCTCGACCGATGTCCGAAACGCCAACGGTACGGACGGTAGGGGTGCCGCGTCACTGCGGCGTCACGGTTACAGACTTTCCGGGTGCGGAGAAGCCGTCACGCGCTCTGAGTCTGTTCCCCCGTCGACTCCGCTCCATCGCCGTAGTGATCGTGATCCCCGTGATCGTGATCGTGGGTGTGCGTGTGCTTATGCTTGCCGCAGCCGCAGTCTTCGGAGTGTTCGTCCTCAGGCTCCTCGGGCTTGTCGGTGCCGCACGGCTTATCCGAGCCGCAGAGCCGATCGTACACCGCGAGGATTTCGGCCACAGGGCCGCCAATGAGCGCCGTGCACCAGGTCTGCTCCGACTCCTCGGCGTAGTCCCGCACCGCCTGCTCAGCGACCAGCAGCGAGACCGCGTCGACGCCGTCGGACCAGATCTGCAGAGCCTTGCAGAGGCAGTCGATGTACGCGTTCGTGTCAGGGAAGCCGTTCCAGATGCGCGCAAGCCTGCGTTCGGCGAGGAGCGCGCTCACGTACTGCTTCTTCAGGTCGACCTTGGCGGCGTCGTCGGCCAGAGCGGCGAGGATCGCGTCGATCTCGGTCTTCGCGTCAGCGACGCGCTTCTCCAGCGCAGCAGGCTCACCGGAGAGGGTCGTGAAGCAGTCCTTGGCCTTGGCGATCTCGGCCTTGTAGCGCTCGATGCGGTGAGCGAGCTTGCGGTCTCCTCTCTCGGTGTCGGGGGGCATCGTCGTGTCGAACTCGAAGTCCTCGACGCAGCATCCGCCCGGACCCTCGCAGCAGTCGAGTTGCTCACACACCTCGTGGAAGGCGTCGTCGAGACACCGCACGACGCGATCCTGCTCGATGAGGCACTTGATGCGCTCGATGAGGTGCTTGACCTGATGTTTCATGTCCTGCACCTTGAGCACGGCCTCGTGCCGCTTCTCGCGATATCCCTTGCGCGACTCGTCGTAGGTCTTCTTGGCGTCTTCCAGCGCCTGGTCGTGTTCCTTCGAGTAGTCGAGCTGCGCCGCGAGACCCTTGTCACGGCTCTTGCGCTTGTCGATGGCCGACGACGGATTGCACCCGCCCTCGGGCGTCGGCGGACGGCAGTCGCGCTTCTTGCCCGGTTCGGTCTGGGCCGGATCTTCCGTGTACATGGGTGCTCCCTTCGGCGGACGGCACGCCGAGTCTCGGCAAACGCCTGTCACCCGGCCGTTGCGCGCAACCCGCCCTGCGACGCAGTGGTGACGCGTGCGCGCCGACGATGACGCCATGTCGGGATTCCAGGCGCTCGAAGCGGCGGGAGTGAGCATCGTCGATCTGCTCAGACGTCGTTTCAGCGAACGAGACGGCGGCGCCGGTCTCAAAGTCGCGCTCGCCAACACAAGGCAGCTCAAGACGATGAGGGAGAACAACGACGACCTCATCGCGCAGCCGTCGATCTCGGTGTTCTGCTATCGCGTGAGCGTCGACCACGAGACACGGCCCGGGTGGTCGGCGGTGGCCAATGCCGACCGCATCCCGCGCATCCCGCTGCGCCTGCACTTCCTCGTCGGCGCCTTCGCGGCATCGGTCAACGAGGAGCTGCGGTGGCTCGGGCTCGCGGCCCAGGTGTTGGAGGGCGAGGGCGTGCTGACGGGGCCGCTCCTGCTTCCGATCACGACGCGGGCGAACGTGACGGTGAATCCGTGGCGCACCGGCGATGTCGTGCAGGTCGTCGCGGACGACCTCGGGGTCGACTCGATGAGCGAGGCCTTCCAGTCGCTCAACACGGACTATCGGCTGCAGCTGCCCTATGTGGCGCGGGTCATCTGCATCGAGGGGCTGCCTGGGGCGGTGGGCGATCCTGTCGCGACCGTCGCTGCACGTGCGGATCGGATGCCGGCATGGTAGCCGACACGATCCAGACGAGCGTCGGCCCCGTGCCGGTGCTGCATCGGCTCGCGCTCGGTGTCGTGCTGAAGGACGCGATGACCGATCGCATCGCCGTGGGTCCGTTGCGGGTCGGATGGGAGGCGGAGGGTCACCTCCTCCCCCGCAGGTCGCTCCCGGGTTGGCCGTGCGTCGACTTCGAGCCCGTCGGCACCGGCCGGTTCCGGCTGCGCGTGACCCCGCGCCGGCCCGCCCTCATCACAGTGCGGATCGACGATCCGAGTCGGCGGTACGTGCCGCGCAGGCTCACGATCCCGCTGTGGACCCATGACGAGCTGACGGATCCGTCGCCCGCCAACCAGATCGCGGTCCGCTCCCGGACCGTCCAGGTCTGGCTGTGGCCCGGCGCCGCCTACCCGTTCTCCTCGGGAACGACTTTTCTTCGCGCACGCGTCGCCCGCCTGGGGCGAGGCGTCCCGTGGTCGCGCATCGTGGCGATCAGCTCGATCGGCACGGTCCTCGGCCGCGCGCACGGCGACGACCGCGGCGAATTCGTCCTTCCGCTCGCCGACACCGCCCAGAATCCGTTGCAGAGCAGCGTGACGGTCCGACTGCTGGTGCGGGGTCCCAACGGGCCGGCGGAGCTGCCTCCGCCCGAGGTGGTCGCCCGGCCGGCGAACCCGCCCGTCCCCGGCGATCTGGACAACTCCGTGCTGCGAGGACTCGCACCGCCGAGCAGCCTCGTGCCCAGCATCCCCCCGCCTCCGCTGTTCACCGTCCCGGTCGGCCAGGCGTATCACCCCGCCTCCGACATCACCTTCGTCCCGTGAGGAGATCCGCATGCCCGAGTACCTGACCCCAGGCGTCTATGTCGAGGAGACGAGCTTCCGCTCGCGCTCGATCGAGGGCGTCGCGACATCCACGTTCGGAATGGCGGGACTCACCCGCTACGGACCCGTGCCCTACTTCCTCACGCCACCAGGATGGACGACGCCCCTCGTGATGGTGCCGAGCCCACAGCTCGTGACGAGCTTCACGGAGTTCGAGCGCGCGTTCGGCAGCCTCGGCGACGTCGGCGCCTCGAGCCTCGCCGACCGGAGGAACTACCTCGCCTACGCTGCGCGCGCCTTCTTCGCCAACGGCGGGCGCCGCCTCTACGTGTCGAGGGTGTTCCCGTTCGCCAATGACGCGAACGGCGTGCCGACGCTGGCGAGCAACTTCGCGCAGGTCCCCGTCGGAAATCCGGCCATCGGTGCCTTCCGATCCCGATGGCCCGGCGAAGCGGCGAACGAGTTCGCGATCGGCATCAGCTTCCAGCGCAGCAAGAACATCCTCGTACCCGGCGCGAACGGGGCGCCGGCGGTCCTCAAGGGTGTGCAGCCCGGAGCCGCGGTGGAGACCTTCGCGAACGCCGGCGCCATCCCCAAGGGAAGCGGCCCGGTCGTCCCCACGTCGGCCAGCGTGGCGATCGTGGGCCGGGCTGCCGACGACAGCCTGGGAATCATCGACGCCGGCGGCAACGTCGTGGCCCCCGGAGCGGGAGCGGTGACCCACCTCACCGTCACGGTGAACGTCCGCTGGGGAAGCCGTCGGCTCGACTCCTACCCCGGCCTCGAGCTCGGAAGCGACCACCCACGGTCGATCGCGAACGTCCTCCAGGCCGTCGACCCTGCCGACGACCTGTCGCTCGTATGGTTCGACACCGGGAGCAGACCGCCCGCGACCCTCGCGGTCGGACCCTTCGTCGACGGGCTCAAGACGCTCGCCGCCGTCGACTGGACGTTCATGACGGGTGCGACGGAGTCGACCGCCGTCGCACCCGCCGACATCGAGGGAGACGCCTCGGATCCCGACGACCCCAAGCGCGCCGCGCGGGGCCTCGGGGCCCTCGCGGAGCAGGAGGACATCGCGATCGTCGCGGTTCCCGATGCCGTCCGCTTCGCGCTCACCGACCAGATCGACATGACGAACGCCCTCATCACCCACTGCGAGAAGCCGCGGGCGTACCGGATCGGCATCGTCGATCCCCCGAAGGACAGCTCCATCTCGGAGGTGCGCAGCTTCCGCTCGCAGTTCGACAGCGAGTACGCGGCGCTCTACTACCCGTGGATGGACATCGTCGATCCGACCGCGAAGCCCGACCCGGGTGCGCCGCAGCCGCTCATCCAGCTGCCGCCGAGCGGCTTCGCGGCGGGCATCTACGCTCGCAGCGACATCGACCGCGGGGTGCACAAGGCGCCGGCGAACGAGGTCGTCCGCGGAATCGTGGGGTTCAAGCAGAACGTCACGTTCGACCGTCAGTCCGTCCTCAATCCAGAGGGGATCAACGCCCTGAGGTTCTTCGAAGGCCGCGCGAACCGCGTCTGGGGTGCGCGCACGATGAGCTCGGATCCGGAGTGGAAATACGTCAACGTTCGCCGCCTGTTCCTGTTCCTCGAGCATTCGATCGAACGCTCGACCCAATGGGCGGTGTTCGAGCCGAACAACGAGCGGCTGTGGGCGTCGATCCGGCAGTCGGTCGAGGACTTCCTGGTGACCGTGTGGCGCACCGGCGCCCTCATGGGCACGAAGCCCGAGGAGGCGTTCTTCGTGCGCTGCGACCGCACCACGATGACCCAGAACGACCTCGACAACGGCCGCATGATCTGCCTGATCGGCGTCGCCCCCACCTATCCGGCGGAGTTCGTCATCTTCCGCATCGGGCAGTGGACCGCCGACTCGCAGCAGAGCTGATGCGAACGGCAGCGAAAGGCAGGTGACCTCATGGCAACTCGAGACAACCCCTACGGCGCGTTCAACTTCATCGTGAAGCTGGGCGACCAGGGCGGCGAAGACCAGATCGTCGGCGGCTTCTCCGACGTGAGCGGGCTGGGGAACGAGATCAAGTACTCGGACTATCGCAACGGCAACGATCCGGAGAACCACGTGCGGAAGGTGCCCAACATCAACAGCACCGACGACGTCACCCTCAAGCGCGGCGTCATCGGAGATCCGCGGCTCTTCCTCTGGCTGAAAGCTCAGCGCGAAGGCGATCTGGATCCCCGCACGGTCGTCATCACCCTCATGGACGAGGCCCGTCAGGACGTCTGCTCGTGGACGCTCCAGCGCGCCCAGCCGAAGAAGTGGGTCGGACCGACGCTCGCAGGCAAAGGCGGTGGTGAGGTCGCGATGGAGGAGCTCCACCTCGTCGCCGAGCGCATCGACTTCGCGTCGCTGTGATGCTGACCACTGCCTCCCGCACCCCGGGCCGCCCCGGAGTGTTCCTCGCGCCCCCGCGGACGATGACGGTGCTGAGGCCCGAACGGCTCGACATCGCCGGCTTCGTCGGCGTGGCGCTGCGCGGGCCGGTCGACGAACCGGTGCGGATCCAGCGGTGGTCGGACTACGAGCGCCTCTTCGGCGGCTTCGACCCGGCTCCAGGCGGGCCGGTCCGGCTGCTGCCGTATGCGGTGTCGGCGTTCTTCCGCCAGGGAGGCGGGGCGGCGTACGTCGTGCGCGTCGCACCGCACCGCGAGGAGGGGCCGACTGCGCTGACAGCGACCGCCCGCTACCGCCTGCAGCTGCCCAGCGGGCAGGAGGCGATCCTGCGCGCGGCGGACGAGGGCGAGTGGGCCAACCAGCTCGTCGTGAGACTGCTGTATCGGGTGGATCAGCGGGTGCGAGGCGACCTCCGGGAGGACGGCCTCCTCGTGCTGCCGCCGGGAACGTCGGCCCCGGTCGGGTCGCTCTTGAGAGTGAGCGACCCGAGCCGCCGAATGCCGCCCGCGCTGCGGTGGGCGGCCTCTGTGGACGATCGGCTGCCCCGCGGCTCCCCGCTGCCCGTCCGGCTCGACGCGGCGCCGGCGCTCGCTGCCGGCGGCGCCACCGTCGTGGAGATCGTCACGGGCACACTCCTTGTCGAAGACCTCTCACGGCCGGGAGCCGACGATGAGGTGACGACCGGTCTGGGCCTTCATCCTGCTCATCCGCGCTGGATCGGGACGGCGCTCACCGACCGGGTGCCCGAGGGAGCGGAACGGGATGCAGCGGCACGCCGCCACCTCGTCGTGCCGGCCGACAGCTGGGTCGACCTGGATCTCGCACCCCTCCCCCAGTTGCTCCCCATCGACGGAGCGCTCGTCGAAGAGGTGTCGGACCGCACCCACCTCATCGATGCCGGCGCATTCTTCGATGTCGGCACCACCGACTTCCACTCGATCGACGAGGATGCCGGCCCGTCCGATCCCGAGCCGCACGTCGGCGTCGACCGCATGGCGCGCGTCCGCGAGATCGGGCTCCTGTGCGTTCCCGACGTAGCCTGGGCTCCGTATACGCCGTCCCCTCCGCCGCCTGCACTGCACCCCCGCAGTCCGCTTCCCTGCCGGTGCCGATCGTGCGACCCGGATGACCCAGAGCCCGAGTATCACGCTGTCGCACCCGTGGTCGGCGGGCTCGACGCCCGCAATCCCGGTGATCTCCGCGAGCTCGTCGCACGCCAGGAGCGCGTGGTCGAGCTGGCCCGCGCCTGCGGGCGGCTCGTCGCGCTGCTCGACGTGCCCGACCAGCTGTCGGTCGGACAGATCGCCGAGTGGAGATCGCACTTCGACACGAGCTACGCGGCGGCGTACCACCCGTGGCTTGCGGTGGCTGACGATCGAGACGGACCCGCCATTCCCGTGCCGCCTTCGGCGTTCGCCGCCGGGATCATCGCGCAGCGCGAGCTGCGTCTGGGACTGCCCTGGGGGCCCGCCAACGAGCTCGCCGTCGGTGCCGTGCGCGCCGAGGCGGTCGTCACGGATGCCTCCCACGACGCGCTGCACGAGCTGGGGATCAACGTCTACCGCGTCGAGCGCGACGGGTTCCGGCTCACGGCCGCCCGGACGCTCTCGACCGACCCCGACTACCGGCAGCTGTCCGTGCGTCGACTCATGACGATGCTCGCCCTGACCCTTCAGCGCCAATGCGCCGACCTGGCGTTCGAGCCGAACACCGCCGAGCTGCGCGACCGTCTGACGCACATGGTCACCGCACTCCTGCGGGGGCTGGCGCGGCAAGGCGCCTTCGCGGGGCGGACCGAGGCCGACTCGTTCTTCGTCCGGTGCGGCGACGACGTGAACCCGCCCTCGTCGCAGGCGCTGGGCCGGTTCGTCGCCGAGATCGGAGTCGCACCGGCGGTTCCGTTGGAGTACATCCTCGTCAGGATCGCCCGCGACCCCGACGGCTCCCTGACGGTGGTGCGCGATGAACGATGACTTCCTGCTTCCCGCTTTCACCTTCCGGGTCTCGCTCACCCGCGCGCCGGGACGGGCGCAGCCGCCCGGGGAAGGCGTGTGGGATCCCGCCGTGCTCGGCACGGTCGGCGGCTTCGCGGAGTGCAGCGGACTCGAACTCGAGGCCGACATCAAGGAGTATCTGGAGGGCGGTCGCAACGACGGCGTCGTGCGTCGCGTGGGGCGCGTCAAGCTTTCGCCGATCGTCCTCAAGCGCGGCATGTTCTCGGCAGGCGCCGGCTCGCCCGCCAACACCGACCTGTGGATGTGGCTCACCCGCATGGTGAGCGGAGTGCTCCCCGTGACTCGCTACAACGGACGGATCCAGATCCTGGCCCCCAAGGCGCGCACCCCTCTCGCAACGTGGACGTTCGAGCGCGGGCTCCCGCAGAAGGTGAGCGGCCCGAGTCTCAACGCGAAGACGGGCGAGATCGCGATCGAGGAGCTGCACATCGTGCATGAAGGCCTGCGGATGGAGCTGCCCCGATGACGACCACGCTTGTCCCGGCAACACTCACGAAGCTCGCCGACAAGGCGGCAGGGGGTAAGAACGGCTCCCGGACCTATGAGGCCGTCGGCAAGCCGTTCGAGGTGCAGTTCAATCCGACGACGCTCAAAATCTCTCGCACGAACAACATCGACAAGGGCGGGTCGACCACCAAGACGCAGAAGCGGCAAGTGCCCTCCGTGCAGCCTGCGACGCTCACGTTCGATCTCGAGTTCGACACTGCGGAGGGTGGCCCGGACGGACGTCCGAAAGACGTACGGGACCTGACGCGCATCGTCCGCCAGTTCACAGAGCCGAACGAGGACGACCCGAAGAAGCCGCCGCCGGCGATGCGGTTCCAATGGGGCAGCTTCATGTTCCAGGGGATCGTGACGCAGCTGACGGAAGACCTCGACTACTTCGCCCCGACCGGAATGCCGCTGCGCGCGAAGGTCTCGGTCACCGTCACCGAGGTGAATCCGAAATGGGATGCCGGTGACGTCGGCGCCGCGTCCAGGAATGCGCGAGCGGCCGTCCGGCTCGAGGGGAAGCCCAAGCCGGCCGCGACGGGAGGAGCGACGAGACCGACTCCCCCGCCGGGAAGCGGTCCCGGATCGTCGCCCACGTCGAACCCGATCTCGACCGCGCTGGCCCAGGCCGGGGAGAGCGTCCAGCAGCTGCTCACGCGTCTCGACCAGGACCCGGCCACCTGGCGGTCGGCGATGGCGGGCCTCGACAGCCCGCTGAGCCTCGCCGCCGGCACGCCCGTCCAGCTCGGCGCCTCCGCATCGGCGAGCGCCGGGATCGGGACCGGCGCGGGCGTCGGCGTCGGCGCCGCCGCGGTAGTCAGCGCCGGCGGCGGCTTCACGTCGTCCGCGGGTGTCGACTCGGCCGGTGCGGTGCGCGCGGCACTGGGATTCGAGGGCACGGCCGCATTGGGCGGCGGCGCCTCGGCAGAGGCGAACGCCGGGTTCGTGCTCGCCGAGGCGGGCGGCATCGCCCGTGCCGGCGCGCGCGTCGACGCGGCGGCCGCGTTGTCGGCAGAGGCGAGCGCGCGGGCCGCTTTCGCCGTTCCGGCGGGCCGGGCGGATGCGCAGGCCGGCGTCGGCTTATCGGCTCAGGCTCGCGCCGGGGCTACGGCGCAGGTGGACGCCCGCAGCCTCACGTACGGCCGCGGCATCCCGCTCCGGGCCCGCGTGTCCGGTGACGCTGCGGCGACGCTCGGGAAGTGAGACTGCCGTCACCACTCCTGGAGAGGTCACCGCGATGGCCGTGCACGTCGGCGAGATCCACACCGAGCTCTCGGGGACGCGCGCCGAGACGTCCGGCGCGAAGGACGCGGGGCCCGACGCGCCCCCCGTCTACCCGGGCGCCCGCGAAGACGAGTGGCGAGGCATCCAGAGCCACCTTTCGCGGCTCCGCAGGCGGGTGTGCGCGGAGGACTTCGATGACTGACACCCTGCTCGCGCTCGCGTCGCCGGTCTTCACCGTCGCGCGCGAGGCGGTCGGCGCTCTCGCGCGCGATTGCGTGCGTCTCGTCGTCGACGAGGGGGTCGAGGGGTTGCGGACGTTGGAGGCCCAGTTCGTCGCGAGCGGCATCGGAGCCTCCGGGCCCCCCGCGCAGATGCTGCACGTGGACGGCAGCGAGTTCGACTTCGGCACCGACGTCGAGGTGGCCGTCGGGGGCGAGGGCAACCAGTTCGTCGTGTTCGACGGCGCTGTCTCGGGGCTCGAGGTGCTGCTCGGCGACAGCGAACCGCCACGGGTCGTCATGCTCGCCGAGGACCGGCTCATGCGCCTGCGGATGACGCGCCGCATGCGCACCTACACCGATGTGACGGACGCCGATGTCGTGCGACAGGTCGCGCAGGAGCACGGGATGGATGCCGAGGTCTCGGCCGACGGTCCTCGCTACGACGTGCTGCAGCAGGTGAACCAGAGCGACCTCGCGTTCCTTCGCGAGCGCGCGCGCCTGCTCCAGACCGATGTGTGGTGCCAGGGACGCACGCTCCATTTCAGCGACCGGCCATCACGGCGCGGCGAGAAGATCACGCTCGTGCACGGGGCCGACCTGCTCGACTGCCGCATCTCGGCCGATCTCGCGCATCAGCGCACCGACGTCGTGGTCGGCGGCTACGACGCGCGAGCCAAGGCGGTCATCGACGAGCGCGCCGGATCGAGCACGATCGAAGCCGAGGCATCCGCCGGCCGCACGGGGCCGCAGGTGCTCGAGCGCGCACTCGGCGGCAGCGCCGGAGTCCGGGTGCGCGAAGTGCCCCAGACCACCGCGGAGGCGTCCGCCTGGGCGCGCGCCGAGATGCTGCGCCGCGCTCGGCGGTTCGTCACCGCGCGTGGCATCACGCGGGGCACGCCTCAGCTCACCGTCGGCAGCCAGCTGCGGCTCGAGCTGGTCGGGGCGCCGTTCGAGGGCGACGGCTACTACGTCACGCGGGTCACGCACACCTACGACAACGTGCGCGGACTGCGGACCTCGTTCGAGGCCGAGCGCGCGACCCTGAACGAGGCGGCGTGATGGGACTTCCGGAGCCGTCGGACGGGCAAGGCCCCCGCTTCTTCGGGGTCTACCCGGCGCTCGTCACGAAGATCACCGACGATCCGGCGAATCTGGGCCGCGTCCAGGTGAGGTATCCCTCGCTCGGCACCGACGGAGACCGCGACGTCCGCGGATGGGCCACCTTGTGCTCGCCGTACGCCGACAAGGACCAGGGGCTGCAGATCATGCCGGAGGTCGACAGCGAGGTCATCGTCGCCTTCGAGGCCGGTGACTTCCGCCGCGGATACATCGTCGGCGCCGCATGGAACGGCAAGGCCGGGCAACCCGAATCGCCCGCGGCACCCAACAACATCCGGGTTCTGCGCACCCGCGAGAACAGCCGCCTCGAATTCGACGACACGGTCGGGTCGCCGAAGATCAGCCTGACGACCAAGACCGGCCACAAGGTCGTGCTCAAGGAGAGCCCGCAGGAGATCACGATCACGCACATCAACGGGTGCACGATCACGCTGAACTCCTCGGGCGGCATCGACATCACTGCGAACACGAGCGTGACCGTCACGGCCCCGTCGCTGTCGGTCAACGCCGCGACATCCACCTTCAGCGGCGCCATCACGTGCCAGACCTTCACGGCGAATGTGTCGGTGTCGTCGCCGCTCTACAGCTCGGGAGTGGGGAACCTCTGGTGAACGAGTCCGGTTTCGTCCTGCGGTCGCCCTGGTACGAGAGGAGCAGGGAAGGCCTCGACCTCCGCTCGCCGGTCGCGCGACGCCCTCTCATCCAGATGTACGACAACCCAGACTTCGTCGCGCGACTGCTGGAGGATCCGGCGGACAGCCTCGAGTTCGGCGAGGACGACGTGTGGACCTACCCGGTGCCCGTCATCCCCCCTCCCACCGGCAGCACCCGCGTGCGGCTGTCGACGTCGCGGCTCGTGAAGTCGCACCTGCGCAAGCTGTACCAGCCCGTGCACGAGCGGTTCTACGTCGTCGTGGTGGAGATCTTCTGCGATGTCCCGGGCCTGCCCCGGGCCGGCTCGCACCGCGAGATCAGCGTCGGGTTCCGGATGCGGCGGATGCACACGTCGCTCACGGCCAAGGGCCGTCCGGCACGACGGGTCGCGGCCGACCTCGTGGCTGCGATGGCCAAGGAGCAAGGCATCCAGACGCGTGTCACCGCCTCCGACGTGCGCGATGTGTGGTGGGCGGATGCCGCGTGGCGGCGCCAGTTCGAAGAGGACCACAAGCTCGAGCTCGCCGAGATCGACTGCCATAGCGACTACCAGCAGTGGCTGAAGAGTCCCAAGGGGACCGGTCGATGGCGCACGCTCCGCGATGCCGGCGATCCCGTCCGGGAAGGAGAGGTCGAGGAGATCATCCCGATGTGGAAGCTCCCGGTGCGCGCCGTCGATGCCGAGTGCGCCGAGGAGGCCGGTCCGAAAGGACCCGAGTCCCGGTCGCTGTGGTTCGGCGTCATCCCGACCTACTCGGGTGAGCACTGGCTCGCGCCGCAGCCCGGTGGGCGGCCGTCCCTCATCCAACAGAAGCTCGATGACCGCGGCATCTTCGAGATCGAGTGCGTCGTGACCCAGCCGCGGGAAGGATGCCCTCCGCTCACGTGGGTGAGCGCGCCCAGCGAGCCGTTCCGCCTCGCCGACCCCATGGACCCTCAGGGCACGAAGAACCGCACGGTCACGATCAAGCTTCCCGATCTGCGCCGCCTTGCTGCGCGCGCGGGCGAGAAGCAGGGCCCCGGAGGGGTGCGCGTCATCACCCCTCCCGGTTCCCAGCTGAAGGTCAATCCGTTCAAGGGCATCCCGGGGTCGGGTGCCGGCCGTGTCGGAACGGGTGCGGCCATCTGCACGTTCGCGATCGAGCTCTTCTTCATCGTCGCGTTCTTCCTGTTCCTGCTGTTCCTGCCGATCGTCATACTCGCGTTCCAGTTGTGGTGGCTTCTCGCGCTGAGATTCTGCATTCCCCCGCAGGTGGGGTTCTCCGCGATGGCCGACTTCGTCGGGACGGCAGGTCTCGGCGCCCTCAGCGCGACGCAACGTGCCGAGTTCAACATCGCGATGGGGATGGAGTTCGGCGACTTCGCGGTAGGCGATCGCACGCCCGACTGGGTGGACTCGCTCAACGCCGCGAAGAACCCCGACAACACACTCGTGTTCGCCGACAAGGACCTCGCCAAGGCCGTCGTCAAGGGCACCGATCCGCTCGACACCGTGCAGCCCGCCGCGCTCCCCCACGAAATGAGCCCGGACGACCCGCTCTGCAAAGTCCCGGCGGGGCCGTGACCACCGCACCGCCGGAGGTCGAATCCAAAGCGGCTCCCGCGATCCGACCGGCCACGAGCCGGACGGAAGGAAGCCCGGCGTCGAACGGCTCGGTTCGGCGCGCCGAGCCCGGCTGGGACCGATTAGGTGCGGCCTCTCTTGCGACGAGCCTCGCCGTCAGCTCGCCGGGCGACCAGCTCGAACGCGAGGCAGAACGCGCGGCGGACCGGCTCCTGGGCGGTCAGAACGATGCGTCGCGCTCACCGGCCGAAGTCGAAGGTGCCGACGTGCAACGGACCGCAACCACCTCGGGTCCCGCACGCGTTGACGCGGACCCGACTCCCACGGGCCCGGGGAGGCCGCTCCCCGCGGCCGTGCGAGCCTGGGCCGAGCCGCGACTGTCCCCCGACCTGTCGCGAGTTCGCGTGCATGCCGACGGTGCCGCCGCGGCCGCCGCGGCTCAGGTCTCCGCGGATGCGTTCACCGTCGGTGACCACATCACCTTCGGTGCCGGACGTTTCGCTCCGGATTCGCTTTCAGGGCGGCGCCTCATCGCGCACGAACTCGCACACGTGGTCCAGTCATCCTCCACGTCACGCGGGCGCGTCGTCCACCGACAGCCCCATGACACGAATCCGCCGGTGGAACCCGACCTCTCCGCGCAGGAGGCAGCTCTTCGGGATCCCAACCTGATCGCGCATTGGAAAGCTCTGGAGGGACTTGCGACCACACCGTCGGCGCGCGCCTTCGACCTCATCCTCACTCGCATCGAGGATCTGTACGACGCGCAGCACGCGCTCGATGCGGCGCTTGTCTTCTTCATCTTCCAGCCAGACCTCGCGCTGTCGCGATTGGATGCCGCCACAGCCGGCGGCTCCCAAGCTCCCACCGCAGTGACCGCCCTCACCGGACTCCTCGCCAGTAGGGGAGGAGCGCGCGGACCCGCCGTCGACACGGCTTACCGCAAGTTGGACGAGTGGATCCTGGCGAAGGACCGCCGGGAGGGTGGGGCGCTGACTCGGGTTCTCCAACGTCGGCAGATCAAGACGACCGTCGAACGCCTGCGCGCCACTATCGCGAAGTCCTACTGGATCAAAGCCGAGAAGCTGCCCGGCGCTGCGATCTTCGTCGCAGCAGCCGACACGCTGCTGGCGGGGCTTGCGACGCGCCCGGAGAGCGAGATCACCACCCTCCACGCTGCCGTCCTCGCCGCCGACCCCGTAGTGATTCGCGTCGAGCGACGGCTCGACGCACTCTTCCGGCGACGCGTGTCCCTGATCGTCGACGAACACGTGCCGGTCGACTCCGACGAGATCAGGTTCATCGACGAAGAGCTCATCCGTCCCTACGATGCCGTTCTCGCGAAAGGCACCGACTTCGCGGCCATGGCTCCGGCTGCCGCCACGGCAGACGCGGTCCACCGGGATCAAGCCTCGCGCTATCAGGCCCGTAAGATCAAGCAGCTGCGGGGCATCTGGTCCGTGATGGAGCCCCCCGGGGGTGCATGGCCGGTCAAGGACAACAGTGGTCTCCGTGCCGGCGCGGAGACACTCTATACCCTGTGGGAGAAGCACCACGAGAACCTCAAGCCTCGGATGGAGTCACTCCTCACGCGCCACGAATCCGGCGAGCGACTTCCCCTTGCAGACGTTGCTGAGATCCAGAGGGACCTCCTGACACTGCAGATCGAACATGCGGCCGTGCGCGACTACATCAGCATGTTCCTCCTCTATGAGGAGATGTGGCGGATCGAACCCAAGGGCGTCAGCCGGCACGTGGTGTTGGATTTCGAGGACCTCAAGACGAACGCACTGTCGTTCGCGATCACCATCAGGAAGGCGGTCACCGGAGGCGATCTCAAGCCCTATGTCGCACTCACCGAGAACGTCGAATTCCGGGTCATCTTTGACCTTGCCAAGAGCCGCGCCGAGGCGATACAGGATGAACAGCTCGCGCTGGAGATCGGCGTCCTCGCGCTGAGTTTTCTGGCAGGCTTCGGTGTGGGCCTCCTAGCCAGAGGCGGCGCCGCTCTCGCATTCGGGGCCGAGGCGATCGAGGCCGGCACGCTTGGCGCGCGAGCTCTCGCGGGGGCCGAATTCGTCGGCAACGTCACGGCGTTCACGCTGTCGAATGAGGCACTCAACTCGGCGGCATTCGGCACCAAGTTCGATGTCGCCGGGCTGCCGTCGAAGCTCGCCGAGAACGCAATCATGTTTGCGGTATTCGGCGGCGTGTCCAAGCTCACGGCGGGCATTGGCAAGGAGGCTGCAACCTCCCTCGAGGCCGTTCTGGGATTCAGTGCGAGGCATGGACTAAACATCGCGCTCTTCACCGGCGTGGGCGCACTCGGCCAACGCGTCTTCCACGGCCAGTTCCCTTCCGACTGGAAGCGGTTCCTCATTCAATCTGTTGCGTCTTATGCCATGCTCGCGGCGCTCGGCGCGGCGCTCGACCCGCTCCGCATGCAGCTCGACGCCAAGACCCTCGGCCCGATCATGGCCAAGCGGATGGCGTCCCTGGAGGCGCGACAGGAGGCACTGGGCAAGCGGCTCCACGAGATCACGGGAGGCGAATCCGCGGAAGCGGGCGCCACGAAGGCGGAGGCCGAGGCCCTCCGCAAGCAGATCAAGGAGTTGATCGGCGACTATGGGCGCTTGCTCGATTTCCTCAAGGCGGGCGGTCACCTAAAGGCGTCTGACGCCGACCTCCTCCGGGATGCTCTCGCGGGAACTGAGAAGGCTCTGAACGATGCCGTGCTGAGCGCCGAGCGCGCACGAATCGTCTCACTCGACAGGCTCCCCGACCTCATGCCGACCGGCGATGGCATCACGTACCGATACCCTGCACGGAAACCAGCGAAGACCAAAGAACGGGGTGGGCGGCCGAAGGCGAGCGGCCTGGACAAGGCTCTGGCAGCGTTCGGCGAGGCGAAGTTCGAGATCGAGATCAACGCCGAATCAGGCGAGATCAGCGTCTTCACGCCCGGCCGAGGCGAGCTGGCTGCGCGGTTCGTGCCCGATCTGGCGGCGATCCCCGACGCCGCCAGCGAACCGGGCAAAGCGCCGCGCCGGGCCAAGGATCTCAGAGAGTTGCTGCGCCGCAACGGGTTCGAGGAGTGGGAGATCGTCGGTCTCGGCGACGCGGACGCGAAGTCGCTGCGCGCCCATAACGCCGACCGCGTCGCGCGACTGATGGAAAAGCTCACACTCGCCGACATCCGGGCGCTCGCTCGTGCCCTGTTTGAGTCGGACACCGTGCTCACCGAGCGGATGACGAAGCAGATCCTCGAGCACGTCGAGGCCGGGCGAATGCAGGAGTTCCTCGAGGGACACGAGGCAGCGGCGCGCACCAAAGCGGGAGATGCCGGCGAAGGACCCGGCGCGGGCACAGAGGTCGATGCGGAGCATGCCGCCGAATCCGGACTCGCGGTGCTGGACATCAACGTGCGCAAACCCCGCCAGAAAGGGACGGGTGGTCAGCCACCGTTATGGCGGCTGGCTGAGCTCCACACAGGCGTCGCCCTTTCCGCTCAGTTCGGTGGTGAATGGTCGCCTGCGCGCCGGTTCGAAGCACCCGGGACCGAGAAGGGCGAGGCCCAGCTCAGCACGGTCCCAGACTTCTATCGCGAGTCCAGCAACACGGCAGCCGAGGTCAAGCGATGGGACCTGACAAAGATGGGCATCGACCCGCAGAGTCCAGCGGCGCGGACGAAGCCCACCTCCGACTCCGTCGATGCATTGCGGCGTGCCGCGAGCCAGCTCGGCAGTCGACGCTGGAATCTCCCCGGGCACGAGCAGGGCGTGACAGCGGCCGAGCAGTGGCTCGTGCTGGATGTGCGAGGGCAAGGCTTGACGGACGTGGGCGCCGCGAAAGGCAGCATCAACTCGCTTCTCACCGAGTACAACATCTCTTACGACAAGGTCATGGTGCTGACCAAGAACGGGTTGGTGATCATCAAGTAGCGTGCGTCGCGTGCGATGTAGTCTGCCGACCGCTCAGGGCCCCTTGTACGTGACCTTGACCTTCGTGAGGCCGATCACGCTGTGGTAATTGAGCTGCTTGATCGCGTCCTCGTTGTTCCAGTCGATGTGGACGCAGCCGTGCGACGTGAGGTCGAGCGGACCCGCGTGGAGGGCCTCGCCGCCGTTGTAGAACACCGCGAAGCTCATGTTCGCGGCACGGAATCCCGTCGAATCCTTCTTCGTGTATCGCTTGTTCGGACCCTCCCGGTCCGACCAGTTGAAGTCGACTCCTGGAGTGCCCGACGCACTGCCGCTGTTGTACCCGAACCCCTCGATGCGCTGCACGGTGAACGAACCGGCGTCCGTCCGCATCCCGGCCGAACCCCCTGAGATCGACAGGACGAAGCCCGGAAGTTTGACCGCGTTCGCGTAGTAGCTCACGGTGGCGGTCCCCGTGGAGAACACGGCGCCGTTGGCATCGGTCTTGGTTCCCGTGAACTCCACCTCAACGAGCTGGATCCACGGCTTCTTCTCCTTGTCGGCCTTGACGTCGAACGGCTGCTCGACGAGCGCCTTGGTGTCGCGCTCGCCGAAAGCGAACGATCCCATTGGGCGGTATCGATGCACCACGGCAGCCGGCTCGGGCGTCGAGACGACGTGGGCCAACTCGTGCGCGAGCAGGTGTCGACCGAAGCGCGATGACGATGTCGGCGCGCCCAGCACCACGTGCCTCCCGACGGCGAAGGCCGTGGCATCCACATCCCGGGCAGAGCGCGCGGCGCGGACACCGTCGTGGATGCGCACCGTCCCCAGGTCCGCTCCGAAACGGTGCTCCCATTCGGCGCGGTCTGCCGACGCGAGCGGTCGGCCGGGCTCGCGCAGCACCTCTCGAACGGAGGACGGAGCGGGTTCCGAGCTCGGCGAGGGCACGCCGCTGAGCGACCGCGAGAGTCGCCCGGCCTCGACTTGGCGACCGGCCTCATGCGCCGACCGTTCCGCAGCGCCCTCGTGGTCGTCGAGGACGAGGGAGGGCCGGGCCGCGAGCCGATGCGCCCGCGCGCGTGTGCGAGGCATGCCCACAGGTTAAGCCGCGGTCGCCTGCTCGGCAACGCTCGTGCCGCGTCGTGACCTGTCCCGCGACGCCCCCGTGACGCCTCACCCGTGACGATCGAGCCATGGTCGACGTCGTGGATCAGTGGACGGGTACCGGCATCCGGCTGCCCTTTCTTCCGGCGCCCGATGATCACGGGCTGTCGTGGCTCGATGGGATGGATCTGATCCGGCAGTCGGTCACCACGATCCTCGACACCGAGCCGGGCGAGCGGATCATGCTGCCGGCATTCGGGTGCGGGCTGCGGCGCTATCTGATGGCGCCGAACAACCTCACGACGCGCACGGCGATGGCCTCCGACATCCGATCGGCGCTCGAAGCGTGGGAGCCGCGGATCCAGCTGCTCGAGGTGACCGTCGCCGAGGGTGAGGATCCCTCCCTCGTATGGGTCGACATCGCCTATGTCCGGCGGGCCGACCTGCGACCGGACAACCTCGTGTACCCCTTCTATCTGAGGTGACACTCCGATGGCACTGATCGGGCCGATCCTCGACAATCGCACGCAGCCACAGCTGCACGACGAGCTCGTGCGCCGCATCCCGGCGTACTCACCCACCTGGACGAATCACAACGAAAGCGACCCGGGCATCGTCCTGCTGGAGCTGTTCGCGCATCTCGGCGAGTCGTTGCTGTACCGCTTCAACCAGATCCCCGAGACGACGAGGGTCGAGTTCCTGCGCCTCCTCGGCGTGCAGCCGCGTCCGGCGCTTCCCGCGCGGGTGCTCCTGTCGGCCGTGACCGACGTCCCCGGCGGCGTGCAGGTGCTGAAAGGGTCGCAGGCGGCCGCGGGCAAGGTGTCGTTCCAGACCGTCGACGAAGTGTACGTGTGGCCGCTCGAGGCGGTCGCTGCCGGCAAGACGGCGACCACCGGCGGCGCGGCCGACAGCCGCGCCGACGCACTGAGCCGGGCGAAGCTCAAGAGCGGTGAGACGCCCGCGTTCTATCGCACCGTGCTCACCTCCGCCGACCCGAGCGCTCCCGACGCGCAGACGATCGATGTCAGCGAGCAGATCGACGGCGCGCTGTGGGTCGCACTCCTGTCGACTGCGACGACGGATGCCGCGGCCCTGGCCGGGCAGACCATCTTCCTCGGGGTCGCCTTCGACGAGAAGCTCGACCCTCCCCCGCTGCTCGAGAAGCTCGCACCGGGCGCGGCCGAGGAGTTCCGCGCCGGCATCCTCACCGGCGACCCGCCGCCCACGCTGTGGGAGCTGTGGCAGGGGCCTGGTGCGGCGCGGCCGCTCGTGCGGCTGGCGGTCCTCGGCGACACGACCCTCGGCATGGTCACAACGGGCATCGTCAAGCTCGAGATTCCGGCGCTGCCCGGGCTTACCGGTCTGGGCGGCGGGGGCGAGGACAGCCCTCCGCCGCTGGATGACGAGGAGCTGAGCAGCAGGGTGATCGCCTGGCTGCGCGTGTCACGTCCGGCCGGCAACGATATCGGCGACGCCATCCATCGGGTGCGCTGGATCGGTGCGAACTGCGTCGACGCAGAGCAGTCGATCACGCCTCCTCCCGAGTTCATCGGCACCGGGACTGGCGACTTCGACCAGAGGTTCCCCCTCACCCACTCGCCCGTGCTGCGTGGCACCGTGCAGCTGCAGGTCGAGGAGCCCGACGGGTGGACCGACTGGGTCGAAGTCGAGAGCTTCGCGCGCAGCGGGCTCGACGATCGGCACTTCACCGTCGACCTCGAGAGCGGTGCCGTCGTCTTCGGGCGCGCGCGGGTGCCGCAGCTCGGCGAGCGCGTACGGGTGCCGTCGTACCGCTACAGCGACGGCAAGGACGGCAACGTGCCCGCCGGGACTGTGGCATCCTTCCCGCAGCATCCCGCCGTGACCGTCGCCAACCCGTTCCCCGCGCGCGGCGGCGCGGACGCCGCGCCCCTCGCCGACGCGCTCGCGGCGATTCCGGCGGAGGTGCATCGCCGCGACCGGGCCGTCACGCCGGACGACTATCGCGACCTCGTCGAGGAGCTTCCCGAGGTGGCACGCGCCGAGGTGCTGCCGACATTCCACCCGGACACGCCCACCGTCAAGGCGGCCGGAGTCACGTCGGTCGTCGTCTTCCCCAAGGAGGACATCCGCAATCCGGCGGCACCCATGCCCGACATCGGGCTCCTCCGCCAGGTCGCACGGCATCTCGAGCCGCGCCGCCTCGTGACGGCCGAGCTGTACGTGATCCCCCCCGAATACGTCCCGGTCGCGATCTCGATCGGCGTCCAGGTGCGCGCCGGCTATCAGGTCGACGCCGTCCGGCGCTGGGTGGAGACGATCGTGGAACAGTACCTTTCGGCGATCCCGCCCAGCGGCCCCGACGGCCGCGGATGGCCGCTCGGCCGCCCCGTGCGCGCCGCCGAGCTCGAAGCCGTCGCCGTGCAGGTCGAGGGCGTCGAGTACGCGATCGACACGCGGCTCGCACTGGTCACCGCCGCGACGCCGACGAGCCCGCAGGTCGTCACGGAGCAGGAGACCGTGCCGATGCAGGCCTGGCAGCTCCCCGAAGTCGTCGCCGTCGAGGTGGTCCGCGGAGATCCGCCGGCGCCGGGCACATCCGCCGGACCGGTCCCCTCCGGGAAGGTGCCCGTTCCGCTGCCCCCGGAGGTCTGCTGATGTACGGCGACCGCGGGCTGGCCCTGCTCGCTCACGAAGATCAGTGGGCGCGCTGCGCTCATGAGAACACGGTGCTGCTCCCGGGAGGCGGCATCAGTCTCGACTGGGTCGCCGTGTCGGCACCCGCACCGTCCCGATGGGATGCCGAGAGGGAGCGGTGCGCGGACCCCCGACCAACGCCCGATCCGTTGTGCCCGGCGGGCATCACCCACGATCGCTGGTGCCGCACCTGGCGGACGCGTCCGCTGGAGGGCTGCGTCGAGGTGACGGCACCGAACGACACCGCCCCCGCCCCGAATCGCCCGGGCGCGCTCCGACGACCCACCGGCATCGCGATCGACGGCCTGGACCGCCTGTACATCGCCGAATCCGCCGCGCGGGCCGTGATGGTCGCCGACCTCTGGACGGGTCGGGTGCTTCGGCGTGCGCCGGTGCAGGGCCGACCCGTCGATGTCGTCGCGCGCAGCGGGGGGATGCCGGGCGTCTTCGTCCTCACGACGTCGCCCCATCGCGTCGTTCAACTCGAGGGTGACCGCAGGGCATGCGACCTGGTCCGGCCTCTTCGCCGGCCCTGCGCGCATCCCGATCTGAAGCCCGCGCGAATCGCGGTCTTGGCGGGCGACGTCGTCGTGCTGTGGCGAGGTGGCTATGAAGCGGTCGTCGCCGACGTCACCGGCCGCGAGTTGCTCGACGAACCGGCAGCGACCGATCTGGAGGGCACGGACGACGGCCTGCTCGTCGTCGCGCTGGCCCCCGGCGACGCCATGCGCCGCTTTCGCATGCGGAAGGGATCGCTCGTCGAGGAAGAGCCGCTCGCAGCCGACGAGTACGACGGCGGAGCAGTCACGATCGACCCGCGAGGACGCGTCGTCTACACGACCACCGGCGAGCCGCGCACGACGCAGGGGCCGCGCGCGAAGCACGCGCGGACCGGAGCCGTCACGACCTTCCGACTCGACAGCGGCAGGTACCGCACCCGGTGGGGGCGGATCTTCGTGGATGCATGCCTGCCGACGGGCACGGTGCTGCGGATCAGGACGCTGACCTCCGACGAGGACGAGGTCGAAGGCGCGATGCCCGCCGCTGCACCGGCCCGCGGCATCCCTCCGGTCCGCGATCCCGACGACACGCCGCCGCTTCCGCCCAAGGATGCGATGGCGGCCGTGGTGGCGCAGCCGGTCGTTCCCCGCGGCGACGCGGGGGCGCTCGGCGCCGTGGACCCCCTCGTGTCGGGCAGGGAGTGGGCGACGTACGAGTCGGGGGTCGTCGCCCCGCCGGGCAGGTATCTGTGGCTGCGCCTCGAGCTGACCGGGACGGAGCGCACGTCGCCGCGCGTGCGGGCTCTGCGCGTGGAGCGTCCGGGACACGCCCTCCTTTCGGCGCTGCCGCGGATGTTCTCGAGCGTCGACGAACAGGCCGATTTCCTGCACGGCTTCCTCACGCCGGCGGAAGGGCTGTTGCACGACCTCGACACCGCCGCCGCCGAGCGCCGCCTGCTCGTGGATCCGTTGACGACCCCCGACGAGTTCCTGCCATGGCTCGCGACGTTCGCGGGCATCATCCTCGACCGGCGATGGCCGGAGGATGCGCGCCGCGCCCTGCTCGCCGAGGTCTACACGCTCTTCGCCGGGCGCGGCACCGCCGCGATGCTCGAGCGGATGCTGCGCCTGTATCTCGGCCGCGACGCGCGCGTCGTCGAACGCTGGCGCTTGCGCGGCCTCGGGGGCGGGTTCCTCGGCCTGACTCCGGACGGACTGGACTCCCCGACCGTGGCCGGCACGACGCGCAAGGCCGGAATGCTTGGCCACTTCACGATCGGGGGCGAGCTTCCCGGTGCGGGTTCCTACGAGCGGCTCGCGCACCGGTTCACCGTTCTCATTCCGGGATGCCTCACCCAGGAGCAGCGCGAAGTCGTCGACGATCTCATCCGCACGCACAAGCCGACCCACACTCTGGGCGAGATCTGCGAAATCGGCAACGGGATGCCGCTGGGCCGAGCGCGCATCGGGCTCACCGCCTACATCTCCCCGCCGCCCGGTCGGTCGACCAGTGTCGTCGGTCGCACCCGTCTGGGCGGCGGAACGGTCGGCACACCGACACTCGCCTCGCGCCTCAACGAGACGAGGCTCGGAAGGGTGCGTGTGGGATGAGCGACCTGCACGTCGGCCGGATGAGCGCCGCGGTCGTGGACTGGCCGGACCCCGCACAGGTGCCCGAGATGCTCCGCCATGTGATCGACGGGCGACTCGAGGACGCCATGCGGGAGCACCCGCTTCCCGACGGGGAGTGGTGCGTCCGGCGGCTCGACGTGGCCCTCGACCTCGATCCGGAGCGCCCGCTCAGCGCCCTCGAAGCGGGCTGGGCCGACCGGATCGTGACGAGTCTGCGGCAGTCCCTGCGCGACGGCTCGACGGATGTCATACGGTACCTGCGTCCAGAGGACGCCGTGGACGACATGCTCACCGGCCTCGTGTCGCTGCGCGTCGACCATTCCTGGGCATGGGCCCAGGTGCGACTCCTCATGCCCGACGATCCGCCGCCCGACGGTGATCCGCGGGCACTCATGCTCATCGTGCTGGAGCGACTGCGGCAGGGCGGGGTCGCCGCCCTCGCACGGCTCGTCGCGACCGCTGGTGTCGCGCGAGTACACCGGCTCATCGGCTCCGAGGGGTGGCAGCGCGTCGCGGCACGTGCCGCACTCGAGGGTGGCGCTGCGTGGACGCCGGAACCCGTGGGTCGTGCCCGGCCGGCGCGCGCCGGCGATGAGACGACCCGCGGCGCGCATCCCGACCCGCGCGGTGTGACCGGCTCCGGCGAACCAGGTCGCACGACGGGCCGCGCGGCTCGCGCCGTCGGCTCCGGCACGCCGTCCGCCCGCGACGACATCCCGTCGCCGGCCCTCGCACCCTCAGGCACCCAGCGCGTCGCCGCCCTCGCAGCAGCGAGCGCCCTGGCGGACGCCTTCCGCCGATCGGGACTGCGGGTCGACGACGCGACGCTCCAGGCGTGGGCCCTGCTGACCCTGGCCCACGACGACGTCGTGCTGCTGCGGCGTCCGTCCGTCGAGCTTCGCGACCTCGTCGCCGCCCTCGCTGAGCGCCTGCGGCCCGAGTCGTCGGCGGGCCTGTCGATCGAAGCGCCGGCACCCTCGCGCGCGCCCGCTGCGCGCGCGGCGGCTCGACCGCCCGCCGATGTCGGGACTCGCCGCGCCGACCACCCCCGCCAGGCTGCCGCTTCCGCATCGCCCGAGGGAGATGCGCGGCCGGATTCGGACGACCCTGAGGCGCCCGCCGGCGCGGGGTCGAGGACGTCGTGGGGCGGCCTGCTCTTCCTGCTCAATACCGCCGCGCGGGCGGGTGTGCCGGAATCGCTCGACGAGCCGCCGTTCCGTGCCCGCCCCTCCGGGTGGGTGCTCCACCAGCTCGGGCGGCGACTCGCGCCCGCCGCGGTCGACGACCCGGCCCTGCTCGCGTTCGCGGGTCTCCCCGAGCCGCCCGCCGACGAGCCGGACGCGATCGAGCGCCGCGCACTGGCGGCACGTGCCGCACGCTGGACCGCCCAGACCGCGACCGAGCTGAGGGCATCGGGCTCCGTCGACGGACCGGATGATCTGCTCGTGCAGTCCGTCGTCCGGCGAGACGCGACGATCGAACGCGAGCCCGGCTGGGTCGAGATGAGTCTGCGCCTCGGCGACGTCGACCTGGACGTCCGGAGGGCGGGACTCGACATCGACCCGGGGTGGGTGCCGTGGCTCGGATGCGTCGTGAGGTTCCGCTATGAGTGAGCTCGCCTACCACGCAGCACCCGTGACCAGCCGCGACAGCCGCGACCTGACCTCGCGCGCCGGCCGGGTGGCCGCGATGGTTGCGACCGTCGTGGAACAGCACTGCACGCCCGAGTCGGGTGCGATGGATGCCGTGACCTTCCTCCGCGACTGGGCGGCGTCCGCCGACCCCGCCGGCGCTCCGACGCACCCGCACGTCGGGTCCCCGCTTCAGCGGGTCGTGCGCGCCTTCAGCCTCACCGACGAGGAGGTCGACCTGATCGTGCTCGCCGGCGTCCCCGAGGAGCACGAGGGACTCGCGACGACGTTCCGGTCGCTGCACCCGACCGGAGAGCCCCGGCCGACGGCGGGCCTGGCCGCACTGCTCCTCGGCGGCGGCCGATCCGAGCGGACACGGCTGCGGGGCATGCTGTCCTCCGGTTCCGCCGTGCGGCACGGTCTCGTTCAGCTGGAAGGCGCGGGCCCGTTCTTCGAGCGCTCGATCGTCCTGGCCGACGAGCTGTGGTCGGCGCTGCACGGCTGCGACGCGTGGCCGACGGAGCTCACGCGGGTCGCGAGCGTGGGCACTCCGCCGGGGATGCGGGCCTGGCTCGATGTCGCCGAGGTTCAGGCATGCATCGGCGTGATCCGCCAGGGTGCGCGGGCCCTCATCGCCGTTCCGCACGAGGATGCCGTCATCGGACGCGCACGCTGCGAAGCGATCGCTGCGGCGGCGGGGCGCGAGGTCGTCGGGGCGGCCGTGTCGACGATCGATGAGCGGACGACGCGGCTTCTCGTCGCCCACGCGACCGCACGGGGAGGCGTGCCGATGATCGTGCTCGATCGCGCGGATCGTCGCGTCGGTGTGCCGCTGGGGGATTTCAACGGGCCGGTTCTCGTGACCGCAGCCCCGGGGTCGCTGGAGCCACCGCCCGATCGCGCGCTGCTCCGCGTCGACGCCGGCCCCGTGCCCCTCGGTGCGATGCGCGATGCATGGGCCGCGGCGGTACCCGGCCTCGCCGGCGACGCGGGCGTACTCGTGGCGCGGCACCCGCTCGACCCGACCATCACCGCCCAGCTCGGCCGGGATCTCGCGGTGGCCGGTCGCGCGCTCGACCCGCGCGACGTGTCGAAGGCCGTACGGACTCGCACCGGGGCGAGCCTTCCCCCGGGAGTGCGGCTCGTCGTTCCCGATGTGGATTGGTCGCAGCTCGTCCTGCCCCCGGATTCGCTCGGTCAGCTTCATGCGGCCGTGAACCGACTGGCCGCGCAGTCGACGGTGCTCGACGACTGGCGGATGCGCGAGCACACCCAGGCGACGAGGGGCGTCCGGATGCTGTTCACGGGCCTTCCCGGCACGGGGAAGTCGCTCGCCGCGGCGGTGCTCGCGGCGGCGGTCGGCACGGATCTCATGGTCGTCGACGTCGCCCGGCTGGTGTCGAAATGGCTCGGTGAGACCGAGAAGAATCTGGCCGCGACGTTCGAGGCTGCCGAGCGCACGCGGGCCGTGCTCCTCCTCGACGAGGCCGACGCGCTCTTCGGCACGCGCACCGAGATCTCCGATTCCCACGACCGCTACGCCAACCTCGAGACGGCGTACCTCCTGCAGCGGATCGAGCAGTTCGACGGCCTCATCGTGCTGACGAGCAACCTGCGCCAGAACATCGACACGGCGTTCACGAGGCGACTCGACTTCGTCGTCGATTTCCCCCTCCCCGACCTTCCGGCGCGGACCGCCCTGTGGCGGCGCTTCGTGCCCGAGGAGCTCGGCTCGGTGCGCGCCGCCGACCTCGACCTCGACGGCCTGGCCAGGATCTACCCGGTTCCGGGCGGATGGATCCGCAACGCGGCCGTCACGGCCGCCTTCGCCGCGGCGTCGACGGGAGAGCCGATCACGCAGCGCCGACTCGTCGACGCCGTGCGCCGCGAGTATCTCAAGACCTCGACCCCGTTCCCCGGGGAGCCACCAAGGAGACGCGATGACCACGATCGATGAGCAGACCGCTCCGAGCCGCGCACGCGAAGTCCCGGATCCGTCGGCCCTGCTGCCCCTCTGGCCGTGGAACGACCTGCACCCTGCGAGCGGCATGCTGCTCGACAGCGACGACTTCCAGGTGCTCCTCGGCAATCCCCGCGCGAAGCACATGCTGCACAACGCGTGGCTCCACGGGTCCGGCGTCGTGTGGGGCCTGTCGGTCGACGTGAGCGGCGTGTGGGACCTGCGCGTCTCGCCGGGGCTCGCGATCGACGGCGTCGGCCGGGAACTCCCCATGGACGCCGCGCGCTGCATATCGTTCCGCGGCCTCCTCGAAGAGGACCACGACCCGACGTGCGCGACGCGGGAAGTCGAGTTCTGCCTCATCCTGAGCTTCGACGCCTGCCTCGAGCGTCCCGTGCGGGCCCTCGCCGATCCGTGCGATGTCACGCGCGAGAGCCAGGAGTATTCGCGGGTGAAGGAGCGCGCACGCCTGAGCCTCGTGCGCGGCCACCCGCACAGCGCGCGCTCCTATCACCGAGTGCGGGTGCTGCTCGGCCTCGAGCGGGTCGGGGACGACGACCCGTCCGGTCGAGAAGCGGTCGACGCCCGGAACGAAGTGCTCGCCGCGCCGGCGCATAAGCAAGCGGCCGAACTGCTCCGGTGGGTCCGCTGTCTGGCGGCGCGCGATGCCGGCGACCTCATACCGTCCGGTGAGGAATGCGATCTCGGACTGTTCCCCGTGCCCGAGCAGGATGCCGGCATCGTGATCGGCTGCATCAGCCTGACGATCCGCGACAACGCCGGGTGTCCGGAGATCGTCGGCGATCCTCGGATCGACGACTGCTGCCGACGGACGGTGATGCCGACGACGGTCATCCAGGACCTCGTCTCGGCCCTCGCGCCGGGACTGATCGGTGCGGGGGACGCGACCTGCAGCGGACCGCAGGCGGTACCCGGCAGCATCGAGTGGGAGGACCGGCCGGATACGTTCTCGTTCGAGGTGACCGCGGATCTCCTGCCCGAGACGCTCACGCGCGACAACGTGAAGATCCGGTCGCTCTCCGCGCACGGGTGGCACGTCGAGCGCCTGTACCGCACCCCGCAGTATGACCCGCAGCGGGGCCGGGTCGTGATCCGGCTCGAGGAGCCGCCCGCCCACCCGTACGTCCGCGTCGTGCTGGTCGGGACTGGCCCGAGCCCCGTCTACGGGGTCGAGCCGCTCGCGCCGCTGGCCGGAGTGGTCGGCGACGACCCGGACCCGATGGCACAGGGCCGTGACGCCGTGCTCACCGATGAGGACGCGCCTTTCGTGCCGTCCACCGAGGACGAGGGAGCTGAGGACAGTGACTACCACCAAGGGTGACTGCGGCTGCCACGACAGCGCCGCACCTGCCCCGGAGACCATGACAGCGGCGCACGCCGTGTCCATGACCAGCGGCGCCGTCGCGGAGCCCAGGCCTCCGGCCGCTGCCGCACCCGCCGCCGAGGCGATGCCTCCCGCCGCTGCCGCACCCGCCGAGCCGAGGCCTCCGGCCCCAGCCGCGCCCGCCGCGCCCGCCGCACCCGCCGCTGCCCGCGACGGGATCGAGACGACCGTGCTGGGCGGCTTCCGCGGCCTCAATGCCCAGGACGGGCTGTTCCTGCGCGGCGAGCACCTCGCAACCATGCAGGACTATTCGCGTGCGCTCGCGACGGCGCTCGCGACGGCGACCGGCGCGGGCATCGTGCACGGATTGGGCGTATGGATCGACGGAAGCGATCTCGTGATCTCACCGGGGCTCGCCGTCAGCCCGGGCGGCCATCTCCTGCTCCTGAGGAGGGTGGCCCGCATCGCCATCGGCGCGGGACAGCTGCCACCGCTTCGCGCGGACGGCTATTGGAAGATCGTGCTGCATTGGGCGTCGGATACGTCCGGGTCCGAACCCGCGTTCGGCAGCATGTGCGCCGACGATTGCGCCGATGGTGGTTCGACTATCCGCCCATGGCGGGACGAGGGGGTGAAGATCGAGATCTCCCCGGAGGTCGAGCGTGGGTTCGATTCCGTGCCCGCGGCGCGTCTTCGCGGCAACTGGCTCTCGTCAGCGTATTTCGAAGCCGAGCGGAAGACGTCCCAGCCGTGGCTCGTGCCGGGCGTGCCGGGCGATCCGATCGCCCCGCTCCAGTCTCACGACTGGGCGGATGCCACGTCCGCACCCGACGAGCGGGGCGTGCCTCTGGCCGTCATGTATCCCGCCGAACGATCCGGCGATTCGGGCTACCGCGTCCAGGTGTGGACCGCGCGACGGCTCGTCGATGGCATCTCCGCCCACTCGACCTGGCGGAGCCGCCTCGCGATGCGCCCCTGGCCGATCTTCCTTGCGCAGATCCTGCAGTTCGAGTCGGAGTTCACGGAGGCGGTGTCGGGAGCGAACCGGGTCTCCCTGTCGACCGCGGGGAATTTGGCGGCCACGTATCAGTCCCATCACCTCGCCAAGACGCTGTTCGATGCCATGCAGGCCTTCGACCTCAAGATCGGCGAGAACGATCCTCTTCGCAATCAAGGGCGATTCCACGAATTCGAGCGCGTGCTGGAGTCGTCCCGGACGGATCCCGTCCTGCAGCCGGACCGACCGCCGCTGGCGGACGACTATGGGCTCGGCGAGCTTCCGCCTGCGGGCTACCTCTCGATGAACGAGACCGAGCCCGCCGACGAGAGGCGCGCGATGGTCTCGGCACGCGAATTCTTCGGCGGTGGGATGGACCTGCGCTTCCGTCGCGTCCGCGCCGACCAGGTCGCTGACGAGGTTCGCGCTGCGCAGCATCGCGACCGCATTCCGCTGCATCCGGCGCCGGGGATGCCCCAGCCCAAGGTCGATGTGCTGCTGCCCACCGAAGCGCCCGACCTGCCACAGCTGACTGCCTCCTCGTACGGCTGGGTGGCGTTCGTGCGCCGCGGGCCCGATGAGGCGGAGGCGGTGCCGACGGAACCCGTCGAGGTGTACGTGGTCGTGCCCGATGGCCGCATGGATGCCGCGGACATCCCCGCCTGGATCGAAGGCATCGACAAGAGCCTCGAGACCGAGACTCCGATCGACACGCTCGAGTTCCCGATCGGGTCATGGGAGTACCCGGGCAGTGCGGCCGCTCTGCGCACCCTCGAGCGGCTGCGGGAGCTTGCCGCGAAGGGACCGCTGGCCAACAGCGTGGTCGGCCTCGCGAGAGCGAGCGACGGGTCTCCGCTCGTGGCATCCCGTGCCGGCCTGTTCCGGCTGTCGCTCGACTCGGGGTACGAGGACCTGCCTGTCCTCGCGGCGGGCGGCAGGCAGCACGACGCCATCGTCTTCATCGTTCGGCAACCGCGCTGAGCCCCGTATGGCCGACGACGGACTCGAGGTGGCGATGAGAAGCGAAGCCATGTTCGGAGTGTGCACGCTGCGCGTCGAGGTACAGCCGGAACACCTCCTGATCACGATCACGACGAGCCGATCGCTCGACGCGAGCGCCCAGCGGTTCTTCATCTCGCGCCCGAGACGTGTCGCCTCCACACGTGAGGCACTCGAGCTGACGGAGGACTTCCTGCATTCCTTCGGAGTCTGGCAGGAGGAGCTGCGCCCGGCGACTCCCCGACACAGTGACCACTGAGAGATGTGGAGATGCAATCATGCGGCCGATCGGTGATGTCTACGGCCTGCCGACCTGGAATGCCTGGCAGTCCGAGCCGCACATCGACGACCTGAGCCACACCAAGCATCCGTCGGGATCACACGAACTCCTCGAGCCGATGCCGACGATCACGTCCTACTTTCAGCTCTCCGAGATCGTCGCCTTCCTCGCCGTCATGAACAAGAATCTGACGCTGCTCTTCCGTGGTCAGATGTCGGACAGGCCGCTTCTCCCCACGCTCCATCGGCCGAGCCGGCCGGGCAATGCCGGGTCCGAACTCGACCCGACCGCGCGCTGGAATCAGCTCGGCGCCAGGGAGAGCGACGTCATGACGGCTCTCCAGAAGATCGGACTGCCCCGGTATCGCCACATTCAAGATCCTGGCATCCGCTACGCCCGCTGGGCGGTCATCCAGCACTACGAGGTCTGGCCCACGCCGATGCTCGACTTCAGCACGTCGTTGAGGGTGGCTGCGTCCTTCGCTTTCGGCCCAGGCAGGTCGGATCGCGGATTCCTCTACGTGACCGGCACCAGGGAGCTTCGAAGCAATCTCATGCCGCTCCGCGACGTGGAAGGTGACAAGCCCGAGAGGGCCGACGGCGTCCTGACCATCCGACTTAACTCGGTGTGCCCGCCCGGCGCGAGCCGTGCGCATATTCAAGAGGGTGCGCTGATGTGCCTCTATCCCTTCACTGGCGAGTCGTCACAGCTCACTGATGGATTAAACGACTTCACCACCCGCGTGATCGCGAGGTTCGAGTTACGCGACTGGGGGAACTTCTGGTCACCACCCGACTTCGGCTGTCTCACCGAACGAGTCCTCCTCCGGACCGATCGCCTGTCCTTCGAGCTGGCGGAAGCTGCACGATCCGATCAGGCCGACGGCGGGGGCCCGTCGTCGGAGGCCTGATCGAACGCGCGGTCCCAGGCCTGCAGCTCCTTGCGGCGGCCGATGAGGCCGTCGAGCGACACCTGGAAGTGCAGGCCGCGCCGGGCGTTGACCTGCTTGATGTTCTCGACGAGCTCGTCGGAGACGCCCTGGAGCGCCCCCTCGACCTCGCGGACGCGGTCGTCGGGGTCGTCCCACAGGTGCGGGTGCGTGAGGATGTCGAGCAGGTAGTCGCGATTGAGGGCCGCAGTGAGCTTGCGCAGCTTGTCGTCGTACTCGACCGAGGCGACGTAGACCTGGTCGTCGGCGCTGCGCTTGTCGAGGCGCGCGAACAACTCGTCGACATTGTCGGCGAGCACGGAGATCTCCTGCGCCGTGCGCGCCGCCGTCTCGTGCCCGGATGCCCCGACCGCCGCGTATTCGCCGACGAGGCCGCGCAGCACGGCGACCTGGCCCTCGACGCCCTCGGGGAGCGCCTGACTCTCGTCGCGGGCCCGGCGCCGACGGACCACCGCGACGACGGCGATCCCCGCGGCGAGCAACGCCGCGACGGCCAGGGCGAGTCCGACGATGAGCCCGCCGTCGACGCCGCCGCCGCTCGTCTCGGCGGGCGTCGCGGCGATGACCTGCTGGACTGTCTGGGTCAGGGCGTCATCGACCGAGGTGGGGTTGGCACGCTCGGCCTCGTTCGCGATGCCCAGCGCCTGCCCCTTGTCGAGGGCGCTCGAGCCGGCGGCGACGTCGTTCCCGACGGCCACGACGATCGTGTCGTATTTGCCGTCCATCCGGTCGTAGAGCGCCTTCACCATCGCGCTCGCGTCGGCCTCGGTCGAGGCGATCTCCGGAAGCACGGCGATGCCGATGGAGGCATCCCCGATCTCCGAGCTCAGCTCGCCGGCGAGCTGAGCTCCATCGGCGACGCCCTGATCGACGTAGACGTTGCTGGTCGCCAGAGCGTCGGCGGCGTCGGTGATGAAAGGTCCGCCCGCGCCGGCAGCCGAGGCGCCCGCGAGCGCCCCGGTCACCAGCAGCGCGGCGAGGAACGGTGGAACGTGCATCGTCCTCCCGCCGACTAGAAGTTGTTGATCACCGAGGCGAAGACGAGGTCAATCTTCGCGGGGTCCGACGCGTCGAACCACTGGCCGCCCGTCGCCTCGGCAATGCGCTGCAGCGCCGACGTGTCGGCTCCTTCACCGTACGCGATCGGGAAGATGCGCACGGGAGCCGCGTCGCCTCCTTCGCGTGAGGCCTTGCCGATCTTCGTGATGAGCGAGTCGAGCGACATCTCGGAGTCGGTGTCCTGGCCGTCGGACAGCACGACGATCGCGTTGATGCGACCGGGTTCCGCGCGCTGGCGCATCTCGTCGTAGGCCGCCGCGATGGCGTCGTAGAGCGGTGTGCCCTGGCGGTTGGAGAACCGGAGGTCGTCGAGCGACGACTGGAGGCTCTCGAGGTCGGACCCGAGGGGCGAGGGCTCACGGAGCACCGCGACGTTGCCGCCCGGTCCCGAGCCGAGGCCCGTCGTGAACGCCCATACGCCGACGTCGTCGGTGCGGCGGAAGTGCCCGAGCGTCGTCTGCGCGCCCTCGATCGCCCCGTCGAGCTTCGAGCGGCCGTCGCCGATCGGGTCGTCCATCGAGCCCGAGATGTCGATGACCTCGAGCACCGACGACGGCTTGCGGATCTGCGTCCACTGGTCGATCGCGGCCGAGACGACGTCGACAGAGGGCTTCGGAAGCGTCACGGTGGGCTGCGCGGGATCGACCCCGTACTTCTCGGTGAAGAGCTTGCCGAGCGGCACCGACTCGTCGAGCGGGCGGAAGCCGTAGTCGGGCAGGATCTTCTGCGCCGCCTCGGTCTGCAGGAAGGCCATGAAGGCGAGGCCCGCCTCGCGCTGCTCGTCGGTCACCCAGTCGGCGCCGAGCACCGTGATGGGGTTGTCCGACCACATCGACCCGCCCTTGGGGTAGATCGCGACGAGCTTCTCCTTCGGGGGCTTGAGCTCTTCGCCCGGCTGCACCGTGTGCGAGTCGGGATTGCCCTGGTTGTAGTTGAGGAGCGACGTCTCTTCGATCGCGATCGCCGAGACGTAGCCCGAGCCGCTCGAACCGCCCTGCGTCTGGTCGTAGAGACGCTTGAGCACCTTGCCGGTGGTGTCGCCGTAGTGGATGACGCACTCCTCGAACAGGCGCGAGAAGTCGGCCGCGGCCGCGACGTCGTCGGCGGTGAGGTCGGAAGTCTTTCCGGAGGCCTCGTACGACTGCATGAGGATCGTCGAGAGCCCCGTCGTCGAGGTGTTGGGGTTGGTCTTGGAGATCTTGAACGCGCCCCACAGCGACTTGCCGACGCTCCCCCAGCCGGCAGGGTCGGCGCAGAGGTTCGCGATGTCGGAGATGCCGATCTGCTTCGACGGCCACCCCAGCGCCTTCGCCATCGTCTCGGGCACGCCGAAGACGACGGGCGTGTGCGTGAACGACTCGGGCTCGCCGACGAGGGCAGGGGATGCCGCGGCCGCGACCCGGTCGGTCCACACGGTCGACGCGGGCGACCAGAGCGTCGGCCAGCGGCGCGTGTTCTCGTCGGGCCAGTCCTGCCCGCTCGTGAGGTAGCGCGTCGCGTCACCCGACGAGACGTTGATCGGGTGCACCGTCGCGCAGGTCTTGAGCGCCTTGTGCTGCGGCGACTCCTTGAAGGCGTCGGCGAGCGCGTCGAGCATGTTGACCTTCTCCGACGACGTCGCCACGACGAGATTCGTGCAGCCGTCGTCGGCGAAGTCGCCGCCGTCGTCGCCCTGCTGCTGCGAGTCGGAGCCGAAGCATCCCGTCAGCACGGTCAGAGCCGCGACGGCGAGCATCGAGACGCCGATCAACCGCGCGGAGCGGCCACGTCGTCGGGCGGGCGAGGACTGATCTGAACCGGCGGGGGTGCGCCGTGGGCCGGCGGTCATGGGGCAAGCATAAAGCGCGCGATACACCGCCGCATCGTCGGCTGTGGAGGGCGGCGGGTCAGCGCACGAACGGGATCGAGAGGGGGTAGGTGTACCACTGGCCCGAGCCCGCCTTCACCGCCGCGATGATCGGGAACACGATCGCGAGGATGCCGGCGGCGATGAGGATCGGGATGCCGATGAGCACGACCGAGAGGATGCCGCCGACGATGTAGGCGATGAGCAGCGTGAGCTGGAAGTTCAGCGCGGTGGCGGTGTGGGAGCGCACGAACGGCCCGCGGTCCCGCAGGACGAGATAGCCGATGAGCGCAGGGAAGAAGCTGAAGAAGATGCCGCCGAGGTTGACGAGCACGGCCCACATCTTCTCGTCGGACGGGTTCATGGGGGCGGGCGAGCCGCCGTACGGGCGGGGGTCGGGGTAGGTCACGGCACCAGAGTAGGCGGCGGGCGGCGGAAGCACCCGGGGGTCAGCCCGACACTTCTCGTCGGGTTGGTCAGATGCGGCGCAGGCTGTCGGGGCCGAGCTCGGCGATCGCGGTGCGACCCGACAGCCCGAGCGTGATGTCGAGTTCGGCGACGACGTTGCGCACGACCTCGCGCACGCCTTCCTCGCCGGCGATCGCGAGCCCGTACGCGTAGGGACGTCCGATGGCGACGGCCGTCGCGCCGAGGGCGAGCGCGATGACGGCGTCCGCTCCCCCGCGCACTCCGGAATCGAAGACGACCGGCACGCGTCCGCCGACGCGCGCGACGACGTCGGGCAGAGCGTCGAGCGTCGGCACCGACCGGTCGATCTGACGACCGCCGTGGTTCGAGACCCATACGCCGTCGACGCCCGCGTCGAGCGCGCGCGACGCGTCGTCGGGATGCACGATGCCCTTGAGGATGATCGGCAGTCTCGTCCAGTCGCGGGCCTTCGCGAGGTCGCCCCACGTGAGCGCAGGCGTCGAGAAGACATCGAGGAACGTCTCGACGGCGGCGCGGGGCAGCGGCGAGCGCATGCTCGCGCGCAGGCCTTCGCCCGTGAGCGCGGCGCCCTTGCGCGCGATCGAGACACCGGCGGCGACGGTCTTCGGAGTGAGCCTGACCCTGTCGCCGGGCCCGGCGTCCTTCGGGCCGCCGGCGCGCTCGCGCACGAGCTGCTGGAACACCGGATCGCTCGTGTACTGCGCGATGCCGAGGCCGCGCGTGAACGGGAGGTAGGCGAGGTCGAGGTCGCGCGTGCGCCAGCCGAGCAGGTGCGTGTCGAGCGTCACGACGATCGCTTCGCACCCGGATGCCTCGGCCCGCCGCAGCAGCGACGCGTTGAGCTCGTCGGACGCCGACCAGTACAGCTGGAACAGCCGCGGCGCGTCGGGCGCGGCATCCCTGACCTCCTCCATGGGGAAGGATGCCTGGTTGCTCAGCGTGTACGGAATGCCGAGGGATGCAGCGGCCCGGGCGACCGCGAGGTCGGCGTCGGCGTGGGCCATCTCCATGACCCCGAGCGGCGCGAGCAGGAGCGGAGTGGGCCGACGCCGGCCGAGGAAGTCGATCGAGAGGTCGCGCGTCGAGACGTCGCGGAGCGGCCGCGGCCAGACCTGCCAGTGCTCGAACGCGGCGCGGTTGGCGACCATCGTGCGCTCGGCGCCGGCGCCGCCCGCGATGTAGGCGAAGGCCTCGGCGCTCAGCGCCCTGCGCGCGGCTCGTTCGAGTCCTGCGAGGTCCACCGGCACGCGGGGCTTCGCGCCGCTGATGCCGGCCCGGTAGATCTCCGACTGCGTGCGGCGGGAGATCCCCCGCGCGGCGGCGGGGTCGTTCGGAGCGACGATGCTCATCGGGCCAGCCTAGGGGTGCGACCGCGTCAGGATCCGAACCCGCACCACTGCCCGACCCAGGTCAGGATCGCGCCGCGCATGTCTTCGCTCGCGGCGAGCTCGATCTGGCCTGGGGCGCCGTCGACCTCGACGTCGAGGGTGAAGACGGTGCCGCGCTTGTCCTCCTGGACCGCGTGCGGGTCGCAGCGCAGCGGCTCGATCGGCACGTGCACCTCGACCGTGTCGGAGTCGCCCTCGGCGATCGCGAGGTCGAGCGGGTACGTCTCGACGTCGTCGCCCGCGAAGGTGAGGAGGTTGGTCGCGTGCATCGCGACGAGGGACGCGGATGCCTCGCCGGTGGGCACGACGGTGAGCGTGAGGTCGGCCGGCTCTCCCGCGGGCGAGGGCGTGAACGACGACAGCGACACGTCCGCCGCCGCGGCGACCGCCGCCGCGCGGCACTCCCGCTCGTGCAGCGGGGCGATGACGCTGAGTTCGTCCGGCAACGGGCGACCGAACGCCATCCCCTCGCCGAAGGAGGGGACCTCGAGCCACACCGAGGTCTGCCCCTCGCTGACATCGCAGTCCATCGCCGGCAGCTGGACGCGGATGTCGACGGTTCCACCCGCCGGGATCGTCGAGACGCGGCCGGCGTTCACGCGGGTCGCGACGCCGTCGAATCGGTCGTCCCTCACCTCCACGTCCCCGACCTGAACCGGCACGTCGCCGTCATTCGTGACCCGCACCTCGGCCTGACGAGCCGCCACATCGGAACGGAGCTGGACGAACTCGGCGCTGATCACAGCGAGCCTCGGGTCGAGATCGGGGTCCCCGACCGGTGCCGTGCAGGCGGCGAGCACGAGGACTCCGCACAGTGCGGCGGCGCTCAGCAGGCCGCGGTGCATCAGGCCCTCACGACGACACGGTCGACCGTGAAGTCGTCGAGGGCGACCGGGTCGATCTCGACGCCGAGCCCCGGGCCGGTCGGCACGCGCACGTGGCCGTCTTCGAGCACGGCGGGCTCGGTCACGATGTCGCGGTGATAGAAGCGGCTCGAGGCCGACACGTCGCCGGGCAGGGTGAACCCGGGAAGCGCGGCGAGAGCCGCGTTCGCGGCGCGGCCGATGCCGGTCTCGAGCATGCCTCCGCACCAGACCGGGATGCCGGCATCCCGGCACAGATCGTGGATGCGCACGGCCTCGAGGTATCCGCCGACGCGTCCGGCCTTGATGTTGACGACGGATGCCGCGCCCAGCGCGAGCGCGTCGGTCGCGGCCTTGAGCGACACGATCGACTCGTCGAGGCACACCGGCGTCGAAAGGCGCCGCGCGAGGGTCGCGTGGTCGACGATGTCGTCCTCCTGCAGCGGCTGCTCGATGAGGAGGAGGTCGAACCGGTCGAGCTCGGCGAGAGTGTCGACGTCGGCGAGCGTATAGGCCGAGTTCGCGTCGACCTGCAGCGGGATGGCGCCGAAGGCGTCGCGCACCGCGGCCGTGTCGGCCACGTCGCGGCCGGGTCTGATCTTGATCTTGATGCGCACGTAGCCCTCGTCGAGGTATCCGCGGATCGTCTCGACCAGGGAATCCGGGTCGCGCTGGATGCCGACGCTGACCCCGCTCGGCACCCGGTCGCGCACGGCGCCGAGGTATTCGCCGAGCGGGCGTCCGGCGGCGCGGAGCGCCGCGTCGAGCACCGCGAGCTCGAGCCCCGCCTTGGCCATGCGGTGGCCGACGAACGGCTCGAGGATGCTTCTGATCTCGTCGGGCGCGACCGTGCGGCGCTCGAGGAGGGCGGGCGCGAGGAAGCGGGTCGCGACGTCCCACGCCCCCTGCGTGTACTCGCTCGAGTACAGCGGCGACGCCTGCGTGACCACCTCGCCCCAGCCCTCGCCGTCGGCCGTCAGCGCGCGGACGACGATCACCTCCCGCACGGTCTCGGTTCCGAACGAGGTCGTGAAGGGAGCGACGAGCGGCAGGTGCAGCACGCGCAGCTCGAAGCCTTCCAGGACGACGGCGGCCGCGGGCCGGGCGATGGGCATGCGCTCAGGCTACGCCCGGGGTCACTCAGTTCAGGGTCTGGGTGCCCTCCGGGACGCCGCCGCCGGCGTGCACGTCGCGCACGAGGTTCTGGAGGGCGGTCAGCGCGACGCGCTGCGACCACGGGCCGTACGATACGCGCGCGACGCCGAGAGCCTCGAGGGTCTCGAGGGGCAGCGAACCCGGCACGGCGATGACCGAAAGCTTGCGCGGCCCGAAGGCGTCGACGAGCGTCCTCACCTGCGCCTCGTCGAGGCGGCCCGGCACGAACACCACGGGCGCGCCGGCGGCGAGGTAGGCCTGACCACGGGTCACGGCATCCTCGAGGTTCTCCTCCGGAGTGCGATCCCGGCCGCGGACGAACGCATCGGTCCGCGCGTTGAGCACGAAGCGGATGCCCTCCGCCTCGCCCGCCGAGAGCGCGGACTCGACGCCGCGGACAGCGTCGTCGATGGGCTTCAGCTGGTCCTCGATGTTGGCGCCGACGACGCCGACGCCGATCGCGCGGCGGATCGTCTCGCCCACGTCGCCGTAGCCCGCCTCGAGATCGGCCGACACCGGGAGGTCTGTGGTCTGCACGATGCGGTCGATGGCCTCGAGGTGCAGATCGAGCGGGATGTGCTCGCCGTCGTCGTAGCCGAAGCTCGCCGCGATCGAGTGGCTCGCCGTCGCGAGGGCGGTCGTGCCGGACTCGGAGGCCACGACCCGCGCCGAGACGGGATCCCACACGTTCACGACGGTGAGGAGAGTGGGGTCTTCGTGCAGCGCCAGCAGGCGATCGGCCTTCTCGTGGAGTGTCATGCTCCGAGTCAACCGGGTGGCGCCCCGGGCGTCACGCCTCTTGACGTCGCGTGACGATGCCGCACCCGAACGAGTGGACCGCTCACCCGAAGGGCGTCGTCGTCGTCTCGCCCCGGCGGCGCGGGCGCAGCTGCGCGGGCGGAGGCCACGCGAGCTCGAACCGCTCCACCGGCGCGTCGATGGCGCCGAAGTCGTCGGTGTGCACGACGACCCGGCCCACCTCCCCGACACGGCCCGGAGTCACCTCGACGAGCTTGACGCGCAGGGGCGCAGCATCCCCCCGCTCGAGCACCCAGACGTCGGCGAGCCACGAGAGCCCGGCAGAGTCGAGAGCCTCTTCCGCCTGGAGCCAATCGCCGGCGGCGGACGCCTCCCGCCCGAGCAGGTCGACGGCGACCCAGTCGTCACCCTGCGGTCGGATCCAGCCGAGCAGTTCGCCGTCGTCGCGGCGATGCGGGGTCCAGTCGTCGGGGAGCATCCCGCCACGCTATCGCGGCCCGATGTCACGCACGCCGCGCATCCATGTGCTGCTCGAGCCACCACGTCTCACCGCCGTCGGCGGACGACCAGCCGTCCCACGTGAAGGTGTCGCGGGTGATCCCGGAGAAGTTCCAGCGGATCGGGGTGTCGCGGTCGGGAAGGTGCTCGACGCCGTCCTGCCGGATGCCGTCGTCGCCGTGCGGTCGCGCGATGAGCGTGCCGAAGTTCGCGTGCAGCGTGCCGAACCAGTTGACGCGCCACGCCCCGATGCGGGGGTCGAACGCACGCACCGTCGTGCCGGCGACGACCGGCTCGTCGCCGCGGTCGCTGCCGAGGATGACGTCCTGCACGGCGCGGCCGCCCGCGATCCAGGAGAAGACCCACGTGCGCGCGCTGGTGGTCCACTCGTCATCGGGCGAGGAGCGGTAGCGGTTCTCGACGCGCCATTCGCCGACAAGCCGGCCGAACAGATCGAGCTCGGCGGCGAGGGTGGGTTCGGGAGCATCGGCGACGAGGCCGGACACGAAGTCGCTCATGGGCAGACGGTACGACGGGGCACCGACATCCGCCGTTCGTGACATCGCCGTGACGCGACGGTGAACGCCGTCCGACCACGTCGCCGGGCGTGCGGCACGGGAGGAGATGGCGCCTCGGGAGGATTCGTCGGTCTCGGGCATCCTCCCGCTCTGTCATCTCCTCCGCGGGCGCACGCGCTAGGCGGGAACCTCGGCGAAGGCCCGCACGGGGAACGTCCCGAAGCCCTCGACGGCCGGCGGAGCTGCGGTGAACCGCGCACCGCTCGGGGGCACCGCGCCGAGATTGGTGAGGTGCTCGACGACGTGGATGCCGGCATCCAGCAGCAGCGAATGCGCGGGCCGCTCGCCGCCGGACTCGGTGTCGTCGATGTTGAGCGAGTCGATCCCGACGAGCACGGCGCCGGCCTCGATGAGGTGGCGCACACCCTCCTCGGTGAGGAACGGCGCGCCGACGCCGTATTCGGGCCGCCCGAACCAGCGATCCCAGCCCGTGTGCAGCAGCACGGCGGAGCCGCGCACGTCCCGGTCCAGCAGCGTCTCCGCGCGGATGCCGCGGCGTTCGGGTGTCCAGGCGTCCTCGAGGTGGAAGACCTCGGCGCGAAGGCCGACGAGCGTCGACAGGTCGAGGCCCGCGAGATCGGGGCCCTCCGCGTAGCGGTGGAAGGGCGAGTCGAGGTACGTGCCCGTGTTGCCGATCATGTGGATGACGTCCATCGCGAACTCCGTGCCCGGCGCGTAGCGCGCCCGCGAGTCCTCGCGCGTCAAGTGAGGGGTGATCGTCGGCGCGGGCAGCCCCGGGTAGGTCGCGAGCCCGGCGCGGATCGTGTGGCTCAGGTCGACGACACGCGCACCCGGGGCCTGTACCACGGGAACCCCGCGGCTTCCCCGGTGCGGCTCCTCGACGATGCGCAGCCCACGCAGCTCGACTTCGTCGACGAGCGCGAGGCCCAGGTGCTGCACGAGCAAGCGGCCGATCACGTCGACGTCGAGGTCGGGCGACGGCAGGTCGAGACGGAAGCCGGTGCCGGCCAGCTCGCCGCCGTTGGCGAACGAGAGCTGGAAGTCGAAGTGGGCGCGGTAGTCGGGCATGCCGGTCAGCCTAGGGGCGACGGATGCCGCGGCACGCGGCATCGTCGGAGATCGGCAGTTCGCCGGACCCACGCGGCAGGAAAGCTCCGACGATGCGGCGATCTCCTGCGTTGCGGCGCGAGGTCGGCGACGCGCGTCTGCCGGAGACCGACGATTCCGGCCGGTCTCCGGCAGACGCTGGGAGGGGTCTTCTCAGTGCAGGCCGAGAGCCTTTCCGGGCTTCCCGTCCTTGACCTTGACGATCGTGCCGGGCGCCGCGGGCTGCGACGGGTCGAGCGTGATCGTCGTGCCCGCCCACAGGGCGCCGTCGGCATCCGTCTCGAGCGCGATGACGTTCTGCAGCGGCAGGTAGTCGGATTTCTGGCCGTTCTTCTTGACGAGCGAGATCTTGCCCGCGAAGTACTCCGCGACGTAGATCTCGCCCTTCAGGCCCAGTGCGAGGTTCGTCGCGCCGAGGAATCCGCCTGCGATCTTCACGAGCTTGCCGTTGGACGGCGTGTACTTCCACAGCGCACCGCGGGCGCCGAGCACGGGGCTCTCCGGGCCGCCCGGAAGCGTCGTGATGTAGAGCGCGCCGTCGGAGCCGACCTCGACGTCGGTGGGCACCGGCTCGAACGAATATGTCACACCACCGGCGAAGCACTGCGGCGACGGCAGCCCGACCGCCGCTGCGAGCTCGGGTGTGACCGTGAGCGGCTGCGGCGGCAGGACGGCGAGCGTGCTGATGGCACCCGACGAGTCGATGCTCCAGAGCGCGTTGGCACCGGCATCCGCGACGACCCATCCGCTGCCGTATGCGGCGACGGAGTACGCGTGCGAGTCGATCTGGCCGGTGTAGTCGTACGGGAACCCGACCGCCGTGAAGGAGTCGATGACGCACTGGCTCGGTTTGTCGACGCCGTAGTGGTTGACGCTGTCGGGATTGTGCGCCGTCTCGTACGCATGGGTGTCTGCGGAGATCTTCGATCCACCCGGCCCCCAGATGTTGAGGCCGCTCGCGGTGTTCTCACCGGTCACCTCATCCGACACGGTGGTCGTGAACGCAAGCGTGCCGCCCGAGGTGGCGACCCCGGACGCGCCCGGCTGGTCTACCGCGACGGGTGCGAGCGATCCGTCGGGCTGCAGCGTGCCGACGAGCCCGATGAAGCCGTCGGCGACGTAGATGTCCGGCGCCGAGAGCGCGAGGTTGAACGGCGCGACCATCTGATCCGAGAGGACCTTCGGATCGGGTTTGCCGCCGACCCCCGCCGACGCCATCATCGGCGTGGCCAAGACGAGACCGCCGGCGAGCACGCCGGCGACGAGCGCACGTGACGAGCGCATGAGGACCTCCCCAGTATCCGCCCGCAGCGTCGCGAGCACTGCCGACCGGGCGCCGAGCTTCCCCAAGTGACGTCCGGCGACGCGCCCCTCAGCGGCGCATCACCGCTCATCCTTCAGCTTCGACGAAGGTCCGTCAACAGGTCTTCGCGAAACGGATGCTCACGGCCGGACGAACAGGTACCCGCGCTCGTCGTCGAAACCGGCGACGACGAGCCCCTCGGCGAGGTGCGCGAGGAATCCCTCGCGCACACGCAGGCGCCAGGATGCGGCATCCATCGGCGACTCGCGACGCAGGGTCTCGATGTCGTGCGGGATCTCGACCGCCCCGACCACGTCCTCGGGGTCGGGTTCGGGCGCGGCGGGCGCCGCCATCGACCACGTCACGAGGATGCGGTCGGTCTCGTCACCCCGGTTGATGCCGTCGTCCATCGCCCCGTAGCGATTGACGAAGTAGTCGGTGACGCGCGCGCCCAGCACGCGGAGATTGAAGTGCGCGTTGCGGGCGACGAGCGGATCGTACGTCCACGTGATGCGGCCGACTCCGCGCGCGAACGCCCACTCGCGCTGGTGCTGCTTGAGCAGCCGGCCGAGTCCCTGGCTCTGATGGTCGGCGAGCACGCCGGTGATGTGCGAGTGCATCGACCTCGTGTCGGGCGGCCCGAAGAAGGCCACCGAAGCACCGACGATCCGGTCGCCGTCGTAGAGTCCGACGACGTAGTTCCCGGAGTAGGCGAGCGCCGCCATGAGGTTGGGCGGCATCCCGCCGCGGTCACCGCCCCACACGTCGGCGAGCACGGCGGCGGCGGCGAAGGCGCCGTCGACGGTCTCGATCGTGCGGATCTCGATGCCCGGGGGCGTGACGACGAGAGGCTCGGCCATGGGGCCACGATACGCCCGCGCGAGCCCTCGCCCCCCGAGCCGCCGATAGCCTGGATCCGTGGCGTCGAAGGATGAGGAAGCAAGAAGAAAGCTCACCCGGATGCCGCCGCAAGGCGCGATCATCGCCGTGCTCGCGATCGCGGGGCTGGCCTCGTCGTTCATGTTCACCCTGGTCGTCCCTATCCAGTCCAAGCTCCCCGAGCTGCTGGACGCGAGTCGCGAAGACACCGCGTGGGTCGTCACGTCCACGCTGCTCGCCGCCGCCGTGCTGACGCCCATCTCGGGGCGCCTCGGCGACATGTACGGCAAGCGGCGCATCGTTCTGGTGCTCATGGCCGTCATGGTGGTGGGCTCGGTCATCGCGGCGCTGTCGCCCGGCATCATCGGCATCATCGTGGGGCGCACGCTGCAGGGCGCGATCGTCGGCGTCGTGCCGCTCGGCATCTCGATCCTGCGCGACGTGCTGCACGAGAACCGCGTCGACACCGCGATCGCCCTCATCAGCGCGACGCTCGGCGTCGGGGGCGCGCTGGGCCTGCCGATCAGCGCGTACATCACCGAGACCGCCGACTGGCACGTGCTCTTCTGGGTCGCGGCAGGGCTCGGCGTCGTCGTCTTCGGCCTCGTGCTGTGGATCGTGCCCGTGAGCGTGCTGCGCACGGCCGGCCGATTCGACTACGTCGGCGCCGCGGGGCTCACGGTCGGCCTGCTCGGCATCCTCCTCGCGATCTCGCGCGGCAACGAATGGGGATGGACGTCGGCTCCGACCCTCGTGCTCGGTTTCGGCGGACTCGTCGTGCTGCTCGTGTGGGGATGGTACGAGCTGCGCATCGCCTCGCCGCTCCTCGATCTGCGCGTCGCCGCGCGGCGGCCCGTGCTGCTGACGAACATCGCGTCGGTCGCGATGGGCTTCTCGCTGTTCGCGTCGAACGTCTCGTATCCGCAGATGCTCGAGCTGCCCGCCGTGGCCGGCGGGTTCGGGCTGTCGCTGCTCGCCGCGAGCTTCGTCGTCATGCCCGCGGGCGTCGTGATGATGGTGCTCTCACCCTTCTCGGGGCGTCTCGCCCGCACGGTCGGTCCCAAGCTCCTGCTCGTGCTCGGTGCGATCTCGCTCATCGCCGCCTACGCCTTCACGCTGCTGTTCTCGGCCGAGGTGTGGCAGCTCGTCGTGGCGAACTTCCTCATCGGCGCCGGCATCGGCTTCGGCTACGCCGCCATGCCGATGCTCATCATGCGCTCGGTGCCGCAGTCCGAGACGGGAGCGTCCAACGGCCTCAACGCCCTCTTCCGCTCGCTCGGCACGAGCACGGCGGCCGCCGTCATCGGGGCCGTGCTCGCAACCTTCGTGGTCGACGTCGGTGGGACGCCCGCCCCCACCCCGACGGCGTTCCAGCTCTCGTTCGTGCTCGGCGGCGTCGCCGCGGTGATCGCGCTCATCGTGGCGCTGTTCATCCCGCGCCGGCACGCGGCCGAGGAGCGGCATCCCTCCCTTCCGGAGTGACGCGCCGTCGGGTTCGGGACGACCCCTCGACAAGCTCGGGGACCGTGGGCCGAACAGGCCGAGGAGTGACGCGCCGTCGGGTTCGGGACGACCCCTCGACAAGCTCGGGGACCGTGGGCCGAATGGGCCGAAAGGTGACGCGCCGTCGGGTTCGGGACGACCCCTCGACAGGCTCGGGGGCCGGAGGCTCGTCGAAGAACCCCTGTTGAGGCGGGAGTGCCGCCGCTAGCCTGACCCCATGAACGACCAGGCGCGGGGGCAAGGCGGCGGGGCGGACGAAGAACCGGCACAGGTGCCGGTGGGGGCACCGGACGGTGCGGCAGCGGCGAGCATGGCATCGGTGGATGCGACCGGCATGATCGCGGCGGACGCTTCGACAGGCTCAGCGACCGTTTCAACGGACGCCGGCACGACCGGCAAGGGCGACATGGACACCCGGTTCTTCGGGCAGCCGTGGCCGCTGTGGCACATCTTCGGCGTGGAGATGTGGGAGCGGTTCAGCTTCTACGGCATGCAGGGCATCCTGCTCCTCTACATGTACTACTCCGTCGAGCAGGGCGGGCTCGGCATCGACCAGGCGACCGCGACGGGCATCGTCGGGGCGTACGGCGGCACGGTCTACCTGTGCACGATCCTGGGCGCGTGGCTCGCCGACCGGCTCTTCGGCTCGGAGCGCGTGCTGTTCTGGAGCGCCTTCGTCATCATGGCCGGCCATATCGCGCTCGCGGTGCTGCCGAACGTGTGGGGCCTCGGCGTCGGCCTCATCCTCGTCGCCGTCGGATCGGGCGGCCTCAAGGCCAACGCCACCGCCGTCGTCGGCACGCTGTACCGGGCCGGCGACACAAGGCGCGACGCGGGCTTCTCGCTGTTCTACCTCGGCATCAACCTCGGCGCGTTCCTCGGCCCGCTCGTGACGGGCTTCCTGCAGACGAACTACGGCTTCCACTGGGGGTTCGGCGCCGCTGCCGTCGGCATGGCCATCGGCCTCATCCAGTACTCGTTCGGCCGCAAGGAGCTGCCGAAGTCGGCGAGCGTGGTCGCCAACCCGCTCCCCCGCAACCGCTACGGCGCCGTCATCGGCATCGCTCTCGCGGGCATCGCCGTCATCGTCGCGCTCGTGCTGCTCGGGGTCATCCGCGCCGACAACCTGGCCGGCGTCGTCATCATCGTGACGCTCGTCGCCGCGATCGCCTACTTCTTCGTCATCATCTCGTCGCGGCAGATCTCGTCGGACGACCGATCGAGGGTCACCGGGTTCATCCCGCTGTTCATCGTCAACGTCGGCTTCTGGTCCCTGTACCAGCAGCAGTTCACGGTGCTCACGATCTACTCCGACGAGCGGCTGAACCGGAACATCCTGGGATGGGAGATGCCCGTCTCCTGGATCAACTCGATCAACCCTGTCTTCGTCATCATCCTGTCCGGCGTCTTCGCCGCGATCTGGACGAAGCTCGGCCCGCGCCAGCCGTCGGCGCCCGTCAAGTTCGCCCTCGGCGCGATCATCATGGGCATCGCGTTCCTGCTGTTCCTGCCGTGGGCCAACGGGGCGCCGAACTCGACTCCGCTCCTCGCGATCGTCGGCATCCTCCTCGTCTTCACGATCGCCGAGATGTTCATCTCGCCTCCCGGCCTGTCGGTCACCACGAAGCTCGCGCCCGAGCGGTTCCACACGCAGATGGTCGCGCTCTACTTCCTCTCGGTCGCGCTCGGCACGTCGATCGCCGGATGGCTCGCCCAGTTCTACGACCCGAAGAACGAGGTGCCGTACTTCACGATCCTCGGCTTCATCGCGATCGGCCTCGGCGTCGCGCTGTGGTTATCGGTCAAGCCCGTGCTCGCGCTCATGCGCGGCGTGCGGTAGCGGCCGTTCCGCCGCGATGCCTGATATCGCGATGCCGACGTTCTGCGCGGCCTCTTGTCGGTCCTAGCGTGGGGGCGTCCCGTCCGACGACGAAGGAGTCCCGTGCGCGAGGAGACGTTCCGCGAGTACATCCGCAGGTTCAACGCCGAGGACGACACCGCCTTCGACGACTACGTCGCGCCCGACATGCACATGAAGAACGGCACGCTCGAGTTCACCGGCGTCGACGGCATGAAGGATCACTACCGCAACAAGATCTGGCCGCACTTCGTCGAGCGCCTCACCGTGCCGCGGTTCCTCGCCGACGAGGGTCGCCTCGCGATCCAGATGAACACGCTCTTCACGGCGAAGCACAATGCTCCGGACACGCTCTTCGGCCCCGTGCGTGCGGGCGAGACGTTCGAGTTCGACGGCATCATCATGTACGAGCTGGACGACACCGACCGGTTCGCCGACATCCTCGTCGCCTACAACTCGTTCGTGCACACCGACCTCGCGGGCACGCGCCGGGATCTCGGCATCCCGCACTGACGAAAGTCGCCACGAGGGGTCAGGCGTCCTCGTCGGCGAAGTCGTCATCGAGCGGATCCGCGCCGAACTCCACGAGCTCGGCCGCGCGCCTGAGCTGCTGCACCAGCCATTGCAGCGCGGGGTCGTCGGATTTCGAGGGATGCCAGTGCGCGGCCTCGACGAGCACCGCGGGCGCGATGGGGGTGCGGGCGATGACGAGGCCGAGCGTGTCCGCGTAGCGGTTCGCGGTGCGCTCGGGCACCCACCCGACCCACGGGGTGCCGGCGACCGCGAACGGCACCGGCATGAAACCCTGCACCGTGACCGCCGTGCGCGGAACGATCTCGGCAGCGCTGAGCATGTCGTCGACGTGGGTCGAGACGTGCGGTCCGAACACGGATCGCACGTAGCGGAGGCGCCGCAGCGCGTCGAGCGACAGCGCACCGTCTTCGAGCGCCGGGTTGCCGGCATCCACGATGCAGACGTACCGGTCGGAGAACAGCGACGCTCGCTTGCCCGGCACCCCGCGACCCGCCCCGGCGATGGTGACGTCGCGCCGCAGAAGGTCGATGGGCGACACCATGTCCGTGACGGGGAGGCCGTCGAACTCGACCCTGGTGTGCGGCGCCTCGCGCTGGAGCACCGAGAGGAGCGGGCTCGTGATCTCGGCGAGCACGTAGTCCGACGCCGACACGAGAAATGTGCGCGTGCTCGTCGCGGGATCGAAGGTCGGCAGGATGTCGAACGTGCGGTGCACCGACGTCATGCACTCGGCGACGACCGGGATGAGCGCCTCCGCGCGCGGCGTCAGCACGAAGCCGCGCCCCTCGCGCTCGAGGAGCGGGTCGTCGAACAGCTCGCGCAGACGGGTGAGCGCGCCGCTCACCGCGGGCTGCGTCATCCCGACCTGCTCGCCGGCGCGCGTGAGGTTGCGCTCCGCGAGCAGCGCGTCGAGCACGACGACGAGGTTGAGGTCGAGCTTCCGGACGTCGGACACGGCGCTCATCATATGCGCGCCGCCTACGACTACCCCCGCCTCTTGCTGCGGCCGAGGTAGGTCGACAGCGCGACCGCGGCGAGCAGCGCGATGCCGTTGAACACATTCGACGCCCAGCCGCTCGCCCCCGACAGGGCGAGGCCGCTCACCGACACCGACACGAAGATCGCGCCGATGATCGTGCCCCACACGTTGAAGAAGCCGGGACGGATCGTGGTCGCGCCGAGGAACACGGCGGCCAGCGCCGGGAAGAGGATCGTGCCGCCGTCGGAGGCCGTGGCGCTGCCGACGCGGGCGAGCTGCAGGACGCCGGCGCCTCCGGCGATGAAGCCGGCGACGACGAAGCTCCACCACACGTTCTTCGACACGGGGAGGCCGACGAGCTTGGCCGCCGTCGCGTTGGAGCCGATGGCATAGAGCGAACGGCCGAACGGCGTGTGCGTGAAGAAGTACCAGGCGACGAGCGCGACGAGGAGGGTGATGTAGAAGACCACCGGGATGCCGATGAACCGCATCGAGCCGAATTTGATGATCGCGGGGTCGATGCCGGTCACGAACGTGCGGCCTCCCGTGAACCACGACATGAGGCCCGCGAGGAGCATCGACATGCCGAGCGTCGTCACGAACGGGCTCATGTGCAGCTTCGTCACGAAGTAGCCGTTGATCACGCCGACGATCGTGCCGAGCGCCATGGCGATCACGATGGAGAGCCAGAGCGGAAACCCGTAGAGCGACATGAGGCCCGCCGTGACGACCTGCGTCATGGCGGCGTTCGCGCCCAGCGAGAAGTCGAAGTAGCCGCAGACGAGCGGGAACAGCGCCGCGATCGCGACGAGCGCCACGACGGCCTGGCTGCCGAGGATGACGTTGAGGTTGTTGATCGTGGGGAACGACTGCGACGACGGCGGGTAGAAGCAGAAGAACGCGTAGACGAGGATCGTCAGGAGCGGGAGCGCGTAGTTCTCCAGGAGCCGCAGCGGCCGGGGGGTGCGCTTGATCGGGATGCTGACGGTCGCCGTCGTCTGCGGTGTCTTGGTGTCGGTCATGAGGTCTGCTCCGGGGAGGCTTCGGGTGTGGTCTTCTCGCGCAGGACGAGGCTCGTGAGCCCGTCGACGTCGAGGGTGCCGGCGGCCACCTCGTCGGTGACGCGGCCGCGGCTGAGCACGAGGGTGCGGTCGCACAGGGCGTGGATCTCGGCGAGATCGCTGGAGGCCACCACGACGGCGCAGCCGTCGGCGGCGGCACGGCGGATGCTGTCGTAGATGTCGGCGCGGCTCATGACGTCGACGCCCTGCGTCGGCTCGTCGAGCAGCAGCACGGTCGGGGTGCGCTGCATCCAGCGCGCGAGCACGACCTTCTGCTGGTTGCCGCCCGACATCGAGGAGTACGGGGCCTCGGGCCCGGCGACTTTGACGCCATACGCGGAGATCAGCTTCTCCGCCGTCGCGCGTTCGCGCGAGCGGGGCATGAATCCGCGGATCCAGTTCTCGGAGAGGGTCGCCAGGGCGAGGTTCTCGGTGACGGTCTGGTCCATGAAGGATGCCTCGTGCACGCGGTCCTCCGGCACGAGCGCCACGCCGGCATCCATCGCGGCACCGACGTCGGCGGGCGCGTAGGCCTCGCCGTGGAGCGTCATGGACCCGCTGTCGGGGGCATGCTCGCCGAAGATCATCTTCAGCACGCTCGAGCGGCCCGAGCCGACGAGGCCCGTGAATCCGAGGATCTCGCCTCGGTGAACGGTGAAGTCGATGCCGCGCACGGGGCCTCCGCGCAGCTTCGAGGCCGAGAGGACGGGCGTCCGTTCACCGTGAGCGACGTCGCCCGTCGGCCGCAGGGCCTTGACGGAGCGCCCCGCCATGATCTCGATGAGCTGGTCCTCGGTCGGCGACTCCCCCACGAGGGCGCCGGCGACGCGCCCGTCGCGGTAGATGGTGAAGTCGTGCGCCACGGCGAGGACCTCGCGCAGGCGGTGGCTCACGATGAGGATCGTCTGGCCCTGGTCGGCCCGGCGGCGAACGCGTTCGAGCAGCAACTCGGACTCGTGCGCGGCGAGGCGGGCGGTGGGCTCGTCGAGCACGAGGAACAGCTGCTGATCGGCATCCTGATCCTGCAGGGCCCGGGCGATCGCGACCATCGTCTGGTCGGACGGGCGGAGGGTGCGGATGGGCGCGCGCGGGTCGACGTCGAGCTCGTAGTCGGCGAGGAGCGTCTCCACGCGTCGTCGCAGGCCGCGCCAGTCGATGCCCGGACCGCGCCGGGGATAGCCCGAGTCGAGGGCGAAGTTCTCCTCGATCGACAGGTCGTCGAACAGGCCCAGGTCCTGGTGCACGAAGCGCAGGCCCGCCTGCTGCGCGGTCGCGGGGCTGTAGCCGTTCAGGTCGAACGAGCGGCCGAAGATCTCGAGCTCTCCCGCGTCGGCCGGGTAGACGCCCGCGAGGATCTTGATGGTCGTCGACTTGCCCGAGCCGTTCCCGCCGAGGAGCGCGTGCACGGTGCCGCGTCGCACGCGCAGCGAGGCGTCGTTGAGCGCCCGGGTGCCGGCGAAGTCCTTGTCGAGGTGCCGCACGTCGAGTGCGAGATCGGAGGCCGACGCGCCGGGAGCGGCAGAGGTGACCCCTGCCGCTCCCGGGTTCGTCGTCGCGTCGGTCACTTGCCCCACGATGTCAGGAACGCGGATTTCCAGTCGATGGCACCGTTGTACGCGCCGGAGTCCGGCATGTTGTTGTCGGCGTCGACCGCCTGGATCGTCTGACCGATATAGGCCGGGTCCTTGCCGTCGAGCACGCGGATCGCGGTGTCGATGGAGCCCCAGGCCTCCCAGTCCTGCGCGTCGCCGATGGTCGCCGTGATGCCGGGTGTGCCCGAGCGGATCATGTCGAGCGCGGCCTCCGAGCCGAAGTTGCCCACGACCACGAGCTTGTCGGCGAGGCCGGCCTGGTTGATCGCCGCGGCGAGGCCGTTGACGAGGTAGCCGTCGGTCGGGACGATCAGGGCATTCGCGTCGGGGTTGGCCAGCAGCGCGGAGGTCACCTTCTGGATGTACGAGCCGTCGGCGGTCTCGGGGTCGGTGACGTCGACCTGTGCGAGCACCTCGCCGCCGCCGAGCTTCTTCAGCTCGTCGGAGAACGAGTCGGTGATCAGCTGGCCCCACGGCTGCGAGGTCATGTTGATGACGACGGCCTTCGGGTCGCCGTTCGTCTTGCCGAAGACGTAGTCCGCCTGCAGCGTGCCGAACGCGCCGAAGATGCCGTACGGGGTGGGCTGGTCGTCGGCCGGAAGCCAGAGGCGCTCGGAGTCCCAGACCTTCGGGCTGCAGTCGTCCTGGCCGCCTCCGCCGACGATAGTGACGCCGGCCGCCTTGGCCTCCTGGAACGCGGCCGCGGCCCCGCTGCAGCTGATGCCGATCGGCACGAGAACCGTGGCACCGGCTGCGGTGGCCTGACGGATCGCGGTCGCGAAGCCCTCGGGGCTGAGCTTGCCGTCGACGATCTCGCCGGTCCAGCCGGCCGCCTTCGCCGCGTCGACCATGGCCGCCGCCGGAGCGTGGCAGGTCGGGTTCGACTCGCCGCACGACATGACGTAGAACTTCTGGTCGGCTTTGGGCGTCACCGAGGTGAGGTCGGAGAGGTCCGAGCCGAAACCTGTGAACGCCTTGTCGAGCGCCGCCTGCGCGTCGGCGCTGAGCGCTGCGGACTCGGAGGGCGACGACGACGGCTCGTCGCCGGAGGAACATGCGCTCATGGTGAGTGCGAGCGCTGCGACGGCGGCGACCATCGCGAAACTGCGAGATGTTCTCACTGACACTCCTGCTGTGTGTCTGGAGGGAGGATGCCGGGGCGTCCTCGCCTCGCTTCGGGTCTGGCGGCTTTGCCAGCACAGTCATCACACCAGCGGGCGCTCAGTACGGGAATGCCGCCACGGTGATGCCTTGCATCGAGAGCGGCTATACGCCGCTGCGCACTAGACGCGGCTCTCGCCGCCGTCGACGAGAAGGGTCTGACCCGTGATGAACGCCGCATCGTCGGAGACCAGGAACGCGACGGCTGCGGCGACGTCGTCGGGCTCGCCCGTGCGGGGGATCGCCTGCCGGCTGCGCACGAGCGCGAAGTGCTCCTCGGGGATGTCGCGGCGCGCCTTCTCGGTCGCGGTGAGCCCGGGAGCGACGGCGTTGACGGTGATCCCGTCGCGCCCCAGTTCGACCGAGAGCCCGCGCACGAGCCCCGTCAGGGCGCCCTTCGTCGCGATGTAATGCGCCATCCCGGGCGGCGGCGTGAAGTAGCTCGACGAAGTGATGACGACGACGCGGCCGTCGCCGGCATCCCGCAGATCGGGAAGCGTCGCCCGCAGCACGTGAAAGGCTCCGTCGACGTTGACGGCGAACGACCGGTGCCAGTCCGCCGGATCGAGCTCGGCGAACGGCGCGACCCGCTGGTGGGCGGCGCAGTGCACGACGACGCGGACAGTGCCCCGCTCGACGCGGATCGTCGCGACGGCGGCGGTGACGGCATCCTGGTCCGCGAGATCGCACGGGAGGTCGAGGATGCCGGGGCGCTCCGCCTGCGGCGCGACGACGTCGAGGCTGGCCACCGCGTACCCGTCGTCGCGAAGTCGGGCGGCGATCGCCGCGCCGATGCCGCGTGCCGCGCCGGTGACGACGGCGACGCCGGGTTCAGTCCGAGGCAAGCGTTCCTCCGTCGATGACGATGTTCTGACCGCTCACGAACGCGCCCGCGGGCGAAGCGAGCCAGACGACGGCTCCGGCGACCTCGGCGGGCGTGCCGAACCGTCCGAGCGGCGTCTTGGCGAGTCGCGCGCGTGCGGCGTCGGGGTCGCCGGTGATGGGCGTCGCGAACTCGGTCGCGATGACACCCGGCGAGAGCGCGTTGGCGCGGATGCCGCGGGGACCCCACTGCACCGCGATGTTGCGAGCGAGCTGCGCGTTGGCGGCCTTCGTGATGCCGTATCCGCCGATGGCACGATTGCCGCGGAGTCCCGACAGGCTCGACATCACGAGGAAGAGGCCGCCTCCGCCCTCGGCCATCGGGGGCAGCGCCGCGTCGGCGAGCCGCAGCACGGAAGCCACGTGCAGATCGAACATGATCTCGAGCCGGTCGAGGGCCTCGGGCGAGCCCGGGTCCTCTCCGGGGACGTCGAGGGCGGCGCCCGCGTTCGCGAACACCGTGTCGAGGCGTCCCCAGCGCTCGAGAGCAGCATCGACGAGCGATTCCGGGACCGTCGGGTCGGTGAGGTCGCACTCGACGCCTGCCGCCTCGAGCCCCCGCGCCTGGAGGGTGGCCGCGACGCCCGGCGCGTCGCCCAGGCCCGCGAGCAGGACCCGCGCGCCGGCCGCCGCGAGCGCCCCGGCGCAGGCGAGGCCGATTCCGCTCGTGCCGCCCGTGACGATCGCCGCCTGCCCTGCGAGGGAGAACAGGCGCTCGGGCGACAGCAACTCGACAGGCTCGGGGACCGTCATGCCCGAGCCTCCTCGCGTTGCCAGTGGTTGACGTTGATCGTGTCGGGGTCGGCGGCGAGATGGCGGTGGAAGCGGCCCTCGGGATCGCGCGCCGCGATGATCTCCTGCAGCTTCGACCAGTTGTCGGGCGCCATGAACCTGAGCTGACGGTTCGTCATGTCGGAGTCGCCGAGATACTGCCCGGCCGTGACCGGCTCGGCGTGCGCGAACACCTCATCGACCCACGCACGGTTGCGGGCGTACTCCGCCGGGTCCTCGTACACCGTGTACGCGGCGACGTACGCGTCGGTGTGCAGGGAGAAGGCCATGTCCTCCAGCTCGCGGCGCGGCGCGTTGCTCATCCAGATCGCGAAGCCGTGCGCGGTCGGATTGGTCGTGAAGAGGGGCCGGATGCCGTCGACCATTGCCGCGACACCCGCCGGCGTGTTCTCGCCGTCGATCCAGGCGTTGTCGCAGATGTACTGCCAGTGCTCGGGGTTGTTGCGCAGCTGCTCCTCGCGCTGCTGCGCGAGCGTCGAGGGCGCGGCATCCTGAACGAACACCGCGCGGTCGAGTGCGGGCGACGTGTTGAACGCGGCGAGCGAGTCGCGGGCGTGCGCCTCGTCGTCGCCGAACGCGAGACCCGTCACGAGGAAGAGCCGACGCTCTCCCCCGTCGGGCACGGGGACCGGCATCGACACGGCGACGATCTCGACGTTGTCGGGCACCCGGTGGTGCGTGTCGTAGAGCCACGTCATGACCTCGGTGAAGTCGTCGAGCTCGTAGCCGTGCACCGTGTGGGCGAGCGCGCCGAACAGCGGCCGCGTTGCGAGGTGGAAGCGCACGACGATGCCGGGGAAGGCCGGACCCGCCCCGCGCGCCGCCCAGTAGAGGTCGCTGTTGTGGTGCGCATCGGCGCGCACGAGCTCGCCGTCGGCCGTCACGACGTCTACCGCGACGACCGACTCCGCCGCCCAGCCCCAGCCGCGCTGGTTCCAGCCCTGGCCGCCCTGCAGCAGGAAGCCGCCGATCCCCACCGTCGGGCAGTGGCCGCCGTGGAAGAACCGGCCGCGCTCCTCGAGGTAGGGCGAGAGCACCTCACCGCCCTTCGTCGCGGGGCCGGCGCTCACGACGTGCGAGTCCTCGTCGTAGGCAAGGTCGGTGAGGGCCCTGAGGTCGATCAGCAGTCCTCCGTCGCGCACGCTCCAGGCGGCCCAGGAATGGCCGCCCGATCGGACGGCGACCGTCCAGCCCTTCGCGGCCGCGAGCCGCACCCCGCGCTGCACGTCCTCGACGCTCTCCGCGACGAGCACGGCGTCGGGTTGGCGGCCGGGCCGGCGGCCGTTGAAGACGCGGCCGACGCGCGCGTCCTCCCAGTCGGCGTCGCCGGGCAGCACGATGCGGCCGTCGAAGGCGGAGGCATCCAGGTCAGAGGTCATCGTCGAGCTCCTCGGGTCGGGTGTGAGGCGGGATTCAGCCGAGCGTCGTGCTGCCGCCGTCGACCACGAGGTTGACGCCCGTGATCCACGAGGCCTCGTCCGACGCGAGGAACACGGCCGCGTTCACGACGTCGGCCGGCTGGCCGATGCGACCGAGCGGGATGCGGTCCCACGTCGCGCGCATGGCGGGCGGCGGGGCTTCGACGAGGAAGCTCGTCGCGGGCGTCTGGATGAAGCCGGGCGAGATGCAGACGGCGCGGATGCCGTGCGGGCCGCCTTCGACGGCGAGCTGCTGAGTCAGGTTGATGACGCCCGCCTTCGCGGCGCCGTGGGCGTTCTGGGGCATGAACTCGACACCGCGGGTGCCCGCGATCGATCCGATGTTGACGATGACCCCGCCGCGCTCCTTCAGGTGCTTCCACGCGGCCCGCACCGCGTAGAAGACGATGTTCAGCTCCATGTCGATCGCGAAGTCCCAGTCCTCGACGCTGATCTCGTCGATCGCGCCGAACCGCTGGATCGAGGCGTTGTTGTAGAGGATGTCGACACCGCCGTAGACGCCGGCTGCCTCGTCGATCCACGCCTCGACCGCATCGGCGTCGCCCGCGTCCACGGGCGAATGACCGGTGATCTCGCCGCCGTCGGATCGCACGAGGCGCACCGTCTCGTCGAGCCCGTCACCGTTCAGATCGCAGCCCACCACCTTCGCACCCTCGGCGGCGAAGCGGCGGGCCGCCTCCCGGCCCATCCCGCCGCCGATGCCGGTGATGAGCGCGACCTTGTCCTCGAGCCGTCCCATGCTCACACGGTAGGACCGGCCACTGCCTCGTGGAACGACGTGCCCGGGATACCAGCTATCGCGCATCGTGGGCGCCACAGGTGCGGGCGCTACCATGCCGTGCATGGCAGGCGACGGTTACGACCTCAATCTGCTCGTGCCGCTGCGGGCGCTGCTCGAAGAGGCGAACGTCACCCGAGCGGGCCAGCGCGTGCAGATGGGCCAGTCCTCGATGAGCTCGGCGCTCTCGCGGCTGCGTCTCGTCTTCAACGACGAGCTGCTCGTGCGCGTCGGCCGCGACTACGAGCTGACGCCCCTCGCACGCCTCCTGCTGCCGCAGGTGCAGGAGACGCTCCCCCTCATCGAGCGGGTGCTCGCGGGCGAGCGCGCGTTCGATCCCCTCTCGTCCCGCCGGAGCTTCACGCTCATGATGACCGACTACGGCGCGATGCGCCTGCGCGGACCCATCGCAGCGGTCCTCGAGCAGGCGCCCGAGATGGAGGTCGACGTGGTGCCCCTCCCCGAACGGCCGATGGAGAGCGAGCGCGACCTCATCACGCACGACTTCGTCATCACCGTCGCCGGCATCGGCATCGAGGGGCAGAGCCACGACCTGATCCTCGACGAATACGTCTGCCTCATCGATCCGGGCAACCCCGCGCTGGTCGACGGCACGCTGTCGTTCGATGCGTTCGTCGCCCTGCCGCAAGCGGTCGCGCAGTTCGGCCGGCTGCACTTCACGCCTGCCGATCGGCGTCTTCGCGAACTCGGAGTGGACCGCAGCGAGCCCCGTGTGACGACGGCGAGCTTCCTTCCGCTCCCGTCGATCGTGGCAGGCACCGATCTCGTCGCGGTCGTGCCGCGGGTGCTCGCCGAGCGGCTCGGCCCGGTCAACGGGGTCATCGGCGTCGAGGCGCCCTTCGGGCGGGTCCCGATCGACCTCAAGCTGTGGTGGCACGAGAGCCATGACGGCGACCCGTCGCACGTGTGGTTCCGAGACCGCCTCATCGAGGCCGTGGAGGCCGCGGCCCTCCGATAGGTGTCATCGACGGATCCGCGTTCCGGGCGCGGACCTGTCGCCATACCGTCGGGGCAGCAGCGACGTGGCTGCAGGCGGACAAGACGGCAGGAGTGTCGATGGCGGTCACATCGGTCCTGGTGAGCAGCGCGAGCTGCAGCGGCTGCGAGGCGGCGATCGCCCTCGCCCGGCTCGGGGTCGAGGTCACTCTCCTCGAGCGCGCTTCGGCGTGGCCCGACGACGAGGCCGAGCCCACGATGCGCGATCTCGGCATCGAGCCGCGGCTCGGCACGGAACTCGTCGGCTTCGTGCCCGTCGACCGGCACGTGGAGGCGGAGCTGTCCGACGGGCGGATAGAGAACTACGACGTCGTCGTGGTCGCCGGTGACGCGTCGCCCGTGGCCGAGCGCCGCGCCTGGCGTGTCATCGCGAGCGGCGCGGCGAGCGGATCGGATGCCGTCGCCGCCGTCAACGCCGTGCTCGCGACGCTCGCAGACCAGCGCTGAGGCCGGACCGCGGCATCCCTTCAGTCGATCTCCTCGCCGGCGAACTCGACGCGCTCGGCGACTTCGCGCAGGATCGAGAGCAGCCATTGGAGCGCCGGATCCTCGTTGCGTGAGGGATGCCAGAACGCCGACTCCACGAGAACGGGCAGCGGCACCGGGATGCGGGCGACCTCGAGGTCGAGGTTCTCCGCGTAGAGGTCGGCGAGCCGGGCGGGGACGAATCCGTAGCGCTCGGAGCCTGCGACGGCGAACGGCACCGGCAGGAACCCGGGCACGGTGCGCACGACCCGCGGGGTCACGCCCGCGGCGGCGAGCTCGTCGTCGGCGTACATGACGATGCCGTCGGCGAACGCGACCCGCACGTACGGGAGCTCGGCGAGCTCCCGGAGCCCGAGCGCGCCGTCGCGCAGGCGGGGGTGCCCGCGCGCGACGATGCACACCATCGAGTCGGAGAACAGCGCCTGGCGCTTGCCGGGCACCCGCGGCGAGGCCGACGCGATCGCGACATCCTCGCGCAGCAGGTCGACGGGATCGAGGAAGTTCATCGGGCCGAACTCGACCGAGACGTTCGGCGCCCTCTGCTCGAGCAGCTCGAGCAGAGGCGCGGTCATGACCGAGAGCGCGTAGTCCGACGCCGTGAGCCGGAACCGCCGGTCGCTCGTGAGCGGATCGAACAGGGGGCGCAGATCAAGCGTGCGGTCGATCTCGGCGAGCGCCGCGCGCACGATCGGCTGCAGTTGGATCGCGCGCGGGGTGAGCTCCGACGAGCGGCCGCTGCGCACGAGCAGCTGGTCGCCCAGCATGCTCCGCAGCTTCGCGGCCGCCCCGCTCACGGTCGGCTGCGTCGTGCCGAGCACCTCGGCCGCACGGGTGAGATTGCGCTCGGTGAGGATGGCGTCCAGCACGACGAGCAGATTGACGTCGATGCCCCGCAGATCGGCCATTGCCCTCGAACCGCCCCTTCGCGCGATCCTCTCAGGGTAACCGTGCGACCGCGGCGCTCGGTCGGGTTCGGGGTGTCACGACACGCGCCGATGCCCGCGGGGTCGCCGCGTGTCGTGACACCCGAGGCGGCGCTACAGGCGGTCGGGTCCGTAGGTGCGCCGCGCCGGCGGCACGGTGTGGCCGGGGCTCGCCGTCTCGACGATGCGGTTCTCGATGGTGCCGAGGCCTTCGACCGTCATCGTCACGACGTCCCCGACCTGCAGTGGCGGCGGCGTGAGCTGCCCCGAGCGGGCCCAGCGCTCGGAGAGCGCGCCCGTCGACGCGGTGCCGGTCGCGAGCACGTCGCCCGCGCCGACCCACGCGTCGCGTGAGGCGTGCACGAGCATCTCCTCGAACGACCACGACATGTTGCGGAGGTTGTCGGTGCCGACGACCTCGCCGTTGATCGCCACCGACATCTCCAGCGCGTAGCGGTCGTCCTCGCGGTACTGCTCGAGCTCGTCGGGGGTCGTGAGCCACGGTCCGAGGGTGTTCGCGAAGTCCTTCCCCTTGGAGGGACCGAGGCCGATGCGCATCTCATTGCCCTGGATGTCGCGCGCGCTCCAGTCGTTGAAGATGCAGAAGCCCGCGATGTGCTCGGCGGCCTCCTCGATCGGCACGTCGCGCACGGTGTGCTTGACGATCATGGCGACCTCGAGCTCGAAGTCGAGCTTCTGCGTGAAGGGCGGCATCGGGATGTCGGCGCCCGTCGGCAGCACCGACCACGGGTTCATGAACAGGAACGCGGGCGCCTCGTACCATTGCGGCGGCACGCTGCCGTCGCCCGGCTCGTTCTTCTTCATGCCCGCGATGTGCGCCTCGAACACGAGGAAGTCGCGCATCGCCCGCGGCTGCACCGGCACGGCGAATGTGGCGTCCTGGATCGGCAGCTTCTGCTGGCGCCCGGCGCGCACATCGAGGTCGCGACGCACGTCGGCCGGCCCGTTCAGCAGGTCGAGGATCTCGGGATCGCCCGGGATGTCCTGGAGCTTGCCGTGCTGCACGCGCCCCGTGTGGATGATGCCGTTGGGACCGACATAACGCGCGTACTGCGCCACGTCAATAGTCCAGGGTCTCGTAGAAGTCGCGCTGGCGGGTCTCGAGAGCCGGGATCGCCTGGCCGAGCGCCCATTGCTCGAAGTGCGGGTAGGTCGCGTGCGCCTTGAAGGCGTCCTCGTCGTCGTACACCTCGAAGATGCGGAAGGTGTTCGGCTCCTCGGGGCTCTGATAGGCCTGGTAGTACCGGTTGCCGGGTTCGTCGCGCGAGGCGGGCGACAGCTTCTCGAGCGCGTCGCGGACCGTCTCCTCCTCACCGGGCTTGGCGATCCAGGTGGCGCTGCATACGAAGGCCATGGGGGTGTTCCTCTCATTGACGTCGTCGTCGGGGCGATCCCCCGTCGACGTTCACGGTAAAGCGGCGGGATGCCGCGGGACAGGCCGTCGGGGCGATGCCTGCCATCGCGTCAGGCGGTCACTCGTCGAAGATGGCGACCGCGCGCGTCCAGCCGGCCGACGCACCGCGCACCTTGGCGGGGAAGCACGCCACGGTGAAGCCGAAGGCCGGGATGTCCTCGAGGTGCTGGAGCTTCTCGATCTGGCAGTAGCCCACGTGGGCGCCGGCCTTGTGGCCCTCCCAGACGATCGACGGATCACCCGTCTCCTCGAACTGGCGGCGGTTGATGCTCACCGGCAGGTCCCACCCCCAGGCATCCGTTCCCACAACGCGGACGCCTTTGCCGGTGAGGTGCAGGGTCGCCTCGCGGCCGAACCCGATGCCCGTGTCGATGTAGTCCTCGCGGCCGTACGCACCGGCGGCGATCGTGTTCGCGAGGACGATGTCGAGGGGCTTCAGCTCGTAGCCGATGCGGTCGAGCTCGGCGTCGATGTCGTCGGGGGTCACGAGGTGCCCGTTGGGCAGGTGGCGGAGGTCGAGCTTGACGCCGGGGCGGAAGAACCAGTCGAGCGGCACCTCGTCGATCGTCCAGGCGCGCTCGCCGTCGTTCATGGTGGGGTGGTAATGCCATGGGGCGTCGACGTGCGTGCCCGAGTGCGTCGTGATCGTGACGGTCTCGGCCGCGAGTCCCTGCCCCTCCGGGAGCTGCTCGGGGAGGATGCCGTACATCGCGTACATGTCCTTGAGACCGCCGATGTGGTCCTTGTACTCGATCTTCGGGCGAAGGAACGGCGGGTCGACGGGGATCACGTCGTCGAGGGGCATGGACAGGTCAACGAAACGCACGGGAGCTCCTTCGGTCTCGTCCATCTTCGGCGGGCGGGGTCGGTGGCGGGAGTGGCCGGCGGTGATGCCACGTATTCTTGCGGTCGCCACCCGCCCGGGGAGAACATCGCCGCATGAGCGACCGCATCTTCAGGAGGGCTCCGCTGCGATGACCCTCCCCCAACGGAAGATCACGCACGTCGGGTACGTCGTGACGGACATCGACGACGCCGTCGAGTGGGCCGTGTCGACCCTCGGCGCCGGCCCGTTCTTCCTCATCCCGAATCTCCACTTCGACACGTGCACGTTCGAGGGCCGGCCCGCCGAGTACGACCACACCTCGGCCTTCGGCCAGTGGGGCGAGATCATCGTCGAGCTGACGGTCGTGCACTCCTCGACGCCGCCCGAGCTCGCCGAGACGATCGGCCGCCCGGCGCCGCGTGTCGGCCACGTCGGATGGCTGGCCGACGACCTGCTCGCCGACAGCGCCCTCCTCGAGGCCGAGGGACTTCCCGTCTTCCACACCGGGGCGTCGGGTCCCGTCTCCGCGCGCTGGCACGACGCCCGCAGCCGCCTCGGGCATCACATCGAGATCCTCGGCCGCACGCCGCAGCTCGAGGCGTTCTACGCGCTGATCCGGTCGTCGTCGATCGGGTGGGACGGCTCCGAGCCGCTGCGTCCGGGACCGGGCGGCTGATGCGCTTCGGCGTCGTCGTCGGCGCACCGACGCGTGCGAGCCATCTCACCGCGGTGCAGCGCGCCGAAGACCTCGGGTACGACGTCGTGCTCTGCTCCGACCACCTGGAGCTCGCGGGGCGGCACGCGTCGTGGTTCACGCCGATCCCGGCGCTCGCCGCCGCGGCGACGACGACAGAGCGGGTGCGCCTCGGCACGGCCGTCATCAACCAGGATCTGCGGCATCCCGCCGTCCTCGCTCGCGATGCGGCCTCGCTCGACGTGCTCAGCGACGGGCGGCTCGAGCTCGGGCTCGGAGCCGGCTGGAACGAGCCGGAGTACGACATGGCGGGCCTGCGGTTCGACCCGATCGGGCCCCGTGTGCGGCGCTTCGCCGAGTACGTGCAGGTGGTCAAGGGCGTGCTGGCGGAGCCGGCGTTCTCGTTCGAGGGCGAGTTCTTCCGCATCCGCGACATGCCGGGCGAACCGGCACCGGCGCAGGCCCCGCACCCGCCGATCATGATCGGCGGCGTGGGCCCGAGGATGCTCGCACTCGCGGCCCGCGAGGCCGACATCGTCAGCATCAACATGCCGAAGTCGCCCGACCCCGGCGAGGCCGCGCTCGCGGAGCGCGTCGCGTGGGTCCGTGAGAGCACGCCGCCCGGCGCGGACCGCGAGCTGCAGCTTCCGCTCGCCGGAGTGGTCCCGACGGCGCGCTCCGCCGAGGAGGCCGTGCGCGCGGCCGCCGCGACGGGCGACCAGTTCCTCCTGTCGATGCTGGCGCGCAGATTCGGCGTCGAGGCGCTCGCCGACTCGCCGATGGTGCTCGCCGGCTCGACCGCCGCGATGGCGGACAGCCTCAGCCGGCTCGAGGAGTCGTTCGGCATCGGCTATGTCATGATCCCGATGGGGCAGCTGGAGGCGCTGGCTCCTGTGATCGAGGCGCTCCGCTGACGCTCAGGCAGGGTTGCGGCCGGCGAAGAACTCGCGGAACGGGTCCATGCTCGGCTCGAAGCCCGCGTCGAGGAGGCCCTTGCGCAGCTGGTTCATCTGAGGGTCGTGGATGCGCTGCGTGGGCAGCCGCAGCGGACCGCCGTTGTAGCCGCGCAGCCAGCCCTGGAACTTCCACAGCTGGCGGTTGATGAAGTTGCCGCCGTTGAGCTGCATCGAGACGGCCGACTTGGCCTTGCGTGCGGGGTGCATCCGCCAGTACAGGTCGGTGACCTCCTGGAACTTCTCCTCGCGCAGCAGGCGCATCGCCTCGGGGATCGTCGGCCCCCAGAATTCGTGGTCGCTCGTCGCCGACAGCTGGATGGGGAAGAGCTGGCCGAGCGGCAGCAGCTCGCCTTCGATCGGGCACGAGATGACGACCTCGTCGCCGAACAGGCGCTGGCACTCGATGATGCCCATGATGGACGGGAACCCGCCCTCGGCCTTGATGACGGCGATGTTCGGGATGTCGTCGAGCATCCGCCGGATGAGGCGCGCCGGGATGTCGGAGGGGTGGATGCGGGTGCTGAAGCCCCACAGGAACATGGGGAAGAGGATCACGGCGAGGTTCGTCGCGTCGCAGACGGCCTTCGTGTAGTCGTAGACCTCCTGCTCCGACTCCGGGTAGAAGTTGGGCGGGTACGACAGCAGGACGAGCTCGGCGCCGCGGGCCTCCGCCCCCTTGACGGCCTCGATGTTCTGCTCGAGGCTGCTCCAGCTCGCGTGGTGCACGATCACCAGGTCGTCCTTCGCCTCATCCTTCGCGATCTCGAGGAAGTCGAGATACTCGGGCAGCGTGATGCTGATCTCGCTGACGCCCAGCGAGCCGACGAAGCCGTGCTCCTTGGCCAGCCGGATGTCGTGTCGGATGCCGCGCTCGTTGAGCCGCGTCAGGTCGTGCGTGAACGACGGGATCGTGCAGTTGACGGCTCCGACGAGCCGCTCCCTCGCCCAGTCCCGGGCTTCGGACTTCGTGTATCCGGCCATGTCCGGCTCTCTTCCTCGAGGTGGCTTACTTGCGGATGGTGAGGATGCCGACGGGCAGCGGCGTTCCGCGCCCCTGCGCGACGGCCCGGTGGTACAGCTGCTCGGCCAGCACGATGTCCTGGAAGCCGCTGCCGGTGGACTTGTAGACGGCGATGCCGCGCTTCGGGCGCGAGACCTGCCGGCTCAGCAGGTCGTGGAGCGACACCGTGACGGCGTCGGGGTCGAAGCCCGCCTCGCGGGCGGCGATCATGTCACCGCTGTCGTGGAGCACCTCGGCGAGGGCGTCGGCGACGACGAACGCCGCACGACCGACGAGCGCGGGATCGAGCTCGCGCTGCGACGGCGTGGTCGATCCGACCGAGACGATCGTCGCATCCTCCTTCACCCAGCCGGCCAGGACGGTGGGCGTCTCGTCGCGCGAGCGCGCGGCGCACAGGACGAGGTCGGCGCCGGTGACGGCATCCGCTCCGCTCGCGACGGCGGTGATCGGGATGCCGAGCTCGGCCGACAGCTCGGTGGCGAACCGCTCGCGGTTCGCCTCGGTGGGGCTCGTGACGCGCGCGCTCTCCAGACGCGCGACTCGGGCGGCGGCGCGCAGCTGTGCGCGCGCCTCGAACCCGCTGCCGACCACGGCCGCCGTGAGCGGCCGATCGGGCAGGAGAGCGGTGAGCGCGGCCGCGGCCGTCGCGGCCGTGCGGATCCCCGTGATCCGGTTGCCGTCGATGAGCGCCGCGAGCCGCGAGTCGTTCTGGTCGAAGAGGGTGATGAGGTAGCTCGCGAGCCCGTTGCGGATCGAGGCGGCGATCGTCTTCGACCCGCCGAAGCGTCCGCCCGCGGGGGCCGAGGGCATGACCCGCTGCCACCCGGCGTCGGTCACGGCGACGGTCCGCTCCGGCGTGCGGCGGGAATCGTCGGGCCGCGAGTAGGCCTCGCGCAGCGCGGCGATCGCGCCGTCCCAGTCGGCGAGCGCGGCGACGTCGTCGTCAGTGAGGAACAGCGTCGGGGGCTGGGCCAGGAAGCTGCCGTCGGTCATCACGACACCTCGATCCCCTGCTCGCGCAGAACGTCGGCGAGGATGCCGTCACGCACGACCCGTTCGCCGCGCATCGCGAAGTACGACTCGAGCAGATGACTGCGGGTGGCCTGGGACGCTGCGGCCGCGTCGCGGCGGCGGCACGCGTCGAGGATCTCGCGGTGGTGCTCCTCGGCGAAGGGGCCCCGCACGTCGAAGTGCAGTCGGATGCGGTCGGCCTCGGCCCCGAGGAGCTCGATGAGCCGCAGCATCGTGGGGCTGTCGGCCGCCCCGTAGAGCACCGCGTGGAACGCGCGGTTGAGCTCGTTGAACACGCCGAGCGAGAAGTCGGCGTCGGCATGCCGTGCCTCGAGCTCGTCGAGGATGCCGGCCATGCGCTCGACGGCGGCATCCGAGAGGCGCGGCACGCCGAGCGCGGCGGCCCGCCCCTCGAGGTCGATGCGCAGTGCCGTGACCTCTTCGAGCCGGCTCACGTCGACGCCCGCGACGACGGTGCCGCGGTAGGGCTGGCGCACGACGAGGCCCGCCGTCTCGAGCTGCAGGATCGCCTCGCGGACGGGCGTGCGGCTGATGCCGAGCTCGGCCGCGAGCGTCGCGACGTCGACTCGACTGCCGGCGGGCAGCTCGCCGCCGACGATGCGATCGCGCAGGATTCGCATGACTTCGTCGGTCATGCGGCGCGGACTGATCTGGGCCATGAGTAAGGAATATCCAATATCCAATCGGTCATCCAGTCCCGTCCCGCCATGGGAGCTATCGTCGAGGACGATGGACGCGGTCCGGTCGCGCGACGTACGCTCGCGTCGTCCCCCACCCGAACGCGCTCACTCGAAGAGGAGGCCCCGCATGGCCATCGCGACGATCAATCCCTTCACAGGGCAGACCGAGCAGGAGTTCGAGGCGCACAGCGAGGAGGAGGTCGACCGCCGCATCGCCTCGGCGCATGAGGCCTTCCACACCCTGCGCGCGACATCGTTCGCGCAGCGTGCCGAGTGGATGCGCGCGGCTGCCCAGCTCCTCGAGGACGACGTCGAGGAGCTCGCCCGCCTCATCACGATCGAGATGGGCCGGCCGATCAAGGGGGCGCGCGCCGAGGTGCTCAAGTGCGCGAAGGGTCTGCGCTACTACGCCGACAACGCCGAGAGCCTGCTCGCCCCGGAGCAGCTCGCGGATCCGTCGGTCGTCGGCGCGAGCGCCGCGGGCACCCGCTACGCCCCGATCGGCGTCGTGCTCGCCGTCATGCCGTGGAACTACCCGCTCTGGCAGGTGCTGCGCTTCGCGGGCCCCGCCCTCATGGCCGGCAACACGGGCCTGCTCAAGCACGCCTCCAACGTGCCCCAGGCCGCGCTCTACCTCGACACGCTGTTCGAGCGCGCGGGCTTCCCCGAGGGCGCGTTCCACACCCTGCTGATCCCGGCATCCCGTGTCGAGGCCGTCCTGCGCGACCCGCGCGTCAAAGCCGCGACCCTCACGGGCTCCGAGCCCGCGGGCCGCTCGCTCGCGGCGATCGCGGGCTCCGAGGTCAAGCACGTCGTGCTCGAACTCGGCGGCTCCGACCCGTTCGTCGTGATGTCCAGCGCCGACGTCGACAAGGCTGCGACGGTCGCCGTGACGGCGCGCAACCAGAACAACGGTCAGTCGTGCATCGCCGCCAAGCGCTTCATCGTGCACACCGACGTCTACGACGAGTTCACGCGCCTGTTCGCGGAGCGCGTCGCGGCGCTCAAGGTCGGCGACCCGCTCGACGAGTCGACCGATGTCGGGCCGCTCGCCACGGAGTCCGGTCGCGACGAGCTCGAGGGGCAGGTGGCGGATGCCGTCGCCAAGGGCGCGCACGCGCTGACGGGCGGCTACGTGCCCGACCGCGAGGGCTGGTTCTATGAGCCCACCGTCCTCGGCGGTGTGACCCCCGAGATGCGGCTGCACCTCGAGGAGGCGTTCGGTCCCGTCGCGACCGTGTACCGCGTCGCCGACCGCGAGGAGGCCGTGCGCGTCGCCAACGGCACGACGTTCGGCCTCAGCTCGGCGGTGTGGACGACCGACCCCGAGGAGGAGGACTGGTTCGTCCGCAACCTCGACGCGGGTGCGGTCTTCATCAACGGCATGACGGCGTCCTACCCGGAGCTGCCTTTCGGCGGCGTGAAGGACTCGGGCGTGGGCCGCGAGCTGGCGGCAGCCGGCATCCGCGAGTTCTGCAACCTGCAGACGGTCTGGAAGGGCTGACCGGCCCGGGCCATCGCCGAACCAGGGGATTCTCGGCGAACCGCAGGGCGATGCCGTCGGGTTCGACGAGAATCCCCTGGTTCGCCGAAAGGTGACGGCGCGTCAGGGGGACGGCGCGTCAGGGGGACGGCGCGTCAGGGGGACGGCGCGTCAGGGGGACGGCGCGTCAGGGCAGGACGACGATCTTGCCGGGAGGGTGCGGGGACTCGAGGGCGGTGAACGCCGCGACGACGTCGTCGAGCGGGAAGGTCGCCGCGACGGGCAGCACGAGGGAGCCCGCCGCGATGCGGTCGGCGAGCCCCGCGAGGTTCTCGGCCGTGCGGGCCTCGCGCTCGACGTTGTGCACGCCCAGCTCGGCGAGCGCCGCGTAGGCGGCGATCGCGACCATCCGGTCCACGGGCACGCCGAGCTCCACACCGGCGTCGAGCGCGTCGCGGCCGTGGCAGTCCATGACGGCCGTGACGGCACCGAGCGCGCGCACGCGGTCGGCGAGGCCGGGCCCGTAGGCGACCGGCTCGATGCCGAGCGACCGCAGCAGCTCGTGGTTGCGCTCGCCGGCCGTGCCGATCACCCGGGCGCCCGCCTCGGCTGCGAGCTGGGCCGCGACGATCCCGACGCCTCCCGCCGCGCCTCCGACCAGGACGGTGTCGTCCTCGCCGACGGGCACCGTCGCGAGGCACGACACCGCCGTGAGGCCGGCGACCCACAGGCCGCCCGCCACCTCGACGGGCACCGCCTCGGGCCGCCGGGCCAGCTCGGCGTCGGACGCGAGGACGCGCTCCGCGACCGCGCCGGCGGCTCGCCCGAGCACTTCGTCGCCGACGACGACGGGAGTGCCGTCCCAGTACGCGGCGCCCTCGCCGACCGCTTCGACGGTGCCGGCGAGATCGGCGCCGACGCTGCGCGGGAACGGCGGCCCCGACGGGATGAAGCCCGAGCGGAGCTTGCCGTCGAAGGGGTTCAGCGCCGCAGCATGCACGCGCACGGCGACCTGACCCCGCCCGGGCGCCACGTCCTCGACGTCGGCGACGTAGAGGACGTCCGGCGCTCCTGTGCGGTCGTACCGGACTGCGCGGCTCATGCGCTCTCCTCGATCAGGGTCACTCGTGGGTGCGGAGGATCTGCTCGGGCTCGAGCTGCACGGCCCAGCCCTCGATCGTGCCGGCGTTCTCGTACTCCTCGATCTGGAGGATCTGCCGGCCGCGTTCGACCGTCGCCTCCATGGGCGAGGTCACGAAGGCGCTCACCTTGAGCCACGCCGATTCCTCGTACGAGATGCCGTCGATGACGAGGACGTTCGCGTCGACGACGGCGCGTGCGTGTGCCGCGCCGCGCGGCGAATCGCTCGTGATGGCCCGCGCACCGTTGACCTTGTTGGCCGCGACGGCGCCCGCCTGGGCCTCGTCGACGACGAGCACTCCGAAGGCGTCGATCGCGGCATCCTGGTCCTCGACGACCGACCTGGCGACCCGGATCGCGAAGACGGGATAGTCGTCGCCCGGATCGAGCTCGTCGGCGCCGTGCCAGACGACGTCGAAGCCTGCGGCGGTCGCACGGGTCTGCAGTGCCCGGCCCAGCTCGTAGCCGCCGTGGTCGGCGGCGAAGTGGATGCGTGTCATGCTCCTGACCTCTCTGTCGCGGATCCTGGTTCTCGTGGTCCGGTCACACCGGGGGCGCGACGAACAGGCCCTTGTCGATGTCGTTGAACGACTCGCGGGCGACGAGCTCGCTCATCTCCTGCGCGGTGCCCCACTGATCCTGCGTCGACAGCTGGCTGATGTCGTGCTTGTGGGCGACCCACGTGTCGTCGTCGACCATCGACAGCTCGGTCGTGTACTCGATCGTGTTGCCGGCCGGGTCGAGGAAGTAGGCGAACGTGTTGTCGCCGGCGTTGTGCCGCCCGGGGCCCCAGATCATGCGGGCGCCCGAGCGCAGGATCTTGCCGGCGCCGCGCATCCACTCCTCGATGCCCCGCATCTCGAACGAGAGGTGGTGCAGCGAATGGTGCGGGCCCATCGCGACCGCGATCGAGTGGTGGTTCGGGTTGCACCGCAGGAAGTGCATCATGTCGGTGCCGTCGGGGCGCACGAGCGAGTCCGAGATCGTGAAGTCGAGGTGGTCGACGTACCACTTCGCGGTCTGGTTGAGGTTCTGCGAGTTGAAGACCATGTGCGAGAGCTTCGCCGGGATCGGCTCGCGCTCGCGGATCTTGCGCGCCTCGCGCGTGGAGTAGCCCGTCGAGAACTCGAGCGCTCGGCCGTCGCCGTCGAACACGCGGAAGCCGTAGCCGCCGCTGAAGCCCGTGAGCTCCTGCGGCTCGTGGATGAACTGCACGCCCTCGGCGTGCAGCTTGGCGGCGAGCGCGTCGACGTCGGCGCGGCTGCGGACCGCGAAGCCGGCGAGGTCGATGCGCTTGTCGTCCTTGCGCAGGCGGAGGATGAAGGGCTCGGTCGACCCCTCGGCCGCGAGGTAGCTGACGCCGTCCTCGGCGTGGACCTCCGTGAGTCCCCAGTGCTTGACGAAGAAGTCCCGCTCCTGCTCGAAGTTCGGTACCGCGAGCGCGGCGTAGCGCAGGTGGGAGACGAGCCGCTCAGTCATCGTCGACCTTTCGTGAGGATCAAGAGGGCGCACACGGGTGACGCCATCCCGAGGGTAGGGCGATCATCCACGCAGTCGCCATGGCCTGGACGGATACCATGCATCTGTGGCGAGCGGCGACACCGATCTGAATCTGCTCGTCGCGCTGCGGGCGCTCCTCGAGGAGGCCAACGTGACCCGCGCCGGCGAGCGGATCGGCGTCGGCCAGTCGACGATGTCGGCGTCGTTCGCGCGGCTGCGCGCGGTCTTCCAGGACGAGCTCCTCGTGCGCGTCGGCCGGGACTACGAGCTGACGCCGCTCGCACGGCAGATCCTGCCCCAGGTGCAGCGGACGCTGCCGCTGGTCGCGCAGGCGCTCGGCCAGGAGGAGCCCTTCGACCCCGCGACGACGCGCCGTACCTTCGGCATCCAGCTCTCGGACTACGCCGCCATCGAGCTGCGACCTCTCTTCGCGCAGGCCGAGTCCCTCGCCCCGGGCCTCCGGATCGACTTCCTCCGCCTTCCCGTCGCGCCGACGGATGCCGAGCACGACCTGCTCGCGCACGATTTCGTCGTCACGGCGCCGGGGATCGGCATCCAGGTCGAGAGCATGGAGCTGTTCCGCGACGAATACGTGGTCATCGCCGATCGCGCCAACCCCGTCGTCGCGGGCGGCACGATCTCGATCGACGACTTCCTCGAGAGCCCCTTCATCCGGTGCGACTTCGGGCGCGCTCATCTGACGCCCGTGGAGCGGCGGCTGCACGAGCTCGACCTGCGGCCGCGCGTGCGGGTGACGACCTCGACGCTCCTGTCGATCCCCCTCATCGTCGGCGGCACGCGGCTGATCGGCCTCGTCCCGCGGCGTCTCGTCGAGCGCAATGCCGAGGTGACCGGGACGGTCGCGGTGCCGACGCCGTTCCCCGTCGTCGAGCTGATCCAGCGCCTCTGGTGGCATCCCGCGCATGAGCACGATGCGGGGCACGCGTGGCTGCGCGATCTGGCCGCCGGATGGGTCGCGGGCGGCGCTCTTCCCGCCTGATGTCGCGATAGCAGGCATCGCCGAGGGCGACTGGTGAGGGATCCCGCGCCCGCCTAACGTCGGACGAGGACGACGACGCGTCCCCACCTCCGACGCGTCCGGGAAGCAGGAGACAACGATGTCCGTTCGGAATGCACTCATCGTCGGCGGTGGGTTCACCGGCCTGACGACGGCGATCGCGCTCGCGCAGCGTGGCGTCGAGGTCACCCTCGTCGACAAGGCGCCCGCATGGGCCCGTGTCGGCCACGGCCTCACGATCCAGGGCAATGCCCTGCGCGTGTTCAAGGAGATCGGCGTCATCGACGACGTGCTCGCGGTCGGCCAGGCCGAGAACGCCGTCACCCTGTACTTCGCCGACGGCCGCGTCATGGCGGAGATGCCGACGCCTCGCACGGGCGGCGACGACCTGCCCGCCACGATCGGCGCGCTGCGTCCCGACCTGCACGAGATCCTCGTGAAGAAGGCGGAGGATCTCGGGGTGGAGATCCGGCTCGGCCTGGAGCTCACGTCGTTCGAGAACAACGGCGACACGGCGACGTCGGTGCTTTCGGACGGCACGACCGAGAGCTGGGACGTCATCGTCGTGGCGGAGGGCATCAAGTCGCAGACGCGCCCCAAGCTCGGCATCACGGAGGACCGCGCTCCGAGCGGCCTCGGCATCTGGCGTGCCGTCACCTCGCGCCTGCCGGAGATGACGGGCGGCATCGCCTACCCGTTCGAAGACGATGGCGGCGCATACAAGGTCGGCTACACCCCCGTGAGCGACACCCAGTGCTACATCTTCGTGCTGTGCCGCCCGCAGCGCCCCGACAACGGGCTCGAGGGCTGGCAGGAGGCCAAGCGGCTGATGGAGAACTTCCACGGCCCCTTCGACTACCTGCGCGACTCGATCGACGAGAACACGTTCCTGAACTTCCAGGAGATCGAGTGGATCTTCGTCGAGGGCCCGTGGCATCATGGTCGCGTCGTGGCGCTCGGCGAGGCGGTGCACGCCGTGCCGCCGCTCATCGCGCAGGGTGCGGCGCAGTGCGTCGAGGACGCGCTGCTCTTCGCCGAGCACGTGACGCAGGACGGCGACCTCGAGGCCCAGCTCGCCGAGTTCTACGCCCGCCGCCTCCCCCGCATCAAGGGAGTGGTGGATGCCTCCCTCCTGCTGGCGAAGTGGGAGCAGAACCCGGGATCTCCGGATGCCGATCCCGGCCGCGTCATGGGCGGTGCGCTCATGGCGCTGGTGCCCGCAGCATGACGGTCCCCGAGCCTGTCGAGGGGTTCCGCGTCCCGCGCCGCATCGTCACCGGCCACGACGCCGTCGGGACGTCGGTCGTCGTGAGCGACGGACCCGTGCCCGTCACCCGCGAACTGCCCGACGACGGCGTCGCGTTCCACGAGGTCTGGGTCACGTCCTCCGCCCCCGCCGTGATCGGCGCGGGCGTCGAGGATCCCACGGCGGGCTCGATCACCGTCCCGCCGCCGACGCGCGGCACGCGCATCCGCATCAACGAGTTCCTCCCCGGCCACCTCGACGGCCGCGGCCTGCAGTCTCCCGTCCACCGCACGGAGTCCATCGACTACGGCATCGTGCTCGAGGGCGAGATCACGCTCATCCTCGACGACAGCGAAGTGACCGCCCGCGCGGGCGACATCGTGGTCCAGCGCGGCACCGACCACGCGTGGGCGAACCGCGGCGACGCGATCGCCCGGGTCGCCTTCGTGCTGGTCGGGGGCGAGTTCGGCGCCGACGTGCTCGACGTGCTCCCCGAGGACGTGCGCGACGGGCTCATGACGCACGGGCCGCGCGACGGCGCAGCCGCCCGCGAGGCATCATGACCGCCCTCGACCACGTCGGGCTCTCGGTCGCCGACCTCGACGCGCAGGCCGAGTGGTACGGGGCCGCGCTGGGGCTCGAACAGCTCGAGCCCGGCGGCATCCCGGCGGTCGGCCTGCGGGTCGTGTTCCTCGTCGACCCCGAGCACAAGTGGGCGCTCGAGCTGCTGAACCGCCCCGGCTCGCAGCATGGACCGCTCGCGACGAGCGCGCCCGCGCACGTGCTGACGCAGGGCTACGGGCACATCTGCCTGCGCGTCGACGACGTCGACGCCCTCTACGAGCGGCTCCTCGCAGCGGGTGCGTCGTCGATCATGCCGCCCGGCGAATCGCCGGTCTCGGGCGTCCGGATGGCGTTCGTCGCCGACCCCGAGGGCAACTTCATCGAGATGCTCGACCGCCCGGGTCCGCCCGGAACCCCGGTGACGCCGTGAACATCCCGGGCGGCGAGCTGACCCTTCCGGGCGTCGCGGGGAATCTCTTCGTCGTGACGGGTGCCGCGGGCGGGCAGGGCGCGCAGGAGGCGCTGCTGCTCGCGCGGCAGGGCGCCGACGTCGTCGCCGCCGACGTGCACGAGGACGCGCCGGAGCTGCGGGATGCCGCCGCCGGCCTCGCGGGATCTGTGACCTACCGCCGCCTCGACGTGACCCAGGAGGCCGACTGGGAGTCGCTCGTCGCGTCGCTCGCCAGCCGCGCCGTGAAGGGCCTCGTCAACAACGCCGGCGTCACGCACCGCGTGCGGATCGGCGCCGTCGACCGCGCCGAGTGGGACCGCGTCCTCGCGATCAACGTGACGGGTGCGATGCTCGGCATCCAGGCGCTCCTCCCCCTCATGGGCGCGGGGTCGTCGATCGTCAACATCGGCTCGGCGGCCGGGCTGACCGGTCACTACACGGCCGCGTACACCACGAGCAAGTGGGCGCTGCGCGGACTCACCCACACGTGCGTCACCGAACTCGGGCCCCGCGGCATCCGGGTCAACATCGTCCACCCCGGCTACATCCGCACCGAGATGACCGCGAGTGCGCCCGCCGCCTTCCAGGGCGCCAACCTCGCCGTCGCGCCCCTGCATCGCGGGGGCGAGCCCGAGGAGGTCGCGAACCTCGTCGCGTTCCTGCTCTCCGACGCCGCCTCCTACATCACCGGCGCCGAGGTCGGCGTCGACGGCGGCCAGTTCCTCTCCGGCGTCGCGACGTTCCTGTCCGACGCCGTCCGTCCTCAGACCTCCTAGGAGATCCCCGTGTACATGTACTTCCCCACCAACTACGTCTGGAGCATGGCGGTCGTCGCCTCGCTCAACAACGGCGGCTACATCGACGACGTCGACAAGGCCTCGCGGCCCGTGCTCGAGGCATCCCGCAACGGAGACGACGTCGGAACCGAGCTGCTCTACGGCTCGTGGCAGGCCGTCGCCGACCGCATCCTCGCGGAGGCGGAGGCCGACGAGGCGCGCGGGTGGCGACGCGGCGCCGCGGAGAAGTACTACCGCGCGGCGCTGTACACATCGCAGGCCGAGCGCCTGCAGTCGCCCAAGTGGGAGGGCCGCAAGGCCGCGTACCAGAAGTCGATCGACCTGCTCCTCACGCACGTCGAGCTGGCCGGTGTGCCGCTCACGACCGTCGACGTGCCGTATGCCGGCGACGACGCGCCTGCGGGCTCGGCTCTCCCGGGCTACTTCTTCCGCGCCGAGGGCGACGGGCCGCGTCCGCTCGTCGTGATGTGGAACGGCCTCGACTCGACGAAGGAGATGATGTACACCTCCGGGTTCCCCCAGCTTCTGGCCGAGTACGGCATCTCGGCGCTCATGATCGACAACCCCGGGTCGGGCGAGGCGCTGCGCATGCGCGACCTGCGCGCCCGCCACGACACCGAGGTGTGGGCCGCGTCGATCATCGACTGGGTCGAGGCGAACGCCGCCGACCTGAACGTCGATGTGAACAAGATCGGCCTCGTCGGCTGGTCGCTCGGCGGCTACTACGTTCCACGCGCGACGGCGTACGAGAAGCGCATCGCCCTGGCCGTCGCGTGGGGCGCGAACTACGACTGGGCCGCCGTGCAGGAGGCCCGCCGCCGCCGCGAGGGCGAGAACCCCGTCCCGCATTACTGGGACCACGTGCACTGGGTGTTCGGCGCGAGCGACATGGACGACTTCATCGAGAAGACCAAGGACATGCGCCTCGAGGGCGTCGTCGAGAACATCACGGTGCCGTTCCTCGTGACGCACGGCATCGGCGACCGGCAGATCCCGGTCGAGTACGCGCACAAGGAGTACGAGGCCGCCACGGCCTCGCCCAAGCGCGAGCTGCGCATCTTCACGCAGGAGGAGGGCGGCGCCGAGCACATCGGCATCGACAACATGCCGTACGTCGCGCAGTGGACGGCCGACTGGGTCGCGGAGACGTTCGCCGAGCTCGGCTGATCGGGCCCGGCATCCCGGATCCGGATGACCGGATCCGGGATGCCGCGGCTCAGCCCGCGTCCGAGAACACCACGACGCGTTCCCCGTCGAGCACGAACTGCAGCGCGGTTCCGGCGGGGAACCGATCGCGGATGCCCTCGGGCTGATCGTGTGTGACGAGCAGCTCGACCGTCGCGGGGAAGGCACCGGCGCTGCAGCCGACGAAGATCGGGCCGTTGTAGATGTCGGCCTCGGTGTCGATGCTGGCCGTGGGAACCACGACGAGGCAGGTGTCATCGGCGCCGGCGCCCATGACCCCGCCCTCGGCCGTCATGGCGGTCAGGCCGTCGAAGTCCTGGAAGCCCACGCGGTCCGCAACCGGGCTCCCGAACACCGCCGGGGCGTCGAAGGCCTCGTCCACGGTGAGCACGGCCACCTGAGCGATCGCGGCGTCGCGCTGCAGAGGCGCGAACCACACGATCGCCGTCGCGAACGTCCAGGCCGCCGCGAGCACGCCGACGGTGACGAGCGAGGCGAGCCAGAGCCACGGCATCCACCTGCGGAATCCTCGCGACGGCTCTGCGGGCTCCGCGTGCTCCTCGAGCGCCGGCCCGGGCTCCGGCTCGGACGGCGGCGCGTCGGACACCGGAGCCTCGTCGGCCGGCACCGACGCGACCTGCCGGTTGCGGGCCTCGAGCTCCTCGAGTCGGCGAAGCGCCGCGGGGTCGCCGTGGATGTCGGGCGCGGGCCCGTACGCCCGTGCCCGCAGGCGGCGGAGCTCGGCGAGAGCGTCTTCGTTCATCCAGAGCATCGTGACACGCGGAGACGCCTTGCGGGATCGATCCATCCATAGCCCGTGCTCTGATCGAGCGCCCGTGTTTCGTGCAGGTCAGAACGTGGGCGTTCGGCGAGAGCACGGGCTATGGACAGCAGCGACGCGGGCGCGGGCGCGGGGTCGGGTCGGGCGGGGGTCGGGCTCGGGCGCGGAGTCGCGTGTCAGCGTAGGGCGACGGTCAGCGCACGGCCTCCCCGACCGGTGCGGACGAGAGCTCCTCGACGACTCGGCGCGCACCGCGCACGGCGATCGCGACGCTCATGAGCGTCGGGTTCATCGTGTTCGCCGTGGGGATGAGTGCATTGCCTCCGACGAGGAGGTTGTCGAAGCCCCACACGTGCGACCACGGGTCGGCGACCGACGTGCCGTCGTCGGCGGCGCCCATCCGCATTGTGCCCATGTAGTGCAGGCTCGACCCGTTCGGCATGAGCCGCGGCTCGGCCACGAACGTGCCGAGGGCCTCGCCCGCGCGGCGCACGCGCACGTGGGCCTCGTCGAGCTCGGGCTGCTCGGCATCCGTCAGCGCGTAGTCGATCGTCATGTTCGGGAAGCCGCGGTAGTCGAGCTCGTCGTCGTCGAACGCGACGCCGTCTTCGACGCGCGGGTGCTTGCGCACGCCGTAGCCCATGTTGACGTATCCCCAGCGGTTGCCGGCGGCGGGGTGCGACGGGTCGAGCGCGAACGGGGGGTTCTCGGCGTACATGACCTGGAGCGAGAACGGGTGGTCGGGCTCCGAGAAGGGGATGCGGTTGACCGCCGCGACAGGGTCGGCGGCGTTCTGCGCGCGCCGCGCGAGCTCGCCCTCGAACTCGTCGTCGGAGACGAGCGGGCGCATGCGCTGCTCGTCGAGGGCGACCGTCGTGATGACGACGTGGTGCTCCGTGAGGTAGCGACCGAGGGCGCGGGGACGGATGCCGGAGGCCCAGAGCAGCTGCGGAGAGCGGAAGGCGTCGGCGGCCACGACGACCGCGTCGGCGGGGAAGAACGAGAGCTCCTTCGTGCGCAGGTCTTCGATCGTGACACCGGTCGCGTGACCGTCCTCGGTCTCGACGCGTCGGACGAGGGTGAGGTCGCGCAGCTCGAACCGCGCCGACTCGGGCGTGCCCGCCTCGATGAGCGGCCCCAGGACGGTGTTCGCGCCGGCCCACACCATCGAGCCGTCGGGCTGCGGGTCGCCCGCGACGGGCAGGGTGCCCACGCCGTAGCCGGCGGGCAGCTCGGCGCCGAACTCGTCGTTCAGCAGCGAGCGGATCGCGGTGCCGATCGGCGAGTCGGAGAACGCCGCGCTCTGCTGGTGCAGGAGTCCCTCCGCCGTCGAGACGAGGTCCTCCCACTCGGCGTCGTCGATGAAGTCGACCTTCTCGCTGAAGGCCGGGCGCGGGATCGCGCACGTCCAGTGCGCGCCCTGCCCGCCGACGTTCGTCGCGGCCGCCGCGGCGGGGAAGGTCGGCGCGTGCGCCGAGCCCTCACCGCCGAAGTCGAGGAGGTGCGTGCCCTGCCGCGCCGTGAACATGCCCTCGACGACGACACTGGAGGGGATGCCGAGGCTCTCGCGGAAGGCGCCGGCCTGCGGGCCCTGCGACATCTCTCGCGCGCGGGCCTTCTCGCCGGGGTCGGCGATGTTGCGCACGCTCTCGCCGGGGATGGCGGTGAGCTGCGGACCGGCCTCGAACATGACGACGCGGACGTCCGGGTCGGACTGCAGGATGACCCGGGCGTAGGCGGAGCCGATCGGCCCGGAGCCGACGATGGCGACGGTGGGGGTGTGCGACATGGAAGTACCTCTTCTGGTCACGCGGTGACGGGTTGGGAGCTGGGGACGGGCTCGTGCTCGTCTGAGAGGCGTCCCGCGGGGAGCAGGACGGCCGCGACGATGCCGAGGGCGTAGACGACGGCGAGCGCCAGGAAGACGGGTGCGAAGACCTGCGAGTAGATGGCCGCGACCTGGGACTGCACCTCGGGGGATGCCGCGTGCACGAGCTGCGGCGTGAGGGTCGAGGCATCCAGCGATCCGGGCAGCAGCGCCGCGACCCCGAAGCCGATGACTCCGCCGATCACGGCTGTCGCGACGGTCGAGCCGATCTGGCGGACGAGGTTGACTCCCGCCGTCATCGATCCCATGTCGCGGCGAGGCACGGCGCTCTGCACGACGGCGACGACGAGGCTCATGAAGCCTCCCGTGCCGATGCCGACGACGGCCATGAGGATCATCGGCACCCACAGCGGCGCGCCGACGGGCAGGAGCGACATCGCGAGGAGCCCCGCGGCGCCGAGCGCCGTGCCGGCGATCGGGTACACGCGGTAGTGGCCGGTGCGGCTCACGAGCCACCCGGAGAGGAGGTTCGACACCAGCATCCCGAACACCGTCGCGATGGGGATGAGGCCCGACACCGTCGCGCTCGTGCGGTAGGCCATCTGCACATACGTCGGCAGGTACGCCGTGATCGCGAAGAGGCCGATGCCGATGATCGCCGACAGGGCGGTGCCGGCCGCGACGGTGCGGTTCGCGAAGAGGCGCAACGGCACGAGGGGCTCGGTCGCCCGCAGCTCGACGAGGAAGAACGCGGTGAACGCGATCGCCGCGATGGCGAACAGGACGATGGATGCCACGGCCAGATCAGCGTCGCCCACCCACGTCACGGCGAGCACGAGCGCGACCATCGCGATCGTGAAGAGGATCGTGCCCGCCACATCGAACCGCTGGCGCCCGAAGCCGGGCAGGGCGGGGATCGCGACCATCGCGAGCGCGAGGGCGACGACGCCGAAGGGCAGGTTGATCCAGAACACCCACTGCCAGCCCCAGTAATCGGTGATGAGGCCGCCGAGGACCGGCCCGACGAGGATCGCGATCGGGAAGGCGGCGCCGATGATCGCCATGAATCGCGGGCGCTCGCGCGGCGTCGTGACCTCGGCGACGATGGTCTGCGACATCAGCTGGATGCCCGCCGAGCTCATGCCCTGCACGACGCGGCCCGCGATGAGCTGCGGCATGTCCTGTGCGAACCCGCACGCGAGCGACGCGACGAGGAACAGGACGAGCGAGGCGAGGAAGACGCGGCGCGGACCGATGGCGTCCCCGAGCTTGCCGATGACGGGGAGGAGCACGGTGCTCGCCAGCGTGTAGCCGACGACGACCCAGCTCATGTGCTCGAGGGCACCGAGCTCGCCCGCGACCGTCGCGAGCGACGTCGAGACGATCGTGTGGTCGAGCGCTCCGAGGATCGAGACCGTCAGCAGCGAGATGATGAGAAGACGGAGTCTCCAGGGCGACATGCTCATACGTGGAATGACCCGTACGACCGGGTGATCGACGCGACGGGGTGTGCCCCTGGGCGGCCGCGCCGCAGGGAACGGGTGCCTTCACGGCACCCCGACATCACCGTCGATTCTACGCCATCTTTGGTCATAAATCAACCAAAGCGTGCCGGGGTCCTCAGATGTCGAGCGCGATCCCCGTCTCGCGCTCCGAGAACTCCCAGAGCCTCGCGATGGCGCGCCGTCGCCCCGGCCGGAGGACGGCCAGGGCCACCGGACGCCCGTTGTTGACGAAGCGGGGCCCGTAGAGCTCGCCGCCCTTCGCGGCGGGATCGGTCGCGGCGCGTATCTGCGGCATGGCGCCGTCCGCGGGCGGCATGCCCGTCGACGAGGCGGCGCGCGCGAAGAACGGTGCGAGCGGGCCGCCCCCGCCCTCGCGCACGGTGCGCAGCTGGAGGTCGCTGTGCGAGAGGCCGGGATGGGCGATGAGGCTTTGAGCCCGCGAGCCCGCCGTGCGGAGCCGATCGTGCAGACCGAGCCCGAAGTGGTAGTTCGCGAGTTTCGCCGTGCCGTAGGCGATCCACGCCTGGTACCGGCCGGGCGGGTAGGGCTTGCGCGGGTCGATCGAGCGTCCGAAGTGGTGCGCCGTGGAGGTCACGGTGACGACACGAGCCGCGGGCGCGGAGAGCAGGGACGGGAGAAGGAGTGCCGTGAACGTCCAGTGCCCCAGGTGGTCGATTCCCATCTGCGTCTCGAAGCCGTCGATCGTGCGCCCCTCCGGCGAGGCCATGACGCCCGCATTGTTCACGAGGATGTCGATCGATGGATGCCGCGCCGCGATGTCGCGCGCCGCGCGTTTCGTGGATGCCTGCGAGCCGAGGTCGAGCTCGACGAGCTCGAGGGACGCATCCGGCGCTGTCGCGCGGATGCGCCCGACCGCCGCTGCGGCTTTGTCCTGGTCGCGGACGGCCATCACGACGTGTGCGCCCTTCGCCGCAAGCGCCTCGGCCGTCTCGAGACCGAGTCCGCCGTTGGCTCCGGTCACCACGGCGACGCGGCCGCTCAGGTCGGGGATCGAATCCCGCGTGTAGGCCATGTTCCTCCTCCGTCGGGAGAAAGCCTCCCGCACGGAGGCGCCTGCGGGAAGTCAGCGCTGCCGGGCGCGGGTGCGCGGTCGCGCGGGAGGGATGGGCGGCGCCTCGACGCTGGGGCCGACTGTGCCGACGAGCTCGCCGATGCCCTCGACCGTCATGCGAACCTCGTCGCCTTCGCGCAGGGCGGGGATCGTCGACCCTCGTCCCCACAGCTCGCCGAGGCATCCCCCGTTGCCGACCGTGCCGCTGCCGAGCACGTCACCGGGCACGACCTTGGCATTGCGCGAGGCGTACGCGACGAGTTCGGGGAACGGCCAGCCCATGTTCGACACGAGGTCCTCACCCACGAGCTCCCCGTTGACGAGCACCTCGGCCCGGATCGCGAGGAATCCGTCGGCGTCGAGGTACTGTTCGAGCTCGTCGGCCGTGACGATCCACGGGCCGAGGCTCGTGCCGAAGTCCTTGCCCTTGGCGGGCCCCAGGCGCACCTTCATCTCGCGGGCCTGCAGATCGCGCGCCGACCAGTCGTTCATGATCGTGTAGCCGAAGATCCGGGATGCCGCCTCCTCGGCGGTCAGGCTGGTGCCGGGGTCGCCGCCCAGGACGACCGCGATCTCGAGCTCGAAGTCGAGCCGCTGCGTGACGGGCGGGCTCACCGCGTCGCCCGGACCGAGGATCGTGTGCGGGTTCGTGAAGTAGAAGGTCGGCGCCTGGTACCACTCGGCTGCGACATGGCTCTTGCCCTCGACGCCCGCGCTGACGCCCTCGACGTGCTCTTCGAACGCCACGAAGTCGCGGACGGTCGCCGGCACGACGGGCGCGAGCAGGCGCACCTCGGCGAGCGGAGTGCCTTCGTCATCCCGCACGCGGGCGAAAGCCGCGTGCGCGGCATCCAGGCCCCCCGCGAGGATGTCGGCGACGGTCTTGCCGTCGGGGAACGGGACGACCCGGTCATCGACGAGGAACCCCTCGACAGGCTCGGGGACCGCCACCTCGACAGGCTCGGGGACCGCCACCTCGACAGGCTCGGGGACCGCCACCTCGGCAAGCTTGCTCCCCGCGCTCCAGCGTGCGAGCCTCACGGCTTGTGCGCCATCTGCTGGGCGATGCCGAAGATGAGGCCTCCGGCGTCGGCATCCCGATCACCGTCGATCTGCCACTGCCCGAGCTGGACGGACGCCTCGACGACGGCCTTGGCGCGGGGGATGCGGCGCGCGTGGAAGATGTCCCAGAGATCCTTGTCGAGCGACTCGAACTCGACCAGCAGCTCGGTGAGCACGAGGGCGTCCTCGAGGCCCTGTGCTGCGCCCTGCGCGATCGTGGGAGGGCAGCTGTGCGCGGCGTCGCCGATGATCACGACGCGGCCCCGGTTCCACGGCGCCTCCACGAGGTGCTTCGTGAACCACGTGTAGTTGGCGTGCGCTCCCCCCTCGAGGTCGGCACGGATCGCGTTCCACGGCCCGTCATAGGCGCGCGACTCCTCGAGCATGATGCGCGTGGCCTCCTCGTCGGAGATGCCGACGCGGTCCTGCGCCTTCTCCACGAGGAACGCGTACATCGTGTCGTCGCCCGTCGGGGTGTAGCCGGCGATGTAGACGGGGCCGCCGTAGTAGAGCTCGCTGCGCACGACCTCCACCGGACGTGACACGAACGAGCGCCAGATGCCCATGCCGGTCGGCTCGGGCCTGGTCTCGATGCCGATCAGCTCGCGCACCGTCGAGTTGAGCCCGTCGGCGCCGATGAGGAGGTCGTAGACGCCTTCGGACTTCCCATCGATGAACACCTCGACGGTGTCGCCGCTGTCGACGAGCGCCGTCAGCTTCGTGCCGAAGCGCACGTTCGCCCCGGCACTCTGCGCGTGCGCGAGCAGGATGCGGGCGAGCTCGGGACGCGGCATTCCCATCGCGGCGGGGTAGTCGGGTCCGCCGGTCTTGACGTCGGGGAGCTCGGCGACGACGGGGGCGCCCGGTCCGGGCGCGCGCAGGTTGAGCCCCTCGAACGGGTAGCCGGCGGCGCGGATGTCGTCCCACGCGCCGAGGGCGTCGAACACGCGCAGGGCGTTGCCCTGCAGCGAGATGCCCGAGCCGAGGGCGCTGAGCTCGGGCTTGGCCTCGAACACGTCGACGGCGACGCCGGCCTTCGCGAGCTGGATGGCGGCGGCCAGTCCCGCGACGCCGCTTCCGGCGATCGCGACCTTGCTCACTGCGGTCATGTCAGAACCTCTCCGTTCTGGGTTCGGGTGTCGGGGAACGCGGTGCGAAGGCGAGGCGCTCGCACAGGGCCCCGCCTTCGGTCTATCAGCCCTGGCCGTGCTTCGCGTAGGGGTTGAGCAAGGCGGCCTTGATCTCGTCGGGAACGCCCTCCTCCGTCGCCGACGGTCCGTCGGCGGGCGGGAACGACTCCGTCATCGACATCGGCATCGCCCCGTTGCGGTAGAAGTTGTTCGACCCGAGCGACGGCTTCCACGTGTTCGGCTCCCAGTCCGGAACGTAGTTGCGGTAGCCGCCGGTGTTCAGCTCGATGCGCAGCGTCGAGGGCTCGCGGTAGTAGAGGAAGTTCTGCTCGCCGATGCCGTGGATCGAGGGGCCGTACTCGATCGGGATGCCGTTCTCCATGAGAACGTCGGCCGCGATGAGCAGCTCCTCGCGGGTGTCGACCCAGAAGGCGTAGTGATTGATGCGACCGGCGCGGGTCGAGCCGTCGAGGACGACGCCGAGGTCGTGGGACTTCTCGTTGGTCGTGAGGACCGAGAAGACCGAGATGGGCGCCTCGTCGAGGAGCGTCTTGGCCATGATGCGGAATCCGAGGACCTCGTTGTACCAGGCGGCGAACGCGTCGACGTCGCTCGTGGCGATCGTGACGTGGTCGAGCTGACGCGGAGCGCCGGCGATCTTCGACCGCTTCTCCGGACGGTCGGGGTAGATCGACGCCGTGTGGCCGGGGGCGTCGTGACGCGTCACGTCCCAGTGCAGGGTCAGCGTGTGGCCCCACGGGCCCGTGAAGCGGTACGCGCGGCCGATCTTGTGCACGTCGACCCACTCGCCCTGGATGCCGGCGGCCTCGACGCGCTTCGCGGCCTCTTCGAGTGCCTCGGGGCTCGACGTGCGCCAGGCCGCGGTGTCCAGCGACGGCTCGTCGCCGGGCACGACGACGACGCTGTACGCGTAGTAGTCGCCCCAGCAGCGCAGGTACACGGCGCCGTCGACCCGATCGACGACCGTCAGGCCGACCTGCTCCTCGTAGAACTTCACGGACCCCTCGACGTCGGGCGACGTGATCGCCACGTAGGAGAGGTGGGAGAGCAGCTTGATCATCTTCGATCCCTTCGGTGGAGGAAGTCGGCGGGAGTGTCCCCGCACCTACTTTCGCTGGAGTCGGGCATATCAGGGAACGGCACATCGCCTATCCCGCGGATAGTCGATGTTTATGCGCCTCGACTCGCCGCCAGGGCACGCGCGAGGGTCGCGTCGTGGATGAGATCGGCCAGATCGGCGGGCTCGCCGCCGTCGTCGAGCGCGGCGATGGCGCGGCGCAGAGCCAGCCGCGACGCGCTCTCGAACCGCGACGGCTGGATCAGCACGCCGGCGCCGTCGGCGAGCGAGACGACGATCCGCGTACGGCTCGCCTCCACCTCGACGCGCCTCTCGGCGACCGCCGTGACCCGCATCAGATCGGGCATCCCGGGACCCTCGACGCTCGTCAGCGCCGCGAGCGGGCCGTCGCCGTCCGCCGGCTCGAGGAGCGCCGGATCGCCTGGCCGTCGCGACCCCCCGACGCGCAGCGGGCCGCCCGCGAGCACCCGCAGCCATCCGACCGCATCGCGCAGGGCGTGCGTGCATGCGGGCGCCTGCGACAGGGCCGACAGCACGCGCGGAACCACCGCCGCACGCCGCACGTCGGCGACGACGTCTTCCCTCAGCCGAGCGCGATCCACGATGACGGGGACCCTCCGGAGGGCTTCGAGCACCTCGACGGGCGGCGCGACGGGTTCGGTCGCGACGATCGCGACCGCCCCGTCCTCGATGGCGGCGGTCGCGGCATCCCACCATCCGGCACGGCCCTCGAGGACGACGACGGCTCCGGCGGCACGGTCTGCGGTGCGCGTCGCGAGGGGCAGCTCGGCGACGGCGACGCGGTAGGCGGGCGATGACGCGAAGACGGGGATGGTCATGACGCGTCCTTCACGAGCTCGGCGGCGGCATCGGCGAGCGCGAGGCCGTAACGGGCGTCGGCGAGCACCTCGTCGTACTCGACGACGGCGCGCCCGTCGAGCAGCGCCGCGAAGGCGCGCCACTCGGCGAGGTAGCCGTCCTCCGCGACGAGCGGATACGTCGTGGTTCGGCCGTCGCCGCGACGGACCGTGACCATCGCGCTCCCGGCGTGCACGAAGGCGGGCGGGAAGGCCACGTCGAGCCGGGCGTCGTCGGTCGCGATCTCGATGCGCCAGAGCGCGTCGGCGCCGTCGGGCAGCATGACCGTCGTGAGGTGGATCGGGATGCCACTGGCCACGTAGCCGACCGCGTAGCCGATCGGCGCGACGGGCCGCGCGAACACTGCACGTTCGAAGTCGGGCGCGAGGTCGCGCAGGATCGGCAGGTCGTGCACCGCGAGCCCCACGACCAGCTGACGGACGACGGACGCCGCGACCTCGGGATCGGCGAGGTCGGGTCTGGCCCGTCCCGGCATCGTGGCAGCCTCTGCGAGCTGCGTCACGACGTCGTGATAGCGGCCGTTGGGCGGAAGGGCGAGGGTCACGGTCGCCGCCCGCACGACCGCGCCGTGCGCGATCACGTGGTGCGTCGCCCTCCCCCACGCGGGGTCGAAGTGGTGATTCGTGCCGACGAGCAGCGCGACACCGTGCGCGCGGCAGAGCTCGACGACCTCTTCGGCCTCCTCGACCGTCGTGGCAAGCGGCTTCTCGCAGAAGATCGCACCGACGCCGGCCGCGACGGCGGCATGCATGTGCGCCGCGTGGGTCGCCGGCGGCCCGCACAGCGCGACCACCTCGACGGCGGGGTCGGCCAGGAGCGCGTCGATGCCGGACGACGACGCCGCCCCCGAGCGCGCCGCGAGCTCGGCGGCGCGGCCGCTGCCCGCATCGGAGACGTGCACGACGCGGAAGTGCTCGGGCAGCCGCGCCAGGGTGGGCAGATGCAGGGCGGCCACGCCCGGTCCCGCCCCCACGATGCCGACTCCTCGGGTCATGGCATCCCCCCTTCTCTTATGTGGAAATATAACCTAAGTAGGCACTCGAGAAACGATAGGTGGTGCAAAGAGGGCGATCTGTGCACCGAGTTGTGCAAGAATCGACCATGGCCAGGGAGTCCACACTGCGCTTCGGCGCACAGACCGACGAGATGACGAGCCTGCTGCGCATCGTCAACATGGTCCGCACGGGAGAGGCGATGACGCGTCCCGAGATCGGACGCGTGACCGGCCTCGGCCGCGGCGTCGTGACGCAGCGCATCGACCACGCGATCGAGATGGGCTACCTCGCCGACGGCGAGTTCGGACCTTCCTCGGGCGGTCGCGCGCCGCGCACGCTGCGGTTCCGCGGCGACGCGGGACGCATCGTCGTGTGCGCCCTCGGGGCTCTGCACATCCACGTCGGGGTCGCACTGCTCGACGGCGACGTGATCGACCAGGAGCACACGGCGTGGGACATCTCGCGCGGTCCCGCCGAGACCCTCGACAAGGCGCTGTCGATGATCGACGACGTGCTCGCCCGTACACCGGACCACCCCGTCTGGGGCATCGGCGTCGGCGTCCCGGGACCCGTCGACTTCGAGTCGGGGCGCCCCGTCGCGCCCCCCATCATGCCGGGCTGGAACGGGTTCGACGTGCGCCGCCCGTTCGAGCGTCGGTACGCGGCGCCGGTCTGGGTCGACAACGACGTGAACCTGCTCACCTTCGGCGAACGCGCCCGCCGCGGCGAAGACCACCTCGATCTCATCTACTGCAAGATGGGCTCCGGCATCGGAGCCGGACTGCTCTCGAACGGCCGCATCCATCGGGGCGCGAACGGCGCCGCGGGCGACATCGGGCACGTGCGGGTGCGCGACTCCGAGCTGCCGTGCCGCTGCGGCAAGGTGGGATGCCTCGAAGCCGTCGCCGGCGGCTGGGCGCTGATCCGCGATGCCGAGGCGGAGATCGCCGCCGGCGCGACCGGGTCGCTCGCCGACGCCATCGCCGAGGGGAAGGAGCTCACCCCCGAACGCATCGCTGTCGCCTCCGAGAACGGCGACGCGCTCGCCATCCGGCTCGTCCAGCGGTCTGCGCGGATCGTCGGCGAGTCGATCGCGGCGCTCGTCAACATGTTCAACCCCTCGGTCATCGTGATCGGGGGTGCGATGGCCGGAGCGGGCGAACTGCTCCTCGCCGAGGTGCGCCAGCGCGTCTACGAGCTCTCGCTTCCGCTCGCGACCCGCGACCTGAAGATCGCGCAGTCGGTCAACGACATCCGCGAGCCGCTGCGCGGCGGCATCGAGATGGTGCGCGAGCAGCTGTTCGAAGTGACCTTCCCGCGGTGGTTCGCCGACGGGCGCCCCACCGTGGAGCGTGCGCTGATCGAGGCATCCTGATACTTCTTACGAAAAGCTACATAAGTGTGTATCTTGTGATCTGAAGTCCGGATCACAAGGAAGCAGGTCGCGATGGCGCTGCCCGTATTGCTCGATGACGCCCTCCGTTCGACGGAGTCAGGATTCTCGCTCGCGCTGAGCCTGCCGTGGATCCGGTCTCTGCCGGTCGCGAGCCTCGTCGACGTCTCGGTCGCGATCGACGGCGAGCCTGCGCCGGTGCGCCCCGCGCGCGACAGCGGCTGGTGGTTCCTGCAGGACCGCCTCGAGGTTCTGGGCGAGGGGATGCTCCGCCCCGGCGTGCACGATGTCTCGGTCTCGTTCCGGCTCGTCGTGCCGTACCTGCAGGCGGGGCCCGACGCGCCGCTGACGCTGCCGTTCCGGGCCGATGCCGCCCTCACGCTCGATGCCTCCCCTTCTCGGGCGATTCCGCCGGATTCGGATTCCACAGCCGCCACGGTCCGAACTCGCGAGAACGATCCGATTCCGGTCATGTCAGGGGATGGCTGGGATCTCGGCGCGAGCGCCTTCAACTGGACGCCCGACATCATCCGGGCCGAGCGGGCGGCGGACGACATCGTCGTCGGCATCGTCGCGGACGGGGTCTCCTCGATCGAGATCGAGCCGGGTCAGCTCTGGCGCTCCTTCCCCACCCTCGCGGATGACGAGGTGGACGCGTTCCGCTCGCGGCTGGCCGCCGCCGGTGGTGCCGTCACGGTCGTCGGCGGAAGCCTCGACGACTGGGAGCTGCCCGCGCGCCGCCGCACGACCGAGGAGCGCGTCGCCTTCCTCCAGCCGCAGCTGCGGGCCGCGGCTCGCGTCGGCGCCCGCGGCGTGCGCGTGCCGTTCGGCCAGGCCGGCCCTGAGCTGCTGCGCCGGCTGCAGCCTCTGCTCGACGACCTCGACGTCGTGCTCTACGAGGAGATCCAGGGTCAGCAGACCCTCGATGTGCCCGCCGTCGCCGAGAACCTCGCGCTGCTCGAGGAGCTCGACGATCCGCACGTCCGCGTGCTCATCGACATCAGCATGCTCATGCCATCGCTGCCGCCGAGCTATCTCGACGAGCTTCGGCGCGGGGGCGTCGACGCCGCGCTGCTCGAACGGCTCGAGCACGACTGGCGCTCCCCCGAGACGCACGCCGCCGTCATCGCAGCACTGCGCGGCGGCACCGTGCCGCCCGCCGTGCACACGCTCTTCATGAACCTGCTCATCCGGTTCGGACGCTCCTCGGTGGACGATCTGGAGCCGCTCCTCGCGGTGACGGGCGGAGTGCATCTCAAGTTCTGGGACCTCGACGACACGGGCGGTCGCGTGTCGCAGCCCATCGCCGACATCGGGGCGGCGCTTCGCCGCACGGGCTTCTCGGGGAGCCTCACGAGCGAGTGGGGCGGCCACGAGTGGCTCGAGAACGACCCCACCGCGATGACGCTCGCCCACCTGAACCTCGCCCGCACCGCGCTCGCGCAGCGCGTTACCGTCTGAAACGAAGGAGACCCATGCCGTACACCCTGGGAGACCTCAGCGAGCCGTTCACGCTGCCCCGCGCCGGCGGCGGCGACGTGACCGTCGAGACGGCCGGCGCGCCCGCGACCGTCGTGATCTGGACGTGCAACCACTGCCCCTACGCGCTGGCCTGGCACGAGCGGCTGCAGCAGGTCGTGCACGACTACGCGGGTCGCGGCGTCGTGTTCGTGCAGGTCAACGCCAACGACGAGGTGAAGTATCCGGCCGACTCGTTCGCCGAGATGGAGCGCAGGGTGCAGGAGGGCGACTTCGCGTCGGACTTCCTGCAGGATGCCGAGCAGTCGCTCTCGAAGCAGTGGGGTGCGCGCGTGACGCCCGACGTGTTCGTGCTCGACCCCGAGGGCCGCATCGTCTACAAGGGGGCGCCCGACGCCGATCACGACGACCCGGCGCAGAACGCGCAGCACCTGCGCGACGTGCTCGACGACGTGCTCGCGGGACGGCCGGCCCGGCTGAGCGGCACGCGCGCCGCCGGCTGCAAGATCAAGTGGACCGTCGACGACCAGCCCAACCCGTATGTCTGACAGCCTCATCGTGTGGGGGTGGTCGGGATGCCCGTCCACTCTCATCGTCGACGACTGGGTGGCCGAGGTGTGCGCCGAAGCCGGCATCCCGGCACCCGCACTCGAGCTCGAGTACATCGAGACGGATGAGGATGCCACGGCGCGCGGCTTCATCGGATCGCCGACGTTCCTCCGCGACGGCGTCGACCTGTTCCCCGAGCCCGGTGCGGCGCCCGGCCTGACGTGCCGGCTCTACCGCCGCCGCGACGGCCGTCCTTCGCCGCTTCCCGACCCCGCCGATTTCGTGGCTGCCTTGCGCGGCTGAGCCCGCTCAGCGTGGGAGCATCCCCGCGGCACGGTAGATGTCGTCGACAGTGCGCATCGTGCCCACGCCACGGGCGGCGTCGAGGATGCTGGGCGAGCCGTCGCCCAGCACCGCGACGAGGTGCTCCAACTGGCGGGCGTAGCTGTTCTCGCCGTCGGCGGCCTTCTCGTCGATGAGGACCTCGTCGCCCGCGGTGACCCGCAGCGTCGCTCCCCACTGCGGCACGATGACGCTCGTCGCCTCGAGATGGGCCGCCGATCCGGCGATCCGCAGCGACATGGCGCCCTGGTCGTCGCCGATGAACGACGCGCGGAGGTTTACCGGCACACCTGACGGCAGCCGCAGCACGGCGTCGGTCTGCAGGTCGATCCGCGGGTCAGCGTCGTACAGCACCGCCGTCGCGGACTCGACCACCGGCTCGCCCCACGCAGCGCGGATGAGGTCGACCGCATAGCATCCGACGTCCATGACGGCACCGCCGCCCAGGTCTCCGTCAAGGCGGATGTTGCCGGGCTTCACGACGAAGTGAGGGATGCTGAAGTCGAAGTCCACGCGATCGATGTCGCCGAGCACCCCTGACGAGATGACCTCGAGCAGACGCCGCGTGAAGCTGTGCAGCCGGTAGTGGAAGCCGACGAAGGCGCGCCTGCCCGTCGCGGCAGCCGCCGCGGCGATCGCCGCGGCGGTGGTCCCGTTCACCGACAGCGGCTTCTCGCACAGCACATGCTTGCCCGCCCGCAGCGCGCGCACACCCCACTCGGCGTGCACGATCGGCGGGAGCGCGAGATACACGAGGTCGATGTCGGGGTCGGTCAGGATCGCCTCGTAGTCACCGTGCTTCGGCAGATCCAGGCGCTCGGCGAACGCCTGTGCGCGTTCCGGGTCGCGGGCGCCGATGGCGACGACGCGCGCGCCGTCGACGTCGCGCGACGGCTCCACCATCGCGCGCTCCGCGATGCCGCCGGCACCCAGGATGCCGATCCGCAGCTCCGATGACATCGCTCAGCCCTCCTTGTTGTAGTACGGCCACGGGAGGAACCGCCGTTCACCCCGGCGATCCGGACCCTCGAGCGTGATGTCTCCGGTCGCGGCCCATTCGACGCCGCGCGGGAACATGCGGATGAACTCGATACGCCGGAACGTGTCGATGTCGTGGCCGATCGTGATGGTGAACGATCGGCCCTTGCCGTACTCGTTGATCCACGCGATGGGCTGGTCGGTGTTCATCCCGGGGAGCCCGGCGATGCCCACCTCGGGGATCGCGACGGGGTAGTGCGACATGGGCCAGATCGGCGCCCTCTCGTACGCCTCGAGATCGTCGAAGGTCGTGAGCAGCACCTGTGCGCCGTCTGAGATCTCGACGCCGACGAGGATGTCGTCGCCCGTCACGGTCCAGCGCGGGCTGATGCCGTCGGTGATCGCGTGCCGCGGCTCGACGGTGTCGAGCTGGGCCTCGCCCCACGGACGCGGCCGCAGCCCACCCGCGACCGTCAGGCGCGAGCCGCGCATGACGTTGTACTCGTCGGGGTAGCCCCAGTCGTCCTCCTGCGCGGCGGAGCCGTGGAACCACACGATGCCCTTGCCGTCGTCGTGGACGAACCTCAAGAGCGCGGCATCCGTCTCGGCGCCGAAGCCGACGGCCTTCTCGTGGTAGCCGTCACGCCCCTCGAACACGACGATCACGACGTCGTACTTGTCGATGATCTCGGCGCCGAGCCCGCGCGGGTCCTCCACGACGCGCACGCGGAAGCGCCCGGTGTCTTCCAGCAGGGTCGTGAGCCACTGGTTGTGCTGGCGGAAGCTGCGGAACTCGTTGTCGTGCTCGCGGGTCATGTGACCCGACAGGATGAGCACGTTCAGCACGTCGGGCATGCGGTCTCCTTGTTTCGGGGCGTGCGCGGGCACGCAGAACGGCGGCACCGAGGCGTCGGTGCCGGTCGAACGGGTGAGGCTATTCGGTCTTGGTGGAGAAGGCGGCGTCGAAGGCCGCGGCGGGCGGGGTGATGGCGTTGAGCTTTCGGACGAACGCGATGGCCTCGGGGGCGCCCTGCAGGCGGTCCATACCCGCGTCCTCCCACTCCACGCTCGTCGGGCCGTCGTACCCGATCGCGTTCAGCGCGCGGAACAGCGGCTCCCACGGCACCTGACCGTGCGCGGTCGACACGAACGTCCACCCGCGGCGCGGGTTGGCCCACGGCAGGTGCGAGCCGAGCACGCCGTTGCGGCCGTCCAGGTTGGTGATCGACTCCTTCACGTGCACGTGGAAGATGCTCTCGGCGAAGTCGAGCACGAACGCCACCGGGTCCAGCTGCTGCCACATGAAATGGCTCGGGTCGAAGTTGATCCCGAAGCTCTTCCGGTGCCCGATCGCCTCCAGCGTCGCCTTCGCGGTCCAGTAGTCGTAGGCGATCTCGGACGGGTGCACCTCGAGCGCGAACCGCACACCCACCTCCTCGAACACGTCCAGGATCGGGTGGAACCGGTCGGCGAAGTCCTGGTACCCCGCGGCGATCCACTCGTCCGAGGCCGGCGGGAACATCGCCACCGCCTTCCAGATCGACGAGCCGGTGAACCCGGTCACCGTCGCAACGCCCAGCTTCGCGGCGAACCGGGCGGTGTCCTTCAGCTCCTCCGCGGCACGCTGCCGCACACCCTCGGGGTCGCCGTCGCCCCACACCCGGTCGTTGAGGATGTCGCGGTGCCGCTCGTCGATCGGGTCGTCGCACACCGCCTGCCCCGCGAGGTGGTTGGAGATCGTCCACACCTTCAGGCCGTTGCGCTCGAGGATGTCCTTCCGCGACTGGACGTACTCGGCGTCATCCCAGCGGGACACATCGATGTGGTCGCCCCAGCACGCGATCTCGAGGCCGTCGTAGCCCCACTCGCCCGCGAGGCGCGCCACCTCCTCGAACGGCAGATCGGCCCACTGACCCGTGAACAGGGTGATCGGACGAGGCATTGCTATCCCTTCACAGCGACGTCGGTGTTGACATTGACCCAGGCGGAGTCGTGGGCCGCACTGCCCTCGACAGCGGCGAGCACGCGCTGCACCGAGAGCCCCTCCTCGAAGGACGGGTGCGGGTCGGTGCCCTCGGCGATCGCCGTGACCAAGTCGACGACCTGGTGAACGAAGCCGTGCTCGTAGCCGAGCATGTGGCCCGCGGGCCACCACGCCGCGACGTACGGGTGCGACGCCTCGGTCACGAGGATCTTGGTGAAGCCCTGGCGGCCCTCGGGTGCGGTGCGGTCGTAGAACTGGAGGCTGTTGAGGTCTTCCAGGTCGAACGCGAGCGCGCCCTTGTCGCCGGAGACCTCGAGGGTGAGCGCGTTCTTGCGGCCCGTCGCGAACCGGGTCGCCTCGAACGACACCAGGGCGCCGCCCTCGAGGCGGCCCGTGAACAGTGCCAGGTCGTCGACCGTGACCTCGCCGTAGCCCTCGGCGGCGGTGCCCGACAGGCCCGAGCCCGAGCCCAGGAGGGGGCGCTGCTTCACGATCGTCTCGACCGTGCCGGACACCGCCGTGACCTCCTGGCCGGTGACGAACTGCGTCATGTCGATGATGTGCGCGCCGATGTCGCCGAGCGCGCCCGACCCGGCGTGCTCCTTCTGCAGGCGCCACGCGAGCGGCATCCCGGGGTCGACGAGCCAGTCCTGCCGGTACGCCGCGCGCACCTGCTGCACCGTGCCCACGACGCCCTCGGCGATGAGGTCGCGCAGGAACGTGACCGCCGGAACGCGGCGATACGTGAAGCCCACCATCGACCGGATGCCGCGCTCGGCGGCGCGGGCCGCGGCATCCCTCATCGCCTCGGCCTGCGCCGTCGTGTTCGCGAGCGGCTTCTCGCACAGCACGTGCTTGCCCGCCTCGAGCGCGGCGATCGCGATCTCGGCGTGGGAGTCGCCCGGTGTGACGATGTCGACGATGTCGATGTCATCACGCGCGATCACCTCGCGCCAGTCGGTCGCCGACTCCTGCCAGCCCCACTGCGCGGCCGCCTGCGCGACGGCGTCGGCATTGCGACCCACGACCACGGCCATCTCGGCCTGGTCGGGCAGCGCGAAGACGTGCGGCGCCTGCCGCCAGCCGACGGAGTGGGCAGCGCCCATGAATCCGTAGCCGATCATCGCGACACGAAGTGGCCTGCCCTGTGGTTCGACAGGCTCACCAACCGGCATAGCGGTCATGTCAGCACTACCTCTCGTTCGACGGGTACCCGGTTCGTAACGTACCGGCCGGGCCCGCCATCCGTCCCGGGCATGATCTGCATGTAGAGGAGTCGCATCGTGAGCACGACTTCGATCGAGAGTTTCTCGCCCGGCTCGACGTCGCGTCCGAGGTCGATCACGACGTCCGGGCGGTCGGCGACGAACCAGAGCGTCTCGGACTGCTCCGGAAGCTCGTCGATGGCGTAGGACCGTCCGCCGAGCTCGAAGCGCAGACGCTCGCGGGGGATCGCGACGCCGTTGACCGAAGCGTCGACGCCGTCGACGGCAGACAGCCAGAGGCTGCGGTACCAGGGCAGCTGCACCGAGACGGCGACGCCTCCGCCTGTGCGACGGACGTCCTTCTCGGAGAACAGGGAGTTGTGGGTGGCCATGGCGCTTCCTTACGCGAAGGTGTCGGTGAAGGTCTCGTGCGGCACGGGCGGCACGGGCTCGAGCTTCTGCACGGTCTCGGGGCTGTAGGGGTGGTTCTCGCTCGGCACGGGCTCGTCGGCCGGAGGCATGAAGACGGGCTTGCCGTCGTCGCCGAAGTACATGAGGTCGAGGTCGAACGCGCCCTGGTTCTTCAGGCCGAAGCTCACCCAGTTCTCCTCGAACGGCGCCCGGGCCAGCTCGTAGCAGCGGAACTTCCAGAACTTCCACTCGCCGTCCTGCTTGAGGAAGTCGATGGCGTACTTGCACCACACCCAGTGGGCCCAGACCTTCTTGCCGAGCACCTCCTCCGGCGAGTACATGTCGGGGAACGCCTTGGCGACCTCCCGGTCGGTGAGCCCCGACTCGGTGCCGGCCATGAGCCAGACGCCCTTGGCGGTCTTGCCGTCGGCGGCGACCTCGATGACCGGGGTCGTCGTCGCGTGCAGGATGAGCTTGCCGACCGGGGTGGGGCGATCGCGGTGGTAGCGCGTCACGCTCTCCCACGTCGTGTACTGACCCGCGTTCGTGTAGCGGGCGCGGATGCCCTCAGTGCCCTCCTTCACCCAGAGCGGGATGATCTGCTCGTCCTGGAACGCGTTGTGCAGGTGCATGTAGCGGTTGAAGAGGTTCTCGACCTGGCCACGGTCCTCGGCCCGCTGGGCGAGGGCCGTCGCAGCGGCGACCTGCTCGCGCAGCTGAGCGATCTCGGCGACCAGCTCGGCGACGGAGATGTCGGTGACGGTGTCAGACATTCGCGTCCTCCTTGACCGTCTCCTCGATCGCGCGCTTCATGAGCGCGTGCTGCTTCTTCACGAGGTCGATGGGATCGGCTTCGCCGAGGTCCTGGAAGGCGTGGCCCTCCCACTCGCTCGAGAGATAGCCCTCGTAGCCGCCCTCCACGAACTGGCGCACGATGCGCGGGATGTCCATGGCCGGCTCGTCGCCGTTCTCGTCGATGTCGTAGAACTTCGCGTGCACGTGGAAGATCTGCGGCATGATGTCGAGCCACTCCTCCGGCGGCACGAGCCCGTGCATGTTGAACGCCAGTCGCGTGAACGGCCCGAACGTGAGCGGGTCCACGCCCTCGCCGGAGAGGTAGTCCTCGAACTTCTGGTTGCGCACGTGCATGGGCGCCGGCTCGTGCCAGATCTCGTCCATGACCGAGAAGTGCTTCTCGTCCATGCCCATCTTGTTCAGCTGCGCGAGCAGCGTCGGCGAGAGGCTGTGCATCGTCGAGGAGAAGTCGGCCGTGAAACCCAGCCGCTCGCTCTCGAGCTGGGCGTACACCTCGCGGATCTCGACGACCTTGGGGTCGTTCGGCCCCTGCGGCGCGTGGATCTCGTAGCCGAGGTACTGGTCGTACTGCTCCGCGAGCGGCAGCAGACGGCGCAGCAGCTCCTTCCCGGCGGAACGGATCACGACCTTCTTGAACCCCAGCGTGTGCGCCGTCTTCAGCTGCCGCGCGAAGAAGTCGTGCTCCTCGTCGGGCGTCATGTCGCGGTCCTTGCGCCGACCCATGTCGAGGTTCGTCCCGACCGCGCTCGCTTCGAGGCCGTACTTCTCGAGCGAGTCGAACCACAGCTTCACGAACTCGGCGTCGACGTCGGGGTACGTGCGCAGCAGCTGCGCGATGTTGAACTCGACGCCCGGGCCGATGCCGTTCTCGGCGACGGCGGCGATGAGCGTCTCGGGCGTGTAAAGGCCCGCCGCGAACTCGCTCGTCATCGAATACAGGGTCGTCCCCAGCTTGATGCCGGTGCCGGCGATGCCCTCGGCGGTCATGCGTTCGCTCCGGTCGTGCTGGGCAGCCATGCCGCGAGCTGCGTGCGCGCGGCCGCGGCATCCGTCGTCATGCGCGAGCCGGCCGTCTCGGCAGCCGAGCGCTGCACGGCCTGCTCGTCGCGGATGATCTCGAAGGGGCTCTGCCAGTGGTTCCAGTGCCAGCCCTCGTACTCGCTCGAGATCGCTCCGTTGTAGCCGTTCTCGACGAGCAGCTTCACGAGGTCGCGCACCGGGACCGAGGGCTCCTCGTGCTGCTCGTCGATGCCGAAGAACTTGCCGTGCACGTGCTTGATCCACGGGAAGATCTCGAGCCAGTCGTCGACACGCGCGGGACCGAACAGGCCCGTGCCGTTGATGCCGAAGTCGATGCCGAGGTCGGGCCTGCCGTGCTGCGCCGCGAGGCCGATGAAGCGGCCGAACCGCTGACCGTGATCGGCCTGATCGGCGGGCGGCCCCTGCTGGTAGAACTCGTCCCAGAGGCCCGTGACGGCGGCCAGCAGCTCCTCGGATGCACCGCGCCGGCGGTACGCCTCGATGAGCGACGGAGCGAAGCCCGAGACGGTCGCGCCCCAGTCCATCGTGAAGCCGAGGAACGGCGAGCCGACCTTCTCGTAGCGGTCGCGGAGCGCGAGGATGCGCGGGTGCGACGCGTACTGGTCCGCGTGCACCTCGAGTGCGAGCGTCACGCCGTACTCCTCGGCGATCGGCGCGAGGGCCTCCATCGAGTCGGGCGTGATCGAGATCTGCACGCGCGCGATCGGGAAGCCGAGCTTCGCTGCGGCCGCGATCTGGCGGCGCATGTACTCGAGCAGCTCGTCCTGCGTCAGGAGCCGATCGCGGTGGATGCCGATGTCGGCGTTCACGGCGAGCGAGGTCGTGACGAGCCCGGTCTCGGCGATCAGGTCGCGGAACCAGCCGGCGAACCGGTCGTCGATCTCGGGGAAGCCGCGGAAGCTCGAGAAGCCGATGATCTCGAGGCCGGGACCGTATCCCTCGGCGGCCACCTTGCGGATGAGCCCTTCGAGGTCGTACTCGCGACCGTGGAAGGCGCGCGTGAAGCTGTAGAGCGTGACGCCCTGGATGGGCGAGCCTAGGTTTGTCATGCGTTGACCGCCTTCCGGGCCGTCATCGTCTTCGCGTCGCGCTCCTCGATGTGGAGCACCTCGTCGGCGCCGATGACGATGTAGGGGATGTACAGGACGAGGCTCACCTCGACCTTGTGGTCGGCGCCGTCTTCGGCGACCGCCAGGTCGCCGGACAGCACGGCGGAGTCGGTGGGGAACCACCACTCCTCGGTGTTCGGCACGAGTTCGGCGAAGGTGAACGTGCGGCCGTTCATCTCCCACCGGAGCGATTCGGCCGGGGCCTCGACGCCGTCGACGCTGAGCGTCGCACCGGCGATGCACGACGCGGGAAGCGCGCGGTACCAGGGCAGGCGCACCTCGACGGCAGCGCGGGCGCCATCGATCGTGAGCGTTCCCTGCTCGATGATGCGATCGGGGATCACTGAGTCCTCCTTGACTTACTTCTTGTTCCTACACTCTAATGTCGATTTCCGACATAAGCAAGCATTTCCCGTGAGCCTCCACCTGAATGCCGAGAACGTGGGTGCCACCCGCGCTCTCGGCAGTCCGGTGGAGTCTCAGCGTCAGCGCGAGGGGCCGAGGGCGAGGTCGGCCGCGATGCGACGGGCCCCGCGCACCGCGAGGGCGACGGACGTGAGGGTCGGGTTGCACGCCGTCGCCGTCGGAATCACGTTGTTGCCCGCCACGAAGACACCGGGCGCGCCCCACACCTCGCTGTCGGGGCCGCACACGCTCGCGCCGTCGTCGGTCTCGCCCATTCGCGTCGTGCCCTGGTAGTGCAACGATGCGCCGAGCGGCATGGTGAACGGCGCATCGCCGATCGGCTCGCCGACCGCCTTCGCGAGCTCGACGATCTGCGCGCGGGCACGGTCGAGCACGTCGTGGTCCGCATCCGTCAGCCGGTAGTGGATGCGCATCGCGGGCATCCCGTACCAGTCCTGCTCGTCGTCCGAGAACTCGACGCGGTCGTCCCACTGCAGGTCCTTCGCCGTGAAGAGGCCGAGGCCCACGATCGAGCCCGGCACGACGGGGTCGTCGTCGGCGAGCGGGATCGGTGACGCGTCGAGCTGCATGATCTGGCCGTGGAAGGGCTCCGCATCGGTGAAGGGAACCCAGCTGACGCCGCTCTGCTCGCTGAGCGCCCCGCCGACCACGGCGTGCTCGTCGGCGACGCCTTCCGTCGCCGACGCAGCGGCGGGTGCGGCATCCCGGATTCGGGTCGCGTACACGACCTGCGACTGGTCGTTGAGCATGCGGCCGAGCGCCGCGGGACGGATGCCGGAGGCGAAGAGCACCTGCGGAGTGCGAAGAGCGTCCGCTGCGACGACCACGAACCGAGCCCGCACGGTGTGCAGCTCACCCGTGCGCCGGTCGCGCACCTCCACCCCTGCGGCGCGGCCGTCCGAAAGCAGCACGCGCGTCACGAGCGACTCGTCGTGGATCGCGAAGTTCGCGTTGGCGCGCGACACGTCACCGAGCACGATGTCGGACGACGACCACACGAGGGCCCCGTCCTCGCGCCGGTGCACCGCGAGCGGCATGCGCTGCACACGCGCGGCGGGCTCACGGTGGTCGTCGACCGCCGCGGCGAGCCGCTCGCGCACGAGCGCCGTGAAGGGCGCACCGTCGAACGCGTCGGTGGTCACGCCGAGCAGCCGATCCCCCTCGGCGAGGAGCTCGTCGAGATCGGGAAGGAAGCCGATGCGCTCGCTCCCGCCCGGCCGTGGGCACGCCGCCGTCCAGTGGGCGCCCATGCCGCCGACGTTGCTCGAGAAGGCCGCGACGGGCAGGCCGTCCTCGCCCTCGAACCGGAAGCCGTCGTCGAGCAAGTACGTTCCGGGGCGCGCCATGCGGCCGCCGGCGCGCACGGCGCCCGGGCCGCTCACCGTCTCGGCCGACGCGCCCGGCCCCTGCGACGCGAGCTGGGCGGCGGCGCGCTGCGCGGCATCCGGAATGTTCTTCACATGCGATCCGGGCGGGTCCGACACCGTCGGCCCGACCTCGAACATCGCGATCGTCGCCTCGGGGGCCTGTTCGCTGAGGATGCGCGCGTAGGCGGCGCCCGTCGGACCGCTCCCGACGATCACGACGTCGACGGACTCGGGGTACCTGACCACTTCGACTCGCTCCGCTCGCTCAAGGCGAGTCATGCGTTCACCGCGAGTTCGCGGATGTAGGCGACGGATGCCGCGGACTCGGTCGTGGGGTAGTACTCGAGTCCGATCGGCCCGTCGTAGCCGGCGCCCCGCAGGGTCGCGAGCGCCGCGGGCCAGTCGATCGAGCCGGTGCCGGGCTCGCCGCGGCCCGGGGCGTCGGCGATCTGCACGTAGGCGACGAGGTCGCCGGCATTCTCGAGCTCGACGGCGGGGTTCTCGCTCTCGACCGTCGAGTGGTACAGGTCGTACAGGATGCCGAAGAAGGGTGAGTCGACGCCGCGCGCGATGTAGACCGCCTCGCTCGTGCGGTCCAGGAGCGAGCCGGGGTGGTCGACGCGCACGTTGACCGGCTCGAGCGCCAGCGTGATGCCCGAGCCGTCGATCTGCGCGATGGCCTTCTGGTAGATCTCGATGAGCTTGTCGAGCTGCACCTGGCGCTTCCAGCCGCCGAAGCCCGTGCCGCTGCCGACGACGATGCGCGGGCAGCCGAGGTCCTGGGCGATCGCGACGCCCTCGTCGAGCTTGCGGTAGAACTCCGAGTGGTCCCACGGCGGGATCATGAACTGGGTGCGGGGCTCGGCGAGCTGCGCCGTGAGCTGCGTGCCGGTCTCCTCGAGCGCAGCCTTGAGCGCCGGGAGGTCCTTGGGCGTGGCGGGGGCGTCGACTCCCGTCGGCCCCCACATCTCGACGGCCGTGAAGCCGGCCGCGGCGGCAGCCCGGACGCGGTCGTGGTAGTCGCCGGCCTCGGTGAAGAGGAGTTCGATGTTGGGTGCGAGCTGGTACACGGTGTGCTCCTTCAGAACATGGGGTGGTCGTGGACGGCATGCACGGGGACCTGTTGCAGCACGTCCCAGTGCTCGACGATCCGGCCGTCCTCGAATCGGTAGATGTCCGCGACGGCGGCGTCCGCAGCGCCGGGTCGGGAAGCCTTGACGTGCACCATCGCTAGGTCGCCGTCGACGAGGATGCGCTGGATCTCGAAGGTCGCGTCGGGCGAGCCGTCGAACTTCGGGGTGAGCATCTCGATCGCGGCGTCGGGGCCGTCGACGATGGTGGGGTTGTGCTGCGTGTAGTCGTCCGAGACGAGCAAGGCGAAGGCATCCGCCACCCGCTTCTGCGTGTAGAAGAGGTCGCAGAACCGCTCGAAGGCGGCGCGGTTGTCGGTCATGGTGTCCTCCTGGTGTGCGAGCATGTCAGTACTCGCCCAGATCGTGGGCCGCGGCGACGGGGATGCCGCCTGCCGCGGCTCTCGTCGAACGCACGAGCTTCTGGGTGCCGTCGCCGGGCTGGACCGGAACGAAGTGCGTGAGCAGCACGCTCCTCACTCCGGCGGCGGCCGCGACGCGGCCGATCTCCTTGGGCGCGAGATGGTTGTGGCGCATGTTGAACTCGACGCGCTCGACGACGGCGGGAGCGCTCGCGAATCGCAGGCGCAGATCGTCGACGATGTGCGGCACGTCGACGACTTCGGAGACGAACAGGTCGGCATCGCGCGCGAGGTCTTCGAGCGCCGCCGTCGCACCGGTGTCGCCCGTGTACGCGATGACGCGGTCGGCAGTCGTGATGCGCAGGCCGATGGCGTGCGGCTGCTCGGCTGCGGCCGACCCGTCGGGCGAGCGGAAGTGCGCGACCTCGATCGCCTCGAGAAGGATCGCGTCGTCGCGGTACAGCTCGACGAGGGCCGCGGCATCCGTCGACTCGCGCACCGTCACGCGATCCGCGATGCCGGGCTTCTCGGGCGCCTCGGTCTGCTCGGTGAAGCGGTAGGCGGCCGCGAGTCCGTCGACGAGATGGGCCGTGCCCCGCGGGCCGCCGATCACGATGCGATCCGCGCCGGGCTTCAGCCAGTGCGTGAGCAGGATGAGCCCGAGGTCGGCGATGTGATCGGGGTGGTGATGCGTCACGAACACGCCCTTGATGCGACCCAGGTCGATGCCTGCCTCGGTCAGTCGGCGCAGGACTCCGTTGCCGGCGTCGAAGAGGTAGACGTCATCGCCGACGACGAGCGCGTTGGAGATCTGGAACGCCTCGGGGCGCTGGAACGGCCCGCCGCACGTGCCGAGCGTGATCCATCGCGCGCTCATGACGTCACCTCGACGACCGGCGCGAGGGTGACGGGTCCGAGGAGTCCCGCAGGGTCCTGCTGCGCGAAGGCCGAGAAGAAGTCGGGCTGCGCCTTGACGAGCGTGTTCGTGACCTCGACCTCGAGCGTGGCGTCGCCCGTCAGCACCCCGGCAGGCACATCGAAGACGTAGGGCGGCGCGATGCGGGTTCCGAGGTCGACGCCGTTGACCCGGACGCGCGCGATCTCATGCACGGAGCCGAGGTCGAGGCGGGCGGCCACTCCGGCGAGGCCGGTGAAGGATGCCGCGTACCGCGCCGTGCCGCTGAACCGCGGCAGCAGGTCGGGCCGGTCGAGCGGCACGAGCTCGTCGAGGTCGCGCCACGCCGTGAAGTCGGGGTACTCCGTCGCCGTCGCGGTCGCGACGGTCCAGGAGAGGGGCGCCAGCCGCCGCGGCTCCCCCACCGCGGCGGCCGGCACGATCGGAATCCCGTCCCACGCGGCGGGATCGCCGACGAGGAGGACGAGCGCTTCGCCCGGTGCGAGGTCGATGTCGACCTGCGTCGCGGCGCCTTCGCCCGTGCCCGCAACACTGGCCGCCGCCAGAACCGGAGCTTCGGCGTGGGCCGGAGCATCCGGCCACGATCGTCCTGCGTAGGCGAGAACAGGAGATTCCGCGGGGGCGACAGGGGCGGACACCACCGCGGTCAGCCTCCCGGTGAACGCGTCCAACGCCACCGCCCCACCCGCGCGCGGGACTGTGACGACGCCCGCGACGCGATCGCGCACGGACTCGTTCACGAGCATCACGACGTCGGCGGCACCGTGGTCGATGCGCAGCACGCGCAGCGACGGTGCCTCGACCGACACCCGCACGGCGCGGTCGGTCAGGCCTGACGCGGCCTCGACGAGCTCGGTCTGGGGCAGGGCGCGGAACCTCGCGCGCAGCGCGTCGGGCTCGCCGCCGACGACCTCGGGCACGGCATCCACGAAGACGACCGGCACGCCCAGGTCGTCGAGCCGGAGCAGTTCCTCCGCGACGTGCGAAGGAAGGAACGCGGAGCCCGGCACGATGAGCGCGTCGTAGGTCTCCTGAACGAGCACGAGGGACAGTCCCGAGACGGATGCCGCGCGCAGCGCATCAGCGGGAACGATGTCGGCGTCGAACTGCGCCTCCGCGAGCAGTCGCACCGGCCGTTCGGAAGGCATGGCGGCACCGAGCCACTCGGCATCCGCGTGGTACAGCACGGCGAACGGCGCGATGTGGGCTCCACCCTGCAGCAGGTGGCTGAGCCGGTTCGTGTACGCGCTCAGCAGATGGTGGTGCCGGTACTGCGGGTTCTCGCCGCGGGCGTAGAAGTGCGGCGGGCAGTCGAGGTCGGGGAACGGCGCAGGCGAGAACGCGTGCGGCACGATGTGCGTGACGCCCCTCACGAGCAGGTGGTTGGTGAGCCAGGTGAACAGGCGGAGCCCTGCGTACCAGCCATACGCGCCGATCGTCTCGCACATCGAGCGCCCGTGCTTGAGCGGGTCGAGGTGCGCGGCCGACGACGCGAGCTTCGCGAGGCCGAAGTGGAAGAACTCGCCGTCGGCGTGCCCGGGCATGTTGGCGAACGGGCCGCGGGAGAAGCCGGGGATGACCTGGCCGCCGATGATGTCGATGCCCGCCATGTCCTGGCCCGCCATCGCGCGGAAGTAGTGTCCGGCGCCCGGCCCGAGGTGGGCGTGCGCGCCGTTGTCCTCGATGACGTGCCCGATGTACTCGACGTCGTGCGCGCGGCACCAGTCGCCGAGCCGGCGGCCGAAGTTCTCGGAGTAGAGCCGCGAGACGGCGTCCATGAACGCGTACCGCACCGCACGCTCCCGACCGTCGGCGGCCGGAGTCCACAGCAGCGGAAGCAGGGGCGCGGCATCCGTTCCCAGCGCCTGCGAGAGGAGGGGCAGGATGCCGTGGTTCCACGGCAGCGGCACCGGCTTGCCGAGCTGCGAGCCGAAGTCGAACGTGTCGGGGTCGTTGTACAGGCCCGGCTCGTCGCTGAAGAACCCCGCGATCGTGCCGCCGAATTCGGCGGCGTACCGGGCGTGGATGCGCTCGTAGACGTTGTCGATGAGCAGCTGGGTGGAGTCGGCGTTGAGGTAGTCGATGTGGTTCGCGTGCCGCGCGCTGCCGCCGTCGGCCGTGGCGGTGAGGAAGAAGACGCGCCAGCACCCGTCGGGGATGTCCCAGCGGAGGATGCCGTCGACGATGCGCCCGGTCAGGTCGACGGGCTCGCCGATCAGCTCGTGCGAGTCCTCGGCCCGCTCGTAGGCGAAGACGTGCAGGAGAGTGCCGGGGTCGAGGGAGGCCGCGGGCCCCCAGAACTGGCGTCGCTCGACGATGAGCGACGCGCCGACGGCCGGTCCCACCACGTCGGTGTGCCGCTCGGTCAGGAAGTGCCGGCGGAGCTCGGGCGCGGCATCCTGAACCGCTCCGCCCGCGTGCCCCGTCGGAAAGGTGTCGTCGTCGAAGAACCACACCTTCATGCCGCGCCGGCGCGCGATCTCGAGCACGGCGTCGACGTCGCGCCACCAGCCGTCCTCGAGGAACTCGGGGTGCGGGCGCGCCTCGAGGATGACGGCGCCGATGCCGGCATCCGCGATCTTCTCCATCTCCTCGCGCACGACATCGACCGGGCCGCCCTTCTGCCAGAAGAGCGGCATGATCGCGTTGGGAACCTGGCCCGCGACGGCGTCGCGCAGACGGTCGAGGGTCATGACTCCTCCCGCGCGCGATACGCGAACCGGCGGAAGCGCACCTCGCCGTCGCCCGCGGAGAACAGCGCCGGGCGCAGGCTCTTGAGGTCGTTCATGGTCGCCGAGTGATAGCCCTCGGTGTCGTAGCGCACGGCGTGACGCGTCCATTCCTCGCCGGGGCGACGGTGGTAGCCGGTCACGATGTGGCGGTCGTTCGCGAGCTTGAGCTGGATCACGGCGCCCGGCTGGGCGGGCTCTCGCCAGTGCGTGCGCACGCCGCCCGCATAGCTCGCCATGCCCTCGCCGTCCCAGCCCATGCCGCAGAAGAGCCGGCTGTTGAAGTAGAGCAGCAGACCGCCCGTCGCGCCGCCCGAGACCTCGAGTTCGACCTCGATCTCATAGGCGCGGTCCATCGCCCAGGTCGTCAGCGGGGACGAGTCGGCGGGGCCGGTGCCCTTGGCGCGCAGCACGAGTCCGTCTTCGCCGAAGGCGGCTCGGGATGCCTCGTCCCCCGCCGGATTGTCGAAGACCCAGCGCTCGCCCCAGGCCGGGGCCGCGAATTCGTCGGAGGGCGCGGGCACGGCGACCGGCTCCGCGACGCCGCCGGGAGGCTTCGCCAGCGGAGCCCCGAGGTCGGTCGCGGGCGAGATCGGCCAGCCGTCGTCGGTCCACTCGATCGGCTCGAGCAGGGCCTGGCGGCCGAGCGTCCGGTAGCGCTGCTCGTAGCCGTGCGACACCATCCACCACGAGCCGTCCGAGGCTTCGAGGATCGTCGCGTGACCGCGCGACCACCACGCCTCGTCGGCCGACCACGTGCGGGCGACGGGGTTGTGCGGCGAGTTCTCCCACGGGCCGAGCACCGACCGCGAGCGGGCGACGATCACCATGTGGCCCGTCGCCGGTCCGCCGGTGCCGCCGACGGCGCTCACGAGGTAGAACCACTCGCCGCGGCGGAAGAACTTCGGACCCTCGAGGGCATACGACTCGGTGATCCACTCGTCGGGGTAGCGCCAGCCATCGTACGCGGGCTCCAACTCGGTGACGGCGCGCAGCCCGTCCGCGGAGAGCCGGGCACGGCGGATGCCGTTGACGAACAGGTAGCGCTCGCCGTCCTCGCCCACCACGTGGCCGGGGTCGATCGCGCGGGTGATCCCGGTGAAGACCGGCTCGCTCCACGGCCCTTCGGGCCGGTCGGCCGTGATGACCCAGATCTGCGGCTCGGTCATGACGTCAGACCACGCGCTCGGGATGAACGGGATGTAGATGTAGAACCGACCCTCGTGCTCGATCAGGTCGGGCGCGAAGACCGTCGTCAGAGGCTGCGCGAGGGCATTCGTCACGAACATCCAGTTCACGAGATCGGGCGATCGCCAGATCGTCAGCCCGGGCGCCGCGTCGAACGACGAGGACGTCAGGTAGTACTCGTCGCCGACGCGCAGCACGCTCGGGTCGGGGCGGTCTCCGGGCAGGACGGGGTTGCGGTACGTCCCGTCGCCCTGGTCTGCCGGGAATCGTCCGCTGCGCAGCCGCATCCGATCACCCCTTGAGGCCGCCGGCGAAGCCCTGGATGAAGCGCTTCTGGGCGAAGAGGTAGAACGCGAGGATCGGGATCATGGAGATGATGACGATCGCGAAGATCGAGTTCCACTTCGACACGAGCGAGCCGATGAAGAAGTACATCGACACGGGCAGCGTCTGGTTCGTGGAACCGCCCAGGAAGATGAGGGCCGTGAAGAAGTCGTTCCACACGATCAGGCCGGCGAGGATCGCGACGGTGCCGGTGGCGGGTGCCATGAGGGGGAACACGATGCGGAAGAAGATCTGCGTGCGGCTGGCGCCGTCGATCGCGGCGGCCTCTTCGTACTCGGTGCCCAGGCCGCGGAAGAACCCGGCGTAGAGGAAGATCGACAGCGGCAGCAGCATCCCGGTGTAGAGGATGATCATGCCCCACAGCGTTCCCGTCAGGCCGATCGCGCGAGCCCCGATGTAGAGGGGCACCGCCCCGAGCTGGGTGGGCAGGATGATCGCGATGAGGAACAGGAAGTAGGCTGCGCGGCTCCACCGGCGGGTGGAGCGGGAGAGGACATATCCGGTGAGTGCGCCCAGCAGCACGAGACCGAAGATCGAGCCGGCGGTGAGGATCACGCTGTTGATCAGACCCTGGACGATGTTCGAGGTCCCCTGAGCGGCGAACAGCGCACCGAAGTTGGAGAGCGTCGGCGAGGTCGGCCACGAGACGGACGACGTCGTGTAGATCTCGCTGTCGGGCTTCAGCGCGGTCGACACCAGGAAGTAGAACGGGAGCAGGAAGATCGCGGCGAGAACCCACAGACCGATCTCACGCAGCAGGGTGAGCTTGGTGTACCGGAACATGTCAGGACTCCTGGGGGTTGGCCGCGGTGACGCGCTGCTGGACGATCGCGAACACGGCGATGATGAGGGTGAGGATCAGCGCGAGTGCCGCGCCGTAGCTGAAGTTGCCGAGGCTGAACGCCTGCTTGTACACCTGCGTCGCGAGCGTCTCGGTCGCTCCCGCGGGGCCACCCGAAGTCAGCGCCATGATCTGGTCGAAGATCCGCAGGCCGTTGACGATGCCCAGCGTTGTCGCGATCGCGACGGCGGGTCGGATGGCCGGCAGCACCACGTGCCAGAACCGCTGCCAGAGGCTCGCGCCGTCGATCGCGGCGGCCTCCTCGATCTCGACCGGGACGGCGGCCAGGCCCGCCATATAGATGACCATCGCGAACCCGGTCTGCTGCCAGACGATCACCACGAGGATGCACCAGATCGCCAGGGTCGGGTCGGCCAGCCAGGGCTTGACCCAGGACTCGAGGCCGACCGCGGTGAGGACGGTGTTGATCGGGCCGTTGAAGTCGAAGATGAACTTCCAGATGTATGAGACGGCCAGAGGGCTCAGAACCACGGGCATGAAGAACAGCACCCGCAGCGCGTAGCGCGTCTTCACGAGCCGGTTCAGGGCCAGCGCGAGGCCGAGGCCGATCACGTTGACCAGGATCACCGAGGTGATCGCCAGGAACAGGGTGTTGACCAGCGCCCCGACCATGAGCGGGTTCTGGAAGATCTTGACGAAGTTCTCGAACCCGATCCACTGGAAGTCGCCGATACCGGTCCAGTCGGTGAACGCGAACGCGGCACCGACTGCCGTGGCGACGTAATGGATGCCGATGACCAGGAGAATCCCCGGCAGCGCCCACCACCAATACCCGAACTTCAGCACACCCGGGCGGCGCGGGGCCGAATCGCTGCGCCGGCCCCGCTTGTTGCGCTTCGGGACGATGAGCGCCTCGGTCTCGGAGTACATCGTGGCAGTCATGGGTTCCTCAGATTCGTACGTCATTGTGCGGAGTGTGCGCCGCCCGGGGACTCATCGCCCCCGGGCGGCGCTCGGACTCACTGGTCCCAGGCGGCGTCCATCGCCTTGAGGACATCCTCGACAGTCTTCTGACCGGTCAGAAGGCCCTGGACGCCCGAACCGAGCGCGTCGTAGACGGCCGAGTTCGGCCAGCTCGAGTTCGGCAGCGGCACGAAGTCGCCGTTGTTCACGATGTCGGCGACGGGTGCGAAGATCGTGCTCGACAGGTCGGTGCCCAGCGGCAGCGAACCGGCGGCGTCGGCCCACACCTGCTGACCGGCATCGGACGCGGCCCAATTGATGAACTTCGTGGCGGCGTCGGCGTTCTTCGACTTGGCGTCGAGCGACAGCGCGTAGTCGGCGCCTGCAAGACCGAACGGCTTGCCGCCGGATGCCGGCGGGACCGACTCGATCAAGAAGTCCTGGTCGGGGGCGTTCTGCTTGAGGTCGGCAGCAGCGCCGCTGGGGACGAACGCCGCAACCGAGGTGCCCTGCAGGATGCCGTTGGTGATGCCGTCGAAGCCGGCGCCCTCAACGCCCTTCTGGAAGCAGCCGGCCTTGTTCATGTCGATCACGGCCTGCAGGGTGTCCTGCCAGCCCTCGGAGTCGGCGAAGGTGACCTTGTCGTCAGCGCGGTCCTGGTTCCAGTTCGGGTTGTCCGCGTAAACGCGCGTCGCCGACAGGATCATCGCCATGAGGCCGGTGTTGGGCGGCATGCTGCCCGCGAGCACGTACAGCGACTTGCCCTGCGAGGCCAGGTCACCGCAGTCCGAGATCAGCGTGTCCCAGTCGGTCGGGTACTCGAACTTGAGGCTGTCCGCCGTGGTGCTGTTGAGGATTCCGCCGACGTAGGTGAGGCCGAGGGCCACGCCGTACGTCTTGCCGTCCACCTGGAACTGCGACTCCGAGCCGGACGGGATCGCCTTGGCGACGGAGTCGTCGAGCGGGGCGATGAGCTTCGCATCCGCGAGCGTCACGATGCTCGATCCCTGGCCGCTGCCGGGCGCGGTTTGGAAGACGTCCGAGGCGTTGCCCGCCTGGAGCTGCGTCGTGAGGGTCTGCGCGTACGAGTCGCCGGGGACCTCGTTGAGCGTGATCTTGACGTTCGGGTTCTCCTGCATGTACTTCTCGGCGAGCGCCTTATAGGGCGTCGTGGTGGCGCTGTTGGTGACGCCGTAGGACAGCGAGAAGGTCTCGGATGAGCCCCCGGTGGAGCCGCTGTCGCCGCCGGAGCTCGAGCATCCGGCGAGGATGAGGGCGCCCGCTGCCGCGGCGGCGAAGATGCCGTTGCGGACGACGCGGGAGCGACGGTGCTGTGCCATGTCCAGCCTTTCTGACTTCGTTGTCGGCGGCTCGTGCGTCGAGACACCGTGCTGTATGTCTCAGTATGCGAGCGTTATGCCGGAAACGCACATAACTGTTTTGGATACGAGGCATAAGCTCCAGCCGGGCAGCGGCGAAACCGCGGATCGGGATGCCCATCGCCCTGAGCGATGAGGCATGTCGACGACATAGATTCGATTGATAGAGTCGGCCCACCGGCATCCGTACCCGAAGGATCACACCGTCGTGACCGACCACGCTCAGCTCTCACGGCTCGACCTGAACCTGCTCGTCGCGCTCGACGCGCTGCTCACCGAGCGCAGTGTGACGCGTGCCGCCGAGCGGCTGCACCTCAGCCAGCCGGCGCTCAGCGCCTCGCTCGCGCGCCTGCGCACGCACTTCGGCGACCCGATCCTGGCCCGCCGGGGGAACACCTACGAACTCACGCCGTTCGCGCTGCGGCTCGCCGAGCACACGACGACGGCGCTCGAAGCGGCCCGCCGCGTCTTCGAGAGCCAGGCGACCTGGGCGCCGACCGAGTCCACTCGGGAGTTCGCGATCTACGGCTCGGACTACGGCTTCGCCACGATCGGCACGGTCGTCTCGCGCCTCGCCGCCGAGCGCGCGGCGGGCGTGAAGTTCCGGTTCATGCTCCACACGCCTGCGGTGGTCGACGACGCCGCGAACCGGCTGCGTTCGGCCGACGGCATGATCATCCCCCACGGATTCCTCACGGAGCTCTCGTACGTCGACCTGTGGCACGACCAGTGGGTCGCCGTCGTCGCGGAGTCGAACGAGACCGTCGGCGCAGAGCTCACGATGGACGACCTCGCGCGGCTCCCGTTCGTCATGACCTATCAGTCGCGGTCGGCCTTCACGTCGGCAGGCCGGCAGATCCAGCAGCTCGGCATCGAGCCGCGCGTGGAGGTCGTCGCCGAGAGCTTCCTCTCGATCCCGCATTTCATCGCCGGCACCGACCGGATCGCGCTCATGCAGCGCGCCCTCGCCCCGGCGGCGCAGCGCCTCGCCGACGTGCGCATCGTGGCGCTGCCGTTCGACGCGACACCGATCACCAACGCCCTGTGGTGGCATCCCGTGCACGGCCGCGATCCCGAGCACACGTGGATGCGGCAGCTGTTCGTCGAGGCGGGGCGCATCGTCGAGGCCGGCGAGCACGCCGACCTCGCCGTCTGACTCAGTCCGCCGTGTCTGCCGCGTGCCGCTGCACGCGCGCGAAGAAGTCGGCGAACAGCAGCCGCACGTCGACCGTTTCGACGAGGGTGAGCGGACGGGGATCGGGATGCCGCGCATACCCGCCGTCGTCGTCGATCCAGGGCGTGTCGACCTCGCGCAGCACGCTCGACTCGGTCGTGAGCGCCGTGAGCAGCACGGGCGGGCTGTCTCCCATCGGCCAGTTGCCGGCGATCCGCACGAAGTCGGGCGGAGAGGTGAAGCAGTCGTAAAGCCAGGCGCCGAACGCGCCGGCGGCCCGTAGCCCCATCTCGAGTTCGACGATCGACATGGCGCACTGCCGGTACGTGTGCTGGGGAACCTGTGTGACCCCGATGCGCGACTCGTTGAACACCAACTGCGCCGCCGGCACGTCGACCGCGAGGTTGTACTCCCACGCACCGTCGGGGTACCCGCCGCCCCCGATCCACACGAGGTCCGCGCGGTCGGCGAGAGTGGGGTCCTCGCGGAGGGCCGACGCGATGTTGGTGAGCGGGCCGCCGCACACGAGCGTCAGCGGAAGCGGGTCGTCGCGGCCCGCCTCGTCGAGGATCAGTCGCGCCCCGTCGGTCGGGCCGTCGAGCTCGTCGAAGCGCATCTGCACGTCGGCCGAGACGGGTGGCGGGTCGGTGACGCCGAGACGCTGGACGAGCTCGCGGGCGATCTCCCGGGCGGGGTTGCCCGCCGCGTACGGGAGGCCCTCCATCGCGATCGACGTCGATGTGACCGCGCGGACGACCGCGGCGTCGGCGAGGAAGTGGTGCGCGAGCGCGACGAGCCCGTCGGGGTCGCCGGCCCAGTCGTTGTCGACCACGAGGCGGCGCTGTGGCGTGACGGGGATGCGGCGGTGGCCGCTCATCGGGCCCGCACCCAATCGGCGATCGCCTCGATCGTCGGCAGCACCGTCGGATCGGAGGGCTCGTTGATGTGCGCGTGGTCGGCGCCGGGCTCGACGTGAAGCGTGACGTCGACGCCGGCATCCGCGAGTGTCGCTGCGAACGCCTCTCCCGACGGGCGCAGCGCGTCCTTCTCGCACACGACGACGATCGTGGGCGGGAAGCCCTCCCCCGTGCCCAGCCCCGCGAAGACGTGCGGATCGGCGAGCGCCTCTGCCGAGCCGGCGTAGTTGAGTGCGATCTGCGTCGTCGGCGAGGTGGGATCGGGGATCTCGCCCGGACATCCGCCGTCCGGGTGGGCGGCCGGATACACGCTGACGAGCCCCGCGGGCACCGGCTCGCCGGCATCCCGGAGCCGCGCGATCGCGCCACCCGTGAGCGTGCCACCTGCGCTCGCGCCCCCGAGCAGCAGCGCGTCGGCATCCATGCCGAGCAGCTCGTCGGCGTGGGCACGGGCGTACCGCCACGCGGCCAGCACGTCGTCGGACGGCACCGGGAAGTGCACGTCGCCGAGGCATTTCGTGTAGTCGACGGCGAGCACGGGGATGCCGCGTGCGGCGAGCTCGAGCGCGACCCAGTTGGACTCGGGCATGTCGAGGTATCCCCCGATGAACGCTCCGCCGTGCACCCACACGAGGGCGTGACCGGACGCCTCAGCCGCCGGGTCTCGATAGACCCGAGCGGGCTGACGTCCGTGCGGCGTCTCGACGGTGAGATCGCGGGTCTCGACGCCGGCGAGGCGCGGGAACCGGCTCTTCAGCGACGCCGTGTCGACGTCCGTCCGCGGGTCGGCCGGCTCGCCGTTCTCGCGCAGCCACCGCAGCGCTTCGGGGAACGGCAGCGATCGGATGTCGACGTCGGTGTCGGTCATGCTTCCTCCTAGGCCGGCTGGAGCGAGCGCATCGTGGAGCGGATGAGGTCGTGCTGCCTGCGCACGAGCACGAGCGGGTCGACCTCGCCGAGCTCGGCGAACGCGTGACCCTCCCACTCGCTCGACCAGTAGCCGCGATAGCCGCCCTCGACGAACACCTTGACGAGCTCGGGGTAGTCGATCGCGGGCTCCTGGCCGTGCTCGTCGATGTCGTAGAACTTCGCGTGCACGTGCTTGATCTGCGGCATGATGTCGCCCCACTCGTGCGGGTCGACGTGGCCGTGCATGTTGAACGCGAGGTGCGCGAACGAGCCGAGCCGGCCCGGGTCGAAGTCGCGGCTGCGGAGGTAGGCGATGAACTCCTCCTGACGCTCGCGCATCGTGGCATCCGTCGCCCAGATCTCCTGGAGCTTCGTGGTGGCCGCATCGTCAAGCCCCGCGCGCTGGACCGCGCGCAGCAGCGTCGGCGACATCGAGTGCATCGTCGCGGAGAAGTCGGCGACGAAGCCGAGCAACGGCGAGTCGAGCTCGGCGTACGTCTCGCGCACCTTCAGGATCGGCTCGGCGTTCGGGCCCATGGGCGCGTGGATCTCGTACGCGAGCTGGAGCTCGAGCTTCTCGGCGACGGGCAGCAGACGGCGCAGCAGATCGGGCTTGGCCGACTGGATGCGCACGAGCGGGAAGCCGAGCTTCTTGGCGCCCTGGAACATGAGCTCGCTGAACTCGAACTCCTCGTCGGGCGTCATGTCGCGGTCGCGACGGCGGCCCATGTCCAGGTTCGCGCCGAACGAGCTCTCGTCGAACCCGTGCTTGTCGAAGGCGGCACGCCACTGCGCGACGAACTCGTCCGACACGACGGGGTACGTCGGCAGCACCTGCGACGCGACGATCTCGATGCCGGGACCGATGCCGAGCTCGGCGACGCGGTCGAGGAGCCCATCGAAGTCGAACCAGCCGGCGCGGAACTCCGCCGACGCCGAGTAGAGCGTGAGACCGAGCTTGAACGGGTCTTCGTCGGTCGCGGGAGGCGGAGGGGCGACATCCGTCACCTGTGCGGGCGCGGGCGCGTCGTGGTCGGTCGCCGTCAGCGTGAAGGCCTGGTGCACGACGTTCGGCACATAGAGGCCGGGCCCGCCGTCCTGACCGGGCGCGATCTGCATGTACGGCAGGCGCAGCTCGCCGTGGATCACGACGTCGTGCGTCTCGCCGAGCGCGACGGGGGCGTCGCGGCGCACGACGAGGAGCGGGTGCGCCTGCAGGAACCACAGGGTGTCGCTCTGCTCGGGCAGCTCGTCGAGGGCGTAGCGGCGGCCGCCGAGCTCGAGGCTCAGGTCGGCCTGCGGCACGGCCTCGCCGTCGACCGTCACGCTCAGGGTCGAGACGGACGACAGCCAGAGGCTGCGGTACCAGGGGATCGTGAGCTGCAGGGCGAGGCCCTCCGGATGGGTGCGGAGGCTGTCAGCGGCGATGAGTCCGTTGGGCATGATTCTTCTCCTTCTCAGTCCAGGTCCGACGCGATCTCGCGCATGATCGAGTGCTGGCGGCGCACCTGCTCGAGCGACCGCCACGGCTCGCGCACGCCCTCGTATTCGCTCGAGAGATGGCCGGTGTAGCCGGCATCCTTGAGTCCCTGCAGCACGGGGCGCCACGGGATCTGCTGATCTTCGCGCTTCTCGTCGATGTCGTGGAACTTCGCCTGCACGAACACGACGTACTCGCCGATCGGTTTGAGGTCGACGGGGTCGACGCCGATGCCGTCGAGGAACGCCGGCCGTGTCTCGCGCGTCTCGCCGGGGCGGAGCGGGATGGGGCGGTCCTGGAAGATGCCGGTGTCGATGAGCAGGCCGAAGTGCTTCGTGCCCGTGCGCTGGATGAGATCGATGTAGTCGTCGACGACGGGGTGCTGGATGGGCGTCGGCGAGTGGATCTCGGGCGCGATGATCACGTCGAGCTCGGCAGCGAGGTCGAGGCTGCGCTCGACCGACTCGGTCCAGATCGGGTGCGGCACGAGGTCGCTCGTGACGACGCCGATCTTGGGGCGAACGAAGCGGAAGCCGAGCTGCTTCGCGAGACGGATGTCGCGCTGCAGCGCCGCCGCACCTTCGTCGGCAGTCATGTCGCGCCCGTTCGCGCCGCTCGAGTGCAGGCGCGTGTCGATCCACGAGCCCATGTTGGTGGGCTCCAGGCCGTAGACGTCGAGCAGGCGGAACCACTCGTCGACCCAGGCGCTCGAGGGGTTCGGATAGCCGGGCACGTGTCCCTCGCCGAGGATCTCGACGCCGGTGGCGCCGAGGTCCGCAATGGCGGCGAGCGCCGTGTCGAGGCCGAGCACCGTGTTGAAGTCGTCGGTGTAGCTGTAGAGGCTCACGCCGTACTTGAACGGCCCGCCGTCGTGCTCGGACGTGAGCGTGACCCAGCGCGACGCCCGCGATCGGCTCGGCTGGTGCTCGATCGGCACGTACGAGGCGCGCAGCAGGATCTCGACCGACACCTCGTGCGTGCCGTCGGGCAGGCCGCCTGGGAACGGCACCGTGACGACGGCGGCCTCTTCGAGCGGCCAGCGCACGTCGTCTGCGTCCCACAGCTGCTGAAGCGTGTAGGTCGTGCCACCGAAAGTCCACAGCGGCACGTCGTGCGGCACGTCGACGAGATCGCCGACGCGCACCGAGATGCCGTCGATGAGCGACGCGTAGAGCCCGCGATAGTTGGGGATGCGCACCCGCAGCTGGAACCCCGTGACCTCACCGCCCTCGCGGACGTTGCGGAACCCGGTGGACTGGATGAGGTCTCTTTCGAGAAGCATCGATGCTCGCTCTCTGTGTGCCCCGGCCGATCGAGTTCGGGGGGCGCGGTCCGCGCGACGTCGGCGCGAGGCCTCGACAGGCCCGAAGTCAGGTTAGCAGGTTTCTGTCTCTTTTCAACATAAGTGTGTAGCATGAGGACAGAACTGGGGCGAGGGAGCCGCATGACGCACGAGCAGGGTCCGGATCTGCGGCACGTCGACGGTGCGGAGCCGCGCGGCTACGAGGGCTTCCAGGGCGTCGTCGCCCCCGTCTCGTCGCAGTCGGAGCCGTGGTGGCCGCCGCAGGCGACGGCGCGACCGGACGCCCCGAACGTCGTCGTCGTGCTCGTCGACGATCTCGGGTTCAGCGACGTCGAGCCGTTCGGCAGCGAGATCCCGACGCCCGCCCTGCAGGCCCTCGCCGACAAGGGCTATCGCTTGACGAACTTCCGGGTCACGCCCCTGTGCACGCCGTCGCGCGCCGCGCTGCTCACCGGTGTCAACCCGCACCGCGCGGGCTTCGGCTTCGTGTCGCACGTCGATCCGGGCTTCCCGGGCCTCAGCATGCGCCTCCCCGCCGAGCTGCCGACACTCGCCGAGTCGTTCCGCGCGGGGGGCTACGCGACCTTCATGGTCGGCAAGTGGCACCTCACGATCGAGTCCGAGATGCACGACGGCGCCGACAGGTCGTCGTGGCCCGTGCAGCGTGGCTTCGACCGCTACTTCGGGTCGATGGACGGGTTCACGACGCTCTTCCACCCGCACCGCGTCGTACGCGACAACTCCCCCGTGACCGAGCCCTTCCGCGACGACGACTACCTGACCGACCGGCTCACGGACGAGGCGCTCGACATGATCGACGCCGTGCATTCGGGTGGCGCGCGCCGGCCCTTCTTCCTCTATTTCGCCCACCACGCCGTGCACGGCCCCGTGCAGGCCAAGGCCGCCGACATCGCGGCGCACCGGGGGAGGTACGACGAGGGGTGGGATGCCGTGGGGCGGGCCCGCTTCGAGCGACAGCTCGCCGACGGCATCCTTCCCTCCGGCACACGGGCGTCGCCGTCGGACCCCGCCGAGACCGACGGCGTGCCCGACTGGGACGAGATCGACGCGGCGGACCGGGAGCTGTTCGCACGCCACATGGAGGTGTACGCGGCCGCCGTCACCGCCGTCGACGACAGCCTCGCGCGACTGGTCGCGCGCCTGCGCGAACTCGGCGAGTACGACAACACGATCTTCGTCTTCACGAGCGACAACGGCGGCTCGGGCGAGGGCGGCGTGCGCGGCACCCGCAGCTACTTCAGCCAGTTCACGATGGCGGCCGGCCTTCCCGCCGACTGGGTCGCCGACGTGCCGCGCCGGCTCGACGAGCTCGGCGGCCCGCGCGTGCACGGCCATTATCCGCGCGGCTGGGCGCGGACCTCGAACACCCCGTTCCCGCTCTACAAGGGGTCGGTCGCCGAGGGCGGGGTGCACAGCCCGCTCGTCGTGACGTGGCCGGCCGGGCTTCCGCGCACCGGGACGGACGACGGCATCCGCTCTGCGTTCGCGTACGTCACCGATCTCGCCCCGACGCTGCTCGACCTCGCGGGGGTAGAACGGCCCGCTCGCCTGCACGGCCGCCCGACACTCGAGGCCGACGGGCAGAGCTTCGCGGGCATCCTGCGGAATGCGGATGCCGCGCCCTCTCGCACGGCTCAGCATCAGGCGCTGCTGCATCAGCGCGCCTTCTACCGCGACCGCTTCAAGCTCAGCGCGGCGGGTCCCGGCGCCTGGCGCCTCTACGACCTCGAGCGCGATCCGACCGAGCTGCACGACCTCGCCGCAGCCGAGCCCGCCCTCGTCGCGGAGCTTGCCGAGGAGTGGCGCCAGGCGGCATGGCACAACACGGTCTTCCCGCTTCCCGACGAGCCGACCTTCCTCGCCAAGCGCCCCTCGACCGAACTGCACCTCGCCCAGCCCGTGCGCCTGCGCCCGGGCACCCCGACGCTGGAACGCTTCCGCTCGTCGCGGCTGACGGCGCAGCGGTCGTTCGCCGTCGAATCGATCTTCGATGGGCGTCTCGGATCAGGGGTCGTCGTCTCGCACGGCGATCAGGGCGGCGGCTACATCCTGTCGGCCGACGACGGCGTCGTGACGCTCGCCTACAACGCGTACGGCACGATGCACCGGGCCGCCGCGGCGGTCGGCCCGCGTGGAGCGGATCGTGACGCGCTTCGCAGCGCTGCCCGACTTCGCCTGGAGCATCGCCGTCGAGGTCGACGACGAGACCGTCGCACGCCTCGAGCGCGTGCCGATGCTCATCGGCATGGCGCCGTTCACGGGCATCAGCGTCGGCTTCGACGGCGGCGGCCCGGTCGACTGGGAGCTGCACGAGCGCTGCGGCGCCTTCCCGCACACCGGGTCGCTGCGCGACGTGCGCTACGTGCCGGGGCCCAAGGCGCCGTACAGTCGCGAGATCATCGTCGCCGTCGACGAGGCGAGCGCGCGACTCATGGACTGACCCCATCCCTCGACCGAAGGAGCACCATGCCCGCTGCGCAACGCATCCTCATCGTGGGCGGCGGCCCCGCGGGGCTCACCGCCGCCCTCGCGCTCACCCGCGCCGGACACGACGTCGAGATCGCCGAGCTCGAGGACCGCCTCGCTCCCGCCGGCGTCGGCGTACTGCTGCAGAACTCGCCGCTGCGGGCGCTGCACTCGCTGGGCCTGGCCGAGGAGATCCTCGCGAACGGCTGGCCGCACGGCCCCATCCACATGGCGACCGCGCAAGGACAGGAGTTCGACACGGCGAATCCGCCGTCGCTCATTCCAGGCCTCCCGCCCACCGTCGCGATCTCCCGGCGCGTGCTCGCCGACATCCTCGGTCGCGCGGTGGGCGAAACGGCCGTGCGCCTGCGGTTCTCGACGACGGTCGACTCGCTCCAGCAGGATGCCGACGGCGTCGACGTCGCCTTCCGCACGGGCGAACGAGGCCGCTTCGACCTCGTGGTGGGCGCGGACGGCATCAACTCGCACGTGCGGCACCTCGTCTTCCGCGAAGTCGGCGAACCGGAGTACGCCGGTCAGTCGATCTGGCGCGCACGCGCGCCGCGGCCGCGCGACCTGACGGAGTACTTCATGTACCACGGCCGCGGCAGCAAGGTCGGGCTCGTCGCGATCAGCGACGAACACCTCTACGCCTACGTCGTCGTGGACGCGCCCGAGGAGCCCGCACACCGGACAGGCGACCTCACCGAGGACATGCGCGTCGCGATGGCCGGCTACGGCGGGTGGGTGCCCGAGATCGCGGCGACCCTCGAGCCCGGTGCCGAGCTGCGCGCACTCAAGGCGCTGCTCGTCGACGATCCGTGGTCACGGGGCCGCGTGCTGCTGATCGGGGATGCCGCGCACGCGACGACCCCGCACATCTCCTACGGCCTCGGCATCGCGGTCGAGGACGGCATCGTGCTCGCCGACGAGCTCTCTCGCGCGTCGGACCTCGACTCGGCGCTCGAAGCCTTCATGGCACGACGGTTCGAGCGCGCCCGGATGGTCGTCGACAACTCGCTGCAGCTGTCGCGGTGGGAGCAGCATCCGCCCGAGGACATGTCGGTCTACGGGGCGCTCGTCGGGCGCACCCTCGGAGCGCTCGCGCAGCCGATCTAGACGAGCCGGAGCTCGGCGTCGATCGCCCGGGCGGCCTCCAGGAGCGGCGGTACGTACGCCTCGATCAAGTGCTCGACGGAGTCGCGTGTCGCGCTCGTCGACACGTTGAGCGCGGCGACGACGGCGCCCGTGCGCGAGTGCAGCGGGGCCGCGACCGAGCGGAGGCCCTGCTCGAGCTCGCCGTCGACGAGCGACCAGCCCTGCTCCCGCACGCGGGCGAGTTCGTCCGTAATCGCGGCGGGGTCGGTCACGGTGCGCTCGGTGAGCCTGGTCAGGGTGGATGCCTCGACCGCGGCATCCCGCTCCGATTCGGGCAGTCCCGCGAGCAGCACCCGCCCCATGCTCGTCGCGTAGGCGGGGAATCGCGTGCCGATCGTGATGCGCACGCTCATGATCCGCCGCGTCGGCACGCGCGCGATGTAGACGATGTCGGGCCCGTCGAGCACGGCGGCCGACACGGATTCGTCGACGTCGCGCGACAGCCGCTCGAGGTGGGGCTGCACGATCTCGGGCAGCGACAGGGCGGAGAGGTAGCTGAAGCCGAGCTCGAGCACGCGGGGGGTGAGGCGGAAGACCCGGCCGTCGCTCGACACGTAGCCGAGCGTCTCGAGCGTGCGGAGGAACCGCCGTGCCGCCGCGCGCGGCATGTCGGCGCGCCGGGCGACGTCGCTGAGGCTCAGCTCGGGGTTCTCGGCATCGAACGCGCGGATCACGGCGAGTCCCCGCGCGAGCGACTGCACGAAGTCGGCGGATGCCTCGGTCTCAGTCATTCGGCCGCCAGGTTCCTCGTCGGTTCGGCCTCGACCCCTCGACAAGCTCGGGGACCGGGTTCCGGTCCTGGCCTGAATTCGGTCGCTGAGCTTGTCGAAGCGTCGAAGTCCCAGCCGGCGAGGGACACCTCCCCCGAATTCGTCACGTCAGCGCTCCAGGACGACCGCGAGGCCCTGGCCCACGCCGATGCAGATCGCGGCGACCGCGACCCCGCCGCCGCGGCGCTTGAGCTCGTGCGCGGCGTGGCCGATGATCCGCCCGCCGGACGCGCCGAGGGGGTGGCCGATCGCGATCGCGCCGCCGTGGATGTTGACCTTGTCAGGGTCGAGGTCGGGCCACAGCTGCACGCACGCAAGGCTCTGCGATGCGAAGGCCTCGTTGAGCTCGACGAGGTCGACGTCGGCCCACGTGCGGCCCGCCCTGGCGAGTGCGCGGTTCGCGGCCTCCACCGGCGCGACGCCGAACACGTCGGGGTCGTTGCCGAAGACGCCCCGACCCGTGATGCGGGCGAGGGGCTCGGCATCCACCGCCCCCTCCCTGCCCAGGAGCACGGCCGACGCGCCGTCGTTGATCGAGGAGGAGTTGCCTGCCGTGACCGTGCCGTCCTTCGCGAACAGGGCGCGCAGGCCGCCGAGCTTGGCGAGGGTCGTGTCGTCGCGGATGCCTTCGTCGCGCGTGAGCTCGGCGCCGGGGACCTGCACGATCTCGTCGTCGTACGCTCCCGCGGCCCATGCCTCGCCGGCGAGGCGGTGGCTGCGGAGGGCGAACTCGTCCTGCGCGTCGCGCGAGATGCCGTAGATCTCCGCGAGCTTCTCGGCGGATTCGCCGTTGGAGATCGTCCAGGGCTTGGGGAACGCCGGGTTGACCATGCGCCACCCGATCGAGGTGTTCCACATCGTCTGGTTGCCTACGGCGGGGAAGGGCTTCGCCGACTTCTCGACGACGAACGGCGCGCGGCTCATCGACTCGACGCCGCCCGCGAGGATGAGGTCGGCATCGCCCGCCTCGATGGCGCGCGAACCCTGGATGACGGCCTCGACGGCCGATCCGCAGAGGCGATTGACGGTGACGCCGGGCACTGAGGACGGGAAGCCGGCGAGCAGCGCGCCGAAGCGCGCGACGTTGCGGTTGTCCTCCCCCGCCTGGTTCGCGTCGCCGAAGATGACGTCCTCGATGCGGGCGGGGTCGATGCCCGTGCGCTCGACGGCGGCCTTCATGACGACGGCGGCCAGGTCGTCGGGGCGCACGCCGGAGAGTGCTCCGCCGGCGCGGCCGAACGGAGTGCGGACGGCGTCGTAGATGTGGGTCGTGGTCATCGTTCATTCTCCCTTGGCCCCTGTGCTTCGACACGCTCAGCAACCGGTCGAAGGGTCAGTCCGGTCAGTTCGGCGAGGGAGTCGACGGTGTTGTCGCCGAACGCCTCGCGCACCGAGAATCCGTCGGACGTGACGTCGAACACGGCGTGGTCGGTGTAGACGCGCGTCACGCAGCCGACGCCCGTGAGGGGGTACGTGCACGCGGCGACCAGCTTGGACTCGCCGGTCTTGGTGAGCAGGTCGGTCATGACGTAGACGGCCTTCGCGCCGATCGCGAGGTCCATCGCACCTCCCACCGCGGGGATCGCGCCCGGTGCGCCCGTCGACCAGTTCGCGAGGTCGCCGGCCTGGGACACCTGGAACGCGCCGAGCACGCACACGTCGAGGTGTCCGCCGCGCATCATGCCGAACGAGTCGGCGTGGTGGAAGAACGCGGCGCCGTCGAGGGCCGTGACGGCCTGCTTGCCGGCGTTGATGAGGTCGGGATCGACGTGCTCGGCGTCGGGCGCGGGCCCCATGCCGAGCAGGCCGTTCTCGGTGTGCAGGATGATCTCCTGGTCGGCCGGGAGGTAGTTGGCGACCAGCGTGGGCGCGCCGATGCCGAGGTTGACGTACGAGCCTTCGGCGATGTCCTGGGCGATGCGGGCCGCGAGCTCCTCTCGGGTGATGCGCGTGCTCACTGGTCGACCTCCGTCTCGGCCGCGGGAACGGCTGACCTGCCCTCGAGGTCCACTCCCCCGACGAACTCCCCGCCCTCGAGCCAGCGCCGCTCGCCGACGGCGATGACGCGGTCGACGAAGATGCCCGGCGTCACGACGTTCTCGGGGTCGAGCGAGCCGAGCGGCACGACTTCGTCGACCTGCACGATTGTCGTCGTGGCGGCCGAGGCCATGATCGGTCCGAAGTTGCGAGCCGTCTTGCGGTAGACGAGGTTGCCCCAGCGGTCGCCCTTCAGGGCACTGACGAGGGCGAAGTCGGCCTTGATGGGGTACTCCAGCACGAACTGCCGGCCGTCGATCTCGCGGGCCTCCTTGCCCTCGGCAAGCTGCGTGCCGACGCCCGTCGGCGAGAAGAAGGCGCCGATGCCCGCACCTGCGGCGCGGATGCGCTCGGCGAGATTGCCCTGCGGCACGAGTTCGAGCTCGATCTTCCCGTCCCGGTAGAGGCCGTCGAAGACCCAGGAGTCGTGCTGCCGCGGGAACGAGCAGACGATCTTGCGCACCCGCCCCGCAGCCAGGAGCGCGGCGAGTCCGGTATCGCCGTTGCCGGCGTTGTTGCCCACGATCGTGAGGTCCGAGGCGCCCTGCTCGATGAGGGCGTCGATGAGCTCGACGGGCTGCCCCGCCCGGCCGAACCCGCCGATCATGACGGTCGAGCCGTCGGGGATGCCGGCGACTGCGGTCGCGGCATCCGGCACGGTCTTGTCGATCACTCGTGCTCCTGTTCGCTGTGCGAACGTACGTTCGCAGGATGGTACGAGTGACGGTACTCGGGATGCCGCGACCCGGCGAGCCACTCTCCCGCTGGGCGGGAGTGCGGGTCAGGGCTCGAGGGTGAGCGACGCGGGGATGGGGACGATGTCCTCGCGGAGGCGGATGATCTCGCGCGCGTGCTCGTGCAGCCGGACATCGGCGGGGGTTGAGGGATGCCACTGCGGCACGGGTCCCGCCACCCCGTCGTCGCCCGGCACGACGAAGACGCTCATGCACTGCGTCGTGAGGGTCAGGTCGTGCGGTGTTCGCGGATCGGCCGTCGAGACCGCGACGCTCAGGTGCATGCTGTGCGCGCTCGTGTAGATGATGCGCGCATCGACCTCGACGAGGTCGCCGATGCGCACGGGAGCGAAGAAGTGGATGCCGCCCGAGTACACCGCGACCGCGCCGCTCGCCGCGTCGCCGTCGCGCGCCCACGAGGCCGCGGCGGCGTACGCGGCTTCGTCGATCCACCGCATGACAGTGCCGCCGTGCGCCTTGCCGCCCCAGTTGACGACCCCCGGCGGCACGAGGAACCGCAGCGTCACGCGAGGCGTCTCGGTCGTCGGCGCGGCGTAGTCCTCGGCGAGCATCAGCCGCTTGATCTCGGTGCGGGAGTCCATGCGCTCGACGGCGGCGGCGGCGAGCTTGTGGTCGGAGCGCGAGACGGGCTCCCACGCGGGCACTTCGGCCGGCCGGCCGTCGGCGCCCTTCGCGACGAAGATCAGGATGCAGGTCGTCGCGGGTGTGTAGGCGCGCGTCTCGACCTCGGCCGAGGACACCGTCACGACGACGTGCATGCTCGTGCGCCCCGTGTAGACGAGCCGCGCCTGCACCTCGATGAGGCTCCCCGGCGGGATGGGACGGCGATGCTTGACGTTGCCGACATACGCCGTGACGCAGTAGGCACCCGACCAGCCGACGGCGCACGCGTACCCCGCCTTGTCGATCCACTCCATGACGCTGCCGGCGGCGACCGAGCGGCCGCCGGCCGCCGTGTCGGCTGGAGTGGTCATGAATCGCAGGGTGATGCGGTCGTCGCGCCCCACGGTGCGAGCGGAGAGGAGGTCGGTCACGGCGCCAGCCTAAAGGCGTGGCATCCCTCCGGACAGGCGGATGCCGGGGCGGTACCGCGCCGGATTGCCGCTCGCGAAGGATTCCGGATCCTTACTCGTCCGCTGCGCTCGCAGACCCTCGAAGGCTGAGACTCGACCCCTCGACAAGCTCGGGGACCAATTCCTGCCGATCGCCGAACCGGGCGCCGGACCCTCCCCGGTCGCTGAGCTTGTCGAAGCGTCGAAGCCCCAGCCCGCGAGGAACACCCTGGCGCACGACCCCTCGACAAGCTCGGGGACCAATCCCTGTCGATCACCGAACCCGGCGCCGGACCCTCCCCGGTCGCTGAGCTTGTCGAAGCGTCGAAGCCCCAGCCCGCGAGGAACACCCTGGCGCACGGCCCCTCGACAAGCTCGGGGACCAATCCCGGTCGATCACCGAACACGGCGCCGGACCCTCCCCGGTCGCTGAGCTTGTCGAAGCGTCGAAGCCCCAGCCCGCGAGGAACACCCTGGCGCACGGCCCCTCGACAAGCTCGGGGACCCATCCCGGTCGATCACCGCACCCGACGCCGGACCCTCCCCGGGCGCTGAGCGTGTCGAAGCGTCGAAGCCCCACCCCGCGAGGAACACTCTGGCGCACGGCCCCTCGACAAGCTCGGGGACCAATTCCTGCCTCTCGCCGCACCGGGCGCCGGACCCTCCCCGGTCGCTGAGCTTGTCGAAGCGTCGAAGCCCCAGCCCGCGAGGAACACCCTGGCGCACGACCCCTCGACAAGCTCGGGGACCGCGGCGGGCTTCACTCCTCGTCGGCGAGGACCTCGGACGCGATGCGGAAGGCCGTGTTGGCGGCGGGGACCCCGGAGTACACGGCCGACTGGAGGATGATCTCGCGGATCTCGCCGACCGTGAGGCCGTTGCGCACGGCCGCGCGCAGGTGCATCGCGAGCTCCTCGTGATGGCCGTGCGCGATGAGCGAGGTCAGCACCGCGATCGACCGGGAGCGACGATCGAGCCCGGGCCGCGACCACACGTCACCCCACGCGACGCGCGTGATGAAGTCCTGGAAGTCTGCCGTGAGGTCGGTCGTGTTCGCGATCGAGCGGTCGACGTGCTCGTCGCCGAGCACCTGCCGGCGCACCTTCATGCCCTGTTCCCAGCGCTCGGCGTCTGAGAGTCCTTCGTTCGTCGTCATGCGGCATCCTCCTCGGCGAAGAAATCGTTGAGCAGCGTCGCGACTCCCGCGGCGTCGTCGGCGGGCGGCAGATGCGAGGCGCCTGGCAGTCCGACCGCGCGCCCATCCTGCACGCCCTCGGCGATGAGGCGCAATGAGCTCTCGGGCGTGACCTCGTCGTGGTCGCCCCACAGGGCCAGCACGGGCACGGCGATCTCGCCGAGCCGGTCGCGCACGTCGTACGCAGCGAGTGCCTCGCAGCACTTCGCGTAGCTCTCGTCGTCGGTGTCCTGCAGCACGTGGAGCAGCCGGCCCGTGATGACGGGGTTGCGCTCGATCGACCCGGGCGCGAACCAGCGCTGCGCCGACCCGATGATGAGGGTCGAGGTGCTCATCGCGCGTACCTGCGCGGCGCGATCGATCCAGCCCTGCGGCTCGCCCAGCGTCGCACCCGACGCGATGATCGCGGCGGCCGAGACGAGTCCGGGATGCCGCAGCAGGAGCTCCAGGCCCACGGCTCCGCCGAGCGACACCCCCGCGTAGAGGACGTGCTCCTCGCCGAGCTCGGCGACGGCGCGCGCGACGGCATCCGCGATCTCGCCGATCGTGAACGGCTCCGTCACGGGAGCGGATGCCCCGTGCCCCGGCATGTCGACGACGGCGACGCGGTACTGCGCGGCGAGGGCGGGCAGCGCGTCCTCCCACAGCACGCTCGACGTGCCGAGCGACGCGCCGAGCACGAGCAGCGGCGCCCCTTCCGGGCCGACGGGTGCGGTGACGGCGATGGGCGGAACGGTCATGGAACCTCGTTCTGATCGTCGGCGAGGGCGCGATCGACGAGGTCGACGGCCAGTCCGGTGTAGTTCGCGGGGTCGAGGAGGGGGCCGACGTCGACGCGCGACGTGCCCGCCTCGATGAGGGCCTCGTCGACGAGCCCTTCGAGGTCCTCGCCCTCGCCCGCGGCGCCGACGATCTCGGCGACGCGCTCGGCGCCGATCACGGGCCCGAGCACGAGCGACAAGCGCTCCGCGACGATGAGTCCGCGCGTCGCGGCGAGGTTGCGCGCGACGGCGTCGAGGTCGACGCGCAGGCCCGCGACGAGCGTCACGGCGTGCGCCGTCGCGCCGAGCGCGAGGCGCAGGAGCTCGCGCAGGGTCGGCCATTCGGCGTGCCACGCGCCGTCGGGACGCTCATCGACGGCGAACGCGGCGGCCAGGTGCAGGGTCGCACCCAACTGCGGCGCGCGGAGGGCCGCGGAGCGGATGAGGACGGATGCCGCGGGATTCTGCTTCTGCGGCATCGCCGACGATCCCCCGCCCGAGCCCTCGGCGAGCTCGCCGATCTCGGTGCGCGAGAGCGTCGCGACATCGGCCGCGATCACTCCGGCCGCGTCGATCGCCTGCACGAGAGCGTCGCCGAGCTCGGTGACGGGCCAGCGCGTCGTGTGCCAGGGCGCCTCGGGCTCGGCCAGGCCGACCGCGTGCGCGAACGCTCCGGGAAGGGTCGCGGCCGCCTGGGCACCCGCGGCCTCGACGGACGCCGCGAGTGTGCCGCCTGCTCCGCCGAGCTGAGCGGGAAGGGCGCGGGTCGCGGCATCCACCCTCTCCTCGGCCCGGCGCACGGCGCGCAGCCAGGCGGTGGCGCGGAGCCCGACCGTCGTGGGCACGGCGTGCTGCGTCAGGGTGCGGGCCGCGGCGACGTCGTCGCGGTGCGCCGCGGCGAACGCCCGGAGCGCCTCGGCGGTCTCGCGCAGCGCCCCGGCGACGAGGTCGGACGCGTCGCGCGCGACGAGCATGAGGGCGGTGTCGACGATGTCCTGGCTCGTCGCACCCCGGTGGACCCACATGCGCACGTCGGCGGGCACGCGCTCCTTGAGGAGTCCGACGAGCGGGATCACGGGGTTGCCGCCTGCGACGGCGTCGGCGGCGAGCGCCGCCGCGTCGATCGGGGCCGACGCGTTCAGGGCCGCCTGCATCGCGTCGCCCGTGCCGGACGGTGCCGCCCCCACGGCTTCGTAGGCACGGGCGAGCGCGACTTCTGCGTGCACGAGCGCCGCGAGGATCGCGGCATCCGTGACGGCGTCGTCGTTGCCGACGGCGACGGGATTGACCAGACCGACGTCGAGAGGCGGCTCACTCATGGTCGGTCCCTTCTCACGAGGGTCAGCGCACTCAATACGCGAGGAAGACCGTCTCCTGCTCGCCCTGCAGCCGGATGTCGAAGTGCAGCGACCCGTCGGGCTCGCGCGTCGCGATGAGCGTAGCGCGCTCGCGCTCGTCGAGGGAGGCCAGCAGCGGATCCGCTGCGAGGCGCGCTTCGTCCTCCGGCAGGTAGATGCGCGTGTGCAGCTTGTTCGGCAGGCCGCGCGCGAACACGATGGCGGCGAAGAAGGGCGCCTCGCCGTCGACCGAGCCGGGGTTGCGGGTCCAGAACTCGTAGCGGCCCTCGTCGGTCGTGTAGGACCGTCCGAAGCCCGTGAAGGTGTGGTCGTCGCGACGGCGGGACCCGCGGCCGCGCGGGATCGTCCCGTCGGAGTCGGCGCCCCAGATCTCGATGCATGCGTCGGGGATGGGGCTGCCCGCCCCGTCGTACACCGTGCCCCCGAGCACGATCGCTCCCGGCGAGTGCGGGAAGGCGACCTCGTGCATCTTCGGGTAGTTGATGCCGAACGCGAAGAACGGGCCGATCGTCTGGCCGGGCGCGGGCTCGTGCGTCTTGGCGGGCCGGGCGGCGAGGGCTGCGGCGGTGTCGTGCGCGGTCATCAGTGCTCACCCTCCTCGGGCTCGCCCTTCGACAGGCTCAGGAACCGGCTTCGACTCGTTGCTGTTCGCATGTTCACTCTCCGTCCTGCTCGAACCAGGTGGCATCGGGGCCGTCGACGACGATGTCCCAGCGGTAGCCCATCGAGAACTCGGGCACCGTGAGGTCGTGGTCGTACGTCGCGATGAGGCGGTCGCGGTCCTTCTGGCTGCGGATCGTGTTGTAGATGGGGTCGAGCGCGAACAGCGGGTCGCCGGGGAAGTAGACCTGCGTGATGATCCGCTGCGTGAAGCCCGCGCCGAAGAGCGAGAAGTGGATGTGCGCCGGACGCCACGCGTTGATGTGGTTCTTCCACGGGTACGGGCCGGGCTTGATCGTCGTGAACTTGTACTCGCCGTTGTCGTTCGTGACGATGCGCCCGGCGCCCGTGAAGTTGGGGTCGAGCGGAGCGGGGTGCTGGTCGCGCTGGTGGATGTAGCGCCCGGCGGCGTTGGCCTGCCAGATCTCGACGAGCTGGTTGCGCAGGGGCCGGCCCCACGAGTCGAGGAGGCGGCCCTCGATCGTCATGCGCTCACCCTGCGGCTCGCCCGTGTGCTGCAGCGTCAGGTCGGACTCGATCTGCGCGACGTCGCGCTGCCCGAAGGCGGGCGACCACAGCTCGATGGTCTCGGGGTCGACGAGTCGCGGGTTCTTCGTCGGGTGGCGCAGGATGCTCGAGCGGTACGGCGCGAAGTCGTACAGCGTCGCGGGCACGCGCTCGCCGGCGGCGACGCGGGCTCCCGCCTCGGCGTGCAGATCGATGATCTCCTGCGTGATCTGGCTCTGCGACGGCATGTCGTGCGAGGCGAGCAGCGTCTCCGGCGCAGCCGCCGTCTGCTCGAGCACGACGGAGGACGAGAACGCCTCCTCGACCCGCGAGTCGGGATCGACAGCGGTCATGGGGTCTCCTTCGACGGTCCGCTGGATAGGTCTCGACCAGCGTGACATCCGGCTCCGCGAGCGCCGGAGAGGACTCCCATTCAGCGGGAGAGGAGGGCCGTGCGGATGTCTCGCGCAGCCTGCACGACGAGCGGGCCCAGCCGGCGCTCGTCGGCGCGGTCGAGACGCACGACGACTCCGACGGCGGCCTGCGGCAGGCCTTCGACCGCGCCGAGGGGAGCTGCGACCGAGACGTTGCCGAGCGTCATCTCCTCGTGCGTCGTGGCGTAGCCGCGGGTGCGCGCGCGCTCGAGCTCGGCGCGCAGCTCGGTCTCGCTCGTGATCGAGTGCGTCGTCTCGCGTTCGAGCGGATGCGCGAAGAACCGCTGCAGCCACAGCTCGTCGCGGGTCGCGAGGAGCGCCTTGCCGACTCCCGTCGTGTGGAGCGGATGCCGCCCGCCCATGCGGCTGAGCGTGGGGATCGACCCCGATCCGGTGATGCGTCCGACGAACAGCGCGATCGCCGTCTCGGGCGTCGGCGCCTCGAGCACCGCGAGGTGCACGTTCTCGCCCGTCGCCTCGTAGAGGCGCAGCATGTGCGGCAGGGCCGTCTCGCGCAGTTCGAGCGAGAGGGGCGAGAGCTCACCGAGCTCCCACAGCCGCACGCCGATCGTGTACCGGTGTCCAGGCGCCTTCGCGAGCATCCCGAACGTGGTCAGCTGCCCTAACAGCCGGTGCAGCGACGACGACGGCAATCCCGTCAGCTCGCCGATCCGCGCCGCCGTGAGCGCCGGCTCATCATCCGTGAAGCATTGCAGCACGCGCATCGCGCGCGTCAGCAGGCCCTCGCCGTCGTCGGCCACCGCGTCCTCCCGCGTCGAGGCTACTCCCGCCCGCGGGCACAGTGGGGTCGCCGGGCGCCGGCTTCGACTGCGGGCGCGATGGGGCGTGGCATCCTGGGGCGCATGGCCAACTCGCCGTCAGGCGACTCGATGACGCAGCGTCTCGTGCGCGTGCTCGAGACGTTCACGGCCGAGCGCACCGTGCAGACGGCCTCCGAGATCGGGCGCCGTGCAGGCCTCCCGTCGTCGACGGCGCACCGGGTCGTCGACGAGCTCGTGCGCGAGGGACTGCTCGAGCGCGACGACGAGCACCGGGTGCGCCTGGGGCTGCGGCTGTGGGAGCTCGCGCTGCGCGGGTCGCGCGCCCTGCGCCTGCGGCAGGCCGCGCTGCCCTCGATGGAGCGCATCCAGGCGCGCGTGCGCGAGCACACGCAGCTCGCGGTGCTCGAGCAGGACTCGGCGCTCTTCCTCGAGCGCCTTTCGCACCCCGAGGCGGGCGCGAACATCACGGCCATCGCAGGCAGATTGCCGTTGCACGCATCGTCGTCGGGGCTCGTGCTGCTCGCCTACGCCGATCCGGAACTGCAGGACCGCGTGCTGATGGGACCGCTGCCCGCGCTCGGGCCGGAGACGGCGACGGATGCCTCAACCCTGCGCCGCACGCTCGCCGAGGTGCGCCGGCAGGGCTTCGTCGTCGCGCGCGGCACGGTCGCGGCCGTGTCGACGGGGGTCGCCGTGCCGGTGCGCGACGAGAACGGCGCGGTCATCGCCGCACTGTCGGTCGCGCTTCCACGGGACGCGGCGCCCGAGGTCGCGATCACGGAGCTGCTCCGCGCGGCGCGCGAGATCAGAGCGGCACTCTCCGCGCGTTGACCCCTGCGGGCGATCCCTCTCTCAAACCCCATTGAACTTCGGGCTCACGCAGCCCCAGGCCGGAGAGGTGCTTGCCCTCAAACGACCTGTGTGAGCCTCAAGTTCAATGGGGTTTTCGAAGAATGAGAGAGCTCAGCCGACAGGACAGAACTTGCCTTCCCGTTGATCGGGAAGGCAAGGCGGACAACGGCACGCGCGCCCGCACACTGGAGCGCAGCATCCTGAATCGTCCGTCGAAGGAGACGTCATGACCGCCACCGTCCGCACCCGCGTCGCGATCGTCGGCGCAGGACCCGCGGGACTCCTGCTCTCGCACCTGCTCGCAGGCTCCGGCATCGAGTCGATCGTCATCGACCAGCGCAGCCGCGAGGAGATCGAGACGACGATCCGCGCCGGCATCCTCGAGCAGGGCACGGTCGAGGTGCTCGCATCGTCGGGCGCGTCGGACCGCGTGCTCACGGCAGCCCACCGCCACGAGGGCATCGAGCTGCGCTTCGCGGGGGACGGGCACCGCATCGACTTCGCGGCCCTCGTCGACCGCGCCGTCTACCTCTACCCGCAGCACGAAGCGCTCAAAGACCTCATCACGGCGCGCCTCGCGGCGGGCCAGGACCTGCGCTTCGGCGTCACGGCGCAGCGCGTGGAGGGCGCCGAGACCGACCGCCCCGCCGTCATCGCAACAGACGCCGACGGGCAGGCCCTCACGATCGAGGCCGAGTTCGTCGTCGGCGCCGACGGATCGCGCAGCGTCGCCCGCGCGGCGGTCTCGGGATCGCGCAACGGCTACTTCCGCGAGTACCCGTTCGCATGGTTCGGCATCCTGTGCGAGGCGCCGCCCAGCGCCGAGGAGCTCATCTACTCGAACTCCCCCGACGGTTTCGCCCTCATCAGCCAGCGGAGCGACACCGTGCAGCGCATGTACTTCCAGTGCGACCCCGAGGTCGACCCGGACTCGTTCAGCCAGGAGCAGCTCTGGGACGAGCTGCAGAAGCGCGTGCCCGGCACGACCCTCAAAGAGGGCCCGATCTTCCAGCGCGACGTGCTGCGGTTCCGCAGCTTCGTCGCGCACGAGCTGCTGAAGGGACGCGTCGCGCTCATTGGCGACGCCGCGCACACCGTCCCGCCGACGGGCGCGAAGGGCATGAACCTCGCCGTCGCCGACGTGCTCGTGCTCGAGAAGGCACTGCGCGCGCTTCTCCTGGAAGACGACCACCGCCTGCTCGAGGCCTTCCCCGAGACGGCGCTGCACCGCATCTGGAAGGCCCAGCACTTCTCCTGGTGGATGACGAGCATGCTGCACGTGGCACCGGAGGCGTCGGACTTCGACCGCCTGCGCCAGCTCGGCGAGCTGCGCTCGGTCGTCGAGTCGGAGGCGGGCCGCCGCTTCCTCGCCGAGGCGTACACGGGCTGGCCGCTGGAAGGCCTGCAGTAGAACCCAGACGGCCGGGTTCTACCTCCGTCAGGTTGGGGTCATCTGTACCTTCGTCGAGCGGATGACCTCACGCCCGTTATGGCTTACCCCGAGGTTTCCCCAAACGTCGAAGCCTCACCTTGAGTCTGCCCCAGCGAGTCGTCGGCGCCGGGGTAGCCGGCATCACAGGAGCCGTAGCGCTTGACGCAGCGACTTCGACAAGCGGCCGAAAGCCGATCAGTTCGTCCAAGAGTCCGCCGATTCCGACTGCAAGAAACGACGCGAAGAGGCCCGCGAGTACGCCGGCGAAGAAGACAGTCGAGTTGCGCTCCGACTCGGCGATGGTGTCCGAATATCGGGCGATGATCGCGTCGTTTATGCCGGACAGCGAATCGGGGCTCCCGGCCCAGCCAGCAGTCGACTTGGCAAACGAATCCTTGGTCTGGTCGCGAGAACTCGGCGCCGGATATCCCTCTTGATAGTAGAGACTGTCTCCACGCTGAACGTTGATCCGAGAATTGATGTCGAGATCAATGGCGTCTGTGTCGATTGCCGGCGCTGATGCGGCGACTCCCACGATAGGTGTCTCGAGATCCCAGAACGCGCTCTGCGCCCGATTCCAGATCTCCTCGGTCGACATCACGCAATTCATCCATAGCGACTGAGTGGTCTGAGATCCGGTTGGCGGATCGAAGTCCTTCGAGAACTGCACTCGAGTGAATGCGAGCCCACTTGCACGTTCGGCCAGTTCCAGGTTGTTGGTGGTGGCTTCCTCTGGCGAAGCCCGCCTGAGGAGGCTGAAGGTGATGGTCTTCTGCAGTTCGGTGAAGTCGTTGAAGGAGACCTCCGAGGACTGGCCGACATCGCACGTCCTATGGGCCCGCGCGAGCCGGCCTTGCAGAAGCACCGCGCCGGAGAATTGCCAAGGCTCCGTTTGCGCAGGGAACTGGATCACAACGGTGAGCTTGGAAGTCTTCTCCTGGTCCGCTCCGTCTCGGGGCGCCATCGCATCCAGTGTGACCCAGACGTCTGGCGGGGAGGCAACCGGAGTGTCGACAGACACGGCCAGGAACTCGTGGGATGTCTGGAGCGGCGGACGTGGTTGATTCGACGACTGGTACATCGGCCAAACAATGACCGCCAGACCGAGAATTCCAAGTACTGCGAACACAATGAATCGAATTGACGCACTAAACCAGCGACGCATTCAGTTGCCCCTTCTGTCGCGCCGTATTGGATTTGCATATCCCCAAACGAACATCTAGCAGTGCGAGCACCACTATGACAAATCGCCTCGCCTCCCCTCGGCCTGCTCGGAGGGGTGTAGCATCCCTTGCCTATGGGCGTAGGCAAACGCAGCGAAGCGATCGTCGGACTCGTCGTCGCGACGTGCCTCGTCGCGGCCAACATGCGGCCGACGATCACGGCCGTCGGTCCCCTGCTCGCCCAGATCGGCGACGACACGGGGCTGCCGCCGACGATGCTCGGCCTGCTGGGCGCCGTGCCGCTCATCACGTGGGCCCTCGTCTCGCCCCTCGCACGCGACGTGAGCCGCCGCTTCGGGATGTCGCGGGCCGTGACGTGGTCGCTCGTCGTCCTGTCCGTCGGCACCGTCGTGCGATCGCTGCCGGGCCCGACGGCGAGTCTGTGGCTCGGCACGGCGATCATCGGCTGCGCCCTCGCGATCGTCAACGTGCTCATGCCCGCGGCGATCAAGCGCGACTTCCCGGAGCGCGTGCCGGCCATGATGGCCGCCTACACGGCGCTCCTCGGCGGGCTCGGAGCCGTCGCGTCGGGCATCGCGGTGCCTGTGTCGCACCTCGAGCTGCCGACCGGCGAGGCCGGCTGGCGCTTCGCGCTGTTCCTCATCGGGTTCGCCCTGCTCCCGTTCGCGATCGGGGCGTGGGCGTGGGCGACGCGCGGCGCGGGACGCGAAGCGGCGAACGGGGCCGCGCACGGCCGCACCGGCATCTGGCGCGACCCCGTCGCGTGGACCGTCGCGGCGTACATGGGCTTCCAGGCATCCACCTTCTACATGCTCCTGACGTGGCTGGCCTCGATCTCGACGTCGACGGGCCGCAGCGCCGTCGTCGCGGGCGTCGACGTCATGATCTTCCAGATCTTCTCGGTCGCAGGTTCCCTCGTCATCCCGTTCCTCCTGCGCGGACGTCTCGAGCGGTGGGTGCCCGCCCTCATCCCGCCGCTCGGCATCGTGGGCGTCGTGGGCCTCATGGCCGCCCCCGACGCGATCCTCGCGTGGGTCGTGCTGATCGGCCTGTCGTCGGGCGCATCGCTCGGCATGACGCTGACGCTCATGGCGCAGCGCGCCCGCGACCACGACGCGTCGGCGGCCCTCTCGGGCATGTCCCAATCGGTCGGCTACGTACTCGCGGCGCTGGGCCCCGTACTGTTCGGCTGGGTGCACGCGACGGTCGGCGGCTGGGTCGTGCCGCTCGCCCTCGTGCTCCTCGTCATGGTCGGGCAGACCGTCACCGGCGTCTTCGCAGGGCGCGAGACGTACGTGCTGGAACGCCGCTGACGCTCTCCGAGCCGTCTGGGAATCGCAGATTCCGGATGCCTCGAACCGGCGATTCCTGGACCGGGGACGCGTTCCTCGGCGGCGACGGGGACTAGAGCGGGTACTGGCCGGGCTCGCGCCGGAGCGTGATCCAGCGCGTCTCGGTGAAGGCGTCGATGTTCGCCTGCGCGCCGCCGTGACGCGACCCCGTGCCCGACGCGCCCACGCCGCCGAACGGGGCGTTCGCCTCGTCGTTGACGGTCTGGTCGTTGATGTGCACGATCCCCGACGGGATGCGCTGCGCCATCGCGAGCGCCGCCATGACGTCGCGGCTCACGATGCCCAGCGCCAGTCCGTACTCGGTCCTGGCGGCGAGCTCGACGGCTTCGTCGTCGGTCGAGTACGGCACGACGGATGCCACGGGCCCGAAGACCTCGTCGTGGTAGGCCGCGGCATCCTGCGGCGTGTTCGCGAGCACCGTCGGGCGGTAGAAGAGGCTCTCGTAGTCGCCGCCGGCACGGAGGTCGGCGCCCTGCGCGACGGCGTCCTGCACGAGGGTGTGCACGCGGTCGCGCTGCACCTCGTCGATGAGCGGACCCAGGTGCACCTGGCCTGCGGCGGGGTCGCCGACGACCATGGAGTCGGCCTTCGCGCTGAGCCTCGCGACGTACTCCTCGAAGATCGACTCGTGCACGATGTGCCGGCCGACCGTCATGCAGATCTGACCCTGGTGCAGGTACGAGCCCCACGTCGCGAGGTTGACGGCCTGGTCGACGTCGGCGTCCTCGCGGATGATGAACGCGGAGTTGCCGCCGAGCTCGAGGTGGACGCGCTTGAGGTGCTTGCCGGCGAGCTCGCCGACGATCCGGCCGGCGCGGGTCGACCCCGTGAAGGCGATGACGTCGACGTTCGGGTCGGTCACCATGGCCTCGCCGACGTCGGCCCCGCCCGGCACGAGCTGCAGGAGGCCGGCGGGCAGGCCCGCCTCCTCGAAGATGCGCACCATCGAGACGCCGCCCGTGACGATCGTGCGGGGGTCGGGCTTGAGCAGCACGGCGTTGCCGAGCGCGAGCGCGGGGGCGACGGCGCGGATGCCGAGGATGAGCGGCACGTTGAACGGCGAGATGACGCCCACGACCCCGACAGGCACCTGCTGAGCGAGCGACAGGCGCGGCTCCTCGCTCGCCAGGATCGAGCCGAGCGGCGCGGACGGCAGCGACGCGGCCTCGTAGCACTCGGCCGCCGTGACGTGCAGGGCGAAGCCCGCGAGCGGCGGAATGGCGCCGACCTCGCGCACATTCCAGCTCATGATCTCGTCGGCGTGCTCCTCCCAGAGCTGCGCCGCCCGGCGGAGCACGGCGGCGCGGGCCGGGTGCGGCGTCGCGGCCCACTCCTTCTGCGCCTTCGCGGCGCCGGCCGCGGCGCGCGCGACGTCGGCGGGCGAGGCGATGCCCACCGTCGCGATGGTCTCGCCGGTCGCGGGGGCGACGGAGGCGATCTCGCCGCCTCCCGCGGCGACCCACTCCCCGTCGATGAAGATCCGGCCGCTGAACGCGGTCTCGTCGATGAGCGGTGTCGTCGCTTGGATCGTGGTGGACATCGTCGTTCCTTCCGTCGGGTGCGGGGCTGAGTCGTCTCGGGTGCGGGTGCCGGCTCCGCCGGGTGCGGGTGTCAGCCGGCGCTGCGGGAGAGTCGGTGGGCGCGCCGGCCGGGTGCGCTCTCGGCCCAGCCTCTGCGGACCACGCGGACCGCATCCGAGGCCTGCTCGAATCCATCATCGAACGGAGCGCGCCAGATCGCGAGCATGTCTCCCGCGCCCTCGCCGACGAGCGGCCGGGAGAACGCCTCGACGCCCCAGCGGCCCTCGTAGCCGTCGTCGAGTGTCTGGCGCACGACGCCCGAGATGTCGACGGCGCCCGTGGAGAGCAGGCCGCGACCTGACTGGCCGAGCTCGAGGTAGCCGAGCTTCGGGAGCGCGGCGCGGATGGCGGCCGCCATGTCGGCCTCCTCGATCGCCATGTGGAACGTGTCGAGGTGGATGCGCAGGTTGTCGGAGCCGCTCGCCTCGACGAACTCGAGCGCCTGCGCCGCCGTGTTGATCGCCGACGTCTCGTAGCGGTTCAGCACCTCGAACGTCATCATGACGCCATGGTCGGACGCGTAGTCGGCGACGACCCCGACCTCGCGGGCGGCGCGCTCCAGCGCACCTGCGGGCGTGGGCCGTCCGGGCGGCCCGAACAGCCCGTACGGCACGCCGTTGAGCTGATCGGCACCGAGGGCGACGGCGAAGTCCACTGCGGCACGGAGTGCCGCGGCACCCGCCCGGCGCTCGGCGTGGTCATCCGACGAGACGTCGGCGCCGGGGCGCTGCCCCGTCATCGCGATGGGGTTCATGCCCGCCTCCGCGAAGGTGCGGTGCAGGGCCGCGGCATCCGTCCCCGCGGGATCGAGGGGTGGGAGCACCGCACGGCGGTAGCCCGCCGTGGCGAGCTCTTCCAGGAGCGGGCCGAGCGCGGCCGGCGTCGGATCGGCCACGGCGATGCTGACGTGGAAGGCGAGGTCCAGATCGAGGTTCACGCGCTCGGCCCCCTGCTCAGAAGACCGGCAGGTCGAGGCGCTGCTTGAACACCGAGTAGCCGTCGTCGACGCTCACGACGGTGCCGTTGATGACGTTGGCCTCGTCGGAGGCGAGGAACGCCACGACGTTGGCGATCTCCTCGGGCTCGGTGAGCTTGTTGCGCAGCTGCTCCGAGGCGAAGACGGCCTTCAGCTCCTCGCTGAACTGGTTGATGATCGGCGTGCCCACCCGTCCGGGCGTGATGGCGACGGCGCGCACGCCGTACTCGGCGAGCTCGTACGCGGCCGAGCGCGTGAAGGAGATGACGGCGGCTTTCGCGGCGCTGTACGTGAACGACAGCTCGGCCGCCTGCTCGCCGTAGATCGAGGACGTCGAGATGATGACGCCGCCCGTGCCCTGCGCGCGGAACTGGCGGCCCGCGGCGAGGATGCCGTAGTAGACGCCGTCCTGGTCGACGCGGATGATCGGCTCGTAGTCGGCGACCGGGTCGTGCTCCAGGAGCGGCTTGCCCCCGGCGATGCCGGCGTTGTTGAAGATGACGTCGAGCTTGCCGAAGACCTCGACGGCGCGCGCGACGGCGGCCTCGACCTCGGCGAACACCGACACGTTGACGCGCACCGCCGCGACGGAGCCCTCGAAGCCCTCCGCGGCGATCGCGGCGGCCGCGGCCTCCGCCTGGTCGAGGTTGATGTCGGCGATGACGACCTTGGCCCCTTCGCGGACGAACTTCCGCGAGGTGGCGAGACCGATTCCGCTTGCGCCGCCCGTGATGAGGGCGACTTTGCCGTCGAGGCGCATGGGTTTCCTTCTTTCGTGGGGAGGGGTGGGCGCGGGGGCGGCCCGATGGCCGGGCCGCCCCCGCGAGTGGATGTCGGTCAGCCGAGCTTGTCCGACGGGGTGATGGTCGCCGCGTTGTCCTTGTTGACGAGAGTCACGTCGACGGCGACGAACTTGTCCTTCGGCAGCGTCCCGTCGGCCTGGTACGCCTGCACGTCCTTGACGAGCAGGTCGAGGATGCTGGGCCACGGCTGCTCGATCGTCGCGAGGAAGTTGCCGTCCTTCTGGATCGCCGCGAGCGTCTCGCTGAGGGCGTCGACACCCGTGACCTTGGCGTCGGAGCCGGCCTCGCCCAGTGCCTGCGCGGCACCCAGGCCCGCGTCGTCCCAGCCTGCCCACACGGCGTCGAGGCCATTGGGGTTCGCGGAAAGGTAGTCGGCGACGAGGTTGAGCGCCTCGGTGCGTCCGGTCGCGGGGTTGGTCACCTGCTGCGGCTCGCCCCCGACGACCGTTGCGCCGGCCTTCTCGAAGGCATCGACCGCGAGGTTCGAGCGCAGGCGGATGCCGGCGTGCGGGTCGTGGCCGATCACCATGACGGTCTTGCCGTCGAGGCCGCCGATCGAGTCGCCGATCGCGCCGACCGTCTTGTCGACGATCTGCTGCTGGTCGGTGGTGATGTTCGTGACGAAGGCGGGATTCTCCTCGGTCACGGCATCCATCGCGAAGATCGGGATCTCGGCGTCCTTGGCCGCCGTGACGATCGAGCCGATCGAAGCGGCGTCGGTGAAGCCGTCGAGGATGACGTCGGCGCCCTGGCCGATCGCGCTCTCCACGGCGGGGTTCATCTTCTGGAAGTCGAAGTCGCCCTGGATCATCGTGAGATCCCAGCCCTCCTCCTTCGCCTTCTCGGTGACGGCCTTGACCCACCAGGCGCCGACCGGCGTCTGGTTGCCCGACGTGAACGCGATGACCTTGAAGGGTGCGTCGCCGCCGCCCGCGCCGGCCGAGTCGCCGCCAGACGAGCAGCCGGTGAGGGCCAGTGCCGCTGCGACACCGAGGGCCGCGATCGCCTTGAAACGTGTACGCACGAGTTACTCCTTTGTGTGGTTGACGTACCTGGATGGACACGCGGGCCGGGCGCCCGCGCGACGTGTGCCCGCGGGCCGGGTGCCCGCGGACGAGGAGAGCGGCTAGCGCTCGCGATGGCGCAGCGACGACAGCGTCACGGCGGCGATGATGATGATTCCCGTGACGACCTGCTGGATGTAGGCGTTGACGCCGAGGATGTTCAGGCCGTTGCTCATGACGCCGATGATCGCCACGCCGATCATCGTGCCGCCGAGGTTGGCGGCGCCGGAGCGGATGACGGTCATGCCGAGGAAGACCGCCGCGACCGAGAACATCATGTTGTCGCCGCCCTGCTCGGCGCTCGCGCTGCCGAGCCGGGCCGCCAGCAGGATGCCGCCGATCGCCGACACGAAGCCGGCCAGCGTGAAGGCGAGCAGCCGCGCGAAGCGCACGTTGACGCCGGAGAGGCGGGCGACCTCGACGTTGCCGCCGATCGCGTGCCAGCGGCGGCCGACCGTCGTGAACCGCAGCATCGCCCAGATGACGAGCGAGATCACGATCGCGAAGTACACGGGCAGCGGGATGTTGAGGAAGCGTCCCTGTCCCAGCTGCGTGAACGAGTCGGGCATGCCGAACAGCGTCGTGCCCGCGGTCACGAGGTACGCGAGGCCCACGACCGAGGTCATCGTCGCGAGCGTCGCGACGAACGCCGAGAGGTTGAGGTACGCGATCAGCACGCCGTTGATGAGGCCGACGAGGAGGCCGACGCCGAGACCCGCGAGGATCGCGACCGGCACCGACGTCGGGTCGTCGGCGATCATGAGCGCCGCCGCGACCGAGCCCGCGAGCGACGAGGTCGCGCCCACCGACAGGTCGAAGTCGCCCACGACCATGACGATGGTCTGCGCACCGGCGATGATCGCGAGGATCGACACTTGGTAGAGGATGTTCCGCACGTTCACGAACGAGAGGAATGTGTCGGGCCGCATCGCGAAGAAGAACGCGACGAGGAGGATCAGCGCGACGACCGTGCCGCCCGACAGGAGCAGGCGCCCCGCCGTCCGGGACTGCTGGGCGACGATCGTCGCCGTCGACGTCGTCGTGGTGGATTCTTTCTGGCTGGTCATGACCGTTCCGACCTTCCGTAGGCGTAGGAGAGAAGAAGCTCGTCGTCGGCGCCTTCGGCGGGGACGACACCCGAGACCGCACCCTCGTGCATGATGAGGATCCGGTCGCTCATCCCGATCAGCTCGGGCAGCTCGGAGCTGACGGCGATGACGGCAGTGCCGCCCGCCGCCAGTTCGCGGATGAGGCGGTAGATCTCGGCTTTCGTGCCGACATCGATGCCGCGCGTGGGCTCGTCCATGAGGAGCACCTTGGGCCGGCGTGCGAGCATCTTCGCGAGCACGACCTTCTGCTGGTTTCCGCCGGACAGCTCGCCCACAGGCTGGCGGGTGCTGCGCGCCTTGATCTGGAGGTCGGCCATGCCGCGCTTGGCGATCTTGGCGATCTGTCCGCCCGACACGAGACCGCCGCGGCTCACCGAGGCGATGTTCGCGAGGGCGATGTTGTCCTGGATCGAGGCACCGAGCATGACGCCCTGGCTGCGCCTCTCCTCGGGCACGAGCGCGATGCCCGCGTCGAGCACGCGGCCCACGGCGGGCCGGGCCGGCAGCGTCTCGCCGCCGATCGTGATGACACCGCCGCGGTGGCGCTGGGCTCCCGCGAGAATACGCAGCAGCTCGCTGCGGCCCGACCCGGCGAGGCCGCCGATGCCGAGCACTTCGCCCGCGTAGGCGGTGAAGGAAACGTCTTTGACGCGACGCCCGTCGAGGTTCGCGACGTCGAGGACGACGTCGGTCGTCGCCGTGCCGCGATCGGGGTAGAGCGACTCGGGGGCACGGCCGACCATCGTCGAGATGACCTCGTCGATGTTCGTGTCGGCGACGTCCTTCGTGATGATCGTCTGGCCGTTGCGCATGATCGTGAGGCGGTCGCAGAGCTCGAAGACCTCCTCGAGCCGGTGCGAGACGTAGACGATCGCGACGCCTTCGTCGCGCAGCGACCGCAGCACCTCGAACATGTCGCGGATCTCGGTGTCGGTGAGGGATGCCGTCGGCTCGTCGAGGATGAGCACGCGGGCGTCGGCGGCGAGGGCCCGGGCGAGCGAGACCATCGTCTGCTGCACGGGCGACAGGTCCATGCCGAGCTTGCGCGTCGGGATCTTCTGGTGGAGTCGCTCGAGCTGCGCCTTCGCGGTCTTCACGAGCGCCCGCCCGTCGACGACGCCCGCCCGCGTGGGCATGTGCTCGCCGAGCAGGATGTTCTCGGCGACGCTGATCGTCGGCACGACCGAGAGCTCCTGGTAGAGCGCGACCACGCCCGCGCGACGCGCATCGCGCACGCTCGAGAACTGGTGGTCCTCGCCGCCTCGCCGGATGCGGCCCGAGTCGGGGGCGTAGAGGCCCGTCACGACCTTGATGAGCGTCGACTTGCCGGCGCCGTTCTCGCCGAGGAGCGCATGGATCTCGCCGGGCCGCACGTCGAAGGTCACGCCGCGCAGGGCGTGCACGCCGTCGAAGCTCTTCACGATGTCGATCGCCTCGAGCGCGGCGGGCCGCTCGTCGAGGGCCGTCTGCACGATGGTCATGCCGCTTCCTCCTCGAGGTCGTTGCAGCGGATGACGACCTTGGGATGCTGCCCCGAGACGTGGGCCGCGAAGGCTTCGACGGCGTCTTCGAGCGGGAAGATCGCCCGGGTGAGCTCGTCGACGTCGAGGTGCGGCAGGATCTGCAGGGCGCGCGGGAACGCGTACGGCGAGACGAAGACGCCCGTGAGCGTGAGCTCCTTGAGGTAGAGGTAGCCCGAGAGGTTGAGCGGCAGCGCGAAGTGCTCGGGGTACATCGCGCCGTAGACGATGGTCGCCCCCTTGGCGGCGAGGTCGAGGAGGCCCGCGACGGCGTGGACGGAGCCGGAGGCATCCACCACGACGTCGTAGCCGCGACCGCCGGTGATCTCGGCCGCGCGCGCGTTCTGGTCCTCGTTCAGGGGGTCGATGACGTGCTGGGCGCCGTGACGGAGCGCCATCTCGCGGCGCTCCGCGATCGGCTCCACCATGGTCAGCGAGGTCGCGCCGTGTATCTTGAGCACCTGCAGCACGAGCTGCCCGATGGGTCCGCCGCCGCACACGAGCACGCGGTCGCCGACCTTGATGTTCGTCTTGTCGGCGATGCGCACGGCCACCGAGGTGGGCTCCAGGAGGCATCCCTTCAGGAGCGACACGTCGTCGGGCAGCTTGTAGACCTGCGATTCGTGCCACGTGACGGTCTCGGCCATGCCGGGACGGTTGTAGTCCTGGATGTGCTCGCAGAACTGCTGGCGGCCCTCCTGGCAGGGACGGCATGTGCCGCAGAAGCGCAGGAAGTTTCCCGCGACGCGGTCGCCGACCTGCAGCCCGTTGCGGTGCGCGCGCTCGCCGAGCGCCTCGACGACGCCCGACAGCTCGTGCCCCAGGCCGATCGGCACATCGGTGCCGAAGAACCCCTCGGCCAGGTGCGGGTCCGACCCGCAGATGGCCGAGTACGCGACGCGGATGCGCACGTCCTCCGCTCCGAGCTCCTGCTCGGGGAAGTCGACGACGCCGATACGGCCGCGGGTGTCGTCGTCGGGGTCGCGGAGACTCCCGATCTTGGTGACGGCTACGGTCCTCATGCCCGGGCTCCTCAGCGCACCGCGGCGATCGCGCGGCGCACCGCGGCGACCGTCGCCGACAGGCCGTAGCCGTGCTTGTCACGCAGCTGCTCGTCCTCGCCGAAGCCGGCGTACACCTGCGGGATGCCGAGCCGCTCGAACGACGTGAGGTGGATGCCGCGGTCGGCGACGACGTCGGCGATGCGCGTCGCGAGGCCGCCGTAGGAGAGGTGGTCCTCGAGCACGACGAATCGTCCGCCGGTCTCGGCCGCGCACTGCGCGATGAGCTCGTCGTCGATCGGCTTGAGCGTGAACATGTCGACGACGCGGACCGAGTGGCCGTCCTGTGCGAGGTCGTCGGCGGCCTGGATCGCCTGCGCGACCGTCGTGCCGTGCGTGAAGATCGTGGCATCCGTCCCCTGGCGGGCGACGATCCCCTTGCCGATGCGGATGTCGTGCTCGCCGGGCTCGTAGAGCACCATGTCCTTCTTGCCGACCGCCAGGCGGATGTAGATGGGGCCCTGCATCGTCATCGACTGGCGGATGATCTCGCCGACCATGAGCGGGTCGCCGATCGACGTCACCGTCATGTTGGTGAGGGCGCACATGAGGGCGAGGTCCTCGACCGCATAGTGCGTCGAGCCGCCGTTGCCGACGAGGCCGCCGTGCGTGCCGATGATCTTGACGGGGAGGTTCGGGTAGCAGACGTCGGTGCGCACCTGCTCGAGCGCGCGCATCGAGAGGAAGGGCAGCATCCCGGACACGACCGGGATGTTCCCGTCGTACGCGAGGCCCGCCGAGATGCCGACGCACGCCTGCTCGGCCAGGCCCACGTCGAGGAAGCGCTCCGGGAACTTGTCGCGGAACTCGACGAGCGTCGCCCCGATGTCGGGGGTCAGCACCCACAGGTTGGGGTACTCGTCGCCGAGCTCGGCGAGGGTGGACCCGATCACCGATCGGGCCGACAGCATCTCACCGAAGGTGAAGGTCACGGGCATCAGACGGTCTCCTTCTCACGGGTGGCCTCACGCGAGGCGTTGAGCGCCGCGAGGGCGCGTTCGAGGTCGGCTGCGCCGAGCGATCCGGCGTGCCAGGCGAGGTTGCGCTCCATGAAGTCGACGCCCTTGCCCTTCACCGTCTCGGCGATGATGACGGTCGGGGTCTCGCTGTCAGGCTCGGGGAGTGCGTCGAGCGCCGCGACGAGCTCGCCCATGTCGTGGCCGTCGATGTGCACCACGTTCCAGCCGAAGGCGCGCCACTTGTCGGGGTAGGGCTCGAAGGCGACGCGCTCCTCGGCGAAGCTCGTCATGAGCTGACGGTTGCGGTCGACGAAGGCGACGAGGTTGCCGAGCTTGTTACTGCGGGCGGCCATGACGGCCTCCCACACCGAGCCTTCACCCGTCTCGCCGTCGCCGAGCAGCGTGAAGACGCGGTGCTCATCGCCGCGGTGGCGGGCGCTCAGCGCCATGCCGACGGCCAGCGGAAGACCGTGGCCGAGAGAGCCGGTGGATGCCTCGACACCGGGCAGCTGCACCTTGCACGGGTGCATGCCGTAGGCGCTGTCGAGCTGACCGTAGGTGTCGACGATGCCCTGGTAGGAGAAGAAGCCGCGCATCGCCATCGCGATGTACATGCAGACGGCGGCGTGGCCCTTCGACAGCACGAACCGGTCGCGCTCGGGATTGCCGATGTCGGTCGGGTCGACGTTCAGGCCGTAGTGGAACAGGGCCGTGAAGATGTCGGCGGCCGACAGGTCGCCGCCGATGTGCACGGCCCCCTCGTACGTTCCGCACAGCTCCAGCAGCTTCTGCCGCAGCTCGAAGGACAGCTCCTCGAGCTCCTCCACGCTGTGCCGCTCCTCGGTCGCGGCGATCCACTTCCGACCCATCGCATCCTCCTCGTCGAGCGAGTGACGCGGACGGCTTGCGCGAATCCACATCGACTCTCGGGTTGCTGTCGCCGGCTTCGGTGTGGGCGACGAGGGCGAAGCTAGCACGAACTCATTTACAAGTAAACATGAATGCACCTAAACTTGTTGACGTGTGATGCAACGACTGCATCGCGCGCTCGGAACACAGAGAGGTGGAAGAGGATGTCGGACATCACGACGGCGGTAGGGGTCCGCACGGGCTTGTTCATCGGGGGCGAGGAGCGGTTCACGCAGGACGTGCTGCGGGTCGCCGACCCGGGCAAGAAGGGCGTCATCGTGGGTGAGGCGGCCGCCGCCACGCCCGGGGATGTGGCGGACGCGGTCGCCGCGGCGAAGGCGGCCTACCCTGGGTGGTCGGCGCTGAGCCCGCGGGAGCGTGCCGCGAAGATGGCCGACGCGATCGCGGGGATCGACGAGGACCGGGACACGGACGCGGCGATCCTGTCGCAGGAGAACGGCAAGGTCCGGTTCGAGGCGTGGGTGGACGCGCTGGTGTTCGAGCTGCGCTGGAACCTCGCCCTGATGCTGGCCGACGAGGTGGACACCGGCAAGACCCTGCCCGTCGTGCCCGGCGCGATCCCCATGACCACCGAGGTGACCCATCAGTCGCTGGGCGTGGTGTCGATCATCGTGCCGTTCAACTGGCCCATCGCGATCCTCGCCGCCTCGCTCCCGCACGCCCTGCTGGCCGGGAACACCGTCATCGTCAAGGCGCCCCCGTCGGCCCCGCTGGCCACGGCGCGGCTCACCCAGCGGGTCGCCGAGAAGCTCCCCGCCGGCGTGCTGAACGTCGTGACGGGCCGCGACGAGGACATGGCCGGGCTGATCCAGAACACCGACATCGCGAAGGTCTGCTTCACCGGCAGCGTGGGCGGCGGGAAGCGGATCATGCAGATGGCCTCCACCTCGCTGACCCGGGTCACGCTCGAACTGGGCGGCAACGACGCGGCGGTGTTCCTTCAGGACGCGGTCATCGACGACGCGCACCTGGACCGCCTGTTCGGCGCGATCTACGACACCACCGGGCAGATCTGCATGAACGCCAAACGCGTCTACGCACACCGCTCCCGCCTCGACGAGATCGTCGCCGGCCTGTCGGCGCGCCTGCAGAACACCGTGCTCGGCTACGGGCTGGACGAGGGCACCACGATGGGCCCGCTGCACTCCCCCGTCCAGAAGGCGTTCGTGGCCGACATCATCCAGGAAGCCAAGGACGCCGGCGCCGACGTCCGCGAATTCGGCACCCTCCCCGGCGGCGACCTCGAAGGCGGCAACTTCATCCGCCCCGCGATCGTCATCGACCCCGACCCGAGCCTGCGGATCGTCACGCAGGAACAGTTCGGCCCCGTCATCCCGATCATCCCGTTCGACACCGAACAGGAAGCCGTCGCCGCCGCCAACGACACCTGGGCGGGCCTCGGCGGCTCGGTCTGGACCGCCGACCCCGAAGCCGCCCAGCGCGTCGGCTCCCAGCTCGTGTGCGGCTACGTCTGGATCAACGACCACGGCGCCAACCGCTGCGACCTGCGCGCCCCGTTCGGCGGCATGAAGCAATCCGGCATCGGCCGCGAACAAGGCATCGAAGGCATCCGCGCCTTCCAAGACACCCGCTCCATCGCCACCATCGACCCCGACGCCCTCGCCGCCATGGCGCACTGAACCCGGTTGTGGGATCCGGCCCCGCCACGGGGCCGGATCCCGCGACGTCTGACACACTCGATCCCAGCCAGCGGGATCGCGACGACGCAGTCCGAAAGGAGCAGGCATGGCGACCTACGATCCGTCACGAGACGATCAGCCCGCCGATGAGATCATCACGGAGCCCCTGCGCGACATCATCGACCCTGAGAACTTCACTCCGCGTCTGCTCGCCCTGCTCTCCAACGCCCTCGTGTGGCGCGAGTCGCACGAGCTTCGCCGCCGCTACGGCCTCGGCACGAACGACTGGCGCGTCATCTCGGCGCTGGCCTTCCGCCCGGGACTCGCCGCGACCGATGTCTCGGAGTTCATCGGCGTCAACAAGGCCGTCGTCTCCAAGAGCGTGAGCGCTCTCGCCGGCCGCGGGCTGATCGTGCTCCTGGACGGTCCGCGCGGATCGCGCCCGATGTACCTCACCCGCGCGGGCGCCGAGATGCACGACCTCATGCTGCCCATCTCGATGCGCGGACAGGAGATCGTGCTCGCGCACTTCAGCCCCATCGAGATCGAGCGGCTCAACGACCTGCTGCGCCGCATGCTCGACGAGACGCGCGAGCTGCAGACGCTCGAGAGCGAGGCGGGCGTGGCAGCCGCTTCCGAGGACTGAGTCGCCCGTTTCGCCGAACCCGAGTCATCTCGGCGAGACGCAGCGCCGCGCCCTCGGTCTCGACGAGAATCCCCTGCCTCGGCGGACCCCTCGAAATGGAGCGCTCGCTCACAGCTCCAGCACGAGGCGATCGCCCCGGCAGCGCGAGACGCAGATCATCATGACCTCGCTCTCCTCGCGCTCGCGCGCGTTGAGCACGGCGTCGCGGTGATCGGGCTGCCCTTCCAGTACGAACGTCTCGCACGTGCCGCACGTGCCGCCGCGGCACGACGAGGGAGCGGGGATGCCGGCGGCCACGACCTTGTCGAGGATCGACTCGCCGGGGTTCACCGTGATCGTCCTGCCCGTCACCGACAGCTCGACCTCGAACGGATGGTCGTCCTCGCTCGTGACGACGGCGTCGTTGACGAACCGCTCGACCACGAGCTCGACCCCCGCCGACTCGGCCTCCGCCTCGAGCGCGTCGAGGAGGCGCGACGGGCCGCACGCATAGATCACGGCGTCGCCGGCGCCCGCGACGATCCGCGGCACCGCCATCCGCTGCCCCTGCGATCCGACGTACACCCGCACGCGGTCGCCGTACTGCTCGAGATGCCCGCCGAACGCCATGCCCTCGGGCTCCCGCCCTGCGTAGTGCAGCTCCCAGTCGCTGCCGGCGGCGTCGGCCGCGGCGATCATCGGCAGCAGCGGCGTGATGCCGATCCCGCCCGCGACGAACACCATGCGCGGGCGCACAGCGTAGCGGAACAGCGAACGGGGCTCCGATACCCGTACGAGCTGCCCCTGCCGCACCCGGTCGTGGATGTGGATGCTGCCGTCCCCGTCCTCCTCGCGCAGCACGGCGATGCGGTACGCGGCCTCGTCGCCGGGGTCGCCGCACAGCGAGTACTGCCGCACGAGCGCGGCGTCGCCGGGTCGGTCGATGTGCACGTCGATGTGCGCGCCCGGCTCCCACCGCGGCAGCGGCAGTCCCTGGGGGTCGGTCAGCACGAGTCCCGCGATGCCCTGGGCCTCGTCGATGCGCGCGGCGACCTGGAGCGTCAGCATCCCTCAGCCCTCCACGGGGGCGAGCGCCACAGCGAGCGTCTCGAGCATGATCGCAACGGCGACCGCGCCGGGATCGGGGACTCCGACGGCGCGGCCGCCGACCTGGACACGGCGGCCGCCGCGGCGCGCGCGGGCGCGGAGGCGACAGCCGGGCTGCGTCCCTCTCTCGGCCGCAGCAGCTGCCTCGGCGACCGCGCCGGGATCGGGGACTCCGACGGCGCAGTCGCCGAGGTAGCTGCTGCGGCCGAGAGAGGGGCGCAGCCCGGCTGTCGCCTCCGCGCCCGCGCGCGCCGCGGCGGCCGCCGCGTCCAGGTGGCCGACCGTGCAGAGCGCGTCGGCGGCGGGCTGCAGCGCGTCGATCATGGTGCTGTCGCCGGGTGCGGCGCCGCCCACCTGCCGGATGCGCGCGACGCCCGCGGCGACCGCGTCGGCCCACTGCGACGTCGACGGCTCGGCACCGGCCGCGTCGGCGGAGAGCCGCTCGGCGATGCTCAGGAGCAGGATGCTGTACAGCGGCCCCGACGTGCCGCCGACCTCGCGCCGCACGATGTCGGACACCGCCGCGAGGTACTCGGCGGCGCCGGCGTGTGCCGCGAGGTCCGCAGTCAGCAGCGCCTCCGCGCCGCGGGCGAGATTGAGTCCGAGATCGCCGTCGCCTACCCGCCGGTCGAGCCCCGTGAGCTCGGGCTCGGCGGCGACCACGGCGCGGGCGACGGCGCCGACCGCGGCGTGCACGCGCTCGGCGGCACCGTCGGACGATGCGGCGCCCAGTCGCGGCGCGAAGGCGTGCGGCGAGGCGACGACGAGCTCGCGCTGCGGGTCGTGCGGCGCCGTCGCGCGCGGGAAGGCCAGCACACGCGCCTCGGCCCCGAGGAGGCCGAGCAGCTCGTGGTCGACCCGCGCGAGCGTGACCGAGGCCCCGGGCATCTCGAGCGACGTGAGGAACGGGCCCGCCCAGGTCATCCGCACGGGGATGCCGCGCTCGGCGAGGGCGGTCAGCACGTCGCCGTGCAGGATGCGCAGCTCGAGGTCGGGCGTCGCTCCGAGCGAGTTGACGAGGGCGACGACCTCCTCGCCCTCGGCGAGCGCGAGGTCGTCGACGACGCGGCCCACGAGCGTCTCGGCGATCTGCCGGCTCGTTGCGAGCGTCCCGCGCTCGCTGCCGGCCTCGCCGTGGATGCCGAGCCCCCACTCGACCTCGTCGCCCTGGAGGTCGAAGTTCGCGGCGGCGGCGCCGGGCACGGAGCATGGGCCGAGCGCGACGCCCATGGTCGCGGCGCCGGCGAGGAACCGGTCCGCGAGCGCGACGATGTCGTCGAGGCTCCGCCCGGCGTCGGCGGCGGCGCCGGCGATCTTGTGCACCAGCACCGTCGCCGTGAGGCCGCGACGCCCGGCGCGCGAGCTGTCCCCGAGCGCCGCGTCGTCGGCGACGACGAGGGTCGCGACGCGGATGCCGTCGGCCCGGGCCATCTCGGCGGCGAGGCCGAAGTTGAGCCGGTCGCCCGTGTAGTTCTTGACGACGAGCAGCACGCCGGCGTCCGTCGCGACGGCGCGGATCGCCGCGTACACGGCGTCGACCGACGGCGACGTGAACACGGGGCCCAGCACGGCGGCATCCAGCATCCCGGATCCGACATAGCCGGCGTGCGCGGGCTCGTGACCCGAGCCGCCGCCCGACACGATCGCGACGCGGTCCGGCGACTTCGCCGACGCCCGCACGATGACGGGCCAGCCGTCCAGCCGCGCGAGGTGCTCGGTGCCGCGCACAAGGCCCAGGATGTACTCCTCGACGACGTCGCGCGGGTCGTTGATGATCTTCTTCGCGGTCATCGCAGCGTCACCTTCACGGGGAGGCTCTCGAATCCCCGGAGCCAGTTGGAGTGGAAGCGCACCGGCTCGGCGGTGAGCTCGATGGTCTGGACCCGGCGGGCGAGGGCCGACAGGAGGCACGTCGCCTCCATCCGCGCCATCATCTGGCCGACGCAGCCGTGGATGCCGGTGCCGAAGGCGAGGTGCCCGCTCGTGTCGCGCGACAGGTCGTAGACCTCCGGGCGGTCCCACCGCTGGGGGTCGCGGTTGGCGGCTGCGAGGTCCATGACGACCTTCTCCCCCGCCTCGAGCCGCACGCCGTCGATCTCGGTCTCGCGGGCCGTCGTGCGGCCGATGAAGGGGCTCGGCGCGTTCCAGCGCAGCGCCTCCTCGAAGGCCGTGCGGGCCAGGCCCGGGTCGTCGCGCAGCAGCGACCACGATGCGGGATCCTGCGCGAGGGCGAGGAGGGCGAACTGGATGCCGAAGATCGTCGTGTCGACGCCCGCCGAGAGGAAGGTGCGCACGAGCATGCCGGCATCCTCTTCGCTGATCTCGCCGTCGTCGACGTACGCGTAGATCGTGTGGCCGAGCCCGCCCTCCTCGAGGGCGTCGCGGCGCATCTGCCACGCGACGTAGGCGCTCGCCTCCTCGGCGGCGGCGAGCGCGCGCTCATACAGCTCGTTGCGCGGGCCCATCGCCTGGAAGTTGAGGTTGGAGTAGGGCAGGAGGTACTTGACGCCCTCCGGCTGCACGCCGACGGCGGCGGGGAGGACGCTCAGGGGATAGGCCTCGGCGAGCGCCGTGGCGGCGTCGAACTCGGCGGACGAGACGACCTCGTCGACGAGCTCGTCGGCCCGCGCCTGGAACGTCTCGGTGAGCCGGCGCACGACGCGCTGGCTGAGGATCGACGCCATGATGCGGCGGTACTTCGTGTGGCCGGGCGGGTCGTTCTCCAGGATGACGCTGGGCTTGCGCCAGTTCTCGGCGCGCTTGACGTTCCACATGCCCGTGCCGGACGACGACTCGAAGGTCTCGTAGTCGCGGAAGACGCGCTCGGCGACGTCGTAGCGGCCCGTGAACCACACGTCGTACTTCTCGAGCCGGACGATCGGTCCCGCGTCGCGGATCGCGGCGTCGATCGCGTGCGGATCGTCGAGTCCCTCCGCCGAGAACGGATCGATGTCGAGGGACGGCGCACCGTCCCGGATCGTCGCCTGCACCATGGCCCTGATCTCCCGCCTCTTCGCTGAGCACATTTAGATTACTTTTAAACCAGTTCAAGTGCAAACAGATTCTGGATGCCGCGTAGACTGCGAGCATGTCGACTCCCGCCGCGCCCGACGACGTCGTCGCGCGTGCCGTCCAGGCGGGGCTGCAGACCGAGCGGCTGCCCCGCACGATCGATCGCGACACCTACACGCCGGCCCTCATCGGACTGCTCAACAACCTTCTCGTCTGGGGCGGCTCTCGGGTCTTCCACCAGCTCCACGACGTCGGCACGAACGAGTGGCGCGTCATCAGCGCGCTCGGCAACTTCCCGGGATCGACGGCGAGCGACCTGTGCGACGTGCTCGGCATGAACAAGTCGATCGCTTCGAAGAGCGTCAACACCCTCCTCGCCCGGCAGCTCATCGCCCAGCTCGACGGACGTCGCGGATCGCGCCATCTCTACCTCACCGACGAGGGCGCCCGCATGCACGACGACCTGCTCCCCCTCGCGCTCGAACGCGAGCGCATCCTGCACACCGACCTCACGGCCGCGGAGATCGAACAGCTCAATGCCCTGCTCGTGCGCATGCTCGGCTCCGCGCCCGCTCTGCAGGCCTTCGAAGTGCAGGTCGCCGACGGCTCGACCGGCGACCCCGCGGCCTGACATCCCGCGCGGCATCCGTTCATCGGAACCCGCGCGATACCGCGTCGACGCGACGCTCAGGATGTCCTCGGCGACTGCGGATCATTTCCCTATTGCCATTACCTATGTCGATAGGTAATCTGACAGACACCGCGGTGCGAAGTCGCCCGCGAAGAGGAAAGGACCTCGATACCCGTGGCACGTACGACTCCCGCACCGAACCGCCAGGCGGCTCGCGAACTCGTTCGCGACTTCTCCCTCGAGATGACGGGCAAAGACGTCCCCGGTCTGGAAGAGGCCGGCCACGCGATCCCCCTCGGGACGAAGATCAACGTCACCTTCCTCGGCAACGAAGACCTCGACATGCGCGTCGCCGCCGCGAAGGCAGTGAAGGACGCCGGCTTCGTGCCGGTGCCGCACATCTCGGCCCGGCGCCTCCAGTCGCAGGCCCAGCTCGAGGAGTTCCTCGGACGCCTCCAGGAGGTCGGCGCGACCGAGCACGTGTTCTCGGTCGGCGGCGACCCGACCACGCCCGAGGGCCCCTACGACTCGTCGCTCGCGGTCATCCAGACGGGCCTGCTGCAGAAGTACGGCGTCCGCGAGGTCTCCATCGCCGGGTACCCCGAGGGCCACCCCGACATCAAGGAAGACGTGCTCTGGCGGCACCTGGAGGACAAGTCCGCCTCGCTCAAGGAGCAGGGGCTGGATGCCGTCATCCTCACGCAGTTCGCGTTCGACACCGACCCCGTCCTGGCCTGGATCAAGAACGTCCGCGACCGCGGCATCGACAGCCAGATCCGCATCGGCACCCCCGGCCCCGCCGGCATCAAGCGGCTCCTCGGCTTCGCCCGCCGCTTCGGCATCGGCGCGAACGCCATGATCGTGAAGAAGTACGGCTTCTCGCTCACGAACCTCATGGGAACCGCCGGACCCGACCGGTTCGTCACCGACCTGTCGACCCTGCTCGCAGACCCTTCGACAGGCTCAGGGACCATTGCTGGAGGTGTCAAACTGCACTTCTACACGTTCGGCGGGCTGCTGGCGACCTCGGAATGGGCGCGCGAATTCAGCGCCGCCCAGTCCTAGGGAGCACCGACCCATGACCCTGCACACCGAGTCCCTCCGCGACCACGCGTGCCTGACCGTGCACGGCCCCGACCAGGCAGGCCTCGTCGCCGCCGTCACGGCGCTCATCACGCGCAACAAGGGCAACATCGTCTCGCTCGACCAGTACTCGTCCGACCCCGAGGGCGGCGACTTCTTCCAGCGCGTCGTGTTCCACCGTCCCGACCTGCAGGCGGCGCTGCCCGACATCCAGGACGATGTCGCCAAGACGCTCAAGCCGTACGGCATGGAGCATCGGCTGACGGATCAGTCGATCCCCAAGCGCATGGCGATCCTCGCTTCGACGAGCGACCACTGCCTGCTCGAGCTGCTGTGGCGGCACCGCCGGGGCGAGCTGCCCGTCACGATCCCGATGGTCATCTCCAACCACACCAACACGGCCGAGGACGTCCGCTCGTTCGGCATCCCCTTCTTCCACGTGCCCTCGCAGGGGCCCGACAAGTCGGCCGCCGAGGCGCGCATCGTCGAGCTGCTCGCCGGCAACGTCGACTTCGTCGTGCTGGCCCGCTACATGCAGATCCTCTCCGACTCGTTCCTGGAGAAGGTCGGCGTGCCCGTCATCAACATCCACCACTCGTTCCTGCCCGCCTTCATCGGCGCCGCCCCCTACCGCAAGGCGTGGGAGCGGGGCGTCAAGCTCATCGGCGCGACCAGCCACTACGTCACGAAGGACCTCGACGAGGGCCCGATCATCGAGCAGGACGTCGCCCGCGTCACGCACGCGCACACCGCCGCCGACCTGCAGGCCCGCGGCGCCTACGTCGAGCGCGCCGTGCTCTCCCGCGCCGTGCAGTGGCACGCCGAAGACCGCGTCATCCGACACGGCAACCACACCATCGTCTTCGCCTAGAAGACGCACAGACCGGATGCCTCGCCCGAGGCATCCTCGTAAGAACAGAGAGGTTCATCCCGTGGCCAGCAATCTGCAAGAGCTGCTCGACGAGAAGGGAAGCGCGGTCGAGCTGCTGCGCAACTCCCAGATCGGCTCCTACATCTATCCCGTCGTGCCGGCGGACTTCCAGAACTGGATCAAGGAGCAGAAGGCCTGGCGCGACACCGCCGTCCTGTACGACCAGTCGCACCACATGGACAACGTGTTCCTCCGCGGGTCCGACGCGATCAAGCTGATCTCCGACACGGCGATCAACTCGGTCTCGACCTTCCCCGTCAACCGCGCCAAGCAGTACGTGCCGACGACCGCGTCGGGCCACGTCATCGGCGACGGCATCCTGTTCCACGAGGCCGAGGACGAGTACGTCTACGTCGGACGCGCCCCCGCCTCCAACTGGCTGCTGTACCACGGCGAGAAGGGCGGTTACCAGAACCTCGACATCGAGGTCGACCGCCGCTCCCCCTCGCGCCCCTACGGCGACGCCGTCGGCCGCCGCTACTACCGCTTCCAGATCCAGGGCCCCGCCGCGTGGAACGTCATCGAGAAGCTCAACGGCGGCCCGCTCGAGCAGCTGCGCTTCTTCAGCATGGCCGAGATGCAGATCGGCGGCGCGAACGTCCGCACGCTCCGTCACGGCATGGCCGGTGCGCCGGGCCTCGAGATCTGGGGCCCCTACGCCGACCACCACCGCGTCCGCGACATCATCGTCGAGGCCGGCGCCGAGTTCGGGCTCGTCCCGGTCGGATCGCGCGCCTACCCGTCGAACACGCTCGAGTCGGGCTGGATCCCCTCGCCGCTCCCCGCCATCTACACGGGCGCCGAGGAGCGCGGCTACCGCGAGTGGCTGCCCGCCGACAGCTACGAGGCGACCGGCACGCTCGCCGGCTCCTTCGTGTCGGACGACATCGAGGACTACTACCTCACGCCGTGGGAGCTCGGCTACGGCTCGTTCGTGAAGTTCGACCACGACTTCATCGGCCGCGACGCCCTCGAGGCCGTCGACCCCGCGTCGCAGCGCAAGAAGGTCACGCTCGCGTGGAACGCCGAGGACGTCACGAAGATCTTCGCGTCGCTCTTCGACACCGAGAACGAGAGCTACAAGTTCTTCGACCTCCCGCTCGCGAACTACGGCTCGGCGAACTACGACGCCGTTCAGGATGCCGACGGCAACGTCGTGGGCTACTCGATGTTCACGGGCTACAGCGCCAACGAGAAGCGCGCCCTGTCGCTCGCGACCGTCGACCCCGAGGTGCCCGAGGGCGCCGAGATCACGGTCGTCTGGGGCGAGCCCAACGGCGGCAGCAAGAAGGCCTCCGTCGAGCCGCACCGCCAGCTCGAGGTGCGCGCCGTCGTCTCCCCCGTGCCCTACTCGACGGTCGCCCGCTCGACGTACCACGGCGGCTGGCGCACGCAGTACCAGCCCGCCTGACCTCATTCAGCACCGAAGTCGGTGAGCCTCCATCTGACCGCCGAGAACGTGGGTGACACCCGCGTTCTCGGCGGCCCAGTGGAGGCTCACTGCGTTGGGGGGTCGGTACGCTCGTGGGACGAAGGGGGCACATGAGTCTCAGATACGCACTGCTGGCGATCCTGCGGGTCGGGCCGCTGTCGGGCTACGACCTGCAGAAGCAGTTCCACCAGTCGGTGGGGCACGTCTGGCATGCCCCCGACTCGCAGATCTACCCCGAACTGCGCAAGATGGAGAGCGACGGCCTGATCGAGGCGGAGGAGCAGACCCGCGGCGTGCGCGGCACGCGCCGCCTGTATCACGTGACGGATGCCGGCGAACAGGCTTTCCTCGACTGGATGGCCGCTCCCCTCGACTACCAGCGCGTGCGCGACCCCGCGCACCTGCGCGCCGCCTACCTCGAGGCGGCGACGCCCGACAGCGCGCGACGGTTCCTCGAAGCCCACATCGTCGAGTGGGAGGGTGAGCTCGCCCAGTGGGAGGGTGAGCTCGCGCACATCGAGGCGCTGTCCAACCCCATGCTGACGCGCCGCCTCTCGGTGACTCCCGAGGCCGAGCGCGAGCGCACGATCGCCTACAAGCGCTTCGCCTACGAGGGGCTCGTCGAGCGCGCGCGCGGCGAGATCGAGTGGGCGCGTCGCGGCCTGTCCCTGGTCGATCGCCTGTACCCGTGAGCCCCCGCGTGCCCGGGCGGTACTGGGTGGAGGGGAACAAGGCGACGATCGTCCTCCTCGTGTGCTTCTCGGTCCTGCTCATCAGCGTGCCCGTTGCCGCGTTCGTCCTGCCCTTCGCCGGCGCCCAGTCCGTCGCCGACGCCCGCACCGAGGCCTCGGATCACCTCGATGCGATCGTCGCGACGCTTCCGGCGCAGCTCGTGCGCTCGGACGAGCAGGAGTCGGCGACCGAGGAGGCCTGCCCGGGCAACCCCGAGGACGAGGTCGTCCAGATCCAGCGCGTCGTCGTCGTCGATCCGGCGTTCGACAAGGCCGGATGGCTCCACGAGCTCGACCGGCGGTTCGAGGATTGGCGGTTGAGCCGGCGAACACTCGACTCCGACGGTGCCCTCCGCGTGTCGCTCGTCGCGCCGGACTCCTCCTTCGTCAGCGTGCAATCGGCCGAGACGGAGGGCGGCACCGAGTTCACGCTGATCTCGCGCTCGCCGTGCCTGCACGCTCCTGAGTAGCCCTGGATCGGCCTCGCCGGCCGGGCGTACTCTGGGGCATGACCTCGCCTCGCCGCAAGAGGGTCAAGAGGGGGACGATCGCCTTCGTCGTCGCATGCCTCGTGTTGCTGCTCGCCGTCCCGATCGTGTGGCTCCTCCTCCCGGATCAGCGGCCGAGCACATCCGACGACGCGTTGCACGTGCTCACCTCTCACATGGACGACGTCGTCGCGACGCTGCCGGCTGAGCTCATCTCCTCCGACGAGCAGTCCTCGCACGAAGGTCTGTGCCCCGCCGACACCGGAGTGTCACTCGTGGAGCTCCGGCGCGTGCTCGTCCTCGATGACGCGTTCGACCAGCTCGCCTGGCCGACGACGCTCCGGGAGAGCTTCCCCGCCGCCGACGGATGGCGGGTCCGCACGCAGAATCTCGCCACCGGCACCATGCAGCAGATCACGCTCGCCGGATTGGACCTCTCCCTCGTCAACGTCGTCGCCGAGGAGGAAGATGAGGGCGTCAGGCTCACGATGACGTCGTCGTCACCCTGCACAGCCGGGTGAGGTCCGCGTCAGAACACGTACTCCATCAGGTCGACGCCCAGCGTGCGGAACGCATCGTGCACGCGCAGCCGGTGCATGATCGAGAGGTCGTCGAAGCACACGATGAGCGCGTACGACACGCCGGCCCGCGGTCCGGCTATGACGCCCGCTTCGACGCGGATGCCGGCATCCCGACCCGTCTTGTTGATGAAGAGCAGCCCGTGCTCGTCGTTCTCGTGCGAGAAGGGGTCGAGGCCCGTCGCGGATGCCACGAGCGAGAGGTCGTGGTTGAGGCTCAGCCACTCCGCGACCTGAGCGCTGACCCCCGGCGAGACCGCCTGCGCGTTGACGAGCGCCGCGAACACCTCGGCGAGCTCGCGAGCCGACCCCAGCGCGACGTGCGGCGCGTCGTCGGGTCCGCGCTCGTCGCGGAAGCGGTCGAGCAGCGCCGCCTGCGAGAGGCCGAGGCGCTCGATGCGCGCGCGCACGGCCTCGAGCCCGACGCGGGCGATCAGGAGGTTCGCCGCCGTCGCGTCGCCCGTCGCCGCGGTGAGCACCGCGAGGTCGGACAGCGGAAGGGCCGGCGCCTTGAGGTGCTGCCAGACGCCGCCCACTGTGACGGGATCGGTCGAGGACCGCTCGACGATCTCGAGCGGGTCGAGCGTGCCCGCCTCGAAGCCTGCGGCCACCTCGATGAGCAGCGGCACGACGCCGAGACCGGCGACGGGGAGCGTGACGAAGTCGTCGCCCACGAGCACCGCCGTGCCGCGGTCGAGGTCGTTGACGCGCACCGAGATGCGCGCGCCGAAGCCGGCGAGCTGGTCGAGCGACTTGAGCGTGGATACGAAGGATCGCCGCCCGACGGCAGCCCGGCGGGGCAGTCGGCGGTTGCTGCGACGCAACTCCCGGAACGAGTCGGTGGCTCGCTCGGGTTCAGGCGAGGTGCCCACGAGGGCACTTCCTTTCGGGATGTTCGGGGGTGGGGTGCTGAAACGGGTACTGCGTCATCATGCGCCGCCCGACCGGGTACCCGGGCGGCGCCGTGCATGTGTCACCAGATCGTGACGCGCTGTTCCTCCGGAAGCCAGAGGCCGTCCGCATCGGTGACGCCGAAGGCATCGTAGAACGCGCCGATGTTGCGGACGATCTGATTGCAGCGGAACTCGTTGGGCGAGTGCGGGTCGATCGTCAGCAGGCGGATGGTCTCGGCATCCCGGCCCTTCTGCTGCCAGATCTGCGCCCAGCTCAGGAAGAGGCGCTGGATGCCGGTGAACCCGTCGATCTCGGGCGCGCCTGCCGCGTCCCCATCGCCGTCGCCGTCTCCCTCGCGGCTGCCGTCGCCGCTGCCGTCGCCGCTGCCGTCGCCGAGCGAGAGCTCGTACGCCTTGAGCGCGATGCCGAGGCCCCCGAGGTCGCCGATGTTCTCGCCGATCGTGAGCGCCCCGTTCACCTTGTACTCGTCGGACAGGCCCAGCGGGGTGAGCGCGCTGTACTGATCGATGAGGCTCTTCGTGCGCTCCTCGAAGGCGGACCGGTCCTCATCGGTCCACCAGTCGCGCAGCGACCCGTCGCCGTCGAAGCGGCTGCCCTGGTCGTCGAAGCCGTGGCCGATCTCGTGCCCGATGACGGCGCCGATGCCGCCGTAGTTGGCCGCGGCGTCGCGATCCGCCTCGAAGAACGGGTGCTGCAGGATCGCCGCCGGGAACACGATCTCGTTCATGAGCGGGTTGTAGTACGCGTTGACGGTCTGCGGCGTCATGTACCACTCGTCGCGGTCGATGGGCTTGCCCACCTTGTCGAGCTGGCGCTCGTGCTCGAGCACATGCGAGCGGCCCACGTTGCCGACGAGGTCGGCGGGGTCGATCTCGAGGCCCGAGTAGTCCTTCCACTTGACCGGGTAGCCGATCTTGGGCGTGAAGGCGTCGAGCTTGGCGAGCGCGCGCTCGCGGGTCTCGGGGCTCATCCACTCCAGGTCGGCGATCGAGCGGCGGTACGCCTCGATGAGGTTCGCGACGAGCTCGTCCATCGCCTCTTTGGCCGCCGGCGGGAAATGGCGCTCGACGTAGACCTTGCCGATGGCCTCGCCCATCGCGGCCTCCGCGAGGCCGACGCCCCGCTTCCAGCGCTCGCGGATCACCGGAACGCCGGTGAGCTGCGTGCCGTAGAACGCGAAGTTCTCGTCGACGAACGCGTCGGTGAGGAACGGCGCCGCGGCGTGCACGACCGAGAACCGCAGCCACGCCTTCCAGTCGTCGAGGCGGTCCTCCACGAGCAGCGCCCCGAGCCCCTCGAGGAAGCTCGGCTGGTAGACCACGACCTCGGCGAAGGCATCGGGATGCCCCGGCGCGACGCCGTCGAGCCACGGCTGCAGGTCGACGCCCACGAGCTCCTGGACCTCGGCCCACGTCTTGAGGTTGTAGGTCGCAACGGCGTCGCGACTGCGCACGTTGTCCCAGTGGTGCGTCGCGAGCTCGGTCTCGAGCGTCGTGATGCGATCGGCGGACGCCGCGGGCTCCGCGATGCCGCCGAGCTCCAGCATCCGCTCGATGTGCTCGCGGAACGCGATGCGGGTCTCGCCGAAGTTCTCGAGGCGGTAGTACGACTCGTCGGGCAGCGACAGGCCGCCCTGCACGAGGAACGGCAGGTAGCGCGTCGGATTGCCGGGGTCGGGCTCGACGTACAGCGTGATCATGCCGCCCAGCCCGTCACGCTCGAACTCGCCGACGGTGTGCAGCAGGTCGGCGATCGACGAGATCGCGTCGACCTTCGCCAGGCGATCGGCCAGCGGCGCGGCACCGGCCTCGGCGATGCGCTCGGTGTCCATGAAGCTCGAGTAGAGGTCGCCGATCTTCCGGGCCTCACTGCCGGGCTCGGCCTGCTGCGACTCCTCGACGATGGCGCGGACGTCTTTCTCGGCCTGCTCCGCGATGAGGTGGAAGGACCCCCAGCGCGCCTTGTCGTCCGGGATCTCGGTGCGCGCGAGCCACGCGCCGTTGACGTGTCGGAAGAGGTCGTCCTGCGGGCGGATCTCAGGGCTCAGTTCATCGAGCGTGAGACCGGATCGGGGGGTCTCGGTCATTCGACCAGGATATGCCGTCCGCCGACACGGGAACCCGGATGCCCCCCGTCGGAGCGGATCACGATCGTCGGACGATTCGGCGGGAATCCTCCGACGCCGACGCGACTCTCCGACGTACCCGCCGCCGCGCCCCCCGTAGGCTCGGAGGGTGGCCCCCGACACGCTGAACCGCGACATCCTGCGGCTCGCGGTGCCGGCGCTGGGCGCGCTCATCGCCGAACCGCTCTTCCTCATCGTCGATTCGGCCCTCGTCGGGCACCTCGGCGTCGAGCCGCTCGCGGGCCTCGGCATCGCCTCGGCCGTGCTCCAGACGATCGTCGGGCTCATGGTGTTCCTCGCCTACTCGACGACTCCGGCCGTCGCACGCCGCTTCGGCGCGGGCGACCCCACGAAGGCCGTCTCGGTCGGCATCGACGGCATGTGGCTCGCGCTCGGCCTCGGCGCGATCCTCGCCCTCGCCGGATTCGTCGCGACGCCGTTCCTCGTGGGGCTCTTCGGCGCGACCCCCGGCGTCGCCGCCGAGGCCGTGACGTATCTCGGCATCTCGATGTGGGGCCTTCCCGCCATGCTCGTCGTGTTCGCCGCGACGGGACTCCTCCGCGGCCTGCAGGACACCGTGACGCCGCTGTGGATCGCAGGCCTCGGATTCGCCGCGAACGCCCTCCTGAACTGGGCCTTCATCTACGGCCTCGGCTGGGGCATCGCGGGCTCGGCCGCCGGCACCGTCGTGGCGCAGTGGGGCATGGTGGGCGCGTACGTCGTCGTCGTGGGGCGGCTCGCGCGCCGGCACGAGGCATCCGTCCGCCCGCATCGCGAGGGCGTGCGCGGGTCGGCGCGGTCCGGGGGCTGGCTGTTCCTGCGCACGGTGTCGCTTCGTGTCGCGCTGCTCGCGACGGTCGTCGTCGCGACGGCGCTCGGCACGGACGAGCTCGCGGGGTGGCAGGTCGCCTTCACGATCTTCTCGACCGCCGCCTTCGCCCTGGACGCCCTGGCGATCGCGGCGCAGGCGCTCATCGGCAAGGGCCTCGGCGCCGACGACGACCGGCTCGTGCATCGCGTGCTGGGCCGGACGGTCGCGTGGGGCGTGTGGTTCGGTGTCGTGGTCGGCGCCGTCATCGGCCTGCTCTCGGGCGTCATCGGCCTGCTGTTCACGGGGAGCGCCGAGATCGCGGCCCTCGTGCAGCCCGCCCTCATCGTGCTCGCGGTCGCCCAGCCGGTCTGCGGCGTCGTGTTCGTGCTCGACGGCGTGCTGATCGGCGCGGGTGACGGCCGGTACCTCGCGATCGCGGGCGGCATCAACCTCGTCCCGTTCCTCCCGTTCCTCGCCGTGCTCGCGTGGCTGCAGCCTTCGGGCGCGGCCGGCCTCGCATGGCTGGCGGTCGCGTTCTTCGGCGTCTACATGCTCGCGCGGCTGGGCACGCTCGGCTGGCGCGTGCGCGGCGCCGCCTGGATGACCGCCGGCGCCTGATGGGGTCCTCCCCAGGCCGAGCAGGATGGTGGCTTCTCCACCGACGCACTCAATCAGCCCGCTCTGGACCGCTCTGGTGACAACGTGAAGGGCTCGGGCCATGATGAAGGAGTGCTGACCGTGACCGAACCCCAGGTGTGGACGCTGATCGGTGTGTTCACGGCGCTCATGTTCGGAATGCTGACGATCGTCTCGACGCTCTTCGTCCAAGTCGTCCGCAGCGAGATCGGCGGCCTGCGGTCCGAGGTCCGCGGCATCCACACCCGGATCGACGCCCTCGATCGCGATGTGCAGGCGCTCATGCGCCACATCTTCGGAATCGACCGCGACTGACGGCTCCTAGGCCCAGCGGCGGCACCACTCGTACATCACGACGGCGGCGGCGGCACTCGCGTTGATCGAGCGCGTCGAGCCGTACTGCGTGATCTCGATGGTCCCGGATGCCGCGGCGAGCGCCTCGGGCGACAGGCCCGGCCCCTCCTGCCCGAACAGCAGCACGCAGCGCTCGGGCATCTCGGCCTCATCGAGCGCCACGGAGCCCTCGACGTTGTCGATCGCCAGCACAGGCAGCGATGCCGCGGATGCCCACGCGGCGAATGCCGCGACGTCCTCGTGGTGCCGCACATGCTGGTACCGGTCGGTGACCATCGCGCCCCGGCGGTTCCACCGCCGCTTGCCGATGATGTGCACCTCGGCGGCGAGGAACGCGTTGGCCGACCGCACGATCGAGCCGATGTTCATGTCGTGCTGCCAGTTCTCGATCGCGACGTGGAACGCATGCCGCCTCCCGTCGAGATCGGCGACGATCGCATCCATCGACCAGTACCGGTACGCGTCGACGACGTTGCGGGTGTCGCCCTGCGCGAGGAGCTCCGGGTCGTAGCGCGGGTCGTCGGGCCACTCTCCGGGCCAGGGTCCGACCCCGACGGGCAGCTTCGGCTCGGCGTGGGCGTCCTGCTCCTCGGTCACCGCCTCAGGCTAGCCGCCGAGCCCGCCGAGTCGAGGTCGCGGGCCCGGGTCGAGGCCGAGGGTCTCAGTCGCCGCCGCGGGCCCCAGTCGCCGCCGCGGGCCCGAGTCGAGATCCCGGGCCCGAGTCGAGACCCGGGTCCGAGTCGAGACCCCGGGTCCGACTCGAGGCCCCGGGTCCGAGTCGAGCCGCCGCGCGCCTCGACTCGCCCCCCGAACCTCGACCGACGGCCTGAACCTCGACTGACCGGGCGCCAGATCTTTCGGTCCACCGAAATCTAGGGTAGTTTTTCGGTATGCCGAAAACAGCGACGGAGCTGCCCGCCGTCGAGACCGCTCGCAGCGGCGGACTGCCGCGCGTCGCGTGGCTCATAGGCCCTGCCCTCGTCGCGGGCGTCGCCTACCTCGACCCCGGCAACGTCGCGAGCAACATGACCGCAGGCGCCCGCTACGGCTATCTGCTCGTCTGGGTCGTCGTGCTCGGCAACGTCATGGCGTGGCTCATCCAGTACCTCTCGGCCAAGCTCGGCATCGTCACGGGCATGAGCCTTCCCGAGGCGCTCGGCCGCCGCATCCGCAGCACGTGGGGCCGGCGCGCCTACTGGCTGCAGGCCGAGCTCGTCGCGATGGCCACCGACATCGCCGAGGTGATCGGCGGCGCCGTCGCCCTCAACCTGCTGTTCGGCGTCCCCCTGCTGTGGGGCGGCGTCATCACGGGCACCGTCTCGATCGGGATGCTGCTCATCCAGGCCCGCCGCGGGCCGAAGACGTTCGAGTTCGTCGTGATCGGGCTCATCGTCGTCATCGCCGTCGGCTTCACGTACGGGGTCATCGTCGCGCCGCCCGATCCGGCAGGCGTCGTCTCGGGCCTCGTCCCGCGCTTCGAGGATGCGGGCTCTGTGCTGCTCGCCGCCTCGATCCTGGGCGCCACGATCATGCCGCACGCGATCTATGCGCACAGCGCCCTCGCACGCGACCGCTTCGCGCCCACCGGCTCGCCGGCGTCCTCCGGGGGGATGGATGCCGGCGAGCCGACCTCCCCGCAGCGACCCGACCTCGCGGAGCTGCGGGGCATCTCGACGACCCGGCTGCTGCGCGCGACGCGGTGGGACGTGACGATCGCCATGATCATCGCGGGCACCGTGAACCTCTGCATCCTCCTCCTGGCCGCCGCCAACCTCGCCGGCGTGCCCGGCACGACATCGCTCGAGGGCGCCTACGAGGCGCTGTACGCGGGACTCGGCCCGGTCGTCGCGACGCTCTTCGCGGTGGGCCTGCTCGCCAGCGGCCTCGCCTCGACGTCGGTCGGGGCCTACGCGGGCGCCGAGATCATGCACGGCCTCCTGCACATCGACGTGCCGCTGCTGGCACGCCGCCTCGTCACGCTCGTCCCGGCGCTCCTCATCCTCGCCGCGGGCTTCGACCCGACGCTCGCGCTCGTGCTGAGCCAGGTGGTGCTGTCGTTCGGCATCCCGTTCGCGCTCATCCCGCTCGTGGCCCTCACGGCGAAGCGCGAGGTGCTCGGCCCCTTCCGCAGCCACCCTGCGACGACGGCCGCGGGGATCGCGGCATCCGTCTTCCTCATCGCCCTCAACGCGACGCTTCTCTGGCTCGTCTTCACCGGCGGGTAGCCTTTCAGCGTGCCGTCCCCCGCCATCGACGACTATCTGAAGACGATCTACCACCACACCGAGTGGCAGGACGATCGCATCACGCCGTCGCAGCTGGCCGGCGAGCTGGGTCTCGCGCCGTCGAGCGTCACCGAGATGGTGCAGAAGCTCGCCGCGCAGGGCCTCGTGGCGCACCGGCCGTACGGGCCGATCGGGCTGACCGACGAGGGCGAGCTGCGCGCCGCCGCGATCATCCGGCGGCATCGGCTCATCGAGACGTGGCTCGTCCGCGAGTTCGGCTACGGCTGGGACGAGGTGCACGACGAGGCCGAGGTGCTCGAGCACGCCGTCAGCGACCGCCTGCTCGAGGGCATCGACGAGCGGCTGGGCCGCCCGACGCACGATCCGCACGGCGACGCGATCCCGGATGCCGCGGGCCGCGTGCACCGCGAGCCCTTCGTGCTCCTCGGGGCGGCGGCGACCGGGCACAGCGGCCGCGTGCTGCGGGTGAGCGACCGCGATCCCGAGCTGCTGCGGTCGATCGAGAGCGCGGGCGTCGCCGTCGGCACGATCGCGACGGTTCAGGATGCCGCGACCCTGCGCATCGGCGAGGCCATGGTCGCCCTCCCCGACGCCGCGGCCACCGCCGTGTGGCTCAGCGCCTGACCCGGCCCCTCAGCGCCTGACCCGGGCCCTCGGCGCTTCACGAGCCGATACGGCGCGCACGAGCCGATACGGCAGTCGGCGTGTGAACCGTGTCGGCTCGTCAGAGACGTATCGGCTCGCGGACTCGCGGGTCAGCGCCGCTTGACCTTGGCGGCCTTCTCGAAGGGCCAGAGCAGGCGCGTCGCGTCTTCGCAGGCGGACCAGATGCGCTCGGCGATCTCGGGGCTGCGCACGATGCGCGCGGGAGTCGTGATGCGCGGCTCGCCGCGTGCGCCGAAGCGCGGTCCGACGAAGTCGCCGCCGACGACGGTGGGGTCGACGAGGGCGCGCACGAGCGGCCACGCACCGCGCTCCTTCGACTGCGAGAACGCCGCCTGGAGGGCGCCTCCGACGCGCGTCGAGCGGGTCGGCTCGTTGACGCCCTCGACGTCGGCGGTGCGGCCGCTCGTCGAATAGCCCGGGTGGGCGACGATGCTCCACACGTGCACGCCGGCGGCGCGCAGCCGCCGGTCGGCCTCGAAGCCGAGCACGCTCGTCGCGACCTTCGACTGCACGTAGGCGCGCCACGCCGTGTAGTTCTTGCGCAGCTGCGGGTCGACGGGGTCGTAGGGGCTGATGGCGGTCGACATGCTGCCGAGCCACACCATGCGCCCCGACCACCCCGCGAGCGACGTCAGCAGCTCCCCCGCCAGCGCGTAGTGGCCGAGGGCGTTGGTCGCGAAGACGAGCTCGTTGCCGTCCGGCGTCTGCTGGCGCTCCTTCGGAGCGTGCACGATGCCCGCGTTGAGCAGCACGCCGTCGAGCCGTCCGCGACCGCGCACGGTCGCGGCCGCCGCCCGCACCGAGCCGAGGTTGCTCGTATCGATGATGAGGCTCTCCAGCCGGGCATCCGGCACCTTCCGCAGCACGGCGGCGCGCGCGGCCGAGAGCCGGTTGGGATTACGTGCGGTCATGATGACCTCGGCGCCGGTCGCCGCGAGCTGCTCGACGGCGAAATATCCGAGACCGGCGTTGGAGCCCGTCACGAGATACGTACGTCCGCGCATGTCGGGGAGGTGCTGGGGATCCCAGTCGGGTCGGGCCACGGCTTAGAGATTACGTGTCCGGGCGCCCGGATAGGCTGGCCCCATGCGGACACGCGCCGACATCGAATGCTGGCTCACCGACATGGACGGCGTGCTCGTCCACGAGAACCGCCCCATCCCCGGCGCTGCCGAGCTGCTGGCGCAGTGGCGCGACGCCGGCACCCCCTTCCTGGTGCTGACGAACAACCCGATCTTCACGCCGCGCGACCTCAGCGCGCGGCTGCGCCGCTCCGGCCTGGACGTCCCCGAGGACCGCATCTGGACGTCGGCTCTCGCGACCGCCGAGTTCCTGCGCTCGCAGCTGCCCGGTGGCACGGCGTTCGTCATCGGCGAGGCGGGACTCACGACAGCACTCCACGAGGCCGGCTACATCATGACCGAGTCGCAGCCCGACTACGTCGTCGTCGGCGAGACGCGGCAGTACTCCTTCGAGGCGATCACGAAGGCGATCCGCTTCATCAATGCGGGCGCGCGCTTCATCGTGACGAATCCGGATGCCACGGGCCCGACCCCGACAGGCGTGGTGCCGGCGACGGGCTCGTTCGCGGCGCTCATCACGAAGGCCACGGGCAAGGAGCCCTACGTCGTCGGCAAGCCGAACCCCATGATGTTCCGCTCCGCGCTCAACCGCATCGGCGCGCACTCCGAGACGACCGGCATGATCGGCGACCGCATGGACACCGACGTCGTCGCGGGCATCGAGGCGGGCCTGCACACCGTGCTCGTGCTCACCGGCATCAGCGACCCGGCCGAGATCGAGCGCTACCCGTTCCGCCCCGACGAGATGCTGGACTCCGTCGCCGACCTCGTGGCGGTCGAGCCCGCCGAGTCCGAGCTGCCCGAGGGCATCTGATGGGTGCGCTCGATGAGGGCGAGCGGGTCGTCGCACGGGATGCCGCGACGTGGCGCGCCTGGCTCGAGCAGAACCACGCCAGCTCCAAGGGCGCGTGGCTCGTGCGCCCGCGCCCCGGATCCGACCTCGAGCTGATCGACTACGAGGACGCCATCCTGCAGGCCCTGTGCTTCGGGTGGATCGACGGCCCGGTGCGCTCGTTCGACGAACAGACCGGCGGCCTGTGGTTCGCGCCGCGGCGCGCTTCGAGCGGGTGGGCGGCGACCAACAAGGCCCGCCTGCTGCTGCTCGAGGAGCAGGGGCTCATGGCCGACGCGGGCGTCAAAGCGGTCGAGCTCGCGAAGGCGAACGGCTCCTGGACGATCCTCGACAACGCCGAGGCGATGCGCGAGCCCGACGACCTCGCGTCGGCGCTCGATGCCGACGCGACGGCGCGGGCGAACTGGGACGGCTTCCCGCCGTCGTCGCGCAAGTTCGGCATCGCGGCAGTCGACAGCGCGCGCCGGCCCGAGACCCGCGCCGCGCGCGTCGCGAAGCTCGTGACCGATGCCGCGGCGGGCCGGAGGCCCAACTGATGCCCCTCGACCAGGCGCTGCTCTACGGCGTCACGATCGTCATCCTGACAGGCACGCTCATCGTGTGGATCATCGCCTACCGCCGCATGAACCGCCGCGACAAGGACTGAGCAGACATGGACGACCGGGCCCCCGAGCCCCCGGCCCAGCCGGAACCCGATGCCGTCGGCACCGTGGGCGCGCCGTTCGCGCTGCCACTGCCGGCGGGCGCCGCGACGGGAGCCGAGTGGCGGCTCGAACTGCCCGAGGGCCTGCGACCGGCGGGAGAGTCCGACGCATCCGCACCGGGCGAGCCGGGTGACCCCATCGACGCGCTCCCGCTCGTCGTCGCGGACGAAGCAGGGGCGTACCAGGTGGTCGCCCACCTGATACGCCCGTGGGATGCCTCGGTCCTGCGCACCGTCACGCTTCAGGTCGCGGTGCGCTGAGCCGCCTCAGTGGATCGGGGCGCGTTCGGGAACGCGCAGCGGTCCCGGGTCGGGAATCGGGATGCGGCGCAGCTGCTCGAGCCGCACGGGGTCGAGCACGATCGGACGCAGGAGCGGCGGCCGGACGCCGCGAGCCCCGTACATCGGCTGGTTGTCGATGTTGCTGTCGCCGTACTTGATGCGGAAGAAGCCCGCACCCGTGCCGTCGGGATCGGCCGGGCCGCCCCACGTGGTGCCCCACGAGTTGCGGCAGATCCAGCTGCCTTCGACGTCGTCGTAGCCGATCACGAGCACGGCGTGCCCGCCGCGGACGTTGCCCCACGCGTGGCTGTACTGGCCGCCGCCGTAGGCGTCGAAGTCCTGGTACACCGTGAATCCCGCGATGAGCGGACCGACGGTCGCCAGGTACAGCTTGCGGTCGTCGCCGGTGTGCGCGGTCGAGTTGGTGATGCCGTACGAGCGCAGGGCGCGCAGCGGCTGGCTGCGGTCGTGCGCGATCCACAGGTTGTCGCCGCCGAACGCCGGCGGCGAGTCGAACGCCGTCATGTAGGGGAACGACCCCTCGACGGCGATCCCGCGATGGCGCACCTCGTCGAGCGACGACTGGTTGTTCCACCCGCCGCAGTTGGCGCCGTGCGCGGAGGCGAAGTGCTGGTCCGCCTCCGACAGGTCGACCGGCGAGACCCCGAGCTCGATCGCCGCCTGTGCGCCGACGAGGCCCGCGGTCGCGAACGACACACACGATCCGCACTGTCCCTGGTCGGTGACCGGGCCGATCGCGCCGCGGTCGCGCCAGTCCCACCGCTTCGGCCGGAGCAGGAAGTGGAACTTCAACAGGTCCGGCCGGATGAGCCGGTTGAGCAGCACATCCTGATCACCGGCCTTGATCCGGGCGATCAGCTCGTCGCCGTACGCTTCGGCGAACGCGACCTGGTCGGCCGGCACGTCCTCGGCACCGAGACCACGGATGACGGGCTCGGCGAGCACACGCCATCGCAGGCCCTGGTCGGCCACGGCCTTGCGCACCGCCGCGATGTCGATCTTCGAATCTTCAGCCATTTCGCACCCCTTTCAGGTGCGCCGACCCACGTCGGCGTCACCTGCGAGGAGTGCCCACCGTGCCCCGCTGATACCGCGGTCCTACGATCGGATCATGTCGCTCGGAGTCGTCGCCCTCGCCCTCGGATGCCTCGTCGCCGCGACGATCCTGTGGCAGCGCAACAAGAAGGCGGGCGTCGACGGCGTCGGCCGCGGTGGGACGCGCGTCGCGATCATCGTGCTGACGATCGCCGGAGTGCTCCTGGCCCTCGCCTCGCAGACGTTCTTCCGCTCCTGACCGCTCGTGAACTCCGCGCGCTACTGGGGCTGGAGCCCCAGGTCGTCGAGGTCGATCGCGGCGAGCCACTGGAGGCCCTCGGCCTCGACGGCGGCCTGCGCACCCGTCTTGCGGTCGACGATGACGGCGACCGCGACAGGCTCGGCGCCTTCGCGGCGCAGCGCCGCGACGGCCTTGAGCGCGGACTGGCCCGTCGTCGAGGTGTCTTCGACCACGACGACGCGCTTGCCCGAGACCTCGGCACCCTCGACCTGGCGTCCGCGGCCATGGTCCTTCGGCTCCTTGCGCACGACGAACGCGTCGAGCGGGGCGTCGCTGCGCGCCGACTCGTGCATGACCGCGTTGGCGATGGGGTCTGCCCCGAGCGTCAGCCCGCCCACGGCGACGATCCCGTCGACATCGCGCACAAGATCGAGCATGATGCGCCCGATCGCGGGTGCGGCGCGGTGGTCGAGCGTGAGCTTGCGCATGTCGACGTAGTAGGACGCCTTCTTGCCGCTCGACAGGGTGAAGTCGCCGTGGAATACGGCCTCGGCCTTGATGAGGTCGATGAGGCGCTGGCGGTCGGCTTCGAGTTCGGGCGTGGAGGCGGCGGTCATGGGCACGAGTCTACGGAGGTGCACGGTCACATCCGGATTTCGCAAGAAGGCCTGTTGTTTCGGTCCGCCGTCCCGTAAAGAGGAGGGACGGCCCCGAGCCGTCCGGCATGATGGCCAACCGCGCCCCCTGCGCCCCGACCCGAACTGGAGTGTGTATGAGCCGCATCGGCATCGTCGCGGAGCTTCCCGGCGAAACGAGGGTCTCGGCGACCCCGTCCACCGTCGGCAAGCTCATCGCCCTGGGGTACGACGTGGTCGTCGAGGCGGGGGCGGGTCAGGCATCCGCCTTCCCTGACGATGCGTACCGGGATGCCGGTGGCGCGGTCGTGGACTGTGCGACGGCGTGGCAGGCGGACATCGTCCTGAAGGTCGATGCGCCGACACCGGCGGAGGTCGATCGGCTCGCCGACGGCGCGACGCTGATCGGCCTGCTCAGCCCCGCGCTGCGCCCCGACGTGCGCGAGTCGCTCGCGACCCGCGGGATCACGGCGCTCGCCCTGGACGCGGTGCCGCGCATCTCGCGCGCGCAGTCGATGGATGTGCTCAGCTCGATGGCGAACATCTCCGGCTACCGCGCCGTCGTGGAGGCCGCTCACGAGTTCGGCCGGTTCTTCACCGGGCAGGTCACTGCCGCCGGCAAGGTGCCGCCCGCGAAGGTGCTCGTCGCGGGCGCCGGCGTCGCGGGGCTCGCCGCGATCGGCGCGGCGTCGAGCCTCGGCGCGATCGTGCGGGCCACCGACCCGCGCCCCGAGGTCGCCGACCAGGTGCGCTCGATCGGCGGCGAGTACCTCCCGGTCGAGGCCGTCGTCGAGCAGTCCACCGACGGCTATGCGAAGGCGACGAGCGAGGCCTACGACCGGGCCGCCGCCGAGCTGTACTCGGCCCAGGCGCGCGACGTCGACATCATCATCACGACGGCCCTCATCCCCGGCCGGCCGGCGCCGCGCCTCATCACGGCGGCCGACGTCGCGGCGATGCAGCCGGGCAGCGTCATCGTCGACATGGCGGCCGGACAGGGCGGCAACGTCGAGGGCTCGGTCGCGGGCGAGCGCATCGTGACGCCCAACGGGGTCGTGATCCTCGGCTACACCGACCTGGCGGGGCGCCTCCCGACGCAGGCGTCGCAGCTGTACGGCACGAACCTCCTCAACCTCCTCAAGCTCCTCACCCCCGGCAAGGACGGCACGATCGTCCTCGACTTCGACGACGTCGTGCAGCGCTCCATCACCGTCGTCCGCGACGGCGAGTCGACCTGGCCGCCACCGCCGGTGTCGGTGTCGGTCGCACCCGCGGCGAAGCCCGAGGCCGCGGCATCCCCCGCACCCGCTCCGAAGCAGGGGATCTCGCAACGCGCGCGGACGGGGCTGGTCGCCTTCGGGATCGGCGTCTTCTTCCTCGTGGCGGCCACAGCTCCCGCGCCGCTTCCGCAGCACTTCACAGTGCTCATGCTGTCGGTCGTCGTCGGGTTCTACGTCATCGGGCACGTGCACCACGCCCTGCACACGCCGCTCATGAGCGTGACCAACGCGATCTCCGGCATCATCGTCGTCGGCGCGATGCTCCAGCTCGCGTCGCCGTTCCCCGTCGTGCAGGTACTCGCCGCGATCGCCGTGCTGCTGGCGAGCATCAACATCTTCGGCGGCTTCTCCGTCACGCGGCGAATGCTCGCGATGTTCCAGAAGGGCAGCCGGTGACCGCGGTCGCGGGGACGGCCGTGTACACGGCGGTGCCGTCGGTCGCAGAGTCCGTCGCGAGCGCCGCGTACATCGTGGCGGCGCTCCTGTTCATCCTCGCCCTGGCGGGGCTCAGCAAGCACGACACCGCACGCCGCGGCGTCGTCTACGGCATCGCGGGCATGACGATCGCACTCCTCGCGACGGCATGGATCACGATCGAGGATCTGTGGGCACAGCCGCAGGCGACCACGGGGCTGCTCCTGCTCGTCGTCGCGGTGCTCGTCGGCGGCGGAATCGGCCTGTGGCGCGCGCGCCGCGTCGAGATGACCGGGATGCCCGAACTCATCGCCCTGTTCCACAGCTTCGTCGGTCTCGCGGCCGTGCTGGTCGGATGGAACGGCGCTGCCTCGACCGCCGAGGTCTCGCCCGATCTCGTCGGCATCCACAACGCCGAGGTCTTCATCGGCGTCTTCATCGGCGCCGTGACCTTCACGGGGTCGATCGTCGCGTTCCTCAAGCTCTCGGCGCGGATGTCGTCGAGGCCGCTCATGCTGCCGGGCAAGAACGCCCTCAACGTCGGCGCACTCGTCGCGTTCGTCGTCCTGACGGTCTGGTACGTCGTCACGCCGAACATCTGGCTGCTCGTCGCCGTGACGATCCTCGCGCTCGCCCTCGGCTGGCACCTCGTCGCCTCGATCGGCGGCGGCGACATGCCCGTCGTCGTGTCGATGCTCAACAGCTACTCCGGCTGGGCGGCCGCTGCAGCCGGCTTCCTGCTGAACAACGACCTGCTCATCATCACGGGTGCGCTCGTCGGATCCTCGGGTGCCTACCTGAGCTACATCATGTGCAAGGCGATGAACCGGTCGTTCATCTCGGTCATCGCGGGCGGCTTCGGCATCGAGGCACCGCGCACGTCCGACGAGGAGGAGGGCGAGCACCGCGAGACCGACGCCGAGAGCGTCGCCGACCTGCTGACGACTTCGTCCCGCGTCGTCATCACGCCGGGGTACGGGATGGCCGTCGCGCAGGCCCAGTACCCCGTCGCCGAGCTCGCCTCGCGGCTGCGCGAGCGCGGCGTCGACGTGCGGTTCGGCATCCATCCCGTCGCGGGACGCCTTCCGGGCCACATGAACGTGCTCCTGGCCGAAGCGAAGGTGCCGTACGACATCGTCCTCGAGATGGACGAGATCAACGACGACTTCGCCGCCACGTCGGTCGTGCTCGTCATCGGGGCCAACGACACCGTCAACCCCGCCGCGGCCGAAGACCCCGGAAGCCCCATCGCCGGCATGCCCGTGCTGCGCGTGTGGGATGCCGACAACGTCGTCGTCTTCAAGCGATCGATGGCCTCCGGCTACGCCGGCGTGCAGAACCCGCTCTTCTACCGCGACAACGCCGCGATGCTCTTCGGCGACGCCAAGGAGCGGGTCGAGGACATCCTCCGCGCGCTCTGACCACGCCCTGTCGCTGAGCCTCCACCGGACTGCCGAGAGCGCGGGTGCCACCCGCGTGCTCGGCAGTCCCATGGAGGCTCACGGTCAAGCGCGACGGACAGAGCCCGCCCGGGGATGGATCCGGGCGGGCTCTGGTCTGACGATCCGGGAGCGTCAGGTCCGCACGCCGTTGCCGCGGAGGCGGCTGATGGCGTCGACGGTCGCGGCGAGGATGAGGACCGCGCCGGTGACCATGAGGTTGATGCCGGCGCCGAGGTTCAGCAGGCCCAGGCCGTTGGTGATGACCGCGATCACGAGAGCACCGATCGCGGCGTTGCTCAGCCGGCCCTTGCCGCCGAAGAGGCTGACACCGCCGACGACGGCCGCGGCGACGCCGCTGAGCACGATGTCGCGGCCGACGGTCGCGTCGACCGATCCGACGCGCGACACGCTGAGCAGCGCCGAGAACACGGCGAGCGTGGAACAGATCACGAATGCCCACCACTTGATCCAGCGCACCTTGACGCCCGACCGGCGGGCGGCTTCGGCGTTGCCGCCGATTGCGTAGATGTAGCGGCCGTACTTCGTGCGGTCCAGCAGGAACGTGCCCAGCCACAGGATCACGAGCACGATCGGGACGATCATCGGCACGCCCTCGACTGCGAATAGGCCCTGCCCGCGGTTCTGGTTGAGGATGTAGATCGCGATGCCGCCGATGACGGCGATCACGGCGAGCTTGATCCACACGAGCGTGATGGTGCGGTTCGGGACGCCCGCGCGGTTGCGGCGGGCGCGGTCCCAGAACGACGTCGCCGCCGAGATCGCGAGGATGATCACGAGCATGGCCCAGCCGGCCCAAGGGGGCAGGTTGCCGTTCTGCAGCGCGATGAGCTCGGGAACCTCGACGCGGAACAGGCCGCCCGAGCCGATGATGAGCAGCGCGAGGCCCTGGTAACCGAGGAACAGACCCAGCGTCACGACGAACGACGGGATGCCGACCCTCGCGACGAAGAAGCCGATGATCGCGCCTGTCGCGACGCCGAACGCGAATCCGGCGATCAGCGCGATCGGCCACGGCACGTGGAAGTTCGCGTTGAGCACGACGAACAGCGCCATCGCGACACCGCCGGTGACACCGGCGGACAGGTCGATCTCGCCCAGGAGCAGCACGAACACCAGCGCCATGCCGAGCATGACGAGGGTCGCCGCCTGGTTGAGCAGGTTCGCGAAGTTGCGCTCGGTGAGGAAGAACGGGCTGAGCGACGCGAACAGGATCGACAGGACGACGAGGCCCCCGACGGCGGGCAGGGCGCCCATGTCGCCGGAGCGGACGCGCTGCCACCACGCCTGGATCTGGTCGCCCAGGCCGCCCTCGACGCCGCTGCCGATCATGTCGCTCGCGACGGGATCCGGAGCGGCCGTCGTACGTGTCGTGGTCATGCCGCACCCCCGTTGGTCTCGATGTTGGTCGTGCCGATGAGCTCGACCCCGTTGGTCTTCGTGCCGGTGATGTAGCCCACGACGTCGTCGCGGTTGGTGTCCTTCGTCTCGATCTGCGCGACCATCTGCCCGAGATACAGCACGGCGATGTCGTCGGCGACGGCGAACACGTCGGCCAGGTTGTGGCTGATCAGCACGACCGCGACGTTCTGCTCTGCGAGCCGCTCGACCAGGTGGAGCACCTGCTCGGTCTGGGCGACGCCGAGCGCGGCGGTCGGCTCGTCGAGGATCACGACGCGGGCCTTCTTCAGCACGGCGCGCGCGATCGCGACGGTCTGCCGCTGGCCGCCGGACAGGCTCGACACCTTCTGCCGCACCGACTTCACGGTGCGGACCGAGAGCGATCGGAGCGTGTCGGACGCCTCCTTCTCCATGCGGCCCTCGTCGAACGTGCCGAACGAGAGCTCCTCGCGGCCGAGGAACATGTTCTGCACGATGTCGAGGTTGTCGCATAGGGCGAGGTCCTGGTACACGACCTCGATCCCGAGCGCAGCGGCCTCGCGCGGCGTGTGCAGCGCGCGATGCTCGCCGTCGATGAGGACTTCTCCCTCGTCGTAGGGCTGCACGCCGGCGAGCCCCTTGATGAGGGTGGACTTGCCCGCGCCGTTGTCGCCGACGAGGGCCGTGACCTTGCCGGGGCGGACCTTCAGGTCCACGCCCTTGAGCACACTCACGGGGCCGAAGGACTTCTTCACGCCCCGCAGTTCGATGATGGGTTCTGACATGCTCGCTTCCTTGCGCTGTCGTGCGTGAAAGGGGCGTCGCGACGCCTGGTCGCGACGCCCCTCTCTGCGTACGTTACTGCGTGACGCCGTTCGCGTCGCAGGCGGCCTTCACATCGGCCGTGCAGACGTCGCTGTAGGAGGCGTCACCGGCGGCGATGACCTCCTTGACCTCCTTCGGGCCGACGAGCTGCGGCGTGACCTGGACGTACGGCGTGCCGTCGTCGAGCTTCGCCTGCGCGTTGACCTTCTCGCCCTTGAGCAGCGCGACCGCGGTCGCGACAGCCGCGGTGGCCTCGTCCTTCACGGGCTTGTAGACCGTGGCGGTCTGCCAGCCGAGCAGGATGTTCTGCAGGCCCGCGACGTTGGCGTCCTGGCCGGAGACGGCAACGCCCTTCAGGTTGTTGTCCTGGAGGACCTTGATGACACCGGCTGCGTTCGTGTCGTTCGCGACCCACACGCCGTCGACCTTGCCGCCGAGCGACGTGAGCGCCTGCTCGAAGTTGGTCTGCGACTTGGCCTGGTCCCAAACCCCCGGGGGCTCTGCCGCCGGCTTGATGCCGGCCGCTTCCATGACCTCGACGGCGCCGTCGTGGAACATCTTGGCGTTGCCGTCGGTCGGGTCGCCGCCCATGTAGACGACCGTCGCGGACGCCGGGTCCTTGCCGGCGGCCTTCAGGCCGTCGAGGACCGTCTGGCCCTCGAGCTTGCCGACCTCGTTGTTGTCGAACGACACGTAGTAGTCGGCGCCCGTGAACGGACGGTCGTAGGCGACGACGGGGATGCCCTCGTTCTTCGCCTTCGTCGCGACGCCCTCGGCGGCACCCTGGTAGTCGACGAGCAGCATGACACCGCAGCCCTTGGTGAGCTGCTGGTCGGCGATCGTCGCGTACTTGTTGACGTCGCCCTGCGCGTTCTGGATGTCGGCCTCGAAGCCCGCGGCCTTCAGGCCTTCTTCGAGGTACTTGCGGTCGAAGTTCTCCCAGCGCGGCGAGGACGCCGCGTCAGGCAGGATGACGCACGCACGCGTCGAACTGGCTTCGCCACCGCTCGTTCCGGTCGAGCTGCCTCCGCCCGAGCTGGAACAGCCGGCCAGAAGGGCCACCGCCGCACTCCCCAGTGCGACCGCGGCGATAACGGATGACTTCCTCATCATTCGCCTTTCATCGTTGAATGTGCAGACGCACCTCACGGGCTTTCGCGTCTGAAAGCGATCATGAGCGATGGCTTTCTTGGCGTCAAGTAGTGAACGTAACGCTTTGGCAACGGCCCCCATGCGTTCGCCACCTGAAGGCAGACGGGTCCCCGGGAACCCCTACGCGCGGCCGGTCGCGGCGCGCGTGCGGCGCGAGATCGAGTCGACGATGACGGCCAGCACGAGTACGACGCCCGTGATGATGAAGCGCACGGAGGAGTCGAGATTCAGCAGCGTCAGCCCCGACGAGATCGACTGGATGACGATGATGCCCAGCAGCGCCGAGAAGGCCGTCCCCCGGCCGCCGAAGAGGCTCGCGCCGCCGATGACGGCGGCGGCGATGGCGTTGAGGTTCGTGTCGCCGCCGCCCGAGCTCTGGTTGGCGGCCGCGAGCCGCGCCGCCGCGAGGATCCCGCCGACGGCGGCGAACGTCGAGCACAGGGCGAAGACCGAGTAGTAGATGCGGTCGACCCGGATCCCGGCGCGCCGCGCCGCCTCGACCGACCCGCCGACGGCGTAGACCGCACGCCCCCAGCGCGTGCGCGTGAGCACGAGGTGCATGACGACGACGAGCGCGATGAAGAACAGGAACATGAGACCGACGCCGCGGGAGAGGTTGAGGTACCAGACCGAGACGAGGAGGAACACGAGCAGGCCGCCCGTACGGATGCCGATCTCGAGGTAGCTCTGGCTCACGAGGTTGGCCGCGGCGCGCCGCTGCGCCCGGCGGACGAGCGAGACGCCGTACGCGGCGACGACGACCACCGCGAGGAGGTACGACGCCCACGGCGGCAGGAACATCTTCTGCGCGAACTGCACGAGCCACGAGTCGAACGGCAGGTTGATGGATCCCGAGCTGCCCAGCACCCACAGCTGCACCCCGAGGAAGCCCAGCAGCCCCGCGAGCGTGATGACGAAGCTCGGCAGCCCGAACCGCGTGTACAGGAACCCGTAGATCAGGCCCGCGGCCATGCCGGCGGCGACGGCGGCGAGGATCGCGAAGACCGCGTTCCACTGCAGCTCCACGAGCGTGACGGCGAGGATGGCAGCGGCCAGGCCCGAGACGGAGCCGACCGACAGGTCGATCTCGCCCACGAGCAGGACGACCACGATGCCCAGCGCCAGGGTGCCGATCGCGGCGCACTGCATCGTGAGGTTGACGAGGTTGGTGCTCGACAGGAACACGGGGTTGAGGATCTGGAAGATGCCCCAGATCACGACGAGGCCGACGATGACCGGGAGCGATCCGAGGTCGCCGCCCTTCACGCGATCGACGAACGCGTCCGCCGCACGGCGGATCGCGCCGGCGCTCAGCATCCGCTCGTCGCCTTGCAGGTCATCGTGCACGGCGGCCCGGTCGTCGCGCACGCCATTCACCGCTCGCCTCGCTCGGAGCGGTTCGAGGGGCGGCGAGTGGTGCTCTGCGGCATCCGGATGATCCGTCCGTCCTTCGCGGGCTCGGCCGGCCTCTCGGGCTCCGGCCGCGCCTTGCCGCGTGTCGTGGCACCCGTGATGGCGGCCACGAGCGTCTCGCTCGTGACGTCCACGGCGTTGAAGACGCCGTTGTTGCGGCCGAGCCGAAGCACCACGACGCGGTCGGCGACCGCGAGCACGTCCGCCATGTTGTGGCTGATCAGGATGACGCCGTGTCCGCGTTCGCGCAGGCGCTCGATGAGGTTGAGCACTTCGGCGGTCTGCGCGACACCGAGCGCCGCGGTCGGCTCGTCGAGGATCACGACCCGCGGGTCGCCGATGAGCGAGCGGGCGATCGCGACGGTCTGGCGCTGGCCGCCGGACAGGGCTGCGACGGGGCTGCGCACGGACGGGATCTTGGCCGACAGCTCGCGCAGGAGCGTCCAGGTGCGCTGCTCCATCTCGACCTCATCGAGGCCGCCGCCCGTGACGAGCTCGCGCCCGAGCCAGAGGTTCGCGACGACGTCGAGGTTGTCGCACAGTGCGAGGTCCTGGAAGATCGTCTCGATGCCGAGCTCCTGCGAGTCGGCGGGACTCGCGATCTCGACGGGCTCTCCGTCGAACTCGATCGAGCCGGCATCGGGCGGGTGCACGCCCGCGAGGATCTTGACGAGCGTCGACTTGCCTGCCCCGTTGTCGCCGACGAGTGCGACGACCTCGCCCTCGCTCACCGAGAATTCGACGTCGGTGAGCGCCTTGACCGCGCCGAAGTGCTTGCCGATCCCCCTCATCGTGAGGATCCGCTGGCGCCGCGGCGGCGAGCTGACCGGATTCGACATCGCTTAGAGAATGCCAGCCGCACGGCACGCCGCGGCGTAATCGGGGGTGCAGATGTCGTCCACGGTCCAGAATCCGTCGGCCACGACGGTGTCGAGGATGTCGTGGACCGTCACGGCGACGGGCTCGAGGAGCGTCGCCGGAGTGCCGTCGATCTCGAGCGGCGCGGTGATCTCCTGCCCGTGCAGCAGCTTAACCGCGACCTCGGCGGCGAGCTCGGCCTGCGGCTTGATCGCCTTGTACACGGTCATGTACTGGTCGCCCGAGACGATGCGCTGCAGCGCCGTGAGCTCGGCATCCTGTCCCGTGACGATCGGGAACGGTTCGACCGCGGCGGCCTTGAGCGCCGAGACCGCGCCGCCCGCCGTGCCGTCGTTCGCGGCGTACACCCCCGCGATCTCGTCGCCGAACTGCGCGATCTGACCCGCGACCCACTCCTGCGCCTTGTCGGGACTCCAGTCGGGTGTGTCGTACGACGCGAGCACGCGCAGGCCGTGCTCGTCGATGACGCGCTCGGCTCCCTTGCGGAACATGGCGGAGTTGCTGTCCGTCGGCGATCCGTTGACCATGAGGATGCCGCCCTCCGACGTGCCGCCGGCCTCCATCGCGTCGGCGAGCGCAGTGGCCTGCAGCTCGCCGACCTTCTCGTTGTCGAACGAGACGTAGTACGCGAGGTCTCCGCCGGAGATGAGGCGGTCGTACGAGACGACGGGCACGCCCTGCGAGTTCGCCTCGGCGACGATGCTCGCGGCGGCGTTCGTGTCGACGGCGTCGAGCACGAGCACGCCCGCCCCCGCGGCGAGCGCCGACTCGGCCTGCTGCTGCTGCTTCGCGGCATCCTGATCCGCGTTCGAGTACATCACCCGGTAGTCGCCCAGCTCCCCGACGCGCGCCTCGAAGAAGGGGCGGTCGAACGTCTCGTAGCGCGCCGTCTTGGCGTCGGGGAGGAGGAGTGCGATGACGTTCGACTCGCCTCCGACCGACGCGGGCGGCGTGCACCCGGCGAGGAGCGCCGCCGACAGAGCTGTCGCGACGCCGAGCGCGGCCGCGCGCAGGACGGGGGTCCATCGCCGGGAATGCGACATCGGGTGCACCTCGGCTCAGGCCGAGACGGGGATGACTTCGGCGTCGACGGTCACGTGGTCGAGGG
>NZ_JBIQWL010000004.1:0-52975 GCF_044325405.1 Microbacterium alkaliflavum | reverse complement strand
GGCGATCGCGATCCCCCCGCGCGTCTCGGCCCACTCCCCGAACGACGCGCCGACGATCTCGGGCAGTCCGTTCGCCGACGCGAGCGCCGTGCGCTCGAGCGAGTGTCGCATGGGGGCCATGAGGATCTCGCCGGCCTGTCCGAGTTCGCCGCCCACGATGATGAGCTCGGGGTCGAAGAGGTTGCACAGGCTCGCTGCGGCGATGCCGATGTGGCGTCCCGCGTCGGCGATGACGCGGCGCGAGCTGCCGTCGCCGTCCTCCGCCGCCTGCAGGAGGTCGCTGATGCGCTGCATGCCCGCGCTGGGAGGGAAGAGGGACAGCAGCGCCGGGCCGCCGGCGTAGGTCTCGAGGCATCCGCGGTTGCTGCAGCGGCAGATCGGCCCGTTCTCGTCGATCGTGACGTGGCCGATCTGTCCGGCCTTGCCGTTGACGCCGCGGAACAGGTCGCCGCCGACGATGAGGCCGGCGCTGATCGTGTGGCCGACCCGGATGTACACCGACGACGACGCCGTGCGCCCGCTGCCCTCACGGGCTTCGGCAAGGCCGCCGAGGTTGGCTTCGCTGTCGACGTAGACGGGACGCGCGATGCGCTCGGAGAGGCTCGCGGCGACGTCGACGCCCTCCCAGCCCGGCAGCAGCCCGGGCGTGGAGACCATCCCCGTGCGCGGGTCGATCGGAGCCGGGAGTGCGAGCCCGACGGACAGGAGGTCGGTCACCGTGCCGCCGAGCGACTCCATGAGCTCGCTGAGAAGGATCGCGAGGCGGTCGAGCTGCGCGTCGTGCCGGTGGTCGAGCGGGAGCGGAAGCGAGGTCTGGCTGACGACCGTGCGCGTGACATCCGCGATCGCGATGTGCAGCTGCCGGGAGGTGTAGTGGACGCCCGCGACGAGGCCCAGCTGCCGGGCGAGCGACACGAGCGTCGCGCGCCGTCCGCTGCGCGACGTGATCGACGTGTGCAGGAGTCCCGCGGCCGTCAGCTCCTTGACGATGTTCGACACCGTCGCAGGCGACAGGCCCGTGCTGCCGGCGAGCTCGACCTGCGTGAGCCGGCCGTGGCGCTTGAGCGACTCCACCAGGCGCGCGCGGTTGGCCTCGCGGAGCGAGGTCTGCGAGCCGGGAGGGGACGTGCGGCGCACCATGGTGATGCTCACTGTACCCTGCCTGGTTTTGCCCAGGTCGGGCCGCGAGACCGGTCTTCTCGGCGGCATCGCGCCGTCGGCGGTCCGTTCTAGGCTGGTGGGATGCGCCTGGCCACCTGGAACGTGAACTCCATCCGCGCCCGCGTCGACCGCATCGTCGACTTCGCGGTGCGCGAGAGCATCGATGTGCTCGCGATGCAGGAGATCAAGTGCAAGGCCGACCAGTTCCCCTTCGACGCGTTCCACGACGCGGGCTACCACGTCGAGGCGCACGGCTTCTCGCAGTGGAACGGTGTCGCGATCGCGAGCCGCGAGCCGCTCAGCGACGTGCAGACGTCGTTCCCCGGCATGCCCGGCTTCGCATCGGGCCGTTTCGGTGTCGATCAGCCGCTCGAGGCGCGCGCGCTGGGCGCCACGGTCGGCGGCGTGCGGGTGTGGAGCCTGTACGTCCCGAACGGCCGGGAGCTCGGCGACCCGCATTACGACTACAAGCTCGAGTGGCTCGAGGCGCTGCGCGGTCACGTGCAGGCCAGCCTCGGGGCCGATCCCGACCTCGCGCTCGCGCTCGTCGGCGACTTCAACATCGCCCCCACCGACGCCGACAACGGCGACCCCGCCGTCGTCGTGGGCTTCGCGACGCACGTCTCGGCGCCCGAGCGCGAGGCGTTCGCCGCTCTCGAGCAGGCGGGGCTCTCCGACGCCGTGCGGCCGTTCGTGCCGTCGGGGTACACGTACTGGGACTACAAACGGCTGCGCTTCCCCAAGAACGAAGGCATGCGCATCGACTTCATCCTCGGCTCGCACGCCCTCACCGAGGCGGTCGCCGGCGCCGCGATCCACCGCGACGAGCGCAAGGGCGAGGCCCCGAGCGATCACGTCCCGGTCGTCGTCGACCTCGACTTCACGAGCCCGGAAGACGACGACGATCGGCCGATGATCTTCTGACCGCGGCATCCCGAACCACCATTTTCGGGCGATTCCACGCATTTCGGATCGCTGATGCCGTCGGATCCGATCTGCGCAGAATCGCCCGGTTCCGCTGCGCGGAATGGACCGGTCAGACCCCGCGTTCGGGCTGCGACATGTCGCCCGTCGCGGGCAGCCCCTCCGCCGGCGCGTAGCGCAGCAGCACGGCACCCGTCGACCCCGCCACGGGCGGCGCGACGAGCCTGAGGTTGCGGGGTGCGGCCCCGTCGGGGAACACCTTCTTGCCCTCGCCGAGCACGACGGGATAGACCCACAGCTTCAGCTCGTCGTACAGCCGCTCGCGCAGGAGCGTCTGGGCGAGATCGACGCTGCCGATCACCTGGATGCTCTCGTGCCGCTCGCGCAGCGCGGCGAGCTCACCGCCGAGATCGGGGCCGAGCTGCGTCGATCCCTCCCAGTCGAGCGCGAGCACGCCATGCGAGGCGACGTACTTCGGGATGCTGTTGAACTTCTGCGCGATCGGGTTGTCCTCGCCCTCGCCGTAGGTCGGCCAGTACGCGGCGAAGATGTCGTAGGTGCGGCGGCCGAGCACGAGGGCATCGATGCCTTCGATCCCCTCCCCCACATCGCCGCCGACGACCTCGTCGAAGAACGGCGCCTGCCACCCGCCGTAGGGGAACCCGCCCGTCGTGTCCTCGTCGGGACCGCCGGGCGCCTGCGCGACGCCGTCGAGGGTCGTGAACAGCACGATGGTGATGCGACCGGTCATGCCGGCTCCTCTCGTCTGGACAGCTCCCATGCACTCGCACTCAGGCCGCGAGCGCAACCCCCTCGGCGATGTGGAAGGTCGCCGCGAAGCGGTCGAGCAGCGTCGCGTCGCCCGAGACGACGGCGAGCACCTCCTCGTCGATCGCCGCACCCGGCGTGAGCTCGCCCGAGATGACGCGGCGGATCCCGGGGGCCGCCGCGAAGACGAGCTCGGGCTCCCCGCCGGGCGCCCGCGGTGCGAGCGGGTCGACGGGCCGGCCCGCCGGCGCGAGCTGCGTGACGAACAGCTCGCCCGCGACGACGTGCACGCGCAGGACGATGTCGCCGACGTGCACCTCGTAGACGGCGGGCGGAAGGGATGCCGCGACCTCGGCCTGGAAGGCCGTGCGCAGCGCCATCGTGAGCGAGTCGGCCGTGACGACGTCACCGTCGCCCGGCTCGCCCATCGACGCGAAGCCCCAGCGGCCCAGCGCGAGCACGATGGGCTCGAGCTGCCGCCCGTAGTCGGTGAGCTCGTACACGAGCCCGCAGTGCAGGAGCGGGACGCGCCGCACGACACCGCTCTCCTGCAGCTCCTTGAGCCGCGTGGAGAGGATGTTCGTCGGGATCTTGGGCAGCCCCTGTTTGAGATCGGTGTATCGCCGAGGGCCGACGAGCAGATCGCGGACGATGAGCAGAGCCCACCGCTCCCCGATCAGCTCGACGGCCGTCGTCACTCCGCAGTACTGCCCGTAGCTGCGGGAGGCCACGGCTATGCCTGGGCCTGCTCCGCCATGTAGGCCTCGGGGCCCTTCTCCGCGGCCACGGGGTCCATGTAGAGGAACTGGATGCCGTAGCCGTCCGGGTCGATGAGGTCGCGGCTGTACATGAAGCCGTAGTCCTGGGGGTCTCCCGGCGCCGTGCCGCCGTTGGCGACGCCGGCCTCGATCGTCTTGTCGACGTCGTCGCGCGAGTCGCGGCTGATCGACAGCAGCACCTGCGCGTGCGTCTTGGGGTCGGCGAACTCCTTGTCGTTGAAGGTCGAGAAGTACTCCTTCGTGAGCGCCATGAAGTAGATCTCGTCGCTCCACACGAGGCACGCGGCGTTGTCGTCGGTGAAGTTCGGGTTGACCTCGCAGCCGAGGGCCGTGTAGTAGGCCTTGGCGCGCTCGAGGTCGGTCGTCGCGATGTTGACGAAGATGCTGGTCATTGCCTTCTCCTGCCAGTCGTTGGGGCATCCGGCGCCCCGGCTTGTCGTATACTTGCAAAAAACAACCTTGCTTGTCAATAGCAAGTATCCTTCGACAGGCTCAGGAACCACCCTTCGACAGGCTCAGGAACCACGCTTCGATGAGCTCAGCGACCGAGGATGCGCCTACCGTGGGACTCGTGCTCGAACTGCGGAAGATCGTGAAGGCCTACGGCGGCAGACGCGTGCTCGACGAGGTCGGCTTCGACGTGCGCCCCGGTCGCCTGACAGGCTTCGTCGGCGGCAACGGCGCCGGCAAGACGACGACGATGCGCATCGCGCTCGGCGTGCTCGCGAAGGACTCCGGCGACGTGCTGCTCGACGGCGTCGCCGTGACGGCCGACGACCGCCGTCGCTTCGGCTACATGCCCGAAGAGCGCGGTCTGTACCCCAAGATGAAGGTCGGCGAGCACATCGCGTACCTCGCGCGCCTGCACGGCTACGGGAAGAGGGATGCCACGACCGCCGCGACGGCGCTCCTCGAGCGGCTCGGACTCGGCGAGCGCCTGGGCGACAAGGTCGAGACCCTGTCGCTCGGCAACCAGCAGCGCGCGCAGATCGCGGCGGCGCTCGTGCACGAACCGGAGGTGCTCCTCCTCGACGAGCCGTTCTCGGGGCTCGACCCGCTCGCGGTCGACGTCGTCGCGGGGGTGCTCCAGGAGCGCGCCGCGCGAGGCGTCGCCGTGCTCTTCTCGTCGCACCAGCTCGACCTCGTCGAGCGGCTCTGCGACGACCTCGTCATCATCGCGGCCGGCACGATCCGCGCCGCCGGCTCGCGCGACGAGCTGCGCGCCCAGCACGCCGTGCGCCGGTTCGAACTCGTCTCGTCGGGCGATGCGGCCTGGGTCGAGGGCGAGCCGGGCGTGCAGCTCCGGGGTCATCGGGGCGGCTGGGCCGTCTTCGACGCCGACACCGACCAGACGGCTCAGCGGGTGCTGCGCCGGGCGATGGAGCGCGGCGATGTCGCGAGCTTCGCGCCGCAGCATCCCTCCCTCGCCCAGATCTTCAAGGAGGTCGTCCAGTGACCGCCCTCGCGACGCCGACCCGGCGGATGGCACCGTCGACGATGCAGAGCGTCTGGCTCGTGACCGAGCGTGAGATCGGGTCGAAGCTGCGCAGCCGCGCGTTCGTCGTGTCGACGCTGATCCTGCTCGGCATCGCCCTGGCCGCCGTCGTATGGGGCGGCATCGCGGCGCGCACGACGCAGGCGGTCCCCGTGGCGGTCACGAGCGAGACGGCCGCGGCGGTCGCGAACGTCGAGGGCGTCAGCGCGACGACGGCGCCGTCGGCCGACGCCGCGATCGCGATGGTGAAGGACGGCACCGCGCTGGCCGCGATCGTGCCGGCCGACGACCCCTCGAGCAGCTATCCGTACAAGATCGTCGCCAAGGACTCGTACCCCGAGACGCTCGTGGCGATGCTGAGCGTCTCGCCCGAGGTGCAGCTTCTCGAGGAGAGCCCGCAGGATCAGCTCCTGCGGTACTTCGTGGCCCTCGGCTTCGGCGTCGTGTTCCTCATGGCGGCGAGCATGTTCGGCGGCACGATCGCGCAGAGCGTCGTGGAGGAGAAGCAGACGCGCGTCGTCGAGCTGCTCATCTCGGCGATCCCGGTGCGGGTGCTCCTGGCCGGCAAGGTGCTCGGCAACACCATCCTCGCCATGGCGCAGATCGTCGCGCTCGCCGCGATCGCCGTCATCGGCCTCGCCTTGAGCGGGCAGACGGCCGCCCTCGAGGGCCTCGGCGGACCTCTCGTGTGGTTCGCCGTGTTCTTCTTCTTCGGGTTCGTGCTGCTCGCGTCGCTGTTCGCCGCCGCGGGGGCCATGGTGTCGCGTCAGGAGGACATCGGCGCGACGACGACGCCGCTCACGATGCTGATCCTGGCGCCCTACCTGCTCGTGATCTTCTTCAACGACAACCCGGTCGTGCTGACGATCATGTCGTACGTGCCGTTCAGCGCCCCCGTCGCGATGCCGCTGCGCATCTACCTCGGCCAGGTGTCGTGGTGGGAGCCGCTGCTGTCGCTCGCGATCCTCATCGCGACGTGCCTCGCCGCGATCCTCGTCGGTGCGCGCATCTATGAGAACGCCCTCCTGCGCATGGGTGCGCGGGTCACGCTCAAGGAGGCGCTCACCCGCTGACGGATCGGATGCCGCGTCCCCGGCCTTCTGTCAGCGAACTGGTCACGTCGCGACCGAACGGCCGTGGCCCCGCCGCCCGCTGTGCCCGGCGAGCGCGTCGGCGGCGCGCACGAGAGCGAGATGCGTCAAGGCCTGAGGCGTGTTCCCCGCGTGACGCAGCGCCTGCGAGTCGTACTCCTCGGCGAGCAGGCCGACGTCGTTCGCGTAGGAGCAGAGCCGGTCCATGAGCTTCTCGGCGTCGTCGCGGCGCCCCGTGTGCGCGTACTGCTCGACGAGCCAGAACGAGCAGGCGAGGAACTGGTTCTCGTCGCCGGGCAGCCCGTCGACGCCGGTCTCGGTGCGGTAGCGCAGGAGCAGGCCGTCGTGCAGCAGGCTGCGCTCGAGCTCGGCGACGGTCCCCAGCATCCGCGGGTCGTCGTGCGCGCAGAAGCCGACCTGCGGCAGCAGGAGCAGCGACGCATCCACCGCGGTCGAGCCGTAGTGCTGCACGAAATGACCCCGCTCGGCGTCGAACCCGCGCTGCTCGATCTCGGCGCGCACGCGGTCGCGCAGCCGCTCCCACTCGTCGGCGTCGCCCGACAGGCCCAGCTCGCGAACGGCGCGCACGCCGCGATCCAGCGCCGCCCAGATCATGACGCGCGAGTGCGTGAACAGCTGCGGCTCCCCGCGGATCTCCCAGATGCCCGAATCGGGCCGGTCGATCGTCGCGATGACGCGGGCGATGAGGGCTCGCTGCAGCGGCCACGAGAACGAGTCCTCCTCGACCCCTGCGCTGCGCGTCGCCTCGAGCGCGACGAGCACCTCGCCGATGACGTCGGCCTGGAACTGGTCGACCGCGCCGTTTCCGATGCGCACCGGCGCGGCTCCGTCGTAGCCGGGAAGGTTCGGAAGCGTCCGCTCGGGCAGGTCGCGCTCGCCCGCGATGCCGTACATGATCTGGGTCTGCGACGGGTCGCCGGCGAGCGCCCGCAGCAGCCAGTCGCGCCAGCGGTGCGGGCTGCGCACGAAGCCGTGCGACAGGAGCGCCTCGAGCGTGAGCGCGGCATCCCGCAGCCACACGTAGCGGTAGTCCCAGTTGCGCACACCCCCGAAGTCCTCGGGAAGCGACGTCGTCGCGGCGGCGATGATGCCCCCGGTGTCCTCGTGCGTCAGGGCGCGCAGCACCAGGAGCGAGCGGATGACCGACTCGTGATGCGGACCGTCGTGGTCGATGCGCGAGGCCCAGTCCCGCCACCACTTCCCGGTGGCGTCGAGTGTCTCGTCGACGTCGAGGGGCGGCGGCACGTCGAGGTGCGACGAGAAGTAGGTGAGGGTGAGGTCGACGACCTCGCCCGCGGCGACCTCGAACCGGCCGTGGTGCGCGTGATCGTGGGCCTTGCGATGCGCACCGCGCAGGATGACGGCATCCGGTCCCGCGATCGCGAGCTGAGCGGGCGCGTCCTCGGTGCCCGCCTGCCGCACCCACGGGACGGTGCGCGCATAGTCGAAGCGCAGGCGCACCTCGTCGGCGAGCTCTACGGCGCCTTCGATGCCGACGATGCGGCGCACGAGGTCGGTGCGCTCTGCGTCGATCGGCATGACGTCGTGCACCTCCGCGACGCCGGTCGACGTCTCCCACCGCGTGACCAGCTCGAACGAGTCGCCCTCGTAGCGCCGCATCGAGACCGCCTCGGGGTCGCTCGGGCGCAGGTGCCAGCATCCGTGTCCCTCATCGCCGAGCAGCGCGGCGAAGACGGATGCCGAGTCGTAGCGCGGCAGGCACAACCAATCGACGCTGCCGTCGCGCGACACGAGCGCCGCCGTCCGGCAGCTGCTCACGAGTGCGTAGTCCTCGATCGGAGCAGACACGGTCCGATTCTTCCAGCCCCCTGGCGCGCGGGCTCCGCGGGGCTATCGTGACCGGCATGGCGATACAGGCGACGCTGTGCATCCTGGGAGCATCGGGCGATCTCACGTCGCGCCTGCTGCTTCCGGCTCTGGCCCAGCTGCTGACGGAAGAGACCGAGCGCAGCGTGCGGCTCGTGGGCGCGGGCATCGACGACTGGGACGACGACACCTGGCGCTCGGTCGTCGCCGAGGCGTTCGCGACGGCATCGCCCTCGGGGCCGGCCGTCGACGCGGTGCGCCGCGAGACGGTGTATCGGCGCACCGACATCACCGATCCCGACGAGATCGGGCGGCTCATCCACGAGTGCGAAGGGCGCGTCGCGCTCTACTTCGCCGTGCCGCCGGCGGTCGCTGCGGCCTCGTGCCAGGCGCTCGAGAAGGTCGATCGACCCGAGGGGCTCATCCTCGCGCTCGAGAAGCCGTTCGGCACTGACGAGGCCTCCGCGAAGGCGCTCAACGAGCAGCTCGCGCGCCTCGTGCCCGAAGAGCAGGTCTACCGGATCGACCACTTCATGGGCCGCTCGACGGTGCTCAACGTGCTCGGGCTGCGGTTCGCGAACCGCGTGCTCGAGCCGGTGTGGTCGAATGATCAGATCGACGCGGTCACCATCCGCTACGACGAGGTGCTGGGTCTGGAGGGCCGCGCGGGGTACTACGACCGCGCCGGCGCCCTCGTCGACATGATCCAGAGCCACCTGCTGCAGGTGCTCGCCGTCGTCGCGATGGATCCGCCGTCGACCCTGGATGCCACCGACTTGCGCGATGCGAAAGCGGCCGCGCTGCGGGCGACGAGGGTCTGGGAGGACGATCCGGTCGCGAATTCGCGCCGCGCCCGCTACACCGGCGGCGCCGTCGGCGAGCGTGCGCTGCCCGACTACGCTGCAGAACCCGGGGTCGATCCGGCGCGTGAGACCGAGACACTGGCCGAGGTCACGCTGGAGGTGCAGACCGTGCGATGGGCGGGGGTTCCCTTCACCCTGCGGTCGGGAAAGGCGCTCGGCGAGAAGGTCAGGGAGATCGTGATCCGCTTCAAGGAGGTGTCGCACCTTCCCCACGGCTTCACGGGCTCCGCCGAGCCGTCGGTCCTGCGCCTGTCGCTCGGGCCGGACCGCATGTCGCTCGAGCTCAATGTCAACGGCCCGGGCGATCCGTTCTCGCTCGAACGCGCCTCGCTCGACGTGGACTTCGGAGAGGGAGCGCGCCGGGCGTACAGCGAGGTGCTGTCGGGCATCCTCGACGGCGACCCGACCCTGTCGGTGCGCGGCGACACGGCCGAGAACTGCTGGCGCATCGTGCAGCCCGTGATCGACGCGTGGAAGCGCGGCGACGTCCCGCTCGAGGCCTATCCCGCGGGCTCCTCCGGCCCCGCCGGCTGGCCCGCGCTGTAACCCCGCCCCCACGCGGGACCGTGAGCCTCCACCTGACTGCCGAGCACCCGGGTGGCACCCGCGCTCTCATCCCGCAGATGGAGGCTCACGGATTCGGCCTCAGCGCTCGACGAGCACGCCATCGGCGTCGGCCCAGACGTGCCGCCCCGGAACGAACGTCACGCCCGCGATCGTCACGGGCACATCGACCTCGCCGACGCCGTCCTTCGCGCTCTTGCGCGGGTTCGAGCCCAGCGCCTTGACGCCGAGGGGCAGCATCCCGATCGCCTCCCGATCGCGGATCGCACCGTGCACGATGATCCCCACCCAGCCGTTGTCTGCGGCGGATGCCGCGATGAGGTCGCCGACGAGCGCCGACTCGAGCGACCCGCCGCCGTCGATCACGAGCACCGCGCCGTCGCCGGGGGTCGCGAGCGTCGCCTTGACGAGGGCGTTGTCGCGATGGCAGCGCACGGTGCGCACCGGGCCGTCGAACGCGACGCGCCCGCCGAGGTCGTGGAGCTGGAGGGCGAGCGAGTCGAGCTCGTCGCCGCGCTCGTCGTAGAGGTCTGCCGTCGCCGTCATACCGCCACGCTACGGGTGCGCGCCGCGCGCGGGTGGCGGCTGCGTGGCGGAAGTTCTCGCGAACTTCTCGCCGTGTGAATCGACCCCGTGGCCGCGCGTCCGCACGCGGCCTAATATGCCGCTCGGAGAGCGGAGTGCGCCCGCTCGTCGACGAGATGGAACGACCCGGAAGGCGGGTGGATCCGATGGTCGAGAAGGACGGCGTCGAGGCCGGCGCGATCTTCGATCGGTGGTTCGAGGTGGAGGTCGTGGCTCCCATGGCCGACTTCCGAAGCCCCGCGCAGGAGTGGCGGCGTCTCGTCTCGGAGGTGTTCGGCACGTTCCTGCTCGTGATCGTGGCGGCGGGCGGCGGGATGATGGCGCAGGCCTATCCCGGCACGATCAGCCGGTCGGCCGAGGTCGTCGCCCCCGGGCTCATGGTCATGGGCGTCATCCTGTTCATGGGCAAGATCTCCGGTGCTCATCTGAATCCCGCCGTCACGCTCGCGTTCTCGCTGCGCGGCGACTTCCCGTGGCGCCGCGTGCCCGGCTACCTCGTCGCGCAGCTGCTCGGCGCGACGCTCGCCGCCCTGCTGCTGCGCGCCGTGATCGGCGTCTCGGCGACGTACGGGTCGAACTATCCCGACCCCGCGGCGACGCCGGCCCAGGCGTTCGCCATGGAGGCCCTCCTGACGCTCGGCCTCGTGAGCGTCATCCTCGGCACCGCCTCCGGAGCGCAGAACGTCGGAGTGCTCGGCGCTGTCGGCGTGGGCGGCTACATCGCCCTCGCTGGACTGTGGGGCAGCCCCATCTCCGGCGCGTCGATGAACCCCGCCCGCACCTTCGGACCCGACCTCGCGAGCCTCGACTTCCGCGATTACTGGGTGTATCTGGCGGGCCCGATCACGGGAGCCCTCGCCGCCGTGGTCCTCGCGTACGTGCTCCGGGGTGCGGGCGGCGGCCGCGCCGGGTCGAGGACGGCGCAAGGCGACATCGGCACCGAGGTCGCCAACCCCGACAAGCCCTGAGGGCGCCACGACACCCGATTCGCGCGGATGCGGCCGTGCGCGGGGTCGCCGTGCCTAAGGTTGACCATGGCCGCGAGCATCCTGTCGATCGGCACGGCGGTGCCTCAGGCCCGCGTCTCGCAGAGGGCGGCGCGCGACGTCTTCGCGGAACAGCCGGGCCTCAGCCGCATCACGCAGCGGCTCATCCACGCCGCCTTCGACGCATCGGCGATCGACCACCGGAACACGGTGCTCTCCGACCTCGTCGCCGCCGTCGAGGAGGGGCGACGGGATGCCTCGCCCGACGACCCCCCGGCCGGCTCGAGCCCTGTCATCCAGGCGCCCTCGACCGGGGACCGCAACGACGTGTACATCCAGCTCGCTCCACCACTGTTCGCAGAGGCATCGGCGCAGGCGCTGGCCGAGGCATCCGTCTCGCCCGCCGACGTGACCCACGTCGTGACCGTCTCGTGCACGGGCATGTTCGCGCCCGGGCCCGACTTCCGCGTCGTGAAGGACCTCGGCCTCTCCCCCGCCGTCGAGCGGTACCACATCGGCTTCATGGGGTGCGCGGCGGCTCTGCCGGGACTGCGGGCCGCGGCGCGCATCTGCGCGGCGCAGCCCGAGGCGGTCGTGCTCGTGGCGGCGGCGGAGCTGTGCACGCTGCACATCCGGTCGTCGGAAGACCCGCAGCAGATCGTCGCCGCCTCCGTCTTCGCCGACGGCGCGGCGGCGGCAGTCGTGTCGGCGCGCAGCTTCGGCGCCGGGCCCCGACTCGAGCTCGACCGGTTCCGCACGGTGCTCACGAGCGAGGGCGAGTCGGAGATGGTCTGGACGATCGGCGACGAGGGATTCGACATGGTGCTCACCGCCGAGGTGCCGCGCATCATCGGCCGAGAGATCCGCGACGCCGTCGGCGCCTTCCTCGGCGAGGACGAGCCCGACGTGTGGGCCGTGCACCCGGGCGGACGCAGCGTGCTCGACCGCGTCGAGGCCGGTCTCGCGCTCGACCCCGCCGCGCTCGACGCCTCGCGGGACGTTCTGCGCCGGCAGGGCAACATGTCGAGCGCCACGATCCTCTTCATCCTCCGCGATCTCCTGCACGACGGCCTCGACCACGGCGCCCGCATCGCCGCCCTGGCGTTCGGGCCGGGGCTCACGGTCGAGTCGGCACTGCTGACGCGCGTGCCGGGGCGCGCGTGACGGTCGACCTGAGCGCGCGCGACGTCGACGTCGCCGAACTCATGGACGATCCGGACTGCGACCCCGTACTCCTCGCCGCGACCCTCCGCCGGTTCGACACCATCAATCGGATGTGGAGTGGGTGGGCCCGGCTCTACGAGGCGCGCCTCGCCCCCTTCCTCGCGTCTCTCGAGCGCCCGGCGCGCGTGCTCGACCTCGGCTCGGGTGGCGGCGACCTCGTCGCCCGCCTGGCGCGGCTGGCCGCGCGCGACGGACTCGACGTGCGGTGGGTGGGCGCCGACCCCGACGAGCGCGCCCTCCACGTCGCCCGTGAGCGCGCGTCGTCGCGCATCGAGTTCCGGGCGATGGATGCCTCGGCCCTCCGCTGGGCGGGCGAGCGGTTCGACGCCGTGCTGTCGAACCACGTCCTGCATCACCTCTCGGCCGCCGATGTCGCGGTGTTCGCCGCCGATTCGCTCGCGCTGAGCGACGGGATCGCGCTGCACTCCGACATCCGCCGCAGCCGCCCCGCCTACGCGCTGTACGCGATCGGCGTGACTCCTTTCGCGCCTGGCACGTTCCTGCGCACCGACGGGCTTCGCTCGATCCGCCGCAGCTACCGGGCCGGGGAGCTCGCCGAGACGCTCGGGAGGCCCTGGACGGTCCGGGATGCCGCACCCTTCCGCGTCGTCGCCGAGGCGCGCGCCGATGCCTGACGTCATCGTCGTCGGCGCGGGACCCGTCGGCACGCTCCTCGCCGGGGAGCTCGCGCGACGCGGGGTCGAGGTGGCGCTGCTCGAGCGGCGCGCGTCGGCCGGTGACGGCACACGGGCGATCGGCGTGCACGCGCCCGTGCTCGCGGCTCTCGAGGCATCCGGAATCACGGAGCGCCTGCTCGCCTCTGCCGTGCGCGTATCGCGCGGCGAGGCACGCTCCGGCGGGCGGGCGATCGGCGTCGTGCGGTTCGACCGGCTGGATCGGCGCTTCCCCTTCGTCGCAGCGCTGCCGCAGGCCGCGACCGAGGCCGCGTTGTCGCTCGGGGCTCCTGCTGCTTCACGCGGCGTCGCGGTGACGGAGGTCTCTCCCGGATCGGGCTTCGTGAGGGTCTCGCTCGACGGGCGGGAGCCGCTGCGGGCGCCGATCGTCGTCGTCGCGGGCGGATGGCGCGCGCGTCGGCTCGTGTACCGCCCGGGCGCCGTCCATGTGCGCCCCTACGCCGACAGCTACCTCATGGCCGATGTCGCCTCCGACGCCGACGGAGACCTCGCCGTCGTCAACATCGACCGCGAGGGCGTGCTCGAGTCGTTCCCGCTCCCGGGCGGTCGGCGACGGTTCGTCGCGTGGGACGCGGGGACGGATGCCTCCCCGCGGCGACTGCGCACGGCGCTGCGCGCGCGGGGACAGGACGCCGCGGCCGACCTCGTGACGACGGCGACGCGGTTCGAGGTGCGTCGGGCCGTCGCCCCGGCGCTCCGCCGCGGACGTCTCTTCGTCGTCGGCGACACCGCCCACGAGGTGAGCCCCATCGGCGGGCAGGGCATGAACCTGGGACTCCTGGATGCCGCGACCCTCGCACCCCTCGTCGCGTCGTGGGTGCGCACGGGGTCTGAGCCCGCCGCCGAACTCGCCGCCTGGGAGCGCCGACGGGTGGCCTCGGCCCGCACCGCGGCTCGGCTCGCGGCCCTCAACACGTCGCTCGGCCGGCCCCTCGGCCCGGCGGCTCACGCGGTGCGGCGCACGGGCCTGCGACTCGCCCTGCTGCCTCCCGGCGCACGCCTTCTCGCCCACGCGTACGCGATGGGCTTCGACCGCGACGCCTGAGCCGCCCGGAGGGCTCTTGCGCTCCGCGGCCCCCGCGAGGAACATGCGGGGCTAAGCGAGGCCTACCCGGGCTTCGGTCCGAGCAGGAGACTGCCATGAGCAAGCGATTCACAATCGGAGCCGCACTTCTCGCCGTCGCGGCGGCGGGGGTGATTCTCACGGTGCCGTCGGCGGCGGAGGCGAGTGCAACGGTCACGCGGTTCACCTTCTCAGGGACGGAGACCTTCGCCGACTCGCCGCCGGAGTGCGTGCCCGAAGTCAAGTCGGGAGTGACGAATGCGGTCGACACCGGCTCCGGGCAGATCACGGAAACCTCCCACGGCTACCAGATCCACGTGAGCGACACGTTCGTCTACCGCACAGACTTCGACGACGGCTCGTACCTGACCGGAGTCGCCCATGGCCACTTCACCGAGGTCGGGACCGGCTCGGTCACCGTCCACACGGAAGTGGTCCGCGAGCCCCGCACGATCTACTCCGCCGATGGCGTCCCCATCGGGAGGGTGATGATCCACTATCTGCTGCACACGACGACCGACAACCTCACAGGGGACACCTCAGCGAGCATCGAGAAGTTCTTCGCAACCTGCTACTGACCCGCAGCACCTCACGGTCGGCGCAGCGACTTCGTACGTACTCGCCGAGAACGTACGACATTCGCGCCAACGACGTGTGCGCTCGGCGAGTGCGTACGAACTCGCCGAGGGGTGGCGCCCGCAGACTCGAGATCTCACCGGAGCGTGGCGCCCGGAGACTCGAGCCTCACGCGGCGTAGGCGCCGCCCGTCGCGACGAGCTGCGCCGCCAGCAGCAGCGCGGCGAGCATCACGAGCCGGAAGAGCAGCCGCGTCGGCGGGCGCACGAGGGCCAGCACCGCCGTCGCCACGGCCACGACAGCGACCGCCGAGAAGAACACCCAGGCCAGGACCGACGGCGCACCCGCCGACCCGCCCACGAGCACGGCGATCGCCCCGACGACGATCCCGGCGGCCGCGACGACGGCCGAGGCCCGCGCCCCGAGCCGATGCGGCAGCCCGCGCACGCCCGTGGCGCGGTCGTCGTCGAGGTCGGGCAGCACGTTCGTCAGATGGACGGCGGCGCCCAGCGCCGCCCCCGCGACCCACCCCCACGGCGCAGCGACCCGCGGATCGGGCATCGACAGTGTCGCGAGCGATGGGAAGATGCCGAAGCTCAGGAGGAAGGGCACGATCGAGAACGCCGTGGCCTTGATACCGGCGTTGTACGCCCACGCCGACGCGAGGAAGACCGCGTGGGCGGCCAGCATCCCGAATCCGAGCGGTGCCGACAGCGCGAGCGCGACCACCACGGCGCCGATCGCGGCGACCCAGGCCGTGCGCTCCGTCACGTCGCCTCGGGCGATCGGCTTGTCGTCCCGCCCGACGGCGCGGTCGCGGGGCGCGTCGATCGCGTCGTTCGAGAGTCCGATCGACACCTGACCCGCGAACACGGCGAGGGTCAGCAGTACGAGCCGCCACGGTTCGAGACCGACCGCGATGCCGAGTGCGAGGGCGAGCGCCGTGACGACGAGCGTCGGGCCGGGATGCGTCGAGCCCCACAGTGCCCGCACGGTGCGCATGAGCCCCCCAGATCAGGCGTCGACCGGGTAGCGTCCCCGGACGATGCCCATGATGCTCGTCACGACCTGCGCGAGGTAGGCCAGGCCGATGATCGTGGCGGCGATGTAGAAGATCGCCTGCGACGTCTCGTATGAGATCCCCGTCCACGTCGACAGGGCCGAGTCGAGGTGTCCGCTGTCGCCCGAGTCGGGCACGGTGAGGGCTCCGAGGAGGAGCCCGACCCACAGCACGATCGTCGGGATGTCGTACGCGAGCCGCGTCTTGCGGGCGCGGCGGGACTGCGTGTCGAAGAGGGTCAGCAGCGGCGGCACGAGCAGCACGAAGATCACGAGGATGCCGTAGACGATGCCGACGATCGCGAGCCAGCCGAGCTCGGCGCCCACCACCCCGCGACCGAGGAAGAAGAAGATCGGCAGCAGCACGCCGAGCACCCATTGGGCGATGAACACGAAGCGGCCGGTCCCTGCGAAGCGCATGGTCCGACCGTAGCGGGCCCGCCGCTCCGCCCGTCGTATTGCGTCACCTGGGAATGCCGCGCAGGTACATGTGGTTGCATGCATCTGGGCCGACGGCGTCCCGGCAGAAGATCCGACTCCAAGGAGACGCCCATGTCCACTCTCATCGACCGCACGGCCGAGACCGACGCCCCGATCCTCGACATCCTCGCCGAGCGCTGGAGCACCCGCATCTTCGATCGCGACGCGGTCATCGACGAGGCCGCGCTGGCGAGCGCCCTCGAGGCCGCCCGCTGGACCCCGACCGCCGCCAACACTCAGGCGTGGCGCGTCCTCGTCGCCCGCCGCGGATCCGCCGCGCACGCCACCGTGCTCGCCTCGCTCGCCGGCTTCAACAGCGCCTGGGCGGGCGACGCCGCCGCGCTCGTCGTGTTCGTCGCCGAGACGACCCGCGACGGCGAGCCCATGAAGTGGGCGCAGTACGACACCGGCCAGGTCGCGGCGCACTTCACGGTGCAGGCCCACGCGAACGGTCTCTCCACCCACCAGATGGGCGGCTTCGACCGCGACGCGATCGCCTCCGGCTTCGAGCTGAGCGACGACTTCACGCCCGTCACGGTCATGGCGATCGGCGAGCTCGGCGACATCCGCCAGGCGTCGGAGGAGCTCCAGGCGCGCGAGAACGCGCCGCGCGTGCGCCGCCCGGTCGCCGAGTCGGTGCTCGTCGACGACTGATCCCCCCGAGAACGACGGATGCCTCCCCGCGTGTTTACGGGGAGGCATCCGTCATCTTCACGAGCCGATACAGCGCCGTCGAGCCGATACGCGATCAGCGGTTCGAGCCGTATCGGCTCGCGACAGCTGTATCGGCTCGCCGAAAGGGGTCAGTCGTCGAGGAGCTCGGCCTCGATGACCTCGTCGTCAGCGGCGTCGGCCGGCGCGGCAGGGCCCTCGCTCGTCAGGACCAGCGCGGAGCCGTCGGCGGCGACATCCACCCGAACGACTTCTCCGTCGCGCACGCCGCCCGACAGGATCGCCATCGCGAGGCGGTCCTGGATCTCGGACTGGATGAGCCGGCGCAGCGGCCGCGCCCCGAACACGGGATCGTAGCCGCGCTCGGCGAGCCACGTGCGCGCCTCGGGTGTCACGGCGAGCGTCAGGCGACGGTCGCGCAGTCGCCGCTGCAGCGCGTCGACGGCGAGCTCGACGATCTGCGCGAGGTCGTCCTCGGTCAGCGCCTGGAACACGACGATGTCGTCGAGGCGGTTCACGAACTCGGGCTTGAACGCCTGCCGCACAAGGCCCTGCACCTGCTCGCGCTTCTGCTCGAACGACAGCGTCGGATCGATGAGGATCGGCGAGCCGAGGTTCGACGTGAGAATCAGGATGACGTTCTTGAAGTCGACCGTGCGGCCCTGTCCGTCGGTGAGGCGGCCGTCGTCCATGACCTGCAGCAGCACGTCGAAGACCTCGGGATGCGCCTTCTCGACCTCGTCGAGCAGCACGACGCTGTAGGGGCGCCGCCGCACGGCCTCGGTCAGCTGGCCGCCCTGCTCGTAGCCGATGTAGCCGGGAGGGGCGCCGACGAGGCGCGAGACGGAGTGCTTCTCGCCGTACTCCGACATGTCGATGCGCACCATGGCGTGCTCGTCGTCGAAGAGGAACTCGGCGAGCGCCTTCGCGAGCTCGGTCTTGCCCACGCCGGTCGGGCCGAGGAACAGGAACGAGCCGGTCGGACGGTTCGGGTCGCTGATGCCGGCGCGCGACCGGCGCACGGCATCCGCCACGGCACGCACGGCGACCTTCTGCCCGATGAGCCGCTTGCCGAGCTCGGCCTCGAGGTGCAGCAGCTTCTCGGTCTCGCCCTGCATGAGGCGACCGACCGGGATTCCGGTCCAGGCCGCGATGACGGCCGCGATGTCCTCGTCGGTGACCTGGTCGCTCACCATGCGGTCGCCGGCGGGCTCTTCGCGCTCCGCGTCGAAGAGCTGCCGCTCGAGCGAAGGGATCTCGGCGTACAGCAGCCGCGACGCCTTCTCGAGGTTGCCCTCGCGCTGCGCGCGCTCGGCCTCCATGCGGGCGGCGTCGAGCTTGGTCTTGAGGTCGCCGACGCGGTTGAGCGATGCGCGCTCGCGCTCCCAGCGCGCCTGCAGGTCGTCGAGACGGGCCTGCTCGCCGCCGAGCTGCTCGCGCAGCTTCGCGAGGCGCTCCTTGGAGGCGTCGTCCTTCTCCTTCTTGAGGGCGAGCTCCTCGAGCTTGAGCCGGTCGACGTGTCGGCGCAGCTCGTCGATCTCGAGCGGTGCCGAGTCGATCTCCATGCGCAGCCGCGACGCGGCCTCGTCGATGAGATCGATGGCCTTATCGGGCAGCTGCCGCGACGGGATGTAGCGATGACTGAGGGATGCCGCGGCCACGAGCGCGCCGTCGGCGATCGCGACCTTGTGGTGGGCCTCGTACCGCTCCTTGAGTCCGCGCAGGATCGCGACGGTGTCTTCGACCGAGGGCTCGCCGACGTAGACCTGCTGGAAGCGGCGCTCGAGCGCGGCATCCTTCTCGATGAACTCGCGGTACTCGTTGAGCGTCGTCGCGCCGATCATGCGCAGCTCGCCGCGCGCGAGCATGGGCTTGAGCATGTTGGATGCCGCGACCGATCCTTCGCCTCCGCCCGCGCCCATGAGCACGTGCAGCTCGTCGATGAACGTGATGATCCGACCGTCGGACTCGGTGATCTCCTTGAGGACGTTCTTGAGGCGCTCCTCGAACTGCCCGCGGTACATGGCGCCGGCGACGAGCGCCGAGATGTCGAGGGTGACGAGCTCCTTGTCCTTGAGCGACTCGGCGACGTCGCCCGCGACGATGCGCTGCGCGAGCCCCTCGACGACGGCGGTCTTGCCGACGCCGGGCTCGCCGATCAGCACGGGGTTGTTCTTGGTGCGGCGGGTCAGCACCTGGCTGACGCGCCGGATCTCGCTGTCGCGCCCGATGACGGGGTCGAGCTTGCCTTGCCGGGCACGGTCGGTGAGGTTGATGCCGAACTGCTCGAGGGCGCTGCGCGCGTCCTCCTGCCCAGGCTGCTGGGTGGCGTTCATGGTTCTCCTTGAAGTCTTCGCGACAAAGTTGAGTCGCTAAGGCTCAAGTTTAGCAAGAGAGGGATGCCTCAGGCAACGCCCTCATCGGGTACCTCGGTGCCGAAGGCGTCCATAGCCCGTGCTCTCGCCGAAAGCCCGCGCTGTGCACGGGTCAGATCGTGGGCTCTCGGTCACAGCACGGGCTATGGACAGGAGAACGGGCAACGCCTCCGGGGTGTATCAGGCGCTTCCGGTCGCGCTCCTGCAGTGCAACACTCGGCACGAGCAGTGGAGTCCGACATGCCTGTACTTGACCGCTTCCTCGCCTCGACGCAGGGACTGCACTTTCCCAACGCCTGGCCGCACGGCGCACCCGGCTTCGTGGCCGACGTCGCGCCGGTCGGACGGCTCCGCTTCGGCGACGCCGGCAACGGCCTGTGCGGCGGGATGGCGTTCACGGCATCCGATCTGTACCTCGCGAAGCGACGCCCACCCTCCGACACGACGCCGCCCGGCGAGGACAGCCCGCTGTTCCGCTACATCTCGGCGCGGCTCGTCGAGAGCTTCGACCTCCCGCTCGGCGTCTTGAAGTACTACAGCTGGGCGAACACGCCCGACGCCGACACCGGCTTCCCGCCCATCGTGTGGCGTGGGGTCGCGAGCCGGACCATCCTCGACCAGCTCCCGAAGATCACGCGAGAGATCGACGCGGGCCGGCCCGCGAACCTCGGCCTCGTGACGGTGCACTCGCTCGACCCGGCCGCCCTCGGCAAGTGCCATCAAGTGGTGGCATACGGCTGCTCGCGCCGCAATCGGGTGGCGAAGGTGCGCGTCTACGATCCGAACCAGCCCGACCGCGACGACATCACGATCACGCTCGACACGTCGCATCCGGCCGACGCCACGACGATCTCGTCGAATGTCGACTGCGGTCCCATCCGCGGCTTCTTCGTCAGCTCCTACACGCGCAAGGATCCGCGCGCGATCGCCGGGCCGCGCTGGACCTGACCCCTCGACAAGCTCGGGGGCCGGAAGGGGAGCTCGGAGACCGGAGATCGGTCAGGCGACGATCTCCAGCACCGGCGCAACCGACTCCATCGACTCGTCGTGGCAGGCGAAGCGCGCCCGGTAGGCGGTCGGGGTCACATCGAGCACGCGGGAGAAGTTCTGCCGCAGCACGGCGGCCGATCCGAAGCCGCTCTCGTACGCGATGCGATCCAGGCCCAGGTCGGTCTTCTCGAGCAGGCGCTGCGCGTGGATGATGCGCTGACGCGCGAGCCACGCCGCCGGCGTCGCGCCGAAGTCGGCCTTGAACCGGCGTGCGAATGTGCGCGGCGACATGTGCGCCTTCGCCGCGAGCTGGTCGACGGTGAGCTCGAGGCGGATGTTCTCCAGCATCCAGTCGGTCACGGGTGCGAGCGAGAGGCTCTGCACCTCGGGCAGCGGCTTGTCGATGAACTGCGCCTGCCCGCCGTCGCGCTGCGGCGGCACGACCATGCGCCGGGCGATCTTGTTGGTGAGCTCGGCGCCCAGCTCCTGACGCAGCAGGTGCAGGCACGCATCGAGACCCGCCGCCGTGCCGGCGCTCGTGATGATGCGGCCGGACTGCACGTAGAGCACGTCGGGGTCGACCTCGATGTCGGGATACATCTGCACCATCGTGTCGGCGTACATCCAGTGGGTCGTCGCGCGCTTGCCGTCGAGCACGCCGGACGCGGCGACGACGAACGAGCCGCTGCACACGCTCAGCACCCACGCGCCCCGCTCGGCAGCGCGGCGCACCACCCCCGCGACCCGCACGTCGATGCAGTTCCACGTGCGCCGGGGCACGGGCGTCACGACGACCAGGTCGGCGTCGTCGGCGAACGCGAGGTCGTCGGGGATGTTGATCGAGAAGCCGATGTTCGACCGGATCGCGCCGGGCTCGGGCGTCACGATGCGGAAGTCGAAATTCGGGATGCCGTCATCCGACCGGTCGAGCCCGAAGGCCTCGCACGCGAGGCCGAACTCGAAGGGGGCGAACCCCTCCTGCACGATGACCGCGACGGTTTTCATGACGCCTCCTGATCTGGCGCAGGGTGGCAGATTTCCTACGCTTCGTGGCCATCCTGCCACTCGTGGCAGTCAGGGCGCAAGCGTAGCGTTTCTGCCATGTTCATGGTGATTCTTCTCGCAGCCCTCGCGATCCTCGCGATCGCCTCGACGATCGCCGCCCTCCGCACGGACGGCTACCGTCGCATCCCGACCGATTGGTCGCGCGTCCCGGACCGGCCGGTCCGGCCGCACACTCAGCCCGCCAGCACGCGCTCGTAGACCTCGACCATCGCCGCTGTCCGCGACGACTGGCGGAACCGCTCGCGGATCGACGCGTCGGGCGCCGGCGCGGCGCCCGCCTCGATGTCGGCGGCGGCCCGGCGCAGCACCGCGGCGAGCGCCGCCGTCGAGCTGCCGGAGGGCGACCAGTGCCCCGAGCCGAGCTCGGCAGCGATATCGGGGTCGCTCACGATCGACGGCGTGCCGAGCGCGGCGGCCTCGAACACGGTCATGCCCTGCGTCTCGAAGCCGATGGAGGTCTGCACGACGGCGTCGGCCGCGCGGATGCGCCGCAGCGTCTCGACATACGGCAGGCGCCCCGCGAAGACGACCGAGGCCGCCGGATGACGCTTCTCGACGATGCGCCGCGCAGCGGCGAGCTGACCGCCGCCGCCGATGATCTCGAGCTCGGCCCGCACGCCGGACTCGGCGACCGCCTCGAGAAAGGGCAGCAGGCGCTTCTCGGGGCTCATGCGCCCCAGCCACACGAAGCGCGGAGGTCCTGACGGCCGATCCGCGTCCGCGGCGAGCGCCGCGTCGAGCACGTCGTCGTCGATGCCGTTCCAGACGACGTCGACGCCGCCCGCACCGCGTGGGACCACGCCGTGCTGCTCGAGCCGCCGGGCGAAGTGCGTGGAGGGGGCCGTCACAGCCGCGCTCGGCGCCGCGAGCCGGCGCAGGTAGGCCCAGCCGTCGCGGCCGGGGGCGGCCGATCCGAGTGAACGTCGCTCCCACGCGTTGAGCACGCGCAGCACGGTCTTCGGGATCGGTGTCGTCGCCTCGATGCCGACATCGACGCGATTGTGCATCGTGTGGACGACCGGGATGCCGTGGCGCGCAGCGTACCGGTGCCCGATGTAGGCACCCCAGAAGTCGGCCTGCACGTGCACGACGTCGACGGGCGGACGGCCGCGGAGCGCGGCATCCACCCAGCTGTCGGTGCGACGACCCGGCCACGTGAGCGAGTACTCCCGGTCGACGGTGATGGGGATCGACGGCATGTCCAGGTACGCGGCATCCGCAACCGGCGCCCGCCCGTGCATGGCGGGCGCGACGACCGTCACGGTGTGGCCGGCACGCTCGAGGAACCGGCGCTGCAGGCGCATCGACACCTGGGCACCGCCCAGCGACTCGACGTGCTGGTCGCCGAACATCACGACGTGCACGATCGGCCTACTCGGGGATCGGTTCGTCGCGGTAAAGCGCCTCGAACGTGTCGAGCGTGCGGTGGATGTCATGCACCTTCACGCCGTCGAGTGACGCCTGCTGCATGCGCAGGCGCTCCTCCGGTGAGGCCGTGAGCACATCGGTGAGGCGGGCGGCCAGCTCGTCGACGTTGCCCGGCTCGAACAGGTAGCCGTTCTCGCCGTCCTGCACGAGGTGCGGCAGGGCGACGGCGTTCGCCGCGACGATCGGCAGGCCCGACGCCATCGCCTCCATCGTGGCGATCGACTGCAGCTCGGCGATCGATGCGATGGCGAACAGGCTCGCGCGCGAGTACAGCGCGCGCAGCTCCTCCTCCGACGTGTGCCCGTGGAAGGTCACGCGAGGCTCGAGTCCGAGCTGGTGCGTGAGCAGTTCGAGGTTCCGGCGCTGGTCGCCGCCGCCGACGATGTCGAAGTGCACGTCGAGCGCGGGGTCGAGCTTGGTGATCGCGCGCAGCACCTCGTCGATGCGCTTCTCAGTCGTGAGGCGGCCGACGAACAGGATGCGGTTGGCGTCGCGCGGCGTGAGGTCGGGCGTGTAGTTCGACCGGTCGATGCCGCAGCTGACAGCGATGACGTTCTGGACCGCGATCGTCTTCTCGAGGAACTCGGCGGCCTTGCGCGTCGGCGTCGTGACGGCGCGCGTCATGTCGAACGTGCGCTTGGCGTCGTCCCACGCGAGCTTGATGGCATAGCGGGTCCAGGATGCCGGCAGCACGGTGAAGTCGAGGACGTTCTCGGCCATGACGTGGTTGGTCGCGACCACCGGGATGTCGCGCTGCCGGGCGATGCGGGTGAGACCGCGGCCGATGATGATGTGCGACTGGATGTGCACGACGTCGGGCTTGACCTCGGCGAGCACGCGACGCGCGTAGTACTTCGACCGGAATGGCATGACGAAGCGCAGCCAGTCGTGCGGGTACCAGCGCCATGACGGCAGCCGGTGCACCGTCATCTCCTCGCCCTCGATGACCTCACGGAACGTGCCGTGCTTGGAGTGCTTCTCGCTGGGGGCCGCGACGTGCACATCGTGCCCACGGGCGACGAGGCCGGCGGCGAGGCGCTCGGCGAACCGGGCGGCGCCGTTCACGTCGGGCGCGAACGTGTCGGCCCCGATCAGGATGGTCAACCGCTCGGCGGGCGCACCGGTGTCGGCGGGCTCAGCGGGGTCTTCGGGAGTCGCGGGGGAAGTCACGGGATGGGTGGCTGCCTATCTCTGCGGCGCGCGCCCGTGTTTGCACAGGCGCGAGCCCCCACTCTACCCGAGCGGCCCGGGCGGTCCTCGAGACCGCGCCGCACGGGCGCAGCGCGGCTAGACCTTGAGGTCCTGCTTGGGCACGACGACCTCGCGGATGATCAGGAGGATGGATGCCGTGATCGGCAGCGCGATGAGCACGCCGAGCACGCCCATGAGGGTGCCGCCGACCATCGCCGCGATCAGCACGAGCGCCGCCGGGATCGAGATCGCCTTGTTCATGACGCGGGGGCTCACGACGTACGACTCGATCTGGATGTAGACGAGGTACGCGATGAAGAAGATCAGCGCCTGCTGCGGGCTCGAGAACAGCGCGATGACCGACGCCAGGATCCAGAAGATCACCGAGCCGAAGAGCGGGATGAGCGTGATGACGAACGCGATGACCGCCATGAGTGCCGGGAACGGCAGCCCGATCACGAGGTGCAGCACGAAGACGACCGCCGCGTTGAGCGACGAGAGCGTCACGGAGCCGATGAGGGCGCTGCCGACCGAGTCGGTGATGCGCTCGGTCATGTCGGTGAGCTTCGGCCGGTTGCGGGCGGGAGCGAGCGAATACAGCGCGCCCTTCATGGCACCGAGCGAGGCGAGGAAGTAGAGCGTCAGGGCGACGACGATGAAGCCGCCCGAGATCGCACCGACGATGCCTGCGGCGACGTGCAGCACGCCGCCGCCGACCGCGGCGAGGAAGCCCGGTGCCGCGATGGTCGCGGCGAGCTGGTCGAGCGCCGTGCCCAGGCCCGCCTGCCACTCGGCGGGAAGGCTCAGGAACCACTCCGACTGCGGGATCTCGTCGATCGCCTTCGGAAGCGCCTCGAAGAACTGCCCGATCTGCGCGATGACGGGCGGGAGGACGAACACGAGGAAGGCGACCATCAGGAGCGCGAAGGCGCCGAACACGATGCCGATGCCGGCGCCGCGCTTGACGTTGTGCCGCTCGAGCATGCGCACGATCGGGTCGAGGCCGAGCGAGAGGAACAGCGCCAGCACGATGTAGGCGAGGATCGTCGAGATCGAGAAGATCGCACTGCCGAGCACGAGGGCGGCGAGCACGCCGAGGGTCGCCGCGAATCCGGCGACGAGCGGACGGTCGATGACGGCGAGGACGCGCGCGCGGAATCCGGTGTCGATGTGCGCGGGGACCTCGGGGAGGATCGCCGCGACCGGGTCGACCGAGGCCGGCGCGACCGGGTCGCCCGGGTCGACCGGGTCGACCGAGGCCGGCGCGGGCGCGCCGGGCGAGACAGGCGTATCGCTCATGGCGCCACTCTAGGACTCAGCCCCAGCGGGTGACGGTGGGGCGCGCCATCCCCCTCACCCGGCCCGGGTGAGCGCGATTCCCCGCCCGCGCGGTAGCGTTCCAGGACAGCGGCGGGGGGAACCGCATCCTCGCCCGTAACGTCGGGAGACTCTCGCCATGGACTCCGTGCTCGGTGCGAACCTCGCCTGGATCGCGGGGGTCGTGCTCAACCTCGCGATCATCGTCGCTGCTCTTCTGATCCTCCCGAAGCGGCGCAAGCCCACAGCAGCCATGGCGTGGCTGCTCGCGATCTTCCTGCTGCCCTATCTCGGCATCATCCTGTTCCTGCTCATCGGCAGCATCAAGCTGCCGAAGAAGCGCGTCGAGGAGCAGGCCCGCATCGACGCGCGCATCCGCGAGCGCGTCGCCCTGGCGAAGCTCGAAACGCCGCACACCGACGAACCACGGTGGTTCCAGCGCATCCTGGAGCAGGCCGAGACGCTCACCGGCATCCCGGCGCTCCACGGCAACGCGATGACGCTCAACGGCGACTACAACGGGTCGATCCTCGACATGGCCGCCGAGGTCGACAAGGCGCAGCGGTACGTGCACGTCGAGTTCTTCATCATCGGCTTCGACGACACGACCCGCCCCTTCTTCACGGCGATGGAGAACGCCGTCAAGCGCGGCGTCAAGGTGCGCCTGCTCGCCGACTACATCGCGACGCGCAAGGTGCCGAACTCGAAGGAGATGACGGCGGAGCTCGACCGCATCGGCGTCGAGTGGGCGTGGATGCTGCCTGTCCAGCCCTTCAAGGGCAAGTACCAGCGCCCCGACCTGCGCAACCACCGCAAGATCGTCGTCGTCGACGGGACCGTCGCGTTCACCGGCTCGCAGAACCTCATCGATCGCACCTACGACTCCCCCAAGAACCAGAAGCGCGGCCTCAAGTGGCAGGAGCTCGTGACGCGCGTCGACGGGCCCGCGGGATCCGCCCTCAATGTCGTCTTCCTCTCCGACTGGGCGATCGAGACGGGTCAGATGCTCGCGGACGAGTACGTCGCCGTCGAGACGATCCCCGCCAAGGGCGACCTCGTCTGCCAGGTCATCCCGAGCGGGCCGACGTACTCGACCGAGAACAACCTGCGGCTGTTCCTCGCGCTCCTGTACGGCGCGACCGAGAAGATCATCATCACGAGCCCGTACTTCGTGCCTGACGAGGCGATGGTGTACGCCATCACGTCGGCGTGCGAGCGCGGCGTGGAGGTGCAGCTGTTCGTGTCGGAGATCGGCGACCAGTGGCTCGTGTGGCACGCACAGCGCTCGTACTACGGTGTGCTGCTCGAGGCCGGGGTGCGGATCTTCCTCTACCCGGCGCCGTTCATCCTCCACTCGAAGCACTTCTCGATCGACGACGACATCGCGGTGATCGGGTCGAGCAACATGGACATCCGCTCGTTCAGCCTCAACGCGGAGGTGTCGGTGCTCGTGCGCGGCGCGTCGTTCACCGCGGGCATGCGCGAGGTCGAGGAGGGCTACCGGCAGGCGGGCCGCGAGCTCACGCTCGAGGAGTGGCGCCGCGAGCCGCGCAGCGCGACCTTCTACGACGGCGTCGCCCGCCTGACGTCGGCGCTCAACTGACGTCCGCGCTCAACTGACATCGGCGCTCAACCGAGGCACAGGGAGCCCCGCCTACCCTGGAGTCATGCCCCGACTTCAGGCTGACGCCGACCCGACGCTCTGGGTGCCCATCACCGAATCGATCGGCCTCCGCGGCCGCCGGCACCGCAAGATCGCGATCAGGATGCTGCTGACCCAAGCCAATCGCGCGCTCGGCGCGAGCGAGCGGCCGGGCAGCGGCTTTCTCGCGTGGAGCATGAGCCAGGCCGCGCCGTTCCTCATGCGCCGGGCCGGCGGGCGTGTGCTGGTGTGGGTGTGGAAGGCCGATCCCGACCTCGTCGTCGTCATGGCGCAGGTGCAGGAGGCGACGGCGCAGCTGCGCACGGCGCGGGCCATGATGCCGATGGAGTACGACGACACCGAGGATTTCCGCAATCCGCACCTCGGCACGGGCGAGAAGCTCGCGATGGACCTCCCCCGCGACGAGAAGACACCTCCCTTCGCGACCTACACGTGGGACACCGGCACGCACTTCGTCACGGTGACCGCCGTCTGCTCCGACCGGGAGCGATTCGGCACCGTCATGGGCAGCATCGACGACCTCGCCCGCACGCTCCGCGTCGTCGACGACCTGACGCTCGGCGAGTCGCCGACCGTGCTGCGGATCGAGCCTCCCCGGCCCTAATCCGGCTCCGCGGCCGGCAGGGGCGCGGCATCCCGGTCCCCCGAAAGCCAGCGCAGCCACCGCGACCCCGGATCGCCCTCGAGCACGAGCGCGCGCACGAGAAGCGTCAGCGGGATCGACAGGATCGCACCGAGCGGTCCGATGATGAACGTCCAGAAGATGACGGCGAAGAAGCTCAGCGTGAGGCTCAGGCTCACGGCGTCGCTCACGAACTTCGGCTGGACGAGCACCTGCAGCGTCACGTTGACGACGCAGTAGATCGCGACGACCGCGAGCGCGAGCGGCCATCCGCCGACGACGAGGGCGAGGACGGCGGGCGGGATGAGACCCAGCACGAATCCGATGTTGGGGATGAAGTTCGTGACGAACGCGAGGATCGCCCACACGGCGGGCGCCGGCACGCCGAGTGCCCACAGCGCGAGGCCGTCGATGATCGCGACGATCGCCCCGAACGTCGCGTTGACGACGTAGTACCGGCGCACACCGGAGTTGAAGATCTGCACGCGGCGGATCGTCGGGCGCACGGCGGCGCCGAAGGATGCCTCGGCCTTCGTGTACCGCGCGCCGTCGGCCGCCATGAAGATGACGTACGCCAGCACGAAGAAGAACGCCGTCAGCACGCCGAGCACCTGCCCGCCGAGCGACGTCGCGAAGGAGAGCACGTTCTCGGGCTTGAGCACCGACGCCCCGGCATCGGCCGCCTGCTGGTCGAGCCCGATCGACTGGAGCCACTGCAGGAAGCCCTGCGCCGAGGCACGCAGCTCGTCGGCGTAGTCGGCGACGAGCTGCGCGAACTGCACGCCGGCGAAGAAGAGCAGCAACGCCATGACGGCGAGGATCAGGTATGCGACGACGATGACCATCGTCGTCGCGAGCCACCTCGGCCACCCCCGTCGCTCGAGCGGGAACCGCACGGGATGGCAGATGATGACGATGACTGCGGCGAGCGCGAGCGGGCCGACGAGCTCGCGCGCGTACGACACCCCGGCCAGGGCGACGACGGCCGCGGCGAGTCCGACGAGTGTTCGCAGCGTCGGGGAGAGCACGGGGACCGCGGCAGGCGAGGCGGAAGCGGGCTGCTGCGGTCGGGATCCCTTCACGGCGCCAGGCTATCGGCGCGCTGCCGCGCGGTGCCGCGGGCACGCGCAGGGGCATCGCTATCGTGAGCGCGTGGATCTCAGCACGCTCCTGCCGACGACCGTCGAGTGGTGGCAGGTGCTCGTCGCCGTCGTCGTGGTCATCGCCGGGTGGGTGCTCTCCCGCCTGGCGCGAAAGGCGACCGTCTCGCTGCTGCGCCGGGCCCCCAGCGTCTCGGAGCTCGTCTCGACCTTCATCGGCCGGTTCGTCTCGTACACGATCGTGCTTCTGTCGGTCGGCGTCGCCCTCGCGGTGCTCGGTGTCAACATGCAGCCGCTGCTCGCGATCGCCGTCGTGCTCGCCGTCGTCGCGGTGCTCGTGCTGCGGGGCGTCGCCGACAACTTCGCAGCCGGCGTGCTCATCCAGGCGAGCCGGCCCGTCGTGCTCGGCGACGAGGTGCAGGTCGAGGGCGTCGACGGCAAGCCGATCACGGGCGTCGTGACCGATCTCAACTCCCGCACGGTCGTGCTGGAGACCTACGACGGGCGCACCGTCCACGTGCCCAACGCCAAGATGGTCGCCGAGCCCATCGTCAACCACTCGACGCGGGGCCTGCGCCGCAGTGAGGTGCAGGTGCGCGCGGAGCGCGCCGGCGCAGGGGTCGACGACCTCCTCGCGCGGCTCGCGGCGGCGGCGGCATCCGTCCCCGGCGTCTCGGCGGAGCAGCCGGCCCGCACGATCGCCGTCTCCATCTCGCCCGAGCGCCTCACGGCGCGTGTGCTGTTCTGGCACGCGCCGGCCGACGGACTCACGGTCGTCGGCGGAGTCGTACGCGCCGTGTCGACAGCGCTCGCGGGCGCAGGCGCCGACGGCACCGTCACGAGCGATCCCGGACTGCCGCCGCTCGTGCCGTCCGACAGCGTCTAGGCCTTCGCGGGCTTGACCGGCTTCGCCGGCGCGGTCGCCTCGGGTTCAGCGGGGTGCACGGTGAGCTCGGGAGCCTTCGTGACGATGAGCCACACGGGCAGGATGATGAGGCACAGGAGCGGCAGCACCGTGATGTCGCCGCACAGCGCGATGCCGACGAAGATGCCGATCCAGCCGTCCTTCGTGGCGGCGAGGGTGATACCCATGACGCCGCACGCGACGGCGAGCGAGATCGGGATGCCGGGGAACAGCGCGTAGGCGAGGAGGCCGAAGGCCGTGCCGATGAACACGGCCGGGAAGATGCGGCCGCCGCGGAAGCCGGCGCTCGCCGCGATGAGCAGCGCGACGAGCTTCACGCCCGTGAACAGCGCCAGCTGACCGGCGTCGTAGGCCCCCGGGTTCTCGAGCAGCTCGCCGGTCTGCTGGAGACCCTTGAACAGTGTGATCGGGCCGCCGATGATGCCGAGCACGCCGAGGATCATGCCGCCGATCGTCGTGAAGATGATCGGGTTGCGCAGGGCGTGGAACACGCGGTGGATATAGGGGAAGACGAACGCGGCGATGACGCCGAGCACAGCCGAGACCGCGGCGACGAGGAAGCCCTGCAGGAGGTAGACCGGCTGGATCGCGCCCATCGGCTCGAGGGTGAACGAGATCGACTCGCCGCCGAGGAGGAGCATCGTGACCGAGCCGGCGCCGGCCGCAGCGAGCGGCAGGAAGAGCTTGTCCCACAGCGAGCCCGGCAGCGCCGTCGCGCCGACCATGCCTGTGAACACGAGTGCGGCCGCGACGGGTGTGCCGAACAGGGCGCCGATCGTGCCCGAGATGGCCAGCATCGCCAGCAGTGCGGGCGGGATCTTGATCGAGAGCCGGCCGAAGACCGCGACCGCGAGCGCCGAGTTGACGGCGATCGTGGGGTTCTCGGGACCGAGGCTCACGCCGCCGGCGAGGCCGAGTATCGAGACGAGGAGGATCGTGGGCACGGCCCCGAGCTTCGGGGGCGTGCCGCCCAGCTCGGTCGTCGCCGAGTCGGGCCCGCCGTGACCGGGCACGAGCCAGACGATGGCGCCGACGGCGGCACCCGTGAGAGTGAGGACGAGGAAGATCCACCACGGGGTCTCCTCGCTCGCGCCGAACAGGCCCGGCACGTAGTCCCAGATGAAGTGCATGAGCTCGTCCGACACGAGGTCGAGCAGCCTCAGCACGACGGCGGAGCCGACGCCGATCAGAATGGCCGGCACCGACATCAGCAGCAGTGTGCGGATGCCGGGGCTCGCGGTGGTGGTCTCGCTCATGGGCTGTCTCCTCCGAGTCAGGACTCATCCTGCCCGAGAAGCGGCCTCGGGCGCGGCATCCCTCATTCCTCGCGGCGGAGGTCTTCCTGCAGGGCGGCCGCGCTGCGGATGAAGAGGATGATCCACGTGAACACGAGCGTGCCGGCGACGAGTTCGACCGCGGTCAGGGTGTAGTAGCCGATCGCGTAGAACACGCCGAGGGCGACGACGACAGCGAGGAACACCCAGCCGAGATAGATGAAGAAGCGCGCCATGCCGGGAATCCAGACGGGGAGGCGGATGACGAGCACGGCGTAGACGACGGCCATGCCGGATGCGAAGGCGGTGTGGATCCAGAACCAGTCGTCGACGGGGAACACCCCGACGAAGGCGAGGAAGACGCCGACCAGGATGAGCGACAGCCGCACGCGCGCGATGCCGTTCGGGTTCGTCGTGGGGATTCCCATCGTTGCGGCGCGTGCGAGCGTCGTCACGATGATGCCCGCGACGATGAGCGTGAGGTTGAACGCCAGCGATGAGAAGTCGCCGGTGACGCCGAGCGAGCTGAGGTGCTCCTGCCACCACAGCGGATCGGTCGCGGTCAGCATGCTCGCGACGATTCCTTCGACGAGGAAGGTCGCGAGCACTATGGCGAGCAGCTGCAGGTCCATGTGGGTGCCCGAGAAGAAGGCGACGTAGCCGGTCACCGAAGCGACCGCACCCGACAGCAGGATGACGGCGATCGGGAACACCTCGGCGCCGATGAAGGCCTGCTCGAAGATGACCGAGACGAGGGTCCAGCTGAGGAGGGCGATGACGGCGTGCGCGAACGCCAGCGCGGCGAGATCGACGACGTCGAGGATGCCGTAGCGCTCGCGCCGGGCGACGAGCCGGCCCCCGACGAACGCGAGGATCGCGACGACGGCCGACGAGACGGCCGAGAACTGGCCCACGGAGTCCGGGCCGGCGATGGGTGCCGGACCGAATCGGAAGGTGATGACCGCGGCGAGCGCCACGAGGATGAAGGACCCCGCGCCGATCGCGAGCGAGATCGACTCGAGCGTGCGCTCACGCGGAGGGGCGGCGAGGGGTTCGGGTGTCATTTCGCGTCGGTTCCTTCTCCGGACTTGGCGGCTTTCAGGTACCCGCTCAGCTCGGTCATCTCCTGCGCGAGCCCGCGGACCTGCCCGCGCGTCGCCGGCTCGTCGTCGTCGCGGCCGGCGGCGGCCTTCTCGATGACGTAGGACGAGACCGTCGCCGTCACGGTGCCGACGATAGCGATGCCGCCTGCCATGAGTCCGACGGCCCAGATGCGCCCGAGCGCCGTGACGGGGTAGTAGTCGCCGTAGCCGACGGTGGCGACGGTCACGAACGCCCACCAGATGGCGTCCCCGAAGTTCTCGATGTTGGCGCCGGGGGCGCCGCGCTCGACGTCGAGCACCGCAAGGGCGCACAGGTAGATGACAAGGAGCGAGGCGCCGGCGCCGTAGATCGCGATCCGGCTGCGCAGCACGGTTCCCGCGGAGTGCCTGCCGAACGTCATGGAGGTGATGGCGCGGAGCAGCCGGAGCGCGCGCAGCATGGGGATCGCGACGATCGCGAGGTCGAGCAGGTGCCCGCGGAACCATACGCCGCGGGGCTTCGCGAGGAACAGCCGCACGACGTAGTCGACGACGAAGACGACGTAAGTGAGCCCGATGATCGTCCACAGCACCACCGCAAGCTCGCCCTGCGCGTCGGTGATCGACTTCCACGAGTAGGCGATGAGCCACAGAAGCGACGCGATGATGAGCGGCCAGTAGGTGATCTCCTCCCACTTCCTGACAGCTTCCGGTCCGCGCGGCATGGTCGAACTCTAAAACGGAGGCGGCCGTGCCCGGCGGCGCATCGCCGGGCACTCACCCGCCGTGCATGACGCCGTCGCGGCGGCCCGAGGCCGGTGGCATGATGTGCCCATGACCGAGGTGCGCGAGTCTTCCCTGGAATGGACACGGCCGTCCACTGTGGCCGAGCGGATGGCGGAGGGCAAGGAGGGACGCGTCGCGACGCCGCGCAGCTCGCTCGCACATCTCACGGTCGGCGAGCGGGACCCGCTCGGCATCCTCGACGAGCAGAATGCCGCGCGCCTGCAGGAGCTCATCCCGCTGCGCATCGAGCGCATGTCGGCGAGCCCCTTCGCCTTCTACCGCGGCACCGCCGCCATCCAGGCCGCCGACCTCGCGAGAGACCCGCACAGCGGCATCCTCGTCGCGTCCTGCGGCGACGCGCACGTGTCGAATTTCGGGTTCTTCGCTTCGAGCCAGCGCACCCTCATGTTCGACCTCAACGACTTCGACGAGTCGGCGTGGGCGCCGTGGGAGTGGGACGTCAAGCGCCTCGTGACGAGCATCGTCATCGCGGGGCAGGCGACCTCGCGCGACGGGGAGATCATCGAGGATGCCGCCCTCGCGGCCGTTCGCACGTACGCCCGATCGATGGCGGCCAATGCCTCACGGAGCACCGTCAAGCGCTACTTCGAGCACTTCGACGCGGAGTCGGGCCTTTCTGCCATGGACGCCGAATCGCAGCGCACGATGCGCGCCGCCATCAAGGAAGCCGAGAAGCGCACGGGCGACCGCGCCGCCCGCAAGCTGACGACGCTCGGCGACGACGGTCGGCTCCGCTTCGTCGAGCGTCCGCCGACCATGACGCACACGACGCCCGAGATCGAGGCGCGCCTGCACGACAACATGCGCAAGTACATGGAATCGGCGATCGTCGACGTGCGCGTCGTGCTCTCGCAGTACACGCTGTCCGACATCGCGCTCCGCGTCGTGGGGGTCGGCAGCGTCGGCACGCTCTGCACCCTCGTGCTGCTCCAGGACGGCGACGCGAACGCGCTCATCCTGCAGGGCAAGCAGGCGGGACGCAGCGTGCTCGAGCAATACGGCGGCATCGAGCAGCCGCCGGCCGTCGCCGACTACCTCGCGGCGTACGGCGAGGGCGGACGCGTCGTGGCGCTGCAGCGCATCCTCCAGGCCGTCTCCGATCCTTTCCTCGGCCACCTGCGGGCGTACGCCGGCGACTTCTACGTGCGCCAGTTCAACGACATGAAGGGCGGCGTCGAGATGGACGAGCTCGAGGACCCGCTCTTCAAGGAGTACGCCGAGACGTGCGGCGCCGTGCTCGCCCGCGCGCATGCGCAGTCGCCCAACGCCGCGCAGGTCGCAGGCTACATCGGCAACGGGCGGATCGTCGGTGAGGCGATCCTGGAGTGGGCCTACGCCTACGCGTCGCTGTCCAAAGGGGACTACGACGCGTTCGTCGCCGCCAATCCCGGCAAGGTCGACGGGGAGGCCGCGGCCCGCGCGGCGGCGACCGCGCTGGGCTAGGACTCGGCGGCGGGGTGCGCGGCGAGCCACTCCTTGGCGACCGCTTTCGGTGCCTTCAGGAGCCACGCATCCGTGACGACCTCGCGGAGGAAGTCCGCATCGATCGCGTCGAGCCGCACGAGCACGGCGGGATAGCCGTCGAAGTGCGGGATCGTGAAGAACTCCTCGGGGAACGACTCGAGGAGCGCCTCCTTGCCGTCGAGCCCGTCGGTGCGCACGCCGACGACGGGGCCGTCGGGCCATGACCTGCCGAGCGCCGCGAGCTTCGTGAGATCGGCCTTGCTCGGACCGCGCTCCCACACGAACAGGCCGTCGCGCGTGCGCCAGCCGGGCGCCTTCCGATGGCCGTCGACGACCTCTGCCGTCTCGGGCAGGCTCAACGCGATCGCGCGCACGTCATCGAGGGTCGCCATGAACCCAGTGTGCCTGTGCGCTCCCGCAGAGGCGACGGTGTTCAGGATGCCGCGGGCCCGGCCGGGTCGTCTTGTCCCTCGTCGTCGGCCGCCTCGATGCTCTGACGCGGGGTCCACAGCACGACCTCGGTCGCCCTCCGGACGCGGGTTCCGTGGCGGAGCGTCACGACCGAGCCGGTGGCGCCGGCTGCGAAGACACGGCCACCCGGCCGGCGCTCCATCTCGATCCGGACGCGGTCCTCGAGGTCGCGCACGCGCAGGTGCAGCTCGCGCACGCGGTCCTCGAGCTCCAGGATGCGGGCGATCGCCGGGAGGCCCATGCCATCGGCCGACATGCGGGCGACCTCGCGCAGCTGCTGCACGTGGCGCAGCGAGTAGCGGCGCGAGCCGCCCTGCGTGCGGGCGGGCACGACGAGGCCCAGCCGGTCGTACTGCCGCAGCGTCTGCGGGTGCATGCCCGAGAGCTCGGCGGCGACGGCGATCGCGAAGATCGGCGTGTCCTCGTCCAGCTCGTCGGGGCTCATGCTCGTCTCCTAGCCGCGCGCTTTGGCCATGAGGTCGGCGCGCGGGTTCTCCTTGGGCTCGAGGTCTCGGAACCGCGCTAGGGCGTCCCGCGCGGCGTCGTCGAGGTGCGAGGGCACCGCGACCTGCACCTCGGCGAGGAGGTCGCCCGTTCCCTTGGCCGACTCGACTCCGCGCCCCTTGACGCGCAGCACGCGCCCCGACGGGGTGCCCGGCGCGACGCGCAGCTTGACGCTGTCGCCGCCGAGCGTGGGCACCTCGATGGTCGCGCCGAAGACGGCTTCCGTGTACGTGATCGGCACCGTGAGGCGCAGGTCGAGGCCGTGCCGCGTGAAGACGGGATGGGGGCGCACCGTGACCGACACGACGATGTCTCCTGTCTCGCCGCCGTCCGGCGACGGTCGTCCGCGTCCGCGGAGCCGGATCTTCTGCCCGTCGGCGACGCCTGCCGGGATCTTCACCTTGAAGGGCTTGCCGTCCTCGCCCTGGAGCGTGATGGTCTCGCCCCTCGTCGCCGTGACGAAGTCGATCGTCGTGCGCGCGGTGACGTCGGAGCCCCGCGTGGGGCCGCCGTAGCCGCGGTAGCCGCCGGTCGGCTGGCCGAACCGGCCCGACCCGAAGCGCCCGCCCTGCTGCTGGTTGAACATCTGGAAGATGTCGTCGAAGTCGGCCGAGTCGTACCGTGCGCCGGCGCCGCGGCCCTGCCCGAACATGCTGAACACGTCCTCGAAGCCGCCGGCGCCCTGGCCGCCCGCCGTGAAGCGGGCGCCCCCGGCGCCCATCGCGCGGATCTGGTCGTACTCCTTGCGCTGCTCCGCGTCGGAAAGCACCGAGTAGGCCTCGGAGATCTCCTTGAACTTCGCCTCGGCGGCGGCATCCCCCTGATTGGAATCGGGGTGATACGTACGCGCGAGCTTGCGGTACGTCTTCTTCAGGTCAGCGTCGCTGACGTCCTTCTCGACGCCGAGGACCTTGTAGAAGTCCTTGTCGAACCAGTCCTGGCTGGCCATAGATGTCCTCTTAATCGGTCCCTGAGCCAGTCGAAGGGACGGCGACCACGACCTTCGCCGGCCGCAGCTCGACCGTTCCGAGGCGGTAGCCCACCTCGACGACCTCGAGCACCGTCGGCACCTCCACGCCCGGCGTGGGAGCCTGGAAGATGGCCTCGTGGTGCTGCGGGTCGAAGACCTCGCCTGCCTCACCGTACGCCGTGACGCCGAGCCGCTCGGCGACGCCGCGCACCTTCTCGCCGATCTGCGCGAAGGGTGTGCCCTCCTCGAGGTCGCCGTGCTTGGCGGCGCGGTCGAGGTCGTCGAGCACGGGCAGCAGGCCCTTGACCGCCTCGCCCTTCGCACGCTCGATCTCGCGCTCGCGCTGCTCCTCGGTGCGGCGGCGGTAGTTGGCGTACTCGGCCTGCAGGCGCTTGAGGTCGAGGAGCAGCGCCGACTCGAGGTCGGCGAGCTTCGCGTCCTCGGCCGCGGCGTCGGCGTTCTGCTCGGTGCCGAGGATGTCGTCGATCGTCAGCTCGTCGTCGCCCTGCGACGCAGGGCCGGAGGTGCCTGCCTCCGACCCCTCGTCACCGGGGACCTCGGCCCCCCCTGAGCCTGTCGAAGGGTTCTCGAAGTCCTTGTCGGTCATTACTTCTTCTCGTCCTCGTCGTCCACGACCTCGGCGTCGACGACGTCCTCGTCGGGGCTCGTCGACGACCGCTCGTCGGAGGGGCCGTCGGCCGGAGCGTCCTGAGCCGCCTGCTGGGCCTGCGACGACGCGTAGATCGCTCCGCCGAGCTTCTGCTGGCTCTGGTTGAGCTTGTCGAACGCGGACTTGACCGCGTCGTCGTCATCACCGGCGAGCGCCGTCTTGAGCGCGTCGACGTCGGCCTGGACCGACTCCTTCACGTCGGCCGGCAGCTTGTCCTCGTTCTCCTTGATGAGCTTGTCGATCGAGTACGAGAGCGTCTCGGCCTGGTTGCGCACCTCGGCGGCCTCGCGGCGCTTCTTGTCCTCGGCGGCGTGCTCCTCGGCCTCGCGCACCATGCGCTCGATGTCGTCCTTGGGCAGCGACGAGCCGCCGGTGATCGTCATCGACTGCTCCTTGCCCGTGCCCTTGTCCTTCGCAGACACGTGCACGATGCCGTTGGCGTCGATGTCGAACGTGACCTCGATCTGCGGGATGCCGCGCGGAGCCGGTGCGATGCCCGTGAGCTCGAACGTGCCCAGCGGCTTGTTGTCGCGGGTGAACTCGCGCTCGCCCTGGAACACCTGGATCGCGACCGACGGCTGGCTGTCGTCGGCGGTCGTGAAGGTCTCGCTGCGCTTGGTCGGGATGGCGGTGTTGCGCTCGATGAGCTTCGTCATGATGCCGCCCTTGGTCTCGATGCCGAGGCTCAGCGGGGTGACGTCGATGAGGAGGACGTCCTTGCGCTCGCCCTTCAGCACGCCGGCCTGGAGGGCCGCGCCGACGGCGACGACCTCGTCCGGGTTCACGCCCTTGTTGGGCTCCTTGCCGGCCTCGCGCTTGACGAGCTCCGACACGGCGGGCATACGGGTCGATCCGCCGACGAGCACGACGTGGTCGATGTCGGCGACCTTGATGTTCGCCTCGCGGATGACGTCTTCGAACGGCTTCTTGGTGCGGTCGAGGAGATCCTTCGTGAGGTCCTCGAACTTGGCGCGCGTGAGCGTCTCGGAAAGCGACACGGGGCCGTTCTCGGTCAGCGACAGGTAGGGAAGGTTGACACTCGTGCTCGTGGAGGACGAGAGCTCCTTCTTCGCCTGCTCCGCGGCCTCCTTGAGGCGCTGCAGCGCGATCTTGTCGCCCGAGACGTCGACGCCGGTCTGGTCCTTGAACTGCTTGATCAGGTAGTCGACGACGCGCTGGTCCCAGTCGTCGCCGCCGAGGCGGTTGTCGCCGGCCGTCGCGCGCACCTGGATGGTCGAGAAGTCGTCGTCCTTGCCCACCTCGAGGAGCGAGACGTCGAACGTTCCGCCACCGAGGTCGAAGACGAGGATGAGCTCGTCCTCCTTGCCCTTGTCCAGGCCGTAGGCGAGCGCGGCGGCCGTGGGCTCGTTGATGATGCGCAGCACGTTGAGACCGGAGATCTCGCCGGCTTCCTTCGTGGCCTGGCGCTCGGCGTCGTTGAAGTACGCGGGGACGGTGATGACGGCATCCGTCACGGTGTCGCCCAGGTACTGCTCGGCGTCGCGCTTGAGCTTCTGGAGGATGCGCGAGGAGATCTCCTGCGGCGTCCACTTCTTGCCGTCCACGCCGAAGTTCCAGTCGGTGCCCATGTGGCGCTTGACCGACGCGACGGTGCGGTCGACGTTGGTGACGGCCTGGCGCTTGGCGGTCTCGCCGACGAGCACCTCGCCGTCCTTCGTGAACGCGACGACCGACGGGGTCGTGCGGAAGCCCTCGGCGTTCGCGATGACCTTGGGCTCGCCGCCCTCGAGGACGCTCACGACCGAGTTGGTCGTACCGAGGTCGATTCCAACAGCACGTGCCATGTGTTTCTCTCCTTCTTGCGGGGCGAGCGGATGCCGCACCCCAGGGTCTTGCGGAAGTCTGACTCGCGGCGGTGATCCCTGAGCTTGTCGAGGTGGCGGTCCCCGAGCTTGCCGAGGTGGTGGTCCCCGAGCTTGTCGAGGGGTTGAGCCGCGATGACTCAAGGGTAGCGGGGCACGCGCACGTCGTCAAATGAAGTTGAGCCGACTCATATCAACTTTTCAGCGATGAGCGTCGTAGCGGGTCAGCGGGCTCGGGATGCCGTGACGGTGAAGGTCGGGTTCCGCGCGATCTGGCGCGTCGGGCCGACGAGGCGCTCGAGGTCGGGCCGGTACTTCAGGTGCGAGTTCCACACGGCCCACAACTCGCCGCCCGGAGCGAGCACGCGCCCCGCGTCGGCGAAGAGCTTGAGCGCGATGCCCCGGTGCACGACGTGTCCGATGTGGAAGGGCGGATTGAGCACGATCAGTTCGGCGCTGCGGTCCGCACGGGCCGACAGCGCGTCGTCGCGGACGACCTCGACGCGGTCGGCCACGCCGTTCGCGGCGGCCGTCTCGCGAGCGGACGCCACGGCGGCCGCCGACTGGTCGGTCGCGACGACGTGCAGCCCGGGGCGCGTGCGGGCGAGCCATGTCGCGATGACGCCCGTGCCGCAGCCGAGGTCGATGGCCTCGGCTGCGGCGGGCGCGGCATCCAGGTGTTCCAGCAGGAACCGCGTGCCGATGTCGACAGCCGCCCCCGCGAAGGCCGCGCCGTGCGAGACGACGACGAGACCGGTCGCGGAGTCGGTCTGTCGTCGCGGCCAGGTCGGCGACACGTCGGGCCGCGGCTCGGCGGCGACGAGCGCACGCGCCTTCTGCCGCGCGTGCGTCACGTCGAGCCGGCCGAAGCTCGCCCGCAGCACGTCGTTCATCGAGAGCGCCATGTGCTTGACCATGCCCGCCGCGAACACGCGCACGCTCGGCGCCGCGTTGCGCGCGATCGTCTCGGCGATCTCAGCGAGAGCGTCGAGGGAGCGGGGAAGGCGGAGCAGCACGACTTCGGCGCCCGTCCTCAGGTCGGCGTCGAGGTCGTGCCACTGCCAGGTCGGCGTGATGCTGAGGCGCTCGGCGTTGGCGGCGAGAGCACGCTCGCCCGAGAGCGCGTCCTGATGCACGCGGATGGCGCCCACGCCGTGGCCGGCCGCGGCCCCGAGCGTGAGCGCGCCGTACGCGTCGCCGATGACGACGACGGTTCCGGATGCCGCGCCCGCGAGCGCGTCGGCGGCCTCATCGAGCAGGAGGCGGTCGGCAGCATCAGCTGCCTGGAGCTCGGGAGCCTCCACATCGGGATGCCGCGACAGCGCGCCGAAGTCGAAGTCCATGGCCTCCACGGTACGACCGACGCTACGCGGGATCCCGATATCGGTCGAGCAGCCCCGGTGCGCCTTCCGGCCGGTGCACGACGACGATCTCGTCGCCCGCCTGCACGCGACCGCCCTGCACGACGCGCAGGTACGGCCCGAGCCGGCGCTCGTTCGAGAACCGCTTCACCCAGCCGCGGGCCTCCTCGCCGCCGACCCACCGAGCGAATGTCTGGCAGGGCGTGCGCGGCATGGTCACCTCCACCTCCACGCGCGCGCCGATACGCCAGCGCTCGCCGATGAGCGCCGCGTTGACGTCCAGGCCCTCGACACGGAGGTTCTCGCCGAACCACCCGGGCGGCAGGTCACGACCGAGCTCGGACTCCCAGAAGGCGGCGTCCTCCTGGGCATAGGCGTACAGGGCTTTGTCGAGTCCACCGTGGTGCTTGCGGTCGGCCTGCACGTCGGCGTGCACGCCGTAGGGTCCGATTCGCACCGGACCCTCCACGGGCCCCTTGTCGATGGCCGTCACGCCGACCGACCCTGCGTCAGGACGCAACTGCCGGACGACACAGGCGGCGATCAGGCGAGGCATTCGCTGCCGCGACAGCACGCCGAAGTCGAACTCCATGGTCTCCACCGTACGCGGAGCCTAGGTTTGCACTCATGGACCCCGATCTCGACCTCGAGTTCAGCCGGATCATCCCCGCTCCGCGGAGGTGCACAAGGCGCCCGATCGGGATGCGGCGGCCGCCCGTCTCGCCGGGAGTGACGGCTAATCGGCGATCGAGATCGTCTCGGGGAGCGCGTCGCCGCTGTCGGTGACGAGTCGCCGCATCACGTCGCCGTCGCGCACGTAGATGCCGGCGTCCGCGCCCGTCACGTAGTAGTCGGCCGCGGCGTCGGCCGTCAGCATCGTCGGGGTGAGGAAGAGCAGATAGTCGCCCCCGGCGTCGAGGTGCGGCTCCCCGATCTCGCGGACGTCGACGACATCACCGACAGCGATGTCGCAGGCTCCGCCTTCGACGTTCGCGCCGAGCTGAGGATTGGTCGGCGCGTTGCTCACCTGCACGCTCGAGACGGTGCCCTCGCCCTCGACGTGGTGCGAAGTGACCGTCCCCACCACGATGGCAGAGCTGTCGGCGGCGAGCGCGTCGATGCTGTCGTAGAGGGTGTGGCGGCTGCCCGATACGGACTGCGAGCACCCGACGAGCGTCACGATCGTGAGCCCCATCACGACAGCGGCGGTCGGCCTCTTCGTCCGCCGCACTTCCGACGAGGAGCGCATGTTCGACACGCTAGCGGCCGACATCCCGCTACTGCGCGAGGAGTATGCCGGATGCCTCCCGGCGGCCGATGCGGAAAGGGTCGCTTGTCGTGAGGATGGCGTCATGAGTGATCCCGGACGCCCCTTCCGCTTCGGCGCCGTCATGTCCGTGCGCGGGAGTGCGCGGGAGTGGGGCGAATCGGCACGTGAGCTCGAAGCTCTCGGCTACTCCACCCTTCTCGTGCCCGACACCCTCTGGACCCCCTCCCCTTTCCTCGTGCTCGCGGCCGCGGCATCGGCGACGACGACGCTCCGACTCGGCACGTGGGTGCTCTCGGCACCGCTGCGGCGCCCCGCCGAGGTCGTGCGCGAGACGAAGACGCTGCAATCCCTCTCGGAGGGTCGCTTCGAGCTCGGGATCGGAGCGGGCCGTCCGGGTGGAGAGAGGGATGCCGCAGCGCTCGGACTGGAATGGGGCTCACCCAAGGAGCGGGTCGACCGCGTCGAGGCGACGGTGGAGGCGGTGCGCAGCGAGCAGTCTCCGCCGATCGTGATCGCCGGTCATGGCGATCGGATGCTTCGCCTCGCCGGACGCGCCGCGTCGACGCTCGCCCTCCCGACCTCACCCGACGTCGACTCGGAACAGCTCACCGCGCTCGTGGATCGCGTCCATGACGTCGCGGGCGCCGATCTCGAACTCGCCCTGCAGATCACGGGCGTCGGCGAAGAGCTTCCGGATTGGCTTCGTCACCAGCTCGGCTTGACTCCGGAGGGCCTTCGCGATGCCGGTGCCGTGCTGATGCTGACCGGCGACGTCGAGCGTGACGCATCCGCGCTCGAGCGACTGCGCACGCAGACGGGTGTCTCGTACTTCACGGTTCCGGGCCAGTTCGCCACCCGCCTCGGACCGCTCGTCGGGCGCCTCTCCGGGACCTGAGCTCGTGTCGCTGGGCGCGTTGCGTCGCTTCGTCACGGTCGAGCGACAATCCGCGGCCACTGAGGGATGCCGACGAGCCGACGGCGCTCAGGAAGTGTTCTTCGGAGGCGAGAACTGCTTGACGCCCTGCTCCACGACGATCCGCACGAGCTGAGTGCCGGGGACGAAGATGTTGACGGTCTCGACGCCCACGTCGAGCAGGAACTTCGGTTCGAGCACCTTGCCGAGGTACTGCTCGAAGGTCGCGCCGTCGGGCTTCGTGCTGCCCGTGAGGCCGTCGAACTCGATCACGGCCTCCTTGCCGCCGTGCCGGTAGCGGAACGCGTAGACCGGCCGATAGACGAGGTCGACGAGGTCGACGGTCACGCGCTCCTCGAGCACGCGGTCGGCGTCGATCTTGCCGATGGCTCCGGCCATCACCTCGCGCACGAGCATCGACGCCTTCGCCTCGGGCGGCACCACGACCGTGCCCGAAGCAGTCTCGGCAGCGAGGGTCTCGGCATCCACCACAGCGCTCGTGAACTGGTCGTACACACTGAGCGCCGGATTCTCGGCGCGCGTGAGTCCGTCGAAGACGTAGCCGCGCTCGTGCTCCTCGCGGCACGACTCGACGCCCGACAGCACGATGCGCCCTTGGCCGGCCAGCAGGGTCTGGTCCCCGATGACGACGCTCGTGACGCTGGGCTCCACCGGGACCGAGTAGGTGCGCGTGCGCTCGTACGCCGCGACGCTCGACACGTGCAGCCGCCAGAACGGCTGCAGTCGCCGTTCGCGGTAGACGCACTCGTAGTCCTCGGAGGTCGCGCGATTGAGCAGCCCGCCGAGCTTCGCCCCCGCGCCGAAGGCGTCGGCGCGGTGCGACCACGCGCGCCCCTCGGCGTGGTCGAGGCTGAAGCGATCGGCGAGCAGGACGATGCGCTCCTCGACGATTCCGACCTCCATCGCGGCGCCCCCTCTCGATTCGCAGGTCAGCATACGACCGCACAGGGCCGTGCGGCAGGGGCCTCTGACCGCGGCGCCGGCGCGTGCCGACCAGCAGTGGCCGCGGCGCCTGCGCACGCCGAGTAGCCTTGCCTCGCGCCGCGATGAGGCGGCGCCGCGCGCGGCGGCACACGCCGTTCATCGAAGGGCCATAACGTGACCGACATGAGCTCCTCCGCACCCGACGGACAGCCCCCGACGACCCCGCCCGCCGCCGCGAACAGCGGCGCCATCGCGGCGGTCGGCGTGATGTTCCAGGACACGACCGACGAGACGCCGATCCCCCGCAGGCAGGTGGCCTCGTGGGCGATGTGGGACTGGGCGACACAGCCTTTCAACTCGGTGCTGCTCACCTTCGTCTTCGCCTCGCTCTACCTCGTTTCGGCGAACTTCCTGCCGGACGACGTCGCGAAGCTCGCGGACGACGACCCCGCGAAGGAGCAGGCTCTCGCCGGGCTGTCGAGCGGCTATGGCCTCGCGACGACGATCGCCGGCATCCTGATCCTGCTGCTCGCGCCCGTGCTGGGCCAGACGGCCGACCGCTCGGGCAGCCGCAAGCGCTGGCTGCTCGTCTTCACGGCGCTCCTCGCACTGCTGCAGTTCGCCCTCTTCTTCGCACAGGCTGACCCGGCCTACTTCTGGTACGGCGCGCTCGTGCTGTCGATCGGCGCCGTCGTGTCGGAGATCGCGGGCGTCAACTACAACGCGATGCTCGTGCAGGTCTCGACCCCGAAGACGATCGGGAAGGTGAGCGGCCTGGGCTGGGGCCTCGGCTACATCGGCGGCATCGTCGCGCTCACGATCGTGATCGCCCTGACCTTCGCCGACTGGTTCGGGATGGACACCTCGAACGGCCTCGCCTATCGGCTCATCGCCGTCGGGTGCGGAGTGTGGACGATCCTGTTCGCGCTGCCGCTCTTCCTCAACGTGCCCGAGGCTCCCGCGCCGGCCGGCGTGCATCGGGTCGGATTCTTCGCCGCGTACGGCGTGCTCGTGAAGGACATCGTCGCCCTCTACCGCACGCACCGTTCGACGTTCTGGTTCCTCCTCGCCAGCGCCGTCTACCGCGACGGTCTCGCCGGCGTCTTCGCCTTCGGCGGGATCCTGGCCGCCGTCGCGTTCCACTTCAGCCAGAACGAGGTGCTCATCTTCGCGATCGCGGCCAACGTCGTCGCGGGAGCGTCGACGATCATCGCCGGCAGGTTCGACGACCGCTTCGGCGCCCGCGCCGTCATCATCACGGCGCTCACCGGCCTCGTCGTCGTCGCGCTCGTCGTGTTCTTCGGGCATGCGGCCGGCAAGAGCATCTTCTGGGTGTGCGGCCTCATCCTGTCGGCCTTCGTCGGTCCGGCACAGGCGGCGAGCCGATCACTGCTGGCCCGCGTGACGCCGGAGGGCATGCAGGGCGAGATCTTCGGCCTCTACGCGACGACGGGGCGCGTGGCGAGCTTCATGTCGCCCGCACTCTGGACCCTCTTCATCGCGGTCTTCGGCGCCACGTACTGGGGCATCCTCGGCATCGCGATCGTGCTCGCCGCTGGGCTGGGACTGCTGCTGCTCGTGAGGTTCCCACCGCGCACGCCGGTCACCCGCTGACGGCGCGTCCCCGCCGCCGATGTCGGGCGATTGCAGCCCACTCAAGTCGGGCGATTGCGTCGACTTCGGATCAGCTGGGCCGAAGCATCCGAATCCGGTGCAATCGTCCTGAGCGGGTGACGGTCAGCGCGGCCAGGCGTCGGCGAGCTTCGTCAACAGCCGCGCGAGCTCGGCGCGCTCGGCATCCGTGAACGCAGCGAGCGCCGAGTCGATGGCGTCGCGCCGCTCGCCGCGGAAGCCCCGCACGAGCCCGCGGCCCTCGTCGGTGAGCGCGATGCGGGTGCGCCGCGCGTCGTCGGGGTCGGCCTCGCGACGCACGAGCCCGAGCTCGACGGCCTGCTGCACGAGCCGGGACGCGCGGGGCTGATCGACGCCGATGGCGTCACCCACTTCGCTCACGGAGAGAGGAGTGGATGCCGCGGCCAGCGCCTCGAGCAGGCGCATCCGCGCCGGCCCGCCGAAGCGCCCGGCACCCGCCCACGGCGGACCTCCGCGACCGCCCGGTCCGAAATAGGGCCCGCCGTGCATCGGACCGTGACCCCACGGCGCGTCGGGGCCGTGGTGGTGCGCAGGAGCGTCCCACGGCGGGCGTGGGCCCCGTCGTCCGCGCAGTCGGGCAAGCGCGGCGGCGATCGCATCGGCCGGGTCGGTGGCGCCGTTCGACGAAGTCATGCCTCGAATTTACATGCACCTTGACATGCTTCACAGATCCATGTCACACTACATGTGCATGCCAGATGACATGCATCGAATCTCGCGGCTCACCTCGCCGCGACCGAAAGGACTTCTCATGGACGACATCCAGAACCCGGGGGACGAGACCCCCGACACGACATCCGACACCCCGACCGACCGCCGACCGCTGGGCTACTGGCTCCGCACGGTCGACGGGCTCATCTCGCGCGAGTTCGCCGCCGCGTTCGCGGAGGAGGGCGTCTCGCGAGGCGAGTGGATGCTGCTCAGCGCCCTCGCCGGAGACATCGACGAAGGCCTCGCCCAGCGCCTGGCCCGCAAGGGCAAGCGGCTGCGCGGCCTCGAGAGGCGTGGCTGGGCCCTCGAGCAGGGCGACGGCACCTGGGTGCTGACCGACGAGGGACGCGCCGCCAAGGAGCGGCTCGGCACCGTCGTCGACGGCATCCGTGCGCGCGTTGCCGGCGCCGTCTCGCCCGAGGACTTCGCCACGACGCTCGGCTCGCTCGAGTCGATCGCGCGCGAGCTCGGCTGGGACGAATCGGCTCCGCTGCGCGGCTTCGGCTTGGGCCGCCGCTTCGGCTTCCGCGGCGAGGGCTTCGGCCCCGACTTCGGCGGCCCCTTCGGCCCCGGCTTCCGCCCGGGCTTCGGTCCCGGCTTCCGGCCCGGCTTCGGCGGCCCCTTCGGCCCGGGCTTCCGGCCCGGCTTCGGCGGCCCCGGCTTCCGCCCGGGCTTCGGCCCTCGGCCGGACTTCGCCGACGAGCACGAACACGGCCACGCCCCCGGCTACGGCCACGACCCGCGCCGCGCTTGGGCTGAGGGCTGGGATGACGGATGCCACGGCCACGGCCGCCACAGCTACGAGCACGGGCACCTCGGTCACCACCACGACCGCGGTGCGCACCGCCGCCACGGCGATGCCGAGCGCCACGGCCACGACCCGCGCCGCCACGCCGAGGACGCCTACGAGCGCGGCTTCGACGCCGGCTACTCGCGCGGCGCGGCCGAGCGCGCCTGACCCGTCCTCGCCCGAGTCCGCGAACCACCCTCCTCTGCCCGGGACCACCTGCACGAGCAGGTGGTCCCGCGCACGGGAGGGTGGTTTCGCGCATCTCGACAAAGCAGTCCGGGCAGAATGAGGGGATGCCGCAGCCCGCACTCCTCGCGATCTCGCACGGAACCGCCTCGGCGGCAGGCCAGGCCGCCGTCAAGGCGCTCGTCGACGCCGTCGCGGAGCGCCTGCCCGATGTGACCGTGCGCCTCGGACACGTCGACGTGCAGCAGCCGGATGTCGCGGCATCCCTCGACGCCCTTCCAGCCGATCAGCCCGTCGTGATCGTGCCGCTCCTGCTGTCGGCGGGCTATCACGTGCGCGTCGACCTCAAGCAGCAGAGCGCAGACCACGAGGGGGTCACGATCGCCGCGGCCCTGGGCCCCGACCCCCGACTCGTCGACGCGCTTTCCGCACGGCTTGAACCCCTCGGCCTCCAGCCCGAGGACGCCCTCGTTCTCGCCGTCGCGGGGTCCAGCGACGATCGGGCGAACGACGACTGCCGCACGATCGCCGCGATGCTCGCCGACAAGCTCGAGCGACGCGTCGACGTCGGCTTCCTCGCGGCGGCCGATCCGCGACTCGGCGCAGCCGTCGCGGCGGCGCAGGACGAAGCATCCCGCCGCGTCGTGGTCGCGAACTACCTCCTCGCCCCCGGCTATTTCCACGACCTCGCCGTGCGGCTCGCGGCCGGCGCGCCCGTCGCACGCCCCCTGCTCGACGACGATGCGCCCGCGGCATCCCTCGTCGATCTGGTCATCGATCGCTACCGTGACGCGATCGCTGAGACCCCGCTCCGGAGGGCGTGAGACTGCGTCCCGAGTTGTTGCACCGGAGCCGGAAACCACCCCTGCGCAACCTGTGTGACGCCCCGTTACGCAACTTAACGTCGGTTGACGCTGAGATAGGTCATCGGGGTCGCCACTCGTAACGTCGCCGGAGTGGACTCGATAGAGTCCGCCCCCGGGACGCCGGGGTCAGTCGGAGGCCACCGTGAGCATCAGCGAAACCGAAACGCGCGCGCCGCGCCCTGAAGGGGCACGGGCACGCCCGCCGCGTCCGTCGTCCAAGCCCAACGGGCAGTGGAAGATCGACGGCACGACACCCCTCAACGGCAACGAGGAGTGGAAGCAGGTCGACAACGGCCTGAGCGTGCGCGAGCGCATCGAGAACACCTACGCCACGGGCGGCTTCGCGTCGATCGATCCGACCGACCTGCACGGCCGCTTCCGCGTCTGGGGCCTCTACACGCAGCGCAAGCCCGGCATCGACGGCGGCCGCACCGCGACCCTCACGCCGGAAGAGCTCGAAGACGAGTACTTCATGCTGCGCGTCCGCATCGACGGCGGCCAGCTCACGACGGAGCAGCTGCGCGTCATCGCGGGCATCTCCACCGAGTTCGGCCGCGACACCGCCGACCTGACCGATCGCCAGAACATCCAGCTGCACTGGATCCGCGTCGAGGACATCCCCGAGATCTGGCGCCGCCTCGAGGCGGTCGGCCTTTCGACCACCGAAGCGTGCGGCGACGTGCCGCGCGTCATCCTCGGCTCGCCCGTCGCGGGCATCGCAGCCGACGAGCTCATCGACCCGACGCCGCAGATCGACGAGATCACCTCGCGGTTCATCGGCGACGACTCGCTCGCGAACCTCCCCCGCAAGTTCAAGTCGGCCATCACGGGCCACCCGAGCCAGGACGTCGTGCATGAGATCAATGACGTCGCATTCGTCGCCGTCGAGCACCCCGAGCTGGGCGTGGGCTACGACCTCTGGGTCGCCGGCGGCCTCTCGACGACTCCCGCCCTCGCGGAGCGCCTGGGCGTCTTCGTCTCGCCCGAGCGGGTGGCGGATGCCTGGCACGGCGTCACCCAGATCTTCCGCGACTACGGCTACCGTCGCCTGCGCAACAAGGCGCGACTGAAGTTCCTCATGGCCGAATGGGGCCCCGAGAAGTTCCGCCAGGTGCTGCAGGACGAGTACCTCGGCTACGCACTGCCCGACGGCCCCGCCGCCCCCAAGCCCAAGACCGCCGGCGACCACGTCGGCGTGCACCGGCAGAAGGACGGCCGCTTCTACATCGGCGCGACGCCCATCGTCGGCCGTGTCTCGGGCCCGAACCTCGCGAAGCTCGCCGACCTCATCGAGGCGCACGGCTCGACGCGCCTGCGCACGACCCCGCATCAGAAGATCGTCGTGCTCGACATCCCCGAGGACCGCGTCGAGTCGCTCGTCGCGGGCCTCGACGAGCTCGGCCTGCAGGCACGCCCGAGCCTCATCCGCCGCGGCACGATCGCGTGCACGGGCATCGAGTTCTGCAAGCTCGCGATCGTCGAGACGAAGGCCTACGCGACGGCGGCCGTGCTCGACCTCGAGAAGCGCCTCGAGCAGTTCGAGCTGCCGCATCCGATCGCCCTGCACGTCAACGGATGCCCCAACTCGTGCGCGCGCATCCAGACCGCCGACATCGGCCTCAAGGGCCAGCTCGTCACGATCGACGGCGAGCAGGTTCCCGGCTACCAGGTGCACCTCGGCGGCGGGCTCGCGTCGCGGGACCGCGAGGAGGCCGGCCTCGGCCGCACCGTCCGCGGCCTCAAGGTCGCCGCCGACGGCATCGCCGACTACGTCGAGCGCGTCGTGACCCGATTCCTCGCCGACCGCGAGGCGGAGGAGACCTTCGCCGAATGGGCGCACCGCGCCGATGAGGAGGCCCTGCAGTGACCCGCTTGCACCCTAAGACCGTGAGCCTCCACTGGACTGCCGAGCGCGCGGGTGACGCCCGCGCTCTCGGCATTCAGATGAAGTCTCAGCGATCGGGGAGGCGCGCATGAGCGTTTCCCTCGCACCGCGCGTCGCGGTCAAGCGCACCCGCGAAGAGCTCGAGGCTCTCGCCGAGCGCGGCAACGAAGAGCTCGGCAGCCTGACGGACCACGAGGCATCAGCCTCGGAGGTCGTCGCCTGGGTCGCGCGGAACTTCGGAGTGGATGCCGCGGCAGTCGCGTGCTCGATGGCCGACGCCGCCCTCCCCCACCTCGTCGCGGAGCAGCTGCCCGGCGTCGACGTGCTCTTCCTCGACACGGGCTACCACTTCGCCGAGACGTACGCGACGCGCGACGAGGTGCAGCGGGCTCTCGACGTGCGGATCGTCGACATCACGCCCGAGCAGACCGTGGCCGAGCAGGACGCCGAGTTCGGCGCCAAGCTCTTCGAGCGCGACCCGGGCCTGTGCTGCGCGCGCCGCAAGGTGGCGCCCCTCCAGGACGCCCTCGGCGGCTACGAAGTGTGGTTCACGGGCGTCCGCCGCGACGAGGCGCCGACGCGCACGAACACGCCCCTCGTGACGTGGGACGAGCGCAACGGGCTCGTCAAGGTCAACCCGGTCGCCGCGTGGAGCTTCGACGACGTGCTCTCGTACGCCGCCGCACACAAGGCGCCGGTGAACCTGCTCGTCGGGTTCGGCTATCCCTCGATCGGCTGCGAGCCGTGCACCAAGCCCGTCGCGCCGGGCGAAGACCCCCGCTCGGGCCGCTGGGCCGGGCTCTCCAAGACGGAATGCGGGCTCCACGAATGACGAATTCCGACACGGCCGCGCCGCCGCGCCTCCACACGCTCGACCTGCTCGAGGCGGAGGCGATCCACATCATCCGCGAGGTCGTCGCGGAGTTCGAGCGACCCGTGCTGCTCTTCTCGGGCGGCAAGGACTCCGTCGTCGTGCTCCACCTCGCCACGAAGGCGTTCTGGCCCGGCAAGGTGCCCTTCCCCGTGCTGCACGTCGACACGGGCCACAACTTCCCCGAGGTCATCGCCTTCCGCGACGAGACCGTCGAGCGCCTCGGCATCAAGCTCGAGGTCGCACGCGTGCAGGACTACATCGACGACGGCCGCCTGCAGGAGCGCGCCGACGGCACGCGCAACCCGCTGCAGACGCTGCCCCTGCTCGACGCCATCGCCGCGGGCAAGCACGACGCCGTCTTCGGCGGCGCGCGCCGCGACGAGGACAAGGCGCGGGCGAAGGAGCGCATCATCTCGCTGCGCGACGAGTTCGGCCAGTGGGACCCGCGCAACCAGCGGCCCGAGCTGTGGAGCCTGTACAACGGCCGCCACACGCCGGGCCAGCACGTGCGCGCCTTCCCGATCTCGAACTGGACCGAGCTGGACATCTGGCGCTACATCGAGCGCGAGAACATCGCGCTTCCGCCGCTCTACTTCGCGCACGAGCGCGAGGTCTTCGCCCGCGACGGCATGTGGCGCGCCGTCGGCGAGTTCTCGCCGGCCCGCTCCGACGAGCAGACCGAGCTGCGCACCGTCCGCTACCGCACGGTCGGCGACATGAGCTGCACGGGAGCGGTCGAGTCGGATGCCTTCGACGTGGCCGCCATCGTCTCGGAGGTCGCGCGCACGACCGTCACCGAGCGCGGTGCGACCCGCGCCGACGACCGGCTCAGCGAAGCCGCCATGGAAGACCGCAAGAAGGACGGGTACTTCTAGAAATGACGACGATCACCAACGCACCGGCGACGGTTCTCGAAGCCGGCACGCTGTTCCGCTTCGCGACGGCCGGCTCCGTCGACGACGGCAAGTCGACGCTCGTCGGCCGATTGCTGCACGACTCGAAGGCGATCCTCGCCGACCAGCTCGAGCAGGTCGCGCGCACGTCGGCCGAGCGAGGCTTCGCGCACGGCGAGTTCGACTTCGCCCTGCTGACAGACGGCCTGCGCGCCGAGCGCGAGCAGGGCATCACGATCGACGTCGCCTACCGCTACTTCTCGACAGGCGCGCGCAGCTTCATACTCGCCGACTGCCCCGGCCACGTGCAGTACACCCGCAACATGGTCACGGGTGCGACCACGGCCGATGCCGTCGTCGTGCTGATCGACGGCCGCAAGGGCGTCCTCGAGCAGACCCGGCGCCACCTCGCCGTCGTCGCGCTCCTGCGTGTGCCGCACGTCATCGTCGCGGTCAACAAGATCGACCTGCTCGACTTCTCCGAGGCCGCGTTCACGCCCGTCGCCGACGAGGTGCGCGCCGTCACCGCAGAGCTCGGCATCGACGGCGTGCACGTCATCCCCGTGTCGGCCCTCGAGGGCGACAACATCGTGGAGCACTCCGCGCGCACGCCCTGGTACGACGGCCCCGCACTCCTCGAGCTGCTCGAGTCGCTTCCCGCCGCCGACGAGCTCGAGACCGAGCTCGAGCCGTTCCGCCTCCCCGTGCAGCTCGTCCTGCGCCCGCAGGGCGGCCTCTCGCCCGAGCTCGCGGCCGACCCCGAGCTCGCCGAGCGCTACCGCGACTACCGCGCATTCGCCGGGCGCATCTCCTCCGGGGAGATCCGCCTCGGGGATGCCGTGACGGTGTTCCCGAGCGGCATCCAGACGACGGTGACGGGCATCGAGGTCGCCGGCGCCGAGGTCGGGGAGGCGCACGCGCCGCAGTCGGTCGCGCTTCAGCTCGCCGCCGACGTCGACGCCGCGCGCGGCGCCGTGATCGCGGCATCCGGAACCCTCCCCGCCGCACGGCGCGAGATCGACGCCGAGCTGTTCCAGCTCGACGCCCGGGCGCTCCGCGCCGGCACGCGCGTGCTCGTCAAGCACGGCACCACGACGGTGCAGGCGCTCGTGTCGTCGATCGACGCTCGCCGCGACCTCGACTCGCTCGCCCACGAGCCCGCCGAGGCGCTCGAGACGAACGACATCGGGCACGCGACGCTGCGCCTCTCGGCCGACCTGCCTCTCGAGCCCTACGAGGCGAACCGCTCAGGCGGATCGTTCCTCGTCATCCATCCGTCCGACGGCGCGACTCTCGCCGCCGGCATCGTGCGCGCCTGAGCCGCACACCCCGCAACACCTATTCATCCACCCGCCGAAGAAGGAGGCGAAACAGTGACGAAGAAGCGCATCGCGACGACCATCACCACCCTGGGACTCGTCGCCATGATGATGGCCGGCTGCGCCTCCGGCTCGAGCAGCGCCTCCGAGGGCGCCGCCTCCGCGGGCCCCGTGAGCGAGCTGCGTCTGGGGTATTTCGCGAATGTGACGCATGCGCCGGCGCTGGTGGGGTTGCAGGAGGGGATCCTGCAGAAGGATCTCGGTGATGTGAAGGTGTCCACGCAGGTGTTCAACGCGGGCCCGGCGGCGATCGAGGCGCTCACCGCGGGGGCGATCGACGCGACCTATATCGGCCCGAACCCGTCGATCAACACGTTCATCCAGTCCGCGGGCCAGTCCGCGCGGGTGATCGCGGGTGCCGCGACCGGCGGGGCGGCGCTGGTCGTCGCGGACGACATCACGAGCGCGGACGATCTGAAGGGCACGACGCTCGCGTCGCCGCAGCTGGGCAACACGCAGGACGTCGCGCTGCGCACCTGGCTGTCCGACCAGGGGTACACCACCGACACGTCCGGCGGCGGGGATGTGCACGTCACCCCGACCGAGAACGCGCAGACCCTGACCCTGTTCCAGCAGGGCGCCATCCAGGGCGCGTGGGTGCCCGAGCCGTGGGTGTCCCGGCTGGTCATCGACGGCGGCGGGCACGTGCTGCAGGACGAGGCCGACCTGTGGCCC
>NZ_JBIQWL010000035.1:0-540 GCF_044325405.1 Microbacterium alkaliflavum | reverse complement strand
CGCGATGTCGTCGGCCTCGCGCTGCAGAGCGCGGCCGGACGCATACTGCTCGAGGCATCCGTTCTGCCCGCAGCCGCACGGGCGGCCGTCGCGTGTGAACCGCATGTGCCCGAGCTCGGCGCCGATGCCGTGCCCGCCGCGGTAGAGCTCGCCGTTCAGGATGACGGCGCCGCCGACGCCCGTGCCCAGGGTCAGCATGACCATGTCGCCGACGTGCGCGCCCCCGCCGAAGCGGTACTCGGCCCAGCCCGCCGCGTTCGCGTCGTTCTCGATCGTGACCGGCATCGACAGGCGGCCCTCGAGGTTCGCCTTCATCGGATAGTTGCGCCACGCGATGTTGGGGGCGTGGATGAGCACGGCGCGGTCGCGGTCGACGAAGCCGGCCGCCGCGACGCCGACCGCCGCGATCTCGTAGGAGTCGGCGAAGTGGCGCACCATGTCGACGACGGCATCTTCCAGAGCGGCGGTGTCGACCGGAGTCTCGACGCGGAGCTGTTCGACGATACGGCCGTCTTCATCGACCACGCCTCCCGCGATCTT
>NZ_JBIQWL010000034.1:0-548 GCF_044325405.1 Microbacterium alkaliflavum | reverse complement strand
GGCCTGCGCTCACGCGGGAGATGACCGTGGGGACGCCTCGTTCGGGGCGTCCCCACCATCGCTCAGTCCTTGCCGAGTCCGGCGGCCGAGACGGTGTCCGCTCCGGCGTCTGTGAGGATGCCGTTGAGGAGGCGCAGGTCGAACAGGCCGTCGATGGAGCCCTTCTTCTGGGTGCCGGCTGCAAGGCCGTTCTCGACGAGGGTCTGGAAGGTGTCGGCGTGCGGGTCGACCGAGAACGACACGTGCTGGAGGGCGCGGTCGATGACCTCGTCGGACAGCGGCTTGCCGGTGTCGGCGGTGAGCTGCTTGTTGACGACGTCGGCGACCTGGTCGGGGTTGTCGGCGATCCAGTTCACGGAGTCGAGGTTGGCCTGCAGCAGGTCCTTCACGACGTCGGGGTGGTCGGTGAGGAAGGATGCGCTGACCAGCAGCACGGTGGTGGGGAACTGGCCGTCGGGCCACAGGTCGGCCTCGTCCTGCAGCACGTGCCCGCCGCCGTCGATGACCAGCCGGGACACCCACGGCTCGGGCACCCACGCGCCCTGGAT
>NZ_JBIQWL010000033.1:0-794 GCF_044325405.1 Microbacterium alkaliflavum | reverse complement strand
CACGTGTTCGCGAAGATCGGCTACTTCTACCGTCCCGCCGGCATCCCCGCCGACCAGCGCCCCGTCAACGGCGGCTGGACCTACGGCGGCCTGGTGTTCAAGGACGGCGTGACCGGGCAGATCTTCGACGACAAGTCCTACAGCCACCAGACCCAGTGGTCGGGCTCGGCGCGGGTGTCCAAGAACGGCGAGATCAAGCTGTTCTTCACCGACGTCGCGTTCTACCGCAACCCCGACGGCAGCAACCGCAAGCCCTACGACCCCCGCATCGCGCTCAGCGTCGGCAAGGTGCACGTGGGCGCGAAGGGCGTCACCTTCACCGGGTTCAACAAGGTCACCTCGCTGCTGCAGGCCGACGGCACCTACTACCAGACCGGCGCGCAGAACGAGTTCTTCAACTTCCGCGACCCGTTCACCTTCGAAGACCCCGCCCACCCCGGTGAGACCTACATGGTGTTCGAGGGCAACTCCGGCATGCCGCGCGAGACCGCGACCTGCAACGCCGGCGACCTCGGCTACCAGCCCGGCGACCCGCACGCCGAGACCGTCGACCAGGTCAACGCGTCCGGCGCGACCTACCAGATCGGCAACATCGGTCTCGCGAAGGCGAAGAACAAAGACCTCACCGAATGGGAGTTCCTGCCCCCGATCCTGTCGGCCAACTGCGTCACCGACCAGACCGAACGCCCCCAGTTCGTCATCAAGGACGGCAAGTACTACCTGTTCACCATCAGCCACCGCAGCACCTTCGCGGCAGGCCTGGACGGACCCGAGGGCGTGTACGGCTTCGTCGG
>NZ_JBIQWL010000032.1:0-950 GCF_044325405.1 Microbacterium alkaliflavum | reverse complement strand
CGGCCCAGAGATCTGCCTTCGCCATCGGTGTTCCTCCTGATATCTGCGCATTCCACCGCTACACCAGGAATTCCAATCTCCCCTACCGCACTCTAGTCTGCCCGTACCCACTGCAGGCCCGAGGTTGAGCCTCGGGTTTTCACAGCAGACGCGACAAACCGCCTACGAGCTCTTTACGCCCAATAATTCCGGATAACGCTTGCACCCTACGTATTACCGCGGCTGCTGGCACGTAGTTAGCCGGTGCTTTTTCTGCAGGTACCGTCACTTTCGCTTCTTCCCTGCTAAAAGAGGTTTACAACCCGAAGGCCGTCGTCCCTCACGCGGCGTTGCTGCATCAGGCTTTCGCCCATTGTGCAATATTCCCCACTGCTGCCTCCCGTAGGAGTCTGGGCCGTGTCTCAGTCCCAGTGTGGCCGGTCACCCTCTCAGGCCGGCTACCCGTCGACGCCTTGGTGAGCCATTACCTCACCAACTAGCTGATAGGCCGCGAGCTCATCCCTGACCGAAATTCTTTCCAACTGCTGAAGATGCCTTCGCAGCTCATATCCGGTATTAGACGCCGTTTCCAGCGCTTATCCCAGAGTCAGGGGCAGATTGCTCACGTGTTACTCACCCGTTCGCCACTGATCCAGAGAGCAAGCTCTCCTTCACCGTTCGACTTGCATGTGTTAAGCACGCCGCCAGCGTTCATCCTGAGCCAGGATCAAACTCTCCGTAAAGAAAATTTGCTGCGATCAGCCGGAAAAAGACCGAAGCAGCGAGTTTGAAACTGACCAAAAATGGATGTCATTGCTGACTTATCCAAAAATTGATCCAAAGGAATCTCACCCAGCCAAAGCTGGGACGAGGTTATTTGGCATTTGACAAGTGCACGCTGTTGAGTTCTCAAGGATCGGATGCTCCAGCAAACCAGCCTCACGACCAGCCCCACTGGGCAACTTCACTAT
>NZ_JBIQWL010000031.1:0-972 GCF_044325405.1 Microbacterium alkaliflavum | reverse complement strand
CCCCCCCAGGACCTCGGCGAGGCTGCGGTAGAAGGCGTCCGCGACGTCCAGGTCGTAGCCCGTGTCCGGGGGGCTGATGACGACGTCGGACTCCGAGAGGAGCGAGTTGAGGCGGACGGTGCGCTCATCGATCGACTCGGACGCGGTCGCCGTGACGGGGACCGCCTCGGCCTCGACGAACGCCTGCGTGTTGTCGGCCGAGCTCAGCAGCGCGAGGAACTCGGCCGCCTTCTCCTGCTTGTCGTGGTCGCTCTTGGCGTTGACGACGTATCCCGTGATGACGCCGATGACGCTGTCGGGGTCGGCTTCGCCGGGCATCGCCGGCAGGTTGACGAAGTCGAAGTCGAGGTCGGGGGCCTCGTCGATCGCCCAGCTGACCAGCCACGAGCCGATCGCGTGCATCGCGGCCTTGCCCTGGAAGAACAGCTGAGCGCCTTCGTTGTCGTCGATCGCGTTGACCGACTCATTGACGCACTTGTGCGCGGCGAGCTCCTCCACGTAGCCGAAGGCCTGCTGCCACTCGGGCGCGCTGAAGTCCGCCTCGCCGCTGAGCGCCTTGTCGTACTCCTCGTGGCCCACGACGCGCGAGACCAGGTGGGCGAGCCAGTTGCCCGCGGCCCAGAGGTCTTTGTTGCCGGACGCGATCGGGATGATGCCGTCGGCGGCGAGGGTGTCGCACGCGTCCAGCAGCTCGTCCCACGAGGTGGGCGCCTCGATGCCGGCGGCATCCAGGATCTCGGTGTTGTACCAGAGCACGTTCGTGACGTCGGCGATGTGCGGCACCATCAGGACCCGGCCGTCGAGCGTCGCGGCACCGTACTGGCCCTCCTCGAGGACACCCGTCAGCGGGCCGTCCTCGATGAACGGCGACAGGTCCGCGACGAACCCGTCGGCGTCGCGCTCGAGCAGACGGTTGCCCACCCACTCGAAGTAGACGTCGGGAGCGTTGCGCCCGTTGAGGAGGTTCGGCAG
>NZ_JBIQWL010000030.1:0-1243 GCF_044325405.1 Microbacterium alkaliflavum | reverse complement strand
GATGTAGATGATGATCATCGGGATGGTGACGATCGAGAGGGCTGAGAAGAGGAGGCTGTAGTCGGTGACGTAGCGGCTGGAGAATGCGAGCAGGCCGGTGGGGATGGTTTTGAGGTCGTCGTCTTGGATGTAGAGCAGGGCGAGGAGGAATTCGTTCCAGCAGGAGAGTGCGGAGAAGACCGCGACGGTCGCGAGTCCTGGGCGTAGGAGCGGGATCGCGATCATGCGGAAGATGCGGAAGTCTCCGGCGCCGTCGATGCGGGCGGCTTCGAAGAGTTCTTCGGGGATCGCGTCGAGGAACACTTTGAGCAGGTAGGTCGCCAGCGGCAGGCCCATCGCGGTGTAGGGGATGATGAGGGCCCAGTAGGTGTCGGTCAGGCCGAGGTCCGTGAACATCGTGCTCTGCGCGATGAAGTAGGACTGCAGGGGGAGGATGAGGCCGAGCGAGAGCAGTCCGAGCAGCAGCTTCGCTCCGCGGAAGCGGTAGCGGCTGAACGCGAAGGCGGCGGCCGACGCGAGGAGCAGGATCGCGAGGACCGACACGGACGTGACGATCGCGCTGTTGAGGGCGTAGCGGCCGATGTTTCCGACTTCCCATGCTTGCGCCCAGATCGTGAAGTCGAATGTTGTGGGCAGTGAGAACGGGGTGGTGAAGATCTCGGAGTTGCTTTTGAAGCTGGAGAGCACCATCCACACGAGCGGGATGAAGAAGACGAGCGCGAGGAGGGCCAGCCCGACGTAGACGAGGCTGCGGCCGAGGCGGATGGCGGGGTTCATCGGACCAGCTCCTTCGCGGGGGAGAGGGGTGCCGTGGTCGCGGCGGGGGCGGGTGGTGGGGTGTGCGCGGTTCGGCGCGATGGTCGGTCCGGGCGCTGGCCGCGTTCGCGGCGTTCGCCGCGNGGCTGCGGCCGAGGCGGATGGCGGGGTTCATCGGACCAGCTCCTTCGCGGGGGAGAGGGGTGCCGTGGTCGCGGCGGGGGCGGGTGGTGGGGTGTGCGCGGTTCGGCGCGATGGTCGGTCCGGGCGCTGGCCGCGTTCGCGGCGTTCGCCGCGTTCGCCGCGGCGGCGCAGGGTGGTGGCGATGAGGCCGATGGCGATGACGACGGCGGTGAGGACGACGGCCATCGCCGAGCCGTAGCCGACCTGTCCGGTGTGGAAGACGGATTGGACGAGGTAGGTGGTGGGGATTTCGGTGGAGTGGTAGGGGCCGCCGTTGGTGAGGACGTAGAAGAGGTCGAAGGAT
>NZ_JBIQWL010000003.1:0-606196 GCF_044325405.1 Microbacterium alkaliflavum | reverse complement strand
TGGCATTTGACAAGTGCACGCTGTTGAGTTCTCAAGGATCGGATGCTCCAGCAAACCAGCCTCACGACCAGCCCCACTGGGCAACTTCACTATCTTATCTCACTCGCTCCGCTTGTCAAACCGGCCCATCCGGTCCGTTTCCGGGATCCGAGTGGCGGTCTTCGACGTGTCGAAGCAGCGAGAACCTCCGTCCGTGATCCGAAGGCGAGGCCTTGAGTGGATCTGGATGGAGGGTGGTTCTCCGCTTGAGGGGGGTAAGGCTCTCGGCCTCTCCGCTTCCCTGTGGGGCGAACAAGTAAAACTTACGTGGCTCCCGCGCATCCGGCAAATCCAGCCCACATCCCGGGCGTGTCGCGGCTCCCGAGCCCGGAATCACGGGGTCGCGAACCCCCACCACACCAGGAAGGCGGCGGCCAGCGCGAGCACCCAGCTGACGAGGCTTCCGATCAGGAAGTACTCGGCGCGGTTGCCAGCCGCGCTGTCTCGCGAGATCTCGGGAAAGCGCACGATGCCCTTGGCCGCGAGGATCGCCGCGAGGAGCGGATACATCGCCGCGAGCGTGAGCGCGAAGACCAGCATCCGCTCGAGCGGGCCGATGAGGCGCCCGCCCTTGAGCGCCGGCGCGGCGGCGAGCGGCACGATATCGGCGGCAGCATCCTCGGCGGGCGGCATCTCCCCGACGGCGACGCCCACTTGCACCTTCTCCTGCGCGAGCGCGGAGCGCACCACGACGTTCGACGACTCGAGGAGGAACAGCACGGCGCCGAGCGCGAGTACGGTCTGGTCGACGCCGATCACGCCCACGGGCGTGGGAAGCTCCCATACCGCTCCGAGAAGGCCCGGCGACGGTCGCGCCTGAAGAGCCGCGACCAGCACGGCGCACAGCGCGCCGACGGCGACGGCCGGCCAGAATCCCGCGCGGGCGGGTGCGCCGATCGGCGAGAGCCACATCCACGCGGCCGCGAGGGCGACGGCGAGCAGTCCCGCGAGGATCGCGTCGGACAGCGCGGCCAGGGCGATGACGACCACGGCGCCCGCCACCAGGCCGATCCAGCGCCCGCGGGCGGGGAGGAACTCGCGCAGGATGTCGGCCGCGCCGATGGCGAGCAGGATCAGCCCCGCGACGATCATGCGGTCACCTCGGCGCGGAGCAGCGCGAAGCCCTCGAGGATCGCGTGGGCTCCCGCGCCGGCGAGGGCCTGCGAAACGGCAGGCTGCGTGATGCCCTGCGCCTTCGCGAGCTCTTTCTGGGTCGCGCCGAGGCAGCGGCCGTAGACGAGACGGCGCTCCCGCTCGGTCATGGCGCCGACGAGCTGATCGCGCGTCAGCAGATAGGCGTTGGCGAGCGTGGCGGAACGGTGCACTCCAGCATCCTCGCCGGAGGATGCGACAACCCACGTGCGCGCGCTCGGCGCGGCGCGCTGCTGCTTCGCGTGGACCGCCTCGATCGCCTCGCGCGCTGCCCACCAGCCTGGGCCGTCGGGGATGTCGCCGCTCACGGACGCTATGGTTCCGATGCTGCCGATCCCGAGTCCGAAGCGGCATTCCAGCCCGTCGGGCAGTGCGAGCTGGAGGAGCAGGAGCCCTGCGAGCGCGGCCTCGAGCGCGGGATAGACCCCCTGCTGCTCGTCGCCGACGGTCGGTCGCAGCGGCTGCGACGCGAGTGGAAGGGCCGCCTCGACGTCCGCGATGGCGGCGTCGAGCACGCGCTGCGCGTCAGGCCGGTCCGGCAGGCGCCGCGAGCCGACCATGTCGACGATGACTGCGACGGGCATGCGATAAGGGTATCACTTATTTCCGGATGAAATAAGAGAATGGCTTATCTTTCGGGAAGATAAGCTCACAGCCCCAGCGCATGCGCAGCGCCCTGGGCGCGCGCGACGAGCTCGGCGCGCTGCTCCGCGACGCGCACGGGTGCCGTTCCCCCGGCGCCCGCGCGGGACGCCACCGATCCCTCGATCGTCATCACGTCGCGCACCTCCGGCGTGAGCGCCGGGGAAACGGAGGCAAGCTGCTCGTCGGTCGCCTCGTGCAGCTCGATCCCCTCCGCCTCGCACAGTTTGACGAGCGCGCCGGAGATCTCGTGCGCATCGCGGAACGGCACGCCCTGACGCACGAGCCAGTCCGCCACGTCGGTCGCGAGCGAGAAGCCGAGCGGCGCGAGCTGCGCCATGCGCTCGGTGTCGAACCGCAGCGTCGCAATCATGCCCGCGAACGCCGGCAGCACGACCTCGAGCGTCGTCACCGAGTCGAAGACGGGCTCTTTGTCCTCCTGCAGGTCGCGGTTGTAGGCGATCGGGAGACCCTTGAGCGTCGTGAGCAGGCCGGAGAGGTTGCCGACGAGCCGCCCGGCCTTGCCGCGCGCAAGCTCGGCGATGTCGGGGTTCTTCTTCTGCGGCATGATGCTCGACCCTGTCGAGTACCCGTCGTCGAGCGTCACGAAGCCGAATTCGCGCGTGTTCCAGAGGATGACGTCCTCCGCGAAGCGCGACAGGTCGATGCCGATCTGGGCCGCGATGTAGGCGAACTCGGCGACGACGTCGCGCGCGGCCGTGCCGTCGAGCGAGTTCTCCGACGGCCGCGCCAGCCCCAGCTCGCGCGCGACGAGTTCGGGATCGAGCCCGAGCGACGAGCCCGCGAGCGCTCCCCCGCCGTACGGCGAGACGGCGGCGCGCGCCGACCAGTCCCGCAGCCGCTCGAGGTCGCGGACGAGCGGCCACGCATGCGCCTGCAGGTGATGCGCGAGCAGGATGGGCTGCGCGTGCTGCAGGTGCGTGCGACCCGGCATGATGGCATCCCGGTGCGCATCGGACTGGGCCACGATCGCGTCGATGAGGCGCAGGATGTCGCGCGCGATCGTGCGCGAGTGATCCAGCAGGTACATCCGCACGAGGGTCGCGATCTGGTCGTTGCGACTGCGGCCGGCCCGCAGTTTGCCGCCCAGCTCGGGGCCGACCTCGCGAAGGAGCGCAGCCTCGAGCGCGCCGTGCACGTCCTCGTCGCCGGGGGCGGCGCGCAGCGTGCCGTCCTGGATGCCGCGGGCGAGGGCGTCGAGCCCCTCGTGCATCGCGTGCTCTTCGTCGGCTGTGAGGTAGCCGGCGGCGGCGAGCGCCTTCGCGTGCGCGTGCGAGCCGGCGATGTCGTAGACGGCGAGGCTCCAGTCNGGGGGCGGCGCGCAGCGTGCCGTCCTGGATGCCGCGGGCGAGGGCGTCGAGCCCCTCGTGCATCGCGTGCTCTTCGTCGGCTGTGAGGTAGCCGGCGGCGGCGAGCGCCTTCGCGTGCGCGTGCGAGCCGGCGATGTCGTAGACGGCGAGGCTCCAGTCGAAGTGCGTCGAAACGCTCAGTGCCGCCAGTTCGGGCGACGGGCCCGTCGCGAAGCGGGCGCCCCACAGCGCGCCCTCGTTGGTGCCTTTGGTCTCGCTCACCGCTCCAGCCTATCCACGGGCGGGGAGGGCTCCTGCGCGAGGTCGAGCGGCGGGATGCTCGCCACCCGGTCAGTGGGCGCAATCCGTCGCGTCTCGCACGGCGTGCGACGAATTGCGCCCACCGAGGTGTCGGGCGTGAGTCACCCGGGCGAGTCAGTGGGCGCAAACCGCCGCCTCTCGCACGGCACCCGACGAAATGCGCCCACTGGAATGTGCCCTCGGCGTCGCCGGACTCTCCTCCCCAGCGCGGGAAGTCGGAGGGATCTCCACATCTCGCGCGGGGCAATACTCGCGGCGGCGGCGAGAAGGCAGGTTGGTCGCATCGCTCCCAAACCCCGCCCCCTTCCCGACTCGCTCGGCGACGCCTTCTCCGTCCGCGCGGCACTCGCCGCAGGGGTCTCCCCGCGACGACTCCGCAACGCCGACCTCGAGTCGCCGTTCCACGGGGCGCGACTCGCCCCTGCGACAGAGTCCGATGAGGACGAGGACACGAGTCCGTACGCACGTGAGGCCAAGCGGCTGCGGGAGGACGTCACCCGACGGTCGAGAGCATTCCTGAGCGCCGGCCCCGCTCATTCGTTCCTCTGCCTCGTCCCTGCCGCTGTGCACTGGGAGCTGCCTCTGCCCCTGCGGGTACTGCGGCCCATCCCGCCGGAGACGGCGCCCGCGAACCCGCATGAGCCGGCGTCAGCCGCCTCGCCCCGTGATCTGGACGTCGGAGTGTTCCTTCCCCACCGCTCGTCACGGGCGGCCGGCGTGCGCGGACGCCGCTTCGACCCCGCCTTCAGCCACGTCACCGAGCACAGCGGGTTGCGGCTCACAACGCCCTCGACGACCTGGGTTCATCTTGCGTCGGAGCTCACCGTCGACGAGCTCATCATGGTCGGTGACGCGATCGTGAGAGTGCCGCGGCGGCGCGGGATGATCCACGGAACGGATGCCGATGCACTGGCGACGATCGCGGAACTCGAGCTCGCGCTCGACACCGGCCGCCGACAGGGCGCCGCGAAGCTCCGCGCTGCACTCCCACAAGTGCGCGTCGGATCAGCTTCGCCCCCGGAGACACGGCTCCGCCTCGCATGCCAGCGCGCCGGTTTGCCTGACCCGGAGCTCGACTACGACGTGTTCACCCTCAGCGGCGCGCCCATCGGGTACACCGAGCTGGCCTTCCCCGACTATCGGACGCTCGTCGAGTACGAGGGCGACCACCACCGGGTCGACCGGGCTCAGTGGACACGCGACATCGAGAAGCACGCGGCGTGCTTCTCCGCGGGCTGGGCGGTCGTACGCCTGACGTCTGCCCACGTGTATCCGTCCACCGCCCCGGCGATCGAGCTCATTCGCCGGGACCTCGTGCGCGGCGGCTGGCGGCCCTGAGCCAACCCTCAGCGTGTCAGTGGGCGCGTACTGTCGCGTCGGGAGCGGGATCCGGCCGAACGCGCCCAGCGAACCGGCGAGCGGGCGCGCCCGCGGCAGGTCAGTGGGCGCGTACCGTCACGTCGGGAGCGGCATCCGGCCGAACGCGGCCAGCGAACCGGGGCGCGGTCACGTCTGGGGCGAGTCAGTGGGCGCAAACCGTCACGTCGGGAGCGGGATCCGACCGAACGCGTCCACTGGACACGAGTTCAGCGGGGGCCGGGGCGGCCGGGCACGGCGCGGCGGGTGAGGACGTCGGTGAGCCATTCGAGCGGCCCGCGCCCGACGAGCAGAGCCCACGCCGTGCAGCCCGCCACGATCCCGAGCGTGAGCGGCGGGAAGGGCTCGAACGCGCGGAACTCGACGAGGGCGCCGGTGTCGCCGATCGCGATCGCGGCCCAGATCGCCCAGACGACGAGCTGCGCCGTGTAGGCCGTCAGCGGCATCGCGCCGACGGCGCGCAGGGGAAGCACGATCCAGCGCAGGAAGGTGCGGCACAGGAGCAGGGATGCCGCGATCACGGCGAGCGCGAAGCCGCCCGACCCGATGACCTCGAGCAGCCCGCTCGAGTGGGGCCGGGCCGTCCAGACAGCCGTCGCGAGCGAGGAGTACTCGAGCATCGGGTCGGGAGCCGCCAGCCCGTGCAGACCGTAGCCCACGACGGCGAGCGCGGTTCCCGCGCCCAGCATCCGGAGTTGCACCTCGATCCGACGGATACCCGCCCGCGCCACGCCGAGGCCGGCGAGCACGAAGGCGATCCAGACGAGGAACGGATAGTGCCAGCCGAGAAGGGTCGAGACGCGGTCGCCCGCCGCCGTCGACCAGAAGGCCCGGTCGTCGAGCCATGCTTGGATCCAGGGCATCACGAGCGCGACGGAGCCCGCCACCACGAACAGGGTGCGGGCGCCGAGGCCCGCCAAGGGGATCGCGAGCACGAACAGCACGGCGTACGCGGGAAGGATCACGTAGACGGGCACTCCCGTCGCGATCAGGGCTGCGCCCACGAGCCACAGGATCACGGCGCGCACGAGGAGACGGAGGCGCGCCGTGCGCATGGCGGGGCCGCGCAGCGGCGCGGTTCCGCCCGTCACGAGCCCGATCGAGACCCCCGCGAGGGTCGCGAACAGGATCGACGAGCGCCCGTCGACGATCGCGATCCACGTGGACGGGTCGGCCGGCACGAGCTCGGGCCTCGCCACGAGGTGCGCTGTCAGCATCCCCAGGATCGCGAGTCCTCGCGCGAGATCCACGCCTGCGATGCGCGCAGGTCCGTTGAGCCGCTCCCAGCGGGAGCGGAGCCAGGATCGCTCGACTACTCCTGCCGGAGCAGCCACACCAGGAGCGCCTTCTGCGCGTGGAGTCGGTTCTCGGCCTCGTCCCACACGACGCTCTGCGGACCGTCGATCACCTCGGCGTCGACCTCGTACCCGCGGTCGGCTGGCAGGCAGTGGATGAAGATCGCCTCGGGCTTGGCGAGCCCCATGATCTCCTGCGTCACCTTGTAGCCGCCCAGATCGCGCAGGCGCGCGAGCTTCTCCTCCTCCTTGCCCATCGACACCCACGTGTCGGTCACGATGACGTCGGCGCCTGCCGCGGCCTCGTTGGCGTCGGTATAGAGGGTGACCGAGCCGCCCGTCTCGGCGGCGCGGCGGTCGGCGTCGGCGATCACGTCGTCGCGGGGCGCGTAGTCCTCGGGCGAGGCGACGCGGACGTGCATCCCCGCGGTGACGCACGCGAGCACGTAGGAGTGCGCCATGTTCGACATGCCGTCGCCGAAGAACGCGAGCGTCAGCCCCTTCAGCTCGCCCTTGTGCTCGCGGATCGTGAGCAGGTCGGCGAGCAGCTGGCATGGGTGGAAGTCGTCGCTCAGCGCGTTGACGACCGGCACGCGCGTACCCTTCGCCATCTCCTCGAGACCGGCCTGCGCGTAAGTGCGCCACACGATCGCCGCCACCTGGCGCTCGAGCACGCGCGCCGTGTCCGCGGGGGTCTCCTTGCCGCCGAGCTGGCTGTTGGCCGTCGAGATGATGAGAGGCGATCCGCCGAGGTCGGCGATCCCGACGGCGAACGACACCCGCGTGCGGGTCGACGACTTGTCGAAGATGACCGCGACGGTCTGGGGGCCCTCGAGGGGCTTGAGCTTCCAGCGGTCCTTCTTGAGGGCGACGGCAAGGTCGAGGATCTCGTCCTGCTCCGCCTGGGTCAGGTCGTCGTCGCGCAGGAGGTGGCGGGTCATGCCGAGACCTCGTTCCCATCGAGCACGAGTGCATCCGAGACGGTCGCGAGCGACGCCGCGAAAAGGTCGACGAACTCGTCGATCTCGACGTCGCCGATGTTGAGCGCCGGCACGAGACGGATCGTCTCGTCGTTCGGTGCGTTGACGACGAGACCGTGCCCCTGCGCGGCCGCCACGACGGCCTTCGCGACGGGATGCGTCAGGCCGACGCCGATGAGCAGGCCCTTGCCGCGGCATCCCTCCACCAGCGGCGAGCCGATCCCCTCGATCGCCGCGCGCAGCTGCGCACCGCGCTCCTCGGCGTTCGCGACGAGGCCGGCCCGCTCGATCTCGCCCAGGACCGCGTCCGCCACGGCCGTGCCGAGCGCGTTGCCGCCGAAGGTCGAGCCGTGCGTGCCCGGGTAGAACAGGTCGCTCGCGGCGTCGAACGTGATGAGCGCGCCGATCGGGAAGCCCCCGCCGATGCCCTTCGCGACGGTGATGGCGTCGGGGGTGATGCCCTCGTGCTGGAAGGCGAACCACTCTCCCGTGCGCCCCGCGCCGGTCTGGATCTCGTCGATGATCAAGAGCGCGCCGTGGCGCTCGGTGAGCTCCCGCGCTGCCCCGAGGTAGCCCTCGGGCAGCTCGACGACGCCCGCCTCGCCCTTGATCGGCTCCACGAACAGCGCCGCGACGCGGTCGTCGATCGCGGCCTCGAGCGCCTCGACCGTCGAGTCGATGAACTCGACGCCGCCGACCATGGGCTGGAAGGGCTCCTGCATCCAGGGCTTGCCGGTGAGGGCGAGAGTGCCCATCGTGCGCCCGTGGAAGGCGTCCTTGAGCGACAGGATGCGGGGACGCTCGGCGCCGCCGTGCAGCCGGGCGAGCTTGAAGGCAGCCTCGTTCGCCTCCGCGCCGGAGTTGCCGAAGTAGACGCGGCCCGTGGGTCCCGTGCCGGCGATCCGCTTGAGGCGCGCCGCGAGCGCGAGCTGCGGCTCGGTCGCGAAGTAGTTCGAGACGTGCGACAGCGTCGCCGCCTGCTTCGAGATCGCCTCGACGAAGACCGGGTGCGCGTGCCCGAGCGAGTTCACCGCGATGCCCGCGAGGAAGTCGAGGTAGCGTCGGCCGGCACCGTCCCACAGGTAAGCGCCCTCGCCGCGCGTGAACAGCGCCATCCGGTCGCCGAAGCTCCGCACCAGGTCGCGCCCCGCGTCATCCTGCCATGTCGTCGTCGTCATCCGACCACCACCTCCGTTCCGATTCCCTTGCTTGTGAAGATCTCGACCAGCACCGAGTGCGGCACGCGGCCGTCGATGATGGCCGCCGTGTCGACTCCCCCTTCGACGGCCTCGAGGCACGCCGACATCTTGGGGATCATGCCCGACTCGAGCGTCGGCAGCATCGCGCGCAGCTCTGTCGAAGTGAGGTGCGACACCAGCGAGTCGCGGTTGGGCCAGTCGGCGTAGAGCCCCGGCACGTCGGTCAGCACGACGAGCTTGGCGGCGCCGAGCGCGACGGCCAGGGCCGAAGCAGCGGCATCCGCGTTGACGTTGAGCGAGTGCCCCGGATTGTCGAGGTCGGGGGCGATGCTCGAGACGACCGGGATGCGGCCTGCCGCGATCTGATCGAGCACGGGCTGCGGGTCGACCTCCACGACGTCGCCCACGCGGCCGAGGTCGTGCTCGACACCCTCGATCGTGACGCCGCGGCGTCGTCCGCCGAACAGCCCCGCGTCCTCGCCGGACAGACCTGCCGCGAGCGGGCCGTGGGCGTTGATCTTCGCGACGAGCTGCGGATTGATCTGGCCCGTCAGCACCATGCGCACGACGGAGATCGCCTCGGTCGAGGTGACGCGGTAGCCGCCCTTGAACTCGCTCGGGATCGCCAGCCGGTCGAGCATCGACGAGATCTGCGGGCCGCCGCCGTGTACGACGACGGGCTTGACCCCGACGTAGCGGAGGTAGGCGATGTCGGAGGCGAAGGCATCCTGGAGCTCTTCCGACACCATCGCGTTGCCGCCGTACTTGATGACGACGATCTGCTCGCTGAAACGCCGCAGCCAGGGCAGAGACTCGATGAGGGTCGCGGCTTTCGACGAGGCCTCTTCGGGATCGGTGTCTTGAAGGTCGCTCATGAGGAGTACGCGCTGTTCTCGTGGACGTAGTCGTGCGTCAGGTCGTTGGTGAGGATCGTGGCCTCCGAGTCGCCGACCTTGAGGTCGATGAGCAGATCGGTGGCCCGCGGCGTCAGGTCGACGGCCTCGCGCGGCTGGTCGGGACCGCCCGCGGAGCAGACGCGCACGCCGTTCATCCAGACGTCCACGTCGTAGGGGTCGAAGACGGCGTCGGTCGTGCCGATCGCGGCGAGGACACGGCCCCAATTGGGGTCGTTGCCGAAGATCGCCGCCTTGAAGAGGTTGTTGCGGGCGACCGAACGCCCGACCTCGACGGCCTCCTCCTCGGAGGCCGCGTGCACGACGCGGATCGTGATGTCGTGGCTCGCGCCCTCGGCGTCGCCCTGCAGCTGCCGGGCGAGGTCGGCGCAGACCTCGGCGAGCGCGGCGCGGAAGGCGTCGGCGTCGGGTGCGACCCCGGACGCCCCGCTCACGAGGAGCGACACCTGGTCGTTCGTCGACATGCAGCCGTCGGAGTCGAGGCGGTCGAAGCTGGTGCGGGTCGCGGACCGCAGGTGCGCGTCGGCCTCTTCCGCCGTGAGCACGGCGTCGGTCGTGATGACGACGAGCATCGTGGCGAGGCCGGGCGCCAGCATCCCGGCCCCCTTCGCCATGCCGCCGATCGACCAGCCGTCACCCGTGTGCGTGCTGCGCTTGGGCCGGGAGTCGGTCGTCATGATCGCCTCGGACGCGATCTCGCCGCCGTCGGTGCTGAGTGCCGCGATGCCCTGTTCGGTGCCGTCCAGCACCTTCGCCCGGAACACTTCGTCGCCCGTGCCGATGAGACCCGTCGAGCACACGAGGATGTCGCCCGCGCTGACGCCGAGCAGCTCGGCGGCCTTCTCGGCGGTCTGATGCGTCGTCTGGAAGCCGAACGAGCCCGTGAAGCAGTTGGCGCCGCCCGAGTTGAGGACGATCGCCTCGACGACGCCGTCCTGGATGACCTGCTGCGACCAGATGATCGGGTTGGCCTTCGCGCGGTTGCTCGTGAAGACGGCCGCGCCGACCTTGAGCGGGCCGCGGTTCACGACGACGGCGACGTCGGGCTTGCCGGTCGACTTGAGTCCGACCGCGACTCCGGCGGCTTCGAATCCCTGGGGCGCGGTGACGCTCACGGCGCGACTCCGTTCACGGTGAGGCCCCGGCCCTCCGGCACGCCGAGGGCGAGGTTCATGGACTGGACTGCGGCGCCGGCCGTGCCCTTGACGAGGTTGTCGACCGCGGCGACGACGGTGACGCGGTTCGCGTCGCGGTCGATCGCGAGGCCGAGGAGTGCCGTGTTCGCGCCGATGACGTCGGCCGTCCGCGGGAACTGCCCAGCGGGCAGGAGCTGCACGAAGGTCTCGTCGCCGTAGACGGCTTCCCACGCGCCGCGGATGTCGTCGTCCGATGCGCCGGGGGCGATGGGAGCGGACGAGGTCGCCAGGATGCCGCGGGCCATCGGCACGAGGACGGGCGTGAAGGAGATCCGGATGCCGGATGCGGCCGATGTGCCGTCGGAGGATGTGGCCGATGTCGGAGCATCGGCGGCAGATCCCCCGGCATTCGCCGGATTCTCCGACCGGGCCGCGGCGAGCGCCTGGCGGATCTCGGGGATGTGCCGATGCGTGCCGCCGACGGCATAGGGGTTCGCGGAGCCGAGGAGCTCGCTCGCCAGGAGGTGCGTCTTGAGGCTCTTGCCCGCACCCGAGGGGCCGACGGCGAGGACCGTCACGATGTCGGACGGGTCGATGACGCCGGCCGCGACACCCGGCGCGAGGCTCAGACTCACGGTCGACGCGTTGCAGCCGGGGGCGGCGATGCGGGTCGCACCGACGAGGTTCTGGCGCTGCTTGCCGCCCGCGACGGGGAGCTCGGGGACGCCGTACGCCCACGGCTCGTGGAACGCACCGCCGTAGAAGCGATCCCAGTCCGCCGACGACGTCAGGCGGTGGTCGGCGCCCGCGTCGATGACGAGCGCGGCGTCTGCCAGGGCATCCGTGTACTGGCCCGACTGGCCGTGCGGCAGGGCGAGGAAGACGATGTCGTGCCCGGCGAGCACCTCGGGCGTGGTCTCCTCGAGCGTGAGGTGCGCGAGCGACCGGAGGTGCGGCTGGTGCTGGATGAGGGGCTGTCCGGCGTTCGAGTGCGCCGTGACGGTGCGGATCTCGACGTCGGGATGTGCGGCGAGGATCCTGAGGATCTCACCGCCCGCATAGCCGGATGCGCCGGAGACGGCGACCGAGTATGTCATGGATTCCACCTTAAGGTCTGGGCGACGGGTCGAAGTTCAGCCGAAGCGCGTGTGACGGCTTCGGGAGAGGCGGCGACGCCCACCCGTGGCTCCACGACGGAACCGCGTGCAGGGGTCGCCTAGAGTCGGCGTCCGCCCTGACGTCGGCGCGCGGGAACGACGCTCGCAAGGAGCGTCTGAAGACCCGGGATCGCCGAAGGCATGCCGCGACGATAGCGGCCCGGCTGCGGCATCCGCAAATCGACCCTCACTGGGCGGCGGCGATGAGGGCGAGCTCGTCCTCGCGCGACAGCCCCGCGCGGCGCTCGCGCTCGAGGCCGCGCTCGCGCTCGTCGGCGAGGGTGTCGGCGAGTGTCTCGGCGAGCGGACGGAACGATCCGTTGGCGTTCCGGTACACGACGTTCGCGCGGTTCGAGAAGCCGTGCATGTCGGCGGGCAGCCACAGCGGGAGCGATCGCGCGCCCATCCAGTGCTGCACGTCGTGCGCCAGCAGCCAGGTGTCGTCGGCCGACACGACCTCGCCGGTGTGGCCCGCCGCCGCACGCGCGTCGGCGAGCAGGTCGCCGAGCGGCATGGGGTCGCCGATGGCGTTGACGACACCGGTCCAGCCTTCCTCGCCGAGCTCGACGAGGAACGCGGCGAGGTCGCGCACATCGATGATCTGCGCGCTGCGCCCCTGGGTCTCGGGTGTGAGCACGGGGCCGTCGCCGGCCTCCGCGAAGCGCGAGACCCAGTACCCGAATCGGTCGGAAGGGTCGCCGGGGCCGACGATGAGCCCGGGACGGACGATCGCGGCGCGGTCGCCGAGCGCTGCGCGGACGGATGCCTCGGCCGCGACCTTCGCGCGCCCGTAGTCGTACTCGTCGCCCGGCCGCGCCGGATCGAGGAGTGTCGCCGACTCGTCGGCGCTCTCGACGTCGCTGTCGGCGTAGACGGACAGGCTCGAGACGTACGTCCAGTGCGCCGCGCGGTCCGCGAGGGCGGCGACGGCGGATGCCACGAAGGCCGGGTCGGACGAGATGTCGACGACCTCGTCCCAGTCTTCGTCGGCGAGCGCTGCGTACGCGTCAGGGTCCGCCCGATCGGCGACGACGAGCTCGGCTCCGTGGGGCGCCGGCCGCCCGCCGCGTGCCAAGCAGGTGACGCTCGCGGCGGCTCCGATCCACTCGCGCGCGACGTGCGCGCTCAGCCATCCGGTGCCGCCGAGGACGAGGACCGAGGTCAATCGCCGACGACCTTCTCATCGAAGAACTCCAGCACGCGCGCCCACGCCTCCATCGCGTGCTCGGGGCTGTAGCGGCGGCCGGTGTCGTTGAAGAACGCGTGCTCGGCGCCCGGATAGACGATCGCCTCGAAGTCGACGTGTGCGTCGGCCATGGCCTGGCGCACGCCGGGCAGGGCGTCGATGAGCATGGGGTCCTTCTCGCCGTAGAGCGCGAGGACGGGCGCCTCGATCCGCGCGATGCGCTCGGGGCTCGGCGCCGTCCCGTAGAACGGGGCGGCGGCGCGGATGCGGTCGTCGGACGCGGCGAGCGCGAACGCGTACGTGCCGCCGAAGCAGAAGCCGGTGACGGCCACGCGGCGGTGCACGTCGTGCTGCTGCTCGAGCCAGTCCACGACCGCTGTCAGCGCGGGAATCGCCCAGTCCGCGTATCCGGGTGCGCGCATCTCCGACATCGCGTCGCGCATGCGCGGCTGAGCGGCTGTGCGGACGGACTCGTCGGGGTCGTTCATGAGGGCGAAGAGCTCGGCGCCGAGGTGCGGGCCGACGCCCGCCTTGCTGAGGATGTCGGGGGCGGCGACGAGCCATCCCTCCTCCGCGTACCGGTCGGCGACGTCGCGGATGTGATCGACGAGGCCCCAGATCTCGTGGATGAGCACGAGACCGCCCACGACCTCGGTCTCGCCGTCGGGGCGGGCGACGTACACGTCGAACGCGGTGCCGTCGGGCGCCGTCAGCTGGATCGTCTCGGACACGCGTCTCCTCGGGTCGGGGGTTCCCAACCTACGCCCGTCCAACCGGCTGCGGCCCTGTCGCGTTCGTACGATCTCGCCGAGCGCACACGTCGTTCGCGACGATGTCGTGTGGTCTCGGCGAGTACGTACGATCGCGGCGGAGGAGGAAGACGAGTACGGCCGAGGTCCCGCACGGCATGGCCTTGTGCGGCACCCTGCCGACCGGTATATGTGGGGGCGACGGGTGGGGGCCCGTCGATCACGGGGGTGATGCGCATGCCCGAGCCCGGGCCGCTGTTCTGGTTCACATCGTTCGCGGACGTGAAAGCGCCGTTCTACGCGATCCGCTTCGACAAGTTCGGAGAGCTCGCTTCGCCGAAGACGGTCGCCGAGCTCGTCAAGCGACTGGAGAGCAATGACTTCACCGATGTCATCGTCTGTGCCCACGGATGGAACAACATCTGGAAGGATGCCCTCGCCAACTACAAAGGCTTCATCGATCGCCTGGCCGAGATCCACGCGCGCACGGGCGTCCGGCCCACGCGGCCCTATCGCCCGCTCGTGATCGGAGTGTTCTGGCCGTCGACGTCGCTCGTCCTCCCGTGGGAGCAGGGGCCGCGCATCGCCGGGCAGGGCGGCGGCGACGCGGAGGTGCTCGACGAATGGGAGGTCGACGACCAGTCCGTCGTCGCCGAGTCGGTCGCACCCGGTGATCTGGCCGAGTTCTACGAGCTCAGCGAAGCCGACACGCTCGACGCTGCGGGCGCCAGGAGACTCGCCGAACTCCTGCTGTCGGCGGCCGGCGACGGCGAGGACGAACTCCCCACTGCGGCGACCGAGACCACCGTCGAGGACGTGCTCGACACATGGCGCGAGTACTCCCAGCCGAACGCGGCCGGGAAGGTCGCGCCCGGGCGAGGGGGTCGGCGCGTCCCCGCCGACGAGGATCCGGATGCCGCCGCCGAGGCGGGGCGGGAGGATGCAGGAGCTCCCGTGGCCGCCGGCGCACCGGACCTCGATCCTCGCGCGGTCTTGCGCCTCTTCACCGTCCGGACGATGAAGGATCGCGCGGGGAAGGTGGGCGTGCGCGGGGTCGGGGACCTGCTCCGACGCACGATGGCTGCGGCGCACGGCGCGCACTTCCATCTCGTCGGTCACTCCTACGGCGCGCGCGTTCTGCTCAATGCCGTCGCCCGCCCCGACGGCGGCCCGCTGCCGCCCGTGCGCAGCCTCCTGCTGCTTCAACCCGCCGTCAACCATCTGTGCTTCGCAGAGGAGCTCGCCGAACTGGGCGGGGCGCCCGGGGGCTACCGTGCCGCGCTCGACCGCGTCGAGCAGCCGGTGCTCACGACCTTCACCCGCCACGATTTCCCGCTGCGCAAGGTCTTCCACCACGCGCTCTTCCGGCCGGGTGACATCGGCGAGATCCTCGTGGCCGGCGACGATGATCCGCCACCCAGCATCTATGCCGCGCTCGGCGGGTACGGTCCGCGCCGCATTCCGCCGAGCCCGTCTGTGACGATGAAGGAGCCCGCCGGCGCCCCGGCCGAAGCGGACTTCTACGACCTCACGAAGGCCGCGCCCCAGGTCACCGCGATCAACGGAACCGCGCTGATCAGCGGGCACGGCGATGTGATCACGACCGCGACGGCGTGGGCACTGCTGAACCTGCTGCTCGCGGAGTGAGGCCGATCCCATGGCCGATCTCCTCCAGCGGGAGTACAACCTTCCGGTCATCCGCGTCACGACGACGCAGAAGCACGCGGGCGCCCTTGTGACCGTCGCCGCCGTCCTCAATCGCTATGGCGAACAGATCGTCGTGCGTTCGGTCGACGTGCCACTCACGCGATTCGGACTGGGTCGCGCGAGCACGCGCCGTCTGCAGGTCCCCCCTGAGGTCATCGATCTCCTTGCGCCCCGCGATGCGGCGCGGGGTCGGGACTGGCCCCAGGCCGATCCGCAATGGGAGGCTTGGCTGCACCTCGTGAAGCCCTATGGTCTCCTCGGTGCGATTCCCTGGGAACGAGACCTCACGACGCGGCTGGGTCGTCCCATTGCACGCCTGCCCGATGTCCTTCCCTCGCCGCAGCCTCCGCACGACCGCTTCCTCGTGGGCGTGCTCGCGGACGCGCCGGGTGTCGGCGCCAAGGCGATCATGAAGCTCGCGGATGCGCTCGTACGCGGCGTCGGACGGCGCCTGAAGGTGCTGGTCGTGGTCACGTCCGAGGGTCGGCGCCGTCTGGAGGACGAGCTGGCCGCGTCAGGCGTCGATCACGAGCTGCGGATCATCCGTCGAGGGCGCTCCAGCGCCTCCGTGCTGGACCTCGCCGCAGATGCTCTCGCCGGGCAGGCTCTCGACGGCGTGCACTTCATCATGCGCGCGACGACGCTCAACACCCACGGCGCACTGGTCTCCCACAAGATCGAGCGCTCGCCGCTCATGCCGTTCGGTGACGTCGCATCGTTCCTCACCCGGCTCGGCGCGCCTCTCGCGAGTTTCAGCCGACCGCCGGGCCTTTGGGACGACTTCGGGCTGCGCCTGCTCGTCGACTCGCTCGGCAGCAATCGTGCCGGCCCTGTGCTGCTGCACGATCCGGCCGCGGAGCCCGGCGGTGAATCCCTCTCGAAGGTGTACGAGATCCTGTCGGGCGCCGTCGACGGGAGGCTCGTGCCCTCGCCTGCGCAGACCGTCTTCATCCAGCCGGCGGCCCTCGAGCCGGACGACTTCTCGGCCAAGCTCGTGACGCAGAACACCTGGGTGGGAGCGGAAGGCAGCGTTCTGCCTGCCGCGGAGCCGCCTGTTCTCCGAGCCGTCCTCGATCCCGCACCGGTCGGCGTCGACGCTGTGACACCGCAGTGGTGGGCGGCCGCGCAGCGCTTTCTCGAGCAGCGGAACACGGACCTGACCCGGTTCCAGACGTCTTCCTCGATGCGCGGGCTGACCGATGTCGAAGAGGCGCGCTTCAGCGGCGCCAAGCGCGGGCTCGCAGACGCCAGCGCGATCCTCGAGGACTTTCTCCGGAGCGAGAGATGAGCGGCGTCGTGATCCGGCTCGAGCCACCGCAGCGGGGCCTTCGCCAGATCACCGGGATGGTGTGCCAGGTCGATGAAGCGCCCTTCCCGGGGATCTCCCGGTCGCCCGGGCGACTGCGCCGCATCCCCTCGACGAAGGGGAGGGCGGGCGACCCGACGCCGATCGAGCACCAAGGCGCGCGCCTTGCGACCTGGCTCTGCCAGGACGAAGCGATCAAGGCCGTCATCGAGCGCGTCCGTGAGCGCAGGGATCCACCGAGCGTGCCCATTCGCCTCCACGTGCAGGACGACGCCGCACACGCGCTGCCATGGGAGACGCTGTACATCGACGCCTTCCTCGCGCTCGACCCGCTCTCGCCCATCGCACGGATACCGAGAGGAACGACCGCCGAGGCCCGCGATCCCGTGCGACCCCTCGCGCTGCCGCTGCGCATCACCTGTGTGCTCTCGGCACGCGGGGCGGATGCCTTGCCGCAGTGGACGGCGATCCACAGCGCCGTCGAAGCGGCACGCAAGAAGGGCCTCGCGATCCGGCTGACCGTGATCTCCGGAGACGAGCCCATCCTGGCGGCTGCTCGTCAAGCGCAGAAGTCCGACCCCGACCTCCATGTCGAGCCGGTCCCCGGTCCCGACGCTCCCGTCCCGCTGCTGCAGCTGATCCGATCGACGGAGCCGCACCTGCTCCACTTCTTCGCCCACGGCGACATCGACGCGAACAAGACGCAGCGCATCCTGGTGGCGACGATCTCCGACGTCGACAGCGACTCGGGCATCCTCGATGCAAGCGAGGTGGGGCGCATGGCAGCGGAGGTCGGGACCTGGTGCGTGACGCTCGCGATCTGCCGCGGAGCCGACGCGACGGCGGGTGGGTTCACCCACGCCGAGGCGATCGTGTACCGCGGCGTTCCCGCCGCGATTGCCATGCGCAGCGAGATCGAGGAGGCTGACGCCAATCGGTTCACGACGTCCTGGTTTCCTGCGGCGCTCGAAGTGCTCGGCGCAGTGACCCTTCCCCCCTCGCCGGTGACGCAGCGGCGCCCGCTGCAGTGGGCGGACACGCTCATCCGTCCGCGGATGGAGCTGCGCGACCGCAACGGCGCGAACGCCGGGGCGAACGGCGTGTGGGCCGTGCCCGTGCTCTACGTCCTACCGGGCACCTTTCAGATCGAAGTGCCCGCGACTCCTCCGGCGGGTGCCCGCGATCCCGCCGCGGTGGCGCCCGTGCGAACAGTCGCGCATGAGATGCAGGCACAGGAGCGGCTCTCGGCGCAGTCCGAGCTCGAACGCCTGATCGCCACCCTCCCGCCGGACACGCCCCCCGAGCTGATCGCCTTGCTCAGGGCCCAGGCGCACCGGGAGGAGCCGCGATGATCGAGCTTCCTGCGGAGGTCCTCATCAACGCCTCGGACGCGCAGGGCGGCCAGGGGACCGCCGACCTCGGCGCAGGAGCGGTGGAGTGGGCGAAGCGCCAGAAGCTCCTCGCCCGCCAATCGGTGCTCGCGCCTGCGCCACGTGCCGATCTCGGCGATTGGAAGTCGGCCGATGTGGGCTGGGGCATCGTGCTCCCCCACCGTGCCGGGATGTCCGGTCGGGATCTTGCGCGCGCGGCCGACGCGCCCCCCGCGATCCAGCAGCTGCTGGATGCCCGGCCCGGTTCGCCCGTGCTCCGATACCGCAAGCCAGGCCCCAAGGACAAGGCGACACAGCCCGATCGCCTCATCCGCTACTACGAAGACGGCACGAAGCAGGACCTCACGATCGGGAACGGACCCTTCGGAACCCGCGAGGGACAGCTCCCGCGGTATCTGCTTCTCGTCGGCGGACCCGACGAGATCCCCTGGGCCGTGCAGTTCGCGGCCAATCGTCGACATTTCGTCGGGCGACTCGCCCTCGACGACGCCGCTCTCCAGCGATATGTCGACAGACTGCTCGACGACTGGGCGAAGCATCCGCCCGACACACGCCAGGCCACTGTGTGGAACACCTCCGACGATCCGATGTCGCTGGCCATGGAGGCCGCGATCGTCGACCCGCTCCTGGAGGCGATGAGTCACGACGGTGACATCGCAGTCACGCGGATGTCGGGTGCCGACGCGACCGCGGAGAGGCTCGGTGAGGCGATCAGGACGAGCCGGCCGGGGCTCATCGCGACCGTCAGCCACGGTCGCACCGGTCCGGTCGGCGACCCGGTCGCGATGCGCGCCCGGCTCGGCGTGCCGGTCGACGCATCAGGCGATGACATCGACGTCGGTGCGATCGCTTCGCTCTGCGAGATCTCGGGCGCGATCTGGTTCGCCTACGCCTGCTGCTCGGCGGGATGCGACCAGGGCAGCCGCTTCGACGGGCTCCTCCCTGAGGACTCGTCCGCGGCGCGGATCGTCTCGGCCGTCGGGACGCTGGGCGCGACGATCGCTCCGCTTCCGCAGCGCCTGCTGTCCGCGGATCCCCCGATCGCGGCTTTCATCGGGAAAATCGAGCCGACCTTCGATTGGACGCTGGCCGAGCCCGACACCGGCGAGAACGTGGTGCTCGAGCTCGTCGACGCCGTCTACCCGGCACTCTTCCGGCCGGAGACGATCGGCCTGGCGTTCAGCGACTACTTCACCGGCGTTGGTCGACTATACGGCTCGGCCTCCGACGCGCGCGTCGACATGGACGCGGAGAAGCCCGATGCTGCGGCGCGCCTCGTGTACTACGCCCTGACGGCCCGAGACCGCGAGAGCCTCGTCGTGCTCGGCGACCCCACAGTGGCACTGCCACCGCTCCGCTGATCCGCGGCTCACGAGGTCGAGAGCACGCCCTGAGGCGCCGGTCGGGTGACGGCGGCTCACCCGGCCGGGCGACGCAGGCGAGCCAGGGCGCGACTACTCGCGCAGCGCCGCGCCGAACCGCTCCGACGCCCGCGCGACGCCGGCGAGCTTGGCCTCGGTCGCCTCGGCGGCCGTCAGCGTCCGGTCGGGCGCGCGGAAGCGCAGCGCGAAGGTGAGGCTCTTCGAGCCGTCGGGCACGCCCTGACCGCGGTAGTCGTCGACGAGGCGCGCGGATTCGAGCAGCTCGCCCGCGCCCTCGACGAGAGCCGCGCGCAGGGCGGCGGCCGGCACGGAGGCGGGCAGCACGAGCGACACGTCCTGCGTCGCGGCCGGGAAGGTCGACAGCGACGCCGCGACGACCTTCTCGCCCGCGAGCGAGAGGACGAGGTCGAGGTCGAGCTCGGCGACGTAGACGCGACCGGGAAGATCGGATGCCTCGGCGACGGCGGGCAGGACTTCGCCGATGTAGCCGACCTCGGTGCCCTCCACCGAGAGCACGCCCGTGCGCCCCGGGTGCAGCGCAGCGCGCTCCCCCTGGGCGACGTCGATCGTGACGCCGGCAGCCGAGGCGATGACGCGCACGGCGTCGAGGGCGTCGGCGAGCTCGGCGGCGACGGGCGCCTGGCCCGGCTGCTTCGCGACGAGGCTGCCCGTCAGCAGCACCGCGACGTGCAGGTGCTGCGGCGGGATCGATGCGTCGAGCTCGGCGAGGGTCGCGGCATCCGGCCTGACCGCGAGCGGCGGCACGAACGAGGTCCCGTACTGCACACCCGGCTCGGGGAGGAAGACGCTGCCCGTCTCGAAGAGCGACAGGTCGGTGAAGCCGCGCGAGAGGTTGCGGTGCGCGACCTGCAGGAGGCCCGGCACGAGTGTGCGCCGCAGGAATGGCGCCTGGCCGTCCAGCGGGTTCGCGAGCTTGATCGACGGGAGGTGCCCGCCCGAGGCGGAGCCGTGGAGGTCGTTCTGCTCGTCGGTCGTGAAGCCGAAGGTGGGCGTCTCGACGTAGCCTGCGGCGGCGAGCGCGTTCGACACGCGGCGGCGACCCTGCTGCGCGGCGGTGAGTCCGCGGCCCGACGGCGGCAGCGGCAGCACCGAGGGGATGCGGTCGTAGCCCTCGATGCGGGCGACCTCCTCGGCGAGCGTCCACTTGTCGGTGAGGTCGGGGCGCCAAGTCGGCGGCGTGACCTCCCACCCGCCTGCGGACTCGACCACGGTCGCACCGATCAGCTCGAGCGCGCCGACGATCTGCAGGGCCGTGTAGTCGACGCCGATGAGTCCCTCCACGAAGCCCCGCGGCAGGGTGATCGACTCGCTGGTCAGCTCGGTGCCGAGCGCTCCGCCGAACGACGTGTCGAGGGTGCCGCCGGCGTACTCGACCATGAGGTCGGCGACGCGCTGCGCCGCGATGTACGGGATGGCGGGGTCGACGCCTCGCTCGAAGCGACGGGATGCCTCGGAGGGCAGCTTGTGGCGGCGGGCGGTGCGCGCGATCGACACGGTGTCGAAGACGGCCGCCTCGATGAGCACGTTGCGCGTCGCGCCGCCCATCTCGGTCGTGCCGCCGCCCATGACGCCGGCGAGGCCGATCGGACCGGACTCATCCGTGATGAGGAGGTCTTCGACGTGCAGCGTGCGCAGCTGTCCGTCGAGCGTCTCGAGCTTCTCGCCCGGGCGCGCGCGGCGCACCGTGATGCCGCCCGTGAGCCTGTCGAGGTCGTAGCCGTGGATCGGCTGGCCGAGCTCGAGCATGACGTAGTTGGTGATGTCGATGAGCACGCCGAGCGAGCGGATGCCGGCCAGCGCGAGGCGCGTGATCATCCAGGCGGGCGTGGGGCGCGAAGCATCCACGTCCCGTACGACACGTGCGACGAACTCGGAGGCCCCGATGCGGCCGCGGATGGGGGCGACGTCGTCGACGGCGATCGTGAAGCCGTGGCCCGCCCCGACCTCGTCGGCCGAGCGGAGGCCCGGGTCGCGGAACGCGGCACCGGTCGCGTGCGAGTACTCGCGGGCGACCCCGCGGATCGACATGGCGTAGCCGCGGTCGGGGGTGACGTTGATGTCGACCGCGACGTCGTCGAGGCCGAGGAGCGCGATGGCGTCGGTGCCGACCGGCGCGTCGATGCCGAGCTCGACGAGGCGCAGGATGCCGGAGTGCTCCTGGCCGAGGCCGAGTTCCTTCGCCGAGGCGATCATGCCGTCGGACACATGGCCGTACGTCTTGCGCGCCGCGATGGGGAACGGCCCGGGCAGGACCGCGCCGGGCAGGGTCACGACGACCTTGTCGCCCGCGAAGAAGTTGCGCGCGCCGCAGACCACGCCGTGCACGGCGGGGCCGCCGTCGGCGGCGAGCTCGCCGTCGGGGGCGACGCGCACCTGGCACCAGCGGATGGTCTTGCCGTTGGACTGCGGCTCCTCGACGAACTCGAGGACCTCGCCGACGACGACAGGACCCTGCAGCTCGAAGCGGTGGACGTCCTCCTCCTCGAACCCGACGCTCACGAGCGCCGCGAGGACGTCCTCGGGAGAGGCATCCACCGGCACATCGACGTATTCACGCAGCCACGAAAGCGGGACGCGCATCAGACCACCATTCCGAACTGCTCGCTGAAGCGGACATCGCCCTCGGCCATGTCGCGCATGTCCTGCACGTCGGAGCGGAACATGAGGGTCCGCTCGATGCCCATGCCGAAGGCGAAGCCCGAGTACTCCTCGGGGTCGATGCCCGCGGCGCGCAGGACGTTGGGGTTGACCATGCCGCAGCCGCCCCACTCGATCCAGCGCGCGCCGCCCTTGAAGGTGGGGTGCCAGAGGTCGAGCTCGGCGGACGGCTCGGTGAAGGGGAAGTAGTTGGCGCGGAAGCGCGTCTTGGCCTCGGGGCCGAACAGCACGCGCGCGGCGTGGTCGAGCGTGCCCTTGAGGTGGGCCATCGTGATGCCCTTGTCGACGACGAGGCCCTCGAACTGCGTGAAGACGGGCAAGTGCGTCGCGTCGAACTCGTCGGTGCGGTAGACGCGGCCCGGGCAGAGCACATAGATGGGCAGGTCGCGCTCGAGCATCGAGCGCACCTGCACGGGGCTCGTGTGGGTGCGCATCACGAGGTGGCGCGCAACGGGGTCGACGAAGAACGTGTCCTGCATCTGGCGCGCGGGGTGGTCCTCGTCGAAGTTGAGCGCGTCGAAGTTGAACCACTCGTGCTCGAGCTCGGGGCCTTCCGCGATCTCCCAGCCCATGCCCACGAAGATGTCGGCGATCTCCTCGCGAAGGAGGGAGATGGGATGCCGCGCCCCGACGCGCGCCCGCTGCGCGAGCGCCGTGATGTCGACGCGCTCCGCCTCGAGGCGGGCCGCCGTCTCGGCCGCGGCGAGCGCGTCCTCGCGCGCGGCGAGCGCCTGGTTCACGCGGCCGCGGGCCTGGCCGATGAGCTTGCCGAACTCGGCCTTGCGCTCGGGGGCGACATCGCGCAGGCGCGCGTTGAGCTTCGCGAGCGGCGAGCCCTCGGCCGTGTGCGCGCTGCGCGCGGCCTTCAGGTCGGCCGTCGTGGTGGCGTCGGCGATCGCTGCGAGAGCCGCTGCGACCGCGTCATCCACCGCCTCGGGGGTGATCTCGGGAACGTCAGACACGAGTGTCGAGTCTACCGGCGGGTGGATGCCGCCCCCGCGCCCCGTCTCCCGCCCCCCGATCGACAGGTCAATCACGCATCTGCAGGCCGGATTCGCGTTCTTCGTCGTGTGGATCCGTGGTCGACCTCTCTTTGCGTCGCGGGCGCAAAGGCGCGGCGAGGCGATACGGGGCAGCGACGTCGAGCTGCGGACGCGCGCCGGGGCTACGAGCCGCCGGCGTCGCGCTCGAGGTCGCGCTCCTGCTGGGTCGCGATGAGCTCGGTGTCGGTCGTGGGCGCGTTGCCCAGGCCGGGCCCGATGCCCGCGCCTGCGACCGCGACGGTCTTCGGCGAGCGCCGCAGGCGCTTCTCGACGACGTACGCCGTGTACGACAGCGCGAGGCAGAGGGTCACGTAGATGGCTCCTGCGACGAGGGCTGCCGGGATGAGCGGCGACCCCAGCACGGCGTTCGAGCCGAGAGTGCGGGCGAAGTAGAGCAGCTCGGGGTAGGTGATGATGAACCCCAGCGCCGTGTCCTTCAGGCACACGACGAGCTGCGAGATGATCACGGGCAGCATGGCCCGGATCGCCTGGGGCAGCAGGATGAGGCGCAGCACGCCCGACTTGCGGAGGCCGATCGCGAACCCCGCCTCGCGCTGACCGCGCGGGAGCGACTCGACGCCGGCTCTCACGACTTCGGCGAGCACCGAGCCGTTGTAGGCGACGAGCGCGATGACGACCGCCCAGTACGACGTCATCTTGATGCCGATGACGGGAAGCCCGTAGTACAGCAGGATCATGAAGACCAGCACCGGGATCGCGCGGAAGACCTCCGTGACGCCGGTGATCGGCACCCGCACCCACGCGTGATCGGACAGGCGCCCGATCGCCAGCACGAAGCCGAGGACGATCGCGCCGACGGCGGCGACGGCGAACGCCGCGAGCGTGCGCAGCGTCGCCAGGCCGAACTGCTCCCAGACGCGCGTGAAGGTGAAGGCGTACCACTTCTCGGCCGTGAACTGCCCGGTGACCCAGAAGCGGTAGATCACGAAGCCGAGGATGCCGAGCACGACGACGATCGTCGCGATGCCGAGGATGCGGTTGCGGACGACGGCCTTCGGCCCGGGGACGTCGTAGAGGACGGAGCTCATCGCGCGATCCTCCACTTGCGCTCGAGGATGCGCTGCACCCAGGCGAGGAGGAACACCATCAGCACGAACGCGAGCATGACCCACAGGATCGTGACGAGCTGGTTCTCGCCCTTCTCGCTCATCTCGGCGCGGATGTTGCCGAGGTTGACGACCGCGAAGCCGGCCGCGACCGTCGTGTTCTTGAGGAGCGCGATGAAGACGCTCATCATCGGCGGGATGACCGAGCGCGCCGCCTGGGGAAGCACGATGAGCGACATCACCTGGCCGAACGTGAGGCCGAGCGCGCGGGCCGCCTCGGCCTGTCCCACGGGGACCGTGTTGACGCCCGACCGGATCGTCTCGGCGACGTAGGTCGCGGTGTAGATCCCGAGCGCCCAGATCGCCAGGACGAGGAAGTTGGCCCGACCGGGGAGGAGCAGCGGCACGCAGAACGCGAAGAAGAACATCACGAGCGTGAGCGGCGTGTTGCGGATCCAGTTGACGTACACGGCGCCTACGGTGCGGGCGACCGGAACCGGCGAGACCCGCATGGCCCCCACGACGACGCCCAGCACGAGCGCGATCGCCCCGCCCGCGAAGAAGAGCACGAGCGTGCCCCACAGGGCCCCGAGCCACAGGTCGGGATAGTCGGTGATCTGGTTCACCGCGGCATCCTCCTCACTGCTGAAGAGGGGCGGCGCCGTGCGGCGCCGCCCCCGCGGGATCAGCTGACCGGGTCGACCTCGGGCTGCTCGCCCGAGACCCCGGCGGAGCCGAGGTTCTTCTCGAAGATCGCCTGCCAGATGTCGCCGCCGTCGGTGAACATCTTGTTGATGTACTCCTGCAGCGCCGTGTCGCCCTTCGCGAGACCGACGCCGTAGCGCTCCTCGCTGAAGACGTCGCCGACGACCTTGAGGTTGTCGGGGTCCTGTGCCGCGTAGCCGATGAGGATCGCCTCGTCGGTCGTGACAGCGTCGACCTGCCCCGTCTTGAGCTGCTCGACGCACTGCGAGTAGGTGTCGAACTCCGTCGTCTTGGCGTCGGGGTAGTCGGTCTTGATCCGCTGGATCGAGGTCGACCCCGTCGCCGAGCAGACGTTCTTGCCGGCGAGGTCGTCAGGTCCCTTGATGTCGTTGTTGTCGGCCGCGACGAGCAGGCCCTGCCCCGTGACGAAGTAGGGACCCGCGAATGAGATCTGCTCCTTGCGCTTGTCGGTGATCGAGTACGTGCCGACGTAGTAGTCGATGTCGCCGTTGACGATCGCCTGCTCGCGGTTCGCCGACGGGATCGCCGTGAACTCGATCTTGTCCTCGTCGTAGCCGAGGGACGCCGCGATCCAGCGCGCGATGTCGACGTCGAAGCCCGTGCGGTCCCCGGTGGTGGGGTCGAGGTAGCCGAGGCCCGGCTGGTCCTCCTTGACGCCGACCTTGACGCTGCCGCGCTGCGTGATGGCGTCGAAGGTGGGGCTGCCGTCGATCTTCACGTCCTTCGCGACCGTGAACCATGTGCCGCTCTCCTCGGGACTCCCCGACGAGCCTCCTTCGGGCGAGCCTCCCGGTGTGCCGCTGTTGCACGCCGTGAGCGCGAGCATCGCCGCGGCGGCGATACCCAGACCTGCGATGATCCGTGACGTTCTCATGTGATGTCCTGTCCTCCTGGTTGCGCATGTGATGGTTTCGTTCCGTATGACGTTCGGGTCCGTCCGTGATGCAGCTGTGCCGTGCGGTGGTGTCCTTTCTCGAGCAGGATGCGGCGAGGGTCCGGTGCGTCAGTGTGTGAGCAGCTTGGAGAGGAAGTCCTTGGCGCGAGCGCTCTGCGGGTTCGTGAAGAACTGCTCCGGCGTGGACTCCTCGACGATCTGGCCGTCGGCCATGAAGACCACGCGGTCGGCCGCCTTGCGGGCGAAGCCCATCTCGTGGGTGACGACGATCATCGTCATGCCGTCCTGGGCCAGGCTCACCATGACGTCGAGCACTTCGTTGATCATCTCGGGGTCGAGCGCGCTCGTCGGCTCGTCGAAGAGCATGACCTTCGGGTTCATCGCGAGGGCCCGGGCGATGGCCACGCGCTGCTGCTGTCCGCCGGAGAGCTGCGCGGGGAGCTTGGATGCCTGCTGGCCGACCCCGACGCGGTCGAGCAGCGCCTTGGCCTCCCGCTCGGCATCCGCCCTCTTCATCTTGCGGACCTTGATCGGACCGAGAGTGACGTTGTCGAGGATCGTGAGGTGCGCGAAGAGATTGAACGACTGGAACACCATGCCGACGTCGGCACGGAGCCCGGCGAGCGCTTTGCCCTCCTTCGGCAGCTCCTTGCCGTCGATGGCGATCGTGCCGCTCGTGATGGTCTCGAGCCGGTTGATCGTCCGGCAGAGCGTCGATTTGCCGGAGCCGGAGGGTCCGATCACGACGACGACCTCGCCGCGATTGACCGTCAGGTCGATGTCCTTCAAGGCCTGGAAGTCGCCGTAGTGCTTCTGCACGTCCGAGATGACCACGAGCGGGTCACCGCGTCGCACAGTGATGTTGGACGTCTTCGGGGCGCTGCCGTCGAGTGTCGCCATAACGGCACCCTAGGAGGCTCCTATGAGGGACGGCCAGGGGTTGTGAGCGACCTTTACCGTCCTGTAACAGAGCGGGAACGCGCTAAGCGGGGTCGCCGGCGCGCTGTGCGAAGGCGCTCTCGTACAGGCAGACGCTCGCTGCGGTCGCGAGATTGAGCGACTCCGCCGATCCGTAGATGGGCAGGCGCAGCGACAGATCGGCGTGCACGAGGGCGGCGTCCTCGAGACCGTGCGCCTCGTTGCCGAAGAGCCACGCGGTGGGCTCGGCGAGCAGGGCCCGGTGCTCGAGGAAGTCCTCTCCCCCGACATCTGCCGCGATGACGCGCAGACCTGCGTCGTGAGCCCGCTCGACCGTCGTCGCGAGGTCGACGCCGACCGCGACGGGCAGGTGGAACAGCGAGCCGGTCGTCGCGCGCACGACCTTGGGGTTGTAGGGATCGACCGTGCGGCCCGTCAGGACGACGGCATCCGCCCCCGCGGCGTCGGCGGCGCGGATGATCGTGCCGAGGTTGCCGGGGTCGCGCACCTCTTCGCAGATCGCGACGAGCCGAGGGGATGCCGCGAACACGTCGCGCACGGAGGTCGGCGACTGCTGCGCGACCGCCACGATGCCCTGCGGCGTGACGGTGTCGGCCATCGCGTCGAGCACGGCCTCCGTCGTGAAGACGACCTCCACTCCGGCGTCGCGCGCCGCATCGCGGATATCGCCGTGGCGCTCCATCGCGGTCGGCGTCGCGAAGAGCTCGACGAGCGTGTCAGGGCGGTAGAGCAGGATCTCGCGGGCCGCCTGCGGGCCCTCGGCGAGGAAGAGGCCGGTCTCGTGGCGCGCGCTGCGCTTCACGAGCTTCGCGACGGCGCGCACGCGCGGCGAACGCGGGTTCTCGAGCACGTCATCAGCATACGGGCGCGGCATCCCGAATCCCGTCCTCCGCACACGCGAAAAGGGCGTCCTCCCGGAGGAGGACGCCCTTTCGAAGCGCTGAAGCTGCTTACGCCGACTTGGGGGCGTTGACGTTCTCGGGGAGAGCGCCCTTGGCCGTGGCGACGAGCGACGCGAAGACAGCGGGCTCGTTGACCGCGAGGTCGGCGAGGATGCGACGGTCGACCTGCACGCCCGCGAGGCCGAGGCCCTGGATGAAGCGGTTGTACGTGATGCCGTTCTGACGCGCGGCGGCGTTGATGCGCTGGATCCACAGGCGGCGGAAGTCGCCCTTGCGCTTGCGACGGTCGCGGTACGCGTAGACGAGCGAGTGGGTGACCTGCTCCTTCGCCTTGCGGTACAGGCGCGAACGCTGACCACGGTAACCGGAGGCGCGCTCGAGGATGACGCGACGCTTCTTGTGGGCGTTGACGGCCCGCTTGACTCTAGCCATTTCTTCTGATTCCTATTCCTGCGTCGGCGCTCAGATGCCGAGGAGCTTCTTGGCGACCTTTGCGTCACCCGGGGCGAGGATCTTGTCCGCGGACAGGCGGCGCGTGCGCTTGGTGGGCTTGCCCTCGAAGTTGTGGCGGAGGTTCGCCTGCTGCTTCTTGAGCTTGCCGGTGCCGGTCACCTTGAAACGCTTCTTGGCACCCGAGTGGGTCTTCTGCTTCGGCATCTTTCTTCCTTCGTTGTGTATCCCGCCCAGGCGGGAGCCGGTGTCCCGCCGGAGCGGGGGTCTGTGGGGCCTTACTCGGCGGCTTCCGCCGCTTCAGGCTCGACCGAGGGTGCGCCGGTGCGGGCGGAGCGAGCCGCCTCCTTGTTGGCGGCGCGCTGAGCGTTCTGCTCGGTCTTCACCTCGGACTTGTTCTTGTGCGGTGCGATCACCATGACCATGTTTCGGCCGTCGATCGTGGGGTTCGACTCGACGGTGCCGAACTCGGCGACGTCCTCCGCGAACTTGCGGAGCAGACGAACACCCTGCTCGGGACGCGACTGCTCACGACCGCGGAACAGGATCATGGCCTTGACCTTGTCACCCGACTGGAGGAAGCCCTCGGCACGCTTGAGCTTGGTCTGGTAGTCGTGCGCCTCGATCTTCAGACGGAAGCGGACCTCCTTGAGGACCGTGTTCGCCTGGTTGCGACGGGCTTCCTTGGCCTTCTGTGCGGCCTCGTACTTGAACTTCCCGTAGTCCATGATCTTGACGACGGGAGGCTTCGAGTTGGGTGCGACCTCGACCAGGTCGAGATCGGCCTCCTGAGCCAGACGCTGCGCAACCTCGATGCGGACGACGCCGACCTGCTCGCCGTTCGGACCGACGAGTCGGACCTCGGGCACGCGGATGCGCTCATTGGTGCGGGGATCGCTGATGTGCGGAACTCCTCTTCGTGCGGATGACGGCCACCACGACACGATGCTGCGTCGTGGGCGGAAGAGACTCACGCCACCCGCACGACGCCAGAGCGCCGGCTTGTGCACCCTTTCCCGCCGACGCTTCGCATCGCGGGCTACCCCGACCGCAAGCGGACGGGGCGGAGTGCGTGACCCGGTAGCCTGGAGCGGCAAGCGCGGGTGGGATGTGATCCTCTTTCGGTCCGGAGCAGAACACTCCGGAGCCCGGCATAGCTTACCAGAGAGAGTGGCGTGGACACGATTCGAGGCGACGAGGGCCTTCCCGAGACGGATGCCGAGCGGCTGGCCCGCTGGGAGGAACAGGAGCAGGCGGCAGCCGGCGCGACGCGCGACATCGCCGACGTGCCGGCTGTCGAGGTCATCACGACGACCGCGGTGCACCTCATGAGCGCCGCGGCGGTCAAGGTCGGGCTCGCCGACGATCCCGCGAACCAGACCGACCTCGACGAGGCGCGCAAGCTCATCAACGCCCTCGCGGGGCTCATCACGGCCGGCGCGCCCGAGATCAGCGACATGCACGCGCGATCGCTCCGCGACGGCCTGCGCTCGCTCCAGCTCGCGTTCCGCGAGGCCTCCGTCATCCCCGACCCGATCGGCAAGGGGCCCGGCGAGAAGTGGACCGGACCGGTCAACTGAGCATGCTGTCGGTCAGCTGATCGCGGCCGCCGCCGGCGTCAGCTGATTCCGAGCGCTGTCGCGCCGCGTGCGACGGCGTCGACTGTGCGGCGTACCGCCTCGGCATCCGTTCCGCGGTTGCTGACCGCGAACCGCACCACGGTGCGGTCCTGCCATCGCGACGACGATGCCCATACGGTGCCCTCCGCGCGGAGCCACTCCCCCAGCGCCGCCGTCTGGTCGTCGGTCGGCGCCGCGAGGCACACCTGCGTGAAGACGACGTCGTTGAGGACGCTCAGTCCTGCGATGCCGCGGAATCCGTCGGCGAGGCCGGTCGCGGCATCCGCGAGCCCGTCGACGAGAGCCGCGACTCCCCGCCGTCCCAGAGAGCGCAGCGCGGCCCACACCGGCACTCCGCGCGCGCGACGCGACATCTCGGGGACGTGGTCGAAGGGGTCGGGCACGCCGTCGACGGACGGCAGGTAAGCCGCGCGCGCACCGAGCGCCGCCCTCATCGCGGCTTCGTCCCGGACGATCGCGACGCCGCAGTCGTAGGGGACGTTCAGGGTCTTGTGCGCGTCGGTCGCCCAGGAGTCCGCGTCGGCGAGACCCGCGACGAGCTCCTGGAAGCGCGGACTCGCGGCCGCCCACAGCCCGAACGCGCCGTCGACGTGCACCCACGCGCCGGCGAGGTGCGCGACCTCGACCGCCGCGGCGAAGTCGTCGAACGCGCCGGAGTGCACATCGCCGGCCTGGAGGACCACGATCGCCGGCCGGTCGCCGTGCTCGTGCAGCGCGCGGGCGAGCCCCGCGACGTCGATGCGCCCCTGGTCGTCAGCGCCGACCGTGTGCGGCACGCCGAGCCCCGCCATCCGTCCCGCCAGCACGACGGAGGCGTGCACGGCATCCCCCGCGAGCAGTCGCACGGGCGGCGCCTGCTGCAGTCCGAGAGCCGGGTCGGCGCCGCGCTCGCGGACGACGGCGTCCCGCGCCGCGAGGAGGCATGCCAGGTTGGCGCTGGTCGCGCCGGTCGCGAAGCCGACGCCGCTCTCGCGCGGAAGGCTCAGGAGATCGAGGAGCCAGTGCCCGGCCGTCTCCTCGAGCGCGGAGGTCGCCGGCGTCGGCTGGCGCGGCCCCGTGTTCTGATCCCACGCGGAGACGAGCCAGTCGGCCGCGAGCGCCGCGGGGTACGCGCCGCCGATCACGAGGCCGTAGAACCGCGGAGAGCCCATCGCCATCAGGCCCGGCTCTGCTGCCGCGACGAGCTCGTCGACGACTGCGGTCGCGTCGCACCCTTCGTCGGGAAGGACCTGGTCCAGTCGGTCGAGCATGGCGTCGGCGTCGATCTCGGGGCGCACAGGCCGCTCGTCGAGCGACTCGAGCCACGCCACGGCATGCCGATGTGCGAGATGGAGCGGGCGGCGGTACTCGCCGTCGTGCGCATGGCCCGGGTCGTGGGGCTCACCGGGCGCGTGCCCGGCGTCGTGGGACTCGGCCTCATGCCGCGCCCAGTCGTGCGTCGTGTTGTGCTCCCGCGTGTCGTCGCTCATCCGCGCGCCTCCCCGGCCCCGTCGCCGTGCCGATCATCCGCCCTCGCGCGGGACGGTCGCAAGAGGCGGTGGGTCGCGGCGGACTGCTCGGTTGCGGCGAATGGCGCTCGGCATCGCCAATCGGCGCAAGCGAACGGGATGCCGAGACCTTCGGTTGCGGCGAATGGCGCTCGGCATCGCCAATCGGCGCAAGCGAACGGGGTGCCGAGACCTCCGGTTGCGGCGAATGGCGGTCGACCTCGCGAACCGGCGCGAGTGAGCGGCCGGGCGGTCGCGCGGGTCAGCGGGCGCGGATGAGCTTGACCGTGAGCGAGTCGACGAGCACGGCGATGCGGTCGTCGGAGGCCCAGCGCTTGGCGAGCCGCCCGAGGACGGCGTCGAGCTCGGTCTGGTCGAGGCCGGGCATGAGCTCGAGCCGCACGACGAGCTCGGGTCCGCGCAGGCGGCCGGTCGGGTCGCCCGGCGCGACGGCGAGGTCGAGCACGGCCAGTTCGCCGCCGACGCTCGCCTGAAGGCCCGCGAAGACCTCGGGTGACGCGAAACTCGGCTCCCACGGCTGACCCTGCGCGATCGCCCACACGGCGGGGCGGCGCAGCACGAACTCCGTCTCGGAGCCCGGGTCGACGACGATGAGATCGGTGTCGTCGTCGGCGGCCGCCAGAGCCGTGCGGACGCCGTCGGCGGGCACCGGCCGCGCTGCGGCATCCCATCTCGTCATCGCCTGCACCGAGGTGAACACGGGCAGCACCTTCCGGCCGTCGGGCGCGGCGACCGTGACGATCGAGAGCTCCTGCGTCTTGTCGACCACGAGCCCGTGCGCGCCGATGCCGTGGTCGCCCTTCTCGGCGACGAGCGGGATCAGCAGGCGCGCCGACCGGTAGGCGTCGACGATCGCGACCTGGTCGCCCGTGCCCTCGCGGAACGCGAGGAGCGCCGCGAGCAGGCGCGGGTCGGCGGAGCCGTCGTCGCTCGAGTGCGGGTTCGCCTCGAAGCGTCGACCTTCCCAGGGAACGCCGGCGGAGTCGGCGCCGTGGTGGTGCGCAGCGTCAGCCCCGGGCGACATCCAGCGCCTCGGCGAGCGTGAACGCACCCGCGTACAGGGCCTTGCCGACGATCGCGCCCTCGACGCCGAGCGGCACGAGGTCGCGGAGCGCCGCGATGTCGTCGAGGCTCGAGATGCCGCCCGACGCGACGACGGGCTTCGGCGTGCGCGAGGTCACTTCGCGCAGGAGGTCGAGGTTCGGACCGCGCAGCGTGCCGTCCTTCGTGACGTCGGTCACGACGTAGCGGCTGCAGCCGGCTGCTTCGAGGCGGTCGAGGACGGTCCACAGATCGCCGCCCTCGCGGGTCCAGCCGCGAGCCGCAAGGGTCGTGCCGCGCACGTCGAGACCGACGGCGATGACATCGCCGTAGCGGCCGATGACGTCGGCCGCCCACTCGGGGTTCTCGAGCGCCGCCGTGCCGAGGTTGATGCGCGCGGCGCCGGACTCGAGCGCGGCCTCGAGGGTCGCGTCGTCGCGGATGCCGCCGGACAGCTCCACCTGCACGCCGCGCACCTGCTTGATGACCTTGCGCAGGATCGGGGCGTTCGTGCCGCGGCCGAAGGCGGCGTCGAGGTCGACGAGGTGCACCCACTCGGCACCCTGCTTGGCCCATTCGACGGCGGCCTCGACGGGATCGCCGTAGCTCGTCTCCGAGCCGGCCTCGCCCTGCGTCAAGCGCACGGCCTTGCCGTCGGCGACGTCGACCGCGGGGAGAAGGGTGAGTTCAGGACGGGAGGCGAAATCGGTCATGGATCCTCGAAGCGCATCGCGGCCGCGGGACGGTTCCCGCACAAAGGCACGAGTTCAGAGGGTAGCCGTGCCCAGCCCGCCGATCCAATTGGACAGCAGCCGGATGCCGGCCTGCCCCGATTTCTCGGGGTGGAATTGGGTCGCCGACAGCGGTCCGTTCTCGACGGCCGCGAGGAACGGCGACGAGCCGTAGCCGCACCACGTGAGCGTCGGCTGCGGGAACGGCGGCTGCACGTCGAGGTGCCACTTCTGCGCCCCGAACGAATGCACGAAGTAGAAGCGCTCGCCCTCGATGCCGGCGAACAGGCGGCTCCCCTCGCCGACCTCGACGGTGTTCCACCCCATGTGCGGGAGGACGGGCGCGTCGAGCTCGGTCACGGTGCCCGGCCACTCGCCGAGCCCCTCGGTGTCGACCCCGCGCTCGACGCCCCGCTCAAAGAGCACCTGCATGCCGACGCAGATGCCCAGGACGGGGCGACCGCCGGCGAGACGGCGGCCGATGAGCTCGTCGCCGCGGCTCGCCGTCAGCGACTCCATCACGGCGCGGAAGGCGCCGACGCCGGGCACGACGAGGCCGTCGGCCTCGAGCACGAGCCGCCGGTCCTTGGTCAGGCGCGCATCGGCGCCCGCCGCATCGAGCGCCTTGACGGCGGAGTGGACGTTGCCCGACCCGTAGTCGAGCACGGCGACGACGGGTCGCGTCACAGCGCACCCTTCGTGCTGGGGATGCCGTCGACGTGCGGGTCGAGCGCCTTGGCCTGGCGGAACGCGCGGGCGAACGCCTTGTACTCGGCCTCCGCGATGTGGTGAGGGTCTCGACCCTCGAGCACGCGCACGTGCACCGTCAGGCCGGCGTTGAACGTGATCGCCTCGAAGGTGTGACGCACGAGCGAGCCAGTGAAGTGGCCACCGATGAGGTGGAACTCGAACCCCGCGGGCTCGCCGGTGTGCACGAGGTACGGCCTGCCGGAGATGTCGACGACCGCCTGCGCGAGAGCCTCGTCGAGGGGCACGAGGGCGTCGCCGTACCGCGAGATGCCCGACTTGTCGCCCAGGGCCTGGCGGATCGCCTGGCCGAGCACGATCGCGACGTCTTCCGCCGTGTGGTGCGCGTCGATGTCGGTGTCGCCGGAGGCCCGCACCGTGAGGTCGGTGAGCGAGTGCTTCGCGAATGCCGTCAGGAGGTGGTCGAAGAACGGCACCGTCGTGTCGATGTGGCTGCGGCCGGTGCCGTCGAGGTCGAGTTCGAGCTCGACCGTGGACTCGCTCGTCGCACGGCGGAGCGTCGCGGTGCGCGTCGTCATGAGGCCGATTCTATCGAGGCGAGGGCGTCGAGGAACGCGGTCGTCTCCTCCTCGGTGCCCGCCGAGACGCGCAGGTGATGCGGGATGCCGACGTCGCGGATGAGCACTCCGCGGTCGTAGAGCGCCTGCCACGTCTCGGCCGGGTCGGCGACCCCCCCGAAGAGCACGAAGTTGGTCCACGACTCGTGCGGCTCGTAGCCGAGCGCGTCGAGCGTCGCCGAGATGCGGTCGCGCTGCGCGACGATCTCGTCGACCATGCGCAGCATCGTGGGGGCGTGGCGCAGGGCCGCGACGGCCGCCGCCTGCGTGAGGGCGCTCAGGTGGTACGGGAGGCGCACGAGCCGGAGCGCGTCGATGACGGTGGGGTCGGCGGCGAGATAGCCCACGCGCGCGCCCGCGAACGCGAAGGCCTTGCTCATGGTGCGCGAGACCACCAGCCGCTCACGACCGGGCAGGAGCGTCAGAGCCGAGCGCTCCTCGCGCGGCGCGAACTCGAAGTAGGCCTCGTCGACGACGACGATGCCGTCGGTCGCGTCGTAGACGGCCTCGACGACGTCGAGGCCCATCGGGGTGCCCGTCGGGTTGTTGGGCGCGCAGAGGAACACGACGTCGGGCGCGGCATCGGCGACCTGCGCCGCGGCGCTCTCCGCGCTGACGCTGAAATCGTGGGCGCGCTCACCGGCGATCCAGGTCGCGCCCGTGGCGCGCGTGAGCAGCGGATACATCGAGTACGTCGGCGCGAAGCCGAAGCTCGTGCGGCCGGGACCGGCGAAGGCCTGCAGCACGTGCTGCAGCACTTCGTTCGAGCCGTTGGCTGCCCAGATCTGGTCGCGGGTGAGGCCGTGGCCGAGGTAGTCGGCGAAGCCTTCGCGCAGCGGAGTGAACTCGCGGTCGGGGTAGCGGTTGACGTCGCGCAGCGCGAGTGCGATGGAATCGAGGATGTCGTCCGCGACCTCCTGCGGAACGGGATGCGTGTTCTCGTTGACGTTGAGGGCGACGGGCAGCGGCGCCTGCGGCGCGCCATAGGGCGTCAGGCCGCGGAGGTCGTCGCGAAGGGGGAGCTGATCCAGGCGGACGGTCACCTCTCCCATCGTAGAGCGCGTGGGATCGGCGGTCTGCCTGCCCTCAGCGCCCCTGCGCGTACTCCAGGGGGATAGCGAGACGCTGACCCGCCGACACCGCGACCCCGTCGAGCGCATTGAGGCGCACGATCGCGTCGACGACGTCACGCGGGTCTGCCTGGGGCGCGACTTCCTGTGCGATCGACCACAGCGACTCGCCCGCCGTGACCGTCATCGTCTGGAACGACCCCGCGGGCGACCCGGCGTCGCGCGACGCCAGTGCGGAGGAGCCGCCCACGACGAGGGCGACCCCCAGCGCGACGATCGCCGGCAGCGCGGCGAGGAACGCGACGACGCGACGCCCGCGCGTCGTGAGACGAAGGCGCGTCGGGGCGGCGGTGGTGCTCGGGAAAGCGGTGCTCGTGATGCCGATCGCGGTCATGGCGTCCTCCTGGAGGGAAGAGGTTCGCATCCGCCGCTCGGCCGGGAGAGGCAGATGCGAACCTTCATTCCGAAGTTATCTTCGATAGAATGAGGTGTCAAGCGTCGAATCGGACTCCGGACCCTCGAACGCGACACGCGGGCAGTGGTGCTGCGGATCGCCTCGCCGACCGGATACCGTTTCGACAGAGACACCCCACCACGGGCCTCCGACATTCGAAGACGCTGCCCATCCGGAGCGCCAGACAGGAGCTGCGACGATGACCGACGCGAGCGGCCGCGACAAGCCTCAGACCCGCCGGCGCAAGAGCCTGAGCGACAAGCAACTCGCGATCCTGGAGGTGATCCAGCGCTCCATCGCGCGCCACGGCTACCCGCCGAGCATGCGCGAGATCGGCGACGCCGTCGGCCTCAAGTCGCTCTCGAGCGTCACGCACCAGCTCAACCAGCTCGAGCTGAGCGGCTATCTGCGGCGCGACGCCGGCAAGACACGCGCCATGGAGGTGCTCATCGACCTCCCGGGTGTCGCCGCCGAGAATCCGGCCGACACCGCGCCGTCCGTCGGCGACGCGGCACTCGTGCCGCTCGTCGGCCGCATCGCCGCGGGAGTGCCGATCACCGCCGACCAGCAGATCGAAGAGATCTTCCCCCTTCCCCGCCAGCTCGTCGGCAAGGGCGACCTGTTCATGCTCAAGATCGTGGGCGAGTCCATGATCGATGCGGCGATCTGCGACGGCGACTGGGTCGTGGTGCGCTCGCAGGCGACGGCCGAGAACGGAGACATCGTCGCGGCCATGCTCGAGGGCGAGGCGACCGTCAAGGCGTTCCGCCAGCGCGACGGCCATACCTGGCTCCTCCCGCGCAACTCCGCCTTCGAGCCGATCCTCGGCGACGACGCGGTGGTGCTCGGCAAGGTCGTGGCGGTCCTGCGCGCCGTCTGACAGCCTCCGCGGCGGAGGCATCCCGCCCCTCTGTCCCGGCCTCGCCCACGCAGGACGAGGCCGGACGCGTATCCATGGCCAACGTGGGCACCGGCGGGCACAATGGCCCCAGGGCGCCGGGGGTGGCGCCGAGGAAAGGTGGGGACATGGCCACGTCCGAGATCGACGATCTCCGCGCTGAAGTCGAGCGCCTGCGCACGGAGAACGAGAACCTGCGCGTCACGGCGCCTGTCGAGCCCGCCCCCGCGGCTCCTCGCCGCAAGGGCACGTGGCGCGCGTGGGTCTCCGCACTCGTGATCGTCATCGCGGCGATCCTCGTGCCGGTGTCGATCGTCAGCGCCTGGGCGCGCGTGCAGCTCGTGGACGAAGAGGCATTCGTCAACACCCTCGCTCCGCTCGCGAGCGACCCCGCCGTGCAGCAGATGATCGTCGACGAGACGATGGACGCCATCCAGGCGCAGGTCGACTTCAAGCAGCTCACTTCCAACGTCTTCGACGGCATCTCCGATCTGGGCCTCGGCCCGCGCGCCAAGCAGGCGCTCGACCTGCTCAAGGCGCCCGCGGCCGACGGTCTGCAGAACCTCGTCAACACGACGGTGACCCGTGTCGTGCAGTCGGACGCCTTCGCCGACGTGTGGGCCACGACGACGCGCGCCGCGCACCGCGCGCTGACCGCGGCGGCCACGTCCGACGGCAACGGCGTCGTCGTCATGACGGACCAGGGGGTCGGCATCCAGCTCGGCGCCATCGTCGACCGCGTGAAGCAGAACCTCGTCGACCGGGGGGTCGGCGTCGCGTCGATGATCCCGACGATCGACAAGGTCGTCATCATCGGCACGGGCTCCGCCCTCGTCACGATCCGCACGACCTACGCGATCGCATCGACCCTCGGCTGGTGGCTGCCGATCATCACCCTCGCGCTGTTCGGCCTCGGCATCCTGATCGCCCGCCGACGCAGCGTCGCGATCGTCGGCACCGGCATCGGCTTCGCCCTCGGCGGCGGCGCGCTCGCGCTCGGGTTCGCCGTCGGCTATCCGCTCATCGGACAGGCGGGCGCGCAGCTCGACCTGTCGGTCGCGGCGCTCGACGTCATCTACGGCCAGCTGATCGAGTCGATGCGCCAGACGGCGGCGATCATCGCCCTGCTCGGTGTCTTCATCGCGGTGCTCGGCTGGTTCATGGGCGGCTCGTCGCCCGCCGTCCGCTCGCGCGGTGTCGTGCGCAGCATGAACTCGTCCGCCCGCCGCTCGCTCGCGGCACGGGGCCTGAACACGGGCGGGTTCGGTCTGTGGCTGGCGCGCTCCCGCGTGCTGATCCGCGTCGTCATTGCGATCCTCGCGGTGCTCTGGCTCTACGCCCTGCGGCCGCTGTCGGCCGGTGACGTGCTCCTCGTCATCGTCGTCGCCTTCGCCGTCGCCTGGGTGCTCGAGCTGCTCCAGAAGCGCCCCGAGGAGCTGATCACTCCGACCGAGGCCGAGGTGGCGACGGGCGCCGCGATCGACGCGGAACTCGCCGCTGCCGATGCCGAGGCGGCCGCCGCCGATGCGCAGGCCTCAGCCGCAGCCCTCGCCGTGTGGACGGAGACGACCGCCGACGACACCGGGGCGGACGCCGACGACACCGCGCCGAGCGTCGATGACCCGAAGGCCGCGCCCGAGCCCGAACCCGAGCCCGAACCTGAACCTGAGCCCGCGCCCGAGGCCGAGCCCGAGGCCGAGGCCGAGGCCGAGCCCGAGGCCGAGGCCGAGACGGAGGATGCCCCGGCGGCGACCTCCGAGGAGGGCGCCGCCGAGGCATCCGGGTCTACGAAGACCAAGCCCCGTCGCTAGACCGCGACGCCCACACCCTGCCGCACGAGACGCGTCGCCTCGACGAGATTCTGGAGCGAGGCGACCGTCTCGGGGTAGGCGCGGGTCTTGAGCCCGCAGTCCGGGTTGACCCACACCTGTCGCAGCGGCAGCTCGTCGACGGCGCGGCGCAGGAGGTCGGCGATCTCGGCGACCGACGGCACGCGCGGCGAGTGGATGTCGTACACGCCGGGCCCGATGCCGTGCGTGAAGCCCGACGTCGCGATGTCCGAGATGACCTCGCCGCGGCTGCGGGCCGCCTCGATCGAGGTGACGTCGGCGTCGAGCGCCGCGATGGCGTCGATGACGACCGCGAACTCCGAGTAGCAGAGGTGCGTGTGCACCTGCGTCTCCGGCTGCGCACCCGCGGTCGCGAGGCGGAACGAGTCGACCGACCATTCGAGGTAGGCGGGCTGGTCGCCCTGCTTCAGCGGCAGCAGCTCACGCAGGGCCGGCTCGTCGACCTGGACGATGCCGATGCCGGCCGCCTCGAGGTCGGCGATCTCGTCGCGCAGTGCGAGCGCCACCTGGTTCGCCGTCTCGCCGAGGGGCTGATCGTCGCGCACGAACGACCACGCGAGGATCGTGACGGGACCCGTCAGCATTCCCTTGACCGGCCGGTCGGACAGCGACTGCGCGAACTGCGACCACGTCACCGTGATGGGGGCGGGGCGTGACACGTCGCCCCACAGGATCGACGGGCGCGTCGCGCGCGATCCGTACGACTGCACCCAGCCGTTGCGCGTCACGGCGAATCCGCCGAGGTTCTCGGCGAAATACTGCACCATGTCGTTGCGCTCGGGCTCGCCGTGCACGAGCACGTCGAGTCCCAGTTCCTCCTGCAGCCCGACGACGGCGGCGATCTCGAGGCGCAGCAGCTCCTCGTACTCGGCGGTCGACAGCTCGCCGCGGTCGTGCTGCGCGCGGAACCGGCGGATGTCGCCCGTCTGCGGGAAGGATCCGATCGTCGTGGTCGGCAGCACCGGCAGGTCGAGGGCGGCCTCCTGCGCAGCGAGACGGATCTCGTGGTCGTCGCGCGTGAAGTCGGCGGCGCCCAGCTGCGCCGCGCGGCCCCGCACGGCGCCGTCGCGCACGCCGGGTGCGCCGAGACGGTCGGCGAGGGCGAGGGATGCGGCAGCCATGTCGGCGTCGATCGCCGCGCGTCCTTCGGCGAGGCCGCGCGCGAGCGTCGCGACCTGCGCGACCTTCTGGTCGGCGAAGGCGAGCCACGACACGAGGCGGGTGTCCAGCTCGGGGTCGAGGGCGACGTCGTGCGGGACGTGCTGCAGCGACGTCGAGGTGCCGACGCTCACGCCGCCGGCGAGAGCCGCGAGCTCGCCGAGCTTCGCCCAGGCGGCTTCGAGGTCGCCGCGCCAGATGTTGCGGCCGTCGACGACACCGCCGACGAGCGTCTTGCCCGCGAGTCCGGGCGCGGCCGCCGGCACCGCGCCGCGTGTGAGGTCGAGCGAGAGCGCCTCGACGGGGGCGGCGGCGAGCGCGCGCCACGCAGCGGGGGTCAGCTGGGCGTACGGGGCCGCGACGAGGATCGCGGGACGGTCCGCGGCGGCGCCGAGCACGCCGTAGGCACGCGTCGCAGCAGCGGCGAGTTCGGCGGCATCCACCGGCAGGCTCTCGCTCACGAGCGCGGGCTCGTCGAGCTGCACCCATTCCGCCCCCGCCGTGCGGAGCGAAGCGAGCAGCTCGACGTACGCGGGGAGAAGGTCGTCGAGGCGGTCGAGCGGCGAGAAGCCCGCAGGAGCCGCGTCGGACGCCTTCGAGAGCGCGAGCAGCGTGACGGGCCCGACGACGACGGGACGCGTGACGTAGCCATCGGCGCGCGCCTCGGCGACCTGGCGCGCGAAGCGGTCGGTCGACAGCGCGAAGACGGTCTCGGGTCCGATCTCGGGCACGAGGTAGTGATAGTTCGTGTCGAACCACTTCGTGAGCTCGAGCGGGGCGAGTTCGCCCGCGCCTCGCGCGGCCGTGAAGTACGCCGCGAGGCCAATCGAGCCGTCGGCGTCGCGCAGGTGCGCGAACCGCTCGGGCAGAGCGCCGACGGCGACGGCGGCGTCGAGCACCTGGTCGTAGTACGAGAACGACTCGGGGATCGACGAGTCGTCACGCCCCAGCCCGAGGCCGGCGAGCCGCTCGCGCGTCGCGCTGCGCAGCCCTGCCGTCGTCGCCTCGAGGTCGGCCTGGCCGAGCGCCCCGGCCCAGTGGGCCTCGACGGCGCGCTTGAGCTCGCGGGCGCGCCCGATGCGCGGGTAGCCCAGGATCGTTCCGGTGGGGAAGGAAGTGGTCATCGTGCGACCTCCAGTTCGTAGGGGGTGAGGGCTCCCGCTTCGTGGAGCACCTCGAGGACGGTTTCGTGGTGATTGAACGCGTAGAGATGGATGCCGGGCGCTCCGCCGTCGACGACCTCGCGCACCAGCGTCGCGGCGTGATCGACGCCGACGGCGCGCTGACCCTCGGCGGTCGGCTCCGCCTCGAGCCGGGCGGCAAGGTCGGCGGGAAGCTTCTCGCCGGTCAGCTCGAGCACGCGGTGCAGACGCGCCGAGGAGACGATCGGCATGATCCCCGGCAGGATCGGGATGACGACCCCGGCCGCGCGCGACTCCTCCACGAACCCGAGGTAGTCGTCGGCGTGGAAGAAGAGCTGCGTGATCGCCGAGGTGGCGCCCGCCGCCTGCTTCGCGAGCAGCGCGTCGATGTGCTCGAGCGGGTGCCGCGACCGTGGATGCCCGTTCGGGAATGCGGCGACCGCGACCTCGGCGCGCGGACGCTCCGCGATGCGCGCGGCGACCGGCACGCCCGGGATCGACGCCTCCGTGAACGGCGTGCACTCGGCCTGGGCGCGGTGGATCAGCTGCACGAGCTGCGCGGCCGTCTCGAGGTCGCCGAGGAACTCGTCATCCTCGCTCGACCCCGCCGGCGGGTCGCCGCGCAGCGCGAGGAAGCTCGTGATGCCGGCGTCGAGGAACTCGCGGATGAGCCGCGCCGCACCCTCGTACGTGGTGCCGACGCACGTGAGGTGCGCGAGCGGCTGCACGTCGGTCGTGTCGAGGATGTGGCGGACGAGCTCGAGCGAACGACCGCCGGTCGACCCGCCGGCTCCGTACGTGACGGAGATGAAGCGGGGTCCGGCCGCGGCGAGGTGGCGGATCGTCTCGTGCAGGGCGGCGGTCGCGGCGTCGGTGCGCGGCGGGTAGAGCTCGAACGAGAACGGCACCTGATCGGTGGACGTCGGGTATGCGGGCATGAGCTGCACTTCGGTAGAGGGACGAGGAGGCCGGTCGGCCGCGGCCCGCGCATCCCCCCGAGGAGGGGCGCGGTGTCATCGCGGGCGGGTGCCGGGCTCGGCTGTCGCTCCACCGCCCGGGGGTCAGCCGGGCGACGATTCGACCACGGTAGAGCACTCGGCGGGCGCCAGGCGAGCAGTGTGACGATGTGTGTCGAGGTCGATTGCCGCAAAGGCATATCTCCATAGGGATGCCGAACGACACGGGAACGGGGCGTACGGTGGACGTCATGAGCCGAGAGCTCCCGTTCGGATCCTGGCCCTCTCCCGTCACCGCCGCGGCCGTCTCAGCGGCCTCTCCACGGCTGGACGGCGCCCGTTTCGTGGGCGACGAGATCTGGTGGGGCGAGAGCGTCCCCGAGGAGGGCGCGCGCACGACGGTGCGCCGCAGACAGCCCGGCGGACGCGTGGAGGAGCTGCTGCCGGCGCCGTGGAACGCGCGCTCCCGCGTGCACGAGTACGGCGGCGGGGTGTGGACGGCATCGGATGACGGCATCCTGTACTTCGTCGAGAAGGCCGACCAGCGCATCTGGGCCGTGACCCCCGGCGAGCCGCCCGTGCCGCTCACGCCCCCCGACGACGACGTGCGCTTCGGCGGGCTCACGTGGCAGGAGGGGCGCCTCCTCGCGATCCGAGAGGTGCACGGCACACGTGTGCCGCGACGCGACATCGTCTCGGTCGCGACCACCGGCCACTGGCGCGTCGTGCCGCTGACGGCGCACACCGACTTCGTCGCGCAGCCCGCTCTCTCGCCCGGCGGCCGTCACCTCGCGTGGGTCGCGTGGAACCACCCCGACATGCCGTGGGACCGCACCGAAGTACGGGTCGGCCGCCTCGAGGGCGGCATCGTCGCCGAGTGGACGACCGTGACGAGCGGCACGACATCGGCGCTCCAGCCGACCTGGGTCGACGCCGACGACCTGCTCTACGCCGACGATCCATCGGGTCGCTGGAACATCTGGCGCCTGCGACTGGACTTCGACCTCGACCACGAGGACGTGGCCCCCGCCGACGCCGACACGGGCGGCCCGCTGTGGGTGCTCGGCATGCGCTGGTTCGCGCCCCTCGACGACGGCCGCATCGTCGCGGTGCGCACGAACGGCGCCGATGAGCTCGTCGTGATCGACCCGGACAGCGGCGAAGTCCGCGCGCTCGACGTCGACGTCGTGGCGAACACGACGATCGAAGACGTGTCAGGTGCACGTCTGCTGGTCTCGGGCTCGGGCGCGGCTTCTCCCCCGGCGGTCTGGCTCGTCGACATCGACACGGGCGGAGTCGAACGCATCGCCGGCGCGGACGCGCCCTGGGACGCCGAATGGATGCCGCGCGCCCGCGCCGTCACGATCGACGGCCGCCACGGCCCCGTCCACGCCTTCGACTACCCGCCGACGAATCCCGCCGCGCACGCCCCCGCGGGCGAGCTGCCGCCCTACGTCGTGTTCGTGCACGGCGGACCCACGGGGCATGTCGGGGGCGCAGCATCCGGGAAGGTCGCCTACTTCACGAGCCGCGGCATCGGCGTGCTCGACGTCAATTACGGCGGATCCTCCGGCTACGGGCGCGAATATCGCGAGAGGCTGCGCGGCCAGTGGGGCGTCGTCGACGTCGATGACGTTGCGGCGGCCGCCGCGGGCCTCGCGGCGGAGGGACGGTCCGACGCCGCGCGCCTCGCGATCGAGGGTGGCTCGGCAGGAGGCTGGACCGTGCTCGCGGCCCTCGTCGGCACCGACGTGTTCGCCGCCGGCATCTCGCGCTACGGGGTCGGCGATGCCCGCATGCTCGCCGCCGAGACGCACGACTTCGAGTCGCACTACCTCGACGGGCTCATCGGTCCGCTCCCGCGCGCAGAGAGGCTGTACGTCGAGCGGTCACCGCTCGGCCGCCCGGAGCGATTCCGCGTGCCGGTGCTGCTCCTGCAGGGCTCGGAGGACGAAGTCGTGCCGCCTTCGCAGTCGGAGGCGATCCGCGACGCGCTCGCGGCGCGCGGCATCCGGCACGCGTATGTGCTCTACGACGGCGAGGGCCACGGTTTCCGCAGGTCGGAGACCATCGTGGATGCGCTCGAGAAGGAGGTCGCGTTCCTCGGCGCCGTGTTCGGCTTCGAGACGCCCGACGTGCCGCCGCTCGAGCTCAGCTAGACGCGGAAGGGCGCGAACTCTGCCGCGAGGCGCTCGGACACGTAGGCATGCAGCGCCGTGCCCTCGACCTCGTGCGTCTGCGAGAGGATGTGCCCCGTCTCGTGCGCGGCCGAGATGAGGTCGCCGCGGCCGTAGGGCACGAGCGCCCGCACCTCGACGGCCGGCAGCGGCAGCGCCGCCTCGATCGCCGCCCGCAGCTCCTCGATGCCTTCGCCCGTGCGCGACGAGACGAAGATCGCGTCGGGCTCGAGGCCGCGCAGCAGCATCCGCTCGTCGTCGCTCGCGAGGTCCGCCTTGTTGAACACGACGAGCTCACGCGTGTCGCGCGCGCCCACGTCGCCGATGACATCTCGCACCGTCTTGAGCTGCGCGCCCGGATCGGGATGCGACGCATCCACGACGTGCAGGATGACGTCGGCGTCGCCGACCTCCTCGAGCGTCGACCGGAAGGCCTCGACGAGCTGATGCGGCAGGTTGCGCACGAAGCCGACGGTGTCGGTCAGCGTGTAGACGCGCCCGTCGGTCGTCTCGGAGCGGCGCACCGAGGTGTCGAGGGTCGCGAAGAGGGCGTTCTCGACGAGCACTCCCGCGCGCGTGAGGCGGTTGAGCAGTGACGACTTGCCGGCGTTCGTGTAGCCCGCGATCGCAACGGCAGGGACGGTGTTGCGCTTGCGTTCGGCGCGCTTGGCGTCGCGCGCGGGCGCGAAGTCGCGGATCTGCCGGCGCAGCTGTGCCATCTTCGTGCGGATGCGGCGGCGGTCGAGCTCGATCTTCGTCTCACCGGGACCGCGCGACCCCATGCCCGCGCCGCCGGCGCCGACCTGGCCACCGGCCTGGCGGCTCATCGAGTCACCCCAGCCGCGCAGGCGCGGGAGGAGGTATTCGAGCTGCGCGAGCTCGACCTGCGCCTTGCCCTCGCGGCTCTTGGCGTGCTGGCTGAAGATGTCGAGGATCACGGTCGTGCGGTCGATGACCTTCACCTTCACGACATCCTCGAGCGCGCGACGCTGGCTCGGTGCGAGCTCGGTGTCGGCGATGACGGTATCGGCGCCGACCGACGCGACGATGTCGCGCAGCTCGGCGGCCTTGCCACGGCCCACATAGGTCGCGGGGTCGGGATGCGGGCGGCGCTGCAGCACGCCATCGAGCACGACGGCGCCCGCCGTCTCGGCGAGCGCGGAAAGCTCGCGCAGGGAGTTCTCGGCATCCTCCTGCTCGCCCTGCGGGTGCACGCCGACGAGCACGACGTTCTCGAGACGCAGCTGCCGGTATTCGACCTCGGTGACGTCTTCGAGCTCCGTCGAAAGGCCCGGGACGCGACGCAGGGCGGCACGCTCTTCGCGGTCCCACTGCTCGCCGTCGGTGTCGGCGCGCGAGATCGTCGTCTCGTCCTGAAGCGCCTGCGCAGCACCGAAGACCCGCACCCCCGAGCGTGCGTCCGCACGCGCCAGCACCCGATCCACCGGGTCGACCGGCGTATCTTCGGTGCTCTGAGGTGTGGTGGTATCGGTCATGTCTTCCTTCCGGGATGCCCCTGTCCGGTTACCCTGTCGAACGGGTTGCCAGGCCCCGAGGCAATCCGTAAACTCTACGCTTTTCCGTCGCGGGGAGTTCCCCGCGAGGGCTCGCTGACGCTCGTCGGCGGCTTCGCCGCGCCCCCGCTCCCGCACAGGGAAGCCTCTCCGCTACGCTCATGAGCCATGAGCGGCGACCATTACTTCAGCGCGTCGCCCTCCAGTCCCGAGAACCTCCGTCGCATCCGCGTTCAGCTCGCGGGGCGCGACGTCGAGGTCACGACTGCGCGGGGCGTCTTCAGCCCCGAGCACGTGGACTCGGGCACGGGCGTGCTGCTTGCGAACACTCCCCCGCCGCCCGCCAGCGGACACGTCCTGGACCTCGGCAGCGGCTGGGGACCGATCGCGCTGAGCATCGCGCTCGAGTCGCCGCACGCCACCGTGTGGGCGGTCGACGTCAACGAGCGGGCGCTCGACCTCGTGCGCCGCAACGCCGAGGCGCTCGGCCTCGCCAATGTGAACGCCGCGCTGCCGGATGATGTTCCCGACGACGTGTCGTTCCGCACGATCCGCTCCAACCCGCCCATCCGCGTCGGGAAGCACGAGCTGCACGGCCTGCTGGAGCGCTGGATCCCGCGGCTCGACGAGCGGTCCGACGCGTGGCTCGTCGTGCAGCGCAACCTCGGCTCGGACTCCCTGCAGCGCTGGCTCGCCGCCACGTTCGACGACGGCTACAGCGTGCACCGGGCCGCGACGGGTCGCGGCTTCCGGGTGCTCAAGGTGCGCAGGCACGGCTCGCCGCGCACGGAGCCCTTGCAGCTCCCCTGAGCCTGGGCTTCGGTGGGCGCGAATCGTCGCCTCCGGCGCGCGACGCGACGATTCGGGCCCACTCGACGCCGGCGCGGCCGGGGACGGCGCGCTCAGTGGGCGCAACTCGCCGCCGGGAGGGCGGATGCCGACACATCGCGCCCACTGAAACGCCGAGGTGTCTGGGTGCGGCCTCGCGGCCGTCAGGCGAGCGCGACCTCGCCCGAGAACACGAGCGTCGCCGGGCCTGAGAGGAAGACGTGCGGCTCGCCGCCGACCTGGGCCACGCGCACGCCGAGCCGCCCGCCGGGCACGTCGACGGTCCAGCGGTCGGGGGCGGCCTGACCGGCCCAGTGGCGCACGGCGAGCGCGGAGGCCGCGACGCCCGTTCCGCAGCTCAGCGTCTCGCCGACGCCGCGCTCGAAGACGCGCATGCGGATCGCCCCGACGCCGTCACGCACGAGCGGGTCGGACGGCACGACGAACTCGATGTTCGCGCCGCGCGGCGGCTCGGGCTGCAGCTGCGGCCGCACCGCGAGGTCGAGCCCGTCGAGCTCATCGTCGGCCGGGAGCGCCACCACGACGTGCGGATTCCCGACGTCGATGCCGAGCCCTGGGCGCGGCACCGACAGGCCCCGTGCCCGTACGAGCGTCTCGTCCTCCTCGACGCGGAAACGGCCCAGGTCGACCTCGAACCCCAGCTCGCTGCGCGTCAGCGGCAGCACTCCGTTGCGGGTGCTGACCGGCAGCGAGGCGCCGTCGTCGAGCGTCGCGAGTCCCGTCTCGAGGAGGTAGCGCGTGTAGACGCGGATGCCGTTGCCGCACATCTCGGCCTTCGAGCCGTCGGCGTTGCGGTAGTCCATGAACCACTCCGCAGCCTCGTCGCCCTCGTCGACGGCGGCCGAGCGCACGACGCGGAGCACGCCGTCCCCTCCGATGCCGAAGCGCCGGTCACAGAGCGCGGCGATCTGCTCGTCACTCAGGTCGAGGACGCCGTCGGGGTCGGGCACGATCACGAAGTCGTTGCCCGTGCCGTGACCTTTCGTGAACGGGATGGTCTGCGGCATCCTCCGATTCTACGGAGCGCACGAGTGGTGCGTCCCGTGCCGCATCTCGGCTGCCTCTGACGACACGCCGCGAGAGGGCGTCGGCGCAGCCTCACCAGCCGCACGCAGCCGAGATCCGGGCCAGGTCAGAGCGCGAACGGCTCGTAGCAGTCGTAGGTCTCGTGGGCGACGACGCGATCGCCGCGCACCGTGACGAAGCCCGCCATGTGCGCGACGATCTCGGTCTGACCCACCGTGCCGCGCCACGTCGAGCGGACCGCAGCGCGCTCGCCCTCGACGAGCACCTCATGGATCTCGATCGACTGGGCCGCCAGGCGCGCCTTGCCGGCTTCGAACCCGGCAACGGTCTCGTCGACGGTGCGCACGTGCCCGGAGGGCGAGATCGGGTTGGGCAGCTCGGTGAACACGGCGGAGGGATCCAGGATGCCGCGCAGCTCGTCGGTCGACGACGAGAGGTCGGCGACGATCGCGAAGTAGCGGCGGACGACGTCTTCCGTGCTTGTCATACGCGCGATGATACACAACCATGGTTGTGTGAATGTGAATCCGTCGATCATCGACCTGGTCTCGCTCGCCGGGGGCGCCGTCGACGCGCACGTCGTCCGCGCCCTCGAAGACGCCGGGTACGACGGCCTGCGCGTGCGCCACGGCTACGTCTTCCAGAGGCTCCTCGTCGAGCCGACGAGCATCACGCGGCTCGCGGATGCGCTGGAGGTCTCGCAGCAGGCGATGTCCAAGACCATCGCCGAGCTCGTCGACTTCGGCTACGTCGCGGCATCCCCTGACCCGGCGGACGCGCGGCGTCGTGTGCTCGCGCTCACGGATGCCGGACGCGGGGCCGTGGAGACCGCCCGCCAGGCGCGCAGGAGCCTCGAGGACGCCGTGACGCGCGCCGTCGGCACCGGGAGGCGAGACGATGCGCGCACGGCGCTGGAGGCCCTTCTGGCGACGCTCGGAGTCGGCGGCCGAGTCGGCAGCCGCTCGGTGCCGATACCGGCCGAGTAGAGGTCAGACGTCGGCGATCAGCCGCTTCCCCGTCGCCCACGTGTCGAAGGGCTCGTAGCCGATCGCGTCGTAGAAGCCGCGGGCTCCCTCGTTGTCGGGCCGCACCATGAGCTGCACCTTGGGGCATCCCATCGCGAGGAGTCGAGACTCCGCCTCGGCGACGAGCAGCCGCGCGATCCCCTCGCCGCGGCGCTCGGGCGCCGCTGCGAGATAGTAGAGCCAGCCGCGGTGCCCGTCGTAGCCTGCCATGACCGACCCGACGACCTCGTCGCCGTCGACAGCGACGAGGAAGAGCTCGGGCTGCACGGCGAGCTTGCGCTCGATGTCTCGATGCGGGTCGTTCCACGGGCGCGTGAGACCTGCCGCGTGCCACAGCGCGACGACCGCCTCCGTCTGGGCCGGTGCGAACGGGGTGATCTCGATCGTCATGCGCTCTCCTCCAGCAGCTGCGTACCGGGATGCCCCGGCCCGACCCAGGTCACGTCGGCATAGCGCTTGAACCACGAGACCTGCCGTCGCGCATAGCGTCGCGTGAGCTGCTGCGTCTGCGCGATCGCCTCGCGCTCGGCCAGCTCGCCACGCAGCTGTGCCAGCGCCTGGGCGTACCCGATCGCCCGTCGCGCCGTCAGACCGTGTTCGAGTCCGCGCTCGCGCAGCGCGACCACCTCGTCGAGGAGCCCGTCGCGCCACATTCCCTCGACCCGCTCGTCGAGCCTGCCCACGAGCTCTTCACGCGGCACGCCGACGCCGACGATCCGGGTCTCGGGATGCCAGAGCACCGGCTCGTCGGGAAGCGTCGCGCCATGCGTCTCGGAGCCCTGCTCGAGGACTTCGAGAGCCCGGACGATGCGTCGTCCGTTGCGGGAGTCCATGCGCTCCGCGGCCGCCGGGTCGGCGATGCGAAGACGTTCGAACAGGGGGCCGGGCCCGTGCTCCTCGAGCTCGGCCTCGAGCCGTGCCCGCACCTCGGCGTCGCGTGGCGGGAAGCGGAAGTCGAAGAGCACGCTCGACACGTACAGGCCTGAGCCGCCGACGAGCACGGCATCGGAGCCGCGGTCGTGGATGTCGGTGATCGCCGCGCGGGCGGCATCCTGATACCAGGCGACGGCGGCATCGTCCGTCACGTCGAGGACGTCGAAGAGATGGTGCGGGATGCCGCGCCGATCGCTGACAGGCAGCTTCGCGGTGCCGATGTCCATGCCGCGGTACAGCTGCATCGCGTCGGCGTTGACGATCTCGGCGGAGCGGCCGCGCGCGGCCAGTGCTTCGACGAGGTCGAGCGACAGCGCGGTCTTGCCCGTGCCGGTCGCGCCGACGAGGGCCCAGAGCGCGGGGCTCGCCGCCACAGCGGTCAGACGCCGACGCGCAGCGTGGGCAGACCCAGCGACACGGCGCGCTTGGCTCCCGCTGAGCCTGTCGACGCGTCGGCTGCGGGGGTCGGCACGCCACACGACTCGGCGAGCGACCGATCCCACGCGTCGCCCGCGCGCGTGCGGCGGATGCGCAGCGGCGCACCGTCGGGGGCGTCGGCGAGCAGGTGGAAGGGCGCGGCATGCGTCACGGCGACCGACACGACATCGCCCGGTCGCGGCACGACCGAGCCCGCCGGCACCTCGAAGTGCACGAGACGGTTGTCTTCGGCGCGGCCCGTGAGGCGGTGCGTCTCGGCGTCCTTCTTGCCCTCACCGGTCGACACCAGCACCTCGAGCGCACGGCCGAGCTGCTTCTGGTTCTCTTCGAGCGAGATGCGCTCCTGCAGTGCGATGAGCCGCTCGTAGCGCTCCTGCACGACCGCCTTGGGCACCTGGTCGGGCATCGTCGCGGCGGGTGTGCCCTCGCGGATCGAGTACTGGAAGGTGAAGGCGCTCGAGAATCGGGATGCCTCGACGACGCGCATCGTCTCTTCGAAGTCCTCGTCGGTCTCGCCGGGGAACCCGACGATGATGTCGGTCGTGATGGCGGCGTGCGGCATGCGCTCGCGCACGCGGTCGAGGATGCCGAGGAACCGATCGCTGCGATAGGAGCGGCGCATCGCGCGGAGGATGCGGTCGCTGCCGGACTGCAACGGCATATGCAGCTGCGGCATGACGGCGGGCGTATCGGCCATCGCATCGATGACGTCGTCGGTGAAGGCGGCGGGGTGCGGGCTCGTGAAGCGGATGCGCTCGAGGCCCTCGATCTCGCCCGCGGCGCGGAGGAGCTTGCCGAACGCCTGACGGTCGCCGAACTCCACCCCGTAGGAGTTCACGTTCTGGCCGAGCAGCGTGACCTCGATCGCCCCGTCGTCGACCAGGAGCCGGATCTCGTTCAGGATGTCGCCGGGCCGGCGGTCCTTCTCCTTGCCGCGGAGGCTCGGCACGATGCAGAAGGTGCAGGTGTTGTTGCAGCCGACCGAGATCGACACCCAGCCGCTGTAGATCGAGTCGCGCTTGGTCGGAAGAGTCGACGGGAAGATCTCGAGCGACTCGAGGATCTCGAGCTCGGCCTCGCCGTTGTGCCGCGCACGCTCGAGCAGGCTGGGCAGGGATCCCATGTTGTGCGTGCCGAAGACGACATCGACCCACGGCGCCTTCTGCTGCACGACGTCTTTGTCCATCTGGGCGAGGCAGCCGCCGACGGCGATCTGCATGCCCTCGTGGTGGTCCTTGCGCGACTTCAGGTGCCCGAGGGTGCCGTAGAGCTTTCCGGCCGCGTTGTCGCGGACGGCGCACGTGTTGATCACGACGACGTCGGCCTCTTCACCGAGTTCCGCGCGCACGTAGCCCGCGCTCTCCAGCGAGCCCGAGAGCCGCTCGGAGTCGTGGACGTTCATCTGGCAGCCGAACGTGCGCACCTCGTAGGTGCGCGCGTGCCCGTCGGCAGACGTCGCCGCGGGCGACGGCGCGATGAGCGTCGGGGTGGAGGAGGGGGAAGACATGATGGGGAACATTCTACGATCCGCAACATGCGCGGGGTCTGAGGGCGACCGCCCGATCCGATGCCGTGGACCCCCTCGGACGGGGGTCAGCGGAACCGCACGCCGCTCGACGCGGCCGGACTCTCGTCGAGCGCGATGCGGGCCGCGGTCATCGCGAGCGATCCGCCGTAGCCGCGACGGGCGAGCTGACCCGAAAGCCGGCGCAGCGCGGTGTCGCGGTCGAGGCTGCGCAGCGAGCGGGCCTTGCCCCGGGCGAACTCCAGGGCCCGCTCGAGATCGTCGTCGGGCAGTACCGCCAGTGCCGCGTCGGCGACGTCGCGCGGTATGCCCCGCTTCGCGAGCGTCTGGGCGATCGCCTGACGCCCCTGACCCTTCCGGTCGACCCCCGCGTGTATGAGCTGCTCGGCAAGGGCGGCGTCGTCGAGGTACCCGTAGTCCTCGAGCGACGCCAGCACGTGCTCCACCGCCGCGTCGTCGAGGTCGTGCTCGCGCAGCAGGCTGCGCGCCTCGGCGATCGAGAGCGAGCGGGTGCGGAGCTTCTTCAACAGCGCCTTCTCGGCAAGCTCGACACTCGGCGCCGGGAGCTCGCCGTCAGCCTCGCCCGGCCGGTCGGCCGTCCACATGGGGTGCCATGCGGCACCGTCGACCGCAGTCGCGTCGACGGCGGGAGCCTCGTCGGTCGGCCCGACGGCGTAGACACCGCCCTGCGCAGACTCGTCCCTGGGTTCGCTGGGCGAGTGTTCCGACTGCTCGGGCACCACCCCGCCGAACAGCGGGATCACGGGGGCGAGCGAGTCCTGCTCGCCCCCGTCGTCACGCACAGCTCACCCCGGTTGTTGAGCGCCGTCGAAACACGGTTGTTGAGCGCCGTCGAAACATCATCACGCCGGGCGGCGCTTGGCCAGCTCGTCTTCGGCGGGAGTCTCGGCGGCACCGCGGGGAACGCCGATGCCGAGCTTGGCCTTGATCTTCGTCTCGATGTCGGCCGCGACGTCTTCGTTCTTGAGGAGGAAGTTGCGGGCGTTCTCCTTGCCCTGACCGAGCTGCTCGCCGTCGTACGTGTACCAGGCGCCCGACTTCTTGACGATGGCGTGCTCGACGCCGAAGTCGATGAGGCTGCCCTCGCGCGAGATGCCGACGCCGTACAGGATGTCGAACTCGGCCTGCTTGAAGGGCGGAGCCATCTTGTTCTTGACGACCTTGACGCGGGTGCGGTTGCCCACGGCGTCGGCGCCGTCTTTCAGGGTCTCGATGCGACGGATGTCGAGGCGCACCGACGCGTAGAACTTGAGCGCCTTTCCACCGGCCGTCGTCTCGGGCGAGCCGAAGAACACGCCGATCTTCTCGCGCAGCTGGTTGATGAAGATCATCGTCGTGTTGGTCTGGTTCAGACCACCCGTGAGCTTGCGCAGCGCCTGCGACATGAGGCGCGCCTGCAGACCGACGTGCGAGTCGCCCATCTCGCCCTCGATCTCGGCCTTGGGCACGAGGGCGGCGACGGAGTCGATGACGACGAGGTCGATGGCACCGGAGCGCACGAGCATGTCGGCGATCTCGAGCGCCTGCTCACCCGTATCGGGCTGCGACACGAGCAGCTGGTCGATGTCGACGCCGAGCTTCTGCGCGTAGTCGGGGTCGAGCGCGTGCTCGGCGTCGATGAACGCGGCGATGCCGCCCGCGCGCTGCACGTTGGCGATCGCGTGGAGGGTCAGCGTCGTCTTACCCGACGACTCAGGACCGTAGATCTCGATGATGCGGCCACGCGGCAGGCCGCCGACGCCGAGGGCGACGTCGAGGGCGATGGAGCCGGTGGAGATGACCTCGACCGGGGCACGCTCGTCACTGCCCAGTCGCATGACCGAGCCCTTTCCGAACTGCCGGTCGATCTGTGCGAGGGCCGACTCGAGGGCCTTTTCGCGGTCTACTGCTGAGGGCATGACGTGCTCCTGATGCTCGCGTTCCGTCGCCTGTAGGCTGTCGCGCTCCGCTCCGGGTGGGGCGGATGCTGCGACAAGGCGTGGGTGTCGTTCGACGTGGTCCACGCTAGGGAAGGGCTCCGACATTCGCCTTCGCTCCGCCCGAAGCGGTGGACAAGCACCGTTCGACACCTGCTGTGCAGGAGACTACGCCTCTCTCGAACGCAAGTTCGATGACACGCCGATCAGTGGCGGCGCGGCTCCAGCCGTCCGACACCGTAGCGGCGGTCGAGAGGCACGTCGGCCTCTTCGCACAGCGCGAGCCAGATCTCGCGGGGCGGGATGCCGGCATCCATCGCCTGCTTGGCCGTGCGATCCCCCATCGAGGGCAGCACCAGGTCGGCCATCAGCGCGGCCGCGCGAGGACCGAACTCGGCCTCGACGGCGCGCTCGAACTCACTGCGACGCATGACTGCTGAGAAGAAGAAGCGTCAGCGCAGCGACAGCTCGGCCTGGAAATCGGTGTCGAGACCCGCGAGGTCGTCGGGGACGACGTCGGGGAAGCTCTGCAGGCCCTCGAGGACCGAGATGCGATCGCCCACTTCACGCATGATGGTGGAGATGGGCACGTCGAGCGCGTCGGCGACCGAGGCGAGGATCTCGCTCGACGCCTCCTTCTGACCGCGCTCCACTTCACTGAGATAACCGAGAGCGACACTTGCGCGGCCGGCGACCTGACGAAGGGTGCGACCCTTCTGCAGACGGAGGTCGCGCAACACTTCGCCGATCTCGTGACGAACCAGGATCATGCGGGCCCCCTCTACTCTTTCCGCCGTCATCCGGGTGGATAACAGTACAACACCGGATACGGTCAATCTAATCCCAGGCGCTGGGTAACGGGTGGGAATCGCGGAATGTAACCGACACGAAACCTCGCGCATTCCCGGCGACACACGTTTCCGTCGGAGAACGTGCTGCCCGAGGATTACAGGGCCTCCAGCGCCGTCCGCACGGCACGGCGGACGGTCTCGGCGCGGATCTCGTCGCGCGACCCGGTGAGCTCCAGCGAGTCGACGCGCGTCCCGAGGGGGGTGGCGACGCCGATGTGGACCGTGCCGACGGGCTGCCCGTCGGGCGAGTCGGGGCCGGCGATGCCGGTCGTGGAGATGCCGACGTCGCAGGGCCCGTCATCGAGGCCGAGTCGCATCCGGACGCCCTCGGCCATCTGCCGCGCAACGCGCGGATGGACGGGGCCGTGGGCATCGAGAAGCGTCGGGTCGACGCCGAGCAGCGTGTGCTTGAGCTCCGTCGCGTAGGCCACGATGCCGCCGCGCACGACGGCGGAGGCACCGGGCACCGCGACGAGGGTGGAGACGACGAGGCCGCCGGTCAGCGACTCCGCGATGCCGATCGTCCAGCCGAGCTCGCCCAGCCTGTCGAGGAGGCGCTCGGCGTCGGTGCGCCGATCGCGCTGCAGGGTGATCTCGGCGTCGTCGGGCAGTCCGGTGCCGTTCGATCGGAGCGTCACGCCGCGCGTCCTTCCTTCTTCGCGCGGCCCGCCCGCACTTCGCTCACGACCACGTCGATGCCGCTCGTGATCGTCAGGACGACGGCGATCGTCATGACGACGCCGTTGACCCACCAGATCCAGTCGCCGACGAGCGTCCAGAGGGGAAGGAGGGCCAGCGACAGCGCGACGCCCTGAGCGAGGGTCTTGAGCTTGCCCATCCACGCCGCCGCGAGCACGTGGTCGCTGACGACGACGAACCGGTAGACGGTGATGCCGATCTCGCGGATCAGGACGATGGCCGTGACCCACCACGGGAGCTCGCCGAGGATCGACAGGCCGATGAACGCGAAGCCCGTGAGCACCTTGTCGGCGATCGGGTCGAGGAGCTTGCCGAGGTTCGTGACGATGTCGTTCCGACGCGCGATCCAGCCGTCGATGCCGTCGGTCGCGATCGCGACGATGAAGAGCACGGCCGCCCACCACCGCAGCGGCCCGTCTGCGCCGTCGTCGGCGAGGAGCATCCACAGGAAGACCGGCGCGCAGAGAATGCGGACGATCGTGATGGTGTTCGGCAGCTGCCGCGGGATCGCCATGGCCTGAGCCTACCCGCGCCGTGCGAACCCCTGTGGAAATCCGAGCGCCTCGAAGGCGTCCTCGGCGCAACCTCCTGCGCCCCGCATGCAATTGCCGCGGCCGCAGGCGGATCAGTCCCGTCCGGTCAGGCCCCAGGCATCCTCGTCGCCGTCGCTTTCGACCACCGGGTAGCCCTCGTACTGCGACTCCACGGCGTCGGGGCCGTAGTCGAGAGTCCCCGGGTCGGACGCAGGCGCTGCGGGCGCGGCGACCGGCACATCGTCGCCGCGGAGCCGGGCGAGCACCTCGGGGAGCTGCTCCGGCGTGACGAGCACGTCGCGCGCCTTCGAGCCCTCGGAAGGGCCGACGATCTCGCGGGATTCGAGGAGATCCATGAGGCGCCCCGCCTTCGCGAATCCGACGCGCAGCTTGCGCTGGAGCATCGACGTCGAGCCGAACTGCGTCGAGATGATCTGCTCCGCCGCGGCGAGCAGGAGCTCGAGGTCGTCGCCGATGTCGGCGTCGATCTGCTTCTTCTCGGCTGCCGCCTCGACGTCGTCCCGGTACTCGGGGCGGGCCTGCTGCGTGACGTGCGCGACGACCTTCTCGATCTCCTGCTCGCTCACCCACGCGCCCTGCACGCGCAGCGCCTTGGAGGCGCCCATGGGGAGGAAGAGGCCGTCGCCCTGGCCGATGAGGCGGTCGGCACCGGGCTGGTCGAGGATGACGCGCGAGTCGGTGACGCTCGTGACGGCGAAGGCGAGACGCGACGGGACGTTCGCCTTGATGAGGCCCGTCACGACGTCGACGGACGGGCGCTGCGTCGCGAGCACGAGGTGGATGCCCGATGCGCGGGCGAGCTGCGTGATGCGCACGATCGAGTCCTCGACGTCGCGCGGGGCGACCATCATGAGGTCGGCGAGCTCGTCGACGACGACGAGGAGGTACGGGTAGGGCTTGAGCACGCGCTGGCTGCCCGGCGGCACGTTGACCTCGCCGGCGACGACGGCGCGGTTGAAGTCGTCGATGTGGCGGAAGCCGAACGACGCGAGGTCGTCGTACCGCATGTCCATCTCCTTCACGACCCACTGCAGCGCCTCGGCCGCCTTCTTGGGGTTCGTGATGATGGGAGTGATGAGATGAGGGACGCCCGCGTACGAGGTGAGCTCGACGCGCTTGGGGTCGATGAGCACCATGCGCACGTCGGCCGGCTTCGCCCGCATCAGCAGGCTCGTGATCATCGAGTTGACGAAGCTGGACTTGCCCGAGCCCGTGGATCCCGCGACGAGCAGGTGGGGCATCTTGGCGAGGTTGGCCACGACGTAGCCGCCGCCGACGTCCTTGCCGACGCCGATCGTCATGGGATGCGTCGACTGCTGCGCGGCGGGCGAGCGGAGGATGTCGCCGAGCGTCACGATCTCGCGGTCGGCGTTGGGGATCTCGACGCCGATCGCGCTCTTGCCCGGGATGGGCGCGAGGATGCGCACCTCGTTGGAGGCGACGGCGTAGGCGATGTTGTTCTGGAGGGCCGTGATGCGCTCGACCTTGACGCCGTGCCCCACCTCGATCTCGTACTGCGTCACCGTCGGACCGCGCGAGAAGCCCGTGACGCGCGCGTCGACCTGGAACTGCTCCAGCACGCTCGTGATGGCGCGCACGACCTCGTCGTTGGCCGCCGAGCGCGCCTTGTGCGGGCTGCCGGCCGCGAGCGCGTTGACCGACGGCAGGCGATACGGCGTCGACGGCGACGCGTGCGGCGCGTCGGTGCCGATGCCCGAGAGCCCGGGCAGCTCGCCGTCGATCGCGGCGTCGTCGTCGCGGAGCGCCGTGTCGGCCTTGCGGCCCTTCGGCGCGGGCGCCGCGAGGGCAGCGGCGTCGAAGAGCTCGGTGATCGCGTCGGGCGCCGCGGGCGCCGGCGCCGGCGTCGGCGTCGTGACGGCCTTGTCGAAGCCGCCCTGCGACGAGCCTGGCGGGAGGAGCTCCGTGAGGTCCTGCGAGCCGATCCCGCCTTCGGGATCCTGCTCGCGGCCCGTCTTGTTGCGCCGCCACCAGGGCACCGAGGCCTCGGCGTCGTCCGCAGCCGGGGCGGCCGCGGCCGCCTCGGACCGCTCGGGGCGCTCGTCGCCGAACATCCACGCGTACAGGTCGCCGAGGCGGCGCCCGATGCGGTTGGGCGGCGTCTTGGTGAGGATCAGGATGCTGAGCACGGCCAGCAGTCCGAGCACGATGCACGCGCCGACCTCCGTGAGCAGCATCGCGAGCGGCTCGCCGATCATCCAGCCGAGCACGCCGCCGGCCTGGCTCAGGGCGGGCAGTCCTTCGCGCGGCTGCGGGCGTCCGCCGAGCACGTGGCAGAAGCCCGCGATCGTCAGGACGAAGAGGCCGAAGCCGATGCCGATGCGCCCGTTGTCGTGGACGGAGGAAGGATGCCGGAACAGCCAGCCTGCCAGCAGCATGAGCAGCACGGGGAGCACGAACGCGACGCGGCCGACGAGCGCGCCCGCCGAGTAGGCGCTGATGGTCTGGGCGACCTCGGAGCCGATGAAGAACCACTCCACGACGGCGCCGGCGATCGCCAGCAGCACCAGCAGGAACGGGAAGCCGTCGCGACGCTGGTCCTTCTCGAGCGTCTCTGGCCCGAACGCGCGGAACAGTCCGCCGGTCGCGTGTGCGAGTCCGAGCCACGCCCGTGCGACGACGGGGGGCTTGTCCTGCTCGCCGACGTAACGCTTGGGTGCCGGTTCGGGCTTGCGGGCGCGCGACGACGAGCTCTTCGAGGGCGCGCGACCGTTCGAGGTCGGGCTGCTGGAGCTCCTGGCCATTCCTCCACGGTAGATCGCGTCGCCGACAATCGCGCGGAGCGACTCGGCTCAGCGCAGGCGCTTGACCATCGTGTCGCGCCCGAAGCCGCTCTGCGTGACGGCGAAACCCTCGCTGCGATACAGCGTCACGGCGAAGTTGCCGCGCTCGACGCTGAGGCTGAGGCGGGCGTATCCCTGCGCGCGCGCGTGGTCGCACAGCCGCTGCAGCAGGGCGCGACCGACGCCGTGCGCCCGCCAGATGGGCCGCACGCCGATGATGAGCTCGGGCACGCCGGTGCCGATGTAGCCGAAGCCGGGGTCGCTGCGGGGCAGCATGCGATACCACGCGGCTCCGATCGGCTCGCCGTGCGGATCCAGTGCGACGTACCCGGCGTCGCCCGGCCGCATCCAGCCCGACACGTAGCGGCTGTGCTCGGGGCTCGTCAGCACCTGGTGCCGCGGACGCGCTCCCCCGCTCCTCCAGTTGGCCGCCTCGACGACCATGTCGCCGAGGAAGGCGCCGTCCGACTGGCGAGCCGGGCGGATCTCGAACGAGGAGGGCATGCTCGGATTTTACCGGCGACGCCGGAATCGCCCGTGTCGGGGCTGTTACGCCTCGATGACGAGCGGCACGATCATCGGCCGGCGGCGCAGCGACTGGTTGACCCAGCGGCCGATCGTGCGGCGCACGACCTGCGACAGCGCGTGCTGGTCGCGGACGCCGGACTGCGCGGCCTCGGTCAGCGCCGCGGCGATCTTCGGCTTGACGCTCTCGAACACCGCGTCGTCCTCCGCGAAGCCGCGGGCGTGGATCTCGGGGCCCGAGATGATCTTGCCCGTCGCGGCGTCGACCACGACGATGACAGAGATGAAGCCCTCCTCGCCGAGGATCCGGCGGTCCTTGAGGTCGGCATCCGTGATCTCGCCCACCGTCGAGCCGTCGACGTAGACGAAGCCGAGGTCGAGCTGGCCGACGGCGCGCGCGACGCCGTCCTTGAGGTCGACGACGGTGCCATTCTCGGCGATCAGGGTGCGGTCCTCCCGCACGCCGGTGTCCTGAGCGAGGCGGGCGTTGGCGATGAGGTGCCGGTATTCGCCGTGCACGGGGAGCACGTTGCGGGGCTTGAGGATGTTGTAGCAGTAGAGCAGCTCGCCGGCGGCCGCGTGGCCCGACACATGCACCTTGGCGTTGCCCTTGTGCACGACGTTGGCCCCGTGCTTGGTGAGCCCGTCGATGACGCGGTAGACGGCGTTCTCGTTGCCGGGGATCAGGCTCGAGGCCAGGATCACGGTGTCGCCGGGCCCCGGCTCGATCTCGTGGTCGAGATTGGCCATGCGGCTCAGCACCGCCATCGGCTCGCCCTGCGAACCCGTCGACATGTAGACGATCTGGTCGTCGGGCAGCTCGCGCGCCTTCTTGTAGTCGATCAGGATGTCCTCGGGCACATGGAGGTACCCCAGCTCCTCGGCGATCGACATGTTGCGCACCATGCTCCGGCCGAGGAGCGCGACGCGACGGCCGTGAGCGGCCGCGGCATCCAGCACCTGCTGCACACGGTGCACGTGGCTCGAGAAGCTCGCGACGATGACGCGACGCGGCGCCTTGCCGATCACCTGATCGAGCACGGGACCGATCGACCGCTCGAGAGGCGTGAACCCCGGCACGTCGGCGTTCGTCGAATCGACGAGGAAGAGATCGACGCCCTCTTCCCCGAGGCGCGCGAAGGCACGGAGGTCGGTGAGCCGCCCGTCGAGGGGCAGCTGGTCCATCTTGAAGTCGCCCGTCGCGAGGACCAGCCCCGCGGGCGTGCGGATCGCGACCGCGAGCGCATCGGGGATCGAGTGGTTGACCGCGATGAAGTCGAGCTCGAACGGGTGGAGCTGCTCGCGCTGCCCCTCGGCCACCGTCAGCGTGTACGGCTTGATGCGATGCTCCTTGAGCTTCGCCTCGACGAGGGCGAGCGTGAGGCCCGACCCGACCAGCGGGATGTCGGGCTTGAGGCGCAGAAGGTACGGCACGGCGCCGATGTGGTCCTCGTGGCCGTGCGTCAGCACGACTCCGACGATGTCGTCGAGCCGGTTCTTGATCGGCTCGAAGTCGGGCAGGATCAGGTCGACGCCGGGCTGATGCTCCTCAGGGAAGAGCACGCCGCAGTCGACGACCAGCAGCTTCCCGTCGTATTCGAAGACCGTCATGTTGCGACCGACTTCGCCGAGGCCGCCGAGCGGCGTCACACGGAGCGTGCCCGGCTCGAGGGCGGGCGGGTCGTACACGGTGCTGGGCATGGGTGTCTTCCTCCGGATGCCGCGCACCAACGCGGCGGTCGTGCTCGCCGCGGCTCCGACCGGCCGCGGCGGGCCTCATCTCGTGGTTCCCGAGACCTTGGGCAGCGCGCCGCCGGCGGCGGCGTTGCGATCGGGGCGGAAGTTCGAGAAGTCGGCGCCGGGGACGTCCGTCACGAGCGCGAGCTCGTCCTCGATCTTCGCCGCCTCCCACTCTTCGGGCCCGACCAGCGGCAGCCGCACACGGGGGCTGCCGATGCGGCCGAGGCCGTGCAGGATGTACTTCGCCGACACCGTGCCGGGGACATGGGTCATGACGGCGCGCACGAGCGGCTCGAGCTGCTGGTGCGCCGCGGTCGCGGTCGCGAGATCGCCGGCGTTGACGGCATCCACGATCTGACGGTACGGCTGCGCGGCGATGTTGGCCGTCACGCCGATGAGGCCCGTCGCCCCGATCGCGAGGTGCGGCAGCACGTTGGCGTCGTCGCCCGAGAAGTACATGAGGTCGGTCTGGTTGAGCACGCGGCTCACCTCGCTGAAGTCGCCCTTGGCGTCTTTGATCGCGAGGATGTTGGGGTGCTTCGCGAGGCGCAGGATCGTCTCGTACCGGATCGGCACACCCGTGCGACCGGGGATGTCGTAGAGGATCACCGGAAGGTCGGTCGCATCGGCGACGAGCCGGAAGTGGGTCAGGATGCCCGCCTGCGTCGGCTTGTTGTAGTACGGCGTGACGATCATGATGCCGTCGGCGCCGACCTTCTCGCTCGCCTTGTAGAGCTCGATGGCGTGCGCGGTCTCGTTCGAGCCGCCGCCCGTGATGATCGCGGCGCGGCCGGCCGCGACATCCTTGCCGACCTCGACGAGGCGGATCTTCTCGGCGTCGGTGAGCGTCGAGGTCTCGCCCGTCGTGCCGGTCACGACGATGCCGTCGGCACCCGCCGTGATGACGTCGTCGATGTGCTTCTCGGTCGCGGGCCAGTCGACCTCGCCGTCGGCCGTCATCGGGGTGACGAGCGCGACGAGCACCTGTCCGAAGGGATTGCCCGTGTGCGTCATGCTCTCAGGCTATCGGTCGGGCGGCCCCGCCTCCTCCTCCTGTCGCTACGCTGACGACACACCCCCTGCCCCGAGGAGGTCGTCGTGCTCGCACTCGAAGCAATCGTCGCGATCGGCGCGGCGCTCGTCGCCGCCGCCGTGCTCGCGCCGCGGCTGCGCGTGCCGCTCGCGCTCGTGCAGGTCGTGCTGGGCGTGCTGCTGGGCTTCGTGCCGGCGCTGCGCGATGTGCAGCTGCCCTCCGAAGCCGTGCTGCTGCTCTTCCTCCCCGCGATCCTCTTCTCGGAGAGCCTCACGACATCCCTGCGCGAGAGCCGCCGGTTCGTGCGCGTCATCCTCATCAACGGCACGATCCTCGTCGTCGTGACGGCGTTCGCCGTCGCGGGCGTGGGATGGATGGCCGGGATGCCGTGGGCCATCGCCCTCGTCATGGGGGCCGCGCTCGCCCCGACCGACGCGACGGCGGTCGGCAACCTCGCGGGCGATCTGCCCCTGCGTCAGCGGACCGTCCTGCGCGCCGAGAGCCTCATCAACGACGGCACGGCGCTGGTGATCTACGGCCTCGCCGTCGCCGCCGCCGCAGGCACCGAGGCTCTGACCCCCCTCTCGGTCACATGGGATCTCACCCTCTCGTATGTCGGAGGCGTCGGGATCGGCCTGCTCATCGGGCTCGTCGGAACGTTCCTGCGCCGCATCCCGAACACGCTCGCGAGCAACGTCGGCATGATCGTCACGCCCTTCGCGGCCTTCCTCGCCGCCGAGCTCGTGCACGCATCCGGGGTGCTCGCGGTCGTCGTGTGCGGCCTCCTGATGGCGTGGCGCGGCCCGCGGGTCGCGCGTGCGGAGGCCCGCGACCAGGTCATGTCGTTCTGGACGCTGACCACCTACATCCTCAACGGCGCCCTGTTCGTGCTGATCGGCGTCGAGCTTCAGGTGGTCATGCGCGATCTTCCGGCGAGCGACCTCGGCTTCGGCATCCTGCTCGGAGTCATCGTGTGGCTCGCGCTCGTGGTCGTGCGACTCGTCTTCACGTTCGCGATGACGGGGCTCATCCGCGCACTCGATCGCCGACCGTATCAGCGCACGCTCCGCGCCCCGACCCGCGCCCTCGTGCTCAACGCGTTCGCGGGCTTCCGCGGGGCGGTTTCACTCGCGGCGGCGCTCGCGATCCCGCTCACCGTGATGGACGGCGGCCCGTTCCCGATGCGCGACCTCGTGGTCTTCGTGACGGCCGTCGTCATCGTGCTCACGATCGCCGTGCAGGGCCCGCTCCTCCCTCTCCTCGTGCGCTGGGCGAACCTCCCTTCCGACGATCAGCGCGACGAGCGGCTGCTCGCACAGCGCGAGGCATCCCGCGCCGCCCTCGACGCCCTGCCGCGCCTCGCCGGCGCACTCGGCATCGACGACGAGGTGCGCGACAAGATCGCTCGCGAGACGGAGCGGCACCTCGCGGCGCTCGAAGCCGACGGCGAGACGGAGGAGGGCGTCGAGACCGCCCGCGCGAAGGAGCAGTACGTGCGGCTCCGTCTGGCCGCGATGCAGGTCAAGCGCGACGCCGTGCTGCGGCTTCGCGACGAGCGGCGCATCGACGACACCGTCCTGCGGTCGCTGCAGGCGCAGCTCGACATCGAGGAGATCCGGCTGACGGGACGTCAGGTCGAGTAGCCGCGCCGGCTCGGCCCGAGCCCGCCCGGACCCGTCAGCGCCCGGTGCGTCCGAGCCGGGCCGCGACCGAGTCGGGCAGCACCCGCACGAGCCGTGTGAGCGCCTTGTACCGCGCCGACGGGATCGAGACGGCCTTGCCGCGCGCGGCGTCGCGGAGCGACTCGGAGACGACGTCGGAGGCCTGCAGCCAGAGGAAGTCGGCGATCCCCTCCTGACCGGGCGGGAGACCCGCGCGCTCGTGGAAGTTCGTGTGGGTGAAGCCCGGGCACACGGCCGTCACCGTCACCCCGCGGGGGCCGTACTCGGCGTTCGCCCAGCGGCTGAAGTCGACGACCCAGCGCTTGCACGCGCCGTAGGTCGAGCGCGGCATGAACGCGGAGACCGACGCGACATTGAGGACGCGGCCGCTCCCCCGTTCGAGCATCGGGCCGAGCGCCGCGTGCATGAGCCGCATCGTCACCTCGACGTGCAGCGCGAGGTGCCGCGCCTCGGCCTCGATCCCGTTGCCGGCGAAATCGAGGGGGAGCCCGAAGCCCGCGCTGTTGACGAGCACCTCGATGGGGCGGTCCGGCTCGGTCAGGCGGCGTTCGACCTTCTCACGCTGCCGCCGCTTGAGCAGGTCGGCCTCGAGCACCTCGACCCCGACGCCGAACCGGGCACGCAGCTCGGCGGCGCGCTCGTCGAGCGCGACCCTGTCGCGGGCGACGAGCACGAGGTCGGCGCCGCGGGCGGCGAGCTGACGCGCGTACTCGGCGCCCAGACCCGAGCTCGCGCCCGTGACGAGGGCCGTCCTCACCATGTCAGGGGGCGACGCGGCCGTTGGCGTTGAAGGCGGCGTGCGTGAGAGGCATCCGCTCCCGCCAGAACGTCTCCATCTTCTCGGCGCACATCTCGATCTCGCGCTGCGGGAACGACGGGAAATGCGTCCCCTCCACCTTGGTCCGCAGCGACAGGAAGTTCATGAGCGACCGCGCGTTCAGCGTGACGTACATCGACGAGTAGATGTTGAGCGGCAGGACGATGCGCGCGACCTCCCGCGCGACATCGGCATCGAGCATGCGCTGGTAAGCGGCGAACGCCTGGGTGGATGCCTCGCGCGTCGCGGCGTCGACGGTCTCGAACTGCTCGTCGCTGCCGGGCAGGAACTCGTAGGCGCCGGGCTTGCCGACCTGCACGAGGTTGCGCTCGCGCGCCGGCACATAGAACACGGGGCGCAGCTCGCGGTAACGGCCCGACTCCTCGTTGTACGACGCGATGCGGTGGCGCATGAACTCGCGGAACACGAAGATCGGCGCCTGCACGTAGAAGGTCATCGAGTTGTGCTCGAACGGCGAGCCGTGGCGGTCGCGCATGAGGTAGTTGATGAGGCCGCGATCACGGGCGGTCGCCTCGGTGCCGGCAGCGGCGGCATCCAGCGTCTGCTCGCCCTGCGTCGACACGCGCGCCGCGAAGAGCACGTCGGAGTCGGAGGCGCTCGCTCGCACCAGCTCGACGGTCACATCGCTTCGGAACTCGATCTCGGGAATGTCTGCGGCGTCGCTCACGCCTGCCACCCTACCGATGGTTCGTCGCGTCCCCGCCCGATGGTTTGTTACGGGGCCGGCGTCATACTCACAGCACCCGGGATCCATTCAGGTGAAACGGGTTACGCTGTTCAGTTGTGAATCTGGTAGGGGCCCTGATCGTTCTCGCCGTCTTGCTGACGGCGACGATCGCGCTCGGCGCCTTCCTGCAGTGGCGGCAGAATCGTCCGCAGCGACACATCCCCCACGAGGTCGTGCAGCCCGAGCGTCTCGGCGCCGACGGACTCGGCGAGGTCGCGACTCTGCTCCAGTTCAGCACCGAGCTCTGCGCACGCTGCCCCGGCGTGCACCGCAGGCTCTCAGCCCTCGCCGACGAGCATCCCGGCGTACGGCACCTGGACGTCGATCTCACGCATCGCCCCGACATCGCCAAGCACTTCCACGTGCTCCAGACACCGACGACGCTCATCCTCGACGGCGACGGCGTCGTGCAGACCCGGTTCGGCGGCGTGCCGAATCGCCATGTGCTCGAGCTCGAGCTCAACCGACTGACGGAAGAGGCCGCCAATGTCTAGCACGTCCGCCCCGACAGGCATCGACCCGCGTGGACTGCGCTTCGCCGCGGGCATCACGTCGCTGCTCCTCCTCGTCGACGTGCTGCTCGGACTCACGGGCCTGTCCACCGCGCACACCGCGGAGGGTGGCTGGGCGATCGCGCAGGCCTCCGTCGCCGAGCGTCTCCTCGACCCCGCCTTCCTGCTCCTGCTGGCCACGGCGCTGCTGTTCCTGTGGGGCGTCCTGTCGCCCCGCACGGCCCCCTGGGGCGTGCTCTACCGCGTCGTCGTGCAGCCCCGGCTCGGGCCGCCGGAGGAACTCGAAGACCCGCGCCCGCCGCGGTTCGCGCAGGGCGTGGGCTTCGTCGTGGTGGGCCTCGGCCTCGTCCTCCAGCTGCTCGGCGTGCCCTGGGCCCTGCCGATCGCGGCCGGCGTGGCGTTCGTCGCCGCGTTCCTCAACGCGGCCTTCGGGCTGTGCCTCGGATGCCAGATGTACCTGCTGCTGCAGCGTGTCGGCATCGTCGGCCGGCAGCATCCCGTCGCCGTCTGAGCGGCTCCCACGAGGTGGGCCGAATCCGTTCCCTCGTGTCGGAGCGGCCGTTAGGCTGACCGCGGGGGCCCTGGAGGGTCCTCGCACGCCGACACGGAGGACACGATGAGCGTTACGAGCGAAGCCAGCACCACGTGGAAGGGAACCCTCACCGAGGGAACCGGAGAGGTCGCCCTCGAGAGCTCCAACCAGGGCCCGTTCACGGTGAACTGGAAGGCCCGCAGCGAGGGGTCCACGTCGGTCACGACTCCCGAGGAGCTCATCGCGGCCGCCCACTCGTCGTGCTTCAGCATGGCGTTCTCCGCGGCCCTCACCGAGAACGGCACTCCCCCCGAGAGCATCGAGACGACGGCCTCCGTCACCTTCATCCCCGGCAAGGGCATCACGGGCAGCCACCTCAACGTCGAAGCCGTCGTACCGGGCCTGAGCCCCGAGGACTTCGCGACGCTCGCCGAGAGTGCGAAGAAGGGATGCCCCGTCTCGCAGGCCCTCGCGGGCATCGAGATCACCCTCGAGGCGTCGCTTGCCTGACCCTTCGGGGGAACAGCGGATGCCGCGCCGCGTCGTCGTGGCGGGCGCCTCGGGCTTCATCGGCTCGGCGCTCGTCGCGAGCCTGCGCGCCGACGGCGTCGAAGTGACCAGGCTCGTGCGCCGGGCGCCCCGCGCCGCGGACGAGGTCGAGTGGCTGACGGACGCCGCTCCTCTCGATCCCGGGGTGCTCGAGGGCGCCCAGGCCGTGGTCGGGCTCAACGGGGCGAGCGTCGGTCGCTTCCCGTGGACGGCCGCGTACAAGCACACGCTCGTATGGTCGCGGATCACGCCGACGCAGGTGCTCGCGCGCGCCGTGCGGGAGCTGGGGCCGGATGCTCCGGCTTTCGTCTCCGCGTCCGCGGTCGGCTACTACGGCGCGACACCCCGCGGCGTGCAGACCGAGCGCTCGCCGCGCGGCGAATCGTTCCTCGCCGATCTCTGCGGCGAGTGGGAAGGGGCGGCCCTCGCAGCCGGCCCGGCGACGCGCGTGGCGCTGCTGCGCACGGCGCCGATCGTGCACCCCGAAGGCGTGCTGAAGCCGCTCGTCCTGCTGACGAAGCTCGGAGTGAGCGGACCGATCGGAACGGGAACGCAGCTCTGGCCGTGGATCTCGCTCGACGACGAGATCGCTGCGATCCGGCACGTCATCGATCGCGACATCGAGGGGCCGGTCAACCTCACGGGGCCCACGCCGGCGCACGCCAACGACCTCGGATTCGCCCTTGCGATGCGGCTCAATCGGCCGTACCTCGTGCGCGCGCCCGAGTGGGGACTGCGGCTCGCCCTCGGCCCGGATGCGACCGAGGCGCTGCTCACGACGGATGCCGACGTGCGCCCGGCCGTGCTCGAGGCAGCCGGATTCTCCTTCCGGCATAGGACCGTCGAGGACGCGGTCGCGGATGCCGTACCCGCCGCGCAGCCGACGGAGATCGTGATCGGGCGGTAGCCCGGCGCGTCGCGTCGGTGCGGCTTCAGGCCGATCGGCGCTCGGCGGTCTCGCCGAGTCTCAGGCCGATCGGCGCTCGGCTCGCCGAGTCTCAGGCCGATCGGCGTTCGGCGGTCTCGAGTGCGATCGCCTTCCGTACGGCCTCCCGGGCACGGCGCCGGTCGCCGGCCGCGTCGTACGCGAGCCCGAGTCGGTACCACGCCCGCCAGTCGTCGGGATGCGCCTCGACGTCGGCGGCGTACGCGGGGAAGACGGCGTCTCCGTCGTCGCGGACGACACGTCCGCTGGGGCGGACCGAGACCTCGTCGTCGGGGAGCGAATCCTCCGCCTCGAGGCGGCGGCCCAGACGCTCCGCCCGCACGCCGAACCACAGCTCGCGACCGAGCGCCCACACGGCGATGACCGGCAGCACGAAGATCGCGACGCCCATCGCGACGCCGATCGGCTCACCGCTGGTCAGCAGGAGCCACCCGCGCTGCGCGACGAGCACGATGTACAGCGCGAGCACCGCCGCCATGACGGCGACGCCGATGCGCGCGCTCACGCGCTCGTCGCCCGCGCCACCTGGCCGGGCACGCCGCCCTCGTCGACAGGACTGTCGTCGGGCGCGCCGGGGACGCGCAAGCCGATGTCGAGGAAGCTGTCGAGCCCGACGACGACCTCTCGCGCGTCGCGCGCGGCGGCGAGCGCGAGCCGGATGCCGGGGCCATAGGCGAGCGCAGGCTCGATCGTGTCGTGGACGATCGTGACCGACTCCCCCGGCCCCGAGAGGATCGTCTCCTGGCGGGCGACGACGCCGGGGCGGCGCAGCGAGTGGATCGGCACGCTCGCGACCTGCTGTCCGCGCGCACGCTGGTCCACATGCGGCGACTCGACGGGACCGACGGCGGCGCGGGCCGCACCGATGAGCTCGGCCGTGCGCACCGCGGTGCCGCTGGGCGAGTCGATCTTGGTCTCGCGGTGCGCCTCGATGATCTCGATGGAGGGGAAGAAGCGCGCGGCGGCGGCGGCGAGCGCCGAGCCGATGACCGAGCCGAGCGAGAAGTTCGGGATGAACACGGCCCCCGTGCCGGCCGCCTTCGCGAGCGGCCGGATGAGGGCGATACGCTCCGCCGACCAGCCGGAAGTGCCGACGAGCACGTTCTGGCCGCGCTCGATCGCCGCACGCACGACGTCGATCGAGACGGCGGGGGTGGAGGCGTCGACGACGAGGTCGGCCCCGTCGAGCTCGCTGAGCGGAGAGCGCGACGAGAGCACGGCGACCAGCTCGAAGCCGGGCTCGGTCTCCACCACGTCGCGGATGATCCCGCCGAGCTTGCCGGTGCCGCCCACGAGGGCCACGCGCGTCGTCATGGGTTCCAGCCTAGATGGGGGTCGGATCCGCCGCCGCCGCGCAGGATCACCCGCCCGGCGGCGACGGCCGCGGTTAGGCTCGGGGCATGGTCGAACTGCGCCCCGTGCCCGTCGACGCCGCCGTCGCCCGCGGGCTGCTCACGGAGTACTTCGCACTGCGCGCCCAGACGTTCCCAGGCAACGCGTACACGACCGTCTTCCCCTCCGTGCAGACATTCACCTCGCCCGACGGCGTCTTCCTCGTGCTGTTCGACGACGGCGACCTCGCTGTCGGCTGCGGAGGCATCCGTCGCGTCGCCGACGGGCCGCACGGTGCGCGGTACGAGGTGAAGCACCTCTACCTCCGCCCCGAGACGCGCGGCCGCGGCTGGGGTCGGCTGCTGCTCGACGACCTCGAACGGCGCGCCCGCAACTGGGGGGCCGACGAGCTCGTGCTCGACACCCACCACACGCTCGAGGCCGCCGGCGGCCTGTACGCGAGCGTCGGCTTCATCGAGATCGAGCCGTACAACGACAACCCCAACGCCACCCGCTGGTACGGGCTGCGCCTCACCGCGGCCGACGACGACGAGCGGCTCTGAGCGCGTTCGTCAGGGGATGAGCGCGACCTTTCCGCCGGGATGCCCGCTGCGCACGTACTCGAGCGCCTCGACGGCCTGATCGAGCGGATACGTGCGGGCCATGGGCACGACGAGTTCGCCTGCGCCGGCCATCCGGATGAGCTCTGAGCGGATGCCGTCGCGGAACCGCTTGCTGTCGGGCATGGCGCCGCCGATGATCTGGAAGCCTTCGGCCTTCGCCCGCTGTCCCGCGACGATCGTCACGATGCGCGTGCGGTCGGCGACGAGCGCGAGCGAGACGTCGACCGCCTCGTCGGTGCCGACGCAGTCGAGCGCGGCATCGACGCCGTCGGGCGCGGCATCCCGAACCCGCTCGGCGAGTCCCTCGCCGTACTCGACCGGCACTCCGCCGAAGCGCTCGACGACCTCGAAGCCGCCCCGGCTCGCCGTGCCGATCGCGCGGGCGCCGAGAAGGCGCGCCTGCTGCAGGATGCTCACGCCGACAGCACCGGATGCCGCGTGCACGAGGATCGTGTCGCCTTCCGCGACCCGGGTGACGTGCAGCATCTCGGCCGCCGTGGAGCCGGCGAGCAGGAGGTTCGCGGCCTCGGGGAAGGGGAGGCCTGCAGGCTTGGCGAACACGTCGCGGGCGGGCACCGTCACGTCGGTCGCGTAGCCGCTCTTGATGCGGAACGCGAGCACCTCGTCGCCGACTGCGACATCGCCCGATCCGATCCGCGTCGAGCCCTCGCCGTCCTCGGCAGGGCCGAGCGCCGTCACGACGCCCGCGATCTCATACCCGATCGGGAGCGGCGGCTCCTCGGCGCCCGGCGCCCTCGGGCTGCGGATGTGCTTGAAGTCGGCGGGGTTGACGCCCGCCGCGCGAACGGCGATCTTCACCTCGCCAGGGCCGGGGGCCGGAGCCCCGTTCTCGACGAGCCGCAGCACGTCGAGGTCGCCGAAGTCGGTCGCGATCCAGTGTCTGGCCATGGCTCCATCCTGGCCCTCACCGCCGCCTGACGGGCTAGAACGGGAACTGCTCGGGAAGCCCCGTGCGCAGCTCGACGGGGAGGTGCGCGAGATCGTTGTGAGCGAGGAGCGTCCACGGCCGCCCCTGCTTCTGCGCGAGCACCGTCAGACCGCAGTGCGCCTGGTTGAGCGTCATCCATCGCCATTCGGGCGCCTGGAGCACTTCGCGCACGAACCATCCGATGACGAAGTTGTGCGTGATGAGCAGCTCGTGCACGTCGCCGGGCTTGCGCACGAGGAACTCGCCGACGGCATCCGCCATCTGCGCGCGCCCCGCCTCGACCTCGGCCTCGGTCACGGCGCCGAAGAACGGCTCGAACACCGAAGGCGTCTCGGGGGTCATGCCGGTCGGGACGCAGTCGAACAGCAGCGCCGTCGGCTCGGGAGACACGGAGGGGAGGCGGTCCGCGACGGCTCGCGCCGTCTGAGCGGCCCGCTCGAGCGGTGAGTGCCAGACGGCGTTGAGCGGCACGCCGGAGAGGCGATCGGCGAGGAGCGACGCCTGTCGGCGTCCGCGCGGAGAGAGGGGCCCGTCGACCAGGCCGTGCTCGGCATCCTGGTGCTCGCCGTGCCGCACGAGATAGATGTAGTGCGTCACTCGAGCTCGCTTCGTCGGGGGTTCTGACGTGCCCGAAGGGCACCACTCCACCCTACGTCAGCGCGAGGCGGCGACCCTCGGCGACGGGCCTACTCGGACGCGCGCGCGATGTCGGAGAGCTGCGCGCGGCTGAGCCGCACGCCGACGCCCTGCACGAGCTCCTCCACGTGCTCGGGCGCGTAGGCGTTGACGATCGGCGCCGTGACGAGCTTCTGCTGCAGCAGCCAGGCGACAGCGACCGCGGCATCCGGAACACCGAGTTCGGCGCCCACGGAGTCGAGCGCGCGCAGGGTGCGCGTGCCGCGACGGTTGAGGCTCGCGGCGAGCTGCGCGCCGCGCACCGACAGGCTGCCGCGCGTGCGGGTGCGGTGCCGGCCGGAGAGGAATCCGTGCTCGAGCGCGTGCGACGGCGTGAAGGCCATGCCCTGCGCGCCCGCCACCAGGCGCAGATCGGAGTCGAACTCGTGGCGGCGGAGGATGTTGAACGGCACGTCGAGCACCGTGATGCGGGGGTATCCCGCCGATGCGAAGATGCGGGCCTCGACGAGCTGCGCCGCCGTGTAGCCGATCGCGCCGAGATTGCGCGCCTTGCCCGACTCGATGAGCCACTCGGCCGTCGCGAGGGTGTCTTCCAGCGCTGCGGTGCCGTCGGAGGCGGCGTCGAGGTAGAGCACGTCGATGCGGTCGGTGCCGAGGCGGGTGAGGGATGCCTCCACCGCGCGCACGAGGTTGACGGGACCGAGCCCGGGGTTGTCGGGGTGGCCGCCGACGCGGACGCCGAGCACGACCTCGTCGCGCACGCCGCGCGACGAGAGCCACTGACCGATGATGTGCTCGCTGCGGCCGCCGGCGAAGCTGTCGGCCGTGTGAATCGCGTTGCCGCCGAGCTCGGCGTAGGCGTCGAGGATCGCATGGCTCGACTCGAGGTCGACGTTCCACCCGAATTCCGCGCCGCCGATGATGAGCGGGAAGATGCGGGGTCCGCCCTCGCCGAGCGCGACCCGGAGATTGCTGCCGAGCGGTGCCCCGAGCACGGGGATCGGGGCCGACGGATGCTGTGCGGGCACGGGTGCCGTCCTCGTCGCGGTGCGCGCCGATGAGGCGTTCGAGCCAACGCCGAAGAGAGACATGTGCCACCCCCTCACGACGATTCCCTGTGGGATCTTCGTGATCACTTCTTCCGCACCCCCCGGCACGGTACTTAGAGGGTAGGCCAGGCAGCGGACACTTCCTGCCAATCAGGCGGCGTCTCGGCGAACATTACATAACGCTTTCATCACGAACGGCCGCGGAAGCGCTCCCAGTCCCCCATTCGGCGGACATCTCGGAGGAATACGACGGATGCCCGCCCCCGCTTCATGCGGGAACGGGCATCCGGACAACCGAGTTGGACCCGGTCTGACAACTCAGCCTTCGGCGGGAGCCTCCGGGCCGGGGTTGGCCGCATCGCGACCCTCCTGGTCGGCGGCTTCCTCGAGCACGGGCTCGAGCGAGAGCTTGCCGCGGTCGTCGATCTTCGTGATGCGCACGAGGAGCTTCTGGCCGACCGAAAGGACGTCTTCGACGTTCTCGACGCGCTTGCCGCCGGCGAGCTTGCGGACCTCGCTGACGTGCAGGAGGCCGTCCTTGCCGGGCAGGAGCGAGATGAACGCGCCGAACGTCGCGATCTTCACGACGGTGCCGAGGAACTGCTCGCCGACCTCCGGGTTGGTGGGGTTGGCGATCGCGTTCACCTGCGCGCGGGCCGCTTCGGCCGAGGGGCCGTCGGTCGCACCGATGTAGACGGTGCCGTCCTCCTCGATCGAGATCTCGGCGCCGGTCTCGTCCTGGATCGCGTTGATCGTCTTGCCCTTGGGGCCGATGAGCTCGCCGATCTTGTCGACCGGGATCTGCACGCTGATGACGCGCGGAGCCGTGGGGGCCATCTCGTCCGGACCGTCGATCGCGGCGTTCAGGACGCCGAGGATCGTGATGCGGGCGTCGTGGGCCTGCTGCAGCGCGGCCGACAGCACCGACGAGGGGATGCCGTCGAGCTTCGTGTCGAGCTGGATCGCGGTGACGAACTCGCTCGTGCCGGCGACCTTGAAGTCCATGTCGCCGAGGGCGTCTTCGGCGCCGAGGATGTCGGTCAGCGCGGCGTAGCGCGTCTGGCCGTCGACCTCGTCCGACACGAGACCCATCGCGATGCCCGCGACCGGCGCGCGCAGCGGCACACCGGCGTTGAGGAGCGACAGGGTCGAGGCGCACACGGAGCCCATCGACGTCGAGCCGTTGGAGCCGAGGGCCTCGGACACCTGGCGGATCGCGTACGGGAACTCCTCACGGCCCGGCAGCACGGGGACCAGAGCGCGCTCGGCGAGGAAGCCGTGCCCGATCTCGCGGCGCTTGGGGCTGCCCACGCGGCCGGTCTCACCGGTCGAGTAGGGCGGGAAGTTGTAGTGGTGCAGGTAGCGCTTGTGCGTGACCGGCGAGAGCGAGTCGATCTGCTGCTCCATCTTGAGCATGTTCAGGGTCGTGACGCCGAGGATCTGCGTCTCGCCGCGCTGGAAGATCGCCGAGCCGTGGACGCGCGGGATGACCTGCACCTCGGCGTCGAGCGGACGGATGTCGGCGAGGCCGCGGCCGTCGATGCGGACGCCCTCCGTGAGGATGCGGCCGCGGACGATCTTCTTCGTGACCGACTTGTAGGCGGCCGAGAACTCGCTCGCCGCGATCGCGGGGAGCTGGCCGGCCTCGACCGCGGCGGCGAGCTCGCCCTTGACGCGGTCCTTGACGGCGTCGTCGGCGTTCTGGCGCTCGATCTTGTCGGCGATCTGGTACACGCCGACGAGGTCGTCGTACGAGCGCCCCGCGACGAAGTCGTACGTCTCCTGGCTGTAGGGAAGGAAGACGGGGTAGGGCTGGATCTCCTTCGCGGCGGTCGTCGCGACGGCGTTCTGCGCGCGGACGAGCTCCTGGATGAACGGCTTCGAGGCCTCGAGGCCCTGGGCCACGATCTCTTCGCTCGGCTTGGTGGCGCCGGCCTTGATGAGGTTCCAGCTGCCTTCGGTGGCCTCGGCCTCGACCATCATGATCGCGACGTCGCCGTCCTCGAGCACGCGGCCCGCGACGGTGAGGTCGAAGACGGCCTCTTCGAGCTGCTTCACGTTCGGGAACGCGATCCACTGGTCGGCGTGCTCGCCGTGGCCGGGGATGAGCGCGAGGCGCACACCCGCGATGGGGCCGGAGAACGGCAGACCCGAGATCTGCGTGGAGAGCGAGGCCGCGTTGATCGCCAGGGCGTCGTAGAACTCGCCGGGCGCGATCGAGAGGACCGTGACGACGATCTGGACCTCGTTGCGGAGGCCGTCGACGAACGACGGACGCAGCGGGCGGTCGATGAGGCGGCACACGAGGATCGCCTCGGTCGAGGGGCGGCCTTCGCGACGGAAGAACGAGCCGGGGATCTTGCCCGCGGCGTACGAACGCTCTTCCACGTCGACGGTCAGGGGGAAGAAGTCGAAGCCTTCGCGGGGCTGCTTGCTCGCACTCGTCGCCGAGAGGAGCATCGTCTCCTCGTCGAGGTAGGCGGCGACGGAGCCCTGCGCCTGCTGGGCGAGACGACCGGTCTCGAACCGGATCGTGCGGGTGCCGAAGCGACCGTTGTCGAGGACGGCTTCGGCGGCGGTGATTTCAGGACCTTCCAAGAGGTCTCTCCTTCTTTGTTTAGCCTCGCCGAGCCGTATGCCGGGCGAGGGTCAATCGAAGGAGCAGGAACAGGCAGATATGGGCGCGCGAGAATGCCGCGAGGTCCGCCTGCGCTGGCCACCAGTCGAAGATCACCCGCCGCCGCATGCGCGTCGGGGAACCCACCACAGGGGACCAGCTTCCTGCCGGGCCTGCTCCATGAGCTCAGTGTTGAATTGAGCGGATGCCAGAGGGCAACCTCCAAGAGCCTAGCAGGGAGGGCCTGAACACGACCCTGGCGGGTGTCGGAGCCCACCCGTATCGTGGGGGCATGAGCACCGACGACAAGACGACCAGTGCGACATCCGACGAGCTGAAGCGAAAGTTCAAGGAAGCCCTCGACAAGAAGAACGCTCAGCACCGCGATGGAGAGTCGCACCTCGACACGGAATCGGCGATCCACTCGACACATGGAGCCATGACCAAGCGAGAGTTCCGCCGCAAGAGCGGCTGACGGAAGGGAGACGACATGTTCGGCCGCCACCACAAAGACAAGCACGCCGAGGACGAGCGCGTCTTCGCGAACGACGACGACCCTGCCGCCGAGGAAGACGGCCTCGCCGAGTGGGAGAAGATCGAGATGCAGCGTCGGCTGCAGCTCGAGGTGCAGTCGTTCGAGAACGGCATCGAGGGCTGAGCCCTCCGCCGCGCGAGGAGGAAGCATGAGCGACTTCCGCGAGCGCATCCCCGACGACGAGCGCGAAGTGCCGTTCGACGACGAGGACGAGCCCCAGCCCGCACCGCCCACCCTCGACGCCTTCGAGGCCGTCGAGGACGACGTCGACGAACTCGACGACGAGGAGCGCGCCGCCGCGATCGAGGCAGGCGAGATCGAGCCCTGAACATGCACTGTCCCGGGTCGCCCTTCGGAGGGCGACCCGGGGCAGCAGGCTCAGGGACGAGCCCTCAGCGACTCATCGGGTGAGCGCCTCCTCACGCTGACGCGCGCGCTCCTCCTTGGCCGCGGCCTCCGCGACGGCGGCCTCTTCCAGCCCCTGGGTACCGACGGCATCCCTCGAGGCGGACATGCCGTCGTGATCGTCGCCCTGCATCGTCGTCTCGTCGAAGGGGATCTCGCCGCGGAGCACCGCCTTGGCACGTGCGCTGTCGATCTCCTTGACCCACGTCCCGATGAGGATCGTCGCGACGGCATTGCCGGTGAAGTTCGTGAGCGCCCGACCTTCGGACATGAACCGGTCGATGCCGACGATGACTCCGACGCCGTTGACGAGATCGGGGCGGTAGGCCTGCAATCCCCCGGCGAGGGTCGCGAGCCCGGCACCCGTGACGCCGGCGGCGCCCTTCGACGCGATGATCATGAAGACGAGCAGCCCGATCTGCTCGGGGATGGACATCGGCGCGCCCATGCCCGACGCGATGAACAGCGACGCCATCGTCAAGTAGATGGCGGTGCCGTCGAGGTTGAAGGAGTAGCCGGTGGGCACGGTGATGCCCACGACGGCGCGCTGGACGCCGAGGTGCTCCATCTTCGCGATGAGGCGCGGGAGCGCCGACTCGCTCGACGACGTGCCGACGATGAGCAGGTACTCGCGGGCGAGGTACTTCATGAGGCTGAAGATGTTGATCCGCGTGACGGTGTACAGAAGCGTGCCGAGGATGCCGACGATGAACAGGATGCACGTGATGTAGAACGCGACCATGAGCACTCCGAGGCTCCAGATCGCGGCGACCCCCGTCGAGCCCACGACCGCCGCGATCGCGCCGAACGCGCCGATCGGGGCGAGCCACAGGATCATGCCGAGGATGCGGAAGACGAGCGCCTGCAGGTACTTGACCGCGGACATGATCGGCGCCCCCTTCTCGCCCATCCCCTGCAGCGCGAAGCCGACGAGCAGTGCGATGAAGAGCACCTGCAGCACGCTCTCGCCCGTGAACGCCGAGAAGAACGTCACGGGGATGATGCCGAGCAGGAAGTCCTGCGTCGTCTTGGCCTCGACGGTCGTCGCGTCGTAGGTCGAGTTCGCCATGTTCAGCCCCTCGCCGGGGTGGATGATGTTCCCCACGACGAGGCCGATCGCGAGCGCGAACGTGGACATGACCATGAAGTAGAGGAGCGCGAGACCGCCGATCTTGCCGACCGTCGCCGCCTTCGCGATCGATCCGACGCCCACGACGATCGTGCAGAAGATGATGGGCGCGATCATCATCTTGATGAGCGCGACGAACGCCGTGCCGAGGGGCTTGAGCGCGACGCCCGCCTCGGGCCAGATGAGCCCGACCGTCGCGCCGAGCACGACCGCGAGGATCACCGAGACATACAGCCACGTGTGCTTGTCCCACGCGTGCTTGCCCCTGCGCCAGTTGTAGCCGGGGAGTCGGAACGAATTCGTCCGAGTCGAAAGAGCCATCGTCGCCTCCTTGAGAGATCCGCCGTCGGATGCCGCCACCCTGGCGGTGATGACAGCGTGCGCGCCTTCTGCCGCCCGGCCGACTTGTGGTCGTATTGGTCGTGACCGGGTCCGACCCCGGCGAGCCCGACGTGTGGTCATATGGGACACGACAGGCTCGGGAGGAGCGACGCGATGGCGGGTCGAGGACGGACGACGAGCGCGGCGACGCGCGTGTTCCTCGTGCTGCTGGGCGCCGTCGTCGTGGTGGGGGCGGTCGTGGCGCTGGTCCTCGTCTTCGAGGCGCAGCGCGCTGTGCGCGCCGAGGCCGAGCGTGTCACGCGCGCCGTCTCCGAGACGATCGCGACGACGGACGTCGTCGGCGAGGCGCTGACGTCGCCGGATGCCTCGACCCGCCTGCAGCCGTACGCCGAGCGCGTCATGGCGCAGGCCGGCGTCGACTTCATCACGATCATGACACCGGACGGCATCCGCGTGACGCACCGCGATCCCGGCGAGATCGGGAAGCACTACCTCGGCACGATCCCGGCAGATGCGCAGCCGCTGACCGAGGAGTTCGCCGGCACGCTCGGCCCTTCCGTGCGCACGATCACTCCCGTCGAGGCCGACGGGAAGGTGCTGGGCTGGGTGTCGGTGGGCGTCACCGTGGGTTCGATCTCGTCGGCACTCCTGCCGCGGCTGCCGTTCGCGATCGTGATCGCACTCGCCGTCGTCGCAGCCGGGTTCGTCGGGGCCCTCCTCGCGGGTCGGATCACCAAGCGCGTCACCGGGGACCTGCCTGCCGGGAGCGTGCGCGACGCGGTGTCGTCGTACGAATCGGTGCGCACCCTCGGCGAGGCGCTCCGCGCGCAGACACACGAGCACGGCAACCGCATGCACACCGCCGTGGCCCTGCTCGAGCTCGGCCGCACCGACGAGGCGATCGAGATCCTCACCGAGACCTCACGGCAGAGCCAGGCTCTCGTCGACCAGGTCACCGCTCGGCGCGACGGCGATCCCACCGTCGGCGCGCTCCTCCTCGGCAAAGCCGCGCAGGCGCGCGAGCGCGGGGTCGACTGGAGCGTCGCGATCGACCCCGGCGCGCCGCGCAGCGCGCTCAGCCCGGTCGACGCCGTCTCGGTCGTGGGCAACCTCATCGACAACGCCCTCGACGCCGCGGCCGCCGGCGCCGAGCCCCGGTGGGTGCGGGTCGAGCTGTCGCGGGTGCGTGACGACGCCCTCGCCATCGTCGTGTCCGACAGCGGCGACGGCATCCCGCCCGAGATCACCGACCGCGTCTGGGAGCACGGCTTCTCGACCAAGCCCGCCGACGCCACGGGCCGCGGGGTGGGGCTCGCCCTCGTGCGGTCGATCGTCGAGGGCGCCGGCGGATCGGTCGAGATCGAGGCATCCCCCACCGCATTCCGCATCGTGCTCCCGCGGAGGCCCGCGTGATCTCCGTGCTGCTCGTCGACGACGACGCCCTCACGCTCGAGCTGCATCGCTCCTACCTGGCGCGGATCGAGGGCTTCCAGGTCGTGGCCGAGTGCACGGGAGCGCGCGCGGCCCTGACGGCGATCCTCGAGCAGCCGCCACCCGGCGGCATCGACCTCGTGCTGCTCGACATGACGATGCCCGACGGCACGGGACTCGACGTGCTGCGGCGCGTCAGGGCGCGGGCGGGCGACGTCGACGTCATCGCCGTCACGGGGGTGCGCGACGCCGAAGTCGTGCGGCAGATGGCGTCCCTCGGCGTGGCGCAGTATCTCGTCAAGCCGTTCACGTTCGGCGTCTTCCGCGAGCGGCTCGAGCAGTACCGCGCGTTCCGGCAACGCGCTCAGGATGCCGCGGGCGAGGCCACGCAGGCCGAGATCGACGCCCTGCTCGGGTCGATGCGGGTCTCCGCCGCGGCGCCGCTGCCGAAGGGGCTGTCGGCCCAGAGCCTGCAGCTCGTCAGCGACGACGTGCGCACGCGAGGACCCGTGACGGCGAGCGAAGCCGCCGAGCGGCTCGGGATGTCGCGCGTCGCCGCCCGGCGCTACCTCGAGCACCTCGTCGAGGCCGGACGCCTCGAGCGCTCGGCGCGCTACGGCACGCCCGGCCGGCCGCAGTCGGAGTATCGCTGGCGCGGCTGAGCTCAGCGCGCCGGCCGGGTCCTCACGCGCGGCCGGGGTCAGCGCGCCGGCGCCGGGTCTGGGCGGCGCGCCCGTGTCCCGTTCGGCGCTGCCGGCTTCAGCGAGCCGGCGCCGGAGTCTTCGTCATGCCTCGGCCGGGCAGTTCGATGTACCCGTCGTGCTTGGCGCTGCGACCGTCGCCTGCGGTGCGGCCGCGAAGACGCCGCCACGCCCACGGCAGCGCGTCGCGGCGCAGCCAGGACGACGAAGGATGCACTTCGTCGTCGGCGTGGAGCGCGGCATCCAGATCGCCCAGCGCCTCGGCATCCCGCACGCCCAGCGCCTCGGCCGCGCGGTAGGCGAGGAACCGGTGGCCGCGTGAGCGGAGGTGCACCTTGTCGGCCGCCCACATCGCGAGGTCGCCGATCGACGGCTGCGCCTCGAGGTCGAGGAGGATCGCGCCCGTCTCGCGCGCGATGCGCCGCAGTTCGGAGTTGAAGACGGCGAACCGCCGGGCGAAGAGCATCGCGGCGCGCCGCCGCGGCAGGAACGGCGTCACGAGGAGCACGTCGGCGCCGCTCTCGCGGAGCGCGCGCACGTTCCGCTCGAGTTCGGCGGCGAGCGCGATCGGGGCCGCGCGACGGCTCACGAGGTCGTTCGAACCCATGAGGATCGAGACGAGGTCGGGCCGCAGCGCGAGCGCCTGCGGAAGCTGCTCGGTCGTGAGATGGTGCACCTTGCGGCTGCGGACGGCGAGGTTGGCGTACCGGAAGGTCGTCGAGCCTCCGGCGGCCAGCAGCTCGGCCAGGCGATCGGCCCAGCCGCGGAACTGGCCGGGAGGCATGCGCGACGTGTCGCAGAGTCCTTCCGTGAGGGAGTCGCCGAGCGCAACGAACCGGGTGTGCCGGCGCATCGGCGCAGACTCGGCGGCCGGCGGCATCCACGGCCGGGTGGCGCCGCGCGCGAACAGGGCGTCGTCGATGGGACGCAGCATCCGCGCCTCCCCGTAGTGGCCGAGGAGCTGACGCGAGAGCGCCTCCCACGTGCGGTCGCGCACCGACTCGCGGGCGGCGCGGCCGAAGGCGTGCCGCTTGGCCTGGTCGCCGACGAGGTCCTCGACGCGGGCGCGCAGGTCGGCCAGGTCGCCCGGACGGTAGAGCCAGCCGTCGATGCTGCTGCGCACGAGGTCGACGGGACCGCCGACGCCGGTCGCGACGACGGGCACGCCGCTCGCGAGCGCCTCCTGGATGGTCTGCCCGAACGTCTCGCTCTCACCGGGGTGCACGAACACGTCGAACCCGGCGACGGCCTCGGCGAGCGCCTCGCCGGAGAGGTGGCCCGTGAAGATGGCGTCGGGGAGCGCGCGCTCGAGCGCGGCGCGCGACGGGCCGTCGCCCACGATGACGAGTCGGATGCCGGGGATGCCGGCGAGGGCCCGCAGGTCTTCGACCTGCTTCTCCGGTGCGAGGCGCCCGACGTAGCCCACGATGAGCCCGTCGTCGGCGACCGAGCGCCGCCACGACTCCGTTCGCCGCTCGGGCGCGAACCGGGCGGCGTCGACTCCTCGTCCCCAGCGCCGCACGCGGTCGACGCCGAGGACGTCGAGCTGGGCGGCGGACGCCGACGACGGCACGAGGGTGAGCGTGGCGCGGCGGTGGAGGCGCGTCACGTGCGACGCGACGAGGGCGGTGGCCCGCGGCATCCCGTACTTCTCCGCGTAGGCGATCACATCGGTCTGATACACCGCGACCGACGGGATGCGCAGGGCGTCGGCGGCTGCCATCCCCTGCCAGCCGAGCACGAACGGCGACGCGAGATGCACGACGTCGGGCTTGAACTCGCGGAGGATCGCGGTCAGGCGGGCGGCGCGGGCGAACACGACCCGCACCTCGGGGTACGACGGCAGCGGCACCGAGCGCAGCAGCTCGGCTCGAGCGCCGTGCAGGTCGCCGGACGGATCGCCGGCGCGCGGCGCGATGACGAGGGTCTCATGCCCCTCGCTGGCAAAGTGCCGCAGGATCTGAAGGACCGATCCCGTGACACCGTTCATGTGCGGGAGAAAGGATTCTGCGAGGATCGCGACTCTCACGGTTCCAGGGTGACGGCCCGGACGCGACGTGATCTCGCGCAACCGCTCTCATCGCGGAGAGTTCACCCGATGCACGGCCTCACGTCACCTGTGATCCGCCGTTTCGTGGCCGTTCACCGGCGGGTGGTACCCAGGGCGTGTGACCGACGATTGGCTGACCGCCCTCGCGGCCGGTCCGTTCGCGCTCCCGCTGCTGTTCGCCCTCGTGCTCGGCGACGCGTTCCTGGTCGTCGTCCCCGGTGAGGCCGCCGTGACGGCGTTCGGGGCGCTCGCCGTGTCGACGGGATCGCCGCCGCTCGCGTCGGTCGTCCTCGTCGCGGCCGTCGCCGCCGCCCTCGGCGATGCGTGCTGCTACCTGCTCGGCCGAGTCGTGGGCCTGCATCGGTGGCGATGGATGCGGGCGCCTCGCACCCAGGCAGCGTTCGCGTGGGCTCGGACCCGGCTCGACGAGCGCACGGCGCTCGTGCTGTTCACGGCGCGGTTCATCCCGTTCGCGCGGCTCGCGGTCAACCTCGTCGCAGGCGCGTCGCGCCTCCCGGCTCCGCGCTACCTCGCCGTCGCTTCCTGCGCGGCGCTCGCGTGGGCCGCCTACCAGGCACTCCTCGGCGCGGCCGTCGCAGCGATCCTGCCAGGCGGCTCGGCGGCCGCCGTCGTGGTGTCGATCGTCGTCGCGGTCGGCACGGGGCTCGCGCTCGACGCTGTGCTCGCGCGCTCGCGGCGCCGCAACCCCCGCTGACACCTCCCGGGGCGTGGCACAACCGCGGGGAATGTGCGCGGCGCGCCGAGGCTCCTCGGCGCGTCGGTCGATCTCCCCGCAGCTGTGCACGCCGCCGTCGCCGTCCGGGCGTGCATAACCGCGGGGAATGTGCGTGGCGCGCCGAGGCTCACCGGCGTGTCGGTCGATATCCGCGGAGCTGTGCACGCCGCCGTCGTCGTTCGGGCGTGCACAACTGCGGGGGGTGTGCGCGGCGCGCCGAGGCTCCTCGGCGCGTCGGTCGATCTCCCCGCAGCTGTGCACGCCGCCGTCGCCGTCCGGGCGTGCATAACCGCGGGGAATGTGCGTGGCGCGCCGAGGCTCACCGGCGTGTCGGTCGATATCCCCGAAGCTGTGCACGCCGCCGTCGCCGGTCGGGCGTGCACAACCGCGGGGAATGTGCGCGGCGCGCCGAGGCTCGCCGGCGCGTCGGGCGATATCCCCGATGCTGTGCACGCGGCGCGCACCGGTCCGCGAGCTGGTCGAGCGAGCGACCTCAGGCCAGCGCGAGCGTCCGGCGGGCCGCGTCGACGAGCGCGGTGCCGTAGGACGGGCCATGGCCGACCGCGTGGACGGCGAGCGGGTGCAGCTGATGCACGGGCACACGCTCGCGCCATCCTTCTCGCAGCGGGTGGGCGTCGTCGTAGGCCGCGACGATGACGTCGAGGAAAGGGCATCCGAACAGCTCGAGCATCGCGAGGTCGGTTTCTCGGTGCCCGCCGTGCGCGGCGGGATCGATGAGGGCGACCCCTGCCGCCGACCACAGCACGTTGCCGTTCCAGAGGTCGCCGTGCAGACGCGCGGGCGGATCGTCGTCGTCGAAGGCTCCGCCGGCGATGAGCGCGCAGGCGTCACCGACGATCTGCGCCCCGTTCGCGGAGAGATTGCCGGCCGCGACCGCAGGCTCGACGAACGGCAGCACGCGGTCGCGGGCGTAGAACGCGCCCCACGTCGGCTCGTGGGCCGCCGGCTGGGGCAGCCGCCCGATGAAGAGCGGTCCCGTCCACCCGCCGGGAGGCGCGCCGAAGGCTTCGGCGCCCGCGTCGTGGGTCACGGCGAGCGCGCGCCCGAACACTTCCGCCGCCGCGCGGTCGGTGCGGCCGGAGGGGATGCGCTCGAGGGCGATCCTGCCCGGTGCGACGTCGACGACGCGGGCGATGCGAGCGCCTCCGGATGCCTCGGCATCGGCCAGCCACGCGAGACCCGCCGCCTCGGCCTCGAAGAACAGCGGCGGCGCGCCGGGCTTGGTCTTGACAACGGGGTCGAAGCTCACGGGTCAAGTCTGGCGGGCGGGGTTCTTCGCAGGTGCGGCCTCGACCCCTCGACAAGCTCGGGGACCGGATGAAGGTCCGGCGGTTCACGGGAGTGTCACCGGCCAGGGCCAGGATGGACGCATGGCGCAGCCGATCGACGACTGGACAGGATACGACCCGGACTTCCTCGGCATCCCGGTGCCCCTGCCGAAACCGCTCGGCGCCCAGGAGGTCGTCGACCTCGCCTATCCGCGGTTCACGGTGCTGCTCGAGCCCGCCCGGCGCCTCGCCGTCGTGACGGGCGTCAACATCGACGGCGCCTCGCTGCACGACCTCGAGCGTCGCGGCCGATGGGAGCTCGATGACCGCGTGCCCGTCGACGATCAGGCCGGTCCCGGCGTGTACGTCGACAACGACCTCGACCGCGGGCATCTCGTGCGCCGGCGCGACCCCGGCTGGGGCACCGTCGCGCAGGCCCAGGCAGCGACCGCCGCGACCTTCGTCTACACGAACGCGGCACCTCAGGCTGCGCACTTCAACCAGTCCAAGGAGCTGTGGCTCGGCCTGGAAGACCATGTGCTCGAGTACGCCGACACGACCGACCAGCGGCTGTCGGTGTTCACCGCGCCCGTGCTCGCGCCCGACGACCCGCCGTACCGTGGCATCCTGGTCCCCCGCCGGTTCTGGAAGGTCGCGGCATGGTCGCCCGCGGGCGACCAGCCGCTCGCGGCGGCGGGATTCGTGCTCGACCAGACCGACCTGATCGACACGGGCGAGGCGCGCGGGATCGCGCCGCTCGGCGGATTCCGCACGTTCCAGGTGCCGATCGCCGACATCGAGGCCCTTGCCCGCGTCGACCTCGGCGAGCTCGTCGAGGCGGACGTCCTCGGCCCCAAGGCGGGAGCACGAGGCGTCGAGTGGGAGCCGCTGCACGCCGCGTCGGAGATCGTGCTGGCCTGACATCCATAGGAACGTCCGCCTACTGCTGGTCGCCGTAGAGCACCTGCCACACGATCGCGGCCATCTTGGCGTGCCCTGCCTCCGAGAGGTGGTTGAAGTCGGGAGTGAGGTCGGCGGGTTCGACCTCCATGCCCTGCATGGCGCCACCGTCGGTCATGCAGTGCTCGTACTGCGAGCACACGTCGACGATCGTCGCGAAGTATTCGTCGACGAGGGCCTGCAGTCCCGCCTCCTTCTCGGGGACGATCTGCTGGGTCGCGGGGTCGACGGTGTCGCACGGGCCGGATCCCGCGACATGCGACGGCGCGACCTGCACGATCGCGGCGTCGTAGCGCTCGACCGACCCCCACTGCGACACGAACATCACGGTCGCATCGGGCACGCCGGCGGCGAGTGCGTCCATGACCTCGACGAGCCCCTCACGGTAGACCGGAAGGTGCTCGGCATCCGTCCCGTCGCACTGCATGTCGTTGTCGATGGACTGCACCAGGATGAGTTCGGGCTTCGGATCCATCGAGGCGAGCGCCTTCGCCTGGCGCAGCAGGTCGACGACTCCGGATCCGTCGACCGCGAGGTTGACGGCGTGGCCAGTCATCGCGGGGTTCTGCGCGACGATGCGCGCGTAGACGCTGTCGACGTCGGGATTGTCGCCCGTCGCCCACGAGTTGGACTTCGCGTCCACCCCTCGGTCCTTGCTGTCGTAGCCGGTCAGCCCGGAGTGGCCGATCGCCGCCATGGCGGAGGGCCAGCCCGGGACAGCCGTCACTGTCGCCGTCGGCGTCGCACGCGAGGCGGCGGCCGGTGCCGGTGCGGGCGCGGAGCACGCGGTCGTCAACCCCAGCACCGCGAGAACGAAGAGGGTGACCGCACGCCGTCGACCGCGTCGAGGAAATCCTTCCGGCATGGCCGGACTCCTGCCCGCGCGCAGTGACCCGTTCCCTGCGAGCCCACTCGCGCGCCCCGACCTGATGATGGACCCGCCGCGACGCGACGACAAGAGGCCCAGCCCCTGCGCACGACGACGGCGCGCCCGCCGTCTCAAGTCCCGCGCAGCACGGAGTGCTCTTGCGCCCTTCCGGACGCGGGCGCAGTGTGGGGAGTGTTCGTTCGCCGTCGCACGAAAGGACCCGACCCATGTTCCGGCGATCCCGCATCATCCTCGGGGCGGCCCTGACCGCCGCGCTCGCTCTGACGACTCCCGCGGCCGTGGCCTCCGCCGCTCCCCCGCCGGACGGCGCGTTCCCCTCGCCGATCGTCCTTCCCGACGGCTTCCAGCCGGAGGGCATCGCGATCGGCTCCGCACCTGTCGCGTACTTCGGCTCGCTCGTCGACGGCGATCTCTATCGCGTGGACCTCGTCAGCGGCGAGGGCGAAGTCTTCAGCCAGGGTCCCGGAACGAACTCCGTCGGCATGAAGGTCGACTCGCGCGGGCGCCTCTGGGTGGCCGGGGGCGGCGGCGGCGACGGACGGGTCGTCGACACCCGCTCCGGCGACGTGCTCGCGAACTACTCCTTCGCGAGCGCGCCGACCTTCGTGAACGACGTCGTCGTGACGAAGGATGCCGCCTGGTTCACGGATTCGTTCAATCCCGTGCTGTACAAGGTGCCCATCGGGGCGAACGGCGCACTCGCGGACCAGAATGCCGTCGAGACGATCCCGCTCACGGGGGACTACGTGCAGGAGCAGGGCTTCAACGCCAACGGCATCGCGCAGACACCCGACCGTGCGGCCCTGCTCATCGTTCAGACTGCGACGGGGAGCGTGTTCCGGGTCGACCCCGCGACCGGGGCCACGACCACCGTCGATCTCGGGGGATACAGCCTCACGGGCGGCGATGGCCTGCTCGTGGTCGGCCACACCTTCTACGCGGTGGAGAACGGCCTCAACCAGGTCGCGGTGTTCGATCTCGATCGTGACGGCACAGCGGGCACTCTTGTGAAGACGATCACGAACGGGGCGTTCGACGTCCCGACGACGATCGCCGCCTTCGGCAACCGCCTGTACCTGACGAACGCCCGGTTCACGACCCCGCCGACTCCCGACACCGAATACACCGCGGTCGGGGTGCGACGCTGACGCGACGGCGCCGGGCGACTCTCGCCGCCCGGCGCCGTTCACTGCGTCTTACTCGCCGGCAAGTCCGCCGAGCAGGTGGCCGAACGAGCGGCCCTCGCCGAGGTAGCTCGCCGGGTCGAACGGGTCGACGGATGCCTCGGGAGCCCGTCGCGCGATCGCCTCTGCCAGCTCGCGGGCTCCGCGCGTGATGCGCTCGCCGAGCGGGGCGACCTGGTCGCCCGACCCGCCCCAGTCCGCCGATGCTGCGAAGACACCCGTGGAGACGGGCTCGGCGTGCAGGTAGGTGAACAGCGGCCGGATGGCGTAGTCGATCGCGAGCGAGTGACGGGGCGTGCCCGCGTTCGCTCCGATCAGCACGGGCTTGCCCGTGAGGGCGTCGGGGTCGATGACGTCGATGAACGACTTGAAGAGCCCCGAGTAGCTCGTCGAGAAGATCGGGGTCACGGCGATGACGGCATCCGCCGACACGACCGCGCCGATCATCGACTCGAGGGCCGGCGGCGCGAAGCCCGTCAGGAGGTTGTTCGTGATGTCGTGCGCGTAGTCGCGCAGCTCGAACGTGTCGACCTCGACCTCGATTCCTTCTCCATTCGGTCCCTGAGCCTGTCGAAGGGCTGCGACGGTCGCGGCGGACAGGCGGTCGGCGAGCATCCGCGTGGACGACGGGTTCGAGAGTCCCGCCGAGACGACGGCGATGCGACGAGCGGTCATGTCACGCCTCCTTCCGGCTGAGGCCGAACGCGGCGCCCGCGGGTGCGGGCGTGTCCTGGTAGGGGCTGGCTCCGACGAGGTTGTCGCCGCGGTTCGCGCCGGGCACGGCCTGGCGCGGCGCCTCGTCGCCGTACTTCGCCTTCACGAGGTTCGCGTGGGTCGGGGCATCCGGAACCTCCGCCGGACGGTTCTTCGCGAGTTCCTTGCGCAGCACCGGCACGACCTCGCCGCCCAGGATGTCGAGCTGCTCGAGCACCGTCTTCAGCGGCAGACCCGCGTGGTCGACGAGGAAGAGCTGGCGCTGGTAGTCGCCGTAGTAGTCGCGCATCGCGGCGTACCGGTCGATGACCTGCTGCGGCGAGCCGACCGTGAGGGGCGTCATCTCGCTGAAGTCCTCGAGGCTCGGGCCGTGGCCGTAGACCGGCGCGTTGTCGAAGTACGGCCGGAACTGCGTGACGGCATCCTGAGACTTCGCAGCCATGAAGACCTGCCCGCCGAGCCCGACGATCGCCTGCTCGGGCGTGCCGTGGCCGTAGTGCGCGTAGCGCTGGCGGTACAGCGAGATCAGGCGCTGGTAGTGCTCCTTGGGCCAGAAGATGTTGTTCGCGAAGAAGCCGTCGCCGTAGTACGCGGCCTGCTCGGCGATCTCGGGCGTGCGGATCGAGCCGTGCCACACGAACGGCGCGACGCCGTCGAGCGGGCGCGGAGTGGACGTGAAGCCCTGCAGCGGGCTGCGGAACTTGCCCTCCCAGTCGACGACGTCCTCGCGCCACAGGCGGTGCAGCAGGTTGTAGTTCTCGATCGCGAGCGGCAGGCCCTGGCGGATGTCCTGCCCGAACCACGGGTAGACGGGGCCGGTGTTGCCGCGGCCGATCATGAGGTCGGCGCGGCCGCCCGCGAGGTGCTGCAGCATCGCGAAGTCCTCGGCGATCTTCACCGGGTCGTTCGTCGTGATGAGCGTCGTCGCGGTCGAGAGCACGAGGCGCTCGGTCTGGGCGGCGATGTACGCGAGGGTCGTCGTGGGCGAAGAGGACCAGAACGGCGGGTTGTGGTGCTCACCGACGGCGTAGACGTCGAGGCCCACCTCCTCGGCGTGCTTCGCGATGGTCACGGCCGCGCGGATCTTGTCCGCCTCGCTCGGGGTGCGCCCCGTCGTCGGGTCCTCGGTGACGTCGCTCACCGAGAAGATGCCGAACTGCATTCCGGGCCACGTTGTGGTCTCGCTCACGATCTCTTCCCGCTTCCCGGATGCTTCTGGCATCCGTTTCTATGCAAGTGAATGTATCTCGTGTAACGCGTCTCCCGCCAATCTATTCCCGCCGTCCGGGGTCAGGCTGAGGCGAACAGAGCGAGCATGTCGCGCACGAGCTGATGGGGGGCCGTCTCGCACGGAGCGTGCCCGGTGGGATAGATCGCGAGCCGCGCGCCGATGCGCTCGGCGTACTCGGCGTGCTGCGCCGTGGGCCAGAGATCCTGCTCCCCCACGGCGATGAGCTTCGGGATGGCGGTGCGCGCGACCTCGTCGGCGATGTCGGGCATCGTCATCATGAGGCCCACGACGTCGTCGATCGCCGGACGCCGCGTCGAGGCCATCCGCTCGCGCACGAACGCGATCCGCCGGGGCGGCGTGCGATTGAGGTTGTACCGGATGCCCCAGAGGATCAGCCCCGCTGCCCGGTGCGGCGGCATGTCGGAGATCGGACCGATGTGCTTGACCCCGCGGAAGACCTGACCCGTCGCAGGCGGCGCCGACATGAGCGTGAGGCTCGCGAAGAGGTCGGGCCGCTCGACGAGCGCGAGCTCGGCCAAGAGCCCGGCGAAGCTGTAGCCCAGCACGTGCACAGGCGTCGGGCCGTCTTCGAGGATCGCGACGAGGTCGTCGAGGAAGAGCCGGTAGTCGTAGTGGTCCCGCGGCGGCACGAGGTTCTCCGGACCCGCGTCGATCGACTCGAAGTGGCCGGAGAGGTCGAACGACTCGACGCGGAAGCCGGCGGCGGCGAACAGCGGGAAGAGCAGGACGAAGTCCTCCTTCGACCCCGCGACACCCGACACGAGCACGACGCGCGGGGCCGCGGCATCCCCCAGCCGTACGCGGGCGAGCCCGCCGCTGGGTGCGCGGAACACGTCGTGGACGGTTCCCTCCGGGAACACGCGCCAGTCGATGTCCGGGATCGCCCGGTCGCGCGCGAGGGCCTCGTCGATCGTCGTCATGGCGGCACGAGACTACCGCGTCGGCAGCCCGCGGAGCTCGTCGGCCCGCGGCGCGTATTCGAGGTGCGCCCCCTGGGCATCGAAGACCTGCACGGGATGCCGCGAGCTCCACGGTTCCCACCCCGGATCGCCGTCGACGACGAAGCGCACCCAGGCGTCGTGCATCGTCTCGGCGAGCGACTGCGGGCCGTCGGCGCCGCCGAACGCGATGGCGTCGGGAGTGCCGAGCCTGTCGAACACGAAGCCGAGCTCCATGCCGTGCGCGGCCCCGAGGTCGTCGACGGGACTGCGCCACCCGAACTCGTACATCCACGTCGGCGCGGCGCCCCGCAGCCTGCTGTCGGCGAAGCGGGTGTGCGGGCCGCGGAGGATCATGTCGGACACGATCTCGCCGAGGATCTCTCCGGGCAGCGCGTCGGGCCTGCGGCGTCGATGCGCCGCGACGATCCGTCGCGGCACGCGCGCCGAGGCGCGGGCGAGCTCGAGCGTCGTGCGCGTGACCTTCGTGAGCACGCCGGTGGGCACGAACCAGAGACGGTACTCCTCGCTCGTGGCGCCGATGAGCACCGGGATGCCGCGACCCGCGCCCGCCAGCAGCGCGCGGAGCGGATCGACCGGCGCCGCATCGTCGCCGATCGCGAGCGTGACGGTCGGTCCGCGCCCGAGGGGCGAGCCACCCGCCGCGACCTCGGTCTGCGCGGCGACGAGCCGCGCAGGCTCGACCGATGCGAAGCCCGCCTTGGTCGGCGTGATCCCCAGGCGCTTCGCGACGAGGCGCGACATACGCCCGGCCTTGCGCGGCGACTGCCCCGTCATCGGCCCGCTCTGCAGGATGACGCGGTCGAACAGGTCGCCGGCCTGCGGGAGGGCGAGGAGGGCCGTGAGCGTCGCCGCCCCGGCGGAGTGCCCCATCGCGGTCACGCGGGCGGGGTCACCGCCGAACGCCGCGATCTCACGGCGCACCCAGCGCAGCGCCGCCTGCTGGTCGAGCACGCCGAGGTCGAACGGCACGTCCTCGACGACGGCGAACCCCTCCTGGCCGAGGCGGTACTGGATCGAGACGTAGACGATGCCCCGGCGGGCGAACGACGCCCCGTCATAGGCGTCGATCGCGGCGGATCCCCTCGCGAGCGCACCGCCGTGCACGAACACGAGCACGGGGAGCGCGGCATCCGTCCGCTCTGCCGGCGTCCAGACGTTGACCGTCAGCACGTCGTCGCCCGGGATGTCGACCGTCGGGAGGTACTTCTCGAGGCCTCCGCCGTACGGCGCCTGCGGTGCCGTCGCGCCGAAGGAGGAGGCATCCCGTACCTCGTCCCAGGCGGCGGGCGGCCGCGGGGGCGCGAAGCGATCGTCGCCGACCGGTGGCGCCGCGAAGGGGATGCCGAGGTAGCGGTCGACGTCGCCGTCGCGCAGGCCGCGGAGGGCGCCGGTCGAGACGGACGCGACGGGGGCATCAGCCATGGGTGCTCTCCTTCGAGTCCGGCCGGTCGCCCGGGTTGGCCGGAACCCCAGGATAGGGTGGCAGGCGCCAGCCATGACCGATTCCGCGACACCCACGACGCCCCCCGCGACCGGGGGCGTGCCGCGTGCGCGGCGCCGCGTGCCGTTCTGGGACAACGCCCGCTTCGCGTGCATCGTGCTCGTCGTGCTGGGGCACGCGACGCAGCGGCTGACGTACGACTCCGACGTCGCGCTCGGGCTGTACCTGCTCGTCTACGCGTTCCACATGCCCGCGTTCGCGATCATCTCGGGCTACTTCTCCAAGTCGGGCTCGCCGCCGCGCCGGCAGATGGCGCGGGTCATCACCGACATCCTGCTGCCGTACGTCATCTTCGAGGCGCTCTGGACGCTCACGAAGTGGATCGTCGAAGGCGGAGCGACCCCGAATCTGACGAAGCCGTCGTGGACCCTCTGGTTCCTTCTCGCGCTCGGCATCTTCCGCCTCGTGCTTCCCTACCTCGCGCTGCTGCGCTGGCCGCTGCTGTGGACGATCGCGATCTCGATCGGCGCCGGCTACTTCTCCAACATCGACTCGACGCTGTCGCTGTCACGCACCCTCGGACTGCTGCCGTTCTTCACCCTCGGCTGGTGGCTCAAGGAGCACGACATCGTGGATCGCTTCGGCCTGCTTGCCCGGCGCCAGTGGTGGGTCTTCGCGGCGGCCATCGCGACCTTCGTGCTCGCCGGCTGGGTCGCCTGGTTCTTCGTCGACGACTGGCGCGCGATGCACCTCAACGAGTGGCTGTTCTACGACGACAACTACTCCGCGCTCGGCGGCACGCAGTGGTGGGCGGGCGGCGTGCGCCTCGCGCTCATGCTCGTGGCCATCGTCCTGTCGACCGCGTTCTTCGCCCTCGTGCCGCGGAGCACGCACTTCTGGACGCACTTCGGCCAGTACACGATGTACGTCTACCTGCTCCACTCGTTCGTGCTCTATCCGTTCCGCGAGACGGGGGTGCTGCGCGGGCTGGACCCCACGTGGCTGTGGCTGCCGATCATCGTCGTCGCGTCGGTGCTCATCGCCCTCGGCCTCGCGACGCGGCCCGTGCGGCGCGTCTTCCGCCCGCTCGTGGAGCCGCGGCCGGCGTGGCTGTTCGCCGATCCGTCGCTCGCCGCCCGCGAGGGCCATCGCTCCGACCCCACCGGGTCGCGGCGCCCGCGCGAGACGTCCTCGCCGCGGCATCCCGATCCCCGTCAGAACGGCTGAGCGACCGCGCGCGGTAACCCTCGGCAACAAACGCGAAGGGATGCCGCACCCCGGCCTAGCCTCGGGACATGAGCGAGCTGAACCTCCCCATCCTCGACCTGTCGCAACTCGATCAGGGCGTCGAGGCCGCGCAGCGCTTCCGCGACGAGCTGCGCGAGGCGACCCACGACGTCGGGTTCTTCTACCTCACCGGCACCGGGGTGACGCCCGAGCTCGAGGCACGCCTGCACCGCGCGGCGCGCGATTTCTTCGCGCTGCCCGAAGACGACAAGCTCGCGATCGAGAACGTCAAGAGCCCGCACTTCCGCGGATACACGCGCATCGGCGGCGAGCGCACGCAGGGCAAGGTCGACTGGCGCGAGCAGATAGACATCGGTCCGGAGCGCGAGGCGGTCGACGATCCCGAGGCGCCGGACTTCGCACGGCTCATCGGCCCGAACCTCTGGCCCGACGCACAGCCGGAGCTCCGGGACGTCGTCGCCGAGTGGCACGCACAGCTGTCGATCGTCGCGCGCAAGCTCCTTCGCGCCTGGGCGCTCTCGCTCGGTGCCGACGAGTCGTACTTCGACGACCACTTCGGCGAGCCCTCGACGCTCATCAAGATCGTCCGCTACCCCGGCAAGGACGACGAGGCGCCCCAGCAGGGCGTCGGCGCCCACAAGGACTCCGGCGTGCTGACGCTCCTGTGGATCGAACCCGGCAAGGGCGGGCTGCAGGTGCAGCGCGACGGCGAGTGGGTCGACGCGCCGCCTGTGCCCGGCGCCTTCGTCGTCAACATCGGAGAGCTGCTCGAGTACGCGACACAGGGCTACCTCGTCGCGACGAACCACCGCGTCATCTCGCCGGCCTATCCCGACGACCGCATCTCGGTGCCGTTCTTCTTCAATCCCGCGCTCGACACGCAGCTGCCGCTCATCGAGCTGCCCGCCGAGCTGAAGTCGCAGGCGCGGGGCGTCACGCAGGACCCGACCAACCCGATCCACTCCCTCTACGGCCAGAACGCGCTCAAGTCGCGCCTGCGCGCACACCCCGACGTGGCCGAGCTGTGGCACGCCGACCTCGTCGCGGCGCGGGCCGCGGCATCCGTCTGACCGCGTTCGGAGTCCGTGAGCCTCCACCTGACTGCCGAGGGCGCGGGTGACACCCACGTGCTCGGCAGTCCAGTGGAGGCTCACGGTCTGGAGCGCCCGGGAACGGCGAAGGCCTCCCCACACCGTGGGGAGGCCTTCTCAAGAATGTTCTGCGCGATTGAACGCTGGGCGCGTGCTTATCGACGGAGGCCGAGACGCTCGATGAGCGAGCGGTAACGGCTGATGTCGATGTCCTGGAGGTAGCCCAGGAGACGGCGGCGCTGACCGACGAGCAGGAACAGCCCACGACGCGAGTGGTGGTCGTGCTTGTGCTCCTTGAGGTGCTCGGTGAGGTCCTTGATGCGCTGCGTCAGCATCGCGACCTGCACCTCGGGGGATCCGGTGTCACCGGGGTGCGTCGCGTACTCTTCGATGATCGCCTTCTTGACGTCTGCATCCAGTGCCATAGGTGATCCCCTCTCTGTTCGTTGCGCGGCGCCCGACGCCTGATGCGTGGGCTCTCTTTATCCGCGGCCGATCAAACGGCAACCTCAAGAGTCTACCAGCCGGAATGACGCCTCCGCGAACCGGCCCCCTGATCGGGCGGTAGCCTCGGAAGGGTGCGCATCGAGAATCCTTCATGACGACTGAGAAGCCACGGAGGATGCCTCGGCTGCGCCGCGAGCACTTCATCGACCTGCGTCCCTTCCGGACGAGCCCGGCGTTCACGCGCATGTGGATCGGCTCGACGCTCTCCGGTCTCGGCGGCCAGCTCACGATCGTCGCGGTCATGCTGCAGATGTACGACCTGACGCAGTCGACGTTCGCGGTGTCGATGATCGCGGTCGTAGGACTCGTGCCGATGGTCATCGCGGGACTCTACGGCGGCATGCTCGCGGATGCCTTCGACCGGCGTCGCGTCGCGCTGATCGCGGCATCCATCACCTTCGCCGCGACGCTCCTGCTCGCGATCCTCGCGTGGGGCGGGCTCGAGACGGAATGGTGGCTGTACATCCTCAGCATCGTCATCTCGTCGGCGAACTCGATCGTGATGGCCGCGCGCGAAGCGATCGTTCCGCGGCTGCTCCCCCGTGATCTGCTGCCCGCCGCGGCCGCGCTGCACGGCATCACGGTCGGCATCATGGTCATGGCCGGCCCGGCGCTCGCGGGCGTGCTCGTGGCCTTCTCGGGATACGCGTGGACCTACACGCTGGACGTGCTGCTCATGACCTCGCTGTTCCTCGGACTGTGGACGCTCCCGTCGGTCCGCCCCGAGGGCGAGATCGTGCGCCCGGGGCTCGAGTCTCTGCGCGACGGCGCGCGCTTCCTCAAGCGCGCCGGCAACATCAGACTGCAGTTCATCCTCGACATCGTCGCCATGACGTTCGGCCAGCCGCTCGCACTGTTCCCCGCGATCGGCGCGGTGCTGCTCGGCGGCGGTGCCATCACGACGGGCATCCTGACTGCGGCGGTCGCCGCAGGCGCCTTCCTGTCGAGCCTCTTCTCCGGCCCCATCGGACGTGTGCGCCGCCAGGGCCTCGGCATCGAGCGGGCGATCCAGGTCTACGGCCTCTCGATCGCCGCGCTCGGCGTCGTCCTCCTGCTGGCGGCCCTCGGGACCGCCGCTCCCGCCGTCGTCGGCCCGGAGTCGCCGAACGTCGCCCTCATCGTCCTGGCCGTGCTGTGCCTCGCGGTGTCGGGGGCGTCCGACAACGTGAGCGCCATCTACCGCGGCACGATGATCCAGGCCGCCGTGCCCGACGCGATCCGGGGACGGCTGCAGGGCATCTTCATCGTGGTCGTCACGGGCGGGCCCCGCCTCGGGGCGCTCTATGCCGGCACGCTCGCGACCTTCACGGCGCTGTGGTTCCCGCCGCTGCTGGGCGGCTTCATCATCCTCGGGCTCGTGTCGCTGCTCGTGCGTCTCAGCCCGCGGTTCCGCACGTACGACGGCCAGCATCCCGTGCCGTAGCCGGACGGCCGACCATCAGCGGATTCCGGACGTGGCATCCCTGAACAGGTCACCACGATGGATGCCGTGGCTACCGTTGACGCGTGACCCACCCACCCGCCACCCGGCCCGCGCCTGCGGCCGACCTCGCGCGCACATCGTCGAACGCGTCGATCACGGCGCAGTTCGCGGCGACCGGCATCATCTGGGGCGCGAGCTTCCTCTTCATGAAAGTCGGACTCGAGGGACTCTCCCCCGCACAGATCGTGTGGAGCCGCGTCGTCCTCGGCGCCCTCACGCTCGCAGTCTTCGTGCTCGTGCGGCGCGATGCGCTCCCGCGCAGCCTGAGCGTCTGGGGCCACATGACGGTCCTGGCGGTGACGTTCTGCATCGCGCCGTATCTGCTCTTCTCCTGGGCGGAGCAGCACGTCAGCTCGGGCCTCGGCAGCATCTACAACGCGACGACGCCGATCATGACGGCGATCATGGCCGCGCTCGTCTTCCGGGTCGAGCGGCTCAATCGCGCGCAGGTCGCCGGGATCGCGCTCGGCATCGCGGGCGTCGTCGTCGTGATCGGCCCATGGCAGGGCGTCGACCTCGGCCAGAGCCTCGTGGCGCAGCTCGCTCTTCTCGGCGCGACAGCGTGCTACGGCTTCAGCCTCGCCTACATGAGGCGCTTCGTCTCGCACACGGGGATGAGCGCGCTGGTGTTCTCGTTCCTGAACATCGGCATCGCCGCCGTGATCATGCTCGCACTCACGCCCGTCGTCGCGGCGACGCCGGTGCGCCTCGACCCGTGGATCATCGCCAGCATGGTGCTGCTCGGCGCTCTCGGCACGGGCGTGGCCTACATCTGGAACCAGAACACCGTGCGCATGTGGGGTCCGACGCGCGCCTCGACGGTCACCTTCATCACGCCGGTCGTCGGCGTCGCACTCGGAGTCGTGGTGCTCGGCGAGAGCGTCTCGTGGAACGAGCCGGTGGGCGCGCTCATCGTCTTCCTCGGCATCCTGCTCGCACAGGACCGCCTGCGCAGGCGCGCATGACGAAGGGGGACGGATGCGTCATCCGTCCCCCTTCGTGGTGAAGTGCGTCAGGCCTGCAGCGCGCCCTGCAGGTCGAGCGTGATCGTCACGTCCTTGCCGACGAGCACGCCGCCGGTCTCGAGCGCCGCGTTCCAGGTGAGGCCGAAGTCCTCGCGGTTGATGACGGTCTTGGCCGTCGCGCCCGCCTTGTAGTTGCCCCACGGGTCGGCGCCGAAGCCGCCGAAGTCGAAGTCGAACGTGACCGGCTTGGTCACGCCGCGGATGGTGAGGTCGCCGTCGACGAGGAAGTCGCCACCCTCGATGCGAACGCCCGTCGAGACGAAGTCGATCGTCGGGTGGTTCTCGACATCGAAGAAGTCGGCCGAGCGGAGGTGGCCGTCGCGGCCCTCGTCCTTGGTGTCGAGCGACGTCGCGTCCACCTGAGCGGTCACGGTCGTCTCGAGGGGGTTCTCGGGCGCCACGAGCGTCGCGCTCTTGACGCCGAAGGCGCCGCGCACCTTCGAGATCATCATGTGGCGCACGCTGAAGCCCACCTCGCTGTGCGCGGGGTCGAGCACCCAGGTGCCCTGCTTGTAGCCGGGGATGTCGATCGCGGTCGTGTCGGTCATGTCGTCTCTTCTCGCTCAGGTCTGCCCGCTCTGCGCGGTCTGATCAGCACAACCGACCCTACCGGAGATCTATTCCCGTGAATGCAAAATTGGATGTCGCACCCTGGCGCGATGATCGGATCATGTCGACGACGACCTGGCCGATCGCCGGCCCGTACGACCTCGCGGAGGTCGCCCGCATGCGCTCCGGGTTCAACGAGCAGCGCACCTTCGACGGCGTGCTCCGGTTCGCCTTCTGCCTCGACGGCACCCTGGAAGATCCCGTCGCAGTCGCCGTGCGGCAGGACGGCGACATGCTGCGGATCGACTGCACATCGCGATCCGGGGTCGACGCGTCGCGCGTCGCACGCCAGGTCGCCCGCATCGTCTCGGCCGACCACGACGGCGATGCCTGGGCGCGTGTCTGCGCGGGTGATCCCGTGCTCGCGCGCCTGCACGCGGCGGCACCGGGCTTCCGGCCGTGGGTGTTCCACTCCCCTTACGAGGCGGCCGTGTGGTGCGTCTTGTCGGCGCGGCGCGCGCGGGCGCAGGGCATCACGCTGTGGCGGCGACTGTGCGACGCGCACGGCACGACGCTCGAAGTCGACGGCGCGACGCGCGCGGCACTGCCGACGCCGTCGCAGCTGCGGGAGGTCGAGTCGCTCCCCGGGCTCCCCGCGGACCGCATCCCCCGCCTGCACGCGATCGCCGATGCCGCGGCCGAGGGCGACCTCGACGTCGCGCGGCTCGTCGCGCTCGAGCCGCGCGAGGCGATGCTCGAGCTGCAGCGGCTTCCCGGGATCGGACCGTTCTACAGCGCCCTCATCGTCGTGCGCGCGTGCGGCCACGCCGACGTGCTGTCGCTCGACGAGCCGATGACGCGAGGGGCCGTGCGCGACCTCTACGGTCTCGACACCGAACCCGACGACGCGACGCTCGAGCGGATCGCCGAGGCATGGCGGCCGTTCCGCACGTGGGCGTGCGTCACGCTGCGGGCCGTCTCGCCACGGCTCGTCGAAGCATGACGAAGGGGGCGGATGCCGGCATCCGCCCCCTTCGGTGTCATGGGTTCTTCCGTCAGCCGACCGCGATGAGGTCGATGATGAAGATGAGCGTCTTGCCGCCGAGGAAATGGCCGCCGGCGGGGCCGTAGGCCAGGTGCGGCGGGATGACGAGCTCGCGGCGGCCGCCGACCTTCATCCCCGGGATGCCGTCCTGCCAGCCCTGGATGAGGCCGCGCAGCGGGAACTGGATGCTCTCGCCGCGGTTCCACGACGAGTCGAACTCCTCGCCCGATTCGTACTCGACGCCCACGTAGTGGACGGTCACGGTGTCGCCGGGCTTGGCCTCGGCGCCCTCGCCCACGATCACGTCGCGGATGACGAGCTCTTCGGGAGCCGGCCCTGCTGGTGCGTCGATTTCGGGCTTGGTGCGGTCATCAGTCATGACATCCATCCAACCCGACGCCGCCGACCGGGTCAAAGGCGCACCCGAAACAAAACTCAGCGCTCGGTGCCGCGGCGATGCCTGCGTGTCTACCGAGCGCTGAGCTGGTCTGAGACCAGCGTGCCAAACCCGGCGTGTGGAGGTCAAGACCCGATCGCCCGTCGGGGCGAATCCCTCGGCTAGACCGAGAGAAGCGCGGCGCGGGCGGCCGCCGTGCGGGCCAGGAGGTCGCGCTCGTCGTTCGCGGCGTTCGGGTCGCGACCCGTGACGGCGCGCTGGCGCGCCATCGCGAGAGCCGTGGCATCCGCGATGAAGCCCTTCATGATCGGCGTGCGGTCGCCGCGCAGCGTGCGCGCCCACGCGAGCCCTGCCTTCCGGCCCGCGGGCGTCGCGAGCATGTCGACCTCCTGCGGCGTGAACCAGCCCGCCGCCGCATACTCGCCGAGCCGCTTGCGCGTCAGACGCGACTCTTCGCGCCGCAGCGCCAGGACGCCGATGATGAACAGCACGAACAACGGCACCTGCAGGAGGAGGTAGACCGAGAAGAAGTCGGTGAAGACGGCCGTGGCGTTCCAGAAGGCGTGCAGCGCGATCGCGCCGACCAATCCGAGGAGCCACGGGCCAACCGCCTGGCCTGTCGTCGCGCCGCGGCGGGCGGCGAGCCCGACGGCGAATCCCGTGACGCTCGTGAACATCACGTGCGCGAACGGCGACATGATCCCGCGGACGAAGAACGTGACGGATGTCTCTTCGATGCCGCCCTCCAGATAGCTGATCGCGAAGTACTGGATGTTCTCGGTGAACGCGAACCCGGCGCCGATCAGCGCGCCGTAGACGATGCCGTCGACGGGGCCGTCGAACGCACGCCGGGCGATGGCGTAGAGGATCAGTACGCCGAGGCCCTTGGCGAACTCCTCGACGATGGGCGCCTGGAAGACCGTCTGGAAGATCTCGCCCGCTTCGGTGTCGCGCGGCCCGACCACGAGCGACAGCAGCAGGTCGACGCCGAGCGCGATCGCGACCGAGGCGATGGCGCCCCAGGCGAGCGCGAAGATGACGAGGCCGCGCGGCTCGGGCTCCCAGCGGTCGACGATGCGGATCGCGAAGAGCACGCCGGCGAGTGGGACGAGCGCCAGGATGGCGCCGAGCAGCGACGCGCCCGTCCCGATGAACGTGAGGAAGTAGCCGACGAGCGCGATGAGCAGCACCACGAGGATGCCGCCGATCCACAGCGGTGCGCTGCGGCCGGACCGAGCGGGCGCCTTGGCCTTCAGCGGAGCGGGCGAAGCGTGCGGCGCCTGGACGAGCGGCGGGGGCGGCGTCAGGCTCGGCTGCGCGAGCGGCGACGGGAACGCGGGAGGTCGACCATCGCTCTCGTTGAACTCAGCGTTCGTCATGGGCACAGCCTACGGATTCGGTCGGCCTGTAGCGTGGAGGGATGCGCTTCGCCCATGTGACCCGTCCTGGGGGCGAAGCTCCCCGTCTGGCGCTCATCCGCGACGGCGAGGCTCTCGTGGTCGAGGAGCTGCTTCCCCGAGGTCCCCGATTCCTGGAGGAGCTCATCGCGGGCGGCGACGAGCTGCTCGATCGTGTGCGGGATGCCGCAGACGGCGCCGGGCCGAGGCATCCCGTCTCCGACCTGGCGTTCGCCTCCGCGGTGCTCGCCCCGCCCGTCATCCTCGCGATCGGCCTCAACTACGCGGCGCACTCGAGCGAGCTCGGACTCAAGACCGACTCGACGCCCACGGTCTTCGTGCTGTGGCCCAACTCCCTGTCGGGCCACGATGCGACGACGAGTTGGCCGCGCTCGCTCAGCGAGTCGATCGACTACGAGGCCGAGCTCGGCGTCATCATCGGCAAGCCCGGGAAGGACATCTCCACCGAGACCGCGCTCGACCATGTGTGGGGCTACACGGTCGTCAACGACATCACGGCCCGCGACATCCAGTACTCCGAGGCGCAGTGGTCGCGCTGCAAGTCGTTCGACGGCTTCACCCCGACCGGTCCGTATGTCGTGACGGCCGACGAGGTGCCCGATCCGCAGAACCTGCACATCTGGACGGTCCTCGACGGACACACCCTGCAGGATGCGACGACCGGCCAGATGGTGCGGCCCGTCGCGACGCTCATCTCGCACCTCTCCCGGTCGGTGACCCTCCTGCCCGGCACGCTCATCTCGACGGGGAGCCCCGGCGGCGCCGGCTATTCGCGCGATCCGCAGATCTTCCTGCGCGACCGCTCGACGGTGACGGTCGGCATCGACGGCATCGGAGAACTGACGACGCACTGCCGCATCATCGACTGAACCCACCCCCGATCAACGACGACGGCGGCGGGCGCTCCTTCGAGCGCACCGCCGCCGGATCGTTCAGATCAGTTCGAGGGGCACTGCAGCGTCACGGTCACGCCGTTGATGTCGTGGACTCCCGAGCCGTACTCGGCGCACAGGCGCGCGTACTCCGCCGCGGCGGCACCGATTCCGATCGCGATGACGATTCCGACGATGACGCCGATCACGATCGCCACGGAGCTGATGATGATCGCCGCGAGGGCGAAGCCGTTCTTCTGGCCGGCTCGGCGGCTCTGCACGAGCGCGACGATGCCCAGGATCAGCCCGACGAGCGAGACGAAGAACGACAGGATGAACGCGACGATGCCCATCGTGCGTCCGGGGCTTGAAGGCGGCGGCGCCATGTACTGCGGCGTGGGCGGCGGCGCGGCCGAGTAGGCCGGGTAGCCGGGCTGGGCCGGGTAGCCGGGCTGGGCGGGCGGCGGCTGGTTGTAGCCGGGCGGCTGGTTGTAGCTGGGCGGCTGGGAGCCGTCAGGGGGCTGTGTGGACATGGTGCCTCCTCATCGGGGACGTCGATATCTCCGACGGTAGCGCTCCCCTCGCCCGCGCGCAGGAACCGACGACCGTGAGCCTCCACCTGACCGCCGAGAGCGCGGGTGTCACCCACGTGCTCGGCAGCCCACTGGAGGCTCACGGACTCGCGTCAAGCGCGCTCGGGCTCCACGATGGGGATCGCGGCCGTAATGGCCTCGAGGCCGGAGAGGCGCGCGGGCGACAGCTGCTTGGCGACCTCGTCGCGCGACATGAGGCCCGCCTCCACGACGAGGTCGGCGACGTTGCGGCCGGTGAGGAGCGCTGTCTTGGCGAGGGCCGCCGCGGCCGCGTAGCCGATGAACGGCGTCAGGGCCGTGATGACGCCGACCGACGAGCCGACCATCGCACCGAGGCGCTCGCGGTTGGCGGTGATGCCGTCGACGCAGTTGATGCGGAGCGTCCGCATGGCACGCCGCATCCACGTGATCGACTGGAAGATCGAGTGCGCGATGACGGGCTCGAAGGCGTTGAGCTGCAGCTGGCCGCCCTCGACTGCCATCGTGACGGTGAGGTCGGCGCCCGCGACGGCGAACGCGACCTGGTTGACGACCTCGGGGATGACGGGGTTGACCTTGCCGGGCATGATGCTCGACCCCGCCTGGCGGGCGGGGAGGTTGATCTCGCCAAAGCCCGCCTGCGGGCCCGACGACAGAAGGCGCAGGTCGTTGCAGATCTTGGAGAGCTTGATCGCGTTGCGCTTGAGCGATGCCGAGAACGACATGAACGATCCCGTGTCGCTCGTGGCCTCGACGAGGTCGTCGGCGGTCGCGAGGTCGAGGCCCGTGATCTCGCGGAGGTGGCGGAGCACGGCGCGCGAGTAGTCGGGGTGGGTCGTGATGCCCGTGCCGATGGCCGTCGCGCCCATGTTCATCTCGTAGAGGAGGTACGCGTTCTCGGTGAGGCGCTGGTGGTCGTAGCCGAGCGTCGTGGCGAAGCCGTGGAACTCCTGCCCGAGCGTCATGGGCACGGCATCCTGGAGCTGCGTGCGACCGATCTTCAGCACGTCGTGGAACTCGACGGCCTTGGCGAGGAACGCCCGCCGCAGCAGGTCCAGCTCGTCGAGCAGCGTCAGCAGGTCGAGGCTCAGGCCGACCTTGACGGCGGTCGGGTAGACGTCGTTCGTGGACTGGCTGCGGTTGGTGTGGTCGATCGGCGACAGGAACGCGTAGTCGCCCTTCTCCCGTCCGGCGAGCTCGAGCGCGATGTTGGTGATGACCTCGTTCGCGTTCATGTTGGTCGATGTGCCGGCGCCGCCCTGGATGACGCCCACGACGAACTGATCGTGGAACTGGCCGTCGATCACGAGCTGCGCGGCGCGGTCGATGAGCTCGGCACGCTCCTCGTCGAGCACGCCGATCTCGCGGTTGGCGCGCGCGGACGCCTGCTTGACCATGGCGAGGGCGACCACGAGGTCTCGGTACACGGAGATGGGCCGGTTCGAGATCGGGAAGTTCTCGAGCGCGCGGGCGGTGTGGATGCCCCAATACGCGTCGGCGGGGATCTCGAGGGATCCCAGCGAATCGGTCTCGGTACGGGTTCGCGTCGATGCGTCCTGAGCCATGGGGTGCAGTCCTTGTGGGTCGGTCACGGCGGTGTGAGGGATGCCTCGAGCCTACGCGCGAGCCCTCTGAAGGTCGCCGTACGCGACGGACAGCGGAATCGCCGCGGCTGTACACCGCGGCGATTCTGCTCCGCGCCCAGGTCAGCGGTTGACGGCGCTCATGTCCGCGTAGCGGTCGCCAGCCGCGGCATCCAGGTTCCCGAGCGTCGCGAGCTGCTCGGCGGACAGCACCACGGCATCGGCGCCCACATTCTCCTCGAGCCGCTCGACGCGCCGCGTGCCAGGGATCGGTGCGATGTCGTCGCCCTGCGCGAGGAGCCACGCGAGAGCGACCTGCGCGGGCGTCGCGCCGACCTCGTCGGCCACGGCGGTCACCTGGTCGACGAGCGCGAGGTTCGTGTCGAGGTTCCCGTCGGCGAAGCGGGGGTTGTGCTTGCGGAAGTCGGTGTCGTCGAGCTGGTCGAGCGATCGGATGGCGCCCGTCAGGAACCCTCGGCCGAGGGGCGAGTAGGGCACGAAGCCGATACCGAGCTCGCGGACCGTCGGCAGGATCTCCGCCTCGGGGTCGCGGCTCCAGAGCGAGTACTCGGTCTGCACGGCCGTGACGGGGTGGACGGCATGCGCGCGGCGGATCGTCGCGGGCGCCGCCTCCGAGAGTCCGTAGCCGCGGAGCTTGCCCTCCGCGATGAGCTCCGCGAGCGCGCCCACCGTCTCCTCGATCGGCGTGCTCGGGTCCATGCGGTGCTGGTAGTAGAGGTCGATGTGGTCGGTGTTCAACCGCCTGAGCGACCCCTCGACGGAGAGCCGGACGTTCTCGGCGCTGCCGTCGAGCCCGGGCTGGTCGCCGTGCGTGTGGCGGATCGTTCCGAACTTCGTGGCGATGACGACGTCGTCGCGGCGGCCCGCGAGCGCGCGGCCGAGAAGCTCCTCATTGAGGTACGGGCCGTACATCTCGGCCGTGTCGAGGAAGTTCACACCGAGCTCGAGGGCCCGGTGGATGGTGCGGATGCCGCCGTCGTCATCCTGCGTCGCGCCCGTGTAGAAGGCGCTGATGCCCATGAGGCCCAGGCCGATGCGGCCGATGACGGATCCGCCGGTGCCGAGAGTGATGTTCTTCATGCGTTCTCTGATTCCTTCTTGTGGAGCTGTTCGTAGAGGGCGATCTTGATGTCGATGGCGGCCAGGCTCCCGGTGATGTCGTCGAGCTGGGCGAGCACCGCGATGCGATGCCGCACGAGCAGTTCCCGCCGTGCGCCGACCGTCGCGTCGCCCTGCCGCACGAGCTCGGTGTACTCGCGGATCGTCGCGATCGGCATCCCGGTGGAGCGCAGTCGGGTGAGGAACTGCACCCAGGCGATGTCGGCGTCGCTGAACCGCCGATGGGTGGATGATGCCCGATCGACCGGTTCGAGCATGAGCCCGGCACGCTCGTAATAGCGCAGCGTGTGGGTCGACAGACCTGTCGCTGCGGCCGCCTCGGAGATCGAGACGCCTTCGTGGAGGAGGGTCATGTGCCCACGGTAGAACTTAGAGCGCACTCCAAGTCAAGCGGGAGCCCACCGTGAGTCGCGGACTTGCGCTAACCAGCGGGACGGGCTTGCGCCGACTCAGCGGGCCGGCTTGCGCGAGAACGCCTCGAGGCGCTCCTCGGGCGTGAGGAGCGCCATGCGCTCTACCCATTCCGCCGAGAAGTAATCGCCCGTCGGGGCGTCGACGACCGGCACGACGGCGTGCGTGATCGTGTCGTCGTAGACGTGCACGAGGTGGAAGGACTGCCCGGCATCCATGCCGTTGACCTCGACCGCGGGGAGCGTGAGGTTCATCGTGTAGCAGGTCGCCGCGGCGACGTTCACGGGGACGCCCGCGAACGTCCCGCTCGTCGAGTAGTGCAGGTGCCCCGCGAGGATGCCGCGCACGTCGGTTCCCCGGATGATCCCGGCGAGCCGGGACTGATCGCGCAGCTCGAGGATGTCGAAGAGCGGCAGGTGGCTGGGCAGCGGCGGGTGGTGCATGGCGAGAAGCGTTCCGAGGGGGGCCGGAGATTCCAGGATGCCGGCGAGCCACTGCAGCTGCGCCTCGTCGAGGTCGCCGTGGTGCCAGCCGGGCACCGATGTGTCGAGCGCGACGAGCCGGAGTCCGCCGAGGTCGTGGACGCTCGTGACGGGCTCCTCCGTGGCATCCAGTCCGAGCAGGTCTCGGCGCAGGGACGTGCGCTCGTCGTGGTTGCCGGCGACCCACACGACCGGCGCGCCGAGCCGCTCGGCCACGGGATCGACGGCCGCCTTGAGCGCCTGGTAGGCCTCCGGCTCGCCGAGATCGGTGAGGTCGCCGGTGAAGACGATCGCGTCGGGCCGCACGCCGATCCGTTCGACGGCCTCCAGGGTGCGCGCGAGGTTCGCCGCCGTATCGTAGCGCCCGCCGAGGGGGCGGTTGCCCGCGAGCAGGTGCGTGTCGCTCACGTGGAGGATGATGCGCCGCGCGGGCGGATACTGTCCGAACTGCACGGGCTCCATGCGGGCGAGTCTATTGCGGCTGCGCAGACGTGCCGGGTGCACAGGCGGGATCGTAGGCTCTGCCTCCGAACACAGCTCGCCACTCCTCCTCCGTGAGGGTGCGCCCCGCGACGGCGCACGCCCGCGCGAGCCAGATGTCGGGGTCGGCGGCGATGCCTGTGAACTCGCCGCTCGGCAGTTCGTACACGAGCGTGCTCTCGTCGCGCGGCACGAGCGACTCGTCGCCCGTCCGCTCCCAGTCCCGGAACGATTCCGTCCAGTCACCCATCGCCCACGTGATGACCGCGCCGTCCGCGCCCGCTGTCACGAGGTCGCCTTCAGGGCGGAACGCGGCAGAACTGACGGCGCCGAAGTGGCCCTCCAGTGTCTCGCGCAGGTCTCCCGTCGGCGCCCACCACAGCCACGCGCGATCATCGGCGGTCGTCACGACTTCCATTCCATCGGGGCTGAAGGCGCCGTCGATGACGACGGACGGCATCTCGAGCAGCACATCCTCTTCGGGATCGTAGAGGTGGACGATCCGCGCGGCCGTGCGACCCTCCCGGATGAGGAGCGAGTCACCGTCGGGGCTGACCGCCAGGATCCCGTCACCGGGGACCTCCCCGACGAGCTCGCCCGTCGCGGTGTCGAAGATGGCGGTGGGCCCGAAGCCGCTCGCGTAGAGGCGCAACCCATCGGGAGAGAATCGCACGCGCCCGAACGCGTTCGCCCAGTTCATCGCCCCGGGGTTCGACCCGGCGTGCGGGAGGTCGAGCAGGGTCGGCGCTTCAGGCGCGTCCACCCGCCAGATCGCGATGTTGTCGCCTTCGTCTTCGTACGGCAGTGGTGCGATGGCCGCGGCGAGCGCTTGATCAGGTGAGAACTCGAGGTCGATGGCGGGATAATCGAAACCCGGCAGGGCGAACATTCCCCCGCCGTCGCCCATGTCATCAGGGGCCACGGTGCGGCGCGCCGGCCTGTCGCACCAGGTGTTTTCATCGCACAAGCCCTCCATGAGGCTCAAGAGGATCCGACCGTCCGGTGCGGCGATCGCGTCGAGCACGACGTTCCCGTCGACCGCGTACTTGCCCACCTCGACGCGTTCGCCGAGATCCACCAGCCGGGCACCCAGGTTGTCGTCGACGACCACGGCGCTCTCGCCGTCGGGGGCGAGAGCCATCTGCTGCACGCTCGCCTCGCCGTTCAGACGGCTGATGCTCGTGATCCGAGGGCTGCGTCCCATGACACTGAGGAGGGCCGTGCGCGTCGTCGGCGAGTCCCACAGCCGGATCGCCTCCACGGACAGGAGGAGCGCCCGTTCGTACTCGTGCTCGGATTCGCCGAGAGCCGCGACGCGACGCGCGTCGTCGATGACGGCCTGCTTGTTCGCCTCCCCGACCTGGGCGGTCGCGACTGTACCAGCGGCGAGCGCGACGATGGCGAGCGATGCAGCGGCACCGGCGAGCCAGCGGAGGCGGCGCACGCTGCGCCGCTCGCGCTGCAGCTGGAGCCGGGTCGTCTCGGCCGTGGTCGCCTCGCGCCCGACGGAAGCGTCGAGGAACGCCGCCTCGACGGCGGACAGCGCGGGCAGCGCGCTATCGCGCCAATGCGCCGCGGCGCTCAGGCGCGCGCCGCGGTAGAGCTCGCTGTCGGCTCGATCCATCGCCTGCCAGAAGCCCGCCGCCGCACTCAGATGCCGCAGGATGCGCTGGCCCTCGACGTCGTCCGCGAGCCATTCCCGGAGCCGGGGCCATTCGCGCGCCACGGCCTCGTGCGCCAATTGGTACGACTCCTCGTCGCTCGTCACGAGCCGCGCATCGACGAGCCGTCCGGCGACCTGCTCGTGCTCCTCGTCGACGGCGACGGACGCGCGGGCCACCCGCTGGCAGATGACTCCCCCGCCGTCGGCCGGCTCGACGAGGCGGAGGAGGATGTCGCGGGCGTGAGCGCGCCCCTCCTCCGAGAGATCGCCGAACACCTCCTCAGCCGTCTGCGCGACGGCGCCCTCGATCTGACCTGCCGCCTTGTACGCGTCGACGCTCAGCACGCGCCCCTCGCGGCGCTGCCAGATCTGACGGAGGGCGTGCGAGAGGAGCGGGAGGCTCCGGCCGCCCGCGTCTCGCGTGAGCACTTCCACGAGCCCCGGCTCGAGGATGAGACCGGCCTGTCGGGCAGGCTCCTCGATGATCGTACGCAGCTCCTCGGCCGAAAGCGGCCCGAGCATGAGCAGGTGCGACTCGATGAGACCCGCGAAGCCCCGGTTCTCGGCGAGCTCACCGAGACGGTCGGCACGGATCGTCAGCACGACCGTCCCGCGGAAGACCTGCCTGCCGACTTCCTCGAAGAACCGCCGCACGACCGCTGGGTCGTCGTTCGCGAGCGCCTGCTCGCACTGGTCGATGATGAGGACGCCGTCCTGCTCTTCGGCGCCGGACTCTCGGAGCGCCTCGAGGGGATGCTCCCCCGGCGTGACGAGCGACACGCCGCGTCCGCGCGCGATCAGCCGGGCGCCGATCCCGGCCCGGACGAACGACGACTTGCCGACTCCCGACGACCCCGAGACGATGAGGACCCCATGCCGCTCGAGCGCCTCCAATGCGCGGCCGAGCTGCTCCTCGCGCCCGAAAAAGCGCTCGCCGTCGCCCAGGTCGGCCGGAGGAAGTCCGAAGTAGGGGCATTCGGCACTCGCCGCACGATACACCGCACCCGACTCCAGCTCGGGGTCGTGGCGCAGGATAGCCTGCTCGAGCGCGGCCAGCTCGGCGCCCGGGTCAAGGCCCAGTTCGTTCGCGAGCATCTCACGGCCGCGCCGCACGGTGGCGAGAGCCTCCGCCTGGCGTTCCTGCCGGTACTGGGCGAGGGCGAGGAGCACCCAGCGACGTTCGCGCATGGGGGACTCCGCTACCCGCGCGCGCGCCAGAGCCGCGGCATCCCGCAACTCGCCGGACTGCAGCCGGGCCTCGACGAGCGACTCCTCCGCCGAGAGGCGCAGCTCATCGAGCCGGAGGGACTCGATGAGGGCGGGCTCCCAGTCCGACAGCTCGGCGAACGGCTGATCGCGCCAGAGGACGAGCGCCTCGGAGATCGCGTGGACTGCCCGGTCCGGCTCGCCGAGCTCGAGCAGCTCCGCCCCGCGCGCGATGCACCTCTCGAACCTTTCGGCGTCGAGGTCGATTCCGTCCGCCGCGAGGCGATAGCCGGCGGCGGTCGTCTCAATCCGGGCGGGCGCGATCCGACGCCGCAGCCGCATGATGCAGCCCGGAATCACCTTCGACCACGAGGGCGGCAGGTCATCCCCCCACAGCGCCCTCGCGAGCGACTCAACGCTGACCGGCCTTCCGATGCGCACCGCGAGCGCGCCGAGCACCAGGCGGTCCCGCGGCGCCAGTGCCGCGCCGTCGCCGTCGATCGTCAGCGCCCCCAGAACGCGGAGGTCCATGACCACACTGTGAGACTCGCGGCGGTACGCGTCAAGTGCCCTGATATCGGGCTGATACCGACTCGCCCCCGCCCGTTATCGGCGTGATATCTGCCCACCCTGCAATGAATGCGACAGCAGCAAGGCTGTCCCTGACAAGGAGAGGACGCATCATGTCCACATCACATCGCGGCCTGACGATACCGCGCGAAGCGGTGGCTCTCTTGGCTGCTGTCGCCGTGTGCGGCGGGCTTGTCGGCTGCACCGTGTCCGCCCCTTCAGCGGCCCCCGCCGAGGAGGCCGCCGGAGCGGAGCGGCTGTCGTTGGCAGGCGAATCGTATTCACTCGAGCCCGGCACCTACGTGTTCACGGAGTTCGGCGTGCCGCTCCAGATCACCGTGCCCGAGGGCTGGGAGTACAACCCGGGTGGATGGTTCCTCAGCACTCCCGAGACGTTCGTGAAGCTCGCGACAGCGGCCACCGTGCCCGTCGACGCCTGCGCCTGGTCGACTCCACTGTCCGAGGTCGGCCCTTCCGTCGCCGATCTCGCCGGCGCGATGGCCGCGACCACGTCGACGACGACGACCGAGCCGACGGAGATCGAGATCGACGGCTACTCGGGCCTCCAGTTCGACGTCGCGGTCGAAGAGGGCGTCGTCATCGAAGACTGCCGCGACAGCCACATCTGCATCCACTCCGAATACCGGGGGGATTGCACCCGCTTCTATCACGAGGGCGTCGGCGAGCGTGAGACGTATCGCATCGTCGACCTCGATGGGGAGAGAGCTCTCCTCGCGGTCGGGCAGTGGGACGGTCAGGCCGATGCCGACGAGTGGCAAGAGGCACAAGCTGTCTTCCACTCCATCAGGTTCGCCGCGGAGTGACGCGTGGCGGCTGTTCAGTGACGACGAGTGCCGGGTCCCGGCACCCGTCGTCAGTGGTTGAAGAGGATCAGCAGGAGGCCGCCGAGCACGGCGAGCGCGCACACAGCGAACGACGCGTATGCGCCGACCAGCGCGAGGCGCTTCTGGCCCTCGGTGAGGGGGCTCTTCCTCGCGGCCTTGGCGGCCGCCTTCTCGGCGCGGGCGCGTTCCTTCTCGGTGATGACCGTGATGGCATCGGTGAATTCGGCCGGGGCCACGACGGGCGTGCGGCCCGCGCGCACGAGCATCCGAAGGCCCAGAGCGTAGAAGCTCACGATGAGGACCGACGAGATCATCGCGACGACGAAGACCTGGACGAAGGCGATCCAGTTGACGGTGATGTTCACTTCTTCGCCTCCCGGTCGCGGCGCGCCTGCCGCTCGAGCGCCCGCTGGCGCCGCGTGGGCGGCGGATTGCGCTTGACCTTGACGGCGAGTCCCGAATCGGCGACCTCGCTCATCGCGTTGGCGGCCGTGACCGCGTTGCGGCGTGAACGCAGGAACAGTCCGACGATGATGAGGACGGCCAGGACCGCGTCGATCGCGATGCCCCAGCCGCCGAGCCACACGACGAAGAGGGCGGCGAGCGCGCCGACGGCACCCGACGCGGGGAGCGTGAGCAGCCACCCGACCACGATGCGACCGACCGTCCGCCAGCGCACCTTCGAGCCGCGCCGGCCGAGACCGGATCCGATGACCGAGCCGGACGCGACCTGGGTCGTCGAGAGGGCGAACCCGAGCGCGCTCGAGGAGAGGATCGTGGCGGCGGTGGATGCCTCGGCCGAGAAGCCCTGCGCAGGCTTGACCTCGGTGAGGCCCTTGCCCAGCGTGCGGATGATCCGCCAGCCGCCGACGTAGGTTCCGAGGGCGATCGTGAAGGCGCACGCCAGGCGCACCCAGTCCTCGGGCTCCGTGCTCGTCTGCCAGCCGACCGAGATCAGGAGCAGCGTGATGACGCCCATCGTCTTCTGCGCGTCGTTGGTGCCGTGCGCGAGCGCCACGAGCGACGACGTGAAGATCTGTCCGACGCGGTAGCCGCCGCGTCCGTCGGGACGCCCGTCGTAGCGGCGCGTGATGACATAGGCGAGCTTCGTCGCGGTGAAGGCGATGATGCCGGCCGTGACGGGCGCGATGACCGCCGGGAGCACGACCTTCGAGACGACGACGCTGAAGTCGATCGCCATCGCCCCGACGCCGACGAGCGTCGCACCGATGAGGCCGCCGAAGAGCGCGTGCGACGAACTCGAGGGCAGACCCAGCAGCCAGGTGAGCATGTTCCACGTGATCGCCCCGATCAGCCCCGCGAAGATGATGGCGGGGAACAGGGTGGAGGAGATCTGATCCTCGTAGATGATCCCGCCCGAGATGGTCTTCGCCACCTCCGTCGACAGGAACGCGCCGCCGAGGTTCAGCAGTGCAGCGAGGAGTACAGCGACTTTGGGCTTCAGAGCACCGGTCGCGATGGGTGTCGCCATCGCGTTCGCGGTGTCGTGGAATCCGTTCGTGAAGTCGAAGAAGAGGGCCAGTGCGATCACCAGCACCACGAGCAGGCCTGCGGTTTCCACCGTTCGCTTTCCGTAAAGTGAGATCAAAGGATGCCGACGGGATCGGCGGTGCGAACGAACAGTTCAGCGAGGATTCATGCTCTGTTTACTGAGCTTCCCGGGTATCCTCGCACATCCCCCTGTGATCGGATAACCCTGACAGCGACCTGTGCGGAGTGGGCTCGGCTAGCGTGAACAGGTGACTGCTCACGACGCGCAGGGCGCGGCATCCACTCTCCCTCCCATCGCCTCCCGCAACCCCGCTTCGCGGACCCACCACGGCGACACGTTCGACGATCCGTACGAGTGGTTCCGGGCGAAAGAGGACGAAGCCGTCATCGCGCATCTCGAGGCCGAGAACGCCTACACGGAGTCGCGCACGGAGCACCTGTCGGGCCTGCGCGAGCGGATCTTCGACGAGATCAAAGGACGCACGCTCGAGACCGATCTCTCGGTGCCCTCGCGCCACGGCGAGTGGTGGTACTACGGACGCACCGTGGAGGGCAAGCAGTACGGCATCCAGTGCCGCGCGCCTCTCGCATCACCCGACGACTGGACGCCGCCCGAGCTCTCCCCCGACGTCGAGGTGCCTGGTGAGCAGGTGCTGCTCGACGGGAACGTCGAGGCCGACGGGCACGAGTTCTTCTCACTCGGCAGCTTCGAGGTGTCCAACGACGGCCGTCTCATGCTCTGGGGCGTCGACGTCGCAGGCGACGAGCGGTACACCGTGCGCGTGCGCGACCTCACGACGGGCGAGCAGCTTGCCGACGTCATCGAGGGCACGTTCGCGGGCGCCGGGTTCTCGCCCGACGGGCGTTTCATCGTCTACAGCACCGTCGATGACGCGTGGCGGCCCGACACAGTCTGGCTGCACGAGCTCGGGACGCCGGTCGCCGACGACGCGAAGCTCTTCCACGAGCCCGACGAGCGGTACTGGGTCGGCGCGGGTTTCACCCGCAGCGACCGCTATCTCGTGATCGGGCTGGGATCCTCGATCACGTCCGAGGAGTGGCTGCTGGATGCCGACGACCTCCGCGGCGAGCCGCGCGTCGTGTGGCCGCGGCGCGAGGGCGTCGAGTACGAGTCGCACCACGCCGTCGTCGACGACGAGGACGTGCTCTACATCGTGCACAACGACGGCGCGCTCGACTTCGAGATGGTGCGGGTCGCGGCATCCGCCCCCTCCGGCCCCCGTGCCGTGGTGATCGCGCACGAGCAGGGGCGCCGGCTGCTCGGCATGTCGACGTTCCGCGACTGGGGCGTCGTCGCCTACCGCCGGGGCGGCCTGCCGCGGCTCGGGCTGCTCTCCTACTCGTCCGGGGACGTGCGCGAACTGGCGTTCGACGAGCCGCTGTATTCGGTCGGCACGGGCGGCAATCCCGAATGGGCTCCCCCGCTGCTGCGCATCGGGTACGGGTCGTTCACGACGCCGGGCACCGTCTACGACTACGACATCGCGACGGGCGAGCTGCTGCTGCGCAAGCGCCAGCCGGTGCTCGGCGGGTACGAACCCTCCGACTACGCGCAGGAGCGCGTGTGGGCGACGGCGCAGGACGGCACGCAGATCCCGATCTCGCTCGTGTGGAAGCGCTCGTTCGGCGACGCGGGCGCGGCTCCCCGCCCCGTGCACCTCTACGGCTACGGGTCGTACGAGCACTCGATCGAGCCGGGCTTCTCGGTGGCGCGCCTCTCCGCCCTCGACCGGGGCGTGGTGTTCGCCGTGGCGCACGTGCGCGGCGGCGGCGAGATGGGCCGGCAATGGTACGAGGACGGCAAGATGCTGCACAAGCGCAACACCTTCACCGACTTCGTCGACTGCGCGCTGCACCTCATCGACAACGGGTTCACGTCCCCGGGGCTGCTGGTGGCGGAGGGTGGGTCGGCCGGCGGCCTGCTCATGGGCGCGGTCGCCAACCTCGCGCCGGAGCTGTTCGCCGGGATCCTCGCCGACGTGCCGTTCGTCGACGCGCTGACGACGATCCTCGACCCTTCGCTGCCGCTCACCGTGATCGAGTGGGACGAGTGGGGCGATCCGCTGCACGACGCCGACGTCTACGCCTACATGAAGTCGTACTCGCCGTACGAGAACGTGCGGTCGGATGTCGCGTACCCGCGCATCCTCGCCGTGACGTCGCTCAACGACACGCGCGTGCTCTACGTCGAGCCGGCGAAGTGGGTCGCGCGCCTGCGCGAGGTCGGGGCCGACGCGCTGCTCAAGTGCGAGATGGTCGCCGGCCACGGCGGGGTCTCGGGCCGCTACAACGCGTGGCGCGAGCGTGCGTTCGAGCTCGCCTGGCTGCTCGACGTGCTCGGCCTCGCCGACGCCTGACCCGGCGCCGGGGCCCGCCCGCGGCCGCGGGCGGCGCGCGCGGCGGCCCGCTCGCGGCATCCACTCCCTCGCCGAACCACGGGATTCTGCCGAGTCAGGGGGACGTGACCCCTGTCTCGGCGCTACGCCTTGTCTCGGCTTCGTGGGAACGATCGCGGGTTGGTCGCGAGGCTCGCGAGACCACGGGCGTCCGCGGGGCGGATCGGAGAGAGCCCGGCAGCGCGAAGCGCCCGATCGAGGGGACGCCACGCCAAGGTGTCCTTCCAGTCCCAGCGCGAGAATCCGCCCTCGTAGCGGCGGAGCCGATCTTCGCGCTTCTTCTCCGCGATGAAATGCTGTTTGGATGCCTCAGCATCGGTCGCGTCGTACTTGCCATACCCGTCCGACTCCCCGATGATCCGCCGGTGCTCGAAATAGAAGTCGACGCGATCCACGACGTCCTCGTAAGTGAACGTCACCTGGGTCAGGGGTGCCTCGTATCCGAGCCAATGGATCACCGCGCGGCTGCAGGACTCACCGACGGACTCGGCGGCTGGGTCGAGGTGCTGATCGATCCAGTCGAGTTGCCGGACGCCGCGCCGGTTCTTCTGGGCGCGCCCGCGTTCGCTCAGGGGCCCTGAGTCGGATGATCGGGACCGGCGCGCGACGTGATCCGCGACGGCCAGCGCGAACGCAGGTGGGAGCACTCGACAGAGATCGAGCATCGTGTCGTGCAGCGACGCCACAGTCATCCCGCCCACCATCGAGGTGAGGCGCTCATCACCGGTGCCATGGACCACGACATCGCCCTCGCGCCAGGAGGCGCCGCCCGGGTTGAGGAGATGAATCCAACGCGGTTCGCCGAACACCGGAGCACCCAGAACCGACGCGGCCGACTCGAGGCAGAACAGCGGGTCGGTCCAGGTACGGCCGACCGCCTCGACACGCAGGCGATAGCGTTCCCACGGCTTGAGCGCGTCCCACGCATCCTTCTTCACATAGACACCCGCCCGGACGCGCTGAAGTGCCGCGTTCCGATCCAGGCGAGGAAGCGTCGAAGGCTGCTCGCGAACGAAGTGAAGGCGAGGGAGAGGTTCGTTCGGCACGTTCCGAGCCTCGACCCGCGAGGCCGTCGCACCCCCTGCATCCCCTCATTCTGTGCACTCTTCACCCACCGTCCGCAGCGGTGGAGGAGCCGCCCGTCAGCGAAACAGGGGATCTCGCCGAGGCATGGGTACACGATCCCCAGGCTCGGCGAAAGCCCCTGTCTCGGCGAATTCTTCGCGCGAGGCGGGGGTCAGCCGAAGAGCGCGGCGGCCTCGTCGTAGCGGTACTGCGGCACGGTGTTGAGCTCGCCGAGGGCGTCGGCGAAGGGCACGCGCACGATGTCGGTGCCGCGCAGGGCCACCATCTGGCCCCACGCCTCGGACATGACGGCGTCGGCCGCGTGCAGCCCGAGGCGCGTCGCGAGCACCCGGTCGAAGCCCGAGGGCGAGCCGCCGCGCTGGATGTGTCCCAGCACGGTCGCGCGCGTCTCGATGCCCGTGATGCGCTCGATCTCGGGCGCGAGCACCTCGCCGATGCCGCCCAGGCGGGGGCGGTTGAAGGCGTCGAGGCCCTTGTCGCTGAAGGCCTCCTCCATGTCCGTCAGCGTGAAGCCCTCGGAGACGACGACGAGCGGCGCGCGACCGCGGTCGTGCGCCTTGGACACCTGGTCGGCGATCTGGGCGATCGACAGCGGCACCTCGGGGATGCAGATGACGTGCGCGCCCGCCGCGATGCCGGCGTGCAGCGCGATCCAGCCGACGTGGCGGCCCATGACCTCGGCGACCATGCAGCGCTGGTGCGAGTCGCCCGTCGTGCGGAGGCGGTCCATCGCGTCGGTGGCGATGTTGACGGCGGTGTCGAAGCCGAAGGAGTAGTCGGTCGCACGCAGGTCGTTGTCGATCGTCTTCGGGACGCCGAGCACGTTGATGCCGTCCTTCGACAGGCGCTCCGCCGCCGCGAGGGTGCCCTCGCCGCCGATCGCGATGATGCCGTCGATGCGGTGGCCGTAGAGCGTCTTGGAGATGTTCTCCGCGCCGCCGCGGGGACCCTCGTACGGGTTGGTGCGCGACGTGCCCAAGATCGTGCCGCCGACCTTCGACAGGCCCTTGACCTCGTGCCGGGTGAGCGGGAAGAAGTCGCCGTCGACCACGCCTCGCCAGCCGTCGCGGATGCCGACGAACTCGAGGTCGTAGGTCGTGGTCCCCTTGAGCACGACGCCGCGGATGACCGCGTTGAGTCCCGGGCAGTCGCCGCCGCTGGTGAGGATGCCGATCTTCATGTGTGGTCCTTAGGTCGGGGGATCGAAGCGGCGTCGCTGCCTCCCCCGACACTATCGCCGGATGCCTCGGCCCTGCCACACGCAGGACGGCCCCGGCTCAGCACCTCATGATGAATTGTCGGGGTCGCCCTTCGTCCCCTCGCGGGCCGCCTGCTCGTCGGCGGCGGCGCTGTCGATGTCGTCGGGGGTTCAGGTCCTCGTCGACGGGCTCGTCGGCCTGGTCGCCCACGACGACGTCGACCACGGCATCCGCGAGCGTCTCGTCGTCTTCGTCTCTCTTCGGCTGCGTCGGATCGGACATGGCAGCTCCTCTCGGCCTGTGCACGGACGCGCACCACTCCGGCGCCCACGACGCTAAAGTCGTGCGCCCCGGGAGGCGAGGACCTTGACGCTCCCGCCGCCGCGGGCTATCGGCAGCCCGCGGACGACCTCAGGAGTCCGCGCCGAGCGCTCGGCGCAGCAAGTGCATGAGCGCCGAGAGCTGCACCGAGTCGCTCGACTGCGGGTCGACGGCCTCGCCGTCGAGAGCGCGGGCCGCGAGGCCCTGCTTCGAGTCGATCAGCTCCGCGATCTTCGTGTCGATCGTGTGCGCTGCGATGATCCGCCACGCTGTGACGGGCTCATCCTGACCGATGCGGTGCACGCGGTCGATCGCCTGCGTCTGCTCGGCGGCGGTCCACGACAACTCGGCGAGCACGACGTTCGACGACGCCTGCATGTTGACGCCGACGCCCGCGGCCGTGAGCGAGCAGACCGCGATGCCGACGTTCGGATCGTTGTTGAAGGCGTCGATCGCGGCCTGGCGAGCGGTCGCGGCCTGGTCGCCGCGCAGCGACACGGTCTTCAGACCCGCCGACGCGAAGTGCGCCTCGGCCTGGTCCATGACGTCGATGTGCTTCGCGAAGAACACGACCTTGCCGACCGAGCGCTGCAGCTGCACGGCGTAGTCCGCCGCGAGCTGGGCCTTGGCCTGGCCGATCTTGCGAACCATCGTGAAGACGTTCTCGGCCCCGGTGCCCGCGGCCTTGGACTCCTCGAGCTCGTTGTGGGCGACGAGGCGCACGATGTCGCCGTCGATCTCGCCCGGCGCGAGCCCGCGGTCGCCGCGCGCCTCGATGATGCGGCGGTACTTCGCGGCGAGCCGCTCCCCGAGTTCCCGCTCGGCCTGCCGGATCGACCGGCCGAACTCGTCGTCCAGCTCGACCGGGAGGTCGGCGATGAGCTTGTCGGGCAGGTCGGCCGCGACATCCTTCTTCTTGCGCCGCACGATGCCCATCGAGATCACCGCGTCGCGCGCCTCGGGGTAGAACGACTTGTCGGCGGGCGTGAGGCCCGTCTCGTCGAGCTTCTCCATGAGGATCGGCCCGGGCTTCTCCCCGTTGGTCCAGCCGAGGTAGCGCCAGATGGCGTCGAAGTCCTCGACGTCGTTGATGAGCGGCGTTCCCGTGAGGGCGAGCAGCAGCGGGTCGCGCACCTGCTCGCGGATGCGCGTCGCGAGGGCGAGCACGTTCTGCGAGCGCTGCGATGTGAGGTTCTTGATGAAGTGGGCCTCGTCGACGACCATGCCCGCAAGTCCGATCGTCGAGAGCCAGGACAGGTGCCGGTCGAGGATCTCGTAGTTCACGATGAAGACGTCGGCGAACGCGTCGATGTTCTCGCCGTCGCCGTGGATGACCGTCGCTCGGCGCTGCGGCGTCCACCGCTCGACCTCGCGCGCCCAGTTCATCTTGACGACGTTCGGCACGACCGCGAGGAGCGGGTAGGCGCCTGCGACGGACGCCGCGAGCACCGACTCGGCCGTCTTGCCGAGGCCCGGCTCGTCGGCCAGCAGGAATGTGCGGTGCCCTTCGCGCACGGCCTCGAGGAACCGCGACTGGTGCGGCATGACCTCGAGCCCCTTGGGCGAGAGCCGGTCGAACTCGGGGACGACGGGAAGGTCCATCGTCGCGCTGCCGCCGCCGGCACCCGTCTCGAACGCCTTGTAGAGGGGGCCCATGAGCTCCCAGCCGTCGAGGCGACGGCGCGGGGTCTGCTTCGGCGCACGCAGGGAGAGGTCGGGGGCGAGGAACGGGTTGGCGTCGCGGCGCGACTCGACCTGCGGCGGCACGACCTGGCGCTCGGCGAGCGCTGCCGGCACGACCGGCGCAGCGACGGGCGCGGCGTCGGTGATGATGAGCTCATCCGGCGGCAGCTCGGCCCCCGACTCGAGCAGCCAGTCGCGGCGCATGCGGCGGGCGACCGGCGACGCGGCCTGGTCGACCTCGAGCAGCTGGATGAGGCTCGTGTCGCGGGCCGCGGTCTTGGCGAGGATCGTGGCCACGCCGTCGAGGCGCTTGAGCAGCTCGGCGCGCGAACCGTCGGCGATCTGCGTGTCGGTCTTGACGCGCGCGCGCTCCTCGCGGACGAGGAAGGCGATGACCTGGAACTTCACGCGGTTCGTGGGGCCCAGCTTGCCGCGCTGGGCCTTCGTCTCGACCTCGCGCACCTTGCGGGCGAGGATCGGGATGATGGGTGCCTCATCGTCGCGGCGCGACGACGAGGGCTTCCTGCGCCGCTGCGCCGCAGTGGCGGTCTGCGCGGCGGGTGCCGTGGTCGGCATGCTCCTCCTGAGCGTAGGGTGCCGGGATGCTCCGGCGACGACCGGTCGGGGGCGACCGGCGGTGGTCTGCACAGCTCCCGCGGGCGGCGCGTGCGCCGTCACGGACGCGGGACGGGATGACTCATCCCCCGGCCGCTGGCACTCGCTTCAGCGAGCCGCGGCGTGGGGTTCGTCGATCCCCGCGCCCCAGTCTAGCGCGATGAGGCCGCATCATCCCCAGAGCGTTGCGCCGGCGTTGCTAGGGAGCCGGTCGTCGGCTCCGGGTCAGCGGTCGTCATGCACGGTCGTCGCCTGCCACTCCATGAGCCGCGCGGGTTCGTCGGTCACGATGCCGTCGACCCCGGCCGTCGTGGTCTCCTGCCATTCGACGTCGGTGTTGAGCGTGTAGACCAGGACGCGCAGGCCCGCGTCGTGCAGCTCCGTGACGATCTCCGGGCGCTTGGCGACCGCGCGCCAGTCGACGAGGATGCCGCGCGCATCCGCGCCCTCGACCGCCTGCTCGATGTCGTGCGGCAGGCGCCGCAGGATGAGCAGCCGGTAGACGAGGTCAGAGGCGCCGCTCGTCGCCAGGAGCGACTGCGGGTTGAAGCTCACGATCGCGACGCGGCGCTCCAGGTCGTGCGCGCGCAGCGACGCGATCAGCGCTGCGCCGGCCTCGGCATCCCACACGCCCTTGAGCTCCACGAGCGCGCGGCGCCCCGAGGAGCCGAGCACCGCGAGGAACTCCTCCAGGGTCGGGACGCGCGTGCCCGCGTACGCGGGCGCGAACCACGAGCCCGCGTCGAGCTCCTTCACCTGCGCGAGGGTCAGCGATGCGAGCGAACCGTGGCCGTCGGTCGTGCGGTCGACGGTGCGGTCGTGCATGAGCACCGGGACACGGTCGGCCGTGAGCGCGACGTCGATCTCGACGTAGTCGAATCCGGCGTCGATCGCCGCTTCGACGGCGGGGAGCGTGTTCTCGGGCGCGAGGGCTCCCCCGCCGCGATGGCTCACGACGAACGCCGCGTCCTGCGGGGCGCGGGCGTCGCCGAGCAGCTCGGTCGCGCTCACGCGCGCGGGCGACGCGCCGAGGAAGGCGATCACGAGGCTCGCTATGGCGAGCACGCAGACGGTCACGAGGGCGGGCATCCGATCCTGCGAACGGTCGGATGCCGGTGAGGCGGGCATCGGGCATGTCCTCCGGCAGGTCACGTCATCGTCGACGTGACGGCCACTCTACATGCGCCGTTACCTTTCCGTTATCAACTGTTCAGAAGTGATTCAGGATGCCTCTCCCGGCGCCTCAGCCCGAAGACGGCTGCCACAGCGGCGCGGCCGCATCCGGTGAGAGCCAGCGGCGCTCCTCCGCCTGTTCCGCGGCGACTTCCAGGAAGTCGTTCACGGCGGAGGGGTTCGGTCCTTCCCGCCACACGATCGACCAGGGATAGACCGGCTGGAGCTCGGCAGCGCGGTGTATGGGCAGGCCGAGCCGCTGGTAGCGGAGCGCATACGACTCGAACTCCAGGAGGTACGCGGCATCCGTCGCCCGCCGCACGTGCGGGAGGCACTGGTCGAAGGTGCCGGGATTGCCGAGCCAGCGGAAGCTCATGCCGGCGTGCGCCTCGAGGGCGCGGAGGTAGGCGCCGTGCGCGTTGAACAGGGCAGACCCGAGGGGGTCGCTGAAGACCTCGATCGACCGCTCCCGCAGCGAAGCGGACTCGGCGACACGGCCACCGGGACGTCCCACGAGCCAGAACGGCTCGAGCCGCATAAGGCGGTGGCGCAGGCCCATCGGATGCTCCGCGACCATGGCAGGGGTCAGGCGGACGATCGCGACATCGAGAAGGCCGCCGATCAGCGCGTCGAACTGCCGACGGCTGTCCATCGAGCTCGCGATCACGGGCACCTCGGGATGGCGTTCGGCGAACGCGTCGGCGACGACGCGCCGGTGTCGAGGTCGAAGATGTGCGCGATCCTGATGCCGGGCTCGTCGCGATGCGTCAACCTGGCCGCCTGCGCGAGGAGCGGGCGCGCGTCCCTCAGGAAGCGCGCGCCCTGCGGCGTGAGGGCGACGTGACGACTGTCACGAACGAACAACGCGAAGTCCAGGTCGTCCTCGAGGCGGCGGATCTGCCGCGACAAGGCCGGCTGGCTGACATGCAGGCGTGCCGCCGCGCGCCCGAAGTGCAGCTCGTCGGCGACCGCGACGAAGGAGCGCACGAGCCGGAGATCGAGATCCAAAGGTCCTCCCAGAGGGAAGGCTCCCGCATGCGCGGCGATCGATGCAAGACGTGCATCGATTCGTGTCGAAGGGGTTCTGGACGGCGTCGGCTCCGGGGGTGTGTCCTGAGATCCCCGACTCCAGGAGCGCTCCCATGCCCGAAGGTTCCCGTCCCGTCGTCTTCATCCACGGCCTGTGGCTGCACGCCACGAGCTGGGGACCATGGATCGAGAAGTTCCGCGCCGCCGGCTACGACCCGGTCGCTCCCGGATGGCCGAACGAGCCGGCCACGGTCGCCGGGGCACGCGAGAATGCCGATGCCGTCGCCGACATCGGCATCGACGAGGCCGCCGGCCACTTCGCCGCGATAGCCGGCGGACTCGGCGACGACACCATCCTCATCGGGCACTCGTTCGGCGGACTGATCGCTGAGAAGCTGCTCGGCGAGGGCGTCGGCGCCGGCGCCGTGGCCATCGACCCCGCGCAGATCAAGGGCGTGCTGCCGCTCCCGCTCGCACAGCTGCGGTCGGGCTTCCCGGTGCTCGGCAACCCCGCGAACCGGCATAAGGCCGTCTCGCTGACGAAGGAGCAGTTCCGCTACGGATTCGGCAACGCGCTCGACCAGGCGGAGTCCGACGCACTTTACGAGCAATGGACGATCCCCTCGCCGGGGCGGCCGCTCTTCCAGGCCGCCGCGGCGAACTTCTCGATGCATTCGCCTGCGGCGGTCGACACCACGCGTGAACCGCGCGGGCCGCTGCTGCTGATCTCAGGTACCGCAGACCACACCGTGCCCGACGTCGTCACACGCTCGACGCTCAAGCAGTACCGCGACGCGATGACCGTCAACGAGCTCAGGCAGTTCGAGGGGCGCGGGCACTCGCTGACGATCGATCACGGCTGGCTCGACGTCGCCGACTCCGTGCTCGAGTGGCTCAAGGCCCAGGGACTCTGAGGTGGAGCTCGGGCTCGACGGCAGGGTCGCCATCGTCACGGGCGCGGGCCGGGGCATCGGCCTGGCCATCACCCGATGTCTCGTCGCCGAGGGATCACACGTGCTCGCAGCGTCCCGCACGGTGACGCCGGACCTCGCCCTGCTGGCCGACGGCGGCGCCGTGACCCCGGTGGAAGCGGATCTCACGGACCCGAGCGTGCCGGGCGACCTGGCCACGCAGGCGGCCGCGCTCGGCGGTGCGACCATCCTCGTCAACAACGTCGGCGGCGTACGCCCGCGCACGGGCGGATTCGCTGCGGTGACAGACGATGAATGGTTGGGCACGTTCCAGCTCGACGCCCTGAGCGCGATCCGCATGACGCGGGCCGTGCTCTCCGGGATGCGTGAGGCGGGCAGCGGTTCCATCGTCACCGTGGCATCGGTCAACGCACGCCTGCCCGACCCGGCTGTCATCGACTACAGCGCAGCGAAGGCCGCGCTCGTCAACTTCTCGAAGTCGCTGTCGAAGGAGGTCGGCCGTGACGGCATCCGAGTGAACACGGTGAGCCCGGGCCCCGTCGCCACCGACCTCTGGCTCGGCGAGGGCGGCGTGGCCGCGACCGTGTCGGCCGCCGCGGGTGCCGAGACCGCGCAGATCGTCGCAGGGGCCGAGGCCTCGATGGTCACCGGCCGCTTCACGAAGCCCGACGAGGTCGCCGCGCTCGTCGCGTTCCTCGCAAGCGACCTCGCGGCCGGCAACATCACCGGCGCCGACTTCGTGATCGACGGCGGCCTCACCGCAGAGCTGTGACCAGCCCCGCGCCGTCCAGACGTGCCAGGGCGGGAGCGCGGAGCGAAGTCCGGCAGATCACGGTCCTCCGACGTTCAGACGAGGCTCTTGGGGTGCCAGACGGTCTTCGTCTCGGTGAAGGCCGTGATGCGGTGCAGGCTCGGAGCCGCGGCATCCGCCCCCCGCTCGGGAGGCAGGACGCGCGTCAGCGTCTCCGCGGCCGCGATCTGCAGGTCGATCCACTCGAGGTCGCCGGCGCCGACGAGGTCGAGGCCGTGCACCTCGGGATGCGAAGCGAGCCACGGCGCGATCTCGCCGGGCGAGCCGGTGAGCACGTTGACCACACCGCCCGGCACGTCGGAGGTCGCGAGCACCTCGGCGAGGCTGATCGCCGACAGCGGGAAGCGCTCCGACGCGACGACGACGACGGAGTTGCCCGCCACGAGCGCCGGCGCGACGGCCGAGACGATGCCCAGGAGGGCGGTGTCCTGCGGAGCGACGATGCCGACGACGCCCGTCGGCTCGGGCACCGAGATGTTGAAGTACGGCCCGGCGACGGGATTGCCGTTGCCCGTGACCTGGCCGAACTTGTCGCACCAGCCCGCGTACCAGACCCAGCGGTCGATCGCCTCGTCGACCTCGGCCTGCGCGGCCGCCGTCGAGGCACCCGTCTGCTGCACGATCTCGTCGACGAACTGGGCACGGCGGCCCTCGAGCAGCTCGGCGACGCGGTAGAGCACCTGACCGCGGTTGTAGGCGGTGGCGCCCGACCAGCCCTTGACGGCGCCGCGGGCCGCGACGACGGCATCCCTGGCGTCCTTGCGGGAGGCGAGCGCCGCATTGGCGAGGAAGTCGCCCTTCGCCGAGAGCACCTGGTAGGTGCGCCCCGACTCGCTGCGCGGGAAGGCGCCGCCGATGAAGAGCTTGTAGGTCTTCGGCACGGTGAGTCGCTTGGCCATCACGCGGCCCCCTTCAGGTAGGCGAGGAGACCATGGCGGCCGCCTTCGCGGCCGTAGCCGGACTCCTTGTAGCCGCCGAACGGCGACGACGGGTCGAAGCGGTTGAACGTGTTCGCCCACACGACGCCGGCGCGCAGGCGGTCGGCGACGGCGAGGATGCGCGAGCCCTTCTCGGTCCAGATGCCGGCCGACAGCCCGTACGGCGTGTTGTTGGCCTTCTCGATCGCCTCGGCCGGCGTGCGGAAGGTCAGGACCGACAGGACGGGCCCGAAGATCTCGTCGCGCGCGATCCGGTGGCTCGTCTGGACGTTCGTGAACACGGTCGGCGCGAACCAGAAGCCCTTGTCGGGAATGACGCAGTCGGCCGTCCAGCGGTCGGCGCCCTCCTCGTCGCCGATGCGGCTGAGCTCGCGGACGCGGTTCAGCTGCTCGAGCGAGTTGATCGCGCCGATGTCCGTGTTCTTGTCGAGCGGATCCCCGAGGCGCAGCGTCGACAGGCGGGTCTTGAGCCGGTCGACGACTTCGTCATGGATCGCCTCCTGCACGAGCAGGCGGCTTCCCGCGCAGCAGACCTGGCCCTGGTTGAAGAAGATGCCCGTCACGATGCCGTCGACGGCCTGCTCGATCGGCGCGTCGTCGAAGATGATGTTCGCGGCCTTGCCGCCGAGTTCGAGAGTGACCTTCTTGTCGGTGCCCGCGACGGCCTTCGCGATCTCGCGGCCGACGGCGGTCGATCCCGTGAAGGCGACCTTGTCGACATCGGGATGCCGCACGAGCGACGCCCCCGTCGCACCCGCGCCCGTCACGATGTTCACGACGCCCGCGGGCAGGTCGGCCTGCTGCAGGATCTCCGCGAACAGGAGCGCCGTGAGCGGAGTCGTCTCCGCCGGCTTGAGCACGACCGTATTGCCCGCGGCGAGCGCGGGAGCGATCTTCCACGCGAGCATGAGGAGCGGGAAGTTCCACGGAATGACCTGACCCGCCACGCCGAGAGGCTTGGGGTCGGCGCCGAGCCCCGCGTAGTCGAGTTTGTCGGCCCACCCCGCGTAGTAGAAGAACCACGCGGCGACGAGCGGGATGTCGACATCCCGGCTCTCCTTGATCGGCTTGCCGTTGTCGAGACTCTCGGCCACGGCGAGTTCGCGGGCACGCTCCTGGATGAGGCGAGCGATGCGGAAGAGGTACTTGCCGCGGTCGCGTCCGCTCATCTTCGACCAGGTCTTGTCGAAGGCGCGTCGCGCGGCGGCGACGGCGGCGTCGACATCCGCTTCGCTCGCCGACGCGATCGTCGCGAGGTGCGACTCGTCGGCGGGCGAGATCGTCACGAACGAGTCGCCCGAGCCGGGGCGGAACTCGCCGTCGATGAAGAGGCCGTACTCGTCGCGCAGCGTGAGGATCGCGCGCGACTCGGGAGCGGGGGCGTATTCGAGGAAGCTCATCTCAGTCCTAGTCGATCGTCACGTAGTCGGCGCCGGAGTAGTGTCCCGTGCGGAGCTTCTGGCGCTGCAGAAGCACGTCGTTCAGCAGGCTCGAGGCGCCGTAGCGGAAGAGGTGCGGCTGGAGCCACTCCTCGCCTGCGATCTCGGCGACCGTCACGAGATACTTGATCGCGTCCTTCGAGGTGCGGATGCCGCCGGCCGGCTTGACGCCGATCTTCTCCCCCGTCGCGCGGTGCCAGTCGCGCACGACCTCGAGCATCAGGAGCGTCGTGGGCAGCGTCGCGGCGGGCTGCACCTTGCCGGTCGAGGTCTTGATGAAGTCGCCACCGGCGAGGATCGCGAGCCACGACGCGCGCTTGATGTTGTCGTACGTCGTGAGCTCGCCCGTCTCGAGGATGACCTTGAGTGACGCGTACGAGCCGTCGGCGCGACGACAGGCCTGCTTGACGCGGGCGATCTGGTCGAAGACGAGCCCGTACCGGCCGGAGAGGAACGCGCCGCGGTCGATGACCATGTCGATCTCGTCGGCGCCGTGCGCGACGGCCTCGGCCGTGTCGGCGAGCTTGATCTCGAGGGACGCGCGTCCGCTCGGGAACGCCGTCGCGACGGCGGCGACCGACACGAGTCCGTCGTCGGGATCGCCGTGCGCGGCGCCGAGCGCCTCGACGGCGTGCGGCACCATGTCGCCGTAGACGCAGACGGCGGCGACACGCGGACACGACGGGTCGGAGGCATCCGGATTCAGGGCCTTCGCGACGAGCGAGCGCACCTTGCCGGGGGTGTCGGCGCCCTCGAGCGTCGTGAGGTCGATGAGCTCGATGATCTTGTCGAGCGCCCACGCCTTGGAGGTCGTCTTGATGGAGCGCGTGCCGAGGTCGGCGGCGCGCTGCTCGAGGCCCACGGCGTCGACGCCGGGAAGGCCGTGCAGATAGCGGCGGAGCGTCGTGTCGTCCGGCTCCCCGCCCAGGAGCTCGACAGCCCGCTCGGGGAGCGTCTGCAGATCGGTCCGGCTCATGTTCTCCTCTTCTCGGTTCGCATCGGCTCGCGGCGGGTCATCCGCCGCCCGACATCCCGGTCACGCGTGCGTGCCTGACGAGCACGAGCAGGCCGATCGCGATGACGAACACGAACGCGATCGTGAGGGTCGTGAAGGCGAACCAGTTCTCGTCGAGTGCGAGGACGATCGCCGCTGCGACGACGGCGATCGCGGCGGCTGCGATCTTCGATGCGAACTTCAAGCCTACCGCCGGCGTGAGCCGGCCGGCCGGGGAGTCCGCTCGCGCGAGGATCCAGTCGGCGAAGGCATCGAGGGTCGCCAGCAGCGAGGCCGAGTACGCGACGGCGCAGCCGAGCGCTCCCCACAGGTTGACCGAGGGCGCCGCCGACGCGTCCGCGGCGGCGAGGAGGGCTGCGGCATCCACGCTGTCGATCGTAGGGCCGCGCCTCGCACGGGGTCTATGCGCGGGCGCTGGTCAGCTCGGCTGCGTCACGCGAGGAGCGTGCGGACCTGCTCGACGTCGTCGGTCATCTGCACGACGAGCGCGTCGACGCCCTCGAACGCGACCATGCCCCGCACGCGGGCGGTGAACTGCACCTCGACGATGCGTCCGTAGAGGTCGAGGTCGGTCTCGCCGAGCACGTAGGCCTCGACCTGTCGCGCGGGCACGTCGTCGAAGGTCGGGTTGGAGCCGACGCTGATGGCGGCGGGATACCGGGTCGTGCGGTGGGGCTCGACGTCGGTAGACGGTCCTTCCTCGACGAGCCACCCTGCATAGACGCCGTCGGCCGGGATGAACCCCTCGAGGTCCGGCGAGAGGTTGGCTGTCGGGAAGCCCAGGTCGCGCCCGCGCTTGGCGCCGTGCACGACCTCGCCGCGCACGGCGTGGGGACGCCCGAGCAGCTTCGCGGCCGTCTCGACGTCGCCCGCCGCGAGGAGCTCGCGGATCCACGTGGAGGACACGCGCCGGCCCGCGTCGAGCGAGCGCACGTCGTCGACGACGTCGACGCGGAACCCGAGCTCCTCCCCCAGCTCGCGGAGCATGTCGGGATTGCCGGCGCCGCCGCGACCGAAGCGGAAGTCGTGTCCCACGAGCACCGTCCGGGCCCCGAGCGCGTCGACGAGGATGCGCTCGACGAACACCCTCGGCTCGAGGGAGGCGAGGGCCGCGTCGAAGCGCAGGATGAGGGTCGCGTCGATGCCCGTGCCGGCGAGCAGGTGCTGCTTCTGCGTCACGCCGATGAGGTCTTCGGGGCAGATCTCGGGGCGCAGCACGCTGAGCGGATTGCGGTCGAACGTCACGGCGACGACCTTCGCACCCCCCGTCGCGGCGTCGACCTTGGCGCGCTCGAGGACGGCGCGGTGACCGGCGTGCACGCCGTCGAACTTGCCGATCGCCACGACCGACGGGCCGAAGCCCGCGGGCACCTCGGCCGGGTCGTGGAAGACCATCATCGCGTCACCGCGGCGGGCGAGGCATCCGCCCCCTGCTTCTCGTCCACGGGCGGGTGCGTGATGAGCCACCACAGCCCGAAGAACGGGAGCACGAGCGGGATGAAGAGGTAGCCGAAGCCGTACACCGACCAGACGGTCGGATGCTGGAACAGCTCGGGCAGCACGAGGCTCAGCGTGCCGATGACCAGCACGCCGACCAGCTCGAAGACGATCGCGACCCACGCCACGATGTACCAGCCGCGCCGGCCTGCGAAGACGAGCCCCAGCGTGGCGAGGATGTAGACGACCGCCGACATCGCCGACAGCGTGTACGCGACGGGCGCCTGGTCGAACTTCTCGACGATCTGCACGAAGGAGCGGCCGGTGGCGCCGAGCGCCATGATCGCGTAGACGATCACGAGGACGCGGCCGATGCCGGTCATCCGGCGGGGACGGGAGGTGGGGGAAGACATCGCCCGACGATTCTATTCCGCGGCAGCCGTGTGCCCGCCCGCGGCCCGCTTTCGCCGAAACCACGCTCTGGTGCGCGAAACCACCGACCGGAGTGGGTGGTCTCGCGCACCGGAGCGTGGTTTCGCGAGCCAGAGCGCGGGGTCAGGCGAGCTGCACGGTCCAGATGACGTGCATGCGCCACACCATGACGGCGATCGAGAGCCCCACGACACCCATGATGACGGTGCTCCAGCGGCTGCGTTCGAGCAGGGCCCACCCGACGGCGAGGGGCGGCAGGAGCACCGCCGAGACGAGGTACACCCAGAACTCGAGCAGCGACCCCGTCGGCGGATTGCCCACGAACGGCGCGATGATCGCGATGACGACCTGCGCGATGAGCAGCAGTTCGAGCAGGGCGAGGGATCCCACGGTCAGGTCGCTCGGGCGGCGCCCTGCGAGCCCGAGCACGAGACACAGGACACCGGCGAGCACCGCGACGCCCACCTCGACGTAGGTGAACCACAGGATCATCGGGGCTGCTCCTCGGGCATGTTCATGGCGCTCTTGAGGTCGTCGCCGCGCCGCTCGACGATCCCGACGAGCGATCCGTCCGGCGCGATCGCGGCGGCACGTCCGCCGTCGAGGCGCGTGGCGGCGCCCGCCAGGCGCTTGCCGTGGCGCAGGTCGCGGGCCTCGTCGTCGGTGACGTCCAGCCTTCCCAGCACGGCTGCCGCGACGACGGCCGGGCTCAGCGTGGAGGCATCGGCGAGGCCGTCGAGGGATGCCGCGCCCGCGACGTCGAACGGACCGATCCGGGTGCGACGGAGCGCCGTCAGGTGCCCGCCGACGCCGAGCGCGGCGCCGAGGTCGCGTGCGAGCGCCCGGATGTACGTTCCGCTCGAGCAGTCGACGACGACGTCGAGGTCGACCGCCTGGCCGTCACGCCGCTCGGCGAGCACATCGAACCGTGCGACCGTGACCTCGCGCGCCTTCAACTCGACCTCGATGCCCTGCCGGGCGAGGTCGTATGCGCGCTTGCCGTCGACCTTGATGGCCGAGACGCGCGTCGGGACCTGCGCGATCGTGCCCGTCAGCGGCTCGATCGCGGCCAGGATGTCGGCGGACGCGAGGGACGAGGCATCCCGCTCCTCGATGATGACGCCGTCGGCGTCGTCGGTGTCGGTCGCGGCGCCCAGCCGGATCGTGGCCTCGTAGGTCTTGTCGAGGCCGACGATGAAGGTCAGCAGGCGCGTCGCACCCTCGACGCCGAGCACGAGCAGCCCGGTCGCCATCGGGTCGAGCGTGCCCGCATGTCCGATCTTGCGCGTGCCGAAGGCGCGGCGGGCGCGCGCGACGACGTCGTGACTCGTCATGCCGCCGGGCTTGTCGACGAGCACGATCCCCGCGGCGGGGCGAACCGCGGCGGGTCGGTCTGCGGGCATCAGCAGAAGTCCCGGTAGCTGCGGACGGGATGCTGGAGGTCGGTGTTGTCGACGATGGCCGACGCCGCGTGGCGCGGATCGCCGTCGCGGAGGTAGAGCTCCTGGCCGTCGCGGTAGCGCGCGTTGGACGCCGCGAGGAAGTCGGGGTCGGTGCCGTCGCGTTCGGCCATCCGCTGGAAGGCGACGTCGACGGGTACGTCGAGCCACACCGACCAGTCCCAGATCCCCCGCAGGTGCGGGCGGTTGAGGAAGATGCCGTCGACGATGAGTACGGCGTCGCGCGGAGCCGTGACCCAGGTCGCCTCGACGGGGGCGTCGCGTCCGAGGTCGAACGCCGAGAGCTGGAAGCCGGTCGCCGTCGTCTGACGCCCGGCGCGGAACGGGTCGATCAGCACGCGACGGAAGGTGGCGTAGTCGAACGAGTCGAGGTAGAAGCCCTCGGGCGACATGCGACCTCGGGCGTAGCGCTCGGCGCGGGGCCGGTGGAAGTCGTCGATGCTCGCGCGGAAGACGGTCGAGCCGTCCTCGGCGAATGCTGCGGCGAGCCCGTCGGCGAAGACGGTCTTGCCCGCGCCGTCGCGGCCGTCGACCGCGACGATGACCCGTCCGGCCCGGTAGTGCTGGCGCACTTCGTCGCGGAGCTCCCGCCACAGGGACGTGACGGGCGTGGTGGGAAGGCGCATGCCACCAGCCTACGGTCGCGGCGCGCGACGGATGGCGGCTCTCAGCCGCAGTATTCCCCTGGGGGTGGGGAGCCGTCGGTCACGGTCACAGCGCTCACGATGTCGGAGTCCGGGCGGTAGCGGAAGAACACGTTGCCCACCTGGAGGTGCGAGCTCGCGATGTGGTCATCGCCGGGCACGGCATCGGGGTGCTGAGCGAGAACCTCGCCGAGGCCCGAGCCGACACCGAGCCCGTCGTCCGTCATGGGTCCCGCGGGAGCAGGGTGCTGTTCGTCGATCCCCCAGTCGGCCCAGGTCGCCTCGACGAGTGGGCTCGAATCGTCGCCTTCCCACGAGCGGCTGATCACGAGCGATCCTCCCTCCGGATCCGCCTGCCAGAACACGGCGTGCGTGCAGACTTCGGGGTCGCGGTCGACCGGTGACGGCAGCGCCGCGACGGCATCCGTGAAGGGCTCGCCGATCACGAACGGTCCGAGCGCGCCGTCGGTCACGATCCAGGTCGAGGGATCCTCGGGATCCGCCGGGGGTCCACTCGGCGTGGCTGAGGATGTCGGGGTCACGACTGCCGCGGGCGCGGACGTCGCTGTCGACGTCGATGGCGGACCGCCTGCATCCGCCGGCCCGGCGGCGCAGCCGGCGAGCAGGATCGCGGTCGACGCGAGGGCGAGAACGAATGCGGCCGAGCGCATGCGCGAGTTGCGGATCACTTCCGAAGTCTAGGGTTCGCCGCAGACCCTCCGCGGTGCGGCTGTGGACGACCCGGATCGGACCGATCCGCTGGCCACGCGTATCAGCCGCAGGCCTCGTACGGCGGTTCGGGCAGCAGGGTCGAGGTGACCGCCCACACGACGTCCTGCCCGGCCGTGTAGGAGAAGAAGACGGCAGCGTCGCCGACCGCGAGTGCCTTGAGGTAGTGACGGTCGCCCGTCGACGCGATGTCTTGGACGCCGGAGTAGGCGGCCTTGACCTCGGCGACGGTCGACCCGATGCCGATGCCCTCGGTCGTGGTCGGGCCGATGGCCGACGTCTGGTCGGCCGGCACCGACGCCGACACCAGCACGACGGGCGACGCGGCGTCGCCGTCGGGCTGGCGCTGCACCGTCAGCGTGTAGCCGCCGGCGTCGGCGGAGCCGACCCACGCGCACTCGGCGGCGGGCGTCGCGCCGATCGCGGAGAGCGCGTTCTCGAACGCCATCGCGAGCTCGACGGGTTCGATGCCGCCCGGGGAGACGGCACCGAGCGGCGCGTCCCGCGCGGGCGGCGGGGCCTTCGTCGGCGCGCCACCGGGCGTCGCGGATCCGCTCGGCGTCGCAGACCCGCTGGACGACGCCGCCGGCTTCGGTGTCGTCGATCGCGACGGCGACGCCGCATCGTGTGCGGCGGGCGCGCAGGCGGTGAGCGCCGCGAGCGCGAGGAGCGCCGCGGCGGCGGCGAGGGTCCGGGTGCGAGAAGTCATGGAGCCTCCAGGCATCGTGGTCCTGCCTCGACGCTACCCCCCGCCGGCCGCACCCGTGCCGGACCTCGGCAGCGCGTGACGGTTGAGGCGTGGGGACGGCGTGTCGCGTCTCGTCCGCCCCGGGCAGCCGAGGTCCGGGACGGCGACGAGGTGCCTAGGGTGGAAGGCATGCCCGACCTCGCGCCGCCGCTCATCGCGTGGTACCGCGAGAACGCCCGAGACCTCCCGTGGCGGCGTCCCGGGTTCGGGGCGTGGGGCGTCCTGGTGAGCGAGTTCATGCTGCAGCAGACGCCCGTGAACCGCGTCATCCCGCATCTCGAGGCATGGCTCGAGCGCTGGCCGACGCCCGCAGACCTCGCGGCCGAGGCACCCGCCGAGGCTGTGCGGCAGTGGGCCAATCTCGGCTATCCGCGCCGGGCGCTGTGGCTGCACCGTGCGGCTGTCGAGATCCGCGACCGCCACGGCAACGTCGTCCCGAGCGACGTCGATGCGCTCCTCGCGCTGACGGGCGTCGGCGACTACACGGCGCGCGCCGTGTCGGTCTTCGCCTACGGGATGCGGCATCCCGTCGTCGACACGAACACTCGGCGCGTGCTCGCGCGCGCCGTCGACGGACGCTCGCAGCCCGGGCCGCCGTCGCGCCGCGACCTCGCCGCGATGGACGCGATCCTGCCCCACGACGACACCGAAGCGGCGATCGTGAACGCCGCGATGATGGAACTCGGCGCGACTGTCTGCACGGCCCGCGCGCCGCGATGCGCCGCATGCCCTCTGGCGCATATGTGTGCGTGGCGCGCCGCCGGCTCACCCGACACCGGCGACGGGCGGCGCAAGCAGGCGCGCTACGAGGGCAGCGACCGCCAGGCGCGCGGCGCCGTCCTGCGCGTGCTGCGGCATGCCACCGTGCACTCCGTGCCGCTCGATGCCGTCATCGCGGACTGGCCCGACCCGCTGCAGCGCGACCGGGCGATCGACTCGCTCATCGCTGACGGGCTGGCCGAGGCATCCGAGGGGATGCTGCGACTCCCGCGCTGAGCCTCGACGATGCACCACAGCGTCGGAGAACACCGCAGCGTCGGACGCGGAAGGCTGTTCCGATCCGACGCTGCGGTGATCGCCGAGGCTGCGGCGACGTGAGGATCTAGTCCTCGTCGTCGAGTTCGCGCGGCTTGATGTAGGGGTCGGCCTCGCCCGCATAGTGCGCACCCGCAGCGATGCCCGCCACGGCGGCATCCCGCTCGCGAGCCTCACGGAGGAGGTCCTCGATGTGGGCCGAGTTCTCGGGGATCGCGTCGGGGATGAACTCGAGCGAAGGCGTGAGTCGCACGTTGAGGTGCTTGCCCACTTCGGTGCGCAGCATCCCGGTGGCGGCTTTGAGGGCCTTCGCCGAGTCCTCCCGTTCCTCAGACGAGCCGAGGACGGTGTAGAACACCGACGCGTGCTGCAGGTCGCCCGTCACGCGGACATCCGTGATCGTGACGAAGCCGAGCCGGGGGTCGCGCAGACCCTTCTCGAGACGCTCCGCGAGGATGACACGGATGCGGTCGCCGAGGCGCGCTTGACGTTCGCTGGCCATGACTGTTCCTTTCGACAGGTGAGGGACGCGCTGTGCTGTTCGGACACAGCGCGTCCCTCACCGGTTGCGCCTCAGGCGCGAGGCTTCTCCACCATCTCGGTGGTCTCGATCTCGTCGCCGATCTGGATGTCGTTGTACTTGCCGAGGCCGATACCGCACTCGAAGTCCGTGCGGACCTCGGTGACGTCGTCCTTGAACCGTCGCAGCGACTCGATGGCCAGGCCATCGGCGATGACGACGCCGTCGCGGATGACGCGCGCCTTGGCGTTGCGCGTGATCGTGCCCGAGCGGACGATGACACCCGCGATGTTGCCGAACTTCGAGGAGCGGAACACCTCGCGGATCTCGGCGACACCCGACTGGACCTCTTCGAACTCCGGCTTGAGCAGGCCCTTCAGCGACTGCTCGACGTCGTCGATCGCGTTGTAGATGACCGAGTAGAACCGGACGTCCACGCCCTCGCGGGCGGCGCGCTCGCGCGCCTTCGTGTCGGGGCGGACGTTGAAGCCGATGACGATCGCGTTGTCGATCGTCGCCAGGTTGATGTCCGACTCGGTGATGGCGCCGACGCCGCGGTGGATGATCCGCAGCTGGACGGAGTCGTCGACCTCGATCTTGAGGAGCGACTCCTCGAGCGCCTCGACGGCGCCCGACACGTCGCCCTTGATGATGAGGTTGAGCGACTCGACCTTGCCCTCTTCGAGAGCGCGGGTGAAGTCCTCGAGCGAGATGCGCTTGCGGGCCTTGGCGAGCTGGGCGTTGCGCTCGGCCGCTTCACGCTTCTCGGCGATCTGGCGGGCCGTGCGGTCCTCTTCCGTGACGATGAACGTGTCACCGGCGCGCGGGACCGAGTTGAGGCCCTGCACCTGGACGGGACGCGACGGGTAGGCCTCTTCGACCGCATCGCCGTTCTCGTCGATCATGGCGCGCACGCGGCCGTAGGCCGTGCCCGCGACGATCGCGTCGCCGACACGCAGCGTTCCGGACTGGATCAGGACGGTGGCGACCGATCCGCGGCCCTTGTCGAGCTTCGCCTCGATCGCGACACCGCGCGCGTCCTTGTTCGGGTTCGCAGTGAGGTCCAGGCCCGCGTCCGCCGTCAGGAGGACGGCGTCCAGGAGCTCCTGGATGCCCGTGTTCTGGCGTGCCGACACGTCGACGAACATGACGTCGCCGCCGTACTCCTCGGCGACGAGGCCGTACTCGGTGAGCTGCTGGCGCACCTTGGCCGGGTTGGCGTCAGGCTTGTCGACCTTGTTGACCGCGACCACGATCGGCACCTCGGCCGCCTGGGCGTGGTTCAGCGCCTCGACCGTCTGCGGCATGATGCCGTCGTCGGCGGCGACCACGAGGATCGCGATGTCGGTCACCTGCGCACCACGGGCACGCATGGCGGTGAACGCCTCGTGACCCGGGGTGTCGATGAAGGTGATGGCGCGCTCGATGCCGTCGTGCTCGGTCCAGACCTGGTACGCACCGATGTGCTGCGTGATGCCGCCGGCCTCGCCCGCCACGACGTTCGTCTGACGGATCGCGTCGAGCAGTCGCGTCTTTCCGTGGTCGACGTGACCCATGACGGTCACGACGGGAGGCCGGATCTCGAGGTCGTCCTCGCTCTCCGCCTCCAGCTCGGCCTCGAGGTCGAGACCGAAGCCCTCGAGGAGCTCTTTGTCCTCGTCCTCGGGCGAGACCATCTGGATCTTGTAGCCGAGCTCGGCGCCGAGCACCTCGAACGTCGCCTCGTCGAGCGACTCGGTCGCTGTGGCCATCTCACCCAGGTTGAACAGGATGGTGACGAGCGTGCCGGGCTGCACGGTGTAGCCGCGCAGCGCCTCGAGCTTGTCGGCGAAGTCGGCGATGGACGCGCCGCGGCGCAGGCGGATGATCTCGCCGTTGCCCTTCTGGACGTTGACGCCGCCGACGACGGGCGCCGACCGCATCTCGAATTCCTGGCGCTTCGCCCGACGCGACTTGCGCTGCTTGGACTTGCCGCCGCCCTTGCCGAACGCACCTGCGGTGCCGCCGCCGGGACCACGGCCACGGCCGCCGCCACCACCGGGACGACCGGCGAAGCCGCCGGCCGGCGCACCCGCACCGGGAGCACCACCGGGACGCTGGAAGCCGCCGCCGGCACCGCCGGGACGACCGGGGCCGCCGGGACGCTGCTGGAACGGCGCACCGGGACGACCGCCGCCACCGGGACGACCCGCACCACCCGGACGCGGGGCGCCGGGACGCGGGGCGCCGGGCCGCGGAGCCTGCGGACGCGGGATGTTGCCGGGGTTGGGACGCTGGCCCATGCCCTGTGCCGACGCGAAGGGGTTGTTGCCCGGACGCGGGCCCGAGGGGCGCTGGCCCATGCCCTGCGAGGACGCGAAGGGGTTGTTGCCCGGACGCGGCGCGCCACCGGGTCGCGGCGGCTGCGGCGTGGGTCCGGCGGGGCCGGGCTTGGGTGCGGCACTCGGCGCGGGCGCGGCAGGAGCCGCTGCAGCCGGAGCGGCCGCATTCGGGGTGACCGGGGCCGGAGCGGCCGGGGCCGGAGCGGCGGGAGCCGCCGGGCCCGGCTTCTTGGCCGAGGGCGCCGCGGGCGCGGCCGGTGCCGCGGGAGCGGCCGCAGCCGGAGCCGCGGGGGCCGCCGGAGCGGCGGGAGCCGCTGCCTCAGCCGGCTTCGCGGGTGCGGCCGGTGCCGGGGTGGGCGCCGACGGACGCGGCGCGGAGGTCGAAGGCGCCGCGGGAGCGGCGGGGCGCACCGGGCCGGGACGGCCGGCCGGGCGCGCCGAATGCGCCGGCTTCTGCTCGGCGGCAGCAGGCGCTGCGGCTCCGTCCGCCTCGAGGGCGGCGCGGAGCTTGCGAGCCACGGGGGGCTCGATCGTCGACGAGGGGCTCTTGACGAACTCGCCGAGCTCCTTCAGCTTGGCCAGAGCGACCTTGCTGTCGACGCCGAGTTCCGAGGCGATCTCGTGCACACGTGGTTTGGCGTTTGCCACAATTCTCCTGTCTAGGGCCTACCCAGACAGGGCAGACCGATCAGCGGACGGGTCTCATTTCGAGCCGTTCACTTTGTTTCCATAGCCGTTCAGCCGTTTCTCGATGGTCTGCGTGTCAAGCGGGCCTGACACACGCAATGCCCGCACGAAGGCGCGGCGCCGCATGGCGGCATCCACGCACTCGGGCGTCTCGTGCACCCACGCGCCCCTCCCCGGCATCACTGCGCGCTCGTCGGCGACGAGGACGGAATCGATGACGACCACCCTGAGCAGGGTGGAGCGGGAAGCACGCGTGCGGCATCCGACGCACGTTCGTACAGGGTCCATGTTACACCTCGAACCTGAGCGCCCGTCCCGGCGCCGGGCTCCTACGACTCGAGGATCGAGTCGGGCTGGATGTCGATCTTGGCGCCCGTCAGCTTGGCGGCCAGGCGCGCGTTCTGGCCTTCCTTGCCGATCGCGAGCGACAGCTGGTAGTCGGGCACGAGCGCGCGGACCGCCTTGCTGTTCGCGTCGAGGATGAACGCCGAGGTCACCTTGGCCGGCGACAGGGCGTTCGCGACGAACTTCGCCAGCTCGGGGTCGTAGTCGACGATGTCGATCTTCTCGCCGCCGAGCTCCTCCGTGACGGCCCGCACGCGGCGGCCGAGCTCGCCGATGCACGCCCCCTTCGCATTGATGGTCGGGTCGTTGGCCTTCACGGCGATCTTGCTGCGGTGTCCGGCTTCGCGCGCGAGCGAGACGATCTCGACGAGCCCCGAGGCGATCTCGGGCACCTCGAGCGCGAACAGCTTGCGGACGAGGCCGGGATGCGTGCGCGAGACCGTGATCGCGGGGCCTTTCGTGCCCTTCGCGACCGACGTGACGTAGACGCGCAGGCGCGCGCCGTGCGCGTAGTCCTCGCTGGGGACCTGCTCCTCGGGCGGGAGGATCGCCTCGACCGAGCCGAGATCGACGTGCACCATGCGCGGGTTCGGGCCCTGCTGCACGACGCCGGCGACGATGTCGCCCTCCTTGCCGCGGAACTCGCCGAGGACGGCGTCGTCGGCGATGTCGCGCAGGCGCTGGCTGATGACCTGCTTGGCGGCGAACGCGGCGATGCGCCCGAAGTCGTCGGGGGTGGTCTCCTCTTCGCCGATCACCGCACCCTCGTCGTCGGTGAGCGGCACGAAGATCGCGACGTGTCCGGTCTTGCGGTCGAGCTGGGCGCGTGCGCCCTCGGGGAGTTCGCCGGTCGGGGAGGCGTTCTTGGCGTAGGCGGTCAGGATCGCCTGCTCGATGATCCGCACGAGCTCGTCGAAGGGGATCTCCTTCTCACGCTCGATCGTCCTCAGCAGTCCCAGATCGATGTCCACGAATGACCTCCCTATTCAGCTCTCACCGGCGCGTCTCGCACGCCGACAACCCCAATACGTTACCCGATGCGCCGTCCGCCGGGCTGGGAGCCCGCTGGTCGCGGGAGCCGGATGCTCGCCATACTGGTGACACGCGGAGCCGCGGCTGCAGCGCCGCGACCGGCACGCACCGAGGGGGCATCGGGACATGACCGACGGGACGACCAACATCGCGATCACGGATGCGATCCGTGTGCCGCACCGGGGCGGTCTGCGAGTCGCCGACCCCGGTCTCATCGGTCTGCTGGGATTCGTCATCGCGACGCTGACAGCCCAGCTCGCACACCTCGGTCTTCAGGACGACGCGCCCGTCTTCTGGGTGGGCGCCGTCTTCGGCGGCGTCGTGCAGGTGACGGCGGGGATGCTGTCGTACTTCGCCGGCGACAACTTCCACTTCATCGTCTACAACGCGTTCGGGTGGTACTGGATCGTCGTCCCGGGATTCCTCCTGGGCGAGGAGCTGGGCTCCTTCGCGGTGACGGCTCAGGCGCGCGGCCTGTTCTCCCTCGCGTTCGCGATCCTCGCGCTCATGTTCGCCCCCGCGGGATCGGTGCACAACACGGTGCTGCCGGTGACGCTCCTCTGCGTCTCGGCGGGACTCGGCCTGCAGTCGGTGGCCGCGTTCACGGGCGCGGACGGCACGGCGACCGTCGGCTCGATCATCCTGCTCGTGGCGGCGGCGCTGGCGGCCTACATGCTCGTCGAGAAGTTCTACTGGCGCACGATGGGGCGGCGCGTCGTGCCCCTCGGACCGCCGTGGATCACGGGCGACCCGAACCCGGAATCCTGACTCCGAGCCCGCAATCCCGACATCGTCGGGCTCAACGGCCGCAGTCGTCGTCGGGGTCGCCGCGACCCGTGAAGCGGGCATCCGTCCACCGCACGAGGGTGGGGAGGAAGCCGGAGCCCGGCAACAGCACGCCGAGGTGGTCGTAGCCCTGCATCGCGACCCAGCGCAGGTGCGTGCCTTCCTGGCACTGCGTCGTGACGAAGGCCTCCTGCAGAGCCGGCGGGACGACTTCGTCGGCGGTCCCCCACGTCATGAGCACCGGCTCGGTGAACGGGCCCTTCACGATGTTCTGCGCGAGCCGACGCCCCAGGGCGCCCGCCATGAGATCGCCGGAGTACAGCGGGCGGTCCTCCGACACCCCGAGCGCCGAGACGACCGACACGATCACGCCGGGCTCGGACGGACAGCGCTGCGTCATCTCGCGCACGATCGCGCGCGCGCCGGGCGCGATGTAATCGCCCAGCTCGACCTCCGGATAGGTGTCGGCATAGGGCACGAGCACCCACGAGATGAGCACCGACAGGAGCGCGTTCGCGTCGCCCGTGATCAGCCGCCGGGCGAGCGCTACGGGATCGGTGACGGGCGACAGGACGGCCGTGCCCTTGACGCGCAGAAGGGGCGCGTACTCGGGCGCGAGCTGCGTCTCCCACAGAGCGGCGTGCCCGCCTTGCGAGTGCCCCCACGCGACGACGTCGCGCGAGAGCCACAGCCCCTTCAGCCGGCGCGCCGCCAGCACGGCGTCGAGCGACGACTTCGCCTCGCCCTTTCCGATGAGGTACGGGAAGACGCCGGGCGCACCCTGCCCCGAGTAGTCCGACGCGACGATGATCCAGCCCTTGTCGAGCGCGTCCTCCAGCGCGGGGATCGCCCACTTCGTCGCGGCATCGTTGCGCAGGCTCGGCGCGCAGGCGCGGGCGACGCCTGTCGTCCCGTGGTTCCACGACACCACCGGCCGAGGGCCGGGATGCGCATCGGTCGGAGAGATGACGAGCGCGCTCGCGACGGCGGGTCGGCCGACGGCATCCCGCGTCGTGTAGAGGATGCGGATGACGTCGCCGTTCGAGGGATGCCTGCCGCCGTAGTCGTCGAAGCGGATGAGCTGTCCGTGGTCGGCCGGCACGTCGGACGGCGGATCGTAGAACGCGTCGACGACGGGTGCGCCGCGCGACAGCCAGTCGTCGACGGCCCAGCCCGCCGCCATCACACCGACGAGCACGACGGCGAGCGCGAAGCGTCCCGCGTCGGCCCAGCGACGCGCCCGGCGCTCGGAGCGCGGCGAGCGCTGCGGCGGCGGACCGAGGATGGCCTGCAGCCCGCGCACGAAGAGCACGACGCCGAAGACCAGCATCCACACTCCGAAAACGAGCGCCGCGAGCAGCACCGTGACGTCCAGGTAGGTGAGGGCCAGGATGCCGAACACGAGCTGCGCCGCACCCCACGTCGCCGACAGCACGCGCTCGCTCACGCGACCCTCGAACAGTGCGTGGCCGATCGACCCCAGCCCGCCGAGGATCAGCAGGAGCGAGAGCGCGAGGGGAAGGAAGTCGAGACTGCGGCCGAGCCAGACGAGCACGACGATCCCGAAGGCGATCCAGACGATCGCGATCGCCCTCGACCACCAGACCTTCGAGGGGCTGCGCAGCTCGATCAGTCCCGACACGATCGCGCTCGCGCCGACGTAGATGCCGAGCACGAGCAGCGATGTGAGCGGCCGTGCCACGAGCACCATCGCGAGCGCGACCATCGCGACCCCGACGACCAGCAGCAGGCGCGGAGGCGCGTCGGAGACGAGCCGCGGCAGCACGCTCCAGCGTCGCCACCGCCGCACGGATCCCACGCCGTCGGCCATCCTCAAGAGTAGGCCGCAGACAGCTCTCCGGTCGCGAACCGGCCTCTGTTCGGCGCAGTGGGCCGATCACCCCCAAGTCGTGAGCGCGACTCCCGCCGGCGGAACGGGTGCTGAACAATGGTGCCGCGGCCGTCGATCGCGGGCGGCCCCGACCCGGGAGGGCTGAGATGGCCAGGTCACGCAAACCGAAGGTGCGCTCGGAGCTCAAGAACGTCTCGTACGAGCTGTTCATCGGAGTGCTCTCGGTGCTCTCGATCTTCAACCTCGTGCTGCTCTACGTGATGCAGGGCAGCTCGTCGATCCAGCTCGTCCTCTACGTCATGAACGCCCTCTTCAGCGCGATCTTCCTCGGCGACTTCACCTACCGCATCGTCACCGCGCCCTCGGCGAGCCACTACTTCTTCCGGAGCTACGGCTGGGCGGACCTCCTCGCGAGCCTGTGGTTCCCGCAGCTCAAGGTGCTGCGCGTCTTCCGACTCCTGCGCGTCTTCCGGCTCATGCGCGAAGTCGGCCCCCGCAAGCTCTGGGACACCCTCATCCACGATCGCGCCAACAGCGCCCTCATGACGCTGCTGCTCATGGGCATCCTCGTGATGCAGTTCGGCAGCCTCTCGATCCTCTACGTCGAGGAGGACGCCCCCGGTGCGAACATCACTTCGGCCTCGGACGCCCTGTGGTACACCATCGTGACCATTTCGACAGTCGGCTACGGCGACAAGTACCCCGTGACGAACGCCGGCCGGCTCATCGGCACGCTCATCATCGTCGTCGGCGTCGGCATCTTCGGCACCTTCACGGGCTACCTCGCGAACCTGTTCCTCGGTCCCAGCAGGAGCGAGTCGCACGATGAGGAGACGGATGCCGCAACAGCGACCGACGATGCGGCGTCGGCGTCCGCACCGGCCACCACCGGGCCGCTGCCGCCGGTCACGACCGAGCACACCGCGAAGGGTGTGTCTGCCGGCGCCGTCGCAGGGGCGGTCACCTCGGGGGCGAAGGCAGCCTCCGGCGCGGGCGCGGCCTCCGGCGCGGGTGCGGCCTCCGGCGCGGGTGCAGCCTCGGTCGCCGTGCCGCCCGCCTCGACGGAACACCTGACGCAGCTGCTCGAGCAGTACGAGCGCGTGACCGCAGAGCTGCGCGAGCTCGTCGGCTCGACGCCTCGAGGCGGGGCCTCGTCTGACGGCTGACGCGGGACTTCCTGCGTTACCAGCGCACCCGCATGCCAGCGAGGGAGGCGAACACCTCGTCGGCGCTGACGAGCGGAATCGACTCGAGGACGCTCTGCGCGGCGAGAACGCGGTCGAAGGGATCGCGATGCTCCCACACGAGCGAGCCGGCGTAGAGCGCGTGACGCGCGCTGATGGCGATTTCGACCGCTCCGAGCCGGCCGATCACTCCCGCCCAGTCGTCGACGAGCACCGCCGCATCGGGAAGCTTGCCGAGCCGGAACTTCGTCGCGACTTCCCAGGCCGACGCCGACGACACGACGAGTTCGTTGGCCCGATCCTCAAGGAGTTCGCGAGCCTCCGCGCTCAAGCGGGCGGGCGCGCCCACCGCCCACAGCAAAGCGTGCGTGTCGAGCAGGAGGCGCATCAGTCCCAGGCATCCAGTTCGGCCCCGGGGAGGGGTTCGAAGAACGAGTCCGGCACGTCGAGATCGAGGAACCCCAGCTCGCGAGGTCCGCTGTCATCGATCGGGGAGAGCCTGGCGATGGGATGCCCGCCTCGCGCGATCGTCACGGTCTCCCCGCGCTCGACACGCGCGAGGAGACGCGAGAGATGCGTCTTGGCGTCCTGCACATTGACCTGCTCCATCAGGCCAGTTTAGCTGGTCTGGTCTTGCTGGTCACCCAGTGAGGAAGTCAGTCTCGACGGCCGGAGAATCCGTGACGACTACGCCGTGAGGCGTGCGACGGCGCCTGCCACCGGAAGCACCTCGCGGTCTCCGCTGCGGCGGTCCCAGAGCTCGACCTGGCCGTCGGCAGCGCCGCGGCCGACGATGAGGATGCGCGGCACTCCGATCAGCTCGGCGTCGGCGAACTTCACGCCGGGCGAGACCTTCGCGCGGTCGTCGTAGAGCACGTCGAGACCGGATGCCTCGAGCTGGGCCGACACCGACTCGGCGAGGTCGAACGCCACGGCATCCCTCCCCGTCGCGACGACCTGGACGTCGAAAGGCGCGACCGATTCGGGCCAGACGAGCCCCTTGTCGTCGTTGTTGAGCTCGGCGAGGATCGCGAGGATGCGCGTCACGCCGATGCCGTACGAGCCCATCGTGACCGTGACGAGCTTGCCGTTCTCGTCGAGCACCTTGAGCCCCAGCGTCTCGGCGAAGAACCGCCCGAGCTGGAACACATGGCCGATCTCCATGCCGCGGGCGAGCTCGACCGGACCCGAGCCGTCGGGCGCCGGGTCGCCGGCGCGCACGTTCGCGACCTCGACGAATCCGTCTCCCGTGAAGTCGCGGCCCGCGACGAGGGTGTGCACGTGCTTCTGGTCGATGTTCGCGCCTGTGACCCAGGCCGTGCCGTCGACGACGCGCGGGTCGAGCAGGAATCGGATGCCGGTGGCCGACTCCTCGCCGAGCACCGCGCCGGTCTCGGACCAGGGTCCGATGTAGCCCTTCACGAGCAGCGGGTTGTTCTCGAAGTCCTGCTCGGTGGCGGGCTCGACGGCGGCGGGGGCGAACGCCACCTCCACGCGCTTGTCGTCGACCTCGCGGTCGCCCGGAACGCCGATGATGACGAGCTCACGCGTGCCGTCGAGGTGCCTGAGCGCCAGCACGACGTTCTTGAGAGTGTGCGCGGCGGTCCATTCCGTGGCATCTGCGGTGTCAGGGCCGGCGACACCCGGCGCCGGGGCGTCGAGGTGCGCGTTCGAGTGGTCGACCAGGGTCTGGATCGTCGGGGTGTTCGGCGAGTCGAAGATGACCGGCTCGCCCAGCCCGTCGAACGGGATCGCGTCAGGGATCGTCGTGGTGTACGCCTCGACGTTGGCCGCATAGCCGCCCGCCGAACGCACGAACGTGTCTTCGCCGACCGCGATCGGGTGCAGGAACTCCTCCGACCGGGCGCCGCCCATGAGGCCGTTGTCCGCCGCGACGATCACGTACTCGAGCCCCAGGCGCTGGAAGATGCGCTCGTAGGCGTCGCGCTGCGCCTGGTACGAGGCATCCTGCCCCTCGTCCGTGTAATCGAACGAGTAGGCGTCCTTCATCGTGAACTCGCGCCCGCGCAGGAGGCCGGCGCGCGGCCGGGCCTCGTCGCGGTACTTGTCCTGGATCTGGTAGATCGACAGCGGCAGGTCCTTGTACGACGAGTACAGGTCTTTCACCAGGAGCGTGAACATCTCCTCGTGCGTCGGGGCGAGGAGGTAATCGGCGCCCTTGCGGTCGTGCAGGCGGAAGATGCCGTCGCCGTAAGACGTCCACCGGCCCGACTGCTCGTAGGGCTCCCGCGGCAGCAGCGCCGGGAAGTGCACCTCGTAGGCGCCCGCGTTCGCCATCTCGTCGCGGATGATCGCCTCGATCTTCGCCTTGACCTTCAGGCCGAGCGGCAGCCACGTGAAGATGCCGGGCGCGGCACGGCGGATGTAGCCGGCGCGCACGAGCAGCCGGTGGCTCGTGACCTCGGCATCTGCCGGGTCTTCGCGGAGCGTGCGGAGGAAGAAGTGCGACAGACGGGTGACCACGAGGGTCAAGTCTAGGGCGGGTGGATGCCGCGCCCCGGCGCGAGTCGGACCCCGACCGGTTCAGCCGTAGGTGAGGGCGGGCACGCCGTGCGGAAGCATCGGGATCAGATCCACGTGCAGAGTCGTGTCGAGGTGCCGACGCGCATACCTGTGGTCGAGGCCGTGGGTATCCGCCCAGCCGGCCGAGACGAGCGCTGCCGCAAGCGACACAGCGTCGTCCGCCGACACGTGCCGACACGAGCCTTCGACATTGGGGAGCGTGTGGTCGCCGTAGAGTCGGTCGGCGTCGACGGAAACGGTCGGGATGTTCGGCTGGGCGGCGAGGATGGTCGCCGCCGGGGGTGGGAGGAGGGCCTCGGCCTGGCCCTGACTGTAGGGAAGCACCTCGATGGAGGATTCGTCCGTGGCACTCGCGCACACAGCGAAGCTGTCGGGCCGATACCGGGTCGGATCCTTGTCCAGCCACATGTCGTCGGGAAGCCATGCCGGCAGTGTCATCAGTCGATCGACGACGAGGTCGTACGACGGCGCGACGCGGTACCACGTCGGCATCCCGTCGGCGCCTGTGTCGGGCCGCACGCTGTGCGGCAGGACGACGAGGGTACCGTCCACGCGTGCCTGGATGTCGCCGCAGCACGGCTCGTACCCTGAGCGCCCGCCGAGCTCCGCCTGGTCGAACACACCTTCCGCGACCATCATGTCGCGTACTGCGATCGCGCCTTCCGGGGTGAGCTGCCTCAGCTCCCAGTCCGCCCCGTTCAGAACGAGCCTGCCGTCGTCGTAGACGTACAGCCACACGTCGCCGTACCTCGAGACCGAGTGATGCAGGTGCATCGAGACGAGGAGTTCCGCGTGCGACCCCGTGATGGGAGCGGTCGGCGCATCGTCGGCCTGCGCCATTTCTGCGGCCGGCGCCGTCGGCTCATCCCGCGATGCAGCGGATGCCACGAACCCCGCGACGACAGCCGCGGTGACGACGGCGATGACCACCGCCATGACCGCGCGACGACGCCGAGCGTGCCGGCGCGCTTCCCGGATGAGGGCTTCGAACTCCGCGTCCGTGGCAGCAGTCGCGTCGATCGGGCGAGGAGGAGCGGCAGTCGCCATGATTGCCTCCTAGAACTATATGACGCTATTATGACTAGCACCATGATCCCCGTCAAGATCGATTACTCGGATCCCACCGACCTCTACGAGCAGGTCGCGGGGCAGATCCGGCGTGCGATCGCAGACGGCGAAGCAAAGCCGGGCGAACGACTCCCTCCAGCGCGGGATCTCGCCGCGGTGATGTCGGTGAACACCAACACGGTGCTCCGCGCCTTGCGCGTGCTCCGAGACGAGGGCCTGCTCGAGTTTCGCCGCGGCCGGGGCATCTCTGTCACTGCCGCCCCGGAGCACGGGGCAGTGCAGCACCGCACGCGCGAGCTCGTCGAGTTCGCGCGGATCAACGGCTACTCGATCGAGGAGCTCGTCGACATGGTCCGTGCGGCGCGCTGATGCCGGCGTGCCGGTGCGCCGGGCGGAACCAGAGCGCAGGAGAAACCACTGTGCAGGACCCTCGAGCCGCGAATCGTGCGGCGAGCCGGCGATCTCGCGAGGAACGCCTCCCCGACGGAATTTCCGCGAGCGGCGCGCGTTGCATGCGACGTCGTACTCGCCGCTCGACCAGAAGGATGCCCTTGACCGACACCGCCGCCACTCGGGCCCTCCGTCCGTCACGCCCTGCACCGTCGACTCACGTGCGGGCTCTCCTCACGTGGGTGGCGATCTTCCCCCTCGTGACGATCGGCTCGATGCTGCTGGCGCCGATCACCGGGTCGTGGCATCCTGTGCTGCGCACTGCGCTGCTGACGGCGCTGGTGGTGCCGGCCGCGTTCTACGTCGCCGTGCCCCAGCTCGTCCGCCTCTACGGTGTGATCGCGCACCGGCTCACCCGCGACCGCGACTGAGCGCGAGCACAACTGCGGGCGGATCCGCCGGCGCGCCGGAGCGCCGCAGGCGTGTCGCCCGGAATCCCCGCAGCTATGCACGCGGGAAGGGCGAGAGTCAGACCTCGTCGAGGGTCAGGGCGGGGAGCCCGTCGAGGCTCTCCAGGTTCTTCTGCGCGCGGTAGCGGGCGAGGCCCTCTGGGCCCTTCTTCTCGGCCCACGGGCCCATGATGCCCCGCTCGCCGTCGTCGACGAGCTGCATGCGCGGCACGCCCCATCCGCACGAGTCGGAGATGCGATCGACATCGACGACGATGACGGCTCGAGGCCCGATGAGGGCGGGATGCCTGGCCGCGACGTCGTCGAAGAGCTCGTCCCCCGCCAGCACCACGCGACCCCGGCCGTGCAGGCGCACGATGCGCGGCTGCTGGTCGACCGAGGCGAACATGAGGCAGATGCGGCCGTTCTCGCGCAGGTGCGCGATCGTCTCGGCGCCGCTGCCGGTGAGGTCGACCCACGCGACGGTGTGCTCGTCGAGCACGCTGAGGCAATCGAGGCCGCGCGGCGACACGTTGACGTGTCCGTCGGCGGCGAGCGGCGCCGTCGCGACGAAGAACATCGGCTGACGCGCGATCCAGCGCGCCAGCTTGTCGTCGATCGCCTCGAAGATCGCGCCCATGCCGGTCTCAGGCGGTGAGGACCTGCGCGGTGCCGACCGGGGCGTCGGGGCCCAGTTCGTCGGCGATGCGGTTCGCCTCTTCGATCAGGGTCGCGACGATCTCCGACTCGGGGACGGTCTTGATGACCTGGCCCTTCACGAAGATCTGACCCTTCCCGTTGCCCGAGGCGACGCCGAGGTCGGCCTCGCGCGCCTCGCCCGGACCGTTGACGACGCAGCCCATGACGGCGACGCGCAGCGGCACCGTCATGTCCTTCAGGCCCTCCGTGACGTCGTCGGCCAGCGTGTAGACATCGACCTGGGCGCGGCCGCACGAGGGGCACGACACGATCTCGAGCTTGCGCTCGCGCAGGTTGAGCGACTGCAGGATCTGATGTCCGACCTTGACCTCTTCGGCGGGAGGAGCCGAGAGCGAGACGCGGATGGTGTCGCCGATACCCTCGCCGAGGAGGATGCCGAACGCCGTCGCCGACTTGATCGTGCCCTGGAAGGCGGGCCCCGCCTCGGTCACGCCGAGGTGCAGGGGCCAGTCGCCCCGCTCGGCGAGCAGGCGGTACGCCTTCACCATAACGACGGGGTCGTTGTGCTTGACCGAGATCTTGAAGTCGTGGAAGTCGTGCTCTTCGAAGAGGGATGCCTCCCACACGGCGCTCTCCACGAGCGCTTCGGGCGTCGCCTTGCCGTACTTCTCGAGCAGGCGCCGGTCGAGCGAGCCGGCATTGACGCCGATGCGCAGCGACACGTCCGCGGCCTTCGCGGCCGCCGCGATCGCGCCGACCTGGTCGTCGAACTTGCGGATGTTGCCTGGGTTCACGCGCACGGCGCCGCAGCCCGCGTCGATCGCCTGGAAGACGTACTTCGGCTGGAAGTGGATGTCGGCGATCACGGGGATCTGGCTCTTCGCGGCGATGATGTGCAGCACGTCGGCGTCGTCCTGCGACGGCACCGCGACGCGCACGATCTCGCAGCCCGAGGCCGTGAGCTCGGCGATCTGCTGGAGCGTCGCGTTGATGTTCGTCGTCGGCGTCGTGGTCATGGACTGCACGCTCACGGGCGCGTCACCGCCGACCAGCACTTTGCCGACCTTGATCTGGCGGCTCTTGCGTCGCGGGGCGAGCACGTCGGGGACTTTCGGCATCCCGAGATTCACTGCTGGCACGGCTGACAGCCTACGCCGCGCGAATGACGCGAGGCTGGGAGGGGATGCCGCGCCCGGGCGTCGCCCGGCGCTGGTATCTTGCCCCGCATGAGCCTGAGCCACCGCCTCGGACGGATGACGGGGCGCGACCCGCACGAGGAGAACCGCGCGTCGACGCCGCTGGAGCTGCTCTTCGACCTCACGTTCGTCGTGGCGTTCAGCCAGATCTCGTCGGAGACCGCGCACTTCCTCGAGATCGGCGACCTCGGAACAGCGCTCAGCGGCTTCCTCTTCTGCACGTTCGCCGTCACATGGGCGTGGATCAACTACTCGTGGCTCGCCTCGGCCTACGACAACGACGACATCTTCTTCCGCCTCGCCACGATGGTCGAGATGATCGGCGTGCTCATCGTCGCGCTCGGCGTTCCGCCGATCTTCGAGTCCCTCGCGCACGGCGAGCACATCGACAACGGCGTCCTGGTGGCCGGATACGTCATCATGCGCGTGGCGGCGATCGCGCTGTGGCTCCGCGCCGCGAAGAACGACCCCGCGCACCGGAAGACTGCGCTGGCCTACGCGATCAACATCTCGATCGCGCAGGTCTTCTGGATCCTGCTGATCTTCGTCAACCTGCCGATCGCCCCGACCTTCGCCATCGTGGTCGTGCTCATCCTCTTCGAGCTCGCGGGTCCGCTCTACGCGGAGCTGAAGTACGGCCGGACACCCTGGCACGGACACCACATCGCGGAGCGCTACGGGCTGCTCACGATCATCACGCTCGGCGAGATCGTCCTCGGAACGATCCTCGCGATCTCCGCCGTCGTGCAGGAGGAGGGCTGGAGCTTCGAGGCCGGTGTCGTCGCGCTCGCCGGGACGGCGCTCGTCTTCGGACTGTGGTGGGTGTACTTCATGATGCCGTCCGGCCGCATCCTCCATCGCTACCGCGAGCGCGGGTTCACCTGGGGGTACGGGCACATCTTCGTGTTCGGGTCGCTCGTCGGCGTGGGCACGGGCCTGCACGTCGCCGCGCAGGTCATCTCCGGCGAGGCCCACGTCGACCCGGCCTTCGCGCTGCTCACGGTCGCGATCCCCGTGCTCCTCTTCGAGGTCTTCGTCTTCACGCTCTACTCGATACTCCTGAGGGTCTTCGACCCGTTCCACATCTGGCTGTTCGTCGGAGGCGTCGCCGTGCTCGCTCTGAGCGTCGTGGCAGCGGCGATCGGCGCCTCCATCGGCACGTCGCTGCTCCTTGTGGCGGCATCCCCGTTCGTCATCGTCGTCGGCTACGAGATCGTGGGCTTCCGCCACCAGGAGGCCGCGCTCGAGCGCAACGGAGTGTGACGGCGGCCGGCGGGGCGCGGCATCCGCTCGTCTGCTATCGTGACCGCATGTCCGCGAACCTCACCACGTGGTGGCCCGCCCGCTGACGGCGGTGTGTTCGCGTTCCCAGACCACAGACCGCCCGAGGGCGGTCTTTGTTTTTGAAGCGACCGCCTGACCCGATGAAAGGCCGGCGATGACACCGAGCCCCACTTCCCTGCCCGACGCGCTGGCTCGCCACGAGTCGTTCGCCCTCATCGCGCGCGACGGCGTCTCGGTCGAGCTGCTGACGGGCGACATCGTCGACGTCGAGAACCTCGCGGACATCCCGCTCACCGTCCAGGGAGACCGGCGCGAGGTGCTGGCGCTCGTACCGTTCCGGCAGGTCGTGGAGCGCGGCTTCGAGTGCCACGACGACCGCGCGCCGCTCCGGTGCCTCGTCGTGTCCGAGCACACCTCATTCGCGCGCGATGAGGCGCTCACAACGCTTCCGTCCGCACCGATCCCGCTTCAGGATGCCGGCTTCGACGTCGCCGACGAGGACTACGCCGAGATCGTGCGCCACGTCATCGCCGACGAGATCGGCCGCGGCGAGGGTGCGAACTTCGTCATCCGTCGCGACTTCACCGCGGGCGTCGAGGCCGACGCCCGCACCGCAGCGCTCACGTGGTTCCGCGCGCTGCTGGAGTACGAGCGCGGCGCGTACTGGACCTTCGCGATCGTCACGCCCGGGCACATCGCAGTCGGCGCGAGCCCCGAGGCGCATGTCAGCGCCCAGGGCGGCGTCGTGACCATGAACCCCATTTCGGGCACGTTCCGCCACCCCGCCGGCGGCGCGACGGCCGCGACGCTGAGCGAGTTCCTCGAGTCGACGAAGGAGACCGAGGAACTCTTCATGGTCGTCGACGAGGAGCTCAAGATGATGAGCGCCGTCTGCTCCGACGGCGGGCGCATCACGGGGCCGCACCTCAAGGAGATGTCGCGCCTGACGCACACCGAGTACGTGCTGCGGGGTCGCAGCAAGCTCGATCCGCGCGACATCCTGCGCGAGACGATGTTCGCGCCCACCGTGACCGGCTCGCCGATGCAGAACGCGTGCACGGTCATCACGAGGCATGAGGGCACGCCGCGCGGGTACTATTCGGGCGTCGCGGCGCTGTTCACCCCGCGGGCCGACTCCGCCTTCGAGGACGAGCCGACGCACGACCTCGACGCGCCGATCCTCATCCGCACGGCCTACCTGGTCGACGGACGGCTGCGCGTGCCCGTCGGAGCGACCCTCGTGCGCCACTCCGACCCGTACGGCGAGGTCAGCGAGACGCACGGCAAGGCCGCGGGAGTGCTCGGTGCGATCGGCGCGATCCCCCGCGACACGCCTGTCCCGTCCGCGATCGACGAGGACGAGCCGACGGCCGAGCCTGCCCGCCTGGCTGACGACCCCGAGATCGCGGCGCTGCTCGAGTCGCGCAACGCGCGCCTCGCCGCGTTCTGGCTGAACCCGCAGGATGCCGCGGGCACGGGCCCGTTCGCCGGGCGCTCGGCCCTCGTGGTCGACGTGGAGGACCGCTTCACGACGATGCTCGCGCATCAGCTGCGCCACCTCGGCCTCGATGTGCGGATCGTGCCGTGGAGCCAGGTGTCCGACGAGCAGGTCGACGAGGCCGAGCTCGTCGTGTGCGGCCCCGGTCCCGGCGACCCCCGCGACACCTCGAGCGCGCGCATCTCGCGCATGCGCGAGATCGTGGCGCGGCGCCGCGCGTCGGGCCGGCCCCTGCTGACGGTGTGCCTCAGCCACCAGATCCTCTCCGACTCGCTCGGGATCGACCTCGCGCCCCTCGCGCGGCCGCATCAGGGCATGCAGAAGACCGTCGACCTGTTCGGGATGCCGGCATCGATCGGCTTCTACAACACGTTCACGGCGCGCGTCGCCCCGGGCACGACCCGGCTCGGCGAGGTCGACGTCGCCGCCGAGCCCGCGACGGGAGACGTCTACGCGCTCCGCGGCCCCGGGTTCGCGTCGGTGCAGGGACACCTCGAGTCGATCCTGTCGCGCGACGGCATGACGACCCTCGAGCGGCTCGTCTCGCACGCCCTGACGCCGGCCCCGGCCCGGTAGCCCGGGACCGTCCACCCCGGTCGCTGCGCCCGTCGAACGTGCGCCCGTCGAAGCGTCGTGCCCCGGCGCACCCGCGAGCTGGGTTTGGGGCGTCACGCGTCGCCGACACGCGGGGGCGCTCGGCGTGTCGGGACCGGAATGCGCCCCAAACCCCGCGGAGTGCACACCGCACCGAGTCGACGCCAGCGCGCCGACCAGGACGTCGCGATCAGCGGGCCAGCCGCGCCGAGATGAGGCGACGCTCGGCCTCGTTGGCCGTGAGCTCGAGTGCCCGCAGGTCGGCCTCGGTCGCCTCGGCGTCGCGGCCCAGGCGCCGCAGCAGGTGGGCGCGCACCGCGTGCCACAGGTAGTAGCCGCGCAGGTCCAGCGCCTCGACCTCGGCGAGCGCCGGTGACGGCCCCTCCACCTCGGCGAGCGCGACGGCGCGATTGAGCCGCACGAGCGGAGACCGGTCGTAGGCGAGCAGCATGTCGTACAGCGTCAACACCTGGAGCCAGTCGGTGTCGGCCGGCGACGCGGCATCCGAGTGGCACGCGGCGATCGCGGCGTGCAGCTGCCAGCGCCCGGGGCGGCGCAGCCTCGCGGCGCGCTCCAGCGTGCGATGCGCGTCGGCGAGCAGCATCCCGTCCCACTTGCGCCGGTCCTGATCGCCCAGCAGCACGAGCTCGCCGTCGACGGCACGCGCGTTCTCCCGCGCGCGATGGAACAGGAGCAGCGCGCGCAGTCCGTGCGCCTCCGCCTCGCGCGGCAGGGCGTCGGCAACCACGCCCGCGAGCCACAGCGCGTCTTCGGCGAGGTCGCGATCGGCCGACGCATCGCCGCCCGCGACGAGATGCGCCTCCGTGTACATCACCGACACGACGGTCAGCACGATGTCGAGGCGCTCCGCGCGGTCGGCTTCCTCGGGGATGCGGATCGGGATGCCCGCCGCCCCGATCTTGCGCTTCGCCCGCACGATGCGCTGCCCGACCGTCGCCGGCTCCGACAGCGTCGCACGCGCGATCTGCGCCGTCGTGAGGCCGCAGACCGCGCGCAGCGTCAGCGCGAGCTGCGCGTCGGGCGACAGCGCGGGGTGACAGCACCCGAACAGCAGCGGAAGCCGCTCGTCGGCATCCGCCAGCTCGGCCGAGACCGGCGCGTCGGCAAGCAGCGCGAGCTTGGCGCGGTACCGCTTCTCACGCCGCAGGCGATCGAGCGCGTTGTGCCGCGCGGCCTGCGTGAGCCATGCACCCGGATTGGGCGGGATGCCTCTCCCCCGCCACTCCCGCAGCGCCTCCTCGATCGCCTCGGCGACGGACTCCTCGGCGAGGTCGAGATTGCCGAGCGCCACGGTGAGCGACGCGACGATGCGACCCGACTCCTCGCGCACGACGCGCGCGAGCGCGGAGTCGGAGGATGCCGCGCCCCCGCCGGCGGGATCGCCCGGGGACGCGGCATCCCGAATCACTGTTCGAACTGGCTGTAGTCGGTGACCATCGGCCGGATCTCGACCGAGTTGCCCGGCAGATCGAGCATCGGCCACGTGCGCACGATGGCGATGGCCTCGTCGAGGTCGGCGACGTCGAGCACGCTGAAGCCGCCGACGACCTCCTTGGCCTCGGAGAACGGACCGTCGGCGACGACCGGGCCGCCCGCTCCATGCGTGACGGTCGTCGCGGTGTCGACGGGCTGGAGTTCGGCGCCGCCGTCGGAGATCTTCGCGTCGTGCTCGCCGAACCATTCGTACACGCGCGTGTAGACCTCCTGCGCGCGCTCGGGCGGAACCGCCGCGTCGAGCTCGGGCGTCGAGGTGAACATGATGACGTACTTCACGGTCGTGGTCCTTTCCTCAGGGGAACCGTTTCACCTCGACAGCGAACGGACAACCCCGATTTCGACACCCGACCGGGAATTCGTCCTATTGGATGATCGACACCGGGTTGAAGATGTCGGCGAGGATCAGCACGGCGCCCATCACGATCAGGCCGATGACGACGACGAAGGTGACCGGCACGAGCTTCGTCGCGTCGACGGGCTTGGGCGCGGGTCGCTTGAAGAGCTTCGCCCACGCGCGCTTGAGGCCGTCCCACAGCGCGACGACGACGTGTCCGCCGTCGAGGGGAAGCAGCGGGATGAGGTTGAAGACGAACAGCGCGATGTTGAGCGACGCGAGCAGGCCCAGCATCGCCGAGACCCGGTTGACGATGGGAGCGTCGACGGCGGCGACCTCGCCCGCGAGGATGCCCGCGCCGACGACGCTGAGCGGCCCATTGGGGTCGCGCTCCTGCCCCGTCACGAGGTCGGCGGCGGTCTGATAGACCTTCACCGGCAGCTGCCAGATGATCGACGCGACCTGGCCGACGTTCTCTGCGGCGGTCTGCACTCCGGTCCAGATCGGCTGACGCACGTACTGGACATCCGGCCGGATGCCGACGAACCCGACCTCCGTCGCGGCCGTCGAGTCGGTCGCGGGCGACTGGATCGTCGCGGGCGTGACGGTCAGCGTCTGCTGCTCGCCGCCTCGCTCGACCACGATCGGGATCGACTGCCCGGGAGACTGGCGGATGATGGCGGATGCCTCGGCGAACGTCGAGACGGCGGTGCCGTCGACCGACACGATGACATCGCCGGGCTCGATGCCGGCGGCTTGGGCCGGCGCCGGCGGGTCGGCGGCCGTGCACTCGGCCGAGACCGAGGCCGGCACGCACTCCGACAGCCCCGCGACCGTCGTGGTCGCGGTCTGCACGCCGATGCCGCTGAAGATGATGGTGAAGAGCACGACCGCGAGAAGGAGGTTCATGACGGGGCCGCCGAGCATGACGACGACGCGCTTCCACACCGGCAGCTTGTAGAAGACGCGATCGTCGTCGCGGCCGTGCAGCGTCTCGTCGTTCGCCGAGCGGGCGTCCTGCACCATCGTCGCGAAGAAGCCGCCGCCCGCGCGCCCCGGCTTGCCCGCGGTCTCGCGCGGCGACGGCGGATACATGCCCGCCATCGAGATGTAGCCGCCGAGCGGGATCGCCTTGAAGCCGTACTCGGTCTCGCCCTTGCGCCGCGACCAGATCGTCGGACCGAAGCCGATCATGTACTGGCCGACGCGCACGCCGAATCGCTTGGCGGGCAGCAGATGCCCCAATTCGTGCAGCGCGATCGACACGGCGAGCCCGACGACGAGCACGACGACGCCGATGACGAAGGCGATGGCGGTCACAGGGGCAACGGTACTCGCGCAACCCTTTGAGTTCGCCGTCAAGCCGCCGGGTGCGGTGAGAGGATGAGGGAACCATGCCCACCCGCCGCGACGCCACGCCTCCTCGCGTGGACCGGCGGGCCCCTCGTGCGGCACGGGCCGTGCGCGGCGTCGCGGCGGCATCCGTCGCCTCGCTCGTCGCCGCCACGGCACACACGCTCGCCGGCGGCGGCGCACCTCCACCGCTCCTCGTCGCGGCCGTCGTGCTGCTCGCGGCGCCCGTCGCCGTCGCGCTCGCGGGCCGCCGACTGGCGCTGTGGCGTCTCGCGCTGACGGTGATCGCGAGCCAGGTGCTCTTCCATCTCTCGTTCGCCGTCGCCGACGGCGCGACGGGCAGGTCGATCGGCCACCTCCACCACGCCGAGCTCATCGACCTGGCACCGGCACACGTCGCCGCGTGGCCTCCCGATCCGCTCATGATCGTCGGGCACGCCGTCGCGACCGCGATCACGATCGTCGCCCTCTACCGCGGCGAGCGGATGCTTCGCGCCCTCGCCCGCGGCATCCTGCGGCTCGTCCGCCACCCGGTCGAAGCCCCGCACGCCCACTTCCCGCGCTCACTCGCGCCCGTCACCGTCGCCGAGCCGGTCGTGCGCGTCTTCCTCACGTCGGAGATCTCGCGCAGGGGCCCGCCGGCCCCGCGTCTCGCGACGGCCTGAGCCGCCGCATCCCGAGACTCCGACGCCGCGCGCGCTGCGCCGCGTCGCCCTTCTTCGCGCCGCGACCGGCCGATGCCGCCGCGCGCACCGACGCAGAAAGACGCATCCGCATGACCATCTCCCGCACCCCTCGCCACGCCGCGCGCACGCCTCGCCGCCGCACCGCGCTCGCCTTCGTGGGGGTCGCCGCCGGCGCGGCCCTCGCCCTCGCGGCCCCGCTGGCCGCCTCGGCCCACGTCCACGTCGACCCCGCAACGGCACCCGCCGGCGCGAGCCAGACCCTCACGTTCTCGTTCTCGCACGGCTGCGACGGCTCGCCCACGACGGCGCTCGTGATCGACATCCCCGACGGCGTCGCCACGACGACTCCCGTCGTGCAGGGCGGCTGGACCATCCAGCGCGAGCTCGGTGCCGACGAGCAGCCGACAAGGGTCACCTTCACGAGCGACGCTCCCGTCGAGTCGGGGCTGCAGGCATCCGTCGCGCTCGTCGTGGCCTTCTCGAAGGATGCCGCGAACTCGACGGCCGCCTTCCCCGTGACGCAGGAGTGCGTCGACGGGTCGACGGCGTGGACGCAGATCGCCGCGGCCGGCGAGGATCCCGAGTCGCTCGACGCTCCCGCGCCCACGGTCGCCGTCGGCGACGCCGTCGCGACCGACGACGACGGGCACGCCGCCACGACAGACCACGCCGCCGCAGACGGCGCTTCCTCACACGAGTCGACCGAGGCAGCCGGCGACCCCGTCGCGAGGCTGATCGCCGGCGGCGCGCTCGCCGTCGCCGTCGGCGCGCTGGTCGTCGTGCTCGTGCGCGGCCGCCGGAGGGCGTGAGACCCGAGGGGGCGGGCGCGAGCCCGCCCCCTCCATATCGGCGGGACCGGGCGGCGCCTCGATGAGAGGATGGAGGCGACATGTCGACTGACGCGCCTTCGAACCTGCCCCCTGTTCTCCGCCCCGAGAACCCGCCCGCCCGTCCGCTTGCGGCGCTCGCCGATCGCTTCGCAACCGAGGTGCGCGGCGACGTCGCCGGCGTCGCCGTGAGCGGCGTCACGCTGGCGACCGCCGACCTCCGCCCCGGCGAGGCCTTCGTCGCGATCCGCGGCATCAATCGGCACGGCGCCGAGTTCTCCCGCGTCGCCGCCGAGAAGGGCGCCGTCGCGATCGTGACGGATGCCGCCGGGGCCGACATCGCCGAGGGCTCGGGGCTGCCTGTGCTCGTCGTCGACGATCCCCGCGCCCTGCTCGGCGACCTCTCGGCGTGGGTGTACGGCACGGGCCCCGACGACGCGCTGCCACTGCTGTTCGGCACCACCGGCACGAACGGCAAGACGAGCGTCTCGCACCTCCTCGAGGGCATCCTCGGCCAGCTCGGTGTCGTGACGGGCCTCTCGTCGACGGCGGAGCGGCACATCGCGGGCGAGGTCATCGTCTCGCGGCTGACGACGCCCGAGGCATCCGAGTTCCACGCCCTCCTCGCGCTCATGCGCGAGCGCGGTGTCGAGGCTGTCGCCGTCGAGGTCAGCGCGCAGGCGCTCAGCCGGCACCGCGTCGACGGCCTGCTGTTCGACGTCGCGGGCTTCACGAACCTCAGCCACGACCACCTCGACGACTACGCCGACATGCGCGAGTACTTCGAGGCGAAGCTGCCGCTGTTCCGCCCCGATCGCGCCCGTCGCGCCGTCATCTCGCTCGACTCGACGCCGGGCTTCGAGGTCGTCGAGCGCTGCGAGGTGCCGTACGTCACCGTCGGCACGCCCGCCATCGCGGCGGATCGGGATGCCGCGGCCGACGCCGACTGGACCGTCGAGATCCTCGACGAGCGCCCCCAGGGCACGCGCTTCCGCCTCGCGGCCAAGGACGGTCGGTCGCTCACGACGGTCGTCCCCGTCATCGGCCGGCATATGGCCGCCAACGCGGGCCTCGCGATCGTCATGATCCTCGAGGGCGGCTACGAGTGGGGCGCCCTCGTCGATGCGCTCGACGAGGGCCGCATCGAGGCCTACCTTCCGGGCCGGACGCAGCTCGTCTCCGGCGAGCGCGGACCCGCCGTCTACGTCGACTTCGGCCATTCCCCCGACGCATTCGAGAAGACACTCGCCGCCGTGCGGCGCGTGACGCCCGGCAAGGTGCTCATGCTCTTCGGCGCCGACGGCGACCGCGACGCGACCAAGCGGCACGACATGGGGCGAACCGCGGTCGAGGGGAGCGACATCCTGGTCGTCACCGACCACCACCCGCGCTTCGAAGACCCCGACTCGATCCGGGCGACCCTCCTCGAAGGCGCGCGGCGCGCACAGCCCGATGCCGAGATCCTCGAGTTCTCGCCCCCCGAGCGCGCCATCATCGAGGCCGTCCGCCTCGTCGGCGACGGAGACGCGATCCTGTGGGCCGGGCCCGGGCACCAGGACTATCGCGACATCCGCGGCATGCGCACCCCGTACTCGGCCCGAGAACTCGCCCGTCGTGCCCTCGCGGCGGAGGGCTGGCCCGTGCCGGAGCCTCACTGGCCGGTGCCGTATCCCGCCGACGAGACGCCGCTCTCCGACCCGACGCGGCCCGTCGACTGAGCCGAACCTGTGGTCTGACCACAAAGCCCGCCCCTCTCGCAGGGACGGGCTTTGTGCATCCCGTGCAGCTTTCGTCTGTGGTCTGACCACAGGGATAGCGTGATCTCAGCGCGCCGGACATTGCCCCCTCAGTGAGGGGCTCGCCCGGCGCGCACTGTCTTCTCTGAGGAAGGAACGGATCATGGGCGCTCTCCGCACGGCTGCTGCACAGGACTCAAGGGAGCGCTCGGATACGCCCCCGGTCGAGTGGGACGGATTCGCCCCGGGTCCCTGGCAGGACGCCGTCGACGTCCGGGACTTCATCCAGCGCAACTACGCGCCCTACACGGGAGACGGCGCCTTCCTCGCGGGTCCGACTCCGCGCACGACGCGGCTATGGGGCATCCTGACCGCGATGTTCCCCTCCGAGCGCGAGCGCGGCGTCTACGACGTCGACCCGCACACGCCCGCCGGCATCACGGCCCACACCCCCGGCTACATCTGCATCGAAGACGAGCTCATCGTGGGTCTGCAGACCGATGCTCCGCTCAAGCGCGCGATCATGCCGAACGGCGGCTGGCGCATGGTCGAAGGCGCCCTCGACACATACGGCTACGAGGTCGACGAAGAGGTGCGCCGCATCTACACGTACCGCAAGACCCACAACGAGGGCGTCTTCGACGTCTATCCGCCGTCCGTGCGCAAGGCCCGCAGCTCGCACGTCATCACGGGCCTGCCCGACGCCTATGGCCGCGGCCGCATCATCGGCGATTACCGCCGGGTCGCGCTCTACGGCGTCGACGCCCTCATCGACGCGAAGAAGCTCGACAAGCTCACCCTCGACACGGCTCCGTTCGGCGAGGAGGTCGTGCGGCAGCGCGAGGAGCACGCCGAGCAGCTGCGTGCTCTCGCCGAGCTCAAGGAGATGGCCGCCTCGTACGGGTTCGACATCTCGCGGCCGGCTCACACCGCCCGCGAGGCCGTGCAATGGCTTTACTTCGCCTACCTCGCGGCCGTGAAGGAGCAGAACGGCGCCGCGATGTCGCTCGGCCGCACGTCGACCTTCCTCGACATTTTCATCGAGCGCGACCTCGCCGCCGGCACGCTGACCGAGGCCGAGGCACAGGAGATCATCGACGACTTCGTCATCAAGCTGCGCATCGTCCGGTTCCTCCGCACGCCCGAGTACGACGCCCTGTTCTCCGGCGATCCGACGTGGGTGACCGAGACGATCGGCGGCATGGGCGAGGACGGCCGACCGCTCGTCACGAAGAACTCGTTCCGCTACCTGCAGACGCTCTACAACCTGGGCCCCGCGCCCGAGCCGAACATGACGGTCTTGTGGAGCCCGTCTCTGCCTAAGGGGTTCAAGGACTACTGCGCGCGGGTCTCCATCGACACGTCGGCCGTGCAGTACGAGTCCGACGAGCTGATCCGCGCCGCGTGGGGCGACGATGCGGCGATCGCCTGCTGCGTCTCGCCCATGCGCGTCGGCAAACAGATGCAGTTCTTCGGCGCACGCGTCAACCTCGCCAAGACGCTCCTCTACGCGATCAACGGCGGTCGCGACGAGGTGACGGGCAAGCTGGTCTCCCCCGCCGAGCCGCCCGTCGGCGACGGTCCGCTCGAGTTCGACGACGTCATGGCGCGCTTCGACCGCACGATGGACTGGCTCGCGGCGACATACGTCGAGGCGCTCAACTGCATCCACTGGTCGCACGACAAGTACGCGTACGAGCGCATCGAGATGGCGCTCCACGACAAGGACGTGCTGCGCACGATGGCGTGCGGCATCGCCGGGCTCTCCGTCGCGACCGACTCGCTGTCGGCGATCAAGTACGCGACAGTCACCCCGGTGCGCGACGAGCGCGGCATCGTCGTCGACTACACGACGGAGGGCGCGTTCCCCGTTTACGGCAACGACGACGACCGTGCCGACGCGATCGCCGTGGACCTCGTCGAGCGCTTCATGGCCAAGGTGCGCACGCACCCCATGTACCGCGACGCCGTCGCCACCCAGTCGGTCCTGACGATCACCTCGAACGTCGTGTACGGCAAGGCGACGGGCTCCACACCCGACGGCCGTCGCGCAGGCGAGCCGTTCGCGCCGGGCGCGAACCCCATGAACGGACGCGACACGCACGGGATGCTGGCATCCGCGCTCTCCGTCGCGAAGCTGCCGTACGACCAGGCGCAGGACGGCATCTCGCTCACCAACACCGTCGTGCCCGCCGGTCTCGGACGCACGCCGGACGAGCGGGTCGCCAACCTGACGGGTCTGCTCGACGCCTACATCGGGTCGAGGGGGTACCACATGAACGTCAACGTGTTGAACCGGGAGACGCTGGTGGACGCCATGGAGCACCCGGAGGACTACCCGCAGCTGACGATCCGCGTCTCGGGGTACGCCGTCAACTTCGTGCGCCTGACCCGCGAGCAGCAGCTCGACGTGCTCTCCCGCACGTTCCACGAGGCGGTGTGACGACCATGGCGCTCCCCCTGGCGCCGTCGCCGCTCCCGCATGCCGCAGTGCGGCTCGACGCGCCGCTGCAGATCGACCGGCGCCGGGCGGATGCGGGTCTCGACGGGCTCGAGATCGCCGACGTGCCACGCGCCGAGCGACTCGCAGCGATGCGCGAGGGACGGTTGGGCTCGCTGCACTCGTGGGAACTCGTGACGGCGGTCGACGGACCCGGAACCCGCATGACCGTGTTCCTCGCCGGCTGCCCGCTGCGGTGCCTCTACTGCCACAACCCCGACACGCTCGCGATGCGCGACGGGCATCCCGTCCTCGCCGAGGAGGTGCTCGCGCGCATCGCGCGCTACGCCCCGATCTTCCGCGCGACGAGCGGCGGCATCACGCTGTCGGGTGGCGAGGTGCTCATGCAGCCCGGCTTCGCGGCGCGACTCCTCCGCGGCGCGAAGGAGCTGGGTGTGCACACGGCCCTCGACACGTCGGGCTACCTCGGCGCCCACGCGACCGACGCGATGCTCGACGACACCGACCTCGTGCTGCTCGATGTGAAGTCGGGCGACCCCGACACGTATCGGCACGTCACGGGCCGCGACCTCGAGCCGACGCTCGAGTTCGGTGAGCGCATCGCCCGCCGCGCGAGCGGCCCGGAGCTGTGGATCCGGTTCGTGCTCGTGCCCGGGCTGACCGACGATCCGCACAACGTCGAGATCGTCGCCGACTACGCCGCCTCGCTGGAGCGCATCCGGCCCGGGGCCGTGGCGCGTGTCGAAGTGCTGCCGTTCCATCAGATGGGCCGCGCGAAGTGGGAGGCGATCGGGCGCCCCTACGAGCTCGGCGACACGCAGCCTCCCGCGCCCGAGCTGACCGAGCAGGTGCGCGAGGTGTTCCGCGCGCGGGGCCTCACGACCTGCTGACGAGCGGCCCCTGCCTACTGGCGAGCGGCGATCGCCCGGTCTGCGGCATCCCTCGCCCACGACTCCGCCGCGGCGAGCGACTCGCGCGTGAGCTGGGCGGGGGCCTCGTGCGCGTCGACGACGCGCTCGATCGTCTCCACGATGCCGGGGAACGAGAGCGCCCCCTCGTGGAAGGCGTCGACCGCCTGCTCGTTGGCCGCGTTGAAGACCGCCGGGAACGTGCCGCCGGCGACTCCGACCTGCTTCGCGAGCCGGACCGACGGGAACGCGCGCTCATCGAGGGGCTCGAAGGTCCAGGATGTCGCAGTCGACCAGTCCAGCGGACGTCCGACGCCCGCGACGCGGCGAGGCCAGTCCAGTCCGAGCGAGATCGGCAGCCGCATGTCGGGCGGCGAGGCCTGCGCGATCGTCGAGCCGTCGCTGAACTCGACCATCGAGTGGACGATCGACTGCGGGTGCACGACGACGTCGATGTGGTCGAACGGCACGTCGAACAGCAGATGCGCCTCGATGACCTCGAGGCCCTTGTTCACGAGCGTCGCCGAGTTGGTCGTGACGACGCGGCCCATGTCCCAGGTCGGGTGGGCCAAGGCCTCGGCGGGCGTGACGTCGACGAGCGACTCGCGCGTCCGGCCGCGGAACGGACCGCCGGATGCCGTCAGCACGAGCCTGCGCACCTCTTCCGGCGCCCCCGCCCGCAGCGCCTGCGCGATGGCGGAGTGCTCGGAGTCGACGGGCACGATCTGGCCCGGCTGCGCCCGGTCGGTCACGAGGTGGCCGCCGACGATGAGCGACTCCTTGTTGGCGAGCGCGAGCGTGCGCCCGCACTCGAGCGCCGCGAGGGTCGGGCCGAGGCCGACCGAGCCCGTGATGCCGTTCAGGACCACGTCGGTCTCGACGTCGCGGACGAGCTGCTCCGCCTCGGCGGCGCCGATCGCCGTGTCGTCGACGTCGAACTCGTCGGCCTGCGCCGCGAGAAGGTCACGATTGGAGCCGGCCGCGAGGCCCACGACCTCGAAGCGCCCGGGGTTGGCCCGGATCACATCGAGAGCCTGGGTGCCGATCGATCCGGTGGAGCCGAGGATGAGGACGCGCCGCACCCCGTCAGCCTAGACGCCGGGAGCCCGCCACCGTGAGGTGACGGGCTCCCGTGCGAGAAGGTGTTACTGCGCCGCGGGCTTGGCGGCCGCGAGGATGTCGACGACGAACACGAGCGTCTGGCCCGTCAGGTCGGACTCGTTGATCTCGCCCTCGCCGTAGGCGGCGGAGGGGGGCAGGACCGCGATGACCTGCGAGCCGACCGTCTCACCCGTCACGGCGTCGGAGAAGCCCTGCACGACGCCGCTTCCGACCGTGAAGGTGAAGGGCTGCTTGCCCCACGACTGGTCGAACACGTCGCCCGAGTTCCACGAGACGCCGTGGTACTGCACGAGCACCGAGTCGCCGGCCTCGACGACCGCGCCGTCGCCCTTCTTGAGCGTCGCCTTCTTGAACTCGGTGGGCATGTCGCCGTCGGGCAGTGTCACGGTCGGGGAGCCGTCCTTGGCGGTCTCCACCGTGGGCATGCCGTCGACGGGCGCCTGCGGGTCGCCCCACGCGGCCGACGGGACGGTGCCGAACACGTCGATGACGTACACCTGCGCGGGCGTGCCCTGGTCTTCGGACGCCGGGAAGGTCACGGCGTAGCGCGAGCCGGGCTTGGCGCAGCCGACGACCTGGCCGAGCGCGCTGTCCGGCGAGATCTGCTGCGGGAGGAGGTCGTTGTTGTAGCCCTGCGCGCCGAGCTTCTCCCCGGTCTCGGCGTTGTACGCCGACAGCGCGAACTGCACGATGTCACCGGCCTGGAGCGGGTCGCCCGAGCCCTCGGCGATCTGCGTCGACTGCAGGTCTTCCACCGTGAGGGGGAATGTGAAGCTGGCAGTCGACTCGGTTCCCGGGTCTCCCGTCACGGTGACGGCCTCGGACGCGGCACCAGAAGCGACCTGGGCGCTGCACAGATCGGCGGACGCGCTGGCCGAGGGCGACGCCTCGGATTCCGACGGAGAGGCCGAGCAGCCGGCCAGGATCAGCGCCGAGAGTGCGGCGACGGACAGGAGAGCGAGCGGGCGTGTGCGCACGGAAAGACCTCTGTGTAGAGAAGGGGACTCTCCATCTTGCCCTGACTTTCCTAGGTCCGCGCTGGGAAACGGCCATGCCATCGGGGGAATAGACCGGGGAGTACCCTCTACGGGTGACTTCTGCGGAGACCTCCGACATCCCCTCGACCGACGAGGCTCCGTCGCCGACCGGCATCGGCTTGACCTACGCCGTAGGCCGGATGATCCTGTCACCGCTCGGCCGGCTCATCTACCGTCCGCACATCGAGGGCAAGGCCAACGTGCCGAGATCGGGCGCCGTCATCTTCGCGAGCAACCATCTCTCGTTCATCGATTCGATCGCGATCCCCGTCGTGGCGCCGCGACCCGTCCACTTCCTGGCGAAGGCGGCCTACTTCGACGGCAAGGGCTTCTCCGGCTGGCTCTCGCGCGAGTTCTTCACGGCGATCGGCGCGATCCCCGTCAAGCGCGGCGCGGGCCAGGCCGCCCTGGATGCGCTCGACCAGCAGCGCCAGCTCCTCGACGAGGGACGCGCCGTCGCCCTCTACCCCGAGGGCACGCGCTCTCTGGACGGACGGCTCTACAAGGGCCGTACCGGAGTCGCCTTCCTCGCGCTCCAGACGGGTGCCCCCGTCGTTCCGGTGGGGCTCATCGGCACCGACCGCGTCATGCCGGTCGGAGCGAAGATGCCCTCGCTGAAGGAGAAGGTCACGGTGCGCTTCGGCGAGCCGCTCGACCTCTCGCATCACGGCACCGCCGACTCGGGCAAGGCGCGCCGTCTCGCGACCGACGAGATCATGGCGGCGATCCACGCCCTGTCGGAGCAGGAGCTCGCGAACGCCTACAACGAGGCGCCCGCGCACGGCATCGACCGCATCAAGCAGGTGCTCCCGCACGAGCGCCGATGATCACGCCCCCGGCGTGCGGGCGACCGTGATGGTCGGCTCGTGCAGCACGGGGAAGTTCACCGAGTTGGCGATGAAGCACCAGGCGTGCGCCTGCACATGAGCGGCGGTCGCGGCATCCCTCATCGACTCATCGGCGATCGTGACGTGCGGACGCAGCACCACCTGAGTGAATCGCCCCCCGCCGCGGCCGTCTTCGACCATCAGACCGGATGCCTCGTCGCGGTAGCCGACGACGACGACCCCGGCCTGCACGCAAGCGTGCAGGTAGGAGAGCAAGTGGCACTCGCTGAGGGCCGCGACGAGCATGTCCTCGGGGTTCCACTTCGACGGGTCGCCGCGGAACGGCTTGTCGCTCGAGGCGTGCATCGCGGGCTTGCCCGGGATCTCGATCGTCGCGGACCGGTCGTAGTCGCGGTAGCCGCTCGTACCCGACCCTCGGTTGCCGGTCCAGGTGGTGTGCAGATGGTACCGGTGCTCGCCGAACATGCGGACAGTCTGTCACGGAGAACGACCGCCGCCCGACGGTAGGCTGGCGGGGTGCCGCAGACCTTCGCCGCAGCCGCAGCCGTCGAGCTCGCCGTCGTGGAACGCAGCGGCTTCGTCGAGTCGCGGCACTCCGGGTCGGCGATCGTGCTCTCGCCCGACGGCGTGGTCGTCGAGCGACTCGGCGATGTGACCGCGCCGATCCTTCCCCGGTCGAGCCTCAAGCCGGTCCAGGCGCTCGCGTGCCTCACGGCGGGCGCTCCGCTCGAGGACGAGCGACTCGGGCTCGCGACCGCGAGCCACACGGGCACCGATCGCCATGTCTCAGTCGTCCGGGACATCCTCGACGCCGCCCGGCTCGGCGAAGAGGATCTCGCGTGCCCGCCGGCGTGGCCGACCGATCAGAGCGCCCGCGACGAGATGGTGCGCGACCACTACGAGCCCGCCCGCATCCGCATGAACTGCTCGGGAAAGCACGCCGCGATGCTGCTGACCTGCTCGGTCGCCGGCTGGGATCATCGCGGCTACCTCGACCCCGAGCATCCCCTCCAGGTGCACATCCGCGACGTCGTCGAGCGACTCATCGGCGAGAAGGCGTCGGCGACGGCGATCGACGGATGCGGCGCCCCCGTCTACGCCATGAGCCTTTCGGGTCTCGCGAAGGCCATCCATCGCATCGGCACGGCCTCGCTGACCTCCCCCTTCGCGCTGCACCGCTCCGCCGGCACGCTCGTGCGCGCCGTGCGCGAGCACCCATGGACGATCGAGGGTCCGGGACGTCCCGACACGGTCGTCACGGAGCGCCTCGGCGTGTTCGCGAAGACCGGCGCCGAGGGTGTGCTCGTGATGGTGGCTCCGAACGGCACGACCGTCGCGCTGAAGATGCTCGACGGCAGCGGCCGCGCCGCCACTGCCGTCGCGCTGCGGCTGCTCGAGCGCGCGGGGGCGCTCTCGTCGGCCGACGTGTCCGACACCATGACGAGGCTTCCGCTGTCGGTCTCCGGCGGCGGCCGCGATGTCGGGGCGATCCGCCCCGCCTTCTAGCACTGCTCCCACAAGGAGCCGAAAGGAGCGATCGATGAGGATCTGCGTACCCACCGAGGTCAAGAACAACGAGTACCGCGTCGCGCTGACGCCGTCGGGCGTCCACGACCTCGCCGCCGCCGGACACGAGGTGTTCGTGCAGCGCGGCGCCGGAGCCGGGTCGTCGATGCCGGACGCCGAGTACGAGGACGCCGGTGCGACGCTCCTCGACGATGCTGCCGAGGTCTGGGCCCGCGCGGAACTGCTCCTCAAGGTGAAGGAGCCGATCTCGAGCGAGTACGGCTACTTCCGCGACGATCTCGTGCTCTTCACGTATCTGCACCTCGCCGCCGACCGGCCGCTCACGGACCGGCTCGTCGCCGATGGCGTGACCGCCATCGCGTACGAGACGGTGCAGCTTGCCGGAGGCGGGCTGCCGCTCCTGGCGCCCATGAGCGAGGTCGCGGGCCGGCTCGCGCCGACGGTCGGCGCCGCGACGCTGATGCGATCGGCGGGCGGGCTCGGGCTGCTCATGTCCGGCGTGCCGGGCACTCGATCCGCTCGCGTGACGGTGATCGGCGGCGGCGTCGCCGGCGCGAACGCCGCGGTCATCGCGGTGGGCCTCGGCGCCGACGTGACGGTGTTCGACACCAACGTGCAGCGGCTGCGCTACCTCGACGACCACTTCCAGGGTCGCGTCAAGACCGCGGCATCCAATCCGCTCGACCTCGACCGCGCCGTCGTCGAATCCGATCTCGTGATCGGATCGGTGCTGATCCCCGGGGCGAAGGCGCCCAAGCTCGTGACGAACGACATGGTGAGTCGCATGCGCCCGGGCAGCGTGCTCGTGGACATCGCGGTCGACCAGGGCGGCTGCTTCGAGGACACCCACCCCACGACCCACGCCGATCCGACGTTCCCCGTGCACGGCAGCATCTTCTACTGCGTCGCGAACATGCCCGGAGCCGTGCCCAACACCTCGACGTCGGCGCTCACCAACGCGACGCTCCCCTACATCCGGCAGATCGCGCGGCGGGGGTGGAAGGACGCGCTGCGCGCCGACGCGGCGCTCGCGGCGGGTCTCAACACGGTCGGCGGAGCGATCGTGAACGCGGGCGTCGCGACGGCGCACGGACTCGAGCTCGCGCCCCTCGCCGACGCGCTGGCCTGACCCGCGCGGTTCGACCTCAGCGGCTCCCGCCTCCCTTCGGGGATGCGGGAGCCGCTCGCGTTCGCGCGCCGGCGCGGTTCAGGCGAGCCCGTCCCGGCCGCCGCCGCTCAGGCGAGCCCGTCGCGGCCGCCGCCGCTCAGGCGAGCCCGCCGTCGACCGAGCGGCTGAACTCCGCTGGGTCCTCCGGGACGAGCACGGGCGTCTGCTCGTTGAGGCTCTCACCGCGGAAGAACGCTTTGGCCCGCGGGAAGAAGAACCACAGGAGCATGAGAAGCACGCCGAGAGCGAGTGCGCCGATGCCCATGACGAACGAGCCGCCGACGCCGAGGAGCACCGAATAGCCGTAGTCGGGGTCGAACATGTCGATCGCCGACCGGACGAACGCGTAGGTGAGCATGAGGGCGCCGAGCAGGGGGAAGAAGAACTTGTAGAAGAAGCTCCTCGCCGACGTGAACAGCTCGCGACGGTAGTACCACACGCAGGCGTACCCGGTGATGGCGTAGTAGAACGCGATCGCGAGCCCGAGCGAGAGGATCGAGTCCTGCAGGATGTTGTCGTTGATGAGCGTGAACCCGACGTAGTAGACGATCGCGACGACACCCATGACGAGTGTCGAGAACGACGGGGTCTTGTAAGCGGGGTGCACGTGCGCGAACCGCTTGGGCAGCGCCTTGTAGGCCGCCATCGCGAGCGTGCCGCGGGCGGTGGGGAGGATCGTGGTCTGGGTCGATGAGATCGCCGAGATCATCACGGCGACGACGAGCAGCCAGCCGAGCGGTCCGAGGAGGCCGTCCTTGATGCCGAGGAAGAAGTCGTCGGCATTCGCCTCGTTTCCCAGACCCGTGCCGGTGTCGCCGAGGCCGGCGTACATCATGGCGGCGACGGTGACGCCGACGTAGGTGATGAGCAGGATGACGGTCGTCAGCAGCGCGGCACGCCCCGGGATGCGCTTGGGATCCTTCGTCTCCTCGTTCAGCGCGAGGCACGTGTCCCATCCCCAGTAGATGAACAGCGCGAGCAGGATCGCCTCGATGAACCCGCTCGAGTCCGTGAAGCCGAACGGGTTGAACCACGACCACTCGAACGGCGTGGGGTCGGGCGCCGAGCCCGTGAAGAACTGCCACAGTGCGGCGACGACGAAGATCGCGAGGGCGAGGTACTGGATGCCGAGCAGCACGTTCTGGATGCGCTCGCCGATCTCGACGCCGCGCCACGACACCCATGTCATGGCGGCGATGAAGATCACGCCGACGAGGATGACCCGCCAGTCGTTGTTGGCCTCGAACTCCACGCCGAAGAGGTTCCAGAAGTAGATCGACGCGATCTGTGCGAGGTTGGCCAGCACGACCATGCCTGCGACGGCGACGCCCCAGCCCCCCATCCAGCCGACCCAGGGCCCGAACGCCTTGGTCCCCCAGGTGAAGGTCGTGCCGCAGTCGGGCACTTCGTTGTTGAGCTCGCGATAGGCGAACGCGATGAAGAGCATCGGGATGAAGGCGATGATGAAGGCGATGGGCGCCTGGGCGCCGACCGCCAGCACGACGAAGCCGAGGGTGGCGACCAGGGAGTAGACGGGTGCCGTCGATGCGAGCCCGATGACGGTCGAGCCGAACAGTCCGAGCGCGCCCGCCTTGAGCCCCTTCCCGTCGGGTCGGTCGAGGTTTATCGGGGTAGTTGACACATGGTGAAACGTAGGCGTCCCTCTCGTGAACGGTCAAGAGCCCGTCATCACCGCGGTGCGAGGTGTCGCGTGCGCGGCCCCCGCCCGGACGATCCGTCATGCCGCGCCGCCGGGGTCGAGCGGGGGCAGCGTGATCCGCGCCGCGGGAAGCGCATCGCGGCACAGCCACGCGCGCGATCTTCCGGGTGCGCAGTACGGCGGCAGGGCGCGGTCGGCGCTCAACGCGCGGAAGTCGGCCGCGACGGAGCTGTCGATGACGAGCGCGTGCCGGCTGCGGACGGCCGTGAGCGTCTGCCACTGGCGCTGCCAGTCCTCCGCGTCGCCGACGAGCACGAGCCGGTCGCGGATGTCGGCGCCGCCAGGCGGGCCTTCCCCGAGATCGGAGAGCACCGCCTCGTCGCCGACCCGCGCGATCCGCGCTCCCGCCTCCTCCCACGCCGTGAGCGCGGCCCTCGCGGCAGGCGACCTCCGCGCGGCGAACCCGGTGACCCCGTCGACGGGGAACCACGCGGCCCGCGCGGTCTCTGGAGTCGCAGGCAGTGGCGGACCGACCGCGATCTGCACGGCTCGTCCGCCCAGCCTCGCGCGACCCGGCGGCTGATCCGGGCTGAAGTGCGCCGCGTCTCCGCCGAGCGCGAGATACTCCGAGCGCGTCGACGCGCCGAGGACGACGCGGCGCGGCAGCAGCTCGCCGATCCGCCCCGCCGCCCCGGTCAGGCGCTGCGCGGACGCCGCCACGAAGACGCCCAGGTCGCCGGCCGTGCGCACGACCCGCTCGAGCCGGTCGTGCAGCTCGGCGGCGTAGTCGTGCGGGAAGCGCGCGGCGAGCGCATCGAGGTCGTCGAGCACGACGAGCGTGCCCCGGGGCGGCGGCGCATCGCACAGGCGCGCGACGGCGTCCCAGGCCTCCTCGGCGTCGGCGGGCACGACGATCCGGCGATCGGCCTGCGCCGCGAGCGTGCGCAGCGCCGTGGACTTGCCCGTGCCCGCGGCACCCACGACGAGGACACCGCGATCGTCCGCCATGATCGCGGCGGGCACCTGGCGCTGCCGGTCGGGCTCGTCCGCGAGCCCGAGGATCAGCCCGCCGCCCTCGGCCGGTGGCAGCTCGGCGAGGTCGATCCGGCGCGGAAGGTCGGGCAGCCACGGCCGGCGAGGAAGATGCCCGTCGGCCGTCGCGGCCGCGGCCAGGACGTCGCCGGGTGAGGACAGCGCGACCCGGACCCGCCGTGGCACGGCATCCCCTGCGCGACGCACGAGCGCGACGCCACGACCCGCTTCACCTCCGGCGAGGCCCGCGGCCTCGTCGGAGCCGATCACGGCCCGACTGTCGGCGGCGTCCGCGACACGAAGGCTCACCCGCAGCGGGCAGTTGGCCAGCAGCGCGTCGCGCACGACGCCCGACACGCGCTGCGTGCCGAGCACGAGATGCACCCCGAGGGCTCGGCCGCGCGCCGCGATGTCGGTGAAGACGGCGTGCAGCTCGGGGTGATCTCCGAGCAGCGCCGCGAACTCGTCGACCACGACGACGAGCCTCGGCAGCTCCACACGGGGATCGAGGATGTCGCGCGCACCCGCGCGGGCGAGCTCGCCCTCGCGCCACCGCACCTCCGCGCGCAGGCTCTCCAGCGCCCGGCGCGCGCCCGCACCGTCGAGATCGGTGATGACGCCGGTCACATGCGGGAGGTCGGCGAGCGCGTCGAAGGCCGTCCCTCCCTTGAAGTCGGCGAGCAGGAAGCTCACCTCCCGCGGCGAGCGCGTCGCGCACAGCGCGAGCACCCACGTGATGAGCAGCTCGCTCTTTCCCGTGCCGGTCATCCCGGCGACCACGGCATGCGGACCGTCGGCGACGAGATCCACGATCGCCGGAGCGCCGTTCTCGCGGCCGATCACGGCCGCCAGCCCCGTCGACGGCGCATCGGAGAGGAGGTCGGTCAGCGCGACCGGCGGCGCTGCCGCTGCGAGCGCGCCGGGAAGACCCGACGCCCGCTCCTCGAGCCGCTCCGCCGCGATGAGCGCCTGCGCAAGCGAGACGCCCTCGACCGCGAGGTCGACGACCTCGCCACCGGCGTCGAGCCGCGCGCGGCCGGGCGACGCGACCGTCAGGACCGCGGCGCAGCCGGTCGGTGCCGGCGCCGCGGGATCGCCGCGCACGATCGCCGCCTCGGCCTCGGGTGGCCATGCGTCCCCCGCTGCGACGATCGCGAGGGCGGTGCCCGTCGCGGCGCGCCGATGCGGCAACTGCTCCGCCCACGCGTCGTCGGGATGCAGCGTCCCGACGATCCGCAGCTCGCCGGGCGGGCTCGCGAGGCACGCCTGCAGCACGAGCGCTCGCGACACCGCGACCGCGAGCGCGGGTCGCGCGACCACCGCGATGCCGCCGGCCGCGGGCACGCAGACGGGCACATCGCGCACGGTGCGCGCGCGACGACGCAGCGCGACGCTGCGCTCGTCGGCGCCGCCGCCCGTCACCTGGAGCCCGCTGGGCGACGAGCCCGAACCCACGACGATCATCTCGGCGCGCCCGGGTGAGGGGCGCCAGATCTCTGCCTCGCCGGCGAAGAAGCCGTTCACGTCGGGATGCCGCGCACGCCGTCTCGCGCGTTCGCGATCGTGGCGGGCGTCGATGGCGGAGCCGACCCGATCGTGCGCGGCATCCGCATCGACCGCCGCCTTGCGACCGTCCCGCCGCGACGCGCGCAGGCCGTCGAGGAGCGTCGCACCCGCGATGAGCGGACCGAGCAGCGCGAGCCACAGCGACAGCATCGACCCCGTCACGAGCCACAGCACGACGGCTCCGGCCAGCGGCACCGTCATCGCGAGGATCGGCACCGGCGGGCGGCCGTGCGGAGTCCGTTCGGGCGGGAGTGCGAGCGGCTCGTCGACGAGATCGGCGAACGACACGTCGCCCGCGGTGAAGGGGGCGGCACCGGGTGCGAGCGGAAGCGGCATCCCGTCAGTCAACGCGCGACGATCGGCGTCGAAGCGCCCGGCCGCTGCGGCTGGGGAGAGTCCGCGTCAGCGGGCGGATGTGGAGGAGAGCGCGACGTCGAGCACGATGATCGTGATGTTGTCGCGGCCGCCGTTCTCGAGCGCGGCGTCGAGCATCGACCTCGCGGCATCCGCCGGGTCTTCGTTCTCCTCCAGGAAATGCCGGATGCCGTAGTCGGTGAGCTCTTTCGTGAGGCCGTCGGAGCAGATGACGAACCGGTCGCCGTCGGAGACGTCCAGCCGCACGTAGTCGGGCGTGACGCTGTCGCTCGGCCCGACGGCGCGCGTGATGACGTTGCCGTACGGGTGGTTCTCCGCCTCTTCCGGGCTCAGCCGGCCCGCCGCGACGAGTTCCTGCACGACGGAGTGGTCGGTCGTGATCTGCGCCAGCGTGCCGTCGCGCAGCAGGTACACGCGGGAGTCGCCGATGTTGAGCGTCACCCAATGCGGCGGCTTCTCCGAGAAGTCGAGGTACACGCCCGTGAGGGTCGTGCCGGTTCCGTCGTCGGTCGCGTCGGGATGCGACGCGATGTCCTTGACGGCGCGCGCGAGACCCTTCTCGATCGCCTTCGGGTTCACCGACCCCGCTTCGACGACACCCTGCAGCCGCTCGACCGTCGACGAGCTCGCGATCTCGCCGCCCAGGTGCCCGCCCATGCCGTCGGCGACGACGAAGAGCGGGAACGCCGTCAGCAGCGCATCCTGATTGACGTCCCGGCGACGACCGGTGTCGGTCACACCCGCCCAGGCGAGCTCGATCGTCTTGCCCGAGTCATCGCCGACCTGCACAGAGCGATGCTGGGTGGATGCTTCGGACACGCCGCTATCCTCCCGTGAGCCAGACGCGGACCGACCGGCCCGCAGATGTGCTCACATACTAGTGGAACCGGTCTCGCCCGCCTCGATACCCTCGTCGGCGATGAGCTCGCCGACCGTGGGAATCGGGGGCGCGCCGACCAGTACGGGGACCTGTGCCTCTTCGTCGTCGATCGCCGCCTCGAACTGCGCGTTGTAGAGACGCCAGTACGCGCCGCGGGCGCGCAGCAGCTCGTCATGCGAGCCCTGCTCGACGATCGAGCCGTTCTCCATCACGAGGATCAGGTCGGCGTCCCGGATCGTCGACAGGCGGTGCGCGATGACGAACGCCGTGCGATCGGCGCGCAGCCGCGACATGGCCCGCTGGATCAGCAGCTCCGTGCGCGTGTCGACGGAGGACGTCGCCTCGTCGAGTATCAGGATGCGGGGATCGGCGAGGAACGCGCGCGCGATCGTCACGAGCTGCCGCTCCCCCACGCTGAGGTTCGTCGCCTCGTCGTCGAGCATCGTCTCGTAGCCGTCGGGCAGCGCGTGCACGAATCGGTCGACGTAGGCGGCGGTGGCCGCCTCGACGATCTCCTCCTCGGTGGCATCCGGTCGCCCGTACGCGATGTTCTCGCGGATCGTGCCGGCGAACAGCCAGGTGTCCTGCAGCACCATGCCGGTGCGCGCGCGCAGGTCGTCGCGCGACATCGTGCGGGTGTCGACGGCGCCTGCGCCGAGGTCGGTCGAGGCATCGAGCGTGATCCGCCCCGCGTCGACGTCGTAGAACCGCATGATGAGGTTGACGAGCGTCGTCTTGCCGGCGCCGGTCGGGCCGACGATCGCGACGGTGCTGCCGGGGTGCGCCTCGAGGGAGAGGTCCTCGATGAGCGGCTTGTCGGCGACGTAGCGGAACGAGACGTCCTGGAAGGCGAGGTGGCTCGCCGACTCCGGCGCCGTCTCGGCGGGATCCGGGTCGGGCGTCTCCTCCGCCTCGTCGAGCAGCTCGAACACGCGCTCGGCGCTCGCGACGCCGGACTGCAGGAGGTTCGCCATCGAACCCAGCTGGCTGAGCGGCTGCGTGAACTGGCGCGAGTACTGGATGAACGCCTGCACGTCGCCGATCGACATGAGGCCCGCGGCCACCTGCAGACCGCCGACGACGGCGATCGCGACGTACACGAGGTTCCCGATGAACATCATGGCGGGCATGATGATGCCCGAGATGAACTGCGCGCCGAAGCTCGCGCGGTAGACCTCTTCGTTCTCGTCGCGGAAGGCCGCCTCGACCTCCTTCTGGTGGCCGAACACCTTCACGACGGAATGGCCCGAGTAGGTCTCCTCGACACGCGCGTTCAGGATGCCGGTGGCCTTCCATTGCGCGACGAAGAGCTTCTGCGAGCGCTTGGCCACGAGCACCGTCACGACGAGGGTCAGCGGGATCGTCACGAGGGCGATGACGGCGAGCAGCGGCGAGATGAGGAACATCATCACGAGCACGCCGATGACGGTGAGCAGCGAGATGACGACCTGCGAGAGCGTCTGCTGCATCGTCTGGCCGATGTTGTCGACGTCGTTCGTGACGCGGCTGAGGAGCTCACCGCGCTGCACCTTGTCGAAGTACGACAGCGGCAGCCGGTGGACCTTCTCCTCGACGTGCAGCCGCAGCCGGTTCATCGCGCGCTGCACGACGCCGTTCAGGATGCGCGCCTGCAGCCAGCCGAAGATGCTCGCGAAGACGTAGACGAGGAGCACGGCCATCACGATCATGCCGAGCTGCGAGAAGTCGATGCCGGCGCCCGGCACGAAGTCCATCGTCGAGATCATGTCGGCCTGCTGCTGGTTGCCCTGGGCGATGAGCCCGTCGATCACCTGCTGCTTCGTCATCCCCGCGGGGGTCTGCAGCGACACGAAGCCCGCGAACACGACGTTCGTCGCCTCACCGAGGAGCTTCGGCCCGATGACCGACAGCCCGACGCTCAGCACGGCGAAGACGAGCACGACGATGAGCTGCGGCACGTCGGTGCGCAGCGTCCCGAGGAGCCGCTTCGCGCTCGGGCCGAAGTTCTGCGCCTTCTCACCCGGGGCCACCTGGCCCATGGGCCCGCGGCCCACCGGCATGCGGCGGGGCGCGGCGGTCTGGGTGTTCGAGGAGCCGCTCATGCTGCCGCCTCCGCCGCGAGCTGCGAATCGACGATCTCGCGGTAGGTCTCGTTCGACTCCACGAGCTCGTCGTGCGTGCCGACGCCGACCATGCGGCCGTGGTCGAGCACGATGATCTGGTCGGCGTGCTGGATCGTCGACACGCGCTGCGCGACGACGACGCGGGTCGCCTCGGGCAGATGCGTGTCCAGCGCACGCCGGAGCTCGGCGTCCGTGCGCAGATCCAGGGCCGAGAACGAGTCGTCGAAGATGTAGATGCCCGGCCGCTTCGTGAGCGCCCTCGCGATCGCGAGGCGCTGACGCTGGCCGCCCGACACGTTCGTGCCGCCCTGGGCGATCGGCGCCGCGAGACCCTCCGGCATCGCCTCGACGAAGTCCTTGGCCTGCGCGAGCTCGAGGGCCTCCCAGAGCTCGTCGTCGGTGGCCTCCTCGTCGCCGTAGCGAAGGTTCGACGCGATCGTCCCCGAGAACAGGAACGCGCGCTGCGGGATGAGCCCGATGCGCTTCCAGAGCAGGTCGGGCTCGTAGTCGCGCACGTCGACGCCGTCGACGCGGACGCTCCCCGCCGTGACGTCGAACAGGCGCGGCACGAGGCCGATCAGGGTCGTCTTGCCGGCGCCCGTCGATCCGATGATCGCCGTCGTGGTCCCCGGCTCGACCGTGAAGGACAGGTCGTGGAGCACTGCCTCGTCGGCTCCCGGGTACGCGAAGTCGACGTGGTCGAACTCGACCCGCCCGATCGCCGCGGGCGCCGCCTTGGGGTCGACGGGGGCGGCGACGGAGGGCTCGGTGTCGAGCACCTCGCCGATGCGGTTCGCGCAGACCGCCGCGCGCGGAATCATGACGAACATGAAGGTCGCCATCATGACGCCCATGAGGATCTGCATGAGGTAGCTCAGGAAGGCGATGAGCGTGCCGATCTGCACGCCGTTGTCCTGCACCTGGAACGCGCCGAACCAGATGACGGCGACGCTCGAGACGTTCATGACGAGCATGACGGCCGGGAACATGAGCGCCATCAGGTTTCCGGCCTTCAGCCCCGTCGCCATGACGTCCTCGCTCGCGGTGGCGAACCGGGCGCGCTCCTCGCGCTCGCGCACGAACGCGCGGATGACGCGGATGCCGGTCAGCTGCTCGCGCATGATCTGGTTCACCCGGTCGATCTTCTTCTGCATCTGCGTGAACGCCGGCACCATGCGCCAGACGATGAGCCCGACGATGATGAGCAGGATCGGGATCGACACCGCCATGAGCCAGGACAGTCCGACGTCCTGCCGCACGGCCATGATGACGCCGCCGATCGCGAGCATGGGCGCCGAGACCATGAGCGTGGCCGACACCTGCACGAGCATCTGCACCTGCTGCACGTCGTTCGTGTTGCGGGTGATGAGCGACGGCGCACCGAACTGGCCGACCTCGCGCTGCGAGAAGGCGACGACGCGATGGAACAGGTCGCCGCGCAGCTCGCGGCCCATCCCCATCGCGAGCCGCGACCCGAAGTAGACGGCGACGATGGCGCACACCACCTGGACGAGGCTGACAAGGAGCATGACGCCGCCGGTCTGCCAGATGTAGTCGATGTCGCCCGTGACGACACCGTTGTCGATGATGTCGGCGTTGAGCGTCGGCAGCATGAGGGATGCGATCGACTGGGCGAGTTGGAAGACGACGACGGCGATGATGAGCAGCCACGCGGGGCTCAGATATCGCTTCAGGAGCTTGCCGAGCACGGAGATCCTTTCGAGCACGGCGATCCCCGCCCCCGGGGCGGAGCCGCACGTCGAACGACGCTACGCCCGTTGACGGCTGTCAACCAAACGCCTCGGGTGCGCTGAGAGCGAACCGACTCCCGGGATGCCGCGACCGCCCGGGTCGGCGGCGCTACACGTCCGCCGCAGGCGACGGCGGGAAGATCTCGTCGATCGCGGCGAGGTCGTTGGCGCCGGGCGTCCACGCCGTCGCGGCGGCCGCGTTGGCGCGCACCTGCTCGGGGCTGGTCGCCCCGGCGATGACGCTCGCAATGACCGGCCGCGCGAGGAACCAGCCCATCGTCGCGTCGAGCATCGAGATGCCGCGTTCGTCGCAGAACGCCTGGTAGGCCTCGAGCCTGTCCCACGGCGCGTTCTCGTACAGATGCGGACGCTGGCGCATGATCCGCGTGTCGGCGGGCGCGGCATCCCGGGTGAACTTGCCCGTCAGAAGCCCGTTGTGGAGCGGGAAGAAGGGGAAGAACCCGAGGCCGAAACGCTCGGCGGCCCGCAGGACGTTCCGCTCGGCGCCGCGCGCGAGGAGGCTGTACTGGTTCTGCGACGACACGAACGGGACCGCGCGGCGCTCCCGCGCGATGAAATGCGCCTCGGCGATCTGCCAGCCCGAGAGGTTCGAGTGGCCGATGTAGCGCACCTTGCCCTCGCGCACGAGGTCACCGAGCACGTCGAGGGTCTCCTCGATCGGCGTCTCGGGGTCGGGCGTGTGCAGCTGGTAGAGGTCGATCCAGTCGGTCTGCAGACGGGTGAGGGATGCCTCGACCGCCCGCTTCACGTGGATGCGCGACGCCTTCGACCCGCCCAGCACGCCCGTCGCGAAGTCGGCGTGCCCGAACTTCGTCGCGAGCACGACCTCGTCGCGGCGACCCTTCAGCGCCTGGCCCATGAGCGTCTCGGAGAGCCCGAACTCTCTGCCGTAGATGTCGGCCGTGTCCAGGAACGTGACACCGGACTCGATCGCGGCGTCGAGCACGGCGCGCGTGCCTTCGAGCGACTCGGTGCGCGTGTCCTTGCGCCCGAAGTTGTTGCAGCCGAGCCCGATGGCGGAGACGAGGAGGCCGGACGCGCCGACACGACGCTGGGGAACGGAGGTCATGTCTCCCACGCTAATGGCCGCCGCGCGCGACGGTGCCGGCAGAGCAGGAACCCCCGCCGGTGGGGCGGGGGTTCCTCCAGGAGCTGACTACGCCTTCGTCGCGTCCGGGTCTTCCGGCTTCGGCTCCGACGGCGAGCCGAAGTCGATGGCGGGACCATCGGCCTGCGGCTCAGGCGTCGCCGGCGGCTCGGGCGAGACGGGCGGCTCGGGCGTCACGGGCGGCGCGGGCTCGGGCGTCACCGGCGGCGCGGGCTCGGGCGTCACGGGCGGCGCGGGCTCGGCCGGGGGTGTCGACGGCGGCTCGGGCGAGGCGGGTTCTTCGGGCGCGATCGGCTCGCTCGGCGCGGCGGACGGCTCCGGCGCGGCCGGAGGCTCCGGAGCCGACGCGGCGGCAGGCGCCGCTGCAGCGGCGGGCGGAGGCGTGTAGCCGGCGGGAGGCTCCGGCGCCGATGCGGCGGGCGGAGGGGTGTAGCCCGCGGGGGGCTCGGGCGCTGCGGCCGGGGGCTGGGTGTAGCCCGCAGGGGGCGGCGCGTAGCCGCCGGCCGGAGGCTGCGTGTAGCCCGCAGGGGGCGGCGCGTAGCCGGCGGGAGGCGCGGCATAGCCGGCGGGAGGCTGAGTGCCGGGAGCAGGCGGCGGGTAGGCGCCGGGCGCGCCGTAGGGTGGCGCTGCCGCGTAGCCGCCGACGGCCGTCTGGGCCGGGATGCCCGCCCAGTTGGTGCGGTCGCCGAGGAAGCCGTTGCCCGCCCACGGTGCAGGGGGAACCGCGTTGTTCCAGCGCGACTTGTCGAAGCCCAGGATGCCGAGCCACACGAGCGAGAGGAAGAAGTACAGGATGACCCAGACCGCCTCCTTCTGGAGCTTGAGGCCGACTCGCCAGGCCGCGAGGACGCTGACGATGAGCGGCAGCAGGCCGATGATCCAGCCGATGAGCGGAATCCAGCTCAGGACGGCCGCCGCTCCCCAGGCGATCAGGATCAGCCAGGGGTTGAGGTCGCCGAGCTTCGTGAAGACCATCGTGTTGTAGACCGGCACCCAGGCGCGCCACCGGCCCTGGACACCCGCCTTGTCGAAGATCTTCATGAGGAACCACGAACCGAGGATGTAGAACGCGATACCGAAGACGAAGAATATGGGAACCAGCAGGAGCCAGAACGCGAGCAGGCCCCCGGTCCCGTAGTCGTTGTAGTCCATGGAACGAACTCCCAGAGAGTCGAAAGACGGACGCATCGCCTTCGCGCCCACGAGGCCCTCGGCCCCGCCGAGTCACATGCTAGCGATGGCGGGCACGCGTGTCAGTCCCGTGGCCCCCGGCGCGCCGCGCACTAGCCTGGCGATGACCGCACCCGGATCGCGGAAGGAACACCATGAGCGACTCGACTTCCCCCACCCCGCCTCCCCTGCCCGAGCAGCCCGCATCGGAGGCCGCCGCGAACCGTGCGTACGACCCCGGGACCGATCCCGACGACACAGGGGTTCCGCGCGTCGTCGGCGAGGCGTCCGACGTGGGGCGCGGCTTCCTGCGGGCGCTGTTCGACGTCTCATTCCGCACCTTCATCACGCGGCGACTGGCGAGCGTGTTCTACATCGTGGGGCTCATCGCGATCGCGATCGGCTTCCTCGTGTACTTCGTGCGCGGAATCGTCACGGCGATCAACCTCATGTCGTTCAACCTCGGCGGAGGCATCTCGCTGCTCGTCGCGACGCTCATCCTCGTGCCGCTCGCGACCTTCATCGGGATCGTGCTGCTCCGCTTCCTGATCGAGGCGGTCGTCGCGCTCATCGCGATCGCCGAGAACACGCAGCAGACCGCCGACAACACCGAGCGCGCGCGGAGCTGATCCCTCCCGTCAGGCGAAGAGCTCGAGCTCGCCCGGAGCGCCGCCGCGGACGCGCAGGCCCGCGGCATCCGCCCATCGCAAGAAGCCGGCGAGGGACCCGATGCGCGGCCGCTCCTCGGCGAGGCGCCGCACGAGGGCGCCCTTGGCGTGCTTGTTGAAGTGGTTGAGCGCCCGCACGGCGCCGCCCTGGCCCTCCGACACGACGCGCACGTAGATCGAGGGGACGGATGCCGGCACCGGCCCGAGCGCCGCGTACGCCTCGGAGCGCAGGTCGAGCGCGAACCCCTCTCCGGCGTTCGCGAACGCGTCGGAGACGGCCGCCGACCACAGCCGCCTCAGCGGAGGGATGCCGGGAAGCGACGTCGTCGCACCGAGCCGGTACGTCGGGATGCGGTCGAGCGCGCCGACCGGTCCCAGGGGCGCCGAGTGGATCACGACGTTGCGGCCGAGCCACGCGCGGGCTCCCGAGTCGAGGGATGCCGCGTCCAGGGCGTCGTAGAGCACCCCGGTGTAGCGGTCGATCGCGGGCATCGTGGGAGCCGAGCGCACGCGGGCGTTGTCGTCGACGTCGCCGAGCTGAGTGGCGCCGAGCTTGAGCACGCGGGCCGCGCTGGCGGCATCCGTCGACAGCTCTTCCAGGGCCGAAAGGACCTGTTCGCGCTGCGCGGCCAGCTCGGGGTACGCGAGGCTCTCGAGATCGAGCGTCCGACGCGCGCCGCCGGGCTTCTTGGTCTCGGACGGAGGCAGCAGCACGAGCACGGGGCATCCTTCCTCGCTGGACCCACGGGAAAAGAGCGAACCCACACTCCCCGACGGTGCGGGGAGTGTGGGTTCGGACAGATGGAGTGCCCTTCGACTGGCTCAGGGACCGTCCAAAGGTCAGGAGATGAGTGCGGCGTTGCCGGCGACGATCGAGACCTCGTCGCCGTCCATCGACAGGAAGCCGTCCTGCGCGTTGGCGACGATCTTGGTGCCGTCGAGCTGCGTGATGCGCACCTCGCCCTGGGCGAGGACCGCGAGCACGGGCTCGTGACCCGGCATGAAGCCGATCTCGCCGAGCACGGTCTTGGCGACGACGAGGGATGCCTCGCCACCCCACACCTCGTTCTCGGCCGAGACGAGGCTCACCTTGAGCGGCATGTCAGCCGTTCTCCTTCTGGATCTGCGCCCACTTCTCCTCGACGTCGGAGATGCCGCCGACGTTGAAGAACGCCTGCTCGGCGACGTGGTCGAAGTCGCCCTTGACGATCGCGTCGAACGACTCGATCGTCTCCTTGATCGGCACCGTGGAGCCCTCGACACCGGTGAACTTCTTCGCCATGTAGGTGTTCTGCGAGAGGAACTGCTGGATGCGGCGCGCGCGGGCGACGACGACCTTGTCCTCTTCGGAGAGCTCGTCGACACCGAGGATCGCGATGATCTCCTGCAGTTCCTTGTTCTTCTGGAGGATCTGCTTGACGGCGGTGGCCACGCGGTAGTGGTCGGCGCCGATGTAGCGCGGGTCGAGGATGCGGCTCGTCGACGACAGCGGGTCGACGGCGGGGTACAGGCCCTTCGACGCGATCTCGCGGCTGAGCTCGGTCGTCGCGTCGAGGTGCGCGAACGTCGTGGCCGGCGCCGGGTCGGTGTAGTCGTCGGCGGGCACGTAGATCGCCTGCAGCGAGGTGATCGAGTGGCCGCGCGTCGAGGTGATGCGCTCCTGGAGGATGCCCATCTCGTCGGCGAGGTTCGGCTGGTAGCCCACGGCGGAGGGCATGCGGCCGAGCAGCGTCGACACCTCGGAGCCCGCCTGCGTGAAGCGGAAGATGTTGTCGATGAACAGGAGCACGTCCTGCTTCTGCACGTCGCGGAAGTACTCCGCCATCGTCAGAGCCGAGAGGGCGACGCGAAGACGCGTCCCCGGCGGCTCGTCCATCTGGCCGAAGACGAGGGCCGTCTTGTCGAAGACGCCCGCCTCCTCCATCTCGTGGATGAGGTCGTTGCCCTCACGCGTGCGCTCGCCGACACCGGCGAACACCGACACACCACCGTGGTCCTGCGCGACGCGCTGGATCATCTCCTGGATGAGGACCGTCTTGCCGACGCCTGCACCGCCGAAGAGGCCGATCTTGCCACCCTGCACGTAGGGGGTGAGCAGGTCGATGACCTTGATGCCGGTCTCGAACATCTGGGTCTTCGACTCGAGCTGGTCGAAGCTCGGCGCCTGGCGGTGGATGCCCCAGCGCTCGGTGATCTCGATCTTCTCGCCCGGCTCGGCGTTGAGGATCTCGCCGGTCACGTTGAAGACGCGGCCCTTGGTGACGTCGCCGACGGGGACCGAGATGGGGCCGCCGGTGTCGCGCACCTCCTGACCGCGGACGACGCCGTCGGTCGGCTTGAGGGCGATGGCGCGCACGAGGTCGTCGCCGAGGTGCTGGGCGACCTCGAGCGTGAACTCGGTGGTCACGCCCTCGACCGTGACGGTCGTCGTGAGCGCGTTGTAGATGTCGGGGATCGAGTCGTGCGGGAACTCGATGTCGACGACGGGGCCCGTGACTCGGGCGACACGCCCGATGACGGGGGCGGCCGTCTTCTCAGCGGTGAGGCTCATGGCTTCTTCTCTTTCGTAGGTCTACTTGCCCGACGCCAGCGCGTCGGCGCCGCCGACGATCTCGGCGATCTGCTGCGTGATCTCGGCCTGGCGCGCATTGTTGCGCAGGCGCGTGTAGTCGGTGATGAGCTTGTCGGCGTTGTCGCTCGCGGACTTCATCGCCTTCTGCGTCGCGGCGTGCTTGGCCGCCGACGACTGCAGAAGGGCGTTGAAGACGCGGCTCTGGATGTACACCGGCAGGAGCGCATCGAGGACGACGTCGGCTTCCGGCTCGAACTCGTACAGGGGATACACCTGCGTGCTCGATGCGTCGGCCTCGACGACCTCCAGCGGGAGGAGGCGCACCGTCTCGGGCGTCTGCGTCATCATGCTGACGAAGCGGTTGTAGACGAGGTTGATCTCGTCGACGCCGCCTTCGTTCCCGCCGCGGTCGTAGGCGTCCAGCAGCACGCCGGCGATCTCCTCGGCCGTGTGGAAGTGCGGCGTGTCGGTGTCACCCGTCCACTCGGCCGCGCTCTGCATGCGACGGAACTGGAAGTACCCGACGGCCTTGCGACCGACGAGGTAGAACACCGGCTCCTTGCCCTGCGAGCGCAGCAGCTCGGAGAGCTGCAGGCCCTCGCGGAGGATCTGCGAGTTGAACGCGCCGGCGAGGCCGCGGTCGGAGGCGAAGATCACCACCGCCGAGCGGCGGATGGTCTCGCGCTCCGTCGTCAGCGGGTGGTCGACGTTCGAGTGCGTCGCCACGGCGGAGACGGCCCGCGTCACGGCACGCGCGAAGGGAGCGGACGCGCGCACGCGCGCCATCGCCTTCTGGATGCGCGAAGCCGCGATGAGCTCCATCGCCTTCGTGATCTTCTTGGTCGTCTGAGCAGAAGCGATCTTCTGCTTGTAGACCCTGAGTTGTGCTCCCATGGTTGCAGTCCAGGCGAGCCGTTACCGGCGGCCCTTGACGATCTGCTCCTGGTTGACGTCGTCGGCAGCGGCCGCCGCGATCTCCTCGTGGCCGGGCTTGTCGATCGCCTGACCGCCCTTGCCCGACTGGAACTCCAGGATGAACGTGTCGGTGACCTTCTCGAGCTCGGCGGCGGTGTCGTCGTCGAGCACGTTCGTGTCGCGCAGCGTGTCGAGGATCGTCGTGTTGCGACGCAGGTAGTCCAGCAGCTCGCGCTCGAAGCGCAGCACGTCCTCGACCTCGATCGTGTCGAGCTTGCCCTTCGTGCCGGCCCAGATCGAGACGACCTGCTCCTCCACGGGGTACGGCGAGTACTGCGGCTGCTTGAGCAGCTCGGTCAGACGCGCGCCGCGGGCGAGCTGGCGACGCGACGCGGCATCCAGGTCGGACGCGAACATCGCGAACGCCTCGAGCGAGCGGTACTGGGCCAGCTCGAGCTTGAGCGTGCCGGAGACCTTCTTGATCGACTTGACCTGGGCGTCACCGCCGACGCGCGACACCGAGATGCCCACGTCGACCGCGGGACGCTGGTTGGCGTTGAACAGGTCGGACTGCAGGAAGATCTGGCCGTCGGTGATCGAGATGACGTTCGTCGGGATGTACGCCGAGACGTCGTTGGCCTTCGTCTCGATGATGGGCAGACCCGTCATCGAGCCGGCGCCCAGCTCGTCGGACAGCTTCGCGCAGCGCTCGAGCAGACGCGAGTGCAGGTAGAAGACGTCGCCCGGGTATGCCTCGCGGCCCGGCGGGCGGCGAAGGAGGAGCGACACGGCGCGGTAGGCCTCGGCCTGCTTCGACAGGTCGTCGAAGATGATCAGGACGTGCTTGCCGTCGTACATCCAGTGCTGACCGATGGCCGAGCCGGTGTACGGGGCGAGGTACTTGAAGCCCGCGGGGTCGGAGGCGGGAGCGGCGACGATCGTCGTGTACTCCAGCGCGCCGGCGTCTTCGAGGGCGCCCTTGACGGACGCGATCGTCGAGCCCTTCTGGCCGATGGCGACGTAGATGCAGCGCACCTGCTTGTTCGGGTCGCCCGACTCCCAGTTGGCGCGCTGGTTGATGATCGTGTCGATCGCGATCGCGGTCTTGCCCGTCTGGCGGTCGCCGATGATGAGCTGACGCTGGCCGCGGCCGACGGGGATCATGGCGTCGATCGCCTTGATGCCGGTCTGCATGGGCTCGTGCACGCTCTTGCGCTGCATGACGCCGGGCGCCTGCAGCTCGAGGGCGCGGCGGCCGTCGAGCGGCGTGATCTCGCCGAGGCCGTCGATCGGGTTGCCGAGCGGGTCGACGACGCGGCCGAGGAAGCCGTCGCCGACGGGCACCGACAGCACCTCGCCGGTGCGGGTGACCTGCTGGCCGGCCTCGACGCCGGAGAAGTCGCCGAGCACGACGACACCGATCTCGTGCTCGTCGAGGTTGAGGGCGAGGCCCTGCGTGCCGTCCGCGAACACGACGAGCTCGTTGGCCATGACGCCGGGCAGGCCCTCGACGTGGGCGATGCCGTCGGCGGCGTCCACGACGGTGCCGACCTCGGTGGCCGCAGCCCCCGTGGGCTCGTATGCGGCGACGAAGTCCTTCAGCGCGTCACGGATGACGTCGGGGCTGATGGTGAGTTCTGCCATTGTCTTCCTTCGTTCAGTGAGGCCGTCCGTGAGTCGGGCCCCGAAGCCTCCGCCCATCGGGCGGGAAATCTTGAGTTAGCCGGCGATCCGCTGGCGGAGATCGGCGAGGCGTGCGGAGACGCTCGCGTCGATGACGTCGTCGGCGATGTGCACGCGCACTCCGCCGACGACCTTCGGGTCCACGACGGCGTTGAGCGCCACCGTTCCCCCGTAGCGCTTCGACAGCGCGGCGGACAGCCGCTCGGTCTGAGCGGAGCTCAGCGGGACTGCCGAGACGACCGTCGCGACAGTGCGGCCGCGCTGCTCGGCGACGAGGTCCATCGCGCGGTTGAGCAGCTGTCGCACGCGGCGCTCCCGGGGCTGCTGCACGAGCGACGAGACGATCAACGTCGTCGCGTCGCTGGCGCGGCCCTGCAGGAGCGTGCGCACGAGGGCGCCCTTCGCGCTGTCGTCGCCGAGGCGGCTGCCGAGCGCGAGCTCGAGCTCCGGGTTGGCCGCGACCGTGCGCGAGAACCGGAAGAGCTCGCCCTCCACGTCGGCGCCGGCGGCCGAGTGCGCCGCGCCGCGCACGGCGAGCTCCTCGACCGCGTCGACGAGGTCGTCAGGCGACGACCAGCGCTGCTCGACAGCTGTCGTGAGGAGCTTCACCGTCGTCGGCTGGAGCGCGGCGCCGAAGACGTCCGCGACCACCTTCGCGCGGGCCTGCGTCGAAGCAGCGGAATCCGCGAGCGCGCCCGCGAGCTGCGACGACTGGCCGAGCGCGCGAGCGGCGGCGAAGAGCTCGCCGGCGACCGCGAGGTCGATGCCGGCGGCGCCGTCGAGCGCCGCCGTCGTCGCGGCGAGCGCCTGAGTGGTCGCGCTTCCCATTACTTCGACGCCTTCGCGGTCTCGGACGCCTCGAGCTCCGCGAGGAAGCGGTCGACGACGCCCTGGGCCTTCTTGTCATCGGTGAGGGATTCCCCGATGACGCCGCCGGCCAGGTCGATCGCGAGCGTGCCGACCTCGCTGCGCAGCGACACGAGCGCCGACTGGCGCTCCGCCTCGATCTGCGAGTGGGCGGACGCCGTGATGCGCGCGGCTTCGGACGATGCGGTGTCCTTCGCTTCGGCGATGATCTTCTTGCCGTCCTCACGGGCGGCATCGCGGATCTCACCGGCCTCCTTGCGGGCACCGGCGAGCTGCGCCGTGTACTCCTCGAGGGCGGCCTCGGCGCGTCGCTGGGCCTCGTCGGCCTTGGCGATGTTGCCTTCGATGGCGGTGGCACGCTCGTCCAGCAGCTTCTTCAGGCGCGGCAGCGCGACCCTCCAGAAGATGATGAGGATGACGATGAAGCACACCGACGACCAGATGATGTCGTACCAGGCCGGGAGGAGCGGGTTCGGGGTCTCACCCTCTTCAGCGGCGAGTGTGACAAGAGCGCTGAGCATCCTGTCTCCTTACGTCGGGAAGATCGATCAGTAGCCGAAGATGAAGGCGGTCGCGATGCCGATGAAGGCCAGCGCCTCGGTGAAGGCGATACCGATCCACATCAGGACCTGCAGGCGACCCGCGAGCTCGGGCTGACGAGCCACGCCCTCGATGGTCTTGCCCACGACGATGCCCACGCCGATGGCGGGGCCGATGGCGGCGAGGCCGTAGCCGACGGTCGCGATGGAGCCGGAGACATCGGCGAGAACCGTAGTTGCGTCCACGGGGGTGTTTCCTTTCGGTTATGGGCGGCGCTGGGCCGACCCGCTCAGTGCTCTTCCGCCACCGCGAGCTGGATGTAGACCGCGGTGAGGAGGGCGAAGACGTAGGCCTGGAGGACGGCCACCAGGATCTCGAACAGAGTGAAGGCGAAGCCGAACGCGAGGCTGCCGGCCGCGAGAATGCTCCACCAGCCGCCCATCGTGAGAAGGAAGAACGACGTCGCAGAGAAGAAGAGAACCAGCAGCAGGTGGCCGACCATCATGTTCATGAGGAGTCGGAGCGTCAGCGTGATGGGCCGGATGATGAAGGTCGAGATGAACTCGATCGGCGTCACGATGATGTAGATCGGCCACGGGACGCCCGCCGGGAAGAGCGAGTTCTTGAAGAAGTTGCCGGGGCTCTTCTTGATGCCCGCGTAGATGAACGTCACGTAGCTCACGACCGCGAGGGTCATGGGCACGGCGATGATCGCGGTTCCTGCGATGTTCAGGAACGGGATGATGCCCGTGATGTTCATGAACAGGATCATGAAGAACATCGTCGTGAGGATCGGGAGGAACCTCTCGCCGTCCTTCTTGCCGAGCAGGTCGTACGCGATATTGGTGCGCACGAAGCCCAGGCCCATCTCCACGAGGCTCTGGAACCGGCCCGGGACGACGCGCATCTTGCGCGTGCCGAGCCAGAAGACCAGGACGACGGCGATCGTCGCGAGGATCTGGATGATGTGGATTCGGGTGATCGGAACTCCGAACACCGTCGTGATGACATCGGGGAAGAACTCGTTGATCGAGGGGGCGTGGAATTCGCCGCCGTCTTCAGCGGTCTTGGCGATCAGGGTCGCAGCTTGAGTAAACAGCGCTGGCTCCAGCTTCGGGGCATCGGCGTGAACCGTTGCGACGATGGTCGGTGAGCGTCACTCCGCAAGGGCTCGCAGGGCGAGCGGGGCGGGCGCAAGACCACCCTACCAAACTCGGGAGGCTCCTGAATCCGCCCTGAGTGTCAGCTGATGGTCTTGTCCGACGCATCCCCCGCGTCGGGGTCGGTCGGAAGCTCCACGTCGCTCACGTGCGGCACGCGCATGCGCGTCACGACGACGACGTCGACGACGAGCGACGCGAGCACGCTGACGACGACGGAGAGGAAGAACACGGTCGGATCGATCCACGGCTGCCCGCGCAGCAGGAGGAGCGCGACGATGAAGATGACGAACTTCAGGATCCATCCGCCGAGCACGATCCCGAAGAAGACCGGCACGTAGAGGTCGTCGCCGTACCAGCGGTTGGCGATCAGGATGCTGGCACCCGTGATCGCGAGGAACACCGCCGCGATGACCACCCCGGCAAGGCCGCTCCACAGTCCCGTCGTGCCGGCGACGAGATATCCGACGACGCCGGCGAGCACGGCGAGCACGCCCGTCACGATGCCCGACCAGATGAGAGTCGTGCGCAGGATCGGCGTGCTGGAGACGGGGCTGGGGCTCATGGGACGGGCTCCAAGACGGGTTTGGGCGCCGTGCGGCGCGAGGGCAGAAGAGTCACGACGAGGCACGCGGCAGCGCCGACGACGCCGTAGACGAGGCCGATGAGGTAGTCGCCCGGCCAGCCCGCGGTCGTGCCGATGTACATGAGGAGGACGCTCAAACCCACGATGGCCGTCCACGCGTAGAAGATGAGCACGGCGTCGCGGTCGGTGTGCCCCATGTCGAGCATGCGGTGGTGCAGGTGCTTGCGGTCGGGTGAGAACGGCGACTTGCCCGCGCCCATGCGGCGCACGACCGCCATCGCGAAGTCGAGCAGCGGCAGGAGCACGACGACGACCGGCAGCAGGATCGGGATGAAGGCGCCGAGCAGCTGCGAACGGCCGAAGTCCTCGGGGTCGAGCATCGTCGGGTCGAGCTGGCCGGTGATCGCGATCGCGGAGCACGCCATGAGCAGGCCGAGCATGAGCGCGCCGGCATCCCCCATGAAGAGCTTCGCCGGGCTCCAGTTGATGGGGAGGAACCCGAGGCACGCCCCGATCAGCACCGCGGCGAGGAAGGTGGCCAGCGAGAAGTTGCTGGCCGTGTTGTCGCGCAGGAGCAGGTAGGAGTAGGCGAAGAAGATGCCGTTCGTGATGAGACACACCCCCGCGACGAGGCCGTCGAGGCCGTCGATGAAGTTGACGGCGTTCATGACGACGACGATCGCGAAGACCGTGAGCGTGAAGCTGACCCAGCCCGAGCCGACGGTGAGCCCCCCGATCGGCAGCGAGTAGATCTGCAGCTCGCCGAACCACGCGATGATGCCCGCCGCGAGGAACTGCGCGCCGAGCTTGATGAACCAGTCCAGGTCCCAGAGGTCGTCGGCGATGCCGACGAGCACGATGATGACGGTCGCCGCGAGGATCGCGTACACCTGCTGCGGCTCGACCCAGAAGATCGCGAAGAACTCGTTGGCCGCCGACACCCCGATGGCGGCGACGACGCCGAAGAACATCGCGATGCCCCCGAGGCGCGGGGTCGGCGTCTTGTGCACGTCGCGCTCGCGGATGCCCGGGTAGAGCTTGTACTTCATGCTCAGCCGCCATACCGCCCACGACAGCGCGAACGTCACGATGGCCGTGAAGAGGATCGTGAAGACGTACTGCTTCACTCGGCGCCGCCGTCGGCCGGTGCCGACACCTCGGCGGGCGGGGCCGAGGCATCCTGCGGGTCGTCCTCGAGCAGGTCGCCCAGCACTTCGCGCAGCCGCACGCGGGAGATCGCCCCCTCGCGCAGCACGCGCACCTTCGGGTCGGCGCCGCCCACGAGGCTTGTCGCGTCGACGATCGTCGAGGCCACGCCGGTGTCGCTCGAGCCGTCGTCGAGGTACACCTCGATGCTCTCGCCGAGCATGTCGCGGGCGTCCTGGACGCGCACGGCCGCCGGCCGGCCGGTCAGATTCGCGCTCGAGACGGCGAGCGGACCGGTCTCCTCGAGCAGCTCCAGCGCGATGCGGTGCGCCGGCATGCGCACGGCGACCGTTCCGTGGGTGTCGCCGAGATCCCACGAGAGCGAGGGCTGCGAGGGCAGGACGATCGTGAGGCCGCCGGGCCAGAAGGCGTCGACGAGCCGCTCGACCGGCTCGGGCACCTCCGCCACGAGCGCGCGGAGGGTGGTCGCGCCCGCGACGAGCACGGGCGGCGGCGATTGGCGCCCGCGCCCCTTGGCGTCGAGCAGGCGCTGCACGGCGCGCGCGCTGAACGCGTCGGCCGCGACGCCGTACACGGTGTCGGTGGGAAGCACAACGAGCTCGCCGCGGCCGATCGCCTGGCGGGCCTGGCGCATGCCGGGGAGAAGCTGCGCCTCGTCACGGCAGTCGAAGACGGAGGACATGTCGCCGTCCAGTCTAGTCGCGGCGCCCGGGACGCCTCACGGATGCAGCGCCGTCGTCGCGCGGTCGCGCAGCGTGAGGTCGGGGTGCGTCGCGGCGGCGCGCCATCCGTCGGCGGTGAGGATGTCGCGGATCGGCGCACCCTGCCATTCGCCGTGCTCGATCACGAGCATCCCGCCCGGATGCAGCAGGCGCAGGCCCACGCCGCTCAGCACGCGCACGACGTCGAGGCCGTCCTCTCCCCCGTAGAGGGCGCTGGGCGGATCGAAGAAGCGCACCTCCGGATCGCGCGGGATCGCGGCATCCGGAACGTACGGCGGGTTCGAGACGAGCACCGAGACCGTGCCGTCGAGCTCGGGGAAGGCGTGTTCGAGGTCGACGAACGCGAGTCGCGCATTGTCGGCGCCTGTCTCGCGGAAGTTCTCCTCGGCCCAGACGTAGGCGTCGACCGAGTTCTCGGCGGCATGCACGCGGGCATGCGGCACCTCGGTCGCCAGCGCCAGGGCGATCGCGCCGCTGCCCGTCCCGAGATCCACGGCGATCGGGGAGGGGGATGCCGCGGCCCGGAGAGCGTCGATGGCGAGCTGGGCGACGATCTCGGTCTCGGGCCGCGGGACGAAGACGCCGGGGCCCACCCGCAGCTCGAGGTGACGGAAGGGCGCGCGGCCGGTGAGGTGCTGCAGGGGCTCCCGCGTCGCACGGCGCGCGACGAGCGCGTCGAGGCTGGCGGCATCCGCTTCGCTCATCGTGTCGCCGCGGAGCGCGCGCGCCTGCAGCTCGCCGCGCCCTCCCCCGAGCACGTGCGCCGCGAGGAGCTCGGCGTCGACCTGCGGATCGGAGACGCCCGCCTGCGCGAGGCGCTCGGCGGCGTGTCGGAGTGCGAGGGACAGCGGTACGGAGGGCTGGAGTTCGGGCGACATGGCGCCCTCAGCCTACGTGCGCCTCCGTGGGCGCCGTGCCCGCGGGCGCGAGGGCCCGCGGGAGCGCCCACGCCGCCCCGCGCGACCCCGGGCGTCACATGCCGTAATCCGCACAGGCCGCTCTCTTAGGCTGAACCCCATCGGGCGCGGGGGCGCCCGTACACGGACAGACAGAAATCCCGACCCGACCCGCCCCTCCCCGAAAGGCCGTCAAAGCATATGCCCGGCATCCACTCCGACATCACGAGCGCGTTCGGCAACACCCCGCTCGTCCGCCTCAACCGCGTGACCGACGGCGCCGACGCCGAGGTGTACGCGAAGCTCGAGTTCTACAACCCCGGGTCGAGCGTCAAGGACCGCCTCGGCATCGCGATCGTCGACGCCGCGGAGGCCTCCGGCGCGCTGAAGCCCGGCGGCACGATCGTCGAGGGCACGAGCGGCAACACCGGCATCGCTCTCGCCCTGGTCGGCGCCGCGCGCGGCTACAAGGTCGTCCTCACGATGCCGTCGTCGATGTCGGTCGAGCGCCGCCAGCTCCTCAAGCGCTTCGGCGCGGAGCTCGTCCTCACCGACCCTGCCGGCGGCATGAAGCTCGCCGTCGCCGAGGCCGAGCGCATCGTCGCCGAGACGGAGGGCGCGGTCCTCGCGAAGCAGTTCGAGAACGAGGCGAACCGCCAGATCCACCGCAAGACGACCGCCGAGGAGATCTGGCGCGACACCGACGGCGAGGTCGACATCTTCGTCGCGGGCGTCGGCACGGGCGGCACGATCACGGGCGTCGGTCAGGTGCTCAAGGAGCGCAAGCCCGAGGTGAAGATCGTCGCCGTCGAGCCCACCGCCTCGCCGCTGCTGTCGACCGGCACCCCCGGACCTGCCAAGATCCAGGGCATCGGGCCGAACTTCGTCCCCCCGATCCTCGACACCGACGTCTTCGACGAGGTCGTGACGGTCGAGTTCGAGGACGCCATCTCGACCTCCCGCGACGTCGCCGCCAAGGAGGGCATCCTCGTCGGCATCTCGAGCGGCGCCGCCGTGTGGGCAGCGCTCCAGCTCGCCGCGCGCCCCGAGAACGCCGGCAAGAAGATTGTCGTCGTGACCCCCGACACGGGCGAGCGCTACCTCTCGACGGCGCTCTTCGAGGATCTGCGCGAAGATTGACACGTCACGACGGGGCGCCTGCAGTCCGACCCGCTCGGGCGCAGGCGCCCTGTCGCCTTTCCTGACCCTCGATCCTGGGAGCACCCTTTGCCCGGCATCCATCCCGACATCACGACGGCCTTCGGCGACACCCCTCTGGTGCGGCTGAACCGACTGACGGAGGGCCTCGGCGCTGAAGTGCTCGCCAAGCTCGAGTTCTACAACCCGGGCTCGAGCGTCAAGGACCGCCTCGGCTTCGCCCTCGTCGAGGCGGCCGAGGCCTCGGGCGAGCTCAAGCCCGGCGGCACGATCGTCGAGTCCACGAGCGGGAACACGGGCATCGCCCTCGCGCTCATCGGTGCGGCGCGCGGCTACAAGGTCATCCTCACGATGCCGGCCTCGATGTCGAAGGAGCGGCGGACGCTGCTCAAGGCGTACGGCGCAGAACTCGTGCTGACCGACCCGTACAAGGGGATGACCGAGGCCGTCGACGCGGCGAAGCGGATCGTCGCCGAGACGCCCGGCGCGATCCTCGCGCGGCAGTTCGAGCACCCCGCCAACCCCGAGATCCACCGTCGCACGACCGCCGAGGAGATCTGGCGCGACACCGACGGCCGCGTCGACTGGCTCGTCGCCGGCTCGGGCACGGGCGGCACGATCACGGGCGTCGGGCAGGTGCTCAAGGAGCGCAACCCCGACGTGCGGATCGCCCTCGTGGAGCCTGCGGACTCCCCCGTGCTGACGGAAGGCCGCGCCGGCGGCCACCGCATCCAGGGCATCGGCCCCAACTTCGTGCCCGATGTGCTCGACCGCGACATCGTCGACGAGATCTTCGACGTCGAGTTCGACGACGCGATCCAGGTCGCCCGAGCGCTCGCGACCGACGAGGGCATCCTCGCCGGCATGTCGGCGGGCGCCGCCGTGTGGGCGGCTCTGCAGATCGCCGCGCGGCCCGAGGCCGCGGGCAAGCGCATCGTCGTGGTCATCCCCGATTCGGGCGAGCGGTACCTCTCGACCGCCCTCTACGAGCACCTGCGCGAGGACGCCTCATGATCGGCTCCGCTGCTCTCGCCGCCGTCCGCGAAGACCTCGCGGCCGCGAAGCTCCGCGATCCCGCCGCCCGGAGCGGCCTCGAGATCGCGCTCCTCTACCCCGGCCTGCACGCCATCTGGGCGCACCGCGTCGACCACTGGCTGTGGCAGCGCGGCTACCGCTTCGTGGCGCGCGCGGGGTCGCAGATCACCCGCTGGCTCACCGGCATCGAGATCCACCCCGGCGCGACGATCGGCCGGCGCTTCTTCATCGACCACGGCATGGGCGTCGTGATCGGCGAGACCGCCGAGGTCGGCGACGACGTCATGCTGTACCACGGTGTCACGCTCGGCGGCCGCACTCGGGACAGCGGCAAGCGCCACCCCACGATCGGCGACGGCGTCGCGGTCGGCGCTGGTGCGAAGGTGCTCGGTCCGATCACGATCGGCGCGGGCTCGGTCATCGGCGCGAACGCCGTCGTGACCAAGGACGCCCCCGCCGACAGCATCCTTGTCGGCGTCCCCGCCAAGCCCCGTGCACGCCGCATCGGCGAGGACACCCGCGCGCTCCTGACGGTTCCCGAGTACTTCATCTGATCCGGGATGCCGGGCGCGCGGCGCTCCTCCCTCCCGGCTCCTTGCGTCCATAGCCCGTGCTCTGGTCGAAAGCCCACGATCTGTGCTGTCGTTTTCGTGGGCGTTGGGTGACAGCACGGGCTCTGGACACGACAAGGAAGGCAGCGCGATCCCGCGCCTCACCTGTCGAGCGATGCGAGCCAGGCGTCGACGTCGCGCTGACCCGACAGCCGCAGGACGGGCCAGCCCTCATCGGCGCGCGCGAGCCAGGTCCGGCGGCTCTCGGCGTGCTGCGTCCACGTCCACAGCATGATGTTCTGGTCGGGGTCGAGCCGGATCCACGTCGACGGCCGTTCGCGGTTGCCGTGCCAGAGCTCCTGTCTCAGGATGCCGCGGCGCAGGGTCCTCGAGACGATCCGGCGCATCACGACCGCGCGCGGATGGTCCAGCCAGACGACGACGTCGGGGCCGGCAGGGGCACCGGGCTCGAGCTGCCCGTCGAGCCGCGACAGCCAGTTGCCGTCGATGACCCAGCCGTCGGGATGTGCCGCGACGAACGCGCGCACGATGTCCTGCGCCTCGTCGAGGTCGCGCAGCGTCCAGTCGGCGTCCCAGAACACGGCATCGAGCTCGAGCCGCGGCAGGGCGAGCCGCTCGGCCGACCTCGGCAGCGAGACTCGATTTGCCCGACCCCGAGATGCCGACGATCCGGATGCGGCGCGGGGATGCGGCATCCATCAGCCGTCGCGGCGCGCGTCGACCTTCTTCTTGATGAACAGCGGCGGGAGCAGCCAGGTCGCGAGCGCCGTCACGAGCCACACGATGAACGTGCCGATGATCCAGGCGACCGGTCCGTCGATGCCGATGCCCGCTGCGGGGATGAGCACGGCGATGAGCAGCGCGACGAAGGTCGAGACGATCCCGATGCCGCCGATGAGCGCGTGCGCGTGCCGGCGCGCGACCTTCAGGAGCCACGGCGCGAGCACGCTCTGCAGCACGGCGAAGATCACGACGGCGACGAGGATGCCCCACCAGTCGTTCCAGTGCAGGGAGAACCCGTCGAGGATGAGGTCTGCCGCGACGAGCCCGACGAAGGCGGATGCGAGGAAGATCACCGCGCGGATCAGGAAGTTGATCACGCGCCCACCCTAGCGCCGGGCGCGACCGCTCATCCGGCGCCGCGCAGACGCCGAGACAGGGCTTCCCGCCGAGACCGGGTGTCACGATCCCCCGCCTGGGCGAGACCCCTTGCCTCGGCGACGTGGAGCGACGGGTCAGGCGTCGGTGCCGAGGGCGGCGAGACGCGCCTCCTCGTCGGCCGCGATGGCCGAGTCGATGATCGGCTCGAGGGCGCCGTCCATGACCTGGTCGAGGTTGTACGCCTTGTAGCCCGTGCGATGGTCCGCGATGCGGTTCTCAGGGAAGTTGTACGTGCGGATGCGCTCCGAGCGGTCCATGCCGCGGATCTGCGAGCGGCGGGCATCGGATGCCGCGGCATCCAGCTCCTCCTGCTGCTTCGCGAGCAGCCGGGCCCGCAGCACGCGCATGCCGGCCTCGCGGTTCTGCAGCTGCGACTTCTCGTTCTGCATCGAGACGACGATGCCGGTCGGCACGTGCGTGATGCGCACGGCCGAGTCCGTCGTGTTGACCGACTGGCCACCCGGGCCCGAGGAGCGGAAGACGTCGATCTTCAGATCGTTGGGGTCGATCTGGATCTCTTCGGGCTCATCGACCTCGGGGAAGACGAGCACGCCCGTCGTCGAGGTGTGGATGCGCCCCTGCGACTCGGTCGCCGGCACGCGCTGCACACGGTGCACACCGCCCTCGTACTTGAGGTGGGCCCACACGCCCTGCGCCGGATCCGACGACGACCCCTTGATCGCGACCTGGACGTCCTTGTAGCCGCCGAGGTCGGACTCGTTGCGCTCCAGGAGCTCTGTCTTCCACCCCTTCGACGCCGCGAACTGCAGGTACATCCGCAGGAGGTCGGCGGCGAACAGCGCCGACTCGGCGCCGCCCTCGCCCTGCTTGATCTCCATGATGACGTCGCGCGCGTCGTCGGGGTCGCGCGGGATCAGGAGGCGCCGGAGCTTCTCCTGAGCCTGAGCGAGCTGCTCCTCGAGCACCGGAACCTCGTCGGCGAACGCGTCGTCTTCCTTCGCGAGCTCACGGGCGGCGTCGAGATCATCGGATGCCGCGACCCACGCGTCGTGGGCCGCGATGATCCTCGACAGCTCCGCGTAGCGTCGGTTGACGCGCTTCGCACGGGCGGCGTCGGCGTGCACGGCGGGGTCGGAGAGCTCCTCCTGGACCGCCTTGTGCTCGTCGATCAGCCCTTTGACGGACTCGAACACGGGCGGCCCGGGTCAGCGGATGCTGTTCTCGTGGCCGTGGCTGTGGCCACCGCCGTGCGCAGGCGTCGGGATCGACTTCTGCATCTGCACGAGGAACTCGACGTTCGACTGCGTCTCCTTGAGCTTGCCGAGCACGACCTCGAGGGCCTGCTGCGGGTCGAGACCCGCGAGCGCGCGACGGAGCTTCCAGGTGATCTTCACCTCGTCGGGCGACAGCAGCATCTCTTCGCGACGCGTCGACGACGCGTTGACGTCGACTGCCGGGAAGATGCGCTTGTCGGCGAGCTGGCGGTTCAGGCGCAGCTCGCTGTTGCCGGTGCCCTTGAACTCCTCGAAGATGACGTCGTCCATCTTGGAGCCGGTCTCGACGAGCGCCGTCGCGAGGATCGTGAGCGATCCACCGTTCTCGATGTTGCGCGCGGCGCCGAAGAAGCGCTTGGGCGGGTACAGCGCCGACGCGTCGACGCCACCCGTGAGCACGCGGCCCGAGGTCGGCGCCGAGATGTTGTACGCGCGACCGAGGCGGGTGATCGAGTCGAGCAGCACGACGACGTCGCGGCCCAGCTCGACGAGGCGCTTGGCACGCTCGATGGCGAGCTCGGCGACCGTCGTGTGGTCCTCGGCGGGGCGGTCGAAGGTCGAGGCGATGACCTCGCCCTTCACCGTGCGCTGCATGTCGGTGACCTCTTCGGGGCGCTCGTCGACGAGCACGACCATGAGGTGCACCTCGGGGTTGTTGATCGCGATGGCGTTGGCGATCTGCTGCAGCACGATCGTCTTTCCGGCCTTGGGCGGCGCGACGATGAGGCCGCGCTGGCCCTTTCCGATCGGCGCGACGAGGTCGATGATGCGCTGCGTCAGCTTCTCGGGCGCCGTCTCGAGGCGCAGGCGCTCCTGCGGGTAGAGCGGCGTGAGCTTGCCGAACTCGACACGCGCTGCGGCGTCGTCGACCGACAGGCCGTTGATCGCGTCGACCTTGACCAGCGCGTTGTACTTCTGGCGGCTGGACTGCTCGCCCTCGCGCGGCTGCTTGATCGAGCCCACGACCGCGTCGCCCTTGCGCAGGTTGTACTTCTTGACCTGGCCGAGCGAGACGTAGACGTCGCTCGGGCCGGGCAGGTAGCCCGTCGTGCGCACGAACGCGTAGTTGTCGAGCACGTCGAGGATGCCGGCGATCGGGATGAGGACGTCGTCCTCGCCGATCTCGGTCTCGAACTCGTCACCCGTCGTCTGGCCGCGGCGCTTGTTGCGCTGGCGGTTGCGGTTGCCCGCAGGGCCCTCGTCATCCTGCTCGGCCGGCTGCTGACCGCCCTGGGGGGCGTTCTGCTGCTGCCCGCCCTGCTGCTGGCCGCCCTGCTGCTGGCCGCCCTGCTGCTGGCCGGTCTGGCCGTTGGCGTTGCGATTGCGGTTGCGGCTGCGCGAGCGGCTGCGCGAGCGAGACGGGGTCTCGTCGCCGGCGGACTCCGAACCGGATGCCTCGCCCTCGGCCTGCTCGCCTTCGGCCTGCTCGCCTTCGGCCTGCTCGCCGTCGGCCTGCGCGGCGACGGCCTGCTCACCTTCGGCCTGCGCGGCCTCGGGCTCAGCGCCCTCGGCGGGCGCCTGTGCGGCGGCCTCCGGCTGCGCTTCGGCGGGCGAGGAGGCCGCGACCTCGGCGACGGCCTCCGGCTGCGCCTCGGCCTCGGCGGGGGCGGCGGTCTCGGGCTCGGCGCCGGCGGTGCCGGTGCTCTTGGCCCGGCGCGGAGCACGCTTGCGGGGCGCACGCGCCGGCGCGGCGGCGGGCTCCTCGGCGGCGGCCTCCGGCTGCGCTTCGGCGGGCGAGGAGGCCGCGACCGCGGCGACGGCCTCCGGCTGCGCCTCGGCCGCGGCGGGGGCGGCGGTCTCGGGCTCGGCACCGGCGGTGCCGGTGCTCTTGGCCCGGCGCGGAGCACGCTTGCGGGGCGCACGCGCCGGCGCGGCGACGGGCTCCTCGGCGGCGGCCTCCGGCTGCGCCGGGACTTCGGCCTCGGGGGCGGGCTGCTCGGCGGCGGCCTCGGCGGGCTGTTCGGCCGCGACCTCGGCGTCCGGCTCGGCCGGCGCCGCGTCGGCGGGGTCGGTGGGCTGTTCGCCCGCGACCTCGGCGGTCGGCTCGGCCGGCGCCCCGTCGGCGGGGGCTTCCTCGGCCTGCGCCTCAGCGGGTGCCTCCTCGACCGGAGCCTCGGCGGGTGCCTCCTCGACCGGAGCCTCCTGCGCGTCGGCGGGGGCCTTCTCGGCCGGCGCCTCCTGCGCTTCCTCGGCGGGCGCCTGGTCGGCGGCAGCCTCAGCGGGCGCCTGGTCGGCGGGCGCCTGGTCGGCGGGCGCCTCGTGCGCCTCGTGCTCGACGGGTGCGGCGTTGTCGGCGGCGATCTCGCCGTCGACGACCGTCTCGGTGCCCTCAGGCGCTTCGGTGCGCTCGTCGGCGGGCGTGTCGACGGTGTGGATCTCGGAGATGGACTCCACGAGTTCTCCCTTGTGAAACGAACGGAATGTATGCACGAACGCACAGTCACTGCGCGCGGCAGGATGCTGCCCGCGCGACCCCGACGAACAGCTCAGATACCGATTGGCCGCTCAGCGTTCGGACGGGGCGGTGGGTGTGGCAGGGTTTCGCAGAATTGCGACGGAGGCCAGATTCACGTGCTTACGTGGAACCCTCCGCGTACTCCCTCACTGTACCACCCTTGAAGTCGACGGCGAGCATGAGCGCCTCCCACGGGGTGTCGGTCGCGGTGCGCGCGAGCTCGGCCGCTTCCAGGCGCTGACCAGGGCCATCCGCGAGCACGAGCACGCTCGGGCCGGCCCCGGAGACGACCGCCGCGAACCCTTTCTCGCGCAGCGCGCGCACGAGCTTGTCGGTGTCGAGCATGGCCGGTGCACGGTAGTTCTGGTGGAGCTTGTCCTCGGTCGCGGCGAGCAGCAGCTCGGGGCTCTGCGTGAGCGCCGCGATGAGCAGCGCCGAGCGCGACACGTTGAAGACGGCGTCCTCGCGCGGCACCTGCGTGGGCTGCAGGCTGCGCGCGAGCTTCGTCGACATCGTGAACTCCGGCACGAACACGAGCGGCGAGACGCCCCGATGCACGAGCAGCTTCTTGTGCTGCGGGCCGGTCTCGTCCATCCATGCGATCGTGAGGCCACCGAACAGGGCCGGCGCGACGTTGTCCGGGTGACCCTCGAGCTCCGTCGCGAGCGAGAGCAGCGTCTCGTCGCCGAGCAGGACGTCGCCCTCCAGAAGGCCCTTCGCGGCGAGCAGCCCCGACACGACGGCGGCGCCCGACGATCCCATGCCCCGGCCGTGCGGGATGACGTTCTTGGCCTCGAGGCGGAGCCCCGGCAGGCGTCGGCCGACCGCCTCGAACGCGTACGCGATCGAGCGGACGACGAGGTTCGAGGCATCCCTCGGCACGTCGTCGGCGCCCTCGCCGGTGACCTCGACCTCGAGTCCGTCGTACGGCAGCGCCGTCACGACGAGCTCGTCGTACACGCTCAGCGCGAGCCCGAGCGTGTCGAAGCCGGGGCCGAGGTTCGCACTCGTCGCCGGAACGCGCACGACGACGCTGCGACCGGGCGCGACAGCGGGGGCTGCGCTCACGCGTGCGCCTCAGCGGCGAGGCCGAGGACGGATGCCACCTCCGACGTCGCGGCGTCGACGACCGTCGGCTCGACCTTCGAGCCGTCGGCGTTGCGGAGGGCCCACTGCGGGTCCTTCAGGCCGTGGCCCGTGACCGTCAGCACGACGCGCGCGCCCTGCGGCACGACACCGGCCTCGACGCGGTCGAGCAGGCCCGCGACGCTGATCGCCGATGCGGGCTCGACGAAGATGCCGACCTCGCCCGCGAGGAGCTTCTGCGCCGCCAGGATGCGGTCGTCGTCGATGGCGCCGAAGTAGCCGTCGGTCGCCTCGCGCGCGTCGAGGGCGAGGTGCCACGAGGCGGGGTTTCCGATGCGGATCGCGCTCGCGACCGTCTCGGGGTTCTTCACGACCGCGCCCGTCACGAGCGGCGCCGAGCCCTCGGCCTGGAAGCCGAACATGCGCGGCACGCGCGTCGAGACGCCGGCCTCGGCCTCCTCGGTGTAGCCGCGGGTGTACGCGGTGTAGTTGCCCGCGTTCCCGACCGGGATGAAATGGAAATCGGGGGCGTCGCCGAGCTGCTCGACGATCTCGTACGCCGCGGTCTTCTGGCCATCGATGCGGTCGGGGTTGACCGAGTTGACCAGGTGCACCGGGTAGTGGTCGGCGAGCTCGCGCGCGATCTCGAGGCAGTCGTCGAAGTTGCCGCGGATCTGGATGAGGCGGCCGTTGTGCGCGACGGCCTGGCTCAGCTTGCCCATCGCGATCTTGCCCTCGGGCACGAGCACGGCGGCGGTGATCCCGGCGTGGGCCGCATAGGCGGCGGCCGAGGCCGACGTGTTGCCGGTCGAGGCGCAGATGACGGCCTTGGCGCCGTGCTCGATCGCGCGCGACACGGCGACGGTCATCCCGCGGTCCTTGAACGACCCCGTCGGGTTCATGCCCTCGAACTTCACCCACACGTCGGTTCCCGTGCGGCGCGACAGCGCCGGCGCCGGCAGGAGCGGCGTGCCGCCCTCGCCGAGGGTGACGACGGTCGAGGCATCGGTGACGCCCAGTCGATCTGCGTACTCGCGGAGGACTCCGCGCCAGACGTGTGCCATGTCAGTCTCCTTCTACGCGCAGCACCGAGACGACGCGCTCCACGACGCCGCTCGCCGCGAGCCGCTCGACGGTCTCGCTCAGGTCCTGCTCCCTGGCCTTGTGGGTTCCGATGACGAGCCGGGCGACGCCCGGCCCGCCGTTCGCCTCGTGGACGACGGTCTGCTCGACGGTCGCGATCGAGACGCGCCCGTCGCTCAGGATGCCGGCGATCGTCGCCAGCACGCCCGGCTGGTCGTCGACCTCGAGGGTGATCTGGTAGCGCGTCGTCACGCGGCCGATCTCGACGATCGGGAGATTCGCGCGCGTCGACTCGCCGACGCCGACACCGCCCGCGATGTGGCGGCGGGCCGCCGAGACGACGTCGCCGAGCACGGCTGAGGCCGTCTGCACGCCGCCCGCGCCCGCGCCGTAGAACATCAGGTTGCCGGCGGCCTCGGCCTGCACGAAGACGGCGTTGTTGGCGCCATGCACGCTCGCGAGCGGGTGGGCGCGGTCGATGAGGGCGGGGTACACCCGCACCGAGATCGACTCAGCACCGTCTGCCTCGGTGATGCGCTCGCAGACCGCGAGCAGCTTGATCACGTAGCCGGCGTGGCGGGCGGCATCCATCATCGCCTTGTCGATGCCCGTGATGCCCTCGCGGTGCACCGTCTCGAGCGGCACCGTCGTGTGGAAGGCGAGGCTCGCGAGGATCGCGGCCTTCTGTGCGGCGTCGAAGCCCTCGACGTCGGCCGTCGGATCGGCCTCGGCGTATCCCAGGCGCTGCGCGTCGGCCAGCACGTCGGCGAAGTCAGCGCCCTCGGTGTCCATGCGGTCGAGGATGTAGTTCGTCGTGCCGTTGACGATGCCCATGATGCGCTGCACGCGGTCGCCGGCGAGCGAGTCGCGCAGCGGCCGGATGATCGGGATGGCTCCCGCCGCGGCGGCCTCGTAGTAGACCTGCGCGCCGACCTGGTCGGCGGCGTCGAAGATCTCGGGGCCGTGGGTCGCGAGCAGCGCCTTGTTGGCGGTCACGACATCGGCGCCCGAGTTGATGGCCTGCAGGAGGTGCGCACGCGCCGGCTCGATGCCGCCCATCAGCTCGATGACGATGTCGGAGCCGACGATGAGGGGCTCGGCGTCCGTCGTGAACAGCTCGCGCGGGAGGTCGACGTCACGCTTCGCGTCGGGGTCGCGCACGGCGATGCCCACGAGCTCGAGCGTCGCGCCCGCACGGTCGGCGAGCTCGTCCCCGTGGCGCAGCATGAGCGCGGCGACCTGCGAGCCGACGGCTCCGGCCCCGAGCAGCGCGACGCGCAGTCGGCGGTAGTCGGTCACTTCGACTCGCTCCGCTCGCTCAGTACAGGCATGCGTACTTTCCCTTCCGTAGGGGTGGGAGTGAGACCCGCGTCACGCGCGAGCAGGTCCTCGACCGTCTCGCCGCGCACGATGACGCGCGCCTCTCCCCCGCGCAGCGCCACGACGGGCGGGCGGGGGACGTAGTTGTAGTTGCTCGACAGCGAGAAGCAGTAGGCGCCCGTCGCGGGCACGGCGACGAGGTCGCCGGGCGCGATGTCGCCGGGGAGGTGCTCCGCGTCGACGACGATGTCGCCCGACTCGCAGTGCTTGCCGACGACGCGCACGAGGGCGGGATCGGCGTCGCTCGTGCGCGACGCGATGCGCGCGGAGTACCGCGCGCCGTAGAGCGCAGGGCGCGCGTTGTCGCTCATGCCGCCGTCGACGCTGACATAGAGGCGCGTCAGCGTCTCGTCGACCTGCACGGGCTTTGTCGTGCCCACCTCGTAGAGGGTGACGCCGGCCTGGCCGACGATCGCGCGGCCAGGCTCGAACGCGAGATTGGGTACGGGGATGCCGCGCACGGCGCACTCCTGGGCCACGGCATCCGCGATCCCGGTCGCCAGCTCTTCGATCGGCGTAGGGTCGTCTTCCGGCCGGTAGGCGATGCCGAAGCCGCCGCCGAGGTTGAGCACCGGGATGTCACCGCCGGCGAGGAGGGCCGCGTGCAGCTCCACGACGCGGGCGGCCGATTCCCGGAAGCCCGCGCTGCCGAAGATCTGCGAGCCGATGTGGCAGTGGAGGCCGACGAAGACGAGCCCGTCGATCTCGCGGATGCGCGCGACCGCGGCCGGGGCATCCTCCAGCGTGAAGCCGAACTTCTGGTCCTCGTGCGCCGTCGCGAGGAAGTCGTGCGTCTCGGCGTGCACGCCGCTGTTGACGCGGATGAGCACCGCCTGCTGCGCGTCGCGACGCTCGACGATCGCGGCGAGGCGCTCGAGCTCGATGAGGCTGTCGATGACGATCGAGCCGATGCCGATCTCGACGGCGCGCTCGAGCTCGGCGACGCTCTTGTTGTTGCCGTGGAAGCCGAGGCGCGAGGGATCGGCGCCGGCCGCGAGCGCGATCGCGAGCTCTCCGCCGGTGCAGACGTCGACGGCGAGGCCCTCCTCGGTGACCCAGCGCACGACCTCGGTCGAAAGGAACGCCTTGCCCGCGTAGTAGACGCGCGCCTGCACGCCGTGCGCGGCCGCGGCCGAGCGGAAGGCCGCGAGGGTGCGGCGCGCGTGCGCGCGGACGTCGTCCTCGTCGAGGAGATAGAGGGGCGTGCCGAAGCGATCGCGCAGCTCGGTCGCCGGGATTCCGCCCACTCGCAGCACCCCGTGCTCGTCACGATCGGCACCTGCCGGCCACAGCTTCTCGTCGAGGGCGTTGACGTCGTCCGGGGCCGCAGGAACGTCGGCGGCTCGACTCTGCGGGGCGGCGGACACGGATAGACCAATCGGTGGGGGCTTCGGCGCGATGTCGTCGGGCGGGCCTGATCGACGGATGCCGCGGCCGGATGACTCACGAGCCGGGCAGTCCTTGCAGTCTAGGGCACGCCGCATGCCCCTTCCGGACTGCATTGCGGCACTCGTGCGGGAGAGGTCGCCGGCGGTGCCGGCACCACTCGAGATCTCGGTCGCGCGTCGATCAGCCTGACGCGAGCATGACGATGCCCCAGATGATCAGCGCGAGCGCCGCGAGGAAGACGACGATCGTGACGATCCAGGCGACCGTGCGACTCTCGATGCGCAGGAACGTGTACGTCTGCCTCACACGCCCGCGCCCCGGCGATTCGACGCCGGCAGCCTCGGCGCCGGCGCCCAGGTTCTGGCGGAGGTCGACGACGAAGCTGATGCCGATGCCGGCGAGCGCGACGCCGATCACGATGAGGACGATTGCACCGACCATTGGAACCTCCCGAACAGGCTCCCCCTCGTGGACGAGGCCATGGTAGACCCGCGGTGTCCCCGGCAACAGGGAGACCCCCGTGCGGGAGGAAGGCCGGCTTCTCCCGCCGGGGGTCGGTCCGCGGACTCGTCGCGGGGGACCGATTCGGTCAGCTCGCGAGCACCACGATGCCGCCGATCGCGGCGCCCGCCGCGAGAAGGAACGTCACGACCGTGATGATCCACGCCACCGTCTCGCTCTCGACCCGCAGGAACGTATAGGTCCGCCGGCGGAGTGCCGCCGGATTGCCCGGGGACTCGACGGTGGCGCCCTCGAGCACCGGGCCGTTTCCCCTCTTGATGTCCGCGATGAAGCTGATCCCCATGACGATCAGCATCGCCGCCGCGATGAACAGGAACACCGCCAAGAACACGTCGCCGTTCATTTCCGTACCTCCTCTGAGTGGTTCCCCCTCATGAACGAGGCCGGGCGTGCTCCGGTGATACGCGGCGCGGGGTGCGATCTTCAGGCGGGGCAGGTGCCGTTCTGCTGCAGCGCGGGGTCGCTCACGATGCGGCCGTCGATGTCGACGTCGGCCACGACGTCCTGCCCCTCCACCTCGACGCCCGTGAGCGTGATGCCCGCAGGGATGTACTGCGCGATGCACACGGTGTAGTCCTTCAGCACGGTGTCGGCGATGCTGCCGAAGCGGCTGCGCAGGTCGTCGGCCGAGACATCGGCACCCGCGAGCTGAAGCTGCGAGGGGGTCAGCACGAGCGCGCCGTCTGCCACCGAGGGCGTGAGCGAGACGCCGACAGGCACCGAGAGCCCGAGAAAGGTGAGGTTCGTCGACATCGTGACGTCGGGCTGGGCGAGGCCGAGCGAATCGACCGGGAAGCCCTGGACGTCGCTGAGGAGCTTCTTGACCTGGCTCTCGTCGAGGCGGACGGTTGCGGTCGCTGAGTCGGCCGTGGCATCCCCCTGGATCCCGATGCCGTGGGCGTGCACCGTGACGTCTCCCGTCACCTCGCCGACCGGGACGTCGTCCGACGACACCGTGACGCTGTCGAGCTTGCCCGCGATGAGCTGCGGGATGACGGTGCCCTCGACGGTGACGTCGACCTGCTGGTCGGCGGGGAGGGCGAGGTTCGTGATGACCTGCTCGCGGATCGTGCGCTCGACGAGACCACGAGCCATCCACTCCGCGACGAACCACGCCGCAATGGCCAGGCCGACGACGATGAGCGCCGTGATGATCCACGGCCACGGGCTGCGGCGCTTGCGCGGCTCCGGCGGCGCCGTCGACCAGTCGGGCAGAGGCTGGGTCGGGTAGGTGTCGCCGGTGCTCATCGGTTACATCCGTTCCGGTGCTTGGACGCCGAGCAGGTCGAGGCCGTTGCGCAGCACCTGACCCGTCGCGTCGTTGAGCCAGCGGCGCGTGCGGTGCACGGCCTCGACGGGGTCGTCACCCTGCGGGATGACGCGGCAGTTGTCGTACCAGCGGTGGTACAGGCCCGCGAGCTCCTCGAGGTAGCGGGCGACACGGTGCGGCTCGCGCAGCTCGGCGGCGAAAGCCACGATGCGCGGGAACTCCTGCAGCGCGCCGAGCAGCGCCGACTCGGTCTCATGGTCGAGCAGCTCGGGGGCGAACTCCGAGCGGCCGACGCCGGCGGCCTCGGCATTGCGGGCGACGTTGTGCGTGCGGGCGTGCGCGTACTGCACGTAGAAGACCGGGTTGTCGTTCGTGCGCTTGCGCAGCAGCTCGGGGTCGAGCGTGAGCGGCGAGTCGGCGGGGTAGCGCGCGAGCGAATAGCGCAGGGCGTCGGTGCCGAGCCACTCGCGAAGGTCGTCCATCTCGATGATGTTGCCCGCGCGCTTGCTGAGCCGCGCGCCGTTGACCGACACGAGCTGCCCGATGAGCACCTCGATGTCCTTGTCGGGGTCGTCGCCGGCCGCACCCGCGAGCGCCTTGAGACGGTGCACGTAGCCATGGTGGTCGGCGCCGAGGAGATAGATCTTGCGCGCGAAGCCGCGGTCGCCCTTGTTGAGGTAGTAGGCCGCGTCGGCGGCGAAGTACGTGTACTCGCCGTTGGAGCGGCGGATGACGCGGTCCTTGTCGTCGCCGAAGTCGGTCGTGCGCACCCAGACGGCGCCCTCTTCGTCGAAGACGTGACCCTGCGCGCGCAGGCGGTCGACGGCCTCGTCGACGAGGCTCGCGTCGCCGCCTTGGCCCTGGGCATGCAGGACGCGCTCGGAGAACCACACGTCGAAGTGCACGTTGAACTGCTCGAGCGAGGACTGCAGTTCGGCGAGCTGGAACTCGTAGGCGAGGTCGCGGGCTGTCGTCAGCTGCGTCTCGGGGTCGAGCGTCAGGAGGTCGGGGCGCTTCGCGGTCACACGGCGCGCGAGCTCGGCGATGTAGTCGCCCGCGTAGCCGTCCTCCGGAGTCGGCTCGCCCTTGGCCGCCGCGAGCACGGAGCGCGCGAAGCGCTCCATCTGCGCGCCGGCGTCGTTGATGTAGAACTCTCGCGCGACGGTCCCGCCGCTCGCGAGGAGGAGGCGCGCGATCGAGTCGCCGAGGGCGGCCCAGCGCGTGTGGCCGATGTGCAGCGGGCCGGTCGGGTTCGCACTGACGAACTCGAGGTTGATCGTGTTGCCGCGCTGGCTCTCGTTGGTGCCGAACGCGGCTCCCGCCTCGACGATCGTCCGAGCGAGCGCGCCGGCTGCGGCGGCATCCAGGCGGATGTTGATGAATCCGGGTCCGGCGACCTCGACGCTCGCGACGCCGGGCGTCTCGGCGAGCTTCGCCGCGATCTCGCCGGCGAACTCGCGCGGATTGGCGCCGACGGCCTTCGCGAGCTTGAGCGCCGCGTTGGACGCCCAGTCGCCGTGCTCCCGGTTCTTCGGGCGCTCCAGCGGCAGATCGGCGGCCGTGAGCCCTGCAGCCGAGCCCGGGCGTCGCGTCTCGGCGAGGGGGACGATGACGGCGGCGAGGGCGGCGGAGAGGGCGTCAGGAGTCATAGCCGCACCAGTCTACGTTTCAGCGCCTGTGCGCCCCGTGCGCGAGCGACCCGTGAACCTCCACCGGGCTGCCGAGAGCGTGGGTGTCCCCCGCGTGCTCGGCGGTCAGGTGGAGGCTCACCGTTCCGGGGCAGAGGTCAGGCGAGCTGGATGAGCGCGGCGGGGTCATCGGCCGCCGGGTCGTCGGCATCGGCCCACGGCGACTCGGGGCGCGACTCGGCGCCGATCATGTCGGGACGAGTCTCCGCACCGAGCACCTCGGGCGACGCGTCGTCGGGCATGACCCACGCGTCGACGCGCATGCGGGCGAGGCCGACGTGACCGCCGTGGTAGCTGAGGAAGGCGCAGTCGGCGGCATCCCGTCCCGTCGCGATGCGCACGAGCGACCGGCGGTTCGCGAGACGGGTCGCGTCGATGACGTACCAGGCGCCGTCGTAGTAGGCCTCGGCGACGGCGTGGAAGTCCATGGGGCGCAGGCCCGGCGCGAAGCACGCGGCGTAGCGGGCCGGCATGTCCATCGCCCGGAGCAGCGCGATGACGACGTGCGCGTAGTCGCGGCACACGCCCTGGCCCGTCATGAGGGTCGTCACGGCGCTGTCGGTGCCCTGGCTGAGGCCGGGGGTGTAGGTCGTGCTCGTCGCGACGAAGTCGCTCACGGCGGCGATCAGCTCGTACCCGTGCAGACCCTTGAACTGGCGGCGCGCCTGCGAGAACACCTCGTCGGACTGGCAGTAGCGGCTCGGGCGCAGGTAGGTGATCGCCTCGAGGTCGCTCGTGCGGCTCGCCGACATCTGCCCCTCGACGGTGGCCTCGTACCGCACTTCGAGGCGTCCCGCCTCGCCCGTGAGGCGGTGCAGACGGCTGCCGGACTGGTCGACGATCTCGGTCGGCGTGTACACGCGCTCACCCTGCGTGAAGGTCAGCTGCTCGCTCACGACAGGCACTTGCTGGGCCGCCGTGATCTGGAAGATGAGGTCGACGGACGACCCCAGATCGAGGTCGAGTTCGGCGGTCACGAGGCGTTGCACCGAAGTATCCTCGCACGCCGCATCCCCTTCTCTCTGCGGGGATGTGGAACGGATGCCGGGAGGTCGCCGAGAGCGCTTCCACGGGGTCGCCCCGTCCCGGCGGATCGCAGGCTTCCGACCTGGGTTTTCCCGTGTCTCGAGACGGATGCGGCGATCCGGAGTTCTTGACGTACACTCGCCGCGTGAACCCGCACGGACGCCCCCGCGCGCGGCGTCCGAGACGGCTCCTCTTCGCCTGTCTCGCCGCCGTCGCGATCGTGTGCGCCGTCGCGGTCTGGCGGGCATGGGCGACGCCCGCCGAGCCGGTCGCTCCCGTCGCACGGGCCGAGTCGGCGGCGGTCGCGCCGGCGGCCCTCGCCCTGCCCGACCACCCCACGGTCCTGATCTTCGGCGACTCCTGGACCTATGGTTCCGCGGCGACCGTGCCGACGCTCGGCTACGCGTACGTCATCGGCGAGCGCCTCGGATGGAACACCGTCGTCGACGGCGTGCGCGGAAGCGGCTACCTGAAGCCCGGAATGGACGGTCCCGCCTACGGCGAGCGCATCGCGGCGCTCGACCCCGGCCTCGACCCCGACCTCGTGATCGTCGAGGGGTCGATCAACGACCGCACGCTCTATCCGACGGGCTACGCCGATGCCGTGAACGCCGCGTGGGACCAGCTCGCCGCGCTCTACCCCCACGCCCGGATCGTGATCCTCGGGCCGGCGCCGCAGGTGCTCCCCGTCCAGAAGGCGACCGCTGCGATCGATGCCGACCTCTCGCGTCTCGCCGCCGCACGCGGCTGGTGGTACGTCTCCCCCATCGCGGAGGACTGGATCACGCCGGACGACTATCCGTCGGTGATCGACACGAGCGACGTCGGCCGGAATCACCCCTCGACCGCCGGCCACGCCTATCTCGCGCAGCGCCTCGCCGACGACATCGAGCGGATGGCGCAGCCGAGCGCTGTCACGGCCGACGCCGGCTGACGCGTCGGGACAGGGGATGCCGCGGTGATACCCTCGATCGGTACGCCTCCGTAGCTCAGGGGATAGAGCGTTGGTTTCCGGTACCAAAGGTCGCAGGTTCGATTCCTGTCGGGGGCACGATGTGTGAAGGGGCCGCCCGAAGGGCAGCCCCTTCACGCATCTCGACTGCTGAGCCAGGAATCGAACAGCCGGCGCAGCGGGCGTGTTCGCCGGCCCCACGCGCCAGAGGCTCCGCGCGCCGCGAAGCGGTGGGTGGAGGGCGCGAGGGATCCTGTCGGGGGCACAAGAAATGACGATGGGGCGCGATCGCGCGATCGACGTGATCCGCACGCTGTGCATCGTCAGCATGACGACGGCTCACCTCGCCGCGAAGAGCTTCGCCTGGGAAGCGAGCCACGTCCTCGTGTGGTTCGACGGTGCCATGGGATTCGTCCTCCTGTCCGGCTTCGTCGTCGCGATCGTCCAACGCCGCACGGTCGAACGCCTCGGCCTGCGCGCGGGCCGGTCGAAGGCACTCCGGCGCGGCGCCGTCGTCTACGGCGCCCACCTGGGCATCTGCGCGCTCGCGTTCATCGTCGCATCCATCAGTCCGGCCCTCGATGTCCGGTACGCGGGCGCGAACGACTTCTCCTCGTGGTGGGAGCCCCTCGTGGCTGCACTCACGCTGCAGATCAATCCGAAGTTCGCGTCGATCCTCTCGCTGTACGTCATCCTCCTTGTCTTCACGCCGCTGGCCTCGTGGGCCCTGGCGAGACGGCGCGCATGGGTCCTTGCCGTCGGAGTCGCCGTGCTCTACGCGGCCGGGATCCTGTGGCCGACGTCGTTCACCCTCCCGCGTGTTCCCGGCGTCCCCGGCCAGATCAACTGGGCCACATGGCAGCTCCTGTACTTCGCGGCCTTCTTCGTCGGCTGGCACTGGTCGCGGATGCGCGGGATGCTGCTGCGTCCCGCCGTGTGGATCGGCCTGCTCGGCGTGAGCGTCGTGGTCGCGATCGCTGCGCACGCGCGCATCGACTCCGCGGCGGCACCGGGCGAAGGTGCGCTCGCTGTCATCGACCGATTCTTCGACGACGGCACGCTGGGCGTGGGCACGATCGTCTTCGCCTTCGTCGTCGTGGCCGCCCTCTACGGTGCGCTCACCCCGCTCGCTGAGCGGTTCCCCATCGTCGCCTCCGAGATCGGGCGGATCGGTCGACGCAGCCTGGACTGTTACGTCATCCTCTGCATCCTCGTCATCGTGACGCCCTTGTTCTGGACCTATGACACGACGGGCCGGAAGGCGATGGTCTACGCGGCGGTCGCTCTCCTCGTCATGTACGGCTGGTGCCGGTTTCGCGATCGGCGCGAGGGCACCCGTGAGCAGCAGCCGCAGCATCGAGAAGGTGCCGGTGCTTCGAAATCCTGAGAGAGCCGATGTACGGGGTGCGCCGATGCCGGACCGGACGTCGCTCACCGTGCGCGCGGCCGACCTCGACGGACCCGATGCGACCGCCGTCGGGCGGCTTGTCGGCGACTACCTGCAGCAGACGGAGCGCGAGAAGGCCGAGCACCTCCGCGGAGCGGCGCCGACCGGCGACCTCCCTGCGGCGTACCGCCGCGAGGTCGAGGATCCCCGCACCGCCTTCGCCGCGTGCGAGGTGTTCGTCGCGGAGGTCGATGCCGCCCCCGTCGGCGTCGCCATCGTGAAGCACGACGGCGACGCCGTGGAGATCAAGCGGCTCTGGGCCGATCCGAGCGCCCGGGGCCGCGGCGTCGGATCGGCGCTCCTCGACACCGTTCTGGCCGACCGTGCCGGAGTCGTGCGTCTCTCCGTGTGGGAGTGGCGGCACGGCGCCGCCCGCCTCTACGTCGCGCGCGGCTTCACGCAGGTGCCGTCGTGGGACGCGCGTGATCAGCTGGTCTGCATGGAGTGGCGCCGCCCATAGCCGACGTCCCGGCGTGCGCGTAGCGTCGAACCGTGGAGGCGGGTCTGATGCTGCTCGCCGGCGTGGTGCTCCTGGTCGCCGGCATCGGCGGCGCGCTCAGCCGGAACCGATTGGCCGGCCTCGTGGTCCAGCGCCTCGGGCCGTCTCCTGGCGGACAGCCGCGCAATGCCGGCTCGATCGCGATGATCATCCTGGTCATCGGCGTCGTCGTCGCATTCTGGGGAGCGAGCCTCATCGTCTGGGGCTGGCTCGAGACCGACTTCATCCAGGTACCGGAAGGCGCGAGCGGCTGAGGCCGCCGGCGACGGCTACCCCTCCGACCCGTCGAAGTCCTCGAGCGACATATCGCCCTCCGCGGCGGGGTAGGCGACCGGGTGCAGCGATCGCGTGAGCCGGCGAAGCCGGTCCACGACCTCTTGGTCGGTGAGCTCCTCGGTACCGGGATCCGCCGGGGTCACGACGATCTGACTGGAAGGTCCGACGAGGAACGCCGCGCGTGCGCGCTGCCCGTGCGCATCGACGATGGGGATCTCCATGTGCGCGGCCGACCCGGCTCCAGCCAGGGCCTCGCTGTACTCGAGGAGCGCTTCGGCGATCTCGTCCCCCGTGACGTATTCGCCGCCCGCATACGCGATGACCTTCACACGACATTCCTACCGCCGATCGGGAATCGGCTCTGAGGGGTTGCCTTCGGCAGAAGCGGGCGCTATCGGAGGTCATCGGTTCGGCTGAGCGACGGGGATGCGGCGGCATCCCTTGCATCCCTCGGGCACAAATGAAGATCGCCTCGGGGCCGAAGCCTCGGGGCGATCGTCAGTGCAGATTTTGGTTTCCGTGTCTGATCCTCTTTCGAGGGTCTCGTTTCTGATTTCCGTCTACAGAAGTGAAGATACTCCGACGCGTCGCGGCGTCAAGTGTTCACCCGAAAGTCACTTCAACGTCATGATGAAGGTTTGGGATGCCGCGCCGCGCGCACCCGGAAGGACTCGACGACAGCAGTCCTGCCTGCCAGAGCCCGTGCTCTCACCGAAAGCCCACGCTCCGCGCAGCACGCAACACGGGCGCTCGGTGAGAGCACGGGCTATGGACACCCAGAGTGAAGCACGTCGACGCGGGAAAGGGGATGCCGCGCACCGGGCCACCGGCCGGGTCGCGGCATCCCTTCCCCGTCAGACGAGGAAGAGGCGGTCGAGCATTCCGGGGTTGTGCGCGTGCACGAGCACGAGGAAGACGATCGCGTCGAACAGCAGATGCACGGTCACGACGTAGCCGAGCGACCGCGTCACGATGAAGATGAAGCCCTGCAGCAGAGCGAACGGGATCGTCAGCAGCGGACCCCACGCCTGATACCCGAGCTCCCAGAGGAACGACACGAACACGACGGCCTGCAGCACGTTCGACTGCCAGTCGGGGAAGTGCCGGCGCAGGAGGGCGAACACCGTGCAGATGAAGAAGAGCTCGTCCCAGATGCCGACGGTGCCGACGCCGACGAACAGGCGCGCGATGAGCTCGGGCGTGTCGACGACGGGCCAGTTCGTGTAGACGCCCGACGTGATGAAGTAGAACGGCAGGATCAGCCAGGCAAGGGCGAGCACGACGACGAGCCACGTCCACTGGAACGCCGTCCACCGGCCGCCGCCGCGCCACGGGAACCGGACCGCGCGGTCGCGGTAGACGAACCGCGACACGAGGTAGGGCACCGCCACGGCGCCGCCGAGTCCGACCGCGAACCGCAGGATCGCGGCGTCGTCGAGCTCCGCCTTCAGGGGGATCGCGCTCACGACGAGCAGTCCCGCCGCGACGAGCGACAGGTCGCGCACGAGGCTCGGAGGGCGCTGGATGCCGATGAGGCGTGCCGTCTCGATCCTCGAGCCCGCCCGCACCTCGACGTCGGCGGCAGGCCGGGCCGCGGCATCCGTCCCCCGCGGCCCCGGGCGCTCGACGATCCACGCACCGACGAGGGCGAGGGCGAGCAGCACCCATCCGAGCCACGGCACCCGCAGGACGAAGAAGGCGGGGGCGGCGAGGCACGCGAGCAGGGCGGGCGCGAGGCCCCACGACCACGCCGGGCGGGGCGACGACAGCGGGGCGGCCGGCACTCAGTCCCCCAGCGGATGCTCGAGCTCGTCGCGCGGCATGCGCGCGACCCACATGACGAGGAACGACAGGACGAACGGCACGAGTCCCGCGGCGAGGAAGATGACGGGGATCGGCACGACCTCCGCGAGAGGACCGGCGAGCGCCATCGAGACGGGCATGAGCGCGAGCGACACGAAGAAGTCGAGGCTCGAGATGCGCCCGAGCATGTGCGTGGGCACGCGCCGCTGCAGGAGAGTGCCCCAGATGACGTTGCCGTAGCTGAAGCCGAACCCGACGGTGAAGACCGAGAGCACCATGAGCCAGTACGCGTCGGTGACCCCGATCACGATGAACGGCAGCGTGCTGAGGCCCCACACGCCGATCATGACCGTCAGGTAGCGCCGCGGAAGCCGGAACGACGACACCACGATCGAGCCGAGCACGCCGCCCAGCCCGTAGGCCGCCAGGAGGAAGCCGAACCATCGGGGGTCGTCGCCGATGCGCTCCCGCGTGACGAACGGAAGGAGCACCTCTTCGGGTCCCATCCAGACCAGCACCCAGATGGTCGCGTAGAGAAGGGTCCACAGCAGCCACGGGGTGCGCACCGTGAAGGAGACGGCTTCGCGGAGGTCGTGCAACACGCTGCGCGGAGTGGATTCCTCGTCTCCGGGCTGCTTCTCGATCGCGGGCTCGGGCCGCACGAACATGAGGAGCAGCAGGGCCAGCGCGTGCGCCGTCGCGATGACCCACGCGGCGTGGGCGGGCGCGACGACCGCCGCGACCACGACACCCGCGACGGCGGGACCCGCCGCCTGCTGCAGCGCGGGGCGGATCGCGCCCTCGAGGCCGTTCGCGGCGAGCAACTGGGCAGGCGGCAGGATGCGCGGCAGGATCGCGCTGTACGCGGGGAAGAAGAAGCCCGCGCCGGCGCCGAGCGCGAACGCGACGATCGCGAGGTGCGGGACCGTGACGGTGCCGAGCATCCCGGCGACGGCGATCGACGTGACCGCGACGACGTTGACGAGCTCGACGACGCGCAGGATGAGTCGCCGTGAGACCCGGTCGGCGACAATGCCGCCCGGGATGGCGCATGCGAGCAGGCCGACGGCGTTGCACGCGGCGACGAGCGACAGCTCGACCGGCCCGCCGCCCGCGTCGATGACCGTGTAGACCATGACGACGGCCCACATGCCGGCGCCGAAGATCGACAGCACGACGGCGGAGAACAGCATCCGGAAATCGCGATGCGACAGCGGGCGCACAAAGCGCCAGCGGTCGCGGCCCGGGGATGCCGCAGGGGCGGCGCCGACGACCGCATCGGCGGGGGCGGACTCCAGCCCGCGGCCGAAAGGGTCGTCGGGTGTGGTCACGCGCGCGCCCGCCGCCGATACGTCAGGTCGCGGATCGAGCGGCCGGCGCGGGCGCCCTTGCGCTCGAAGGCCGTGAGCACGCGCCCATCGAAGCGCTCGGCCCACTCCCCGTCGAAGTCGCGCTCGAAGGCCGGCGCCGCATCGAGCACCTCGCGCATCTGCAGCGCGTATTCCTCCCAGTCGGTCGCGAGCCGCAACACTCCCCCGTCGCGCAGTGCTCGGGCGCCGGTCGCGGCGAACTCGGGCGTCACGAGCCGCCGCTTGGTGTGCTTCTTCTTATGCCACGGGTCGGGGAAGAACACCCAGAGCTCGTCGATGGAGGCCTCGGGAAGCAGGTGCTGCAGCACCTCGGGCGCGTTCGCCTCGACGAGCCGCAGGTTGCGCGCGCCGGCCTTGTCGGCGTCGAGCATCGTGCGGGCCAGGCCCGCCTTGAAGACCTCGATCGCGAGGAAGTCGCGGTCGGGCGCCGACGCGGCCGCATGCACGATGGCGTGGCCCTGACCCGAGCCGATCTCGGCGACGAGGGGCGCCTCGCGTCCCCACACGGCGACGGGATCGACGGCGACGCCCGGCCGCACGCTCGTCGCCGCGGCATCCCGTTCCACCGTGAGCACGTAGTGCGGGGCGAGCTCGGTCCAGGCGCGCTCCTGCGCCTCCGACATCCGGCCGCTCCGCCGCACGAACGACACCGGCCGCTCTCGGAAGGTGCGGGAGGTGGTTTCGGCGGCGGGGTCGGACATCCCTCCAGGCTACCGAGCGGCGCTCGGCGTGTCGGGGGCCACGAACATCGGCATCCTTTTTCGCCGAGACGGGGGATTCCGCCGAAACGGAGCGACACGATCCCGTGTCTCGGCGACATCCCTTGTCTCGGGGTATGGGAACGGAGCGCGGGGCCGGAGGATGCCGTGCGTCAGGCGGTGACGTAGTCGATGAGCTCCTCGACGCGGCCGAGGAACGAGGGCTCGAGGTCGCGGTAGCTCTTCACCGACGCGAGGATGCGCTGCCATGCGCGGGCGAGGTCGGCCTGGTCGCGCGCCGGCCAACCCAGAGCGCGGCACACGCCGATCTTGAACTCGATGCCCCGCGGCACCTCGGGCCAGGCCGCGATGCCGACGGCGCGCGGCGTGACGCACTGCCACACGTCGATGTAGGGGTGGCCGACGATCCGCACGTGCGCGCCGTGCGGGCCGCGGGCGACGGCGTCGGCGATGCGCGACTCCTTCGACCCCGGGACGAGGTGGTCGACCAGCACGCCGTAGCGGCGCTCGGCCGACGGCGGCTCCTCTTCGAGCGCGGCGTCGAGCAGGTCGACGCCCTGCAGGTACTCGACGACGACGCCCTCGACGCGCAGGTCGTCGCCCCACACCTTCTCGACGAGCTCGGCGTCGTGCCGCCCCTCGACGAGGATGCGACTGGGGCGCGCGACGCGCGCGCGGTCGTCGGCGACGGCGAACGACCCGGACGCCGTGCGAGTGGGGCCCTTCGGTGCGACGGGAGCGGGCGGGACGAGCACGACATCCTCGCCGTCCACGAGGAATCCGGCGCCCATCGGGAAGACGCGCCGGCGCCCGTGGCGGTCCTCGAGCTCGACCGTGCCCGACCGCACGACGGTGACGGCGCCGCAGTATCCGTCGTCGGCGACCTCGACGACGAGGTCGCGCTCGGCGGGCACGCGGCGCAGCTCGCGCTGGAACTGCTTCTTCCATCCCGCCGCGAGCACGTCTGTGCCGTATCGATCGTCCATTGCGCCCTCCCGGACCCGCCAGCGTACCGGCGACGCCGGCTCCGGACGGGCAGCGACCCGCAGTCCACGCTTCCCTACCGATGCATGCCGGGCCCTGAATAGACTCGGCGAGGGGGCGGCTCCACGGGCTCCCGAGGAGGGGGAAGCGATGCGCGCGCGGCGGACTCTCGCGCTCTCGGCGGCTCTCGCGCTGCTGCTCGGCGGCGGCGGCGCCGCGGCCTCGGCGACCGCGCCCGTCGAGTTCGGGACGAGCCATGTCGTCGATCAGGCGGGGGTGCTGTCCAGCTCCGAGGAGGCGACGGCGGAAGCCCGCCTCCAGCAGCTGTCCGACGAGACGGACGCCGACCTCTGGGTCGTCTTCGTCGACGAGTTCACCGATCCGACGGCGGCGGAGGATTGGGCGAACCAGACCGCCGAGGACAACGGCCTCGGCTCGAACCAGCTGCTCCTCGCCGTCGCCGTCGACAGCCGGCAGTACTTCCTCTCGACCGATCCGTCCGGGCCGATCAGCGTCGAGCAGGCCACGACCATCGGGCAGCAGCAGGTGCAGCCGAAGCTGGCAGCCCAGGACTGGGTCGGCGCGGTCGACGCCGCCGCCGACGGCATCACATCGACACTCAACGGCAGCACGAACACCGCGTCGGGCGGAGGCGGCGGGTTCACCGGCATCCTGATCCTCGTCCTGCTCGCGGCGATCGTGGGCGTCATCATCTGGCTGCTCATCCGCCGTCGGCGCAAGGCGAAGGCCGGCCCCGCGGGTCAGCCGCCCGTCGCGCAGGTGAGCACGAAAGACCTCGAACGCCAGGCGGCGGCCGCCCTGGTCGACACCGACGACGCCGTCAAGACGAGCGAGCAGGAGCTCGGTTTCGCGAAAGCACAGTTCGGCGACGCCGCGACGGTCGAGTTCGAACAGGCGCTGCAGACCGCGAAGGACAACCTCAACAAGGCCTTCATGCTTCAGCAGCAGCTCGACGACTCCACCCCCGACACCGAGGAGCAGGTGCGCGCCTGGAACACGCAGATCATCTCGCTGCTCGAGGCGGCCAATCAGGGCCTCGATGAGAAGGCCGAGGCGTTCGACGAGCTGCGCAAGCTCGAGCAGAACGCGCCCGAAGCGCTCGCCCGCGTGCAGGAGGAGCGTGCGAAGGCCGCGGGCGCCCTCGACGCCGCGGCGCAGCGGCTGGGCGAGCTGGGGCAGTCGTACGCGCCCGAGGCGCTGTCGACAGTGCACGACAACCCGGACCAGGCGCGCGACCGCATCACGTTCGCCGACACGCAGCTGGCCGCGGCGCAGACCGCGATCGGAGCGGGCGACGGCGGCCAGGCGGCCGTCAGCATCCGCGCCGCGGAGGAGGCGGTGGGCCAGGCGGCGCTCCTCGAGCAGGCGATCGACAAGCTCGCGGACGACCTGGCGGAGGGTGAGCAGAAAGGTCAGGCGCTCGTCGCCGAACTCGAGCAGGACATCGCCGCGGCATCCGCCCTTCCCGACCCCGACGGACGCGTCGCTGCCACGGTGACCGCCACCCGGCAGCAGGTCGACGCGTCGCGCGCCCTCCTGACCGGCGCGCAGAAGCGCCCCCTCGCGGCGCTGCAGGGTCTGGAGGCCGCGAACCAGCAGATCGACGCCGTCATCGCGGGGGTTCGGGATGCCGCCGCCAAGGCGCAGCGCGCGCAGCAGCTGCTCGGGCAGGTCATGCTGCAGGCGCGCGCGCAGGTGTCGGCCGCCGAGAACTACATCACGGCCCGGCGCGGCGCCGTCGGGGCGGAGGCCCGCACGCGACTGGCCGAGGCCGGCGCGTCGCTCGTGCAGGCCGAGCAGCTCCAGGCGGCCGATCCCGACCGTGCGCTGCAGTACGCGCAGCGTGCCGACCAGCTCGCCGGGCAGGCGATCCAGTACGCCCAGAACGACGTCGGGTCATTCGGGGGCGGAGGCGGGCTCGCCTCCTCGGGCGGCGGCGGCGGCATGCTCGGCGCCGTCCTCGGCGGCATCGTGCTCAACTCCGTCCTGAGCGGCGGGAGCCGTGGCGGCGGCATGGGGGGCTTCGGCGGGGGAGGCGGCATGGGCCGCATCCCCGGCGCCGGCGGCGGCTTCAACCCGGGAAGCTTCGGCGGCGGCGCGACTCGCGGTCGGCGCGGAGGCGGGGGCGGTCGCTTCTGACGAGTCCGCACAGCGCCGCGGCAGGCGGCATCCCGAACCCGACAACACGCGAACACTTCTAAAGGAAGGAAGAACCGATGGCAAAGCAGTCCATCTTCGGTCGCATCTCCACGCTCGTCCGAGCGAACATCAACGCGCTTCTGGACTCCGCGGAGGACCCCCAGAAGATGCTCGACCAGCTGGTCCGCGACTACACCAACAGCATCGCCGACGCCGAGGCCGCGATCGCCGAGACGATCGGCAACCTGCGACTGCTCGAGCGCGACCACCAGGAGGACGTCCAGGCGGCTGCCGAGTGGGGCAACAAGGCCCTCGCGGCATCGCGCAAGGCCGACCAGCTGCGTGGTCAGGGCAGCACGACCGACGCCGACAAGTTCGACAACCTCGCCAAGATCGCGCTGCAGCGCCAGATCAGCGAGGAGAACCAGGCGAAGGCCGTCGAGCCGACGATCGCGGCGCAGACGGAGGTCGTCGACAAGCTCAAGGACGGCCTCAACGGCATGAAGCAGAAGCTGGAGCAGCTGAAGGCCAAGCGCTCCGAACTGCTCGCCCGTGCGAAGACCGCCGAGGCGCAGAACAAGGTCGCCGACGCCGTCAAGTCGATCGACGTGCTCGACCCGACAAGCGAGCTCGGCCGCTTCGAGGACAAGATCCGCCGCCAGGAGGCGCTCGCCCAGGGCAAGCAGGAGCTCGCGGCGTCGAGCATCGACGCGCAGTTCAACCAGCTCGAGGACGTCGGCGAGCTGACCGAGGTCGAGGCCCGTCTCGCCGCTCTGAAGGGCGGCGCGCAGCCGGCCCAGGCGGCGATCGACGCGCCGAGCGTGCCGTACACGCCGTAATCCCGACCGTCGATCGGGCGCCGCGACCTCCGGGTCGCGGCGCCCGATCGCCTCGTCGCGTGCCGTTCGCCGACCGTTCGCGGCGAGCGGACGCCGCGCCTCCCGGCGCCTACGCAATGATGGGCTCATGGCGCGTTTCGTGATCGTTCCCCAGTGGCAGGGCTCGCCGTCGGCGCGCGCGATGCAGCTCATCGACGGCGCACAGGCGATCGCGGGCGACCTCCCCCGCACGGCCTGCACGACGATCGACGTCCCGCTCGAAGCCGGCGAGGCTCTGGACACGGGCGTGCTGCGCTACAGCTCGATCCTGCGCACGCGCGACGCGCTCGAGGACGAGCTCGCCCGCACGGAGCCGCCCGTCATCGTCGTCGGGGGCGACTGCGGCGTGAGCATCGCGGCGATCGGCGCTGTCGCCGAGCGCGAGCCGTCGCTCGCCGTCGTCTGGTTCGACGCGCACCCCGACCTGCACACGCCGCCGACGTCGAACTCGGGCGCCTTCGGAGGCATGGCGCTCAGCGCCGTGCTCGGCGAGGGCCCGGCGAGCCTCGCGCTCGCCCCCGGGACGATCGCCCCCGAGCGCGTCATCCTCGCCGGCGCGCGCGACTACGAGACCGACGAGGAGTCCCGCGTCGCCGACCTCGACATCGTCGCGATCGACTCCGCCGACCTCGCCGAGCCCGGCGCGATCGCCGAGGCCGTCGCCGCGACCGGCGCTGCCGGCGTGTACATCCACGTCGACCTCGACGTGCTCGACCCCGCCGTGCTCACCGGGGTCACGGCCGCCGTGCCGTTCGGGCTCACGGTGGCACAGCTCGTCGCCGCGATCGGCGCGATCCGCGCGACGACGCCGCTGCTGGGCGCGACGATCGCGGGCTTCGCGCCGCCGACCCCGGCCGCGGCCGTCGACGACCTCGGCGCGATTCTGCGGGTGGTCGGAGCCCTCGCGTGAGCCGGACCGGCGGAGCGCTCCGATGAGCCCGATCCCGACGCCGCCCCCGGGCTGGGAGGCCGCCGCCGAGAGTGCCGTCGCACGCGGCCGCCGCTTCGACCGCGTCATCCCGCGCTTCCTGCTCGATTCCCCCGTGAGCCGCGTCGGCTACTGGTACGGCACGACGATCGGCTTCCTGTGGGGCGGTCTGTGGAGCACGGGCGAGGTCGAGCAGCGCAGCGGGCTGTGGGTGTTCCGCGGGATGCCGCGCTGGACCTTCGCGCGCGGCGGGGTCTGCGTCGGCGGGTGCTTCCTGACCGGCGACGGCGTCGTCTCGGCGCGCCTGCTCGAGCACGAGGCCGTGCACGCGCGCCAGTGGCGGCGCTACGGCTTCCTCATGCCGTTCCTCTACCTGTTCGCCGGCCGCGATCCGCTGCGCAACCGCTTCGAGATCGAGGCGGGACTCGAGGCGGGCAACTACATCCCGCGCGGAGCCTCGACGCGCTAGGCGACCGGCTCGGCGGTGGGGGTGGATGCCGCGACCGCCGTCGCCGCCGCGCGGCCGACGCGGTGCACCTGTCGGCCGAGCACGATGACGACGGCGAGCGGGAAGACGATCCAGAAGAGGTTCGGCAGCACCGCGACGGCGAGGAACCCGGCGAGGTCGCCGCGTTCGAGCGACTGCCGCGTCATCTCGAGTCCGCTGGAGGCTTCGACGAGGAAGTAGATGACGGTCTTCCAGAAGGTGGCGACCGTCACGATGAGCCCCACGACGACGCCCGACCACTTCCGCGCGTGGAACAGCGCCCACACGATGAAGACGACCTCGACGAGGTTCGCCCAGCTCTGCGCACTGCCGAAGGCGTCGAACTGCGCGTAGCGGTGGTCGAAGCTGCCGTAGAAGACGTGCCCCGGCCACAGGCCTGCGAGCGGACCGCCCGCGTGGGACAGCGGCCCGAGCAGCACGTAGCAGGCGTCGTAGGTCTGGACGACGGCGGAGACGGTGAGCCACACGACGACCCAGACGGGCATGCGGAGGTCGCGCGGATCGACGGCGAGCGGGCTGGTCATGCGCGCGAGCGTACTGAGCGCCGGGCGCGGGCCCCTCGCGGCGCGCGGGTCAGCGCGCGGTGCTGAGGTTGTACTCCGCGGGCGCGTGGATCGACTGGGCGTCGATTCCGAGGCGCTCGGTGAGGTGGTCGACGATGTCCGCCGTGCCGAGATACCCGCCGAGGAGATGGATGCGGGTGTGATCGTCGTCGGCGCACAGCATCTCGTTCGCCCACGCCGTGACCGCGCGCGTCAGCGCCTGCCCGGGCGCGCACGCACGTCCGGTGCCCGGATCGCCGGTGCGCTGCGAGCGGTCGAGCCACGTCACGACCATGCGGGCCGGCGCGACGAGATCGGCGTGCCACGAGGCATCCGGGATCTCCACGAAGACGCGACCCGTCGAGCAGATCGGCAGCGTCGCGAGCAGCGCCTCGAGCTCGGCGAGCGAGGACTCGTCGGCCGTGATCAAGTGCTGCACACGCGTGTGCCGCGACGCGCGGCAGGCGGCGGCGTTGTGCTCGGTGGTCTGGGACATCTCGCGACCACTATACCGCGAGGATAGGGTTGCCTAACCTGAGTATGACCTTATGAGTCCGAGATCAGGATGCCGCGCAGCTCGTCGAGCTCGTCGTCGCGCAGGTCGTGCGCACGGAGGTAGTCACCGATCGACCCGTACCGCGCCGCGACTCCCGCGAGGAGTGCCGCCATGACGGGCGCGGGCGATCGGGTCGCGAGGTCTTCCAGGTTCACGGCGCCCGGGTGCAGGCGGCGCAGGGTCTCGACGACCTTGCGGTTGCGCCATTCGGGCAGGAGCCCCTCGGTGCGCGCGTAGTCGGCGACGACAGCCTCCTCGTCGACCCCGGCCGCCGCCAGGGTGAGCGCGACCGTGACGCCGGTGCGGTCCTTCCCCACCGTGCAGTGGACGAGCACCGGCTGGTCGGCGATGATGCCGCGGACGACCTCGACCACGCGATCGGCCGACTCCTCCACGATGCGGCGATACATCTCGTCGAGCGGGATGTCGTCCTCGAAGAACGACGCGACGGAGCCGAGGAAGAGGGGCGCGCGCTGCGTCGTGACGGTCAGGTCGCCGAGCCTGCTCGGCGCGTGCGCGACCTCCTCGTCGTCGCGGAGGTCGATGATGCGGCGCAGCCCCAGGTCGCCGAGCGCCGCGACGCCGGGGTCCTCGAGGTGCGCGAGATTGCCCGACCGGTAGAGCACACCGGAGCGCGTGCGCCCCGACCGTGCCGGCAGGCCGCCGACGTCGCGCAGGTTGACGGCGCCCGGGACGAGCACGCCGGTCATGCCGGGGCCGCGTGACGGGGCGGCACGGGGTAGCGACCCGCGATCGCGATCCGGTTGAAGGCGTTGATCGACACGAGGATCCAGCTGAGCGCGACGTACTCGTCTTCGCTCAGGATGCCGCCCACGTGGTCGTAGACCTCGTCGGCCACGCCCCCGTCGTGGATGAACGTGAACGCCTCGGCGAGCTCCAGCGCTGCACGCTCCCGATCGGTGAACACTCCGGACTCACGCCACGTCGGCAGCTGCGCGATGAGATCGGCGTCGAGGCCCCCCTTGACGGCGCGGTCGACGTGCACGCGCACGCAGAATGCGCAGCCGTTGAGCTGCGACGCATGGATCTGCACGAGCTCCTTGAGCCGGTCGTCGATCCCCGCCTCGCCCGCGATCCGGCCGACGGTCTTGGAGAAGGCATCGAGCGTCTTGTACGCGTCGGGCGCTGACCGCGAAAGGTGGACGCGTCGTTCTTCGCTCATGCCTTTCACCCTATGACGGGCCCGGATGCGCCCGCCCCGCGCGCGAGACTTCACTGATGTCACGCGACCATGCGCCGCGCGTGACATTCGTGAAGTCTCGCGGGGCGCCGCCCCCCGCGCGGAGCGGCAGAATGGCCGGGTGAGCGACCCCATCGACGAGTTCTCCTTCCTGTCCGAGCAGGCTGCCGACGCCGGCATCGGCGGCCCGATCCCGCGCGGCGAGCGCGTGTCGATCGCGCTGCCCGACGGGCGCAGGCTCAGCGCGCTGCGGTATGGGGGCGGATCCCCGGAGGTGACGTTCCTGCACGGCGCGGGCCTGAACGCCCACACGTGGGACACGACGATCCTCGCGCTCGGCCTGCCCGCCCTCGCGATCGACCTCCCCGGCCACGGGGACTCGTCGTGGCGCGACGACTTCGCCTACACGGGCGGATCGCTCGCGCCCGACATCGTCGCAGGCATCGAAGCGTGGACCGAGCGTCCGCAGGTGCTCGTGGGGCAGTCGCTCGGCGGCCTCACGGCGGCGGCGGTCGCGGCATCCCGTCCCGATCTCGTGCGCGACGTCGTCGTCGTCGACATCACGCCCGGCATCGACCCGGACGGCGGCCCGTCGCAGCTGCGCGACTTCTTCGCAGGCCCGACGGACTGGGCGAGCCGCGACGAACTCGTCGAGCGCGCGCTCTCGTTCGGCCTCGGCGGATCGCCGAGGGCCGCGGCGCGCGGCGTGTATCACAACAGCCGCTTCCGGCCCGATGGCCGCGTCGAGTGGAAGCATCATTTCGCGCATCTCGCGAATGCGATGTCGGCATCGCCGGCGCTCGCCGAGGCCGCCGCGGCGCAGCAGGATGCGCTCGCCGCCGTGCTGTCCGAGAGCGGATGGTCCGACCTCGGAGCCGTCGCCTCGCCGTTGACGCTCGTGCGCGGCACGCGCGGCTACGTCAGCGAAGGGGATGCCGCGACCTTCCGGGAGCGCGTGCCCGCGGCGTCCGTCGTGGAGCTGGACTCCGGGCACAACGTGCAGGAGGAGCGCCCCGTGGAGCTCGGACGCCTCGTCGCGGAGCGCGCCGGGAAGGATTAACACTTCTGTTTCGTTGCGCGTAGCGATGGCGATCGGCCCCTCGCGGGTTCCCTAGGCTGGGAACGCCACGCGTATCCCGCCGACTCCCCCCTCGGCACGCGTCCATCCGCACCGGATGCCCCTCGGAAAGGACAGTCATGCTCCGCCGCACAGCTCTCGCCGCCTCCGCCCTTCTTGCCGCGAGCGCCCTCCTGCTCGCCGCCTGCACGGCAGGCGGCTCCTCGGCACCGAGCGCGACGGGCAACCCGAACCCCGACGCGTCGGCGGTCATCCGGCTCGTGCTCGAGCCGAGCAACCTCGACATCCGCCAGACGGCCGGTGCGGCGCTCGACCAGATCCTGATCGACAACGTCTACCAGGGCCTCGTCGCCCGCACGCCTGAGCAGGACATCGTGCCGGCGCTCGCGAGCGACTACAAGGTCTCCGACGACGGCCTCACCTACACGTTCACGCTCCGCGAGGGCGTGAAGTTCCACGACGGTCAGGACCTCACGCCTCAGGACGTCGTCTGGTCGCTCACGACCCGCAAGAACACCCCGGGATGGAGCGACTCCGCGCGCCTCGCCAACGTCGCCACGATCGCCGCCGACGGTCAGACGATCACGCTCACCCTGAGCGCGCCCGACTCGACGCTGCTGTGGAATCTCACGGGGCGCGCCGGCCTCGTCTTCAAGGAAGGCGACACGGTCGACTACAAGACGAAGACCAACGGCACCGGCCCGTTCGTCCTGGACAAGTGGAAGCAGGGCGACAGCATCAGCTACGCCCGCAACGACGCCTACTGGGGCGACAAGGCCAAGGTCGCAGAGGTGGTCTTCGACTACATCCCCGACAACCAGGCTGCGCTCAACGCCGCGCTCGCGGGCGAGGTCGACGTCGTGACCGGCTTCGACGCGACGCTCAAGGACCAGGTCGAGGCGAACGGCGACTTCCACCTCGTGCTCGGCAAGTCGACCGACAAGGGCACGCTCGCCTTCAACCAGACCTCGGGACCGCTGGCCGACAAGCGCGTGCGGCAGGCGATCCGCCAGGCCATCGACCACGAGTCGATCGTGGAGGCCCTCGGGTCGGGTGACACGCTGTACGGCCCCATCCCCTCGCTCGACCCCGGCTACGAAGACCTCTCCGACGTCGCGCCGTACGACCCCGAGGCGGCGAAGGCCCTCCTCAAGGAGGCGGGCTACGAAGACCTGACGCTGACCCTCACGATCCCGAGCTTCTACTCGACGACGATTCCTCAGATCCTCGTCTCCGACCTCAACAAGGTCGGGATCACCCTCGAGGTGAACTCGGTCGACTTCCCGACGTGGCTCAACGACGTCTACATGAACAAGGACTACGAGCTGAGCTTCGTGCTGCACACCGAGGCACGCGACTTCGAGAACTGGGCCGACCCCACCTACTACTTCACATACGACAACCCCGAAGTGCAGAAGCTGTACGAGGAGTCGGTCGCCGCGACCGACCCCGACAAGGCCGCCGATCTGCTCAAGCAGGCCGCCAAGATCGTGTCGGACGACGCGGGCGGCGACTGGCTCTTCAACGGCGCGTCCGTCGTCGCGGTCGGCACTAACATCACGGGTATGCCCTCGATCAACGTGAACGAGCGCCTCAACCTCGCAGAGCTCTCCAAGAGCGACGGGTGATCCGATACGCGCTGACGCGCCTGGCCCTGCTCCTGCTCGGGCTCCTCGTCGCCAGCGTGCTGATCTTCCTGACGCTCCGCGTGCTCCCCGGTGACGTCGCCCAACTCGTCGCAGGCACCAACAGCACGCCGGATCAGGTCGACGCGATCCGCCGAGACCTCGGACTCGACCAGCCGCTGGTCTCGCAGTACATCGACTGGATCGGCGGGGTGCTGCACGGCGATCTCGGCACGTCGCTCCTGACGGGCTCGAGCGTGACCGACGAGCTGCTGCAGAAGGCGCAGGTGACGGTGCCCCTCGGCATCTTCGCCCTGACGATCGCGCTGCTGTTCAGCCTGCCGCTCGGCGTCATCTCGGCGATGCGCCGCAGCCGCGCGTCGGGCACGGCGCTCAACGTCGGCTCGCAGGCCCTCGCGGCTGTCCCCGTCGTGTGGGCGGGGATGATGCTGGTCGTCGTCTTCGCCGTCTGGCTCGGCTGGCTGCCGGCGCAGGGGTTCCCGCGCTCGGGGTGGTCGGACCCCGCCGCGGCGATCCGTGCGCTGATCCTCCCCGCGCTCACGATCGGCATCGTCGAGGGAGCGATGCTGCTGCGCTTCGTGCGCAGCGCGACCCTGCAGGCCGTCGGGCAGGACTATGTGCGCACCGCCGCCGCGAAGGGACTCACCCGCGACGCGGCCCTCATCCGCCACGGCCTCCCGAACGTCGGGCTCTCCGTGATCACCGTGCTCGGGCTCCAGGTCGCGGGCATCATCGTGGGCGCCGTCGTCATCGAGCAGCTGTTCACCCTTCCCGGCATCGGACGGATGCTCGTCGCCGACGTGAGCGCGCGCGACCTGCCCAAGGTGCAGGGTGAGCTCCTGGCCCTCACCGGGTTCGTCCTCGTCGTGGGCTTCGTCGTCGACCTCGTGCACCGTGCGCTCGACCCGCGCCAGCGGGAGGCGTCATGACCGAGCAGACGCGCGCTGCGCGCCGGATGGATGCCGCGGCCCGCCGCCGCGCGTCGCGCTGGGGGTGGCTCGGCCGGCTGTGGGCGCTGTCCACGGGCCGGTTCGGGCTCATCGTCGTCGCCGTCGTCGTCGCGACCGCGATCGTGGCATCCTTCTGGACGCCGTTCGACCCGCAGCAGGTCGACGTCCGGAACCGCTGGGCACCGCCGGGCTGGCCGCACCTGCTGGGAACCGACGGCACGGGTCGCGACATCCTGAGCCTGCTCATGGCGGGCGCACGGACGACGGTCTTCGTCGCCGTCGGCGCGGGCATCGTCGCGACGATCGTCGGCATCGCGCTGGCCGCCCTCGGGGCGCTCACGGCGCGGTGGCTGCGCGAGTCGGTCGCCGTGTTCGTCGACATCCTCATCGCGTTCCCCGTGCTCATCATCGCGATGATGATCGCGGCCGTGTGGGGCGGGTCGCTGTGGGTCGTGATCTGGGCCGTCGGCATCGGCTTCGGCGTCAACATCGCCCGCGTCACACGCCCCGAGCTCCGACGCGTGCTGCACAGCGAGTTCGTGCTCGCCGGGCGCATGGCGGGTCTCACGCCCACGCAGAACCTCGTGCGGCATCTGCTGCCCAATGTCGCGCCCGTCTTCATCGTGCAGCTGTCATGGGGCATGGCCGTCGCGGTCCTCGCCGAGGCGGGCCTGTCCTACCTCGGGTTCGGCGCGCCCGTGACCGAGCCCTCGTGGGGCCTGCTGCTGGCCCAGCTGCAGCAGTTCATCACGGTGCACCCGCTCTCGGTCGTGTGGCCCGGTCTCGCCATCACCTTCACGGTGCTCGGCCTCAACCTGCTCGGGGACGGGCTCCGCGAGGCGACCGACCCGACCCTCACCCGCCGCGGCGGGTCGGCGCGCACGGCCCGCACCCACGTGCCGGAGGTCGTGTCATGACGCTCGAAGTGCGTGATCTCACGATCGACGTCTCAGGCCGCCGCATCGTCCACGGCATCTCGTTCGACGTGCCGGACGGCGCTCGCGTGGGCCTCATCGGCGAATCCGGCTCGGGCAAGTCGATGACCGCCCTCGCCATCCTCGGACTGCTGCCCGACGGGGCGTCGGCCGGCGGCTCGATCCGGTGGAACGGCCGGGAGCTGCTGGGCCTGGCCGACCGCGAGCTCGCCGAACTGCGCGGCGACGACATCGGGATCGTCTTCCAGGAGCCCCGCACGGCCCTCAACCCCATCCGCACGGTCGGACGTCAGATCGCCGAGTCGGTGCGCATCCACCAGCGCGTCTCGCGCGCCGAGGCCAAGCGCCGTGCGATCGAGGAGGCGGCTCGCGTCGCCCTCCCCGACCCCGAGCGGATCGTCGATCGCTATCCGCATCAGCTCTCCGGCGGGCAGCGGCAGCGCGTCGCGATCGCGACGGCGCTCGCGTGCCGGCCGCGGCTGCTCATCGCCGACGAGCCGACGACGGCGCTCGACGTCACGATCCAGGCCGAGATCCTCGACCTGCTGCTCGAGCTCGTCGAGCGCGACGGCATGTCGCTCGTCTTCATCACGCACGACCTCGCGGTGCTGTCGCGCATCGCGACGCACGGCATCGTGCTCGACGAGGGCCGCATCGTCGAGGAGGCGCCCGTCGCGACCCTGCTGACGGAGCCGGCGTCGCCGGTGACGCAGGGCCTCCTCCGCGATGCGACGGCGACGCTGTGGCGCCCGGGAGGTGTCGCGTGACGGCCCCTCTCGTGCGGGCGCGCGGCCTCACGCGCCGGTACCCCATCCCCAAGGCGACGCTGTTCGAGCGTGCGCGCACCTCGACGGCGCTCGACGACGCCGACCTCGACGTGCGCGCCGGCTCGTCGGTGGGCATCATCGGCGAGTCCGGCTCGGGCAAGTCGACGCTCGTGCGACTCCTCCTCGCGCTCGACACTCCTTCCGAGGGCACGGTCGAATTCGACGGACGGAACGTGGATGCCTCGGCCGGCGCCCGCGCACTGCACTGGCTGCGCCGCGACACGGGCATGGTCTTCCAAGACCCGTATGCCTCTCTCGACCCGCGCATGAGCGTGGGCCGCATCGTCGGCGAGCCGCTGTGGGCGCTCGGTCTCGGCGGCGACGGCCAGCCGGGAGGCGCGGGTCGCCGCGACCGCGTGCGCGAGGTGCTCGTCGACGTGGGTCTCGAGCCGGACATGGCCGACCGCTTCCCGCACGAGTTCTCGGGCGGGCAGCGGCAGCGCATCGCGATCGCCCGCGCCATCGTGCACCGGCCGCGCCTGCTGGTCGGCGACGAGCCGATGTCCGCGCTCGACGTCACGGTGCGCGCACAGGTGCTCGAGCTGCTGGCCGATCTCCGCCGCCGCGACGACCTCACGCTCATTCTCGTGTCGCACGACATCGGCGTCGTGCAGAACCTCTGCGACGAGGTCGTCGTGATGAAGGACGGCCGCATCGTCGAGGAGGGTCCGACCGAGAAGGTGCTGCTCCAGCCGCATGCGGCCTACACGCGGCGCCTTCTGGCGTCGATCCCCGTGATCGACCCCGGCTCCGCGGCATCCTGACCCCCTCGATGGACGTCGGAGGATCGCGCGGAGGTCGGAGCATTCGTCCGGAATCCTCCGACGTCGGCGTGAATCTCCGACGCGCGGGCGCGCCGACCCGCGTGTCGGCATCGGCGGCTAGGTTCGGAGCATGAGGCACCCGATCGTTCCGCCGTATCTGCTCGCCCGCATCGCCGCGGCGACCGAGCCGCACCTCCAGAACGCGGCGGAGGCGGCGCGGGCGACCCTTGCCGTCGATCGCGACTACCGGCCGAGCCGCGAGCGCCTGCGCCTGTCGATCGACGAAGCCGGCAGCCTCGTCGCGGAGACGGGTCCCGCGCCCGATCGCACGATCTCCGACGCGCACAACCGGGAGACGCTCCCGGGTGTCAAGGTGCGCGGGGAGGACGACCCGCCCACGGGCGACGAGGCGGTCGACGAAGCGTTCGACGGGCTGGGCGAGACGTTCGACTTCTACTGGGACGCCTACGGCCGCAACGGCATCGACAACGCGGGCGGTGAGCTGCTGGCGACCGTGCACTACGGCAGGAAGTACGACAACGCGTTCTGGAACGGCACGCGCATGGTCTTCGGCGACGGGGACGGCGAGGTCTTCACGGGCTTCACCAACTCGATCACGGTCATCGCGCATGAGCTCACACACGGCGTGACGGAAGCCTCGGGCGGCCTCGAGTATCAGGGGCAGTCCGGAGCGCTCAACGAGTCGATCTCCGACGTTTTCGGGGCGCTCGCCGAGCAGCATCAGCGGGGGCAGACCGCTGACGAGGCGAGCTGGCTCATCGGCGAGGGCATCTTCACGCCCGCCGTGCAGGGCAAGGCCCTGCGCTCGATGATCCACCCCGGCACGGCTTACGACGACGACGTCCTCGGAAAGGACCCGCAGCCCGCGCACATGCGCGACTACGTCGTGACCAGCGGCGACAACGGCGGCGTGCACATCAACTCGGGCATCCCGAATCGCGCCTTCGCACTCGCGGCGACCGCGCTCGGCGGGCACGCCTGGGAACGCGCGGGCCTCATCTGGTACAAGACGGTGACGTCGGGCAAGCTCTCCCAGACGGCCGACTTCGCCGAGTTCGCCGCCGCCACGATCGCCACGGCGGAAGCGGAGTACGGTGTGAACTCTGAGGAGGTCGCCGCCGTCCGCGCCGGATGGAGGGACGTCGGCGTCATCGAGGATGAACCAGCCCCGAAGTCCTGACGACTCCCCCGAGCCGTCGCCCACGCTCGTCGTCGCCGTGACCCGCACCGGCGGGTTCGCGGGACTCACGAAGCGCTGGCGGGCCGAGCCGCGCCAGGAGGAGGCATCCGTCTGGATCGCCCTCATCTCGCGCTGTCCGTGGGACGATCCCGCCCAGCGCGATCAGCGCGGCGCCGACCGCTTCCAGTGGAGCATCCACGCCCGCTGGGGCGAAGACGGCGACCGGGAGGCCGATCTCGCCGACAGCGCCGTGACGGGGCCCTGGCGCGAGCTCGTCGACGCCGTGCGCGATTGGAGCGACGGCACCGCGGAGCGCTGAGCGTCAGCGGCTGAACAGCCCCTTCTTCTTGACGGGCTTGAGGCTCTTCTGCAGGTAGATCGTGCCGAGCCAGCGGCCGAACTTGAACCCGACCCGGCCCATGCGCCCGACCTCGACGAAGCCGAGCTTCTCGTGCAGGGCGACGGATGCCTCGGCCCCCTTGTCGCTGATGACGGCGACCATCTCGCGGATGCCGGCCTCCTCGCACGCCGCGATGAGCGCCTCCAGCAGCGCGCGGCCCAGGCCCTTGCCCGTCGCCGCCTGGCCGAGGTAGATCGAGTTCTCGACCGAGAACCGGTAGGCGGTCTTGGTCGACATGGGCTGCACGAGCGCGTAGCCGAGGATCTGCCCGGTCGGCGCCTCGGCGACGATGAACGGCATCTTGAGCTTGCGCAGGTGCTCGAGCTTGGACCGCCACTGGGCGAGCGTCCACTTCTTCTCGTCGAAGGTCACGACGGAGTTGGTGACGTAGTAGTTGTAGATCTCGCGGATGTCGGGGATGTCGCGGTCTTCGACGGGGCGGATCGTGAACGAGAACGGCCGCTCGGTCTCGGGCTTGCGCAGGTGGAGCGGGAGACGTCGACGCGTCTTCTCGTACTCCTCCTCCAGCATGCGGCCCAGCCTACGCGGGCAGCGCCCAATCGATCGCGGCCGCTCCCTGCTGCTCGAGGAGCGCGTTGGCGCGGGAGAACGGCCGCGAGCCGAAGAATCCGCGGCTCGCCGACAGCGGCGACGGGTGGGGCGACTCGATGATCGGGGTCGATCCGAGCATCGGACGCAGGTTGGCGGCATCCCTCCCCCACAGGATCGCGACGAGCGGCTCGTCGCGTGCCGCGAGGGTGCGGATCGCGTGCTCCGTGACCTTCTCCCAGCCCCAGCCGCGGTGCGACGCGGGCGAGCCGGGTGCGACGGTGAGCACCCTGTTCAGGAGCATGACGCCCTGGTCGCTCCAGCCCGACAGGTCGCCGTGGACGGCCGGCGGGATGCCGAGGTCGGCGCCCAGCTCCTGGTAGATGTTCGACAGGCTCCGCGGGAGCGGGCGCACCTCGCGGTCGACGGCGAACGACAGGCCGATGGGATGCCCCGGCGTGGGGTACGGGTCCTGCCCGACGATGAGCACGCGGACATCCGAGAGGGGCCTCTGGAAGGCCCGCAGCACGCGGTCACCCGCGGGGAGGTAGTGCCGGCCGGCCGCGACCTCGGCGCGGAGGCGCTCGCCGAGCGCCGAGATGTCGGGAGCCACGGGCGCGAGGGCCGTCGCCCACCCCGGGTCGATGAGCCCCGCGTCGGCGAGCTCGGGGAGCGTCATCGCCATGCCGCTACGCCGACCTCTCCACGGCGCGGGAATCCTCTTCCACGACCGAGCCCTGGAACGACCACGGGAAGTCGATCCACAGCGAGGTCGCCTTCCAGGAGTAGTCGGGGTCGATGACCGTCGTGGGCTTGGTGAAGATCGTGACGGAGCGCACGTCGGCGCCGCGATCGCGGAGGAGCCCGACGGCGAGGTCGAGCGTGCGGCCGCTGTCGGCGACGTCGTCGACGAGGAGCACCCGGCGGCCGCCGAGGTAGCTCATGTCGAGCTCGGGCGGCAGCACCGCGGGGGCGTCGAGCACCGTGCCGATGCCGGTGTAGAACTCGACGTTGATCGCGCCGCAGTTCTTGACGCCAAGGCCGTAGGCGATCGCGCCCGCGGGCAGCAGCCCGCCGCGGGCGATCGCGACGACCACCTCGGGCACGAAACCGTCGGCCAGGATCGCCCGGGCGAGATCGCGGCACGCCTCACCGAAGCCGTCCCAGGTCAGTCGTTCGCGCTCCACAGGTGCATCCGTCACGCCCGTAAGCCTAGGCCGTGGGGAGTATCCTCCCCTCGTGTCATCGTCGCCCACCGAGCGCCTGCGCGGCTCGGCCCTCGGCATCACCGCCGGCCTCATCGGATGGTTCGTCCTCGTCGAGCTCACGAGCGGCATCCTGCAGGGGTACTACGTGCCGCTGTTCAGCGACATCGTGAAGCAGCTCGGCATCCACGACTCCGACGTCAACTGGTTCGAGGCCGCCCAGCTGCTGCTGTCGGCGCTCGTGCTGCCCGTGCTCGCGAAGCTCGGCGACATGTACGGGCACAAGAAGATCCTCCTCATCGCCGCGATCGTCACGGCCGCGGCATCCTGGTGGCTCGTCTTCGCCGGCAACTTCTGGACCTTCCTCATCGCGTGGGCGCTGCAGGGGTTCTACGTCGTGTGGCTGCCGCTCGAGATCGCGCTCATCTTCGAGCGCGGCCGCCGGCGCAATCACGGCGTCTCGATGACGCGCCGCGCGGCCGGCCTGCTCGTCGTGGCGCTCGAGGCGGGCGCCATCCTCGGGGCGCTCGCGGCGGGACGCGTCTTCACCGCGACGGGCGGCGATCTCGCGGTGACGCTCATGGTGCCGGCGATCGCGGTGACGATCATCGCCGTCGTCATCTGGCTCGGTGTGCCCGAGTCCGAGCCGCTGCCCGGCCGTTCGCTCGACACCGCGGGGTTCGTGATCCTCGCGTGGGGACTCCTCCTCGTCACGGGAGCGCTCGTCTACATGCGCATGATCGGCTCGCTCGGGCTGGGACCTGCCGCCTGGTGGTGGGTCGTCGGGCTGCTGGGCGCGGGAGCGGCGGTGTTCTGGTGGTTCGTCCGCTACGAGCTGCGCCAGGACGATCCCGCGATCGACATCCGCGTGCTGCGGCGGCCCGAGATGTGGCCCGTGCAGGCGACGGCGTTCCTCATCGGCATCAGCCTGCTCGGCGCGCAGGGCGCGCTGTCGACGTACGCGGGCACCGATTCCTCGCTCGGGTACGGATTGGGATTGGATGCCACGGCCCGCTCCAACGTCATCGGCGTCTACCTCGTGTCGCTCATCGTGGGCGCCGTGCTGTTCGCCGTCACCTCACGCCGGGCCAACCCCCGCGTCATCCTCATCGTCGCGAGCGCGCTCGTCGGCGTCGGATACGCGCTGTTCCTGCCGTTCCACGTCGAGCTCTGGCAGGTGCTGCTCAACCTCTCGATCGCCGGCATCGGGTGCGGTGCCCTGGTCGCCGCTCTTCCCGCGGCCGCCGCGGCCGCCGCGCCGCGCGGGCAGACCGGCATCGCCTCGGCCCTGACGAACACGACGAAGACGATCGGCGGCACGTTCGCGTCGGCCGTCTTCGGCGTCGTGCTCGCGACGGGCGCGGGCGCCGTCGCGAGCCAGACCGCCGCGTCGCTCGGCGGCTACATGACGGTGTGGGCGATCTGCGCGGGCGGCGGATTCCTCGCGGCGGCGCTGCTGTTCTTCGTGCCCAAGGTCGCATTCGCCGATACGGAGGGCGAGGCGGCCGCCGCCGAGGCCCAGATCGTCTGACCCCTCCGCCGGCCGGGATGACACAGACCCGGCCGGTGAGCTTGTCGAAGCGTCGGAGCCTCACCTTGCGAGGAACGCGGCGCGGGCCCGGCGTGCCGTAGCTCGGCTCGATGCGACGGGAGTGGCGTCGGAGGCCCGCGACGACGGCGTGTCGTCACAGCCCGCCGAGATGCGGGACGGGTCCGGCGCCGCCGAGGGCGTTGTCAGGCGCGGACGGCCGCCGTCGTCATGACGAGCTCGAGACCGCCCTCGACCGAGTGGGCCTCCAGCGACACGACCGCCGACCGCAGCTCGGCGAGCGACGAGACGTGCGTGCCGCCGCACGGGATGCGCGCCTCGCCGCCGGGAAGGGCGCACACCCACGATCGGCGCGCTGCCAGCGTCTCGCCGGGCGCCTCGACGTGGACGGGCGCGCCGGTGGCGATCCATGCGGCGAGCAGCCCGTTCGCGCGGGCCGCGATCGACGCGACGTCGTCCAGGACCGCGGGGTCGAAGCCCTTCCTGCGCAGCGACTTGCCGACGCGATAGACGTCGCGCGAGCCGTCAGGCACGATGCGCGACTCCTGGATCGCCAGCGAGTCGAAGGCCGGCGCACCCAGCGCGTCGGTGGGCGCGGGCTTCGTCCACGCCTCGGCGAGCGCCGCGTCGAGCGCGAGCGAGGCGAGGTGGCACGCCGTGTGACCGGCCGACAGCGCGGCGCGGTACGCGGCGTCGACCTCGACCTCGACGGGGTCACCGAGGGCGATGGCCGAGTCCTCGACGAGGTGCGCGACGACGAACGTCCACCCCTCGGTGCCGGTGCGCACGGGCACGTCGGGCCCGAGGAGCAGTCCGTCACCCTGGGTCGCGCCGATCACGGCATCGACGACGTCGTACACCGCGTCCCCGACCCGGAGCATGCCGCGGTCGGCCGGCTGATCGGGCCAGGCGGTGTCGACGGGGTGGAAGGCCGTCGCGTCGAGCACGATCGCCGTGCGCCCGCCACCGGCATCCATCACCCCGGCGACCGTGCCGGTCGACGTCGTCGCGCCGGCGGGGTAGGTGACGACGGTTCCGTCGGAGAGGCTCATCGGGGTCTAGTCGCGCGGGCGCAGCGGACCGCGCGCGAGGAGGTGCTGCGCCGACTGGGCGACGGGGCGCATCGTGATGAGGTCGAGGTTGACGTGGCCCGGGGCGTTCAGCGCGTAGGCGATGACGTCGGCGACATCGTCGGCCGTGAGGGGCGCCTCGACGTCCTGGTAGACCTTCTCGGCCGCGTTGCGGTCGCCGCCGAGGCGGTTGAGCGTGAACTCCTCCGTGTAGACCATGCCGGGCGCGACCTCCACGACTCGGATCGGCTCGCCGTTGAGCTCGAGCCGCAGCGCGTGGGCGATCATCGCCTCCGCGGCCTTCGCCGCGTTGTACCCGCCGCCGCCCGGGTAGGCCGTCTGCGCCGCCGTCGAGGTCACGAACACGGTGTCGGCGTGGCCGCCGCCGGTCGCCGCGCGACGCAGGAGCGGCAGCACCGCCGCGACGAGTCGCTGCGTGCTGAGCACGTTGACGTCGAACATCCACTGCCAGTCGTCGGGCTTGCCGTCCTCGACCCGGTCGGTGCCGCGCGCGCCGCCCGCCACCTGCACGAAGGCGTGCAGCGGCCCCGTCTCCTCGAGCCAGGCGGTCAGCGCCTCGACATCGGCGGGGCTCGTGAGGTCGGCCGCGAAGGCGACGGCTCCCGTCTCTGCCTCGAGCGCCTCGAGCCGGTCGGCGCGCCGCGCGACGGCGACGACATCCCATCCCGAGGCGCGCAGCGCCCGCGCCGTCGCCTCGCCGATCCCCGAGCTCGCTCCCGTCACCAGTGCACGTCGTGTCATGGCATCCACGGTAGCCGGATGCCCCTCCCGCCCGCGCCGCGCTCGATTACGTAACATTTCCCGGTCGTTGTCGCCCGCGATGCCGGAATCTAACCTCGGACGAGGCAGCGGTGCCCGCCGCAGCCCCCACAGACCCGCAGGAGCAGTCATGACGGCACCCGAGAACTGGCGTTTCGAGACCAAGCAGATCCACTCGGGCGCACAGCCCGACCCGGTGACGAAGGCTCGTGCCACCCCGATCTACCAGACGACGTCGTATGTCTTCGACAACACCGACCACGCCGCGAACCTCTTCGCGCTGGCCGAGTTCGGCAACATCTACACGCGCATCATGAACCCCACGCAGGAGGTCGTCGAGCAGCGTCTCGCGGCCCTCGAGGGCGGCACCGGAGCCCTCCTCGTCGCGTCGGGTCAGGCGGCAGAGACGTTCGCCGTGCTCAACATCGCGCAGGCCGGCGACCACATCGTCTCGTCGAGCTCGATCTACGGCGGCACCTACAACCTGTTCAAGTACACGCTCGCCAAGCTCGGCATCGAGACGACGTTCGTCGAGAACCAGGACGACCCCGAGGAGTGGCGCACCGCCGTGCGCCCGAACACGAAGCTCTTCTTCGCCGAGACGATCGGCAACCCGAAGATCAACGTCCTCGACATCCAGACGGTCGCCGACGTCGCCCACGCCGCAGGCGTGCCGCTCATCGTCGACAACACGATCGCGACGCCGTACCTCATCAAGCCCTTCGAGCACGGGGCCGACATCGTCATCCACTCGGCGACGAAGTTCCTCGGCGGCCACGGCACGGTCATCGGCGGCGTCATCGTCGACGGCGGGACGTTCGAGTGGTCGAAGAACGTCGACAAGTTCCCCGGCCTCACGGTGCCGGACCCCTCGTACCACGGCGCCTCGTACACGGCCGCGGTCGGCGACGGCCTGGCCTACGTCATCAAGGCGCGCGTGCAGCTGCTCCGCGACCTCGGCGCCGCCATCTCGCCGCAGAGCGCATGGCTGCTCATCCAGGGCATCGAGACGCTGTCGCTGCGCATCGAGCGCCACGTGCAGAACGCGCAGGAGATCGCGGAGTGGCTCGAGAACCACCCCGACATCGCCTCGGTCAACTACTCGGGTCTGCCGACGTCGCCGTGGTACGCCGCCGCCAACAAGTACGCGCCCAAGGGCGTCGGCGCGGTCCTGTCGTTCGAGCTGAAGGGCGGTGTCGAGGCCGGTCGCGAGTTCGTCAACAGCCTCAAGCTGTTCAGCCACCTCGCCAACATCGGCGACGTGCGCTCGCTCGTCATCCACCCCGCGTCGACGACCCACTCGCAGCTCACCCCCGAGCAGCAGCTCACGACCGGTGTCACGCCGGGCCTCGTGCGCCTCTCGGTGGGCCTCGAGAACATCGAGGACCTCAAGGCCGACCTCGAGCAGGCACTCGGCGCCGCGCGTCGCGTCTCGGAGGCCGCTCGCGCCTGATCCGCCGCAACGAGCACCAGGGCGGATGCCCCGGACCGCACCGGTCCGGGGCATCCGTCGTTCCCGGCGGGTCCGCATCGAGCGCCTGGCGTCGTGTATCAGCCCGGCTCCGGCATCCCTCTTCCTCCTGTACGGTGCGGCATCCCGCTGCGCCCTGGACGAGGAGGCGGACATGTCACTCGGAGGCGACACGAAACCCCAGCCGATCAACGGTCGGGTCACGAAGGTGGGAGCGAAGGAGCTCGGGCTGCGCGGCAACGCCAAGGCTCTGCTGCTCGCGAATCCGAACTACTTCGGCACGGCGCCGGACACGCCGTTCCCTGTGGTCGAGAAGCTGGCCTTCAGCACGACGTTCGAACAGGTGACCTGCGTGGGGCTCAACCCCACGATCGATCAGCTCGAAGCGGTTGTGCGCATCAACCAGACCGGCGGGTACGGCGGCGCGCTGTGCAGCGCGGGCACGCGCGAATACGTCAGGTTCTTCGTCAGCTACGACGGAGGCGCGACCTGGACGGATGCCGGCATGGACTCGTTCGGCGTCCACGACTCCACGGGGACGCGGCCGCTCGACTTCGCCGTCAACGTCGTCGCGCCGCTGCACCACTACTGGTGTCTGTTCGCGCGGCCCGCTCTGGTCCGCGCGATCCTGTCGTGGAACGTCCCGCCGACGGCGGGCGATCCCGACTTCCCACCCGTGTGGGGCAACGTCGTGACCGTGTCGGTCGCACCGCGCACCAGCAAGCTCCCGCCGTGGTCGGAGTTCCTCGAGTCGACCAAGATCAAGCTGCCGGAGGCCGTGCTCGCGCAGATCGACCCCGACGCACCTGTGAGCCTCAAGCCCGCCGCGGCCCTCTCGGTGGCGGAGCTCGCGAAGACGTACGCCGGGACGGATGTCGCACCGCACCGGTTCCTCGCGCCGGCGCTCTTCGAACAGATCGGGGTGGATGCCGGGCAGGCGAGCATCGGCATAGCGCCCGTCGTGCCCGTTCCGCCCGTCGTGCCGGTCGGCCCCGTCGGACCGCTGACCCACGGCGGCATCGGCCGACTCGGACCGATCCCGCCCCTTGGACCCGTCGGCCCCGTCGGACCCGTCGGCCCCGTCCCGCCGGTTCCGCCCTCGGCCCCCGGTCCGAAGCTTCCGCCGATCTTCGGCATCCCCGAGCTCAAGGACATCGACCTCTCCGCGATCATCGCCACGCTGCTCAAGACCGACGGCGACACGTCGTACGAGGAGCTGGGATGCGTCGGCTACGACCCGGTCGAAGACGCGCTCGTCGGCGTGCTCACGGTGAAGAAGCCGAACGGCTACAGCGGCGGCCCGTGCACGGCCGGCAGCGTCGAGTACGTCGCGTTCTGGATCGACTGGGGCGGCGGATGGTCGTACGTCGGGACGGCCGGCGTCGTCGTGCACGACGAGGCGGTGCCCGACGGCGGACTGCGGTTCGCCGTCTACCTGCCCCTGGCATCCACCGCTCATCGACGCGACTGCGCGGAGGGACCGGTCGAGCCGAAGGTGCGCGCAATCCTGTCCTGGAGCACTCCGCCGCCCGCCGGCAACCCGAACTGGGTGCCGACGTGGGGCAACCGCGAAGAGACGACGATCCAGCTGCCCGTCGGCGCCCTGTCGCCGCTGCGCCCCGTCTTCGACTTCGTCAGCGGCGTGAGCGTCTGCGACGTCGACCAGTCCGATGGCCGGACGACAGGCGGCGACAGCCCGTTCGGCGGCGTCGTGACGATCTCGGGCTTCATCCCCGATGCGCCTGACGTCGCGGCACCGCAGATGCGGTACCGGGTGCGGGTGGCTCCGTCGGGGACGGGCTCGTGGACGACCCTCAGCGATCCCTTCTGGGTGAGCGGCACGCGATGGATCGGCACGACCTTCCCCGAGGCGTACAGCCAGCTGCAGACGGCGGACGCCGACGGGTTCTTCCCGTACCTCGTCGACCGCAACCTCGCGGGCGCGGGCTATCGCACGGTGTACGGCGACGTGCTGTATCCGTGGCAGACGATCGCGCTCGGCGCCGGAATGTGGGACATCGAGGTGGTGTCGAAGGATGCCGGCGGCACGGTGTACCCCGCGCAGATCCTGCAGTGCTCCGACGGCACGATCCGCACGACGGTCACGATCCGCCTCGACGAGACGGCTCCGGCTGTGACGCTCGCGATCACCGAGGTCGAGCACGCCGACGGCACGGTGAACCCGACCGGCCCCTGCAGGCGGTTCAAGATCGGCGACAAGCTGCGTGGCACGTACGACGTGTCCGATCAGCACCTGTCGCAGATCTGGTTCGAGCTCGAGCCGGCGTCTTCGGCTCTGGGCGCGCTGCCGACGTTCTCGGGCCCGACCGCGTTCCCGGCCATCACGACGACGGCGAACGGCACGTGGGAGCTGGACACGAGCATCATGGCGGCCTGCGGCTACGTGCTCACGCTGTGGGCGCAGGACCGCACGATCACGCCGGGCGGCCCGTGGCGCAACCGCGACCTGTTCGGCTTCTCGCTCGAGGCCTGACGGTCGGAAGGGATGCCCCGGACCGGACTGGTCCGGGGCATCCCTCATTCCGGCTGCTCGGCGCCCGTCTCGTCGGCTCCGAGCTCTTCGGCGAGCTGATCGTGGGTCAGATGCGCGCCGGCGACAGGTCGGCGGAACGGCGGAAGCGGCGCCTCGGGATGCACGGCCGGGCCGTCCGGCACCTCCTTGCCCGCGTCGCCCGGGAACACGTCGACGTCGGTGTCGATGTCGCGATCGGTGTCGGGCTTGGGCGGGGGCGGCTCATGGGCGGGCATGAACGGTTCGGCGCTGGACATGCGGGCATGTTCTCACGCCGAGATGACGCACCGGCTGTAACACGACGCCCCACGCGAGACCGACGGGCGAGAATGGACCGATCCTCCTCACGGCATGCGGCTTGGTCGCATATGCCCTGCACATGGCCTCGTCGCTCCTCATGCGCCCCAACGCGGGAAGCATCCGAGAGCTTCGCGACTTCATCGCCGGCCACGGCTACCGCCTCGAGGCGGTCCCCTCGTGAGCGTTGACGAGGCCATCGACGCGGCCATCGAGGCGCTCCCCGCCGACGTCGCTGACGCCATGGCAAGCCTCGACCAAGCGCGCGCTATCGGCTCCGCCTCGCCATCCGGCGCCGACTGGTCCGTATCGGCGAAGGCGGAGGCTACGACCACGAGCGCACCGTCTGCGGCCTTCAATGGCACCACATGACGCCCGAGGCCCGTATGGCTCACACGGCGCCCTCGTCGCCCGCGCGAGCCTCGCCCGACGCGACGCCGGCCAAAGCGCGGCAAGGTCGCCCGCCCGCTTCGCCCGCCGTCAGCAAGCCACCTGCCCCAAGGCCCGAGCCCGCGCTCGCTACATCGTCGTGTGCGGCTCGTGCGACGAGTCCCGCCCCACCACGAGCCCGCGCACCACGCCCGGCTACTGCCCGCCGTGCGCCGAGGATGCCGCCGTCCGTCGTGAGCAATCTGCCGCCCGAGCACGCAAGCGTGCCGCCTAGGGCCCCCGCGCTCTCGCCCTCGGGCGAGTAGCTCGCGCCGCGCCCACATCTTTAGCAAGGGCGCCCGCGAGAGGACGCGGCACGGCTGGGAACCGTTGCGCGGCGTCCCCTTCCACTCCTCTGCCATCACCCGTCATCGAAGCGGGCGGCAGAGTGCTCGCGGCTTGTGTGTGCAGGCGCGGCGAGAGTACGCCGCGGGTCACTCTTTCCCCGCGTGGCGTGAGCACCTGTTGCGTAGGAACCCGGCGAGGTGAGCGCACGGTCGGACGGGAATCCGGCGCGGCGCGCACGGCCCGCTCACCTAATGCTCAAGGTGGGCGGGCCCGCCTTCTCCTGCCTCAACCGTCTGAGCCGGCGCTTCGCTCTCGTGAGCTTCTTCGGCTGCGCTTGTCGCCGACAGTTCTCGCGGTTGTTCGGAGCGCACCGCTACGAGGGTTACCTCTTGGGGCGGCTCGTACGGATCGGCGAACGCCGTCACCACAGGCCCGAGAATGACGATCCCGGCAACTCCGCCAACGATCCAAAGAACGGCGGTCGGCGCCAGCCCGAACTGGTCCGAATTCACAAGGCGTTGCAACGCATCCTGCATTACGACGACGGCCCCGAGGCCGGCGAGGCCGTACACGATCCCCTGCGAGACCTTCAACGACTTGGGCGTCGCATCATGCCACTTCTTTACTGCCACGCGAGCCTCAAGAACGAGGGTCAGCGCGAGCACGGGCGCAATCTGAGCGACGGCGCCCCAGAATGCTCCCGGCGCACCTGAGGTTCCCATGGGGAGACCCTATCGGCCCCGTTCGGTTTCAACCCGACCCCTCCCGTTCGGCTCCCGGGGCGGCATAGCTTGTCCCCGTCGATCCGCATGGCCTCTGCTTTTGCCGCCCGCCCACTCCCTGCCCGCGCGCGCCCTCGAGCAGCAGGCGCCGTTCCGCGTTGTCCCTACCCAGCCGCCGATGCACTCGCAACATGCCCGATTCGCCTGGTCGCATCCCATACTCCGAGCGATATGGTCTTCGCCCTGCCGTGAGACTCGAGCGCCAGTTTCGCGCGCTGGACGACGACACTCGCGTGGGACTCTGGAACGCGATCTACGAGACGTTCGAGGAGGCTCACCAGAGTGCGCAGCACGCCATCTGGCTCGCCGCGCTCCGACGTCTTTACACGGATCACTACGGGGACCAGCTCGGACGGCCGGCCGAGGAGTACCAGCAAGATGCCTTCGAGCGGCTCCACATCGATATTGCGGGCGTCGACTGGGCGGACACCGCCGACGCTCTCGAAGCGCTCTACAACGCCCTGGCTGGGGCGAAGACCCGCACCCCCCTCCGCCGCCGTCCCAAGTTGGGGTCCCGGCGTGGGCGTGATTTCTCCTGGGCAAACACTCGCTAACACGTTCAAGTCTCGCGTCAACGCCGTCTTTGAGCGCTACCGAGTCGACCACCGCATGCGCAGAGGCGCGATGGATGACATCGGTGACGCCGTCGAGGTTAAAGCCGTGGACGTCGCGCTAGAAAGCCTGAACTCCTTCGACACAGCCCGCCGTCACCTCGAGGAGGCCATTCGCGACTTGAGCAATCGCGTGCCGCCGAGGCCGCTCAAGGCCGCGCGTGAGGCGGTCTTCGCCGACGAATCGGCCGCCCGTTGTGTGACAGGCGCCAGGAATCTCAGCGACGCCCTTGGTGATCTCAAGAGGCTCCGACCAGACCTGCACCCTGCACTCTTGGACGGCTGAAACAAGCTGTATGGCTGGAGAAACGACGGCGGCGGGCTCGGACAAGGCAACACTGAACTTACCGCGCGTCGCATGCACTCGCCCGATGGATGATCTGAGCGCCGCCGCATTCATCACGTACCTCGAGACTGACTACGAGCCCGTCAATATTGAATTGCCGAAGGCACCGTAGGCGCGAAGGCACTGTTCGCTCGACCCCAAGGGCCCATCGCCAACGCACTAATCAACACATCGGCCCGGGCCCCCTCGCCTTGAGGGGCGGAGGCTTTTCGAGGTTTTGCGGGCCGGGCAGCGGCGCTGCGCCGGAACCGTCGGCGCCGGCCGATAGTGTCCAATTCATGGACGTCGAGTGGGCCCTCGAGCAGCTTCGCAACTATCTGCATCTCAAGGAGCGAGTACCGCTCCCGAAGGAAGAACAGTCTCACAACCGAAAGACGCGCGCCCGTGGATCGGCGGAAGAGCTCCGGAACGCAGAACTCATCGTCGAAGCGATTTCACGCGCGGTCTACGAGGGCAGCCGGTTCTATGTGAACCCCGCGCTCGCAGAGCGGCTCGTCTGGGAATTGACGCAGGGCGACTCGGTACGCGAAAAGCTCGGCCTCGACGCCCCCCCGGCACCTACGATCAACGCGCACGGCCTTCATCCCTGGGTATGGGACGCCGCAATGCCACATTGGCAGAGCGGCAACCACCGCGCCGCTCTTTGGGCCGCCTCGATCAACGTGAACAGTCGCACGCAACGCAAGGTTGCCCGGCCGGAGATAGGCGAGAGCAAGCTCCTGCAAGAGGTCTTTGGCATCACGGATCCCGCACCTGGTCGGCCTCGACTCAGGCTCACCGACAAGAGCAACCCCGACCACTTCAAGGACGTCCACCTCGGCGCCAGCGCGCTGGGCCAGGGGCTGTACTCCGCTGTGCGAAACCCCATCAACCACATTGCCGAGGAGGACCATGACATGAGCGAGGCGGAAGCGCTCGAAGCTCTAGCGGGATTCAGCCTTCTTGCGCGCTGGATCGACCGCGCTGAGGTTGTTTCCGTAGATAAGTCACCGTCCTCCAATCCGGGGAGCGTCGAGAGTCATTCGCCTCTTCTTCCCCCTCGCTAACAATTAGCCCGCGCCGCCTGAACTCGGCTACCCGCGAGACGAAGGCCTCGCGCCGCGCGCGCTGGTACGGCGCCCACTCGTCGGGCCGGTCGGTTATGTCCACGCGGTCGCGATGCGGTCTCTCCCCCTGCGGGTCCCAGCCGCTCCGCAGCCCGGCCAACTCCGCCGATTCGTTGACCCGGTCGAGGTACTCGCACGCCTGCGCGTCGAGGCTCCCGCTTGCCGTTGCCTGCCTGCCTGCCACACTCTGGGCCTCCCATCCGCCTCGGGCCGGCCCGGCGAGGCTCTCAGGCTAGCGCCGTGGCCCGCGCAGTCGCCCCCCGTAACAGGCGCCGTCGCGCGTAACCCTCGGGATACCCTCGTTAACAGCCCGACACGAATGGGAGCCTGAGTTGGACTGGCAGACCTCCGAAGACACGGTGCCCTCGGCGCCTGTGACGGAGGCCGATGCGCGGCTCCTGCTCGGCCGTCCACCCGCCACCGGCGCGTGGCGCGACGGCGATCCCGCCGGCTACCGGCACTTCGCCGCGTTCGGCGCCTTCCGCACCGAGGGCGGCCGCGAACTTCCCGGGTACCGTCTCGCCTACGAGACGTGGGGCGAGCTCAACGCTGCGCGCGACAACGCCGTGCTCGTCCTCCACGCCCTCACCGGCGACAGCCACGTGCGGGGACCTGCCGGGCCGGGGCATCCCACCGCCGGCTGGTGGGGCGACATCGTCGGGCCGGGTGCGCCCATCGACACCGACGAGTGGTTCGTCATCGCACCGAACATGCTCGGCGGATGCCAGGGCTCGACGGGGCCCGCGAGCATCTCGCCCGACGGCTACGAGTGGGCGTCGCGGTTCCCGTACCTGACGATCCGCGACCAGGTCACGGCGCAGGTGCGCCTCGCCGACGCGCTCGGCATCGACCGCTGGGCGGCGGTGCTCGGCGGCTCGATGGGCGGCATGCACGCCCTGGAGTGGGCCGTCTCGCTCCCCGAACGCGTCGCGCGCGTCGGCATCCTGTCCGCCCCGCCCGTCAACACGGCCGACCAGATCGCCCTGAACTCCGTGCAGCTCGAGGCGATCTCCATCGACCCGCGCTTCCACGGCGGCGACTACTACGACGCCGACGCGGGGGACGGCCCGCACCGCGGCCTCGCCCTCGCGCGGCGCATGGCACTGCTCAACTACCGCAGCCCCACCGAGCTCAACCAGCGCTTCCAGCGCTCCTGGCAGTCGGGAGTCTCACCACTCGGCCACGGCGGCCGGTTCGCCGTCGCCTCGTACCTCGATTTCCACGGCAACCGATTCACGCGCCGCTTCGACGCCAACACCTACATCACGCTCGTCGAGGCGATGAACTCTCACGATGTCGGCCGCGACCGCGGCGGCGTCGAGGACGCCCTCGCGGGCGTCACGGCGACGGCCCTCGTGCTCGGCATCGACAGCGACCGGCTGTTCCCCATCGACGGGCAGCATCGCATCGCCCGCGGCATCCCGAACACTCTCGACGGCGATCGCGCCGTCGTGCTCACCAGCGACTTCGGCCACGACGGGTTCCTCATCGAGACCCACGCCGTCGGCATGCACCTGCGGCGGCTGCTCGCGGCCTAATCGGTGCGAGTGTAGATCCAGGGCAGGCTTCCGACCTCGAGCCGGTGGCGGGATGCTCCGCCCGCGGCGTCGCCGAGATACTCCGCGTCCTCCTGCCACAGCAGCATCGTGCCCGTCTCGCCCTTGCGTGCGACCGTCTCGAAGCGGCGGAGCCCGGCGAGGCGCAGAGCACCGACGAGCGCCTCGACATCGGGCTGACCGGCGAGCGTGTGCAGCGTGACCCAGGTCGGCGGGTACAGCGTGACCTCGCCGCGTCCGTGCCGCTCGAGGATCGCCGACGGGGCGACCCATTCGGCGTTCACGGCCTCGTCCGGCGAGAGCACGATCTCACCGGACCCCGCGCGCACGGCGAAGAACCACGTGCGGATGCGCAGCGGCAGGCCCGGCGGCGGATCCCAGACCGAGATCGTCCGGAGCGCATCGGGGTCGATCGTCAGCCCCGACTCCTCGAACGTCTCGCGCACGCCCGCGCGGCGCGCGGCATCCTCTTCCTCTTCGGCCCCGACGCGATCGCCGTCTTCGAGCTTGCCGCCCGGAAAGACCCACGCGCCGGCGAACGAGCCGCGATCGGGACGCTCGAGCATGAGCACCTCGGGCCCGGCAGGGCCGTCGCGCAGCACGACGACTGTCGCGGCGACGGGGACGTCGGGATCGGCGCCGTCCTCCGGAGTGCGCGGGCGCGCGGCGTCCGCGGCCTCGGCGAGGGCGCGCAGCGCCCGTTCTGCGGACGTCGGCTCTGACACCCGCTCAGCCTACGTCGGCGGCCGCCGGGGCTGCGGTCCGGAAAGCGCAGGCTTGCGGCATCCCGAATCTGCTGAACCCGGACCGCACGCGAAACCACCGACCGCGCTGCGCGCCTGAGGTCCAGCAAACCTCAGCGTCGCGGCATCCCGAACCTGCTGAACCCGGACCGCACCGGCGCGCGCGACGCCGGGCCGTGGCATCCCTCCGCATACAGGTCAAGGGGTGGATGCCGGGGCACAGGCGACGGCGCCGGCGTCAGACGACGGGCGGGCTCAGGCGACGGCGACGACCGGCCGCCGCGCGAGCGAGAAGCTGACGACGGCGAGCAGGAAGCCGGCTCCGGCGAGCGCGACGCCGACCCAGGCGGGCGCGACGAAGCCCCAGCCGACCGCGATGACCGCGCCGCCGAGGAAGGCGCCGAGGCTGTTGCCCATGTTGAGGGCGGAGTGGTTGAGCGCGGCGGCGATGGACTGGTTGTCTTCCGCGACGTCCATGAGGCGGGTCTGGATGGCGGGGCTCAGGCACGACGAGATGAATCCCGTCGCGAAGACGAAGACCGCGAGCGCCCAGATCCCCTGCGCCGACAGGGCGAGCGCCGTCTGCACGATCGCGAGCGCGATGAACCCGCCCAGCAGCGTGCGCTTGAGGTCGCGGTCGGCGACGACCCCGCCGACGAGATTGCCGGCGGTCATACCCAGACCCATGATGACGAGCACGATCGGCACGGTCCATGCGGGCGACCCCGCGACCTCGGTGACCATGGGCGCGACATAGCTGTAGACGGCGAAGAACCCGCCGAATCCGATCGCGCCGACGGCGAGCGTCAGCCAGACCTGGCCGATCTTGAAGACCCGGAGCTCGGCGCGGAACGTGCGGGCCTTGTCACCCTCGTGCTCGGGCACGAAGAACGCGATGCACACGGTCGCGAGCGCGAAGATCGCCGCGACGACGATGAAGGCGGCCCGCCAGCCGACCTGCTGCCCCAGGTAGGTGCCGAGCGGCACGCCGACGACGTTGGCGATCGTCAGTCCCGTGAGCACGAACGCGACGCCCTTGGCCCGTTTGCCAGGGCCCAGCACGTCGGCGGCGACGAGCGCGCCGATGCCGAAGTAGGCGCCGTGCGGGAGGCCCGCGAGGAACCGGGATGCCGCGACCAGGCCGAAGCTCGGAAGGATGAAGGTGAGCGCATTGAAGACCGTGAGGGCCAGCGCGAGCCCGATCATGACGCGGTGGCGCGGGTACTTCGCGACGGCGCCCGCGATCGTGGGGGCACCCACGACGACGCCGAGGGCGTAGAGCGAGATGAGCCAGCCGGCCTGGGCGATGGCGTCTTCCTGATTCGCCGCCCACTGCACGGGGAGCAGGTCCTGCGCGATGTTCGGCAGCAGGCCCATGACGACGAACTCGGTCATGCCGATGCCGAAGCTGCCGACGGCGAGGGAGAGGAGCGCCCACGTCGCCGCCCCCCTCGAGAGAGTCGAGGAGGTCATGCGGTCATGCTACCGGCGGACGAGGCATCCTGTCGAATCGATTCGAGCGGGTGCCGCGGCGCCGGGTCGTCACGCCTCTTCGAGCGAGGATCCCTCGTCGGCGAGCGCCTCCTCGAGGCGGTCGATCTTCGCGTCGAGCTCGCCGGTGAAGCCCGGCCGGATGTCTGCCTTCAGCACGAGCGAGACGCGCGAGCCGAAGGGCAGCACGGCCTCGGTCGCACGCTTGACGACGTCGAAGACCTCGTCCCACTCCCCCTCGATCTCGGTGAACATCGACGTCGTGCGCGACGACAGCCCGCTCTCGCGGACGATGCGCACGGCCGCCGCGACGGCGTCGTGCACCGAGCCGTCGGCGCGGCCGGTGCCGCTCGGAGCGACGGAGAAGGCGACGAGCATGGGTTCCTCCCGAGGGGTCAGGCGAGGGCTTTGGCGCGACGCGCGGCGTGCACGTGCGGATGGATCTGCACACGCGTGAGGCGAGCGACCATCCACACGAACAGCACCACGAGCAGCGCGTTGCGGATCGTGAGCAGCGATGCGGGGAACGGCCACGCGAGCAGGAGCGAGTAGTACGCGAGGGGGTACACCCCGAGCGTGAAGCCGGCGATGACCAGGCCCAGCGTCGCAGGCTTCCACCACCGGTGCCGGTCGATGACGAGGCCGACCACGAGCGGCGCGGCGATCCAGGTCATGTACTGCGGCGAGCCGACCTTGTTGAAGACGATGAAGGCGAGCACGAGGCCGAGCGAGAGGGCGGGGAAGAGCGCCGCGAAGCTCGCTCCGCGCCACGCCTTGTAGGCGCCGATCGCGGCAACGGTGCCGACCGCGAGCACGAGGAGGGGCGTCATGACGGCGATGAGCGCGTCGACCCCGGGGCCCGTGACCTGGAAGGTCAGCAGATCCTGGTCGTAGTAGATGAACGAGCCGGGCATACTCGCGACGGCCTGCCACAGGTAGAACGAGCTGATGGGCGCCTCGAGCTGCAGACCGCGGTCGGTCTGATCGCCCACGAAGCCGAAGAGATTGGCACCGCCGCCCGCCGCGAGGACGACCGCGATGACGGCGGCCGAGACGGCGATCGCGCCCCCGAGCACGGCGAGGCGTCGCCGCACGGCGATGAGGGCGGCGGCGATGAGTGCCGCGGGCCAGACCTTGATCCACGTCGCGACCGCGAGCAGGGCAGACCCGAGCCACGGGCGGCCGACGAGCCACAGCGACCCGGCGAGCGCGAGGGGCACCGTGATGCCGTCGAGCCGGTACATCCCGACCGGACCGAGCACGGCGATGAAGGCGAGCCAGAACCAGGCGCCGACCCAGCGTCCCGTCGATCGTCCGCGGCCGACGAGCATCGCGAACGCGAGGGCGTCACTGAGGGTGACGAGGATGGCCCAGCCGACCTCGTATCCCGCGATCCAGGCGAACGCGTGCGCGAGCACCATGGGCACGAGGGCGAGCTGCGGATACACCCACGACTCGGTGATCCCGACGATTCCGCGGCCCTCGATCGCCTCCAGGGACCACGGCTCGTAGACCCGGTAGACATCGCCCATCGGCTCGTTCGGAAGGAGGAATCCGAGCACCGCGACGGACACATGCACGACGACGAACGCGATCCACAGCACGGCCCGCCTCGACACCCGTCCATCCTACGGTGGGCACCCCAGCGTTCCCTGACCGGCCCGGGCGGCGAGGGATGCCTCACCCGGGCGCGTCAGGCGCGGGCCAGCACCTCCGCGACGGCGCGGGGCAGCGCATCGGCGACGTCGAGCGCCGTGATGGGACCGCCGACGGAGTCGAACCGGGCGGCGAGGGTCGCGGCGCGGCCGTGCAGCCACGCGCCGGATGCCGCGAGCGGGCCGAGGGACTCGGCATCCACGTCTCCCCCGGCGGCTGCGCCGGCCACGAGGGCGCCGATCACTCCACCCAGCACGTCGCCCGTGCCGGCGGTCGCGAGCCACGGCGTGCCGGCGTCGACGACGGCGGTCCAGCCCGACGGCGTCGCGACGATCGTCTCGGAGCCCTTGAGCAGCACGGCTCCGCCGAGCGCGGCCGCCGTCTCGCGGGCGGCGACCGCCCGGTCGTCGACGTCCTCCGAGAGCCCCAGCGCCGAGCGGAGCTTCGCGTGCTCGCGTGCGTGCGGCGTCACGACGACCGGCGCCGTCGCGGCGACGACGAGGTCGAGGGCGCCCGCATCGACGACGACGGGTGCGTCGCCGGCGAGAATGCCGCGCAGGGCATGCGTCTCGTCGCCTCGTCGTGAGGAAGCATCGGTTCCCGATCCGATCAGCCACGCCTGCACACGGCCGTCCTGGGTGACGGTCTCGGGGCGCCGCTGCAGCACGAGGTCGCGTGCGGATCCGACGTAGCGGACCATCCCGAGGCCCGTGCGCCACGCGGCCTCGACGCCGAGCACCGCCGCACCGGGGTACTCGGCCGAGCCCGTCCTGATGCCGAGCACGCCCCGGGAATACTTGTCGTCGGCGGCCGTTGGCCTCCGAAGGGCCCCGGCGACGTCCGAGGCCGTCCACGATCCGACCATGGCCACACCCTATCCGCGCAGGAGCGCCCAATGACCTCCCTCCTCTTCTCGCCCGTCACGATCCGCGGACTCGACGTTCGCAACCGGCTCTGGGTGGCGCCGATGTGCCAGTACAGCGCCGTCGAGGGCGTCCCGCAGGAGTGGCACCACACTCACCTCGCGCAATTCGCCTCCGGCGGTGCGGGCATCGTCGTCGCCGAGGCGACCGCCGTCTCGCCCGAGGGTCGCATCTCCCCGGAGGACACCGGCATCTGGACCGACGAGCAGCGCGACGCCTGGGCACCGATCGCGGCGGCCATCAAGGCGCGCGGCGCCGTTGCGGCGCTGCAGCTCGCCCACGCGGGACGCAAGGCCTCGACGTGGTCGCCGTTCTCGGACCACCACGGCTCGGTGCCCGTGGAGCAGGGCGGGTGGCCGACGGTGGCGCCCTCCGCCATCGCCTTCGAGGGGTATGCGGAGCCCGCCCAGCTCGACGAAGCCGGAATGGACCGGGTCGTCGCGGACTTCGAGGCCGCCACGCACCGCGCCCTCGACGCCGGCTTCGAGCTGCTCGAGATCCACGCCGCGCACGGCTACCTGCTGCACCAGTTCCTCTCGCCGCTGTCGAACCTCCGCACCGACGAGTACGGCGGCTCGCTCGAGAACCGCGCGCGGCTCCTCCTGCGGGTCGTGGATGCCGTGCGCGCGGCCGCTCCCGACGTGCCGCTGTTCGTGCGCTTCTCCGCGACCGACTGGGCCGAGGGCGGCTGGACCGTCGACGAGACCGCCGTCGTCGCGGGGTGGGTCGCCGAGCGCGGCGTCGACTTCTTCGACATCTCCAGCGGCGGCAACGTCGCGCACCAGCGCATCGTGCCCGGCCCCGGGTACCAGGTGCACCTGGCCGACCACGTGCGCAAGACCGCCGGGGTGCCCGTGAGCGCGGTCGGTCTCATCGACGACGCGCGCCAGGCCGAGGCGGTCCTCCAGCGCGGCGAGGCCGATGCGATCATGGCCGCGCGGGAATGGCTCCGCGATCCGCACTTCGCGCTGCGCGCCGCCGGTGAGCTCGGCGCCGACATCGACTACTGGCCGAAGCAGTACGTGCGGGCGCGCCCGCGTCGCTGAGCTCGCCTCCCCAGAATCGGGCCATTCCACCGGATTCGGATGCCTCACGGCATGTCGGTCCGAATCCGGTGGAATCGTCCGGGGTTCGGGGACGCGGTCGCCGGCTCAGCGCCGGCCGCGCCGCGTCGCGTCCTGGATCTCGCCGATCAGCTCTTCGATGATGTCCTCGAGGAAGAGCACGGCCGTCGTCCGGCCCGTGGTGTCGCGCACCTGCGCGAGGTGACGGCCTGCCCGGCGCATGAGCGCGAGGGCGTCTTCCAGGTCCGTCGTCTCGAGCACCGGCACCATGTGGTGGATGCGCTTGGCCGGAAGCGGCCGAACGACGTCGGTCTCGGCATCCGGTCCCTCCGCCGCCCGGAGGACGTCCTTGAGGTGCACATATCCGCGCGGTGCGCCGTCGTCGCCGACGATCACGTACCGCGAGAATCCATGCTTCGCGACGGCGCGCTCGATCTCGTCGGCGGTCGTCAGCTCCGGGAGCGTCACGAGGTCGGCGAGGGGCACCGCGATGTCCTTGGCCTTCTTGTCTGTGAACTCCACCGCCGCCGCGACGGTTCCTGTCGCGTCGTCGAGCACGCCCTCGATGCGCGACTGGTTGACGATCGTCGCGACCTCGTCGAGCGTGAAGGTCGAGCTCGCCTCGGCCTTCGGCTCGACGCGGAACAGCCGCAGCACGCTGTTGGAGATCCAGTTGAGCGACACGATGACCGGGTGGAAGATCTTCGACACCCACACGAGCGGGGTCGCGAGCATCAGCACGGCGCGGTCGGGCAGCGAGAACGCCATGTTCTTCGGCACCATCTCGCCGAACACGACGTGCAGGTACGACACGAGCACGAGCGCGACGATGAACGCGATGACATCGACGGCGGCTTCGCTGAGGCCGGTGAGACCCAGCGGCGCGGCGAGCAGATGGTGGATCGCCGGCTCGGAGACGTTCAGGATCAGCAGCGAGCAGATCGTGATCCCCAACTGCGACGTCGCGAGCATGAGGGTCGCGTGCTCCATCGCGAACAGGGCCGTCTTGGCCGACCGCGACCCCTTCTCGGCGAGCGGCTCGATCTGCGATCGGCGCGCCGAGATGACGGCGAACTCCGCGCCCACGAAGAAGGCGTTCGCGACGAGCAGCACGAACAGCCAGGCAAGGCCGGCCCAGTCGCTCATCGGTCGCCCCCGTCCTCATCGGCCCCTTCGGGCATGGGCGTGGGGGTGAAGCGCACGCGGTCGACGCGGCGGCCGTCCATGCGCTGCACCGCGAGGGTGCCGTCCTCGATCTCGACGGCGTCGCCGACGGCCGGGATGCGCTCGAGCTCGCTCATGAGATAGCCGCCGACGGTGTCGTAGACCTCGCCTTCGGGCACGCGGATGCCGGTGCGGTCGAGCAGCTCGTCGGGCCGCAGCTCGCCCGGGAAGACGACGCCTCCGTCGATCCGCACGATGCCCGCGCGGCGCCGGTCGTGCTCGTCGAGCACTTCCCCGACGATCTCCTCGACGAGGTCTTCCAGCGTCACGACGCCGGCCGTCCCGCCGTACTCGTCGACGACGATCGCCATCTGGTAGCCGCGGGCGCGCAGCTCCGACACGAGGGCGTCGAGGTGCACGGCTTCGGGCACGCGCAGCGGCTCGCTCGCGAGCGCCGCGACAGGCACGTCCGATCGGCGCTCTCGCGGGACGCCGACGGCGGCCTTGAGGTGCACGATGCCGACGATGTCGTCGAGCGAGTCGTCGTAGACGGGGAAGCGGCTGTGGCCCGTGCGGCGTGCGAGCTGGATCGCATCCTCCGCCGAGTCGCCCGCCGCGAGCGCGTGCAGGCTCGGGCGGGGGGTCATGACGTCGGCGGCCGTGAGGCGTGCGAACGTGAGGCTGCGATCGAGCAGCGTCGCCGTGTCCTCCTCGAGCACGCCGGCGCTCGCGGAGCGGCGCACGAGGCTCGAGAGCTCCTCGGCGGTGCGGGCCCCGGACAGCTCCTCCTTGGGCTCGATGCCGATCGCCCGGAGCACTCCGTTCGCGCTGCCGTTGAGCACGACGATGGCCGGCCGGAAGACCGTCGTGAAGCCCACCTGGAACGGCAGCACGAGCTTCGCCGTCTGGCGGGGGAGCGCGAGGGCGAAGTTCTTCGGCACGAGCTCGCCGAGGATCATCGACAGGACCGTCGCGACCGTGATGCCGATGAAGACCGACACAGGCCCGACGACGCCCGCGGGCAGCCCCCACGCAGTGAAGACGGGGGCGAGCAGGCTCGAGATCGCCGGCTCCATCGTGTAACCCGTGAGCAGCGTCGTGAGGGTGATGCCCAGCTGCGCGCTCGACAGGTGCGTCGAGGTGATCTTGAGGGCGCTGATGGTGAGCGACAGGCGGGATTCACCGCGCTCGCGTCGCGCTTCGAGGTCGGCTCGGTCGAGGTTGACGAGGGCGAACTCGCTCGCGACGAAGAGTCCGGTGCCGATAGTGAGCAGAAGCCCCACGCCCAGCATGACGTACTCCATCACGCATCACCCCCCATCGTGGTGGGTGCGGGTCGGTGGGGCGATCGTCTGTGACTAGGAGGGTCGTCCATCGTGCGCCTCAGTCTACGGCAGGCCGTTCCGCGGCGCTTCGGTGCGGGACGGGGCATCCGCCTGTCAAGCCCCGTGTTGCGGGCGAGGCGCTCTCGCAGACTGGAGTTCCTCGCCATCCGAGCACGTGCGGCGACCAGGAGGAGCGATGAGCACGACGGACCAGCGGCAGAACACGCGCGAAGGAGAAGCGCCCGATGCCGAAGCGCGCTCGAAGCCCGACCGGCTGGGAGAGATCGAGAAGCGTTCGTGGAAGTACGTCTTCGGCAAGACCCTCCGGGAGTTCTCGGACGACCAGTGCACCGACATCGCGGCTGCGCTCACGTATTACGCCGTGCTCTCGTTCTTCCCCGCGCTCATCGCGATCTTCTCGATCCTCGGCGTGCTGGGGCAGGGCAAGGACGCCGCGCGGCAGATCACGGGCGTCGTCCAGAGCGTCGCGCCAGACGCGGCGGACGCGCTCAGCGGTCCGATCCACGACATGGCGACCTCGAATGCCGCGGGGTTCGCGCTCATCACGGGCGTCGTCCTGGCCATCTGGGCCGCCTCGGGGTACGTCGGGGCGTTCAGCCGCGCCATGAACCGGATCTACGAGATCGACGAGGGCCGTCCGTTCTGGAAGCTCAAGCCGGCGCAGCTGCTCGTGACGATCATCGGGATCGCGATGGTCACGGTCGCGATGATCATCCTCGTCGTCTCCGGACCCGTCGCTCAGTCTGTGGGCGATGTGCTCGGAGTCGGGGATGCGGCGACCACGGCGTGGGAGATCGTGAAATGGCCGGTCCTCGCGTTCATCGTCGTGCTGATGGTCGCGATCCTCTATTACGCGACCCCGAACGCGAAGCAGCCGAAGTTCCGATGGATCAGCATGGGCGCGCTGCTCGCGATCCTCATCCTGACGCTCGCGACCGTGGCATTCGGCATCTACGTCACGAACTTCTCGCATTACGACCGCACCTACGGCTCACTCGCGGGCGTCGTGATCTTCCTTCTCTGGCTCTACATCGCGAACCTCGCCCTGCTGTTCGGGGCGGAATTCGACGCAGAGCTCGAGCGCGGCCGCCAGCTGCAGGGCGGCATCGCCGCGGAGGAGAACATCCAGCTGCCGCTGCGGGACGACCGCAACGTGAAGAAGGCCGAGAAGACCGAGCGGAAAGAGGTCGAGGAGGGGCGGGAGATCCGCGAGGCCCACTCGGAAGGCGATGACGATGGGCCGCGCGACACTACCAGCTGACCGGGAGCGCCTTGCCCTCCTCGTAGCCGGCCGCCGACTGCAGACCCACACGCGCACGCTCGTGGAACTCGGCGACCGTCGCGGCACCCGCATACGTGAACGACGAGCGCACGCCCGACGTGATCATGTCGAGCAGGTCCTCCAGCCCTGGGCGCAGCGGGTCGAGGTAGATCCTCGACGAGGAGATGCCCTCCGCGAAGAGCTCCTTGCGCGCGAGCTCGTACGGGTCGAGGCGTCCGAAGCGCTCGTGCACGGCCTTCGTCGAGGCCATGCCCCACGACTCCTTGTAGGCACGCCCGGACCCGTCGACCTGAAGCTCTCCCGGCGCTTCGATCGTGCCCGCGAACCACGAGCCGATCATGACCGATGCCGCGCCCGCCGCGAGCGCGAGCGCGACGTCGCGCGGGTAGCGCACGCCTCCGTCCGCCCACACGTGCGCACCCATGATGCGCGCGGCTTCGGCGGTCTCGAGCACGGCCGAGAACTGGGGGCGGCCCACGGCCGTCATCATGCGGGTCGTGCACATCGCCCCGGGACCGACGCCGACCTTGAGGATGTCGGCGCCCGCCGTCACGAGGTCGTGCACGCCTTCGGCGGAGACGATGTTGCCTGCGGCGATCGGGATGCCGAGACCGAGCTCCGACACGATGCGCAGCGCCGCGAGCATGCCCTCCTGGTGACCGTGCGCCGTGTCGACGACGAGCACGTCGACGCCCGCCGCGGCGAGCGCCTGCGCCTTCGACGCGACGTCGCCGTTGATGCCGACGGCGGCGGCCACGATGAGCCGCCCGTCCGCGTCGACGGCGGGACGGTAGATGTTCGAGCGCAGCGCGCTGCGACGCGACAGCGTGCCGACGAGGAAGCCGTGATGGAGCACGCAGACGGTCTCAGCGTCCGCGCCCACGATGAGGTCGAAGGCGTGCCGGGGCGTCTCGACGTCGTCGGCGTCGATCGACGCGACGCGCGCGCGGGCGAGGTCGCCGAGGCGCGCGTCGGGCAGAGCCGTGCCGAGGCGGGTCGCGGGCACGACGCCGAGGATCTCCTCGATCCTCAGGCCCTCGGCGTGCGAGGGGGCGGAGGCGACGACGATGCCGTGGCCCTCCGTCGCCGGCAGCAGTCGCGCGGCGTCGGCGACGGTCGCCTCGGGCGGCAGGACGAGCGGGGTGTCCCACACGGCGGGCTGCGCCTTGACCCAGCGGATCGCGGCATCCAGCTCCTGCAGGGGCATGTCCTGCGGCAGCACGCCGAGACCGCCCCGGCGCGCGAGGGTGGCCGCGAGGCGGGCCCCCGTGACCGAGTTCATGTTCGCCGACACCAGCGGGATCGTCGCGGGGGTGCCGTCGCCGGGGGCGAGGTCGACGTCGAGCCGACTCGTCACCGCCGATCTGCGCGGCACGAGGAAGACATCCGAATAGGTCAGATCGACGTCTGGCCGCTCACCATAGAACTCCACGCTCATAAAGGGTAGTGATTCTTCGCTGTGCGAATAATGATGTCGATTCCTGCGCCCCCAGGCCTTCTGACCCCGGGGAAGGGACAGCAGACTGGGTTAGGCTTAACAGTCGTGCGTGTGGGCGGCGAGCTGCCCCGCACGTTCAGCAATCTTCACCGATGAAAGCAGGCGATCCAGCGTGTCTAGCCAGGTGACGGGCGTCGGGGTTTCGAACGAAGGCGAGTTCGGAGCGAACGAATGGCTCGTCGACGAGCTTTACGAGCAATTCAAGATCGACAGGAACTCCGTCGACAAGGCGTGGTGGCCGATCCTCGAGAGCTACCACCCGGTCGACGAGTCGGCACCCGCGGTCCCCGCGGCTCCGACGGAGCCCCGCAGCGAGGCGGCCCCGCCGTCGCCGCAGGCGCCCGCCGTGTCCGAGCCCCGGCCCGTGACGGCGCCCATCCCGGTCATCGGCGCCCAGCCGGTCGCCCGCACGACGGCGAAGCCTGCGAAGAGCCAGCCGATCCCCGCGCAGGCGCCGAGCGTCGTGCCGTCGACGGGCGAGGCATCCTCCGAGGAAGACCAGATCACGGTCCTCCGCGGCATGACGAAGACGCTCGCGGCCAACATGGACCAGTCGCTCACCGTGCCCACCGCCACGAGCGTTCGCACCGTGCCGGCGAAGCTCATGATCGACAACCGCATCGTCATCAACAACCACATGGCCCGCACGCGCGGCGGCAAGGTCAGCTTCACGCACCTCATCGGCTGGGCCATCATCCGGGCGCTCCAGGAGTTCCCGAGCCAGAACGTGTTCTACGCCGAGATCGACGACAAACCCTCGGTCGTCGCGCCGGCGCACGTCAACCTCGGCATCGCGATCGACCTGCCCAAGCCCGACGGCACGCGGTCGCTGCTCGTGCCGAGCATCAAGCGCGCCGAGACGCTCACGTTCGGCGAGTACCTCGCGTCGTACGAAGACCTCATCACGCGTGCCCGCGGCGGCAAGCTCACTGCGGCCGACTTCCAGGGCACGACGATCTCGCTGACCAACCCCGGCGGCATCGGCACGGTGCACTCCGTGCCGCGCCTCATGAAGGGCCAGGGATGCATCGTGGGCGCGGGCGCCCTCGAGTACCCCGCCGAGTTCCAGGGCTCGAGCGACAAGACGCTCGTCGAGCTCGGCATCGGCAAGACGATCACCCTCACGAGCACCTACGACCACCGCGTCATCCAGGGCGCCGGTTCGGGCGAGTTCCTCAAGAAGGTGCACGAGCTGCTCATCGGGCAGCGCAGCTTCTACGAGGACATCTTCGCCGCGCTGCGCATCCCCTACGCGCCCATCCACTGGGCGAGCGACATCAACGTCGACATCGCCGAGCGCGTCGACAAGACCGCGCGCGTGCAGGAGCTCATCAACTCGTTCCGCGTGCGCGGACACATGATGGCCGACATCGACCCGCTCGAGTACGTGCAGCGCACGCACCCCGACCTCGAGATCGAGAACCACGGCCTCACGTTCTGGGACCTCGACCGCGAGTTCGTGACGGGCGGCTTCGGCGGCAAGCGCCTCATGAAGCTCCGCGACATCCTGGGCGTCCTGCGCGACTCGTACTGCCGCACGATCGGCATCGAGTACATGCACATCCAGGACCCGGGGCAGCGCGCCTGGTTCCAGGAGCACGTCGAGATCAAGTACCAGAAGCCAGGCCACGACGAGCAGCTGCGGGTCCTGGGCAAGCTCAACCAGGCCGAGGCGTTCGAGACGTTCCTGCAGACGAAGTACGTCGGGCAGAAGCGCTTCAGCCTGGAGGGCGGCGAGTCGCTCATCCCCCTGCTCGACGAGATCCTGCAGGGCGCGGCGCAGGTCGGCCTCGACGGCGCCGCGATCGGCATGGCCCACCGCGGCCGCCTCAACGTGCTGACCAACATCGCCGGCAAGACGTACGGCCAGGTCTTCCGCGAGTTCGAGGGCGCCGTCGCCGTGGGCAGCAAGAGCGGCTCCGGCGACGTCAAGTACCACCTCGGCACGGAGGGCACCTTCGTGGCCGACCGCGGCGAAGAGCTCCCCGTCCTCCTCGCGGCCAACCCCTCGCACCTCGAGACCGTCGACGGCGTGCTCGAGGGCATCGCGCGCGCCAAGCAGGACCGCAAGCCCGTCGGCACGTTCTCCTGGCTGCCGATCCTCGTGCACGGCGACGCGGCCTTCGCGGGCCAGGGCGTCGTCGTCGAGACGCTGCAGATGTCGCAGCTGCGCGGCTACCGCACGGGCGGCACGATCCACGTCGTCGTGAACAACCAGGTCGGCTTCACGACCGTCCCCGCGGACGGCCGCACCTCGATCTACTCGACCGACGTCGCCAAGACGATCCAGGCGCCGATCTTCCACGTGAACGGCGACGACCCCGAGGCCGTCGTCCGCGTCGCGCAGGTCGCGTTCGCGTACCGCGAGGAGTTCCACCGCGACGTCGTGATCGACCTCGTCTGCTACCGCCGCCGCGGACACAACGAGGGCGACGACCCGTCGATGACGCAGCCCCTCATGACGAACCTCATCGAGGCCAAGCGCTCGGTGCGCCGCCTCTACACGGAGGCTCTCGTCGGCCGCGGCGACATCACCGAGGAGGAGTACGAGAAGGCGAAGCTCGACTTCCAGAACGGGCTCGAGATCGCCTTCGCCGAGACCCACGCGGCGCAGACCGGCACCAACGCGGTCGTGGCGAGCACCGCTCCCGCAGCCGCCGAGGTCCTCGGAGCGCCCGACACGACCGGCGTGTCGGACGAGATCGTCCACCTCATCGGCGACGCGTTCGTCAACAAGCCCGACGGCTTCACGGTGCACCCCAAGCTGCAGCAGCTGCTCGACAAGCGCCTCGACATGAGCCGCAACGGCGGCATCGACTGGGCCTTCGGCGAGCTGCTCGCGTTCGGCTCGCTGCTGACCGAGGGCACAAACGTGCGCCTCGCGGGTCAGGACGCGCGCCGCGGCACGTTCGTGCAGCGTCACGCCGTGCTCCACGACCGCGCCAACGGCCAGGAGTGGATCCCGCTCACCAACCTGTCCGACAGCCAGGGTCGCTTCTGGGTCTACGACTCGCTGCTCAGCGAGTACGCCGCGATGGGCTTCGAGTACGGGTACTCGGTCGAGCGGCCCGACTCGCTCGTGCTGTGGGAGGCGCAGTTCGGCGACTTCGCCAACGGCGCGCAGTCGGTCATCGACGAGTACATCTCGGCGGCCGACCAGAAGTGGGGCCAGCAGTCGAGCGTCGTGCTGCTGCTCCCCCACGGCTACGAGGGCCAGGGACCCGACCACTCGTCTGCCCGCATCGAGCGGTACCTGCAGATGTGCGCGCAGGACAACATGACGGTCGCGCGGCCCTCGACGCCGGCGTCGTACTTCCACCTGCTGCGTCGCCAGGCCTACGCACGTCCGCGTCGTCCGCTCATCGTGTTCACGCCGAAGGCGATGCTGCGCCTGCGCGGTGCGACGAGCCCCGTCGAGGACTTCGTGGGCGGAACGACGTTCCAGCCTGTGCTCGACGACGATCGCAATGTCGAGAAGTCGAGCGTCAAGCGCGTGCTGCTGCACGCCGGCAAGATCCACTGGGATCTGCGCGCCGAGCTCGACAAGAACCCCAACCCCGAGATCGCCCTCGTGCGCCTCGAGCAGTTCTACCCGGCTCCCGTCGACGAGCTCAACGCCGTCATCGACAGCTACCCGAACGCCGAGCTGGTGTGGGTGCAGGACGAGCCCGAGAACCAGGGCGCCTGGCCGTTCATCGCGCTCGAGGTCGTCAAGCACCTGCATGGCCGCACGATCCGCCGCGTCTCGCGTGCGGCCGCCGCGTCGCCGGCGACCGGATCGCCGAAGGTGCACGCGATCGAGCACGCTCAGATCATGCAGAAGGCGCTGACGCTCTGACGCTGTCGGATGCCTCGGGGCGCGGCCGGTTCTCCGGTCGCGCCCCTTTCTGTTCGGGCGCGGGGCCCGCCGGCTCCGCCGCCAGGGGCACCGGCACGGGCTCCGCGGACGCTGGGCCCCCGGATTCCTGCGCACGGCTCGCGCGGACGCGACGCACCACCGTCACGACGACGGCGGCGGCGGCGAGGAGCGCGGCCGGAAGCAGCGAGCCCAGGGCGAGGATCAGCATCCCGCCGCACAGCACAGCCGCGACGACCGCGAGCCACCAGCCGATCGACCACCGCTCGAGCAGCCGCACGGCGGCCACCATGCCGAGCGCGTAGATCGACACCATGCTGCTGGTGTGCACGAGGATGAACGGCGTCAGCTCGAGCCCCGACCACACCATGAGGGCGAAGTAGATCGCGACGACGCCTGCCGTCAGGGCGAGCGCCCGACGCGGCACGGCACCGGACTCGAGGCCCTTCGAGAACCAGCGCGGCAGGTCGCCGTTGGAGGCCAGGGATGCCCCGAGCTTGGCGAAGGCCGCGAGGTAGGCGTTCATGACCCCGAGCGCGACGATCGCGGCGATGACGCCGACCGCGATCGTGCCGAATCCGGGCGAGCCGAGGCGGGCGAGCTCGAGCAGCGGCACCTGGCCCTCACCCGCCGCGCCGCCGAGCGCGCCGACCGTGATGATCTGCAGGACGAGGTAGCACGCGCCCGTCACGACGAGCGCGATGCCGGTCGCGATGGGGATGGCGCGGCGGGGGTCTCGGAACTCACCCGAGATGTGCGTGCCGACCTCCCAGCCGGCGAACGCCCACACGAAGAGGCTGATGGCCGTGCCGACGCCGGCCCACCCGTGCGGCAGGAACGGCTGGAAGTTCTGCGGCAGGGCGGCGGGCGCCGCGAGGGCGACGACGGTCACGACGACGGCGAGGAGGAGCGCGGTCAGCACGAACTGCACCCAGCCCGCGACGCGCACGCCGAAGGCGTTCGCGACGAACGGCGGCACGAAGATCGCGGCCGCGATGACCGGCACCATGGAGCGGTCGATGCCCGCGATGGCCGAAACGTACTCTCCTCCGAGGACCCCGACGACCGGCGCTCCCGCGCACACCCCGAACATGAACCAGTAGCCGGCCGCCCGTGCCGCGGTGTCGCCGAGGGCCCGCCGCACGTAGCTCGCGACGCCGCCCGGGTCGGGGTAGCGCGACGCGAGCACGGCGAAGGTGCCCGCGAGCGGAACCGAAAGGAGCAGCACTGCGAGCACCGACACGATGCTCGCGGGGCCGGCGACGTCGGCGGCGAGACCCGGCAGCACGAGCAGGCCCGTGCCGAGGACGGACGCGATGTACAGGGCCGTCCCCTGCACGACGCCGAGACGGCCGTGCGAGGGAGCGAGCGTGGATGCCACCGTCACAGTCTTGCGCGGGCCGCCGACAACGCCGACCTGGCGGGCAGACGGCGACCGACGGATTCCTGCCAGAGTGCGCGGTCCGGCGATCGCACGTTCACGGCCGCCGGAACCTGTGGAACCCGGACCGCACGGACCACCGGTGCGACAACGTCCGGGAATCGCAGGGTCGCAGGCCCCGGAACGTGCGGAACCCGGACCGCCTCGGCGCCACGCCGTCGCGCCGGGGGTCAGAGCGCGTCGACGCCGGCCCGCGTGAAGGCGGCGGTCGCGGCATCCATCGACTCGTCGCGGTCGGATTCGACCAGGCCGAGTCGCGTGCGGCGATCGAGCAGATCGTCGACCGTGAGAGCACCCTCGACGGCGACGCCCCACTGCAGCTCCTGCGCCGTCACGCCGCGCGCCGCCTCGGGGCCCGAGGGAAGGGCCGCCGCGAACGGAGCCTCGGCGCCGAAGCGGCGGACGAGCCGCGAGGGCGCCGCGATCTCGCCGAGGCGCGCCCGCGGCCACGCGCCGACGAGCGGGATGCTCCGCGTCGACGAAGGCCGCGCCACGGGCAGCACACGTCTTCGCACCGCCTCGTCGATGCCGTCCTGCGCCATGCGGCGGTACGTCGTGAGCTTGCCGCCCACGACGCTCAGCACGCCGTCGGCCGACTCGAGGATCGCGTGCCGGCGCGAGAGGTCGCTCGTCTCGTCGCCCTCGCGCACCGAGGTGAGCAGCGGTCGCAGCCCCGCGAACGTGCCGACGACGTCGGACCTCGTGAGCGGCACGTCGAGCGCCGCGCCCACGACGTCCAGGAGCATCCCGATCTCGTCTTCGGTCGCGTGCGGCACGTCGGGGATGGGTCCGTCGGCGGGCACGTCGGTGAGGCCGATGTAGGTGCGCCCGTGCTGCGCCGGCAGGGTGAAGACGAATCGGCTGCGCGAGCCCGGCACGGGCACCGTGAGCGACACATCCGATCCGCCGAGCCGGGCCGTCTCGACGACGAGGTGCGTGCCGCGGCTGGGCCGGAGGCGCACGCCGGGGTCGAGCGTGCCCGCCCACACTCCGGTGGCGTTGACAACGGCGCGCGCCCGCACGTCGAGCACCTCGCCGGTGAGCGTGTCGCGCAGGAGGGCTCCGTAGCCGGTCGCGGCGAGCGCCTCGACGCGGGTGAGCAGGGATGCGCCGTACCCGGCGGCGGTCCGCGCGACCGCGACGACGAGCCGCGCGTCGTCGATGAGCTGCCCGTCCCATCCGCGCAGCGCGCCGCGGAGGGCTTCGGTGCGCACGGCGGGGGCGAGCCGCAGCGTCTCGGCGACGCCGATCGCGCCGGGCGAGCGCAGCACCGCGTCGGGAGTGCCGACGGCGCGCCGCAGCACGTCGCCCATGCCGTAGCCGGCGCCGATGAGCGCGCCCTGGCTCACATGGCCCGGCGCGTACAGCGGCAGCACCTGCGCGAGCGGGCGGGTGAGGTGGGGGGCGAGGCGGGTGAGGAGCAGGTGACGTTCGGCGGCGCTCTCGTGCGCGATGGCGATCTGACCCGAGGCGAGGTACCGCAGGCCCCCGTGCACGAGCTTCGAGCTCCAGCGGCTCGTGCCGTGCGCGAGGTCGTGCCGCTCGACGAGCACCGTCCGGAAGCCCCGGCTCGCGGCATCCAGGGCGAGCCCGGCGCCCGTGATGCCGCCGCCGATCACGAGCACGTCGACCTCGGGGGCGTCGCCGAGTCGCGACAGCTCGGTGCGGCGGCGTGCGGCGTTGAGGGCCGAGGGGTAGGGCGTGCGGCCCACGATCCGCGTCATGACGCGCCGCCGAGGTATCCGGCGAGCGCGGCGTGCAGTTCGCGTGCCCAGCTCGACTCGGGCAGCCACTCGGCGACGAGCGGGGCGGACTGCACGGCCGACTGCGCGATGAGCAGCACCATCGCGGCGAGCTCGCCGGGATCCCCGGAGCGCACGAAGCCGGCGGCCTGGCCCCGTGCGATGCGCGCGGCGACATCGGCGTGGATCGCGCGCTGGCTCGCGCCCAGCCGCGTCAGGACGTAGCGGCCGAACAGCTCCGGATCGGTGTCGCGCAGCCGGACGAGCAGCGGCATCCCCCTGATCGCCTCCGCCGTGCGGACGAGCAGCCCGACGAGCTCGTCGAGGCGAGAAGGCTCGGCGGCCGTACGAGGCAGCGCGGCGACGAGCTCGCGGGTGACGAGCGCCGCGAAGACGGCCTGCGCGTCCGGCCAGTACCGGTAGAGCGTCTGGCGCGAGATGTCGGCTCGGCGGGCGATGTCGGAGACCGTGGTGCGGCGGATGCCGTGCGCGAGCAGTTCGCCGAGCGCCGCGTCGAGGATCGCGGCCTCCGTCTCGGGCGTGCGCGGCGCGCTCTCGCGCACCGTCTTCGGCGTCGATGCCATGTGACAACCATACAGAATGTGTCATACTGTCGCGCATGTCATCGTCGACGCCGCTCGCCGTGCCGGAACCCGCAGGCCGCTCGGAGTGGGACGCGTGGGGCGACGAGCCCGCGCACCTGCCGCCGGGCGCCCGGGCGATCGTCACGGCGCTGCTGCCCGGCAAGGCGCATCCCGTCCCCCGCCGGGCGCGCCCGACGCTCACGGCGTCGCGGCTCGGCAACGACGACCTCGCGGCGCTCCGCGGCGTGGTGGGCGCCGATCACGCGACGCGCGACGACGACGTGCGGATGCTGCACCTCGGCGGCAAGAGCACGCTCGACCTGCTGGCACGCCGGCTCGACGACCCCCAGCGCGCACCCGACGCGGTGGCCTTCCCGGCCGACCACGAGCAGGTCGCCGGCATCCTCGACGTGTGCGTCGGGCGCGGCATCGCCGTCGTGCCGTTCGGCGGCGGCACGAGCGTCGTGGGCGGCGTCGACCCCGAGTCCGGCGCGCACCGCAGCGTCATCGCGCTCGACCTCTCGCGCACCGCCGCGCTTCAGAGCCTCGACGAGACGTCGCTGCTGGCGACCTTCGGCGCCGGCACGACCGGCCCCCAGGCCGAAGAGCTGCTCGGCGCCCGCGGCTACACGCTCGGCCACTTCCCGCAGAGCTTCCGGTACGCCTCGCTCGGCGGCTTCGCCGCGACCCGCTCGAGCGGCCAGGCGTCGCGCGGGTACGGGCGCTTCGACGACCTCGTGCATGCGCTGCGAGTCGCGACGCCCGCCGGGGAGCTGCGGCTGGGACGCGCCCCGGCGAGCGCCGCGGGCCCCGATCTGCGCGAGCTGTTCCTCGGCTCGGAGGGTGCGTTCGGCGTGCTCACCGAGGTCACCGTGCGCGTCCGCCCCGTGGCCGCCGCGACGGCGTACGGAGCCTGGACCTTCCCCGACTTCGCGTCGGGCGCGGCCGCGCTCCGCGAAGCGACGCAGCGCGGCATCCGGCCCACCGTGCTGCGACTGAGCGACGAATCGGAGACGCGCGTCAACAGGGCGATGGGCGGCCACCTCACGCGCCTGCGCGGCGCCCTCGCGGTCGCGACGTGCGAGGGGACGGCGGACGAGGCCGACGCGAACCTCGCCGCGCTCGACGCGGTCTTCCGGGGCCACGCCGCCAAGGCGCGCGGGGAGGATCCGGCGCGCTCGTGGGAGCGCGGACGCTTCGCGTCGCCCGCTCTGCGCGACACGCTCCTCGACATCGGCGTTCTCGCCGAGACGCTCGAGACGGCGACGACGTGGGCGCAGCTGCCCGCGCTCAAGCGCGCCGTCACGGACGCGCTGGTCGACACGCTCGCGGGCGAGGGGTCGAAGCCGATCGTCATGTGCCACATCTCGCACGTCTACCCGGCGGGCGCCTCGCTGTACTTCACCGTCGTCGCGGCGCTGACGACCGATCCGGTGACGCAGTGGCGGCGGGGGAAGGATGCCGCGTCCCGCGCCATCGCGGCGGCCGGCGGCACGATCACCCATCATCACGCCGTGGGCCGAGACCACCTCCCCTACCTCGAGGAGGAGGTCGGCGGGCTCGGCATGGCGATGCTCCGCGCCGTCAAGAACGCCCTCGACCCGACCGGCATCATGAATCCCGGCGTGCTCGTCCCGACCGGCGAGGACCGCCCATGAGGGTGACCGTCCTGGTGAACCCCGCTGCCCGCTCGGGCGCGCACACCGACGACGCCGCGCGCGTCGCCGATCGGCTGCGCGCCAACGGCGCGGACACGACGATCGCACGCGGAGGCAGCGCCGCCGAGTCGAGCGCGCTCATCCGCGCCGCTGTCGAGGAAGGCGCCGATGCGCTCGTCGTGGCGGGGGGCGACGGCACCGTGCGCCTCGCGGTGCAGGAGCTCGCCGGCACGGAAGTCCCCCTCGGGATCATCCCGGCAGGCACCGGCAACGGCTTCGCCGAAGCGCTGGGACTCGAGGGGCACGGGGGCGAAGAGGTCGCCGACCTCGTCGCGGCGGGCACCACGCGCGTGGTCGATCTGGCCCGCGTCACGAACACCGACGGGTCGACGACGCACTACGCCTCGGTGCTGGCGAGCGGGTTCGATTCGCGGGTCAACGACAGGGCGAACGCGATGAGGTGGCCGCGCGGCGCCTCGAAGTACACGCTCGCGATCCTCGTCGAGTTCCTCACGCTGCGCGGCATCCCGTTCGAGGTCGACCTGACCCTCGCCGACGGATCCGTCGAGCGCATCGACGGCGAGCTCGTGATGGCCACGATCGGCAACACGAGCACGTACGGCGACGGCATCAGGATCTGCCCGGATGCCGACCCCGCGGACGGCCTCCTCGACGTGACGCTCGTCCGCCCGGCGGGGCGCCTCCGGCTGCTGCGGCTGATGCCGCGCGCCTACAAGGGCACGCACACCACGTCGCCCGAGGTGACGACGCGTCGCGTGACATCGGTGCGCCTCGCCTCGCCGGGGGTCACGGCCTACGCCGACGGCGACCCGATCGGCGTCCTGCCCCTCACGATCGAGGTCGCCCCGCGGGCGCTCACGGTGTTCGCTCCGACGCCGTAGCCGCGGGCGGTCGCTGCGCGGGTGCGAGGCCCAGCGGCGCCGCGAGCGCAGGAACCCCCAGGGCGAGGCCGTCCGTGAGCGCGGCCCCCACGTGCGTCGCGCCGGGCACCGCGTCGAAGACCGTCGTGAACCCGGCGGCTCCCGCCGCGGCGGCGTTCGCCCGCTGCCCCGGGCCGTACGTCGTGTCGAGGGTGCCGGCGGTGAACACGGCGGTGTGACCGGCGTACTCTCCCGGGTGCGCGGCCATGACGGCCGTCGGCTTGGCGGCGGCGAAGGCGGCCCCGTCTCCCGCGAAGACCTTCGCGATCGTCTGCGCGTCGTTTCCGGAGCCGGGGTACTCGTTGCCCGAGACGTCGAGGATGTTCCCCCAGATCTCGGGGTGCTGGCTCCCCCACAGCACAGCGCACGAGCCGCCGTTCGAGTATCCGCCGATCGCCCAGTAGGCGGGATCGGCGATGACGTTCAGATGGGCTCGCGCGTAGGCCGGGATGCTGACGTTGAAGTAGCTCGAGACGGCGCCGTACGTCGTCGAGTCGTGACACGCGGGGTCGAGCTGGGGAGCCGTGAGCTGGTCGGCGACGATCGCGATGGGAGCGAGTCCGCTGTGCGCGGCGGCGAACGCGTCCAGCGCCGCCGCCAGCGTCGTCGGGTCGGGCGAGCCCGGCTGGCCCATCATGAAGACGAGGAGCGGAAGCTTCGGCGGGTGGGCCACGAGGGCGGCCGGCGGCAGGTAGATCGCGGCATCCCGGGGCGCATAGCCCGGAGACGGGATGCGGGTGTCGCCGGAGAGCGCGCCGACTTCGCCCTTCGCGGGCATGCCGGGCGGCGGTGTCCAGCTGCTGTACACCGGACCCGGTCCTGGGGGCGTCGGAGTCCGGGCGGGCAGCGCGACGGGTGCGAGTGCCTGCACGCCGAGGATCGACGCCAGCGTGTGCGTGATGCCGAACTCGCGATTGACTCCCAGTGCGCCGAGCACGAGCGACGTCAGCACGAGCAGTGCGGCCACCGAGCCGCGCCCCCAGGAGGCCTGCAGGAGCGCGGCCACGCCGAGACCCGCCAGCCCGAGGCCGACCGCGACCCAGACCGCCGAATACGGGGGCAGCTCGACATCGAAGATGCGCGACACGTCGCAGAACAGCACGAGTGCGACGCCGAGCGCGATGCCGATCGCGGCTCCTGACGCGAGCCGGCGCGGCCGACGACGACCTCGCGCGGCGACCAGCACGACGAGCGCCGTCGTGAGCACGCCGAAAGCCGGGATCATCCCCCCGTCGATCAGCTCCGCGTCCAGGAGCCAGCTCATCGCCGCCTCCCCTCGGCTTGCGCGCCGGCCGCCCCGGCGAAGATGCTCCGCATGGCGGCGAGGTACTCGCGGGGCGAGGCGTCGGGCAGATACGCGCGCATGACCGCCGATCCGACCGCGGGCAGGGTCACGGGGTCGGCGTAGGCGAGGTAGAGCGTGCGGTACTCCGGGTGGAACTTGCTCTTGAACCGGAAGAGCGAGGCGAATCCGTAGACGGGCTCCATCGCGGTCGCGAGCCAGCCGAGGAACCGCGCGAGCGTGGGCACCTCCGCCGGACCCTCGGGCACCGGCCGCGGGCGTCCGGCCAGCGGAGCACCCGAGAGGCTCAGCGCGGCCGCCCCGCGGGCCTTCATCAGAAGGGCGGCCTTGGCGATGAGGAACTCCATGACGCCGTTGGGGGCGTCCTCGCGCCGCCGCATGAAGTCGAGGGTCCAGCCGGTGACGGCCCCGCGCTCCCACCACGGCATCCAGCTCGTCACGGCCTGAAGGCGCCCCTGCGCGTCCACCGCCAGCAGCAGCACGACGTCGGGGTCGTTGAGCTCGTCCACCCCGCCGATCGTGAAGCCCATCTCGGGCAGGCCCCGGTCGGCGACCCACTGCTCGCTGATCTCGACGATCTGCGCCGCCATCGAGGCGGAAAGGTCCTGCCACCGGGTCCAGTGCGCCGTCATCCCCTCGCGCTCCGCACGATTGAGCGGCTGACGCACCTTCTGCCATTGGCTGCCGGTCAGCTCGAGGTCGCCGAGGCGCATGACGGTCTCCTCCCCGACCGACACCGTGTGCCACCCCATGGCGTGCAGATCGGGCAGGTAGTCCTCGTGGATGCTGTAGAACACCGGCGTCCACCCGCGTCCGTAGGCGAAGTCGGCGAACTCGCGGAGGGTTCTGGCCGCTCGCGCGGACGTGCAGAGCGGGTCCGCGACTGCCAGCGCGACGCCGTTGACCACCCGATAGGCGACGGATGCCTCCAGGTCGGCGCTGATCCAGTGCGCGTTCCCCGGCCAGGTGCCCAGGAACGAGAGGGTGCCCGCGCCGCGGCGGAGCAGCGAGCGGTACACGGTCGCCGAGTGCGGCTCCACGTCGTCGGGGTGGCGCGTCGCGCGGTAGACGTGCAGCATCGCCACGATGACGACCGCCCAGAACGCGACGCCGATCCACTGGTAGACGGCGAGCCCCGCGCCCATGTGCGGATACGGCAGCTCCCCTACGCCCTGCAGGAACGCGGGCGGGACGAACCGGCGCACGGCCTCGTCCAGGAGATCCATCGCCGTGGGCCGCACTCGGAACGCCTTCGGGAAGAGCGACTCGACGAGGAAGAACACCAGAACGCACGCGACGAAGGCGGCGGAGACGATGCCGAGCATCGCCCGCACCGCGCGCCGAGGCGCCGCCACGGCGAATCGCCGACGCGTGATGATCAGGAGCGCAAGCACCCCGGCGGGGACGCCGATCGACGAGACGGCCCACAGCCCCCACTCGAAGGCGGCGCCGTTGTCGGGGTCGACGAAGACGACGCCGCCGAAGGCGATCGAGAGCACCGCGAGCCCCGCGATCGCCGCGTTGACCACGACCCCCAGCATCCACGCCGCGCGGCGGCCGGACCGCAGCCCCCACGCGGTGAGCAGCAGCAGCACGAGAGGCACGACGGCCAGGATCGCCGGACCCGCTCCGCGCGTCACGAGCAGCGCGGCCTGGTGATCGCACAAGCGCGTGTAGTCGGCGTTGCAGCGATCGACGAGGTGCTGATCGAACTGCGCGAACGACATCGCCGCCATCGAGAGCGGGCCCCGCCCGCCACCTGAGATGAGCGCGGCGATGGGCCCGGCCGCCGTCACCGCGACGATCGCGGCGATGAGCGAGCGCGTCTCCCTCGTGGAGCTGCGGTGCCACGGCCGGTGGGGGGCTCGCCGTGCGAACAGCATCCCGATCCCGAGACCGCACAGCGCGCCGATGAGCCGGAACCACGAATCGACATCGCCGGCATAGAGCGCGAACATGCCCAGCACGGCGAAGGCGACGACCCGGATCCGCCGCCGCCACAGCGCCGACGCGAGGGCCGACGCCGCCAGCACGGCGCCCGAGATCGCGATGGCGGGGTCGAGCACCGTCTCCCGGGTCGCGATCTCGCTCACTTCCGGCAGCCCGGTGAGGATGCTCTGCACCGCGGCGCCGACGACGAGGGCGGTGACGCCCGCGACGGCCATCGACACCAGGGTGCGGGCGGATCCGAGGAGCCTCTCGGCGATGGGGAGCACCGTGAGGGCGAGGGCGATGGAGAGGATCGCATCGACGGCGGAGTCGGGCACCGTCAGGGAGGTCGCCGCCGCCCACCACGCCGACGGCGTCTGCAGCGTGGATCGGCCCCAGCCGAGCGCCCCCTGCACTTCGAGGCCGCGGGCCGCGCCCGTCGCGAGCGCCGTGCTCAGGACGACGAACGCGAAGGCGAACGCGACGGGGGTGCGCCGGAGCTGCGCGACGAACGCCGCAGGCCTGCCCGCGCGGACGGATCCGATCCGCTCCGGCGAGAGCCCGCTCTCACCACCCGCAGTCGCAACGCGCATCCCGCCCTCGTTCCTCGAACGAGGCGATGCTAGGAGCGCTCCGCTGAGATGCGGCTAAGAGTTCGCCGAGGCAGTCACGTACGCCCGGGGACGCCGCGCGTCAGTGCGTCGCCTGCACCTCGCGCAGCCGGGCGAGCACCTGATCGCGCAGCTCCTCCGGAGCGCTCTCCTTGCACGCCCGCGCGACCACTTCGGTCAGCGTGCGGGCCACGAGCGCCTCGTCGCGGCATCCATCGCAGTGCTCGAGATGCTCGGCGATGTCGGAGTGCTGGGTCTTGCAGACCTCGTCGCGCAGGTACTCCTCAAGGTCGCGCCGCGCCTTCTCACAGCCGCAGTCGGTCATCTCGTGCTCCTCGATGCGGCAGCCTTCGCGCCGCGCTCCTTGGCGGGCGCGGTGTCGATGCCGCGCTCCTTCGCGTAGTCGGCCAGCAGTTCGCGAAGCATTCGCCTGCCACGATGCAGACGGCTCATGACCGTGCCGATGGGGGTTTTCATGATGTCGGCGATCTCCTGGTAGGCGAAGCCCTCGACGTCGGCGAGGTACACCGCCAGCCGGAAATCCTCCGGGATCGACTGCAGCGCGTCTTTCACGACGGATGCCGGCATCCGATCGATCGCCTCGGCTTCGGCCGAGCGGGTGCTCGTCGCCGTCGTCGACTCGGCGCCGCCCAGCTGCCAGTCCTCGAGGTCGTCGATCGTGCCCTGGTACGGCTCGCGCTGCTTCTTGCGGTAGGTGTTGATGTACGCGTTCGTGAGAATGCGGTACAGCCACGCCTTGAGGTTGGTCCCCTGGGTGAAGGTCCTCCACGACGCGAACGCCTTGACGAACGTCTCCTGCACGAGGTCGGCGGCATCGGCCGGGTTGCGCGTCATGCGCATCGCGGCCGCATAGAGCTGGTCCATGTAGGGCAGCGCCTGCTCTTCGAACTGCGCGCGGGCGTCGGTCTCAGCCGGGGCCTGGTCGTTCATCACGCGCCAGTCTACGTCGGGGGCGTCCCAGGCCTCCTGGGCGTCCACGACGTCACGATCGAGCGTTGCGATCATGGTCTCCTCTGCGGGGTTTCGAACACTGCGTTCGTTAGGGTAGGAACCGATGACAGCCGACGGGTATTCCCCTGCTCCTCCGCGCGGTGCGCGCGGTCCTTGGCGTGCGCCGGTGGCTGAAGGGCCGCTGAGCTCGTCCGTCACGGTTCCCGGGTCCAAATCGCTCACGAATCGCGAGCTCATCCTCGCGTCGCTCGCGGATGCGCCGAGCCGTCTGACGGCGCCGCTGCACTCCGAGGATTCGGCGCGCATGATCGACGCACTGCGCCTTCTGGGCGTAACGATCGAGACCGAGCCCGGCACCGGCTCGTTCGGGCCGGACCTTCTCATCGACCCCGTGTGGCCCCTGCGCGCCGGCGTCGTCATCGACTCCGGTCAGGCCGGCACCGTGATGCGCTTCGTGGCGGCGCTCGCCGGCTTCGCGCAGGGCGAGATCACCCTCACGGCGCACGAGACGGCGCTGCACCGCCCGATGGGCGCCATGATCAAGGCGCTCCGCGACGTCGGCGTCGACATCGACGACGGCGGGCACTGGGCGCTCCCCTTCGCCGTGCGCGGCCACGGGCACATCCGGGGCGGCGAGGTCGTCATCGACGCGAGCGCGTCGAGCCAGTTCGTCTCGGGGCTGCTCCTCGCAGCGCCGCGATTCGATGTCGGCCTGCACCTCATCCATCAGGGCGAGCGACTGCCGAGCATCCCGCACATCGACATGACGGTCGAGTCCCTCGCGCACCGCGGCGTGCACGTCGAGCGCCCCGCCGTCGGCGAGTGGGTCGTTCCCGCTGGTCCGATCCGGGGCAAGGACATCGCGATCGAGCCCGACCTCTCCAATGCCGCGCCCTTCCTCGCCGCCGCGATGATCGCGGGCGGCTCCGTGTCGGTCACGGGCTGGCCGGCGCACTCGACGCAGCCGGGGCACATGCTCGGCGACATCCTCTCGCTCATGGGCGCGCGCGTCGTCCGCCGTGGGGGTTCGCTGACGGTCACGGCGGGTGCGAACGGCATCCAGGGCGTCGACCTCGACCTCTCCGCCGCCGGCGAGCTCACGCCGACGATCGTCGGCCTCGCCGCGTTCGCCGACTCCCCCACGACCCTCTACGGCATCGGCCACATCCGCGGCCACGAGACCGACCGCATCGCGGCGCTCGTCGGCGAGCTGCGCGCCCTCGGCGGCGAGGCCGACGAGCTGCCCGACGGCATCCGCATCGTGCCGCGGCCCCTCCACGGCGGACGCTGGCGCGCCCACCACGACCACCGCCTCGCCACGACGGGGGCGCTCGTCGGGCTCGCCGTGCCGGGCGTCGAGATCGACGACATCGGCACGACCGCCAAGACGATGCCCGAGTTCCCCGAGCTGTGGCAGCGCATGCTCGAAGGCGGCTCGGACGACGCGGCTCCGCGCTCGGAGGCCCTGCAGGCATCGTGAGCTGGCTGGACGACACCGACGACGACGACGAACCGGAGTTCGACGAAGCCGACGTCCGGGTCCGTCCCAATCCGAAGGCCAACCGCCCCCGCACGAAGCGCCGGCCCGCGCACAGCGACGCCGAGATCGCCCGAGTCCTCGGCGTCGACCGCGGACGCTACGCCGTGCTGATCGACGAGGATGCCGACGACGAGCACGAGGCCGTCGCGATGCGGGCGCGCGAGCTGCGCAAGCAGCCCATCGTGACGGGCGACCTCGCCCGCGTCGTGGGCGACACCTCGGGCGACGAGGGCACCCTCGGACGCATCGTCGGCATCGAGCCGCGCACGTCGCTCCTGCGGCGCAGCGCCGACGACACCGACCAGGTCGAGCGCGTCGTCGTGGCCAACGCCGACCAGATGCTCGTCGTCGTCGCCGCCGCCGATCCCGAGCCGCGACCCCGGCTCGTCGACCGCTACCTCGTCGCGGCGCTGGATGCCGGCATCCGTCCGCTCCTCGTCGTGACCAAGACCGATCTCACCGACCCCGCCGCGTTCCTGGCCCACTTCGACGGCCTCGACCTGGAGGTCTTCACGAGCGCCCTCGACGAGATGCCGGTCGAGCGCATCGGCGCGGCCCTCGTCGGCCACTCGACGGTGTTCGTGGGGCACTCGGGCGTCGGCAAGTCGACGCTCGTCAACGCGCTGGTGCCGAGTGCGCAGCGCGCGACGGGGCACGTCAACGTCGTGACCGGGCGCGGCCGGCACACCTCGAGCTCGACCGTGTCGCTGCGGTATCGCGGCGAGGGAGGCAGCGGCTGGGTCATCGACACGCCGGGCGTGCGATCGTTCGGTCTCGGGCATGTGGATCCGGCCAACATCCTGAAGGCGTTCACCGACCTCGCCGAGATCGCCGAGGAGTGTCCGCGGGGCTGCACGCACCTGCCCGACGCCCCCGACTGCGCGATCGTCGAGGCCGTCGAGGGGGGTCGGCTCGGCGATCGCGGCGCGGCGCGGCTCGACTCGCTGCAGCGTCTGCTCGAGACGTTCGCCGACAAGCCCTGACGCACGACGGCCGGGATGACCGTCCGCCCGGAAGCCCTGCGCCGCGTTCGGCCTACGCTGGAGGGATGACCGCTCGCCTCGAACCCGGCCGCCTCGCCCCCGCCTTCACGCTGCTCGACCAGGACGAGAACCCGGTCGCACTGAAGGACCTGCGCGGCCGGCGCGTCATCCTCTTCTTCTATCCCGAGGCCATGACGCCGGGCTGCACGAAGGAGGCGTGCGACTTCCGCGACAGCCTCGCGCCGCTCCAGGCGGCGGGCTACACGATCCTCGGGATCTCGCGCGACCTCCCCGAGAAGCTCGAGCGCTTCCGCGAGCGCGACGGCCTCACGTACGACCTCCTGAGCGACCCCGACCACAAAGTGCATCTCAAGTACGGCGTCTGGGGCGACAAGATGAACTACGGCAAGCTCATCAAGGGCGTCATCCGCTCCACGTTCGTCGTGAACGAGAAGGGGCGCGTCGAACACGCCCTCTACAACGTGCGCGCAACCGGGCACGTCGCCCGGCTCAGGAAGCTGCTGGGCGTCGGATAGCCGCTATCGGGATGCCTCGTCGCCGGCGTCCCGATCGGGACGCGCGCGCCGCGCCGCGAGGATGAGCAGCACGAGCACGACCACCGCCGGCACGGCCAGCGCGAGCCCTGTGAGGGGATGCGCGTACGCGCCGGTCACGGCGCCGAGGGCGATCGCGAGGATGAGGACCTGCGCGACGATGCCGCCGGAACGGCCCCACGACTGGCCCCGCCATACCGCCACGCCGAACGCGGCGAGGGCGACGGCGCCGATGGCGGTCAGCACGATGAGGGCGACCGAGCTGTCGATCGAAGCGGCGTCGCCGCCCGACAGCGCGGCGATCTGCAAGGCCACGACGACGAAGAGGCCCGCGGCCTCCAGGCCCAGCAGAACGCCTGCGGCGCGCGCGACGGCACTTGTGTGCATTGCCCGTGTTCTCCTCGATCCAGCCGCTGCGGCTTGTGCGATAGCTCTATGCCGTTGAGGGAATACTCAGGCACTCCTACAGAATCCACACATTCGACCCTTGATCTGCCCTGTGCGACATGGAATCATAGTCGGAGCCGTGTGCTCCCACAGCGACGTGGGGCGAGCCAGATGCTCGCATCTCCCACAGGGTATCGGACCCGAATCCGGGCTCTGGAACACACCCGACCTCATCCGTCACAAGGAGCACCACCATGGATTGGCGCGACAAAGCCGCCTGCCTGACCGTCGACCCCGAACTGTTCTTCCCCGTGGGGAACACCGGGCCCGCCGTCGACCAGATCGAGAAGGCGAAGGCCGTCTGCGCCCGCTGCACCGTCACCGAGATCTGCCTCCAGTACGCACTCGAGACCGGTCAGGACTCGGGCGTGTGGGGCGGCCTCTCCGAGGACGAGCGTCGCGCCCTCAAGCGCCGCGCCGCCCGCGCCCGCCGCGCCTCCTGACTTCACGGATCGGGATGCCTCGCCTCGAGGCATCCCGATCGGCACGTCCGGGCACCCCTTGTCGTGCGAGGGTTTCGCGCCCCTTCTGCCCGTAGCCCGTGCTCTCGCCGAGAGCCCCCGCTCCGACCTGTGCAGAGCATGGGCTTTCGGCGAGAGCACGGGCTATGGACATGAAGCCGGAATGGGAGCGTGGATGCCGCGGCCGCGGCATCCACGCTCCCATTCCGGCTTCATGTCCATAGCCCGTGCTCTCGCCGAGAGCCCCCGCTCCGACCTGTGCAGAGTATGGGCTTTCGGCGAGAGCACGGGCTATGGACATGAAGCCGGAATGGGAGCGTGGATGCCGCGGCCGCGGCATCCGGGATGCTCAGCTCGCGGCGCGCTCGATGTACCGCAGCGGGATGTCGATCGTGACCTCCGTGCCGCTGCCCATGATCGTGTGCCAGTCGATCGTGCCGCCCAGTTCTCCCTGGATGAGCGTGCGCACGATCTGGGTGCCCAGGCCCCGCCCGACCTGACCCTCGGGCAGGCCCGAGCCGGTGTCGCGGACACGCACCTCGAGGCTCTCGCCGACGCGCTCGGCGACGATCTCGACGTCACCCTCCTGCCCAGCGAGCCCGTGCTCGACGGCGTTGGTCACGAGCTCGGTGAGGGCGAGGGCGAGCGGAGTCGCATACTCGCTCGGGAGCGTGCCGAACCGGCCCGTCGTGCGCGTGCGCGCGCGCGTGTTGGGTGCGGCGGCGACCTCGGCGACGAGCTTGAGGACGCGCGCGAAGACGTCGTCGAAGTCGACGTTCTGCGCGAGGCCTTCCGACAGGGTGTCGTGCACGACGGCGATCGCCGAGACCCGGCGCATCGCCTGCGTGAGCGCCTCACGGGCCTCGTCGGTGTGCGAGCGGCGCGCCTGGATGCGCAGGAGCGATGCGACGGTCTGGAGATTGTTCTTGACGCGGTGGTGGATCTCGCGGATCGTCGCGTCCTTCGTGATGAGCTCCTGCTCCTGATGGCGGATCTCGGTCACGTCGCGGCACAGCACGATCGCGCCGATGCGCGTGCCGTGGTCGCGGAGCGGAATGGTGCGCAGGCTCACGGTGACGCCGCGCGACTCCAGATCGGCGCGCCACGGGGCGCGGCCCGTCACGACGACGGGGAGCGACTCGTCGAACTGCCGCTTGGTCGGCAGGATGCTCGTCACGACCTCGACGAGCGACTCCCCCTCGAGCTCGTCGTCGAATCCGAGGCGGTTGAACGCCGACAGCGCATTGGGGCTCGCGAACGTCGTGATGCCGTCGACGTCGAGACGCACGAGGCCGTCCGACGCGCGCGGAGCGCCGCGGCGCGGCGACGTCGGGGCCGAGAGGTCGGGGAACTCACCGGAGGCGACCATGCCGAACAGCTCGTCGGCGCAGTCGTTGAACGTGATCTGCTGACGCGAGGGCGTGCGGGTCTCGCCGAGATTGGTGTGGCGCGTGAGCACGCCGATCGCCTGCGGCTCGGCGCCCGGCTTGCCCGATCGCACGATCGGCACGGCGCGCACGCGGGTCGGGGTCTCCTCGAACCAGTCCGGCGACGCGGAGTCGATGATGCGCTTGGTCTGGAACGCGTCGCGCACCTGCGTGCGCCACTGCGGGCGGACGCGGTCCGACACGATGTCGCGGTAGAACAGCGTCGCCGCACCGCTGGGGCGCGTGTGCGCGACGGCGATGAACGAGTCGTCGGCCGTCGGCACCCAGATCACGATGTCGGCGAAGGCGAGGTCTGCCAGCAGCTGTCCGTCGCCGGCCAGCCGATGCAGCCACTCGACGTCGGCCTCGCTGGACCGGCCTTGCGCATAAACGAGATCGCTGAGGGTCGACACGCCCCTCAGCCTACGGCCCCGCCCGCGGTGCGCCCGCCGCGCCCGATCCCGTGGTAGGGCCCCAGCCACTGTCCGGAGGTCGGCTCGGTCGCGCCGTGCACAACCGCGGAAGAAGCGACCGACGCGCCGGGCCGCGCCCTGCGCGCCGCGCAGAATCCCCGCAGCTGTGCCCGCCGGCCCGCGGGCGGCGAGGCCGGGTCGGGGTCAGGCCGCGCGACGCGAGGAGCGGAGGAGGCCGCGACGCGGCGCAGCCGCGGCGGCCACGGGTGTCGGTGCGGGGGCGACGGCTTCGCCGACGAACCGGCGCACGGCGAGAGTCAGCGGTGAGCGCGGAGCGACCTCGGCGACGGGACGCGACGCGAGGATCGCGGCATCCGCCGACCGCGGGTCGGTCGGCAGGAACCAGAGGTCATGGACACCGCCGAACCGGTCGAGCGTGCGGCGCACCTGGCCGCGCGCGTCGACGCCGAGCGTGCCCGGCCGGAGGCGGTTCGCGACGACGGCGACGGGCGTCGCGCCGATCGTCGCGCGCAGCTCGGCATGCGCGCGGAGGAATCGCGAGATGCCGACGGGGTCGGCCGACGCGACCGCCACGACGAGATCGACGGCGCGCAGCGCCGCGAGGGTCGCCGCGTTGCGCCGCGGCCCGTCGAGATCCGACACGATCTCCTCGTCACGCTCGAGGGGCGCCGCGACGTCGACGACGGTGTAATCGACCCAATCGCGGCAGGTCGCCAGTGCGGCCGCGACGCGCGCGTCGGAGAGCTCGGGCCACCGCGACGGGCGATTCAGGCCCGTCAGGACGTCGACGCCCGTGCGCCCCAGCGGCGTCGAGATGCGCTGCAGCTCGCGCACGTCGAGCCCGCCGAGCTCGGCCTGCCGGCAGGCGGCGGGGAAGCCGGGCCCTTCGTCGGCGAGCCCCAGCTGGAGCGCGATCGAGGGGGCGTGCGTGTCGGCATCCACCAGCGCGACGTGACGCCCGCCGCGTGCGAGCTCGACGGCGAGCTCGATCGCGATCGTCGTGCGACCGGGCGCTCCGGCGGGACCCCAGACGGCGATGACGCGCGGATGCCGCGGGGCGGCTTCGGGCGCCGCGGCCACGGCCGCAGGGGTCGACAGGGCGTCGGCGAGCCGCCACGGCTCGATCTCGAGGGGCAGCGCATCGCCGAGCCCGAAGGACCCGACGACGCGCCGGTCGGCGTCGTCGGCGACGAGAGAGACGATCCGGATGCCACGCCGGTCGCACAGCCCCACGACGGCGGGGGTGAGCGACCCGCGGTCGGCCTGGAGCACGAGGGTGTCGGCCTCGGCGAGCCCCGTGGCGACGCGCTCGCCGTCGACACCACGCACGTCGTCCGCGACGACGGCGGCGATCGACGTCGCGGGAAGAACTCCCGCGACCCGCACACCCTCGCGTTCGAGGCCTTCTCCGAGCGCGCCGCCCCACGGCTCGTCGACGGCGACCAGGACGGTCATCGCGCGCCCGTCGTGGGGACGACCGACAACGCGGACTCGTCGGCCATGGCCGCGAGCACCCCCGCGACGTCGGCGCGCGGGATCACGACCTCGAGCGCCGCGGCGCCGCCGCCCATCATCGAATCGTCGCGCGTGACCGACACGACCGTGGCATCGGCCACGAGGATGCGCGGCACGTCGTACGACCCGCGCTCGATCAGCGGCGCCTCCCACACCTCGACGACGGTGCCGGCGTCCACGGACGCGGGGACGTCGACGGTGCTCCGCAGCACGACGGTCGTGGTCGCCGCGGCCGCGGCCGCGCCGACGGCGCTGGAGGGGACGAGCTCCCCCGCCTCGACCGTCCTCGTCGCGACGAGACCCTCGTCGAGCGCCTCCGAGGTGAGATAGGAGCCTTCGAGCGTCCCGAGCGCGACGTCGACGAGCCGGAGGTCGCCCTTCGACACGCTCTCACCGGGCACGATCGTGCGGTTCGCCGCGAAGACGGGGACCGTCTGCCGCGAGGCCGAGACGACGAACCACACTCCGGCGACGGAGGCGACGACGAGGAGGATGCCGAGGAAGAACCGTGCGTCGCCCCAGAAGGCGCGAGGGCGAGGCCGCGCTGCGTCGAGTGCCGTCATGCCGACCATCGTCGCTCAGCGCCGGAGAAGGGCACTGTCTTTATCCACAGAGCGGGACCGGCCGGAGCCCCTTCCCCCGGGCGCGGCCATAATGAATGGCATGCCCGATAACCCGACATCGGACGTGCGGATGCTCGCACCGGCCCAGGCGGCCGAGGTGCTCGGTGTGTCCGTCGACGAGGTCATGGAGCTTGTGCACTCGGCGCAGCTCCGCGGCATCCGCGTCGGCTCGCCCGCGCGCTGGCGCATCGAAGAGGCGAGCCTCGCCCAGTACATCGACGATCGGGCCGAAGAGGCACGCCTCACGGCGCTGTGGCGCCAGTCGCAGGAGGCGAGCTTCCCCGAGCTGTGGGGGAAGGGCGTCATCCGCCACGGCGACTGACACCGCACGACGTGCGACCGGCTCAGCGCGGCAGTGCCGCCCCTTCGAGGCGGATCCAGGCGATCGCGGCGAACGGCACCAGTCGATGCCCGCTCACCTCCTCGGCGCGCCGCACGGCGCCGGGCTCGTGCAGCGCGAGGTCGAGATGGTCGGCGCCTGCACGGTCGATCGTGCCCGACAGGGCACGGCCATGCGCGAGATGCAGCGTCACGCCGATCCTGCGGCGCACGAGGTCGCGCAGCGCGAACCCGAGGGTCATGCGGTCGGACAGCGTCGAGGATGCTGCGCGCGGACGCGCGCTGCGAAGGAGATCGGGATGTGGCATCCCGATGCTCATGATGGCCCCGAGCGGCGCGATGACGGCGCCGGTCCGGGCCGTCGCCGGCTGCAGTGCCGCCCAGTCGGCGCCCACGCCGCTCACCTCGGCCGTCACGACCGTTCCGTCGGAGAACTCGAACGACGGCGCGGGCGTCGTCTGGTCTCGGTCGACGAGCGCCGTCAATCGGTCGCGCAGCGGCACACGGGACAGTCTCAGCCGCTCAGCCTCGCTGTCGAGCGCCGCGCGCTCGGCCTCCCACTCCGAGGCGAGCTGATCTTCGAGATCGTCGAAGAACCGGTCCCAGCGCACCCGCCGAGGCTATGGCACATCCGCGGCAACCGGACAGAGTTATCCACACCTTCCCATCTGGGATTTTCTCATCCGGCGTTAATGTGTTGTAATTTCCGCCAGATCGTTCCACCCGACACGATAAGGCCACACATGGCAACGATGCCTGCGGTCCACCCCCGCCACTGCTCCGATCCCTACGAGCTCTCCGAGTTCTTCGCGCCACAGCGCACTTCGGCGACTCAGCTGCCCGATCCCGAGCCCTTCCTGCGCAACCTCACGCGCGGTGTGCTCGAGGTGTTCTCGGGGGTGCGCGAAGTCGAACAACTCGCGCGCTGGGTCACCGAAGACGCCTTCCGCAAGCTCGTCGTGCGCTCCAACCTGGCTGCGCGTGCGCGCAGCGCACGCGGCGTGCCGGCCAAGCGCCCCGTGCACTCGATCCTCTCCGTGCACCATTCCGCGCCGGCGGACGGCGTCGTGGAAGCCGTGATCGTCGTGGCGAGCCCGGCGCGCACGCGCGCGGTCGCCGTGCGGCTCGAGGGCATGGACGGGCGCTGGCGCGCCACGTCGCTCGCGCTGCTCTGACGCCGGTCCGGCGGGTCGGCCCGGCGTCGTGGCCGGCTCCCTCGATTCCCGTCGGCAGGCGGCCGGCTCGCTCAGCTCTCGTCTTCGTCGATGAGCTCGAGCAGGTTCTTCAGCGCATCACGGATCTCGTCGTGGTCGTACTGGCCCGCTCTGCTCTCGCCCGCGATGACGCCGCCGCGGTGCACCTTGCGGAAGTCGCCGAACGGGAAGGAGTAGGCCGCCTTCGTCTCGCGGTTCTCGCTCTTGTCGATGCCGAGATGCCAGTGCGAATACTCGGTCCAGCCCTCGCGCTCGATGAACGCGTTCTCCTCGTCGGCCGTGGGCGCCGCCTCCGACCAGTCGTCCCGCTCGTCGCGCGTGACCTTGCCGTCGCGCACGAGCTTGCGGGCGTTCTCCAGCGCAGGGTTGTTCAACTCGATGGACATGCCCTCACGCTAGGTCGCGCAGGCCCCGTCCACGAGAGGGGTTGACGGATGTCGCTCCCCTGGTTCAGGGAACGCCGTCGTCGGCGCGGCGGGCCGGCTACTGCCGGTACGACGAGAGGAAGTTGCCGAGTCGCTCGACGGCCTCCGTCAGCACCCGCGCCTCGGGAAGCGTCACGATGCGGAGGTGATCAGGCGTGGGCCAGTTGAAACCCGTTCCCGGCACGAGCAGAACGTGCTCGGCCATGAGGAAGTCGAGCACGAGCTTCTGGTCGTCGCGGATGTCGTAGACCTCGGGGTCGAGGCGCGGGAAGGCGTACAGCGCCCCCTGCGGACGGAAGCACGAGACTCCGGGGATCGCCGCGAGGCCCTCCCACGCGGCATCCCGCTGCTCGTGCAGGCGTCCGGTGGGCGCGATGAGGGCGTCGATCGACTGCACCCCCGAGAGCGCGGCCTGGACGGCGTGCTGCGCGGGGACGTTGGGGCACAGGCGCGTCGACGCGAGGAGCGTGATGCCCTCGAGGAAGCCCGCGGCGTGCTTCTTGGGCCCCGTGATGGCGAGCCAGCCCGAGCGGTAGCCCGCGACGCGGTACGTCTTGGAGAGCCCGTTGAATGTGAGGCACAGCAGGTCGGGAGCGACCGTCGCCATCGGGGTGTGCTGCGCCTCGTCGAACAGGATGCGGTCGTAGATCTCGTCGCTCAGGAGCAGGAGCGAGTTCTCACGGGCGACGTCGGCGATGCCCTCGAGCACTTCGCGGGAGTACACGGCGCCGGTCGGGTTGTTCGGGTTGATGACGACGATCGCCTTCGTGCGGGGCGTGACCTTCGAGCGGATGTCCTCGAGGTCGGGCTGCCAGCCGTTGGACTCGTCGCACACGTAGTGCACGGGCGTGCCGCCGCCGAGGCTCGTCATGGCGGTCCACAGCGGGTAGTCGGGCGCCGGGATGAGGACTTCGTCGCCCTCGTCGAGGAGCGCCTGCATCGTCATCGTGATGAGCTCGGAGACGCCGTTTCCGAGGTAGACGTCGTCGGGGTCGACCTTCGGGAAACCGGGGACCTCTTCGTAGCGGTAGACGACGGCTCGGCGCGCCGATGCGATGCCGCGGCTGTCGCTGTAGCCGTGGGCGCTCGGCATCGCCTCGATCATGTCGCGCACGATCTGGAAGGGAGCCTCGAATCCGAAGACGGCGGGGTTGCCCGTGTTGAGCTTGAGGATCTTGTGACCCTCGGCCTCGAGCCGATCGGCCTCGACGAGTGCCTGGCCGCGGATCTCGTAGAGGACGTTCTTCAGCTTGCTCGACTGGTCGAGCGTTCTCAGGGGCGCGGTCGTGCTCATCGGATCAGAATAGCCGGGCCCCCGTCGAGCCAATGGCCGACGGGTGGCTCGGCATCCTGCAGGACTACTTCTTCTGCTGCTGGCGGCGCTGCGCGCGGTTCTGCGGGGCAGGGGCGGGGGCCGAGCCATCCGTCCGCTGTCCGAAGGATCCGCGAGGAGCCTCGCGCGTCGCGGTCTGCGTCTGCGCGGCGGGGGCCTGCTCGCCCTGCGGCTGCGCGGCAGCAGCCGCCGCGGCGGCCTGCCGCAGGCGGTTGGTCGCCGACTGCTGCACCTGGCCGCGCTCATTGCGCACCTCGACCTCGCCCGCGTCGTTCGCGGCGGAGTATTCCAGACGCTGGCCCTCGACGGGCTGCGCGCCCAGGCCCTTGGCCTCGACCTCGGCCGCCTCGCCGTCGGCGCGCCGCACCTCGACCTCGAGGTTGTAGAGGTAGCCGACCGACTCCTCCTTGATCTGCCCCATCATGGCCTGGAACATCTGGTAGCCCTCGCGCTGGTACTCGATGAGCGGGTCGCGCTGGGCCATGGCCCGCAGGCCGATGCCGTCCTTGAGGTAGTCCATCTCGTAGAGGTGGTCGCGCCAGCGGCGGTCGAGCACCTGGAGCACGACGCGGCGCTCGAGCTCGCGCGTCGCGGCCTCGCCGAGCGTCTCCTGACGCTTGTCGTATGCGATGCGCGCGTCGGAGAGCAGCTCGCGCTTGAGGCCCTCGGGCGTGATGCGTCCCTTCGTGCCGGCCTCGGAGACGACCTCGTCGATCGTCACGGAGACGGGGTAGAGCGTCTTCAGCTCGGTCCAGAGCGCGTCGAAGTCCCAGCTCTCGGTGTGGCCCGTCGAGGTGTGGTCGTCGATGACGGCCTCGATGGCGTCCTCGATGAAGTGCTGCACGCGGTCGGCGATGTCGTCGCCCTGCAGCATGTGCCGGCGGTCGGAGTAGATCGCCTCGCGCTGGCGGTTGAGGACGTCGTCGTACTTGAGCACGTTCTTGCGGATCTCCGCGTTGCGCGCCTCGACCTGGCTCTGCGCGCTCTTGATCGCCCGCGAGACCATTCCCGACTCGATCGCGACGTCGTCGGGGAAGTTCGTGCGCGACAGGATGGCCTCGGCGGCGCCCGACTGGAACAGGCGCATGAGGTCGTCGGTGAGCGACAGGTAGAAGCGGCTCTCGCCGGGGTCGCCCTGACGGCCCGAGCGACCGCGCAGCTGGTTGTCGATGCGGCGCGACTCGTGACGCTCGGTGCCCAGGACGTACAGACCGCCGGCCTCGACGACCGTCGCCGCCTCTTCGGCGACGCGGTCGCGCATCGCCTCGTAGACGCCGTCCCACTCGGCCTCGTACTCGTCGGGCGTCTCGACGGTGTCGAGGCCCTTCGCCTTCATCTCCTGCACGGCGAGGAACTCGGCGTTGCCGCCGAGCATGATGTCGGTGCCGCGGCCGGCCATGTTGGTGGCCACCGTGACGGCGCCCAGGCGCCCCGCGCGGGCCACGATCTCGGCCTCGCGCGCGTGGTTCTTCGCGTTGAGGACCTCGTGCTTGATGCCCTTCTTGGCGAGCAGGCGCGAGAGGTACTCGCTCTTCTCGACGCTCACGGTTCCGACCAGCACGGGCTGGCCCGTGCCGTGACGCTCCGCGATGTCCTCCACGACCTGGGCGAACTTCGCCTGCTCGTTCTTGTAGACGAGGTCGGCCTGGTCCTTGCGGATCATGGGCTTGTTCGTCGGGATGGGCACGACGCCGAGCTTGTACGTCGACATGAACTCGGCGGCCTCGGTCTCGGCGGTACCGGTCATGCCCGCGAGCTTCTCGTACAGGCGGAAGTAGTTCTGCAGCGTGACCGTGGCGAGCGTCTGGTTCTCGGCCTTGACCGGCACGGCCTCCTTGGCTTCGATCGCCTGGTGGATGCCCTCGTTGTAGCGGCGCCCCACGAGGATGCGGCCGGTGTGCTCGTCGACGATCATGACCTCGTCGTTCATGACGACGTAGTCGGTGTCGCGCTTGAACAGGGCGAGCGCCTTGATCGAGTTGTTGAGGAACGAGATCAGCGGGGTGTTGGCCGACTCGTAGAGGTTGTCGATGCCGAGGTAGTCCTCGACCTTCTCGATGCCGGGCTCGAGCACGCCGATCGTGCGCTTCTTCTCGTCGACCTCGTAGTCGACGCCGACCTCGAGGGTCTTGGCGATCTTCGCGAACTCGACGAACCAGCGGTTGGCCTCGCCCGAAGAGGGGCCCGAGATGATGAGCGGCGTGCGGGCCTCGTCGATGAGGATCGAGTCGACCTCGTCGACGATGGCGTAGAAGTGGCCCCGCTGCACGAGGTCTTCCTTGCGCCACGCCATGTTGTCGCGCAGGTAGTCGAACCCGAACTCGTTGTTCGTGCCGTAGGTGATGTCGGCGTTGTACTGCTCGCGGCGCACGGCGGGCGTCTGGCCGGCGACGATCGTCCCGGTCGTCATGCCGAGCGCGCGATAGATGCGGCCCATGAGGTCGGCCTGGTAGCTCGCCAGGAAGTCGTTGACGGTGATGACGTGCACGCCCTCGCCGGCGATGGCGTTGAGGTAGGCAGGAAGCGTCGCGACGAGGGTCTTGCCCTCACCCGTGCGCATCTCCGCGATGTTGCCGAGGTGCAGGGCCGCGCCGCCCATGATCTGCACGTCGTAGTGGCGCTGACCGACGGTGCGTTTCGCCGCCTCGCGCACGGCCGCGAACGCCTCGGGCATGAGCTGGTCGAGCGTCTCACCGGCCTGGTACCGGGCGCGCAGCTCGACGGTCTCGCCGCGAAGCTCCTCGTCGGTCAGGTGCGTGTAGTCCTCTTCGAGGGCGTTCACGGCCTTCACGACCTGCTGCAGCCGCCGGAGCACACGGCCCTCGCCGGCACGGAGCAGTTTCTCGAGAGGGTTGGCCACGGAAGTGTCTCCATCTGTCGGGTCGGCGCCCTCGGCGCCGGTGCCGCCGGGGGCGCACCGCCCCCAGGCATACCTACCCATGTTATCCACCCGTGACCTTAAGGGTGGCTGTGGATGCCCCACCTGGGGACGGCGGCGCACAGCGCGGCGAGGCATCCCTCCCCCGCTCCCGCAGGTGCCTAGTGTCGAAGTGCATACCCGGTATGCAGAAGGAGTTCCCATGTCGGTGCGTCAGAGCCTGCTCGCGATCCTCGATCAGGGGCCGTGCTACGGCTACCAGCTGCGGGCGGAGTTCGATCGGCGCACGGGGTCGACCCGGCCGCTGAATGTGGGCCAGATCTACAACACGCTCGATCGCCTCGAGCGCGACGGGCTGGTCCTCAACAGCGGCGCCGACGAGCAGGGGCACGTCTATTGGGAGATCACGGATGCCGGCCGGGCCGACGTGCGCCGCTGGCTCTGCACGCCTGTGACCCGCGGCACGACGGCCCGCGACGATCTGGCGGTCAAGGTCGCCGTCGCGGCGACACTGCCGGGCGTCGATGTCGGGATCCTCCTGCACGCGCAGCGCGCGGCTTCGCTCGCACAGCTCGAGGAGGCCGCGGGCCACGTCGTGGCGGGACCGGCGGCCGACGCCCACGAGCTCGCCCGCATGCTCGTCGCCGACTCCCGCGTCTTCGCGGCCGAGGCCGAGCTGCGCTGGCTCGACCGCGTCGAGGAGCGGCTCGCGCAGCATCCCCGGCACTCCTTCGCGCTCGCGCTGTCGACGGAGCGCCCCAAGCGCGGGCGGCCCGCGCGGGACGCCTCCGGGCCCACGCGCCCGGAGGCTGCCGCCGCGGCGTCAGCGGCGCCCGGAGCGGGCGTGGGGACCGCGACCGTCGGTTGACCCCGCCGGCGGGCGGACGCCGCCGCGCTCAGCTCGCGGGCGGCGGAGCCGCCGGAGCGGCGGGGCCGGGATAGGCCGCGACCGCCTTGTCGAGGTCGTCGAAGACGTGCTCGGGGCTGATCCGCCCCATGAGCTCGTAGCGATTCAGCGTCTCCAGAAGGCTCGCCTCGGGCCGGGCGAGGATGAGGTGTATGCCGCGCTTATGGAGGTAGTCGGTCATGTCGGCAAGCGCCTGTCCGGCCGAGTAATCGACGTCGGACACACCGCTGCAGTCGAGGATGAACCATTGGACGGGATCGGGCGCGCCCGCGACGACACCCTCGACGCGATCGGTGAAGCCGCTCGCATTCGCGAAGAAGAGGTCGGCGTCGAACCGGAACACCACCAGTCCCGGCGAGCTCTGCGCCCCCGGGACGGCGTCCTCGTACCCGTACCCGCCCTCGGGCTTCGGCTCGAGCACGAGTGCGCGGGCCTTGTACTGGCGCTCGATCACGTCGATGAGCGACAGCGCGAGCGCGAGCACGATGCCGGCGCCGACGCCGACGAGGAACACCGTGAGCGCGGTCACGACAGCGATGAGGAGCTCGCGCGGGCGGCGACGCGAGACCCGCGCGAGTCCCTTGATGTCGATGAGCTCGACGCCGATGACGAACACGACACCCGCGAGCACGGCCTTCGGGAGGTCGGTGAGGAGCCCCGTGAGGAACAGCAGGACGATGAGCGTGACCACAACGACGACGAGGTTCGCCACCTGCGTGCGGCCCTTCACGCCGTCGAGGATCTGGGTCTTGGTCGGCGATCCGTTCACGACGAACGTGCCGCTGAGCCCCGCCGCGAGGTTGGCGGCGGACAGGCCCACGATGTCGCGGTTGACGTCGGCGCGGTCGCCGTGCTTGAGCGCGAAGCTGCGCGACGTCGCCGCGCTCTGCGCGATCACGATGAAGAAGCAGGCGAAGGCCGTCGGGATGACGGCGGGGACATCGCTCCACTCGAGTCCCTGCGGAAGGCCGAGCGGCGGGAGTCCGCCCTTGATCGCACCGATGACGGCCACTCCATAGGTCGTGGCATCCGTCACGGTCGCGACCGTCAGGAGGCCGACCACCGCGACGATGGCGCCGGGGATCTTGGGGATGAACAGTTTGAAGATGTAGATGATCGCGATCGTGCCGAGGCCGTAGGCCAGCGTCGGCCATGACACCTGGCCCAGCGAGGAGATCCACGACCACTGCTGCTGGAACCAGTTGCCGCTCCCCTTCGGCACGCCCAGGATGTCGGGGATCTGACCGGTCGCGACCTGGATCCCGACGCCCGTCAGGAAGCCGATCAGGACGGATGCCGAGAGGAAGTCGCCGATGAAGCCCAGGCGCAGCAGCCGCGCGATGAGCAGGATCACACCGGTCATGAGAGCCGTGAGCCCGCACAGCGCGACCCATTGCGACGACCCCGGCTGCAGACCCGCGATGCCCGCGCCGGCCAGTCCCGCCGCGAGGATCGCCGCCGTCGCGGAGTCGCCGCCGACGACGAGGAGCTTCGACGAGCCCAGCAGCGCGAAGGCGAGGAGCGGGAGCAGGATCGTGTAGAGGCCCGTCACGACGGGCGTCTGCGCGATCGAGGTGTACCCCATCACCTCCGGGATCGCGACGGCGGCGAGCGTGACGCCGGCCAGGAGGTCGCGGCCGAGCCAGGCGCGCTGATATCCGCGCAGCGAGACGGGGGTGAGTGCTTTCGGGAACGGCATCAGAGCGCATCCGATTCGGCGAGGGGCGGTGCGAGCGCCCGGCGAGGTCCTCGAGCCCGAGGATCGAGACCGATCCGCCGGCCGCTCGGTACGAACGGCGGATGAACTCTGCGCGACATTCTTTTGCACTCGGGTGCCGGGCGCCAGAGGCGACACGCGCCTTCTCACCCGCCGCGGGTGTGCGCCGGCTCCCGGCATCCCCTCGGCGGCGCGACCTTAGGCTGGACGCATGGCCGGATTCTGGGGAAAGCGCAAGCGTGATCGTGAGGAGCTCGAAGCTCAGGATGCCGACCTCGCGCGGCGTGCACAGGCGGCGCTCGTGCAGGCAGACGAGCGCATCCGGGTGACCGGCGACGAGCTCGTGTTCGCCGACGCGGAGCTGGGTGCCGACGCGACGAAGGACCTCCGCGATGCGCTCGAGTCGGTGAAGCAGCACCTCGGCGAGGCGTTCCATCTCCACCAGCTCAACCACGACGAGATCCCCGACACCGCGGAGGAGCTGCGCACGCGCAATGCGCGCATCGTGCAGCTGTGCGACTGGGCCGAAGAGCTCCTCGACGACCGGACCGAGGCGCTCGCCGAGCGCATCGCCCGCGTGCGGCGGGCTCCCGAGATCATCGCGGGGGTGCGGGCGGATGCCGCGCGGCTGCGTGGGCTGCTCCCGCAGACCCGGGAGACCCTGACGCGCCTGGCCGCCCGCTACTCGACCGAGGCGCTCGCGAGCATCGCGGCGAATCCCGCCGAGGCCGATCAGCTCCTCGGCTTCGCGGAGCACAGCGCCGGGGTTTCGGAGCGGCGTCGCGAAGCCGGCCAGCGCGAGCAGGCCAATCTCGCCCTCGAGGCCTCCACCGAGGCCGTCCGCCGCGCCGGCACGCTCGTGGAAGCCGTCGAGACCTTCGAGGTCGAGGCGCTGCGGGCCGAGTCGACGCTCGCCGCGGTGGTGGAGGATTCGCGTGGCGACCTGGTCGTCGCCCGTCAGGCTCCGCAGGTGCCCGCAGTCCTCGAGGCGATGCGCGAGCTCGAGGCGGCGCTGGCCGCGCTCCCCGCCGCGGGCGTCAACACCGATCCGTTCACGCTGCTCACGCAGCTGCGCGAGGCGAACGCGGGGCTGGATGCCGCGATCGCGGCCGCGCGACAGCGCGAAGCGCACCCTGTGCCCGACTTCGCCCATGTCCGCAACGCCGTCGACGACGCCGACCGGCAGCTCGCCGTCGCGCGGGACGTCATCGCGGGCCACCGCGGCTGGATCGGCGCCGACGCCCGCACGCGCCTCGCCGAGGCCGAGCGGGTGCGCGTCGACCTCGATCGCTTCCTCGGCACGTCGGCTGCCGCGGCCACGAGCATCCCGGAGGAGCAGCGCGAGCAGGCCCTGGCCATCGCGCGCCGGTCGGCCTTCCTCGCGAGCGAGGGCCTCCAGCTCGCGCAGCGCGACATCGAGGCCTACCGCCCGCAGGGCTGGGGCGAGCCGGGGAACGGCGCCTGGGGCCAGCCGCAAGCCGGCTGGGGCTCCCGCGGCGGACGCGGCGGTGCGAGCGACATCATGGGCGGCGTCCTCGGCGGCCTCGTCATCGGCAGCCTGCTGGACGGCATGTTCGACTGAGGGCCCGGCTGGCGCCCCCCAACCCGTGAGCCTCCATCTGAGTGCCGAGAACGCGGGTGGCCCCCACGCTCTCGGCAGTCAGATGGAGGCTCACGGTCTCCGGGGGGACCGCACCAGAAGAAGGGATGCCGCGAGCCGCGGCATCCCTTCTTCTGGTGCGGTCCCCCCGGAGACCGTGAGCCTCCATCTGAGTGCTGAGAACGCGGGTGGCCCCCACGCTCTCGGCAGTCAGATGGAGGCTCACGGTCTCCGGGGGGACCGCACAAGAAGAAGGGATGCCGCGAGCCGCGGCATCCCTTCTTGTTCGTCGAAGACTATGAGGCTAACTCGGTGGGCGCCGCGAGCGTCGACAGCGAGATGACGCCGTAGTCCCAGCCCTTGCGGCGGTAGACGACGCTCGGGTGGTCGCTGCGGGCGTCGATGAACAGGAAGAAGTCGTGGCCGACGAGCTCCATGCGGTCGACGGCGTCTTCCACCGTCATCCACTCGGCGTCGAAGTGCTTCATCCGGATGACGACGGGGGTGTAGTCCGCTTCCTCCTCGTTGCCGGTGATGATCGGGATCTCGCCGGTCGCGACGGCGCGGATGACGTCCACCGACGCGGGCTGGAGATCGATGCCCTCGAGCGCGCCGCTGCCCTTCTCGAATTTCGCGCCCCGGGGGTGGTTGCGGGAATCCACCCGCTTGTCCTTCGCGCGGCGCAGCTGCTCGCACAACTTGTCGACCGCGAGGTCTAGGGCGGCGAACTTGTCGCCGTCCGTCGCCTCGGCACGGACCAGGGGTCCCTTGCCGGTGAGTGTCAGCTCGACGGTGTCGTCTTCGACTCGTCCGTTGTGGTACGCGCGATGCGTGACCTTGACGTCGACGCGCTGAGCGCGCGGAGCGAGGTGCTCGATTCGGGCGGCCTTCTCTTCGACGACCGAGCGGAAGCGATCTGTGATCCCCACTCCCACGCCGACGATGCTGGTTTCCATCCCTGACCTCCTTGTTCCGGTCCACCCGGTCAAGGGCGGACCTTCAGTCGCCTTGTCACCCCCACGGTAGACGAGCGTCCCGTGCCTGTCACCTATCAGTTTCCGAAGATTTCCCGATCACTGATAGGCGCGGCGTCGCGGCCACGACGGCGGCACCGACGACCTCCACGCCCGCCGCGCGCAGGGCGCGCGCGGCCTCGGCGAGGGTCGCACCGGTCGTCACGACATCGTCGATCACGACAGCGCGCACGGGCCGGGGCGGTTGTGTCGCGACGAGCGAACGGGCGACGTTCCGCCGCCGTGCGTCGCGGTCGAGCCCACGCTGGTCGGCCGTGCGGCGGCCTGGGGCGAGCAGGTTCGCGACCTCGAGGCCCGCTCGCCGCGCGACGAGATCGGGCACGCGGTAGCCGCGCCGCCGGAAGGCCGCACGCGACGTGGGCACCGGGACGACGACGAGGGGCGCGTCGTGAGGAACGGTCATGCCGCTCGCCGCGGCCACGGCGGCGAGCAGCGCCGGCGCGAGGGCGTGGGCGAGACCCGTGCGTCCCTCCTCCTTGAGGGCGCGGATGACGCGGGCCGTGACCCCCTCGAAAGCCAGCCCGCTCCACACCCCGAGCCCGGGCTCGATCGCCCGTCGTCGGGGCGTCGGCTCGAGGGCTGCCCCGCAGGCCTCGCACAGGGGCGTGTCGGGCGCGTCGCATCCCGCGCAGTCGACGGGGAGAAGGAGCGTCAGCGCGTCGGCGAGGGCACCGCGGGCGGCGAGGAAGGCGGAGGGCATGCCTCATCGTGGCGCGCGCCACGAGGTCGGCCCGCCCGCGCGGCCGCTGCGGTGGATGACTGCGGCGCGCACGCGTCCCGGGGAGGAGAGCGCGGCATCCCTCCCCCTCCCGACGGAGGCGGTCCGTCAGCGCGGCGAGCCTTGCTGTGTCGCGAGCACGAAGATGCCGACGGCGGTCTGCGGCCACGTCGACCCGCGCTTCGAGTACAGCTCGCCCGACACGCCTTTGACGCGCATGTTGCCGTTGTTGATGCCCGCGAGCTGCGCCGCACCCGCGGGCGCCGGGGTCGTCGCGGAGGGGCCGCCGACCGTGAGGTCGACGACCTCCGCGTCGTCGCCTGCGCTCGCCAGCACCGCGATCGTGGAGTCGTCCAGCCACGACACGGCGATTCCCGAACCCGACAGCAGCTGCAGCAGCAGCGGCTCGCCGAGCGCCGACGGCACGCCCTTCGTGTCTCGCACGACGCCCGAGACCCAGACCGACGGGCGGCCGCCCGAGGTCACGACGGCCGCGAGGCGCGTGCCATCTCTGGAGAGTGACATCGCGCTCACCTGCGTCGCCTCGGGCCACGCCTCGGCGATGTGGATGGGGTCGTGTCCCGGCGCGAAGGCGGTGAGCTGCGACGGCGCGTCGCCCGGCACGCTCCACGTGTAGCCCGACGGGTCGACGGTCGGATCGATGAGGCCGGGACGCTGGTCGTACACGACGAGGCCGTCGTCGGCCGACACGCGCGCGACGGCTCCGCCGTCCAGCCGCGCGGCCGCGAAGTCGCGATCGGGCGACAACTGGATCGAGACGGGGTCGACCTGGGTCATCGCCGGCGTCAGCCCGGGGATCGGCTGGAGCTGGTTGCCCGTCAGGAACCCGAAGCCGTCCTGCGTCAGCACCGCGGCCTGGTTGCTCACCCGCGTCGAGCGGACCGGGGCGGGCTCGACCTCGAGCGGTGTCGTGCCCGCCGCCATCTGCACGTCGGACACCCCGCTCGCCGTCTGCAGGCTCTCGGCGAGCTGCGCCTGCATGCGCGAGAGCGTGTCGGTGCCGAGCTGGATCGCCGCCGTGCTCAGCTCCACCTGGGCGACGCCGCTGTCGACCGGCACCGAGGGGCTCGCCGACACGTCTTCGGGGAACGCCGTCGCGACGGATGCCGCGAGCCACGGGGCGGGCGGGCCGTTGACCAGGGCGTCGGCGATGTAGGTCGGCGCGTTCGTCGCAGGGAACCACCGCACGTCGGGCACGAGGAACTGCCACGTCGGGTCGAAGTACATCAGGGCGTAGCGGTGGAACACGTTGGAGAACTGCGACGTGTCGAGCAGGAGCCCGTCGGGCGCCTTGGAGATGCGCCATTCGCCGTCGCTCTGCTTCGCGAGCTGGAACGGCAGCGTCGTCGGCCCTTCGACGGACGGCGAGTACGCGCCGATCTCGTCGATCGTGGCGACGGGGGTCGTCGTCACCGACACCTGGTCCTCGGCCGACGACGAGAACCCCCGAAGCCCCGGCTCGTCGATCGTGACGTTGGCGGTCGGATCCCAGCGACGGGCCTCGGCAGGCGTGAGGTACTCCTTCGCGACCGCCCACGAGCCGTCGGGGCCCGGACCGGTCCCTGCCCGGACGAAGCCGTCGACGATCTCCTGCGGCGACGCTCCGGGCTGCGGGCTGTCGGGGAGAAGCGCGAAGTCGGGGCTGCCCGCGTCGGCGTCGGCGGGAAGACCCGGCTGCACGCTGCCGGACGTCGGCAGTCCGGCGCATCCGGCGAGCGCGAGCGTCACGGCCGCGACGACGGCGGCCAGGCCCGAGCGAAGGCGCCTCACGGCTTGCCTCCCCGGGCCGAGGTCGCGCCCCCGCGCCCGGAGGCTCGCTCCGGCGCGTCTGCGACGGAGCGAGGGGGCGTGGAGGCCGTCGTGACCTCGATCGGCTGTGTGCGGCCGAACTCGTCCTGCGTCTCGTCGGCAGGCTCCAGCCGGATGGGCGAGGAGCCCGTCAGCGGCGCGGTGCCGCGCGGCAGCGTCAGGACGAAGTTGGATCCGCGGCCGGGCTCCGACCACACGGCCAGCTCGCCGCCGTGCAGCCGCGCGTCGCCGAGTGCGATGGAAAGGCCCAGGCCCGTGCCGCCGATCGTGCGCGTGCGCGAGGGGTCGGCACGCCAGAACCGGTCGAAGACATGCTCGGTCTCGGCGGGGCGCATCCCGAGGCCGAAGTCGCGCACGCCGAGTGCGACGGCCTGCTGGTCGCTGTCGACCGTCACGACGATAGGACGCCGCTCGCCGTGCTCGATCGCGTTGCCCAGGAGGTTGCGCACGATGCGGCGGATGCGGCGCGGGTCCATGTCGACGGGCGAGTACCCGCCGGGCGCCACGAGCCGCACATCGGTGCCGTGCTGCTCGGCCAGCTGGTGCATCGACGCGATGACGTCCTCCGCGAGGTGGGCCAGACTCGTGGGCTCGAGCTCGAGCTGCACGGAGCCGGCGTCGTAGCGGCTGATCTCGAGCAGGTCGGTCAGGAGCGTCTCGAAGCGCTGCACCTGGGCGTTGAGGAGCTCCGCGGCGCGCGCCGTCGCGGGATCGAAGTCGTCGCGCTGGTCGTTGATCATGTCGGCGGCGAGCCGGATCGTCGTCAGCGGAGTGCGAAGCTCGTGCGACACGTCGGAGACGAAGCGCTGCTGCACGAGCGACAGATCGGCGAGCTCCTTGATCTGCGACTCGATGCTGTCGGCCATGGCGTTGAACGACCGGCCGAGCGTCGCGAGCTCGTCCTCGCCGTGCACGGGGAGCCGCACGGTCAGCTCTCCCGCGGCCAGGCGCGCGCTCGTCTCGGCGGCCTCGCCGATCGGCGTCGTGACCGAGCGCAGCACGAACCACGCGATGGCGCCGATGAGTACGACGAGCCCGATGCCGACGACCCACAGGATGCCCTGGATGAAGCCGAGGGTCTGATCGGCGCTCGCGAGGTCGTAGGCGAAGTACAGCTCGTACGCGCCGACGTCGGGAAGCACCAGCTGCTGCCCCACGACGATGCCCGGGATCGTGCCGCCGTCGGGACCGGCCAGGCCCACCGACTGCCACCACTGCGGCTCGGAGTTGGTGCGCACGGCGGCCCGCATACCGGCCGTGATGAGCGACTCGTCGAAGCCGCCCACCGCGAAGTCCTGCGGCGCCTGCGTCGCGGTGCGGTCGACGCGGAAGGCCGCGATCATATCGGTGGACGACTGCTGGATGAGGATGGCCCGCACGCTGTTCATGAGGCTCTGCAGCTGCACCGTGTCGCCGCCCTGCACCGCGGCGTTGTCGAGCGTCTCCTGCGCGGCGACCGTCGCGCGGCGGGCATCGGTGAGCACCTGCGTCTGACGGGAGTCGAAGAGGTCGCGCTGGATCACGAGCGCCATCCACACGCACGCGACGAGCACGGCGGCGGCCGTCAGCGCGAGGGTCACCAGGACGATCCGGAACCGCAGAGACCGGCGCCAGAGCCGCGCGAGGTCGTCGGGCCAGTGCCGCCATTCGCGCCATCCGGTCGCTTTGCCGCGGGGAGCGGCGATCGCGCCCGTCTGCGCCGCCGTCACGCCGACCTCACACGACCGCGCCGGCCCGGTAGCCCACGCCGCGGACCGTCGTGACGATCTTCGGGTTGTCGGGGTCGACCTCGACCTTGGCGCGCAGCCGCTGCACGTGCACGTTCACGAGGCGCGTGTCGGCCTTGTAGTGGTAGCCCCAGACCTGCTCGAGCAGCATCTCGCGCGAGAACACCTGCTGCGGCTTGGAGGCGAGGGCGACGAGCAGCTCGAACTCGAGCGGCGTGAGCGAGATCGCACCGTCGCCGCGACGCACCTCGTGCGCCGCGACGTCGACCGTGAGGTCGCCGATGCGCAGCGTGTCGCCGACGGGCTGCGCTGCGGGGCGCAGGCGCGTGCGGATGCGCGCCACGAGCTCCTTCGGGTTGAACGGCTTGACGATGTAGTCGTCGGCGCCCGACTCCAGCCCCTTCACGAGGTCGGCGGTGTCGGTGCGCGCGGTGAGCATGATGATCGGGATGCCGCTCTCGGCTCGCACGCGCGTGCAGATCTCGATGCCGTCCATTCCGGGCAGCATGAGGTCGAGGAGCATGAGATCGGGTCGCTCCGTCCGCCAGGCCTCGACCGCCTGCGCACCGTCGGCGCAGAAGACCGTGTCGAAGCCTTCCGTGCGCAGCACGATGCCGATCATCTCGGCCAGGGCGGTGTCGTCGTCGACCACCAGGATGCGTGAACTCATCGCGCGCGTTCGTCCTTATCGTCCGGCCCCGGCACAGCGCGGGCGCAGCCCGCTTGCCTCCCCAGGGCGCACTGATCCAAAGATTAGTCGACACTGCCTGAACCACGGCCCGACGCGGCCTGGGGAGCCGCCGAACGCGTCGGAGCGGTGTGACACGATAGGGGTCTGCCCGACCCCGCCGCGGGCCGCATGCCGGCCTCCCGGGCGCGGGCTCATGAGGAGGAGCTGTGACCGCCTACCCGGCTTGGACGCCGGCTTCCCGGCCGGGGATCATCCCCCTGCACCCGCTGACGTTCGGCACGATCCTCGGGCGCTCGTTCACGGCTCTGAGGCAGAACCCGCGCGTGCTCCTCGGCTTCGCGCTCTGCGTGCAGGCGGTCGCCTACGTCGTGGTCATCGTGCTCGTGGGTGTCGTCGGGTGGGCGTCGTTCTCCCGTCTCGAGACCCTGCAGCCGGGAACCGACGACTACCAGGCCGTGCTCGCGGGCTCGATCGCGCTCACGGTGATCGTCGGCGTCGTGCTGGGCCTGGCCGCGGGCGCCCTGAGTGTCATCGTGCAGGGCGTCGTCGTCACCGAGGTGGCGCACGCGGCGCTTGCCGAGAAGCTGACCCTCGGCGCCCTGTGGCGGCAGGTCAAGCCCGTCGTGTGGCGGCTCATCGGCTACGCGGCCCTCCTGCTCGTCGCGACGATCGCGGGCTTCGCGGTCGTCGGGCTCGGCATCTTCGCCCTCGCCTTCGTCGCCGCGCCTCTCGCCGCCGCGCTCGGCGTGCTCGCGGTGTTCGCGTCGATCCCCGTCATCCTCTGGCTCTCGGTCAAGCTCCTGCTCGCTCCGTCGGCGATCATCCTCGAACGGGCGACCGTCGGCGGCGCCATCGCCCGCTCGTGGCGTCTCACCCGCCGGCGCTTCTGGCCCGCGCTCGGGGTTGTGGTGCTCGTCAGCCTCATCTTCGGCGGGATCGCCCAGGTCGTCAGCATCCCGTTCTCCTTCATCGGCGCGGGACTTTCGACGATCATCGCGCCGACCGGCGACGCGACGGCGACCGAGATCATCTCGATCATCGCGACGAGCCTGCTCGCGCAGGCGGTGACCCTGCTCATCCAGTCCGTCGCCACCGTCGTGCAGTCCACGGCCGCGGCGCTCATCTACATCGACTGCCGGATGCGCCACGAGGGGCTCGACCTCGATCTGCTCGCCTACGTCGAGAGACGGGATGCCGGGGCGCAAGGTCTTCCCGACCCGTATCGCGCAGGCATCGGCCGCACCGTCGGGCCGCGGTGGGCCGCGCTGGCGTACGCGCCGGCGGGGTACGCGCCGTATGGTGCGGGATATCCGGCTCCGGGCTATCCGCAGGGGTACCCGGGCTATCCGCAGGGGTACCCGGGCTATCCGCAGGCGCAGGGGTACCCGCAGGCGCAGGGGTACCCGCAGGCGCAGGGGTACCCGCAGGCGCAGGCCCACCCGCAGGCGCAGGCCTACTCGCAGGCGCAGGCCTACCCGCAGTCGCCGGCCCACCCGCAGACGCAGGGGTACCCGCAGCAGCCTCAGCAGTGGGGACATGCGCAACAGCTGCAGGCACCGGGGTACCCGCAGGCGCAGCCGCAGGCTCAGGCGTACCCGCAGGCGCAGCCGCAGCCGCAGCCGCAGGCTCAGGCGTACCCGCAGGCGCAGCCGCAGGCCCAGGCCCAGGCCCAGGCCCAGGCCCAGTCGTACCCGCAGGCCCCGCAGCAGCCTCAGTCCGGCCCGCCGGCGCAGGCCGCCCCCGCCGAGCCCGGGTCCGAGCCCACGCGCTGGGCGGCACCGGGCGAACCGGCCGACGGCGTCGACCGCGAGTCGCCGTGGTCGTGACGCCGGCACTGCTCGCGCGCCTCGCCGACTCGGTCCCACCCCTCACGCCCGACGGCGAAGAGGCACGCCGATGGGCCGAGGAGGAGCTCTCCAAGCCCGTCTACGCCGAAGCGCAGCCGACGTTGTTCGACCGCGTCTCGCGCGCCGTCGGCGACTTCTTCGCGCAGCTCTTCTCGACCCAGCTCGACGGCGGGTGGGCCTCGACCTTCGCCGTCGTGGCCGCCGTCGTCGTGGTCCTGCTCATCGTCGCGGCGTTCCTCGTGTGGGGAGTGCCACGGGCCACGCACCGCTCGCGTGTGGCCGTCGCCGAGCTCTTCGGGGAGTCCGATGTCCGGCCCGCTGCCGAGCTGCGCGCGGCGGCCGAGGCGCACGCGGCCCGGGGCGAATGGGACGAGGCGATCGTGCTCCGTTTCCGCGCGCTCGCGCGTGGGCTGGCTGAGCGCGGGGTCGTCGAGACGCCGCCGGGTGCGACGGTGCACGGCTTCGCGCGGCAGGCCGCGCGCGCCTTCCCCGGGTCGGGAGCCGAGCTCGAGGCCGCGGCTGTCGCGTTCGACGACGTGCGCTACCTGCGCCGCCCCGGCACCGCCGAGCTCTACCGTCGCGTGGCCGCCGTCGACGCCGCGGTCGCGGCATCACGTCCGCTCCTGGCGGAGGTGCGATGACATCGGCTGCTCCGTCGGCGGCGGGTGCGGCATCCCCAGCCGCCTCGCCTGAGCGATCGGCCCGCCGCCGCCGACTCGGCGGATGGATCGCGATCGCCGTCGTCGTCCTGCTCGTGGGCGGGGTGGGCGCGGTGCTCGCGAGCGTGTCGCAGTGGGCGGAGCGGGGCGCGCTCGACCCGGAGTCGGCGGGACCCGACGGCGCGATGGCCGTCGTGAACATCCTGCGCGAGCACGGAGTCGAAGTCGTCGTCGCCCGGGACCACACGACGGCGCGGGCCGCGCTGGACGGACAGTCCGCGACGCTCGTCATGCCCGATACGCCGGCGCTCTCGGATGAGGCCGTCGCGGGGCTCGCCGACGGCGCGCGCGACGCCGTGCTTCTCGCCCCGCGGGCGCGGACGCTGCGGCTCCTGCTGCACGGCTCGTCACCGGCGGGCTACGGCACGGCCGCACCGTCCTCCCCCGGCTGCGACGTCGCCGACGCCCGGCGCGCCGGGGCGATCGTCGCGGGGGCCGTCTACCGGCCCGGCGACGGCGTCGCGGCCTGCTACCCCTCGGGCGACGGTCACGCGCTGCTCGTGCACGACACCGGGGCCCATCGTGTGTCGGCCGTCGACGGCCGCGCGCTGTTCGTCAACGAGTCGCTCGCCGACGACGGCAACGCCGCCCTCGCGATCAACCTGATGGGCCGCCACGGGCGCGTCGTCTGGTACATGCCGGGCGTGGGCGACACCGATCTCGCCGGCGGCGCCCCGACGCTCGGCGATCTCACGCCGCCGTGGGTGAGCCCCGCGATCGTGCTCCTGCTCGTCGCCGGCATCGCCGCGGCCGTGTGGCGAGGCCGGCGCTTCGGCCCGCTCGTCGCCGAGCGGCTGCCGGTCACGGTGCGCGCCTCCGAGACGACCGAGGGCCGTGCCCGCCTGTACGCGCGTGCCCGCGACACCGTGCACGCGGCCGACCAGCTGCGCATCGCCGCCCTCGCACGCCTCGCGCGCCTGCTCGGCCTCGGTCCCGCCGCGAGCGCCGCCGAGATCGCGGATGCCGCGGCCGATCGGCTCGCGTGGGACCGCCGCGCCGTGCGCGGCATCCTGATCGACGAACTGCCCGCGAACGACGCCGCGCTGGTCGCCCTCCGCGATCGGCTCCGCCATCTCGAGGAGGCGGTCCGCCAGGCCGTCCGCCCGGAAAGGAACACCCCATGACCGACGCTTCCCCCGATCAGCTTCGCGAGGCGATGCACCGCGTGCGACTCGAGGTCGGCAAGGCCGTCGTCGGTCAGGACGGCACCGTGACAGGTCTGCTGATCGCGCTCCTGTCCCGCGGCCACGTGCTGCTGGAAGGCGTGCCCGGTGTCGCCAAGACGCTCCTCGTGCGCGCCTTCTCGACTGCGCTCGGGCTCGACACGAAGCGCATCCAGTTCACGCCCGACCTGATGCCCGGCGACGTGTCGGGCTCGCTCATCTACGACGCGAAGGCGGGCGAGTTCGAATTCCGCGCGGGACCCGTCTTCACGAACATCGTGCTCGCCGACGAGATCAACCGCACCCCGCCCAAGACGCAGGCGGCGCTGCTGGAGGCGATGGAGGAGCGGCAGGTCTCCTCCGACGGCGTGACCAGGGCCCTGCCCGACCCGTTCCTCGTCGCCGCGACGCAGAACCCCATCGAGCACGAGGGCACCTACACGCTGCCCGAGGCGCAGCTCGACCGGTTCCTGCTCAAGCTCATCGTCGACGTGCCGCCCCGCGACGCCGAGCTCGCCGTGCTCCGCCGGCATGCGAGCGGCTTCGACCCGCGCGACCTCGCCGCTGCGGGGCTCGCCCGGGTCGTGTCGGCCGACGAGATCCACGCGGCGCAGCGGGCCGCGGCATCCGTCACGGTCGCCGACGACGTGCTCGGCTACGTCGTCGATCTCGCGCAGGCGACGCGACGCAGCCCCTCCGTGCAGCTCGGCGTGAGCCCGCGTGCGGCGACGGCGCTGCTCGCGGCCTCGAAGGCGTGGGCGTGGCTGGGCGGTTATCCCGCGATCACGCCCGACCATATCCAGACGATGCTCGTGCCGACGTGGCGGCACCGCATCCGCCTGCGTCCCGATGCCGAGCTGGAGGGCGTCTCGGTCGACGCCGTCCTCGCGTCCGTCGTGCAGCAGACGCGCGTGCCGATCTGACCGTCATGCGCGCTCTTCGCCTCATGCACGAGCCGATACGTTCCTCGCGAGCCGATACGCCTCACGCCGCCCGATCCGTATCGGTTCGTCGGGGCTGTATCGGCTCGCGGCTCGGAGGATAGGCATGTACGTCACCGGACGCCTCCCGATCCTCGTCGCCCTGGGCATCGTGCCCGTCGTGCTGCTGTCACTCACCGGCATCGACGCGTGGGCGGTTGCGGGCGGCTGGATCCTCCTCTGCGTGGGGCTCGCGCTGATGGATGCCGCCGCCGCGGCGTCGCCGCGCGCGCTGCGGGTCGAGCGGCGCATCCCCCGGCGGGCGCTCCTCGGCCAGCGGGTCGAGGCCGAGCTCTGGCTCGCGAACGGCGGCCGACGCCGGATCCGCGGCCGCGTGCGCGACGCCTGGCAGCCGACGGCGGGCGCCCCGCCGGCGCGTCTCGCGCTCGACGTGCCGCCCGAGGAGCGGCGTCGGCTCGTCGTCCCGCTGCTCCCGCGACGCCGCGGCGAGCTGCGCTCGGAGTTCGTCGCCGTCCGCTCCGACGGCCCTCTGCGCCTCGCCGGACGCCAGGCCCGTCTCGACGAACCGGGGGCGCTGCGCGTGCTCCCGCCGTTCACAGCGCGGCGGCACCTGCCGTCGAGGCTCGCGCGTCTGCGCGAGCTGGACGGCTCGACGAGCGTTCAGGTGCGCGGGCAGGGGACCGAGTTCGACAGCCTGCGGGAGTACGTGCGCGGCGACGACGTGCGCTCCATCGACTGGCGGGCGACGGCGCGGTCGTCGACGACGATGCTGCGCACGTGGCGGCCCGAGCGCGACCGGCACGTCGTCATCGTCGTCGACACGGGCCGCACCGCCGCCGCCCGGGTGGGCGACGGCGTGCGCCTGGATGCGGCGATGGAGGCCGCGCTGCTCCTCGCCGCCCTCGCCAATCGCGCGGGCGATCACACCCACCTGCTCATGTTCGATCGCGTCATCCGGGCGCGCGTCACGAGAGTCGACGGACCGGGCCTGCTGCCCGCCCTCGTCGACGCCATGGCGCCCGTCGAGCCCCAGCTCATCGACACCGACTGGGACGCGGCCTTCGCCCAGGTGAGAGCCCTCACGTCGCGCCCGTCGCTCGTGGTGCTCCTGACTGCTCAGGATGCCGCCGAGGCCGCCCGCGGGTTCCTCGGGTCGCTTCCCGCGCTCGCGCAGCGCGCTCACGTGCTCGTCGGCACGGTGACCGACAGTGCGCCCGCGGTCGACGCGCGGCCGGACGCCGCGGACGTCTACCGCGAGGCCGCGGGAGCCCGCACCGAGCGGGACGCCGCCGCCGTCGCCGCCGCGATCGGCCGCGCGGGCGCCGAGGCGATCGCCGACACCCCCGACGCGCTCCCGCCGCGGATCGCCGACCGCTACCTCGCGCTGAAGGCCGCCGGCCGGCTGTGACGCCGGGTGGCGGCATCCCGAACATCCTCCCTGGGAGTTCGCTGGGCATGCCCTAGGCTCGCGTCGGGCGGTGGTTCCGCCGTCTCGCACGCGAAGGAGAAGCAATCCCATGAGCGATCCGCGACCTGAGAAGCCGGTGAGGCCGACGCCCCTCGAGCACACGCCCGCATCGGCCGACCCGAAACCCGACGTGCCGGTGCCGCCGACTCCCCTGATCCACACGCCCGTCGCCCCGTCGACGGCCGCCACCCTGACCGCCGAGGCCTTCGGCACCTTCCTGCTGGTGCTCGGCCTCGTCAGCACCGCACTGTTCACGGCCGGCTTCGGCGAGGGAACGGATGCCGCGAACAAGGGCGTCGGCTTCCTCGGCGTCGCACTCGCCATCGGCATCACGGTCGTGGGCGGCGCCTACGCCTTCGGCCCGATCTCGGGCGGCCACTTCAACCCCGCCGTCACGATCGGTCTCGCTGCCGCAGGCCGGTTCCCGTGGCGCAGCGTGCTCGGCTACGTCATCGCGCAGGTCATCGGCGGTCTCGTCGCGACGACGCTCGTCGTGCTCGTCGGCCTCTTCGGACCTGACGGGTGGCTCGCCGGCGCGCAGGACGGGGGCTTCGCGAGCAACGGCTGGGACACGCTCTCGCCCGGCGGCTTCGGAATCGGCAGCGCGATCATCGTCGAGGTTCTGTTCACCGCACTGTTCGTCATCGTGATCCTCGGCGTCACGCACTCGACGCGCGGCAACCCGGCCTTCGCGGGTCTCGTGATCGGCCTCACGCTGACGCTCATCCACCTTGCGACGATCCCGATCGACAACACGTCGGTCAACCCGGCCCGCTCGATCGCCACAGCGGTCTACGGCGGAGGGCTCGCGCTCGCGCAGCTGTGGGTGTTCATCGTGTTCCCGCTCGTCGGCGCGCTCATCGCGGGCTTCGCCTACCGCGCCCTGTTCGACGGCACCAAGAAGGCCTGACCTCATCTCCTCGTGAGGGCCCCGACGCTGCCGCGTCCGGGCCCTCTCGCATGCTCGGGCCGCGGGCATCCCTCTCCCGGCGAGATCGTATGCGCTCGCCCAACGCACACGTTGTTCGCGTGGACTACGGGTGCTCTCGTCGAGATCAGGTGATCTCGACGCGTCGCTCGGGATTCCGCCACCCGGCGCGCAGAAGAGGAATGGATGGCGCGGCGCCCGCGCGACAGAAGCCTCGTGCAACCCCTCCGGCGCCCGTCTCGCCCGAGCGCCGACCGAAGTGTCCCGCATCTCGGCTCGCTGGTCTGCAGCCGCATCCGACGCGCCTCTGGCCGGCGTGTCGTCACACTCGGCCGAGATCCGGCACGATCCCGGTGCGGACGAAACCGGGGCTCAGCCGGCGACAAGGGTCGGCGTGCCCGCCTCGTACTCCGTGAGGTCGCCCGTCTCGCCCAGCCGGTGCGCACGGCGCCCGACGACGAGCATGTAGACGAGGAACGCCGCGAGTGCCGTCGCGCCGATGCCGATCTTGACGGGCCACGGCCAGGGTTGCGCCGTCACGAAGCCCTCGATGGCCCCCGAAACGGCGAGCGCGATGACGAGCCCGATCGCGATCGTGGCGAGCGACCGGCCCGCCGACGCGAGCGACTCGCCGCGCGAGCGCGGACCGGGCGCGACCCACGCCCAGAAGACGTGCAGCCCCGCGGCGCCCGCGACGAAGATGCTCGTCAGCTCGAGCATGCCGTGCGGGAGGATGAAGAGCAGGAAGACGTCGCCACGGCCGTACGCGATCATGACGGCCGCCGCGATGCCGACGCCGACGGCGTTCTGGACGAGCACCATGAGCGGCCAGATGCCGGTGATGCCGAAGAGCACGCACTGCGCCGCGATCCACGCGTTGTTCGTCCACACGGTGCCGGCGAAGACGGCGGCGGGGTTCTCGCTGTAGTAATCGGTGAAACCGTGCTGCGCGTAGTACGACAGCTGCGCGTCGCTGCCGAGCGACGCGACGAGCGCGGGGTCGCCCGACACCCAGAACGCGACCGCCGCGACCACGATGACGAACGACAGCGCGATGACGAGCACCGTCCACCGCACGCGGTAGAGCGCGGCGGGAAGCTGCAGCGCGAAGAACCGGGGGATCTGCCGCAGCGCGTTGTCGGGGCCGCCCGTGAGCCGCAGCCGAGCCCGCGCGAGCATCGTCGACACGTGGTCACCCTGCGTGGTGCGTCCCGCCGACGTCTTGATGTCGGCGAGATCGGCGGATGCCGCGCGGTAGCGCGTCACGAGCTCGTCGACCTGCGCACCCGACAGCGACCGGGAGCGGCTGAGTTCGTCGAGCCGCTCCCACTCCGCGCGGCGCGCGGCGGTGAGGGCGTCGAGGTCCATTTGGTTTACTTTACGCATGGCCGACGCACCTGCTCCGACGGTCGTCGACATCCGTCAGGACGAGATCCTCACTGGTGAGGCGGTCGCCCTCGACGTGCAGCCGATCGGCTTCTTCCTGCGGGCGCTGGGCTGCATCATCGACGTGCTGATCGCGATCGCCCTCTTCGTGCTGTTCGCGCTCGTCGCGTCGTGGCTCATCGGTCAGGGAATGGTGGATGCCGCCGCCCTGCCGATCGTGACGATCGCCGCGCTCGTGACCGTCACGGTGGTGCTGCCGACGGTCGTCGAGACCGCGACGCGGGGCCGCAGCCTCGGCAAGCTCCTCGTCGGGGGGCGGATCGTCCGCGCCGACGGCGGCGCAGCGGGCTTCCGCCAGGCGTTCGTGCGCGCGCTCGTCGGCGTCTTCGAGATCTGGTTCACAGCGGGGGCCGTCGCCGCGATCGTCGGAGCGTTCACGCCGCGATCGCAGCGCCTCGGCGACCTCCTCGCCGGCACCTACTCGGAGCGCACGCGCACGCCCGCGCTCCCCCCGTCGGCTCCCGGGGTGCCTCCGCACCTGCTGCACTGGGCCGCGATCGCCGACGTCGCCCGCCTGCCCGACCGGCTCGCCCGCCGCACCGCCCAGTTCGTGTCCCACGCCGACGGCATGGCACCCGCGGCGCGCGCGCGGAGTGCGGCATCCCTCGCCTCCGAAGTGCGGGAGTTCGTGTCGCCCGTGCCGGCCGTCGATCCCGAGACGATGCTGCGCGCCGTCGTCGCGGTGCGCCGCGACCGCGAGCTGCGCGCGCTCGGCCTCGAGACCCAGCGGGTCGCCGCGCTCACCGCCGGCGCGTCCGGCGCACCGCGGGGCTTCCCCCAGCGCTGACCTCCTCGAAAGCGAGGACCCACGCCGGGCGCCGAGACTACATCGGTCGGACGAGACGGTGGGCATCACCCGCTGTCTCGTCCAACCGAAGTAGTCTCGCGGGTCAGTACCGGTAGTGGTCGAGCTTGTACGGGCCGTCGACGGGGACGCCGAGGTACGCCGACTGCTCGGCCGTGAGGGTCGTCAGCTCGACGCCGAGCGCCGCGAGGTGCAGGCGTGCGACCTTCTCGTCGAGCGTCTTGGGCAGCGTGTACACGCCGACGGGGTACTCCTCGCGCTTCGTGTAGAGCTCGAGCTGCGCGAGCACCTGATTCGAGAACGACGCGCTCATGACGAACGATGGATGCCCCGTGGCGTTGCCGAGGTTCATGAGGCGTCCTTCGCTGAGGACGAGCACGCTGCGACCGTTCGGCAGGCGCCACTCGTGCACCTGGGGCTTGATCTCGATCTTCTCCACGCCGGGGATCGCGGCGAGGCCCGCCATGTCGATCTCGTCGTCGAAGTGCCCGACGTTGCCGACGATCGCGAGGTGCTTGAGGCCGAGAAGGTGCTCGGGCGTCACGACCCGCGTGTTGCCGGTGCCCGTGATGACGATGTCGACCTGGTCGATGACGTCGTCGAGGCGGGCGACCTGGAAGCCGTCCATCGCGGCCTGAAGGGCGCAGATGGGGTCGATCTCGCCGATGATGACACGGGCGCCCTGGCCGCGGAGGGCCTCGGCGGAGCCCTTGCCCACGTCGCCGTAGCCGGCGACGAAGGCGACCTTGCCGCCGATGAGCACGTCGGTCGCGCGGTTGATGCCGTCGGGCAGCGAGTGGCGGATGCCGTACGTGTTGTCGAACTTCGACTTCGTCACGGAGTCGTTGACGTTGATCGCGGGGAAGAGCAGGTCTCCGGATGCCGCGAGCTCGTACAGGCGGTGCACGCCCGTCGTCGTCTCCTCCGTCACGCCGATGAGCTCGGCCGCGATGCGCGTGAAGCGCTGCGGGTCGCGTGCGAGGCTCGCGCGCAGCGTGTCGAGGATGATGCCGTACTCGTGCGAGTCATCCGCCGCCGTCGCAGGGACCGCCCCGGCCTTCTCGAACTCGACGCCCTTGTGCACGAGCAGGGTCGCGTCGCCGCCGTCGTCGAGTATGAGGTTCGGGCCGTCTGCACCCTCGGCCGACCAGTCGAAGATGCGGTCGGTGCAGCGCCAATACTCCTCGAGGGTCTCGCCCTTCCAGGCGAAGACGGGCACGCCGGCCGGCGCGTCGACGGTCCCGGTGGGGCCGACGGCGATCGCCGCGGCGGCTTCGTCCTGCGTCGAGAAGATGTTGCAGCTCGCCCACCGCACCTGCGCGCCGAGGGCTGTGAGCGTCTCGATGAGGACGGCCGTCTGCACCGTCATGTGCAGCGAGCCGGCGATGCGGGCTCCGGCGAGCGGCTGCGTCGGGCCGAACTCCTCGCGGAGGGCCATGAGGCCGGGCATCTCGTTCTCGGCGAGGCGGATCTGGTGCCGGCCGGCCTCGGCGAGGGAGAGGTCGGCGACGTCGAACTCGAGGGGGCGCACGGATGCCTCAGAGGCGGTGGTGGTGGGCATCCGCCCATTCTTCCATGACCGCCTGAGCGGCGACCCTGGTCAGACGCGCAGCGTCTCGTGCCGCACGACCACCCATCCCTTGGGGACCGACAGCCGGTCGGTGTGGATCGCGCAGAGGTCGTGCGCGTGCGGATCGCCGTCGGCGCCGAGAGGCCCCAGGGCCGCCATCTGGTCGCCGTAGTCGTACGTCAGGGTCGACACCGCCTCGCGGGCGCATCCCACCTTGGAGCAGAGTCTCTCGCGCATCGGTCCGACCCTAGCGCCGCCTTCCGACACGGTTCAGGATGCCGCGCCGCCGGCCCCGCGGATCCCCTCCCGACCCGACCCGGTGCGCGCCGGCATCCCGTCCTTCTCGGGTTCGGGGCGAACGACGCGCACGACACGCCGTCGGCGAGGGCGTGTCGCCATCGGCGCGCGCCCCGAACCCGAGACGGCGCGAGCCGCACGCGCCTCGGCCCGGCCGCGCGTCAGGGGCCGCACCTAGGATGGGTGCATGGCGTGGCGGAGGACGAGGGACGCTGCCCGGAGGGCGAGACGCCCTGCGCGGCACGGACGCCACGGACGCGAGGGCCGCAGCCCCGTCGTACGGCCGCCCCTCCCCCCGCTCGACACACGCGCCGATCGCTTCGACCTCGCCGTCGGCACGACGGCGGAGTTCTTGCGCTCCGCGTGGGAGGAGCTGCGCGACGTCAGCTTCGAGATCGCCGACATGCCTCCCGCGACCGACGACGACGGCATCCCGCGGTGGCACGTGCTGTCGGCGGAGAAGCGGATCATCCTCTATCGCCTGCCCATCGAGCGGCTGAGCCACCTGCATCGCAACGACGACGCGCACCGCCGCATGATGATCGAGGGCTCGGTCTTCCGCGCGGCGGCCGAGTATCTCGACCGCGACCCCTGGGATCTCGGACCCGAGCGCTTCCGGTACTTCTGACTCAGGGGTAGACGACGATCGGCTCGGCCGCGGTGTCGGCCGACCACACCGGGAAGCCCGCGAGCGCCCCGACGCCCGTGAGCGAGACGCCCGCGCGCACGCCCACCGCGCCGGCGTCGAGCGAGTACACCGTGCGCGAGCGCAGGCTGAATCGCGTCGAACGCTGGGCGGGGATCGTGACGGTCGTCGAGCTCGAGCCGTCGACGGCGTCCACGGTCACCGCGGCGTCCTGATCGGTCGGGTTCACGACCGTCAGCGCGGGCGACGGGCCCGACGGCGTCGCGAACAGACTCGGCACCGCGACCTCGGGCGCCGGCGTGTACCACGCGAAGTCGGCGCCCTCGCCGAAGCCGGTCGTCTGCCACACGGCCCCGAGGACCGGCGCCTCCGCGTCGACACGCACCGTGTATTCGCGCGCGGCGAGGCCGCCTAGATCCAGATCGAGCGGCTTTCCCGCGGTCAGCGCCACCGAGATCGGGGCGCTTGCATCGGCGAGCCCCGTCTGGGTCACCGTGACCGTCGCCGTCGTGTCGGCGGACGGCGAGAGCAGCCGCAGGGCGGTGGAGGCATCCGATCCCGCTCCCCCCGTCTCGACGACCGACACGCCCGGGATATAGACGTGCGCCTCGGGAGCCTGGATCGCGCCGACCTGATCGACTCCACCGGCGGCGAGCGTGCGCTGGATGCTCGCCTGCAGAACGGCCGTCACGGGAGCGCCGGTCGCCGAGACCCGGATGACGGGGCTGTCCTGGCCGAGCGCGAGGCCCGCGAGCGCGATGACGCGCTGCGACCCCGCGGGCACGACGAGCCGGCCACCGGGCGGGACGACAGGGCCGTCCGTGCCGTAGACCGTCAGCTCGACCGTGGCGGGCACGACGCCGGGGTTGCCGACGATCACGATGTCCGACGAGCCCGTCGCGGTCGATCCACCGACGAGCCACGACTCCATGAGGGGCGGACGGCACGCGGATGCCGCGAACCCGGACAGGTCGGGGTCGCCGATCGACGTGGATCCCGACGCGGCGACGTCGGTGCGCGTGCGGTCCTGAGGGTCGGCGATGAACACGGCTGCGACGGATCCGTCGACCTGCGTCGACAGCTGCGACTCCGACGGCGGGTCGGATCCGTCGCGCACACCCGCGGTGAGCACCTGCTCGCCCGCGGCGGAGACGACATCGGCGGCGGAAGCGTCGCGCCCGAGGGCGAGGAGCGAGCCGGCGCAGGCGAGGACGCTCGCCTCCGGCGCCGGGGTCGCGACGACCTCGACGGGCTCGTGCGCGAGGGTCGGCCACGGCACGGCGACGGCCGTCGCGACGGCGACGACGAAGCCGGCCGCCACGAGCGTGCCCGCGAGGACGCGGGCACCCGTCGTCGCCCAGCGGAAGGTGCGGCGATCGCTCATCGGCCCTCCTGCCAGTAGTGGCCCACGACGCGCGGGGTGCGCTGCGCCGCTCGCCGGGCCCCCGCCGTCGGCAGGGCGAGCAGGAGCGCGACCGCGACGGCGGCGAGCTGTCCGAAGGCGATCCACCGCGTGCGCTGCGGGTCGGCTGCCTCGGCTCGCGGGGCGATCGGCACCGTCACGCGCCACAGCGCGCCCTTCGGCGTGACACCGACGGCATCGAGGTCGTCGCGCTGATCGAGCGCGGTCTGCGCGGACAGGCGGAACGAGCGCGCCGCATCGGACTCCGGGTCGGCGGCGGGCGCGAGGAGCACGAAGCCGATCCCGTCCGCCGCTGCGTCGGTGACGGCATCCCCCGCCGACGCCGTCACGAGGTCGGCGGACAGGTTGGCGAGCCTCCGATCCTGAGCGGAGGCCTCGGTGCGGGTCGAGACGATCGTCGTCTGGCCGCCGAGCGTCTCGCTGCCGCCCCACACGACCTCGGCGGCGACGCCGCCCGCGTTCTGCGGCGTGAGCACCAGCGTGCCGACGTCGGGGTCGTCCCGGCCCTCGGCGGCGACATAGGCGGGAAGCGTGCTCGCCGGGCCGAGCGTCAGGAACGTCGCACCCCGCGCCGACGCCGTGAGCGCGGGCACCGACAGCACTCCGATCGCGACGAGCACGAGGGCGGCCGCCGCGCCGCGCGCGAAGGCCACTCGCGGCGCGAGCCCGGAGTCGAGGGCGACCAGGGCCCCGCCCAGCGCTCCCAGCCACGCGAGGCTCACGCCCGCCCCGGGCCAGACCGAGACGGCGGCGGACTGCGCGAACGAGACGGCGACCGCCGCGGCGGCGAAGGCCGTGGCGATGCCGGCCGCGGCGACGATCAGCAGCACGACGCCGGCGACCCAGCGCTGAGTGAGGGGGGCGATGAGCGCGAGCACGGCGATCGGCGCCGCCAGAAGCGGCACCCACCACGTGGGCGCACCGCCGAGGAAGGCACCCCACCCGCCGGGATCCGCCGTCGGGAAGCCCGCGGCCAGCAGCGCGCGACCGGCCGCGTCGGGTGCGACCTGCGGTCCCGCCCACGGCACGCCGGGGTCGGCGACCAGGCTCCAGGGGTTGCCGATGCGCAGCTGATGCCACACGAGGGGTGCCGCGAGCGCCGCGGCAGGGATCACGACCCACACCAGCTGCGCGACGCCGCGGCCCGCACGACGCGCGATGGTGAGCCCGAGCGCGACGACCCACAGCACGACGAGCGCCGGCGCGAGCGAGGGCGCGCACGCCACGACGCCGGCGAAGAGGAGGGATGCCGCGCCCGCCGCAACCCACGACCGGTGGGCGACCGCGCCCGCGTAGAAGAGCCAGGGAAGAAGGAGGTGCGCGATGACGGCCGGAGGCCGGCCCTCGACGAGCGCCGCGAGGAAGGTCGGGGCCAGCGCCCACACGGCGCCGCCCGTGATGCGCAGGACGGACCGGTCGGTCACGCGGGTCGCGGCGAACCAGCCGCCGAGCGCCGCGAGCGGGATCGCCGCCACCCACAGGATCACGACGACGCGCGACGGCTCGGCGGGCCACAGCGAGCCGACGACCGCCACGACGGCCGCGAACGGATCGGCAGGGCCCGTCGTGTCGAGCCCCAGGGCGCGCGTGCCCCAGGCGGCATCCGCCCACAGCTGTGCGACGGCCGAACGCAGCGGCTGGAGCCCGCCGCCGCCGAGGACGGGCCAGGCCAGCAGCGCGGGGAAAGCGGCGACCGACGCGACGATCGCCGCGAGCACGAGCCACGCGCCGCCGCCCGAGAAGAAGCGCAGCTCGCCCCGACGGGCCTCGCCGAGGGCGTCCGGCCCGCCGTCGAGCCGTTCGCGCAGCTCGGTGCTGGTCACGCGCAGGGGGGCCAGCTGCGCCCACGACGCCTGGCGGGCGTGACGGATGCGAGCGCGCGAGCGCGCGATCGCCCCCACCCGGACGAGGGCCACGGCCGACGCGGCCCACTCGGGTCCGATGAGGCCGGGCTGCTTTCCGACGAGGAGCACGATCGTGCGCCAGGCCGCGAGGGGCAGGAGCGAGAGCCAGAGGAACGGCAGTGCGACCGGATGGGCGTAGGCGAGGCGGCGGTGCAGCTGCGCCGTGCGGGCGGCCAGCGCCGTCTGCAGGCGGCGACCGCGCGAGATCGGGAGGCCGGGTCCTGCGACGCCGTCTCCCGAGACGGCGACGAGCGCACCCGGCACGAGGGTCACGCGGGATCCCGCCAGACGGGCGCGGATGCCGAGATCGAGGCCTTCGTCGGCACCCGCGAGCGCGCGGTCGAGGCCGCCGAGCTGCTCCCACGCCTCCGTGCGCACGAGGATGCCGCGCACATCGGCGCCGAGCACATCCTCTCGGACATCGTGCTGGCCCTGATCGAACTCGCCGTCGGCGAGGCCCACCGTCCGGCCGAGGCGGGTGACGGTCACCCCGAGCGAGACGATCGTCGACCGGTCGTCGGCGCGCACGAGCTTCGGCGCGGCGAACGCGACGGACGGTGCGAGCTCGAGCGCCGCCGTCAGCCGGCTGAGCGCCTCGGGCTCGGGAGCGGTGTCCTGTGCGAGCAGCCACACGGACTCGCCCGATACGCGGCGGCTCGCGATGGCGGTCGCCTCCGCGAACCGCGTGCGCGCGGGGGCGGTGATGACCGATTCGGCGGGAGCGGATGCCGCGACCTCGGCGACGATGGGATCCTCGCCGCACACGACGATCGTGAGCGCATCGACCGGACGCGATTGCGCCTGAAGCGCTGCGAGGGTCCTCCGCAGATGGAAAGCGGCGGGCGTGCGCCCATCGGGGCGCACGACGAGGATCGCGTGTACTCGGCCAGGCATGACGTCGTCAGCCTAGGCGCGGGGCATCCGCGGTTCCGGGCGCACGCGCCGCGTGCCCCGGATCGCGGATGTGCCCTGGATCAGCCGGCGCGGCGCTTGAGCTTGCGCCGTTCGCGCTCGCTCAGGCCGCCCCAGATCCCGAAGCGCTCGTCGTTCTGGAGCGCGTACTCGAGGCATTCGCCGCGCACGTCGCACGAAGAGCAGATGCGCTTCGCGTCACGTGTCGAGCCGCCCTTCTCCGGAAAGAAGGCCTCGGGATCTGTCTGTGCGCACAGCGCATCGGTCTGCCAGGACAGAGGATTGTCGTCTTCGCCTTCGACGGGACGACGCACCCCCGGAACGCCCAGGTTGACCGGATCGACGAACCAATTGTCGGGAACGCCGGAACGGTACTGCGAAACCGTCATCTCGTTCTCCCACCTGCTCAACCCCCCACGCTGGTTCGCGTGTACGAGCAATTACACCCGTGTAATTCGCTCGGGTCAAGTCGCGAACCATAAAGCCTCAGCCCGCGGTTGAGGGTTCACGACGCGCCGACGGCGTGTTGCATTCGGATATCGCACATCGCGCGCCGAGGCGGCACCGAGTGCCCGCTCAGGCGGGACCCGGTTCCGAGCGGACGCCGGCCACCCTCAGCGGCCGGGGACGGCGATGAAGAGATCGCCCTCGCCGGAGACCTGCAGCGCGCCCTCGTCGGGGGTCACGAGGACGCCGACCCCCGGGATGAGCGTCGCGTGGTCACCGGATGCCGCGCCCTCGACGTCGAGCTCGCCGGCGGTCACGATCGCGATCGCGACGCCGTCGAGCGCGATCTGGGCCGGGGTGCCTTCCGAGACGTGCGTGTGCAGCAGCGCGAAGTCGGAGATACCGGGGCCTTCGAAGCGCTCCACGCCCCCGCCGAGGTCGACGGGACGCAGCACGGGCGGCGGACCGGGCGTCGGGTCGAGCACGTCGAGGAGCTCGGCGACGTCGATGTGCTTGGGCGTGAGTCCGCCGCGCAGCACGTTGTCGCTCGCGGCCATGAGCTCCACGCCGAGGCCTGCGACGTAGGCGTGCAGCACGCCGGCCGGCACGAAGACGGCCTCGCCCCGGTTCAGCGTCACGAGGTTCAGGAGCAGCGCGACCACGACGCCGGGATCGCCGGGATAGGCGGCGTTCAGGTGGCGCACGAGATCGAGCTCGGCGCGGAACCCGGGGACGTCGGCGTCGGCGGCCGCCGCGACGATCGCATCGACCTCGGCCTGAGCCGTGCCCGAGAGCAGCCAGGCGATCGTGTCGCGCATCGCGGTCGCCTCGTCGGCCCCGGCCAGGTGCTCGAGGAGCGGCTCGCCCGCCGCGCCGAGCGCGGAGACGAGGCGCTTGGTCGCATCGAGGTCGCGGAGCCCTGCGAGCGCCGTGAACGTGTCGCTGACCGCGACGATGAGCTCGGGCTTGTGGTTGTCGTCGCGATACGTGCGCACGCCGGCATCGCGCGGGATGCCGGCATCCTCCTCCCGGGCGAAGCCCTCTTCGGCCTGACGCTTCGAGGGATGAGCCTGGATCGAGAGCGGGGATGCCGCCGCCAGCACCTTCAGGAGGTACGGAAGCCGCTGCGGCGCACCCGTCGACGCCGCGTCGCTCGCGAGCCACTCCCCGAGCGCACGGCCGTCGGGGACGACCGCAGGGTCGCCGGGGTGATCGCCGTACCAGACCTCTGCTTCCGGGCGGCCGGTCGGGGCGCGGCCCTCCAGCTCGGCGATGAGGGTCGTGGACCCCCAGGCGTAGTCGCGCGGCTCGTTCACGAGAGGGGCCAGCATGTCCTCAGCCTATCGGCGGGCCCGGGGTACCCTGATTCCACCATGGCGCTGCACTCGAAGCATCCGGCCTCGGCGCCGCCGGAGGCCCCGGCGCGCGAGACGACGGCGCACCTCATGCTGCGCGCGTGGTGCATCTTCGTGCTGTTCACGGCGCTCGCGGGCACCTCGCTCGTGAACGCCTTCGGAGAGCTCGCGGCGGCCGTCATCGCGATCGGCAGCGGGCTGCTCTCGCTGGGCTTGTGGATCGGCATCCGGCCGCCCGTGCAGTGGCGTCGGCTCCCCGAGTTCGCGCTCGCGTACGTCGTGTGGGCGGGCCTGTCGTTCTTCTGGTCGGCGTGGCCGCAGACGACGGCGCTGACACTGCTGCTGCTCGCGCTCACGACCCTTCAGGCACTCTTCGTCGGAATCGTGCTGACGTGGCGCGAGCTCGTGCGGGCGATCGCGTCGGCGCTCAAGTGGGTGCTCGCACTCTCGCTCGCCTTCGAGCTGTTCGTGTCGCTGTTCGTCCAGCACGCCGTCATGCCGGGCTTCCAGCCGACGCCCGAGGGCAAGGTCGACCCGATCGTCTTCTGGTCCCGGAACAACCTCATCGACGGCGGCCGCATCCAGGGCATCGTCGGCAACGCCAACCTGCTCGGCCCCCTGTGCCTCCTCGCGATCATCGTGTTCGCGATCCGCCTCGCGGCGGGCGCTCCGCGGCGCGTGCCGCTCTACATCTGGATCGTCGTCGCCGCCTACATGATGGTCCGCGCGGGCTCGGCGACGTCGTACGCCGAAGCGGCGGCCGTCGTCGTCGTGCTCATCACCGTGCTGCTCATGCGTCGCGCCAAGGGGCCCGGACAGCGGACGCCGTATTACATCGGCTACGCCCTGATCGGCATCGGCGGCCTCGCCGCGCTCTGGGCGCTGCGCGAGCAGCTGTTCGCGCTCGTCGGCCGCGACTCCGACTTCACCGGCCGCGAGCAGATCTGGGAGGTCGTGCTCGCGAAGGCGAACGAGCGCCCATGGGTGGGCTGGGGCTTCGCGACGCCGTGGAATCCCAGCGACCCCGCCTTCGACGGCTGGATCATCGACCACGGTCAGACCGTCATGCAGGCGCACAACATGTGGGTCGACGTCTACCTGCAGCTCGGCATCATCGGCGTCGTGCTCATGGCGCTCACCTACCTCGCCTTCGTGTGGCGCGCCTGGTTCTTCGCCGTCGACAGGCCCCGATGGGATCTGCGCGACGACCGCCCGTACTCGGCGCTCTCGCTGCTGCCGACCCTCGTGGGGGCGATCCTGCTCGTCCAGGGGCTGCAGGAGTCGAGCCCGCTGCTGCTCTGGGGCTGGATGTTCGTCGTCATGTTCAGCTTCAAGATCAAGCAGTCGCCGCACATCGGCGTCGGACCCGCCGAGCAGACGCTGGCGATAGAGCGCGGCGAGCTGACGAAGCAGGCCCGGTGACCGGCGAGCCGGCGGCGCGCGGGGTCACCGGCATCCTCGCGTCGGCCGCGCTCGCGCGCGCGTTCACGCTCACCGTCTTCGGCGCCGTCTTCGGCGCGTTCGCGATCGAGCGGATCGCCGGGCGGGTCACGTACGCCACGATCATCGCGGGACTGTGCGTCTTCGCGGTCGGGATGCTGATCGCCCGGCGCCGCGAGATCTCGCTCGTGCGGCTCGTCCCGACGACGCTCGTGCTGTTCGTCGGCTGGACGTTCGCGAGCGTCTTCTGGAGCACCGATGCGACCAGGAGCTTCTGGGGGTGGGTGTCGCTCGCGGCGATCGCCTTCCTCGCCGTGACGATCGGCCACGTCCGCGACACCCTGCAGACGGTGCGCGCACTCGGCGATGTCATGCGGGTGCTGCTGTCGATCTCGCTCGGCCTCGAGGTGCTGTCCGGCATCCTGCTGGACATGCCCCTGCGTTTCATCGGCATCCAGGGCAACATCGCGAAGTTCGGGCCCATCCAGGGCGTCTTCGGAACACGCAACCTGCTCGGCTTCGTCGCCGTCCTCGCGCTCATCACGTTCCTCATCGAGTACCGCACGCAGTCCGTGCGCGCCGGGGTGTCGCTGTTCTCCGTCGTGCTCGGCGGCGTCCTGGCCGTGCTGTCCGACTCCCCCACCGTCGTCGTCCTCGCCGCCGCCGTCGCCGTGGCCGCGGCGGCCCTGGGGCTCGTGCGGCACACGTCACCGGAACGGCGCCAGGCGATGCAATGGGTGTTCGGCGGCGTGCTCATCGTCGCCATCGGCGCCGCGTATCTCGCGCGGCATCCGATCATCGCGTGGCTCGGGGCGGGCAGCGACTTCTCCACTCGCGCGACGCTGTGGGCCAATCTGCTCAACTTCGTGCGCATGCGCCCCGTGCAGGGCTGGGGGTGGTTCGGCCCCTGGGCGCCGAGCGAGATCCCGTTCATCGCGATCAACTTCCAATCCGGCCAGACCCACGCGTCGGCATTGAACGCGTATTTCGACGTGCTTCTGCAGCTGGGCTGGGTGGGGCTCCTCCTCTTCTTCCTTCTGTGCGGCTTCGCCTTCGTGCGGGCGTGGCTCGTCGCGAGCGAGCGGCGCTCGATCATCTACGCCTGGACGCCGCTCACCCTCGTCGCCCTGCTCGTCGACTCGATGTTCGAGAGCTTCACACTGTGGGGCCTCGGGTGGCTGCTGCTCGTGCTGTGCGCCGTGCGGGCGGGGCAATCCCGGTCGTGGCGCGAGCGGATGGATGTGGCGGAGGGGCCCGAGCTGCCCCACGATTCCTGACCGCGCCCAGGGTCTGCCGAGACCGGCACGGTAGGATCCGTTGTCGGCCCCGACGCCACGGCGCCCGCTGCCCCCACTCGGAGAATCCACGTGCCCCACGTCCTCCAGAACGTCGTCTTCCCCCAGGACCGCGATCCGGACCTTCTGCCCCTCTATGCCGACCCCGAGACGTGGTCGGTCATCGACGAGGAGCCCGTCCGCGTGTCGAGCCGCGCTCACCTCGGCAACATCCTCGATCGTCGCCGCGCACGCATCGTCGCAGGTCGTCGCGTCTCGTTCGGCACCTACTTCAACGCGTTCCCCGCCTCGTACTGGCAGCACTGGACGCCCGTGCGCGACGTGCGCCTGACCGTCCGCACGTCGGGGCCCGCGACTGTTCTGGTCTACCGGTCCAACGGCTCGGGAGTCCGCCAGCGGGTGGAGACCCGAGAGGTCGAGGGCTCCGTCACCTCGCATTTCGATCTGGTCCTCGACCAGTACAGCGACGGTGGGTGGATCTGGTTCGACATCGTCGCCGACGAGAAGAGCGCCGTCTTCGAGGGCGCCGAGTGGACCACCGAGACGGCTCCCGTCCGCACCGGCAACGCGTCGATCGGCATCACGACGTACAACAAGCCGGACTACTGCATCTCGACGCTCATGAACCTGGCGTCCGAGCCGGATGTCCTCGAGCTGCTCGATCGCATCTTCATCATCGATCAGGGCGACCGCCGCGTCGACGCGGAACCGGAGTTCGCGGAGGTCGCGGCATCCCTCGGCGAGAAGCTCCAGATCATCACGCAGCCCAACCTGGGCGGCTCCGGAGGATTCGCGCGCGCGATGGCCGAGACTCTCCAGCGCGGCGAGAGCGAGTTCGTCCAGCTGCTCGACGACGACGTGCGTCTGGAGACCGAGTCGGTGCGCCGGTCGATCGTCTTCGGCCGATACGCGTCGGTGCCGACGATCGTCGGCGCGCACATGTTCGATCTGCTCGACCGCCCGAAGCTGCACGCGTGGGCCGAGGTCGTGGACGAAGCGCCCTTCATGTGGCGCACGCTCTTCCAGGAGAAGATGCCGCACGACTTCAGCGCGACGAACCTGCGTCAGAACCCAATGCTCCACATGCGGCTGGACGCCGATTACAACGGCTGGTGGATGTGCCTCATCCCCGTCGACGTCATCCGCGAGGTCGGCCTGTCGCTGCCCGCGTTCATCAAGTGGGATGACGCCGAATTCTGTCTGCGCGCGCGGGAGGCCGGCACGCCGACCGTCTCCATGCCCGGTGTCGCGCTGTGGCACGTGTCATGGGTGGGCAAGGACGACTCGATCGACTGGCAGGCCTACTTCCATGCCCGCAATCGGATCGTCGCGGCGCTCCTGCACTCGACGATCCCGAGCGGCGGAACGCTCCTGCGCCACAGCCGTCGCCTGGACCTCAAGCACCTCATGATGATGCAGTATTACCCCGTCGCGCTCCGGCACCGGGCGCTCCGCGACATCCTGAGCGGCCCCGAGCACATGCGTGCGAACCTCGCCACCGCCATGCCGGAGGCACGGAAGCTCGCGAGTGCCTTCCCCGAGACCGTGGTCCACAAGGACACGGGCGTGCCCCTGCGCTCGCGGCGTGGGCGACAGGTTTTCAAGAAGCGGCGCACGCACGACTTCGACAACCCCACCGGCCTCCGGCTCCGCTGGTTCACGGCGACGGCACTCGTCTCGCACTGGCTCCACGCGCCGCGACCGGAGAACGTGGCGCATCCCGAGGTCGAGTTCGGCAAGGGCGACGCGCATTGGTGGCGCCTGCCGCTGTTCGACAGCGCGCTCGTGAGCGCGGCGGACGGGTCGGGGAAGAACATCTACACGCGGGACCGGGCGAAGTACCGCCGTATGCTCGTGGACTCGGTGCGCCTGCACCGCAGACTCCGGCGGCAGTGGCCAGAACTGTCCCGCCGCTACCGGGCGGCGATGGGCGACCTGACGTCGCTCGAGAGCTGGACCTCGACGTTCGAGGGCCGTCGATGAACGCGGTCGAGGCCGCCTGCCAGGGTGCGCCGAGTCGGGCACGGTAGGATTCACGCGCCATGCCTCTCGCCTCTGACAGCCCTGCGATGACGACGACCACTGAATTCGACCCCGCCTCCGCGACGATCGCCGTCGTCACCTACAACCGTTCCGGCCTCCTGACCCGACTCCTCGAGTCGATAGAGCGCATGGACCCCAAGCCCGGCCACCTGGTCATCGTCGACAACGCTTCGGCCGACGACACCGCGGAGGTCGTCGAGTCGTTCCGCGAGCGCATCGGCACGAAGCTCGTCTACCACCGCCTCGACACCAACACGGGCGGCTCCGGCGGGTTCAGCGAGGGCATGCGCGTCGCGTACGAGCTGGGCTCGTCGTGGATGTGGCTCATGGACGACGACGTCGAGGTGATCCCCGACGGCCTCGCCAAGATGGGCAAGTGGGCGCCGCGCTTCAAGAGCATCCAGGGCCGGCGCTACGACTACGACGGCAGCGAGTTCTACTGGCAGTACCGTGTCGCCGAGCCTCTCGGCATCCCGATCCCCTTCGCTCCCTCGGGCTTCGACGAGTCGGGCTTCAAGGAGATGAACTCGGGATGCTTCGAGGGCATGTTCATCCACCGCGACATCGTGACGCAGATCGGCCTGCCCGACCCGCGCTTCTTCATCTACTGGGATGACCAGCTCTACGGCTGGCTCGCCTCGCGCAAGACGACCTCGGTCATCGTGAACGAATTCGTCCTGCGTCGCACGCGTGAGATCAAGCAGTGGGACATGGGCATCCGCCACATGAACGCGTCGAGCGACGCGTACCGCTACTACATCATGCGCAACCGCGCGCTCATCAAGCAGTACTACCGCTCGCTCGGCGTCTACCGTCGCGTGCCGTTCGCGACGGGCACGGCCCTGACGTTCGGCAAGGAGCTCATCCGCCTCGTCTTCGTCGAGCGCAAGGTGCGCGGCACGTCGAACCTGTTCCGCGGACTCCGCGACGGCGGGAAGATCTCCCGCGACCGGTCGTTCAAGACGATGCCGCCGCTCGTCGCGGCGTCCTAGTCAGCCGCCGCGTCGTCGTCAGCCGACGGGATAGTCGGCGTCAGCCGACGGGATAGTCGGCGTTGTACCGGTCGAGGACATCCTCGATCGGGGCATCCATCGCAAGGCGTCCCTTGTCGAGATATAGCCCGCGCGTGCAGAACCGGCGCAGGTCGCGCTCGCTGTGGCTCACGAAGAAGAGCGTCCGCCCGTCGGCGAGCAGCTCGTCGATGCGCCGATAGCACTTCTCCCGGAAGGCCTTGTCGCCGACGGCGAGCACCTCGTCGACGAGCAGCACGGGCTCGTCGAGCTGCGAGACGACGGAGAACGCGAGGCGCACCTTCATGCCGTTGGAGAGGTGCTTGTAGGGCGTGTCGACGAAGTCGCCGATCTCGGCGAACTCGAGGATCTCGTCGAATTTGCCGGCGACGTGGGAGCGCGGCATCCCGTGCAGTCCTGCCGTGAGGTAGACGTTCTCGCGCACGGTCAGGTCTCCGACGAAGCCGCCCGTGATCTCGATGAGCGGCGCGACGCCGCCGTTGACCGCCACGCTGCCCTCGTCCGAGAGGAGCACCCCGGCGACGAGCTTCAGGAGCGTCGATTTGCCCTGCCCGTTGCGTCCCACGACGCCGATCGACTCGCCCGGGGCGACCGTGAACGTGACGTCCCGCAGCGCCCAGAACTCGCCGGGACGCGCACGGCGCTTCGAGCCCGCGAAGAGGTCCTTGAAGCTGCGGCGACCGCGGCGGTTGCGCCGGAACCGCACGCCGAGGCCTCGAACCTCGATCGCGTGAGCGGATGCCGCCATCACAGCTCCTTCAGGATCGGGCGCTCGAGCCGCCGGAACACCCAGAGGCCGACCGCGAGGATGACGAAGCAGAGGATGGCGCCGACGCCGATGACCCACGGGTCCCATTCCTCGGGGAAGAACCCGACCCGGTAGAGGGCGAAGATCCCGGAGAGGGGGTTGAATGCGGCGAGCGTCTCGAACACGCCGGGGAGGTCCTCCACTCCGTAGATCACGGGCGAGGCATAGAACAGCGCGCGCAGGATGAGGCGCGTCGTGCGCTCGAGGTCGGTGTACATGACGCACAGGGGCGCGACGATCAGTCCGAGTCCGACCAGCAGGACGGTCTGCAGGACCACCGCGACGGGCAGCCAGAGCAGCCCCCAGTTGAGCTGGGCGGGCTTGTCGGAGAACTCCGCGATCACCACGAAGAGCACGATCACGGGCAGCGAGCAGAGGAACTCCACGCCCTTCGTCAGGACGATGCGATTGACCCAGATCGACCGCGGGATCGCCGTCGACCGCACCAGCCGGGCGTCCTTGTTGAAGGCCTTCGTGAAGTCCGACACCGCCGAGTTGAACCACACCCACGGAAGCAGCGCCGTGATGAGGAAGACGATGTACGGCTCGTGCCCCACCGTGCGGTGGAACACCTGGGTGAAAACGAACCAGTAGATCGCGCTCATCACGAGCGGATCGAGCACCGACCACAGGTAGCCCAGCGCGCTGGTGGCGTAGCGGACCCGCAGATCGCGTGCCGACAGCAGCCACAGGGAGTGCAGGTAGCGCTGGGGGGATCCGGGCGCGCCGACGGCGGCAGTGGTCACCTGTAGATCCTAGGCGGCGCGCGCTGAGTCCAAGTACGTCGCGATGACGTATTCCGCGATGGCGATGGAGCTGGTCGCGGCGGGTGAGGGGGCGTTGCGCAGGAGGGTGACCGGGCCGACCTGGTCGACGGCGAAGTCGTCGAGGAGCTCGCCGCCGCGGCCCCATGCCTGCGCGCGCACGCCGGCGCCGTGCTTGTGGGCGAGGTCCGACTGGCGCAGCTCGGGGAGGAAGCGGCGCGCCTTCTGGAAGTACAGAGGCTTGATCAGCGACCCGCTGATCTCATCCACGCCCATGCGCCAGTGCTGCTTCGCGAGCGCCGGAGCGCCGGGCCAGCGCAGCGACTCCCAGGTGTCCTTCACCGACCACTGCAGCCAGTTGTATCCCTCGCGCCGCAGGGCGGGCACGGCGTTGGGGCCGACGTGCACGTTGTCGTACACACCGCGGGTGAAGTGCACGCCCAGGAACGGGAACCGCGGGTCGGGCACCGGATAGATCATGCCCTTGACCAGATCGGTGCGCTCCGGGGCGAGCTCCCAGTACTCGCCGCGGAACGGCAGGATCCTCGGCGACGGGTCGGCGCCCACCAGCCCCGCGACGACGTCGGACTGCAGACCCGCGCAGACGATGAGGCGGTCGAACACGTCCTCCGAGACGGGAGTCACGACGCGCACGCGGCCGTTGTCGAGCCGGATGCCGGTCACCTCGTGGCCCAGCCGGATCCGCCCGCCCGCGGCGCGGACGTCCTGCGCCATCGCCTCCGTGATCGACGCGTAGTCGACCACCGCGGTGTGCGGCGAGTGCACCGCCGCGACGCCGGCGACGTGCGGCTCGATCTCACGCAGCCGCGCGATGTCGTCGATGCGGGCCAGGTCGGGCACGCCGTTCTCGATGGAACGTCGCTCGATCTCCGCCAGCGCCGCCAGCTCCGACTCGTCGACCGCGACCACGAGCTTGCCGACCTCCCGGTACGGCAGGCCCTTCTCCTGGCAGAACTCGCGGATCGACACCCGGCCCGCCGCGCACAGCGTCGCCTTCAGCGACCCCGGCTTGTAGTACAGGCCGGCGTGCACGACGCCCGAGTTGTGCCCGGTCTGGTGCTCGGCGAGGCGATGCTCCTTCTCGAGCACCGTCACCTCGTCGCCCAGCGCCGAGAGGGCCCGTGCGAGGGCGACTCCGACGATTCCGCCGCCGATGATCCCGGTCGTGCCCATCAGCGCATCCCGACCGTCGTCTTCACATGCTTGCAGAGAGCGTTCACGCGAGCTGGTTGTTCCACATCGACAGCGCCGATCCGATCGCCATGTGCATGTCGAGGTACTGATACGTGCCGAGCCGGCCGCCGAAGAGCACGTCCTTCTCGCCCTTGGCGAGCTCGCGATAGGCGAGCAGCCCATCTCGATCCTGCGGGGTGTTCACGGGGTAATACGGCTCGTCGCCGCGATCGGCGAAGCGCGAGAACTCGCGCATGATGACGGTCTTGTCCGTCGGGTAGCGGTCGGCGCGCTCGGGGTGGAAGTGACGGAACTCGTGGATGCGCGTGTACGGCACGTCTGCGTCGGCGTAGTTCATCACCGACGTCCCCTGGAAGTCGCCGACCGGAAGCACTTCCTGCTCCAGGTCGATCGTGCGCCACGACAGAGCGCCCTCGGCATAGTCGAAGTAGCGGTCGACGGGTCCCGTGTAGACGACCTGGACCTGACCGACGGTCGCCGTCTTGTTGAGCGGCTGGGAGTCGTCGAAGTAGTCGGTGTCGAGCTTGACCTCGATGTTCGGGTGGTCCGCTATCCGCTCGAGCCACGCGGTGTAGCCGTCGGTCGGCAGACCCTCCCACGTGTCGTTGAAGTAGCGGTTGTCGTAGGTGTAGCGCACGGGCAGACGGCTGATGACCTCGGCGGGCAGCTCCTTCGGGTCGGTCTGCCACTGCTTGCCCGTGTAGTCGCGGATGAACGCCTCGTACAGCGGGCGTCCGATGAGGCCGATGCCCTTCTCCTCGAGGTTCGCGGCATCCTTCGCATCGAATTCGCCGGCCTGCTCGTGCACGAGCGCCCGCGCCTGATCGGGCGTGTACGCGGACTGGAAGAACTGGTTGATCGTGCCCAGATTGATCGGCAGCGGGAACACGACGCCCTTGTGGTTCGTGTACACGCGGTGCACGTAGTCCGTGAACGTCGTGAAGCGGTTGACGTACTCCCACACCGTGGGGTTCGACGTGTGGAAGAGGTGCGCTCCGTACTTGTGCACTTCGATGCCGGTTTCGGGCTCGTCTTCGCTGTACGCGTTGCCGCCGATGTGCGGGCGGCGGTCGATGACGGTGACCTTGCGGCCCGAGGCCGCTGCGCGTTCGGCGATGGTGAGACCGAAGAAGCCGGAGCCGACGATGAGAAGATCCATTTGGCTGCTTTCTGGGGACGGACGCCGCGAACACGGCAATGCGGCAGGGAGCGCCCGCCGCTCATGGAATTGTACCGGGGCGCGGTGCCCGGTCCCCTGAGCGCTGAGCGTGGGGCGGTTGCTCAGGGATCGATTCGATACGATTGCTGACTGTTGTCTTGAAGAGAGCAGAACACGATGAGCGGGGCATGGAGCGTCGCGGTGCCACCGTTCCTGGTAGCTGCCGCCGTATTCATCGTCCCCGGACTCGCCGTCATCCTCGCCGGATGGGGCTGGCGCCGGATCGGCCTGCTCTTCGTGGCGCCAGCGGTCTCGACGGCGATCCTCGCGGTGGCCGCGATCGCGGCACCTGTCATCGGGCTCGGCTGGTCGCTCATCCCGGTTCTGGGCCTCACCGCTGTCGCGGCCGCGGTCGCCTATCTGCTGCGCAGATGGGTGGGACGCGAGGGCCTCTCCCGACCGCCGCTTCGCGTGGTGCTCGCGGCGGGCGGCGGGTTCGTCGCAGCCGCGGTGATCATGTGGCTTCAGCTCACGTACGTCTTCGTCTCGCCTGACAGCATCTCCCAGACGTTCGACGCGATCATTCACCTGAACACCGTGCGGTTCGCGGTCGACACGTCGAACGCGTCGGCGTTCCACATCGGCGCGACCTCCGACATCCCGTTCTACCCCAACGCGTGGCACAGCGTCGCGGCGCTGACGGCGCAACTCACGGGGGTCTCGGTCCCGGTCGCGGTCAATGCCGCCAACCTCGCGATCGGTGCGATCGCCTGGCCCGCCTCATGCATAGCGCTCGCGTCCGCCCTGTTCGGCGACCGCGCCACGGCCCTGCTCAGCTCCGCCGCACTGTCGACGGGATTCGGGGCCTTCCCCATCCTGCTGTTCTCGTTCGGCGTCCTGTACCCGAACACGATCGCCTACGCGATCCTGCCCGCCGGGATCGCCGCCCTGTGGTGGCTCTGGCTCGCCCGCGGCGCCGCAGGCAGGACGCGGGCCGCCGTGCTTCTCATCGTGGTCTGCGCGGGCATCGGGCTGGGGCATCCGAACGCCTTCCTCGCCCTGTTCGCGTTCGGTGCGTTCATGCTCCTGTGGGAGCTCGGACGCGACGCGCTGCGCCGGCGCACCCGGCGAGCGTGGGTCGTCAACGGGTCCATCGCGGCAGCGATCCTGATCGCGGGGGCCGTCTTGTGGCGGTTCTCGCGCACGGGCTACGACATGTCCCGCTGGGGCCCGTGGCAGAGCACGGCGCAGTCGGTCGGCGAGGCGCTCCTGCTCTCGCCGCACTCCTACCCGCTCACTCTCGTCGTCTCCGCGCTCGTCGTGGTGGGACTGGTCACCGTGGTGCGGCGTCCGCGGTATGTCATCTTCGCGATCCCCTTCGCGGTCGCGGCGCTCATGTTCGTGCTCGTGTCGGGAACCGGCGTCGGGAACATCCTGCGCGAGATGGTCACCAACCCCTGGTACAACGACTCGTACCGGCTGGCAGCGCTACTCCCGATCGCGGGGATCCCGGTCGCGACGCTCGGCGCGCTCACGATCGTCGACGGTGCGACGGCGATCATCCGACGCCGAGGCATCCCCCGTTCGGTGGTGGTCGCCGCGAGCGCCGTGGCCGTCGTCCTCGTGTTCAGCGTGGGGATCGGCCCGAACGTCACCCGGACCGCTTCAGACGCCCGGGGGGCGTACACCCTCAGCGACGGCTCGGCGCTCCTGACCTCGGACGAGGCGAAGCTGCTCGGGCGCCTCGATGACACGACCCCGCCCGACGCTGTGATCGCGGGCAATCCGTGGACGGGAGCATCGCTGGCGTATGCGATCGCCGGACGCCAGGTCGTCGAGAAGCACGTGTTCGGCGCCCGCGACGACGACGAGGTCTACCTCGACGCCCACTTGAAAGAGATCGACGCCGACCCGCGCGTGTGCGAGGCGGTCCGCCGCATCGGGATCACGCACGTCCTCGACTTCGGCAGCCAGAACGTCTTCAACAGCCCCGGCTCGGGGCTCGACCGGGTGGGCCTCGACGATCTCCCGGCTTCGGACCACCTCATCCTCGTCGACTCCGAGGGCACCGCTCGACTGTTCCGGATCGAGGGATGCTGACCGCGCCGCGGGCGGAGTCGATCGCCGTCGCGTACGACTGCCTGTTCCCGTACACGACCGGCGGCGGCGAGCGCCAGTATCGCGCCTTCGCGGAAGAGCTCGTTAAGAACGGCCGCCGCGTCGACTACCTCACCGCCCGGCAGTGGACGGGCGCAGAGCCCGAGGCCGCTCCCTTCGACATCGTCAGTGTCTCCGGCCCGCTCGACCTCTACGATGCGGCGGGAGTGCGCCGCAGCGCGGCCGCGCTGACCTACGCGTGGGGACTCTTCCGCACGCTCATCCGGCGTCGGCGCAGCTATGACGCGATCATCGTCAGCGGCCTGCCGGTCCTCAACGTCTTCGCCGCTCGCGCGGCGCTGCTCGGCTCGCCGACCCGCGTCGTCGTCGACTACCTCGAGGTCTGGGGACGCGCACAATGGCGCGAGTACGCGGGTGGGCTCATGGGCACCGTCGCGTGGGTGCTCCAGCGTCTGGCGGTGGCCCTCACCCCCGCCGCCACCTGCCACTCGCAGCTGACCGCGGGCCGACTGAGGTCGGAAGGCCTTCGCGGCGAGCTCCTGGTGAGCCCCGGCCTCATCCACTCCGTGACGGATCCCGGTCCCTCCCCCGCGACCAGGCCGCCCTTTGCGCTCTACGCGGGCCGGCACATCCCCGACAAGCGGGTCGAGGTGCTCCCCGCGGCGATCGAGCGCGCCCGCACCGAGATCCCCGACCTCGAGCTCGTCATCCTCGGCGAGGGTCCGAGCACGCCCGCGGTCAAAGCCGCGGCGGACGACAGGGAATGGATCTGGATGCCCGGATTCGTGTCGCAGGCGCAGCTCGACGAGCTGATGGGCGGCGCGGCCTGCCTGGTCAACCCGTCTCGGCGCGAGGGTTACGGGCTCGTGGTGGTGGAGGCATCCGCGCACGGCACTCCCGTCGTGCTCGCAGCCGACGAGGGCAACGCCGCCACGGAGCTGGTGGATCCCGACATCAACGGTTTCATCGCGGACACCGCCGAGCCCGACGTGCTCGGCGAGGCGATCGTCGCCGCCGTGCGCGGCGGCGACGGCCTTCGCGCCCGCACGCGAGCCTGGTACGAAGACGCTGTGCGCACCCGCACAATTGATCAGACGGTGAAGAGGATCCTTGCGTTCCTCGATGGTGAGTCACGCCCGAACGCCGGTCTCGCCCCCGACGACCGAGAGGAACGACACGCGTGAGCAACGCGGCTGACACCGACACGATCGAACTCACGATCCTCATGCCCTGCCTCAACGAGGCCGAGACACTCGCGACGTGCGTCGAGAAGGCCCAGGGCTTCCTCGCGCGCACCGGCATCGACGGCGAGGTGCTCGTCTCCGACAACGGAAGCACCGACGGGTCGCAGGCGATCGCCGAAGGCCTCGGCGCACGCGTCTCGCCGGCGAGCCGCCGCGGATACGGCGCAGCACTCATCAACGGCATCGACACCGCGCGCGGCCGCTACATCATCATGGGCGACGCCGACGACAGCTACGACTTCACGAACCTCGAGCCGTTCGTCGAGCGCCTGCGCGGCGGAGCAGACCTGGTGATGGGCAACCGGTTCAAGGGCGGCATCGCCCCCGGCGCCATGCCGCCACTGCACAAGTACCTGGGCAACCCCGTCCTCTCGGGGATCGGCCAGCTCTTCTTCCGCCCCAACATCGGCGACTTCCACTGCGGGCTCCGCGGATTCAACCGGGCTCGCGTGCAGGAGCTCGACCTGCAGACGACGGGCATGGAGTTCGCCTCCGAGATGGTCGTGAAGTCCTCGCTGGCGCGGTATCGCATCGAAGAGGTGCCCACGACGCTGAAGAAGGACGGCCGGTCGCGCCCGCCGCACCTGCGCAGCTGGCACGACGGATGGCGGCACCTGCGCTTCCTCCTGCTGTTCGCACCGCGGTGGCTGTTCGTCTATCCGGGGCTCGTGGCGTTCTTCCTGGGCGCCATCGCCGTCGCGGTGCTCGCCTTCGGCGGCGGCGTGCAGGTGGCGGGATTCGGCTTCGGCGTGACGACCATGGTGTACGCGAGCGCCCTGTGCGTCCTGGGCTATCAGGCGCTGCTCTTCTTCTGGCTCACGAAGCTGTACGCGACGCAGGAGGGCTTCCTGCCCGCCAGTCCGCGGTACCGATCGATCGTCGCCAGGTGGAGCGCCGAGCGAGGTCTGCTGATCGGTCTCGCACTGTTCGTCCTGGGGGTCATCATCGGGATCGTTCAGGTCGTGCGGTGGGGCAGCCTCGACTTCGGCGCGCAGGACGCCGTCACCGCCGTGCGCATCGCCGTCCCGAGCGCACTGGGCATCATCCTGGGCTTCCAGACGATCATGATGAGCTTCTTCTCGGGCGTGCTGACGACGCCGCGCCGCGAGAGCAGGCCCGAGGCGCTCATCGAGAGCTGACGCGTGACGCAACGCATCCTGGTCGATCTCCTCGGCTACACCGGCACCCGGGGCGGAACCGAGACCTACGCCCGCGAGATCCTGGCGCGCCTGCCCGAGGCGCTGCCGCACGTCGACTTCGTCGGTCTCACCGGCTCCGCTGGCGCCGCGGACGTCGGCGGCTTCTTCCCGGGCGAGCTCAGGGTCATCCCCTGGGTCGGCGACGACAAGTACTCGTGGGCCGCGTCCGAGGTCGCACGGGCCGAGGCCGTCGCCCGACGCTCGGGTGCTGCGGCGATGTGGACGCCGGCCAATTTCGGCCCTATCCGGCGAGGCGTGGCCCGTGCGGTCACGATCCACGACGTCATCTACGACGAGGTGCCGGGCGGCCCGGCCGACCGCGCCGCGCGTGCGGTCACGGCGTGGCTGATGCGGCGTTCGGCGCTCTCCGCGGACGCCGTGATCACGGTCTCGCAGGCCGCGGCCGATGCGATCGCCCGCCACATCGGCATCCCTCGGGACGAGCTCCACGTGATCCCCAACGGAAGCACGCCGCCCCCGTCCGATCGGCCCGACCCGAGCGCCCTCGACGGCCTCGCGATCGATCAGGCGCGCCCGCTCGTGCTCAGCACCGGCAATCGGATGCCGCACAAGAACTTCGAGGGGCTCCTGAGGGCGATCGCCACCCTGCCTCGAGGTTCGCGACCCTTCACCGTGATCACGGGCGGCCGGGACGACGACCCGCTTGCTTCGACGGTCTCCCGCCTCGGGCTGGAGTCCGATGTCCTCCTGACGGGCTGGATCGATGCGCCCGTGCTCGAAGCGCTGTACCAGCGCGCAGCCGTCTACGCGTGCCCGTCGACGGCCGAGGGCTTCGGACTGCCCGTCGTCGACGCGCTGCGGCGCGGCTGCGCCGTCGTCGCGAACGACATCCCGGTTCTCCGCGAAGTGGGCGGCGATGCCGTGCGCTACGCCGACGCGACCGACCCCGCTGCCTTCGGTGCGACGATCGCCGCGATGCTCGCGGATCCGCATCGCTCGGCAGGTGCGGACGAGGGGCGAGCCTGGGCCGAGCGGTTCACGTGGGATGCGACGGCCGGGGGCGTAGCCGACGTGCTCGCCGGACTTCTCGGCAGGACGAGCCGCGCATGAAGGTGCTCCTGACGCGCTTCCTCGGGTTCGGGGCTGTGCCGCTCATCTCGGCGGTGGTGCCGTTCCTCGTGCTGCCCGTGGCCGCCCGCGTGGACGGGCCCGCGGGCTGGGCCGCGATCGGCACGGGCCAGGCGATCGGCAGCTTCGTCGCGATGGTCGGCAGCTACGGATGGAACACCAATGGCGGGGCGCGCGTGAGCGAGGCACCGTCCCCCGAGCACCAGCGCGCCGTCTACGCACAGAGTCTCTGGTGCCGGCTGATCGCCTTCGCCGTCGCGGGGTCGATCGGAGCGGTCCTGTCCGCGCTGCTGGTCGGAGGCGCGTTCGCGCCCGTCGCCGCACTCGCCGCGCTCGCCACCGGTGCGACCGGACTGACGGTCACCTGGTACTCGGTCGGCACAGGCTCGGCACGTCTGGCCCTCTGGTACGAGGCGGTGCCCTTCGCGACCCTGACCCTGCTCAGCATCCTGGTGATGCTCTGGACCGGCTCGGTCGCCGCCTACCCCATCGCGATGCTGCTCGGCGTCTTCATCGGGCTCGTCATGCTCAACGTCCACCTCTACCGCTCGCCGTGGCCGCCGTTCAGCGGCGCGGACGTCCGCGCCGCCTTCCGCGGGAATCTCGCGCTCGCGGCTGCCGACGGCATCGGCGGCAGCTACACGACGGCGCCCGTCCCGGTCGCCCAGGGGCTGCTCGGCACCCAGGCGGCGGCCGAGCTCACGTCGGCCGACAAGGTCTACCGCATCGGCCTCACCGCGATCGTCGTGCTCGGCAACAGCCTGCAGAAGTGGGTGCTCGAGCGGCCGTTCTCCGACGGCCGGATGCGCAGGCACGCCGTCGCGCTCGCTCTTCACGCCCTCGTCGGCGCGATCGGCTTCGCCGTCCTGACGTTCCTCGGCGTCCCGCTGACCGAGTTCCTGCTCGGCGCCGCGGTGACGCCCGCGCAGGAGGTGTTCCCGGCCTACGGGGTGGCGTACTTCCTCATCTCGCTGTCGACGCCCCTCATCAGGAACGTGCTGGTGCCCGCGGGACGGGACCGTGTCGTCCTCGGCGCGATCCTGGCGTCCGCCGCCATCGGCCTTCCCGCGATGATCATCGGCGGTCTGCAAGGCGGCGTGCTCGGGATCGTGATCGGTCTCGCCCTCAGCGAAGTCGTCGTGTTCAGCGTCGTCGGCTTCTTCGCCGTGCGTGTGCTGCGCGCCGAGGCCCGCGCGCTGCGCTGACCCCTCAGCGGCGGCCGCGGCGCCGTGCGATCGGCCGGAGCGAGGACCCGACCAGCTGCACCACGGCGTTGCGTGCGGGAACGCGACGCGACAGCGCCGATCCGCCGAGGTGGCGCGCCATCCTCCACCAGGAGCTCCGCCGGCCGTAGAGCGACGCCAGTCGGCGCGCGGCGGGGTCGTCGGGCAGCCGCTCCGCAAGCGTGTCGGTCATCGTCGCGGCCCAACCGGCACTCGCGTCGAACGCGACGGCCGCGAGGGCGCCGACGGATGCCGAGCCGTAGGAGGATCGGGCGCGGTCACTGATGCGTCGCCAGGAGGCGGCGGGGCGCAGGCGGTCGTCCTCGCTCTCGCCGAGCACGTTGCCACCGTGCTGGACATAGTCCTGGACGATGTCCGGGATGACGATCGCTCCGCCCGCGACCGCCGCGCAGAGCGCCAGCCAATGGTCGTGGACCTGCGCGGGCGAGTCGCTGTGGGGGAAGGGGAGTGCAAGGTCGAGCAGGTCCCGGCGCAGGACCGACATGCCTCCCGTGAACTGGTTGAACGCGGGGAGGTCGTCCGGCGCCACATTCCGCCGGTCCGTGTTCGGATTCAGGACCGTCTCATCGGGGTAGCGCACGACTCGCGCCTGGCCCGCGACCATGGACGCCGCCTCCAGGTGAGGGAGCATCCTCTCGAGCTTGTCCGCATGCCAGAAGTCGTCCTGATCGCTCAGCGCGACCCACGCCGCTTCCGGCGGCACTGCGCGCAGGGCGCGTTCGAAGTTCCGGTAGAAGCCCAGCCGGTCGTCGGCGCCGACCACCGAGAACCGCTGGTCGCCGTCGGTGAGTCGGGCGACGAGCGCGCGCACCTCGCCCTGCCCGCCGTCCGCGCAGATCACGACCCGGAAGTCCTGCACGGTCTGCGACTGGATCGACCGCAGCTGCCGCTCGAAGAGGGCGGGGTCCGGCTTGTAGGCGGCCAGGGCGATCCAGCCGGTCGTGGTCGCGCGTCGGGGTTCGGTGTCGGTTTTCATCGGTGTCTGCCCGGCGGAACAGGAGCGGCCGGCCCGGTCGATCCTACCGGCGGGGCCTGAACCGCCCGTCTGTAGACTCGTCGGGTTGTCCTCACAGCCAGGAGAGATGTGCCAGCATCAGCGAACGAGTCGCCCCGCATCGACATCGTCGTCCCTGTGTACGGCGGCTGGCACGTCGTCGAACAGTGCCTGGCGTCACTCGAGACCCAGACGGTCCCCGTGCGCGTGACGGTCGTCGACGATCTCTCGCCGGATGACACACTGTCGCGCGTCCGCGCGCGATTCGGCGATCTGCAGATCATCGCCAATGAGGTCAACCGCGGCTTCGCGGCATCCTGCAATGTCGGAATCCGCGCGGGGACGGCCGAATACGTCCTCCTCCTGAACAGCGATGTCGTCGCGCGCCCCGAACTGGCGGCGACGATCCTCGAGGCGTTCGACGCGGCGGCGGACCCGCGGACCGGCAGCGCCTCGCCGATCCTGCTCGACGCGGACGGAACGGTCGACTCGTTCGGCATCACGGCCGATGTCACCGCGGCCGGCTTCGTGCGATTCCACGGCACCTCGGTGGAGCGCGTGTCCGGTGGGCCCGACCTGCTCGGCCCCTACGGCGCGGCCGCGGCGTACCGCCGCGCGGCTCTCGACGATGTCGGCCTCCTGGACGAGAACATCTTCATGTACGGCGAGGAGCTCGATCTCGCACTTCGCCTGCGCGGAGCGGGATGGCGCGCCCTCGAGGTGCCGCATGTCGTGGGAACCCACATCGGCGGCGCCTCCACGGGTGTCGAATCGGACCGACAGCGCTATCTCTCCGGCTTCGGGCGAGGGTACGTCATGCGCGTCTACGGAATCCTCCGCGGCCGGCACGCCGTCCGGGCGATCTTCTCCGAGGCGATCGTCAGCGTCGTCCGCCTCGTCGCGCGACGAGACTCCGCTTCCCTCAGGGGCCGGCGGGACGGCTGGCGGAAGGGTCGCGGCGTGCCGCGGCGCGCAGTGCCGCATCCCGGCGTCGACGACTCGATCGGATTCCGGCGGTCGATGGCCATGCGCCAGCCGGGCTACTGGGGCGAGCAGTGACCGCGGGCGGAGTGATCACGTCATGAAAGGATTGCGACTGTGAAGGGAATCATCCTCGCGGGCGGTTCGGGGACCCGGCTGCACCCGATCACGCTCGGCGTCTCGAAGCAGCTCATCCCCGTCTACGACAAGCCGATGGTGTACTACCCGCTGTCGACGCTGATGCTCGCCGGCATCCGTGACATCCTCGTCATCACGACACCGCACGACGCGCCGTTCTTCCAGCGGCTCCTCGGCGACGGATCGCAGTTCGGCATCGAGCTCACCTTCGCCCAGCAGCCGTCGCCCGACGGCCTCGCGCAGGCCTTCACGATCGGCGCGGATTTCATCGGCGACGACAAGGTCGGCCTCGTGCTGGGCGACAACCTGCTCTACGGGCCGGGCCTGGGCACGCAGCTCAAGCGATACCAGAGCGTCGACGGCGGCGCCGTGTTCGCGTACTGGGTCGCGGAGCCCTCGGCCTACGGCGTCGTCGAGTTCGACGCCGAGGGTCACGCGATCTCCCTCGAGGAGAAGCCGCCACAGCCGAAGAGCAACTACGCAGTGCCAGGCCTGTACTTCTACGACAACGACGTCGTGGAGATCGCGCGCGGGCTCGCGCCGTCGGCTCGCGGCGAGTACGAGATCACCGACGTCAACCGGGCCTACCTCGACCGCGGAAAGCTGCAGGTCGAGGTGCTTCCGCGCGGCACGGCATGGCTCGACACCGGGACGTTCGACCAGATGACCGACGCCGCCGACTACGTCCGGACGATGGAGCGCCGAACGGGGCTGCGCATCGGCGTGCCGGAGGAGGTCGGCTGGCGACAGGGCTTCCTCGACGACGAATCGCTTCGGGCCCGGGCGGAGACGCTCGTGAAATCCGGATACGGCACCTACCTGCTCTCGATCCTGGAAAGGGGCCGAGGATGACTCGCCTGCTGGTCACCGGAGGCGCGGGCTTCATCGGATCCAACTTCGTGCACCACGTCGTCGAGAACACCGATCACCACGTCACCGTTCTCGACGCACTCACCTATGCGGGCAACCGCGCGTCCCTCGAAGGCCTGCCCGAGAGCCGGGTGACGTTCGTCAAGGGCGACATCACCGATTCCGCACTCGTCGACCGCCTCTTCGGCGAGACGGACGCCGTGGTCCACTATGCGGCCGAGTCGCACAACGACAACTCGCTTCACGATCCCCGCCCGTTCCTCGACACGAACATCGTCGGCACCTACACGCTGCTCGAAGCCGCCCGGAAGCACGATCGACGCTTCCACCACATCTCGACGGACGAGGTGTACGGAGATCTCGAACTGGACGATCCCGGACGGTTCACCGAGCAGACGCCCTACAACCCGTCGTCGCCCTACTCCTCCACCAAGGCGGGAAGCGACCTCCTGGTGCGGGCCTGGGTCCGATCGTTCGGCGTGCGGGCCACGATCTCCAACTGCTCGAACAACTACGGTCCGTATCAGCACGTCGAGAAGTTCATCCCGAGGCAGATCACGAACGTCATCCGCGGCATCCGGCCCAAGCTGTACGGCAAGGGCGAGAACGTCCGCGACTGGATCCACGCCGACGACCATTCGTCCGCCGTCCTGACGATCCTCGACAAGGGCGAGATCGGCGAGACGTATCTCATCGGTGCCGACGGCGAACGCAACAACAAGGACGTCGTGGAACTGATCCTCCTGCTGATGGGTCAGCCGAGCGACGCGTACGACCATGTGACCGATCGGGCGGGCCACGACCTTCGGTACGCGATCGATTCGACGAAGCTGCGCACCGAGCTCGGGTGGGCCCCGAAGTACGGCGACTTCGAAGCCGGCCTCGCCGCCACCATCCAGTGGTACCGCGACAGCGAATCGTGGTGGGCCGGCGCGAAGGACGGGGTCGAGGCGTTCTACGCGAGCAAGGGACAGTGATGGCAGAGTTCGGCAAACCGCTGTCCGTCCACGAGACGTCGATCCCCGGTCTCCTCCTCTTCGATCTGCCCGTGCACGGCGACAATCGCGGCTGGTTCAAGGAGAACTGGCAGCGCGAGAAGATGACCTCGCTCGGCCTTCCCGACTTCGGTCCCGTCCAGAACAACATCTCGTTCAACGACGCCGCCGGGACGACCCGGGGAATCCACGCCGAGCCCTGGGACAAGTGGGTGTCGGTCGCCACCGGCCGGATCTTCGGCGCATGGGTCGACCTGAGGGAAGGTCCCAGCTTCGGCGCGACCTTCACGACCGAGATCGACGCGTCGCGCGCGATCTTCGTCCCGCGCGGCGTGGGCAATGCCTATCAGACCCTTGAGCCCGACACGGCGTACACCTACCTCGTGAACGACCACTGGTCACCCGACGCGGCGTACACGTTCCTCAATCTGGCCGACGAGAGCGTCGCCATCGACTGGCCCATCCCGCTCGAGGACGCCGAGCTCTCCGGGAAGGATGCCGCGCATCCGCGGCTCGCGGATGTCCAGCCGATCGCCCCGAAGAGGGTCCTCGTCGTCGGCGCAGGGGGACAGCTCGGTCGCGCTCTGCGGCACGAGTACGCGGACGCCGGACGGGTGGAGTTCGCGACCCGCGACGATCTCGACATCACGGCGCCCGGCCTCGAGAAGGCACGCCGGTGGCGCGACTACGACACGATCATCAACGCCTCGGCGTTCACGGCCGTCGACAAGGCCGAGACTCTCGAAGGACGAGCGGACGCCTGGGCGGCGAACGTCACCGGCCTGACCGAGCTCGCGCGCATCGCGGCGAGGAACGGCATCGTCCTGGTCCACGTCTCGAGCGACTACGTCTTCGACGGATCGCTCGCGCGCCCCTACCGCGAGAGCGATCCGCTGTCGCCCCTCGGCGTCTACGGGCAGACGAAGGCGGCGGGCGATGCCGTGGTCGCGACGGTGCAACGCCACTACATCCTGCGGACGTCGTGGGTGATCGGCGACGGCGCCAACTTCGTCCGCACGATGGCTGGGCTCGCAGACCGCGGAGTCGACCCCCGGGTCGTCGACGACCAGTACGGACGTCTGACCTTCACGTCGGACCTCGCTCGCGGCATCCGGCACCTCCTGGACAGGGAGGAGGCGTACGGCACCTACAACCTCACCTCGTCGGGGCACGTGATGTCGTGGGCGGACATCGCACGAGAGGTGTTCGAACTGACCGGCCACGATGCCGATCGAGTCACCCCCGTGACGACGACCGACTACTTCGCCTCGGCCTCGGGACCCGTCGCGCCACGACCCCGCAACAGCGCGCTCGATCTCTCGCGTATCGAGGACACCGGCTTCCGGCCGTCGGACGGCCGAGAGGCTCTCGGGCGGTATCTGCGCGACAGGTGACGCCGTTCCCGGCGACGCGGCGCGGAGGGACCGCTGCCGCGACGTAGGATCTTCCCTCGGATGAGCGATACACGTCGCTCGCCCAGGGATGACCGACCGAGTGTGTCGCCACGGTGTCGTGGCACGCCTCACACCTACGACCTTCGCCGGCTGCCGCGCCGGGTTCGACTCACAAAGGCCACATCATGCTCGAAGCCGCAGGCACGCCGGTTGCGCGGGAAGCCGCCACGGCGAGTTCCGCGCCGGTCCTCGATCTCCCGTCCCCCACCCGCCCGAGAGGGCGGCTCTCGTTCCCGCGCAGACTCCCGTTCCCCACGACGCGCGACGTGGCTCTGCTCGTCGGCGTGGTCGCGGTCATCTCGCTCCTGGTCAAGCTCTCCTGGCCCAGATTCACCTTCTGGGGCGACAACGCGGAGTCGTTCTTCCCCCTCTGGCACATGTACGGCGAGAGCATCCGAGCCGGTTCCCCCGCCCTGTTCCAAGCGGACGGCTGGACGGGCGGGAACGTCATCGGAGAGGCCGCTTACGGGCTCTTCAACCCCGTGGTCATCGTGAACTCGGTGCTCGTCTCCCTCACCGACAGGCTCTCCCTGGCCTCCTTCCTGGTCATGACGGAGTTCCTGTGCCTCTTCGGGATCGGCGTGTACCTCCTCGCCCGCTCGTACGGCGCCCGGCGGGCTGCGGCTTTCGTCGTCGGCGTCATCATGCCGTTCGCCGGCTACACGCTCTACTACGAGGCCGGGAACTGGGCTTCGGGACTGATGTCGGCGGTGTGGGTCACGTGGTTCTGGTGGGGAGCCCATGAACTCGCGGCCGGCCGTCGAGGCCCGCTCGCGGCGATCGTCACGGGTGTGCTCGCCGTCACCGTCGGCAGCCCCTATGCCGTGCTCGGCATCCTCGTCGTCCTCTTCGGGCTCGCCGTCGAATCCGTGGCCAAGCGGCGCTGGGGCGCGCTCGGCTGGCTCGTCGGCATGGGCGCCGCGGTCGGGCTCGCGGTGGTCGCCGTGTACATCCCGCTCCTGGCCGCGCTTCCGGACACGGTGCGAAACGGCGGAGGAGCCTTCGGCAACCAGAACTACCTCACGCCCGGCATGGGAGACCTCCTCGGGATGAGCAGCCCGAGCTTCCTCCCTCGGATGAATGCCTGGTACACGCGCTGGGATGCGGTCCCCTCGACCTATCTCAGCTGGCTGATCCTGCCCATCCTTCCCTGGATCCGATGGAAGTCGGCCCTCGTGGGCAACCAGCTGCTGAGCGTCTTCGTCGGCGGATCCGTCTTCCTGCTGCTGAGCCTGGGACCGCAGAGCGTCTGGCTCTTCCAGTGGCCCATCCGTCTCATCGAGTACACCTACGTGGCGGGACTCGTCGTCTTCGCTGTGCTGATCACCGCCGGGCTCGCTCGCGATCATGTGAGACAGCGATCGATCATCACCGCGACCGTCGTGGCTGCGACGTTCTTCGTCGCGTGGGCGTCGAAGCCCGAGCTGTGGGGCTGGCACCTGCTGTTCACCGCGATCACCGGTGCGGGCGTGGCGTGCGCGGTGATCTTCGCGCGCCGCCACTCGACGCGCGCCATCGCCGCTGTCGTGGTCCTCGGTACGGCGCTCGTGGCGCCGCTCCAGACGCAGCTGTTCGCCTGGGACCGTCAGGAGATCGCCCCGGAGCTCGACCAGCAGATTCCCGCCAACCTCTCGGTGCTGCGTGACAAGGGCGTCGGTTTCGAGGGGACAGTGCTGCAGATCGCCGCACTCGACCGATTGGTCGGGACCTCCGCCGTGCCCGACGGCGACCTCAGTTTCGGCAACAACCGAGCGGCCGCCGGGTTCACCACGGTGAACCGGTACACGGGCATCGGATTCCTCGACTTCGCGCTCGCCACGGGAACGGACTATCGAGGCTCCGCCCCGACGGCGGACCCGATCGAGCGCTTCTTCGCACCCCTCGACGGCTACGACGCGCCGCTCATCCAGGCGATGGGCGTCGACACCCTCGTCGTGAGCACGATCCTGCCCGACTTCGCCGAACTGTCTCGACTGACCGATGGATGGCGGGTCATTGAGGAGTCCCCGCAACGCGTCGTGCTCCGGGCGCCCTGGGCCCTCACGACCCTGACGCCGAGCGCCTCGATCCAGGTGGCCGATCCCGTCGAGGACGGTGCGCGGTTCTCGTTCGACGTCACCGCGGGCAGCGGCTCGGTCCTGCTTCCGAGGCTCGCGTGGCGGGGCTATCACGCGACCGCCGACGGCGACCCCATCGAGGTGCGCAAGGGCCCGGCAGGGCTCCTCGAGGTCGTCGTCCCCGCGGGCGCCTCGCATGTCCAGGTCGACTACGAGATTCCCGGCATCCGAGCCGTCATCGGGCTCGCACTCCTCCTTCTCACTGCAACCGTCCTGCTCCAGCTCATCTGGTGGAGACGACGGAGAGCCCGCAGGGCCGCCGAAACGGGGCCGGAGGAACAGGCTGGTAGGCTCGATCCGGCACTCGCCGACCTCTCCCACGTCCCATCCGGGACGACAGCTGTGCACGAAAGGCCCTGATGGCTCACGCAACACCCCTGCTGAGTCTGATCGTTCCCGCGTACAACGAGGTCGAGTCCGCGGGGGACATCGCAGGCTTCTACCGTGACATCCGCGCCGCGCATCCCGCGATGGGATTCGAGCTCCTCGTCATCGACGACGGCTCCACCGACGGTACGCGGGAAGCTCTGCTCGAAACGCTGAAGGGCGTGGGTCCGGCTCGGATCGTGAGCCTCTCGAGGAACTTCGGCTCCCACGCCGGCATCAGCGCGGGGTTCGCGCACGCCCGCGGGGACGCGGCCCTGACTCTCAGCGCTGATCGCCAGGAGCCGCTCGAGGCGATCGCCGACTTCATCGCCGAGTGGCAGGACGGCGCGGACATCGTCTGGGGCCTCCGCTCCTCGCGCGCCGTCCGGAAGGGCATGGGCGAGACCTTCGCCCGCGTCTTCTCACGGATCTACGGCGCGAACTCCGATGTGCCCGACTACCCCACCGAGGGCCCGTCGCAGATCCTCGTGTCGCGTGCCGTGATCGACGCCCTCGTCGCGATGCCCGAGCTGAACCGCAACGTGCTGGCGATGGCGTCATGGGTGGGCTTCGACCAGAGGAAGATCTTCTTCGAGCAGCTTCCGCGTCCGCACGGCGTGAGCAAGTGGACGACGAAGCGCAAGATGAAGCTCGTCGTGGACTCCTTCGTGGAGTTCTCGCACGCGCCCATCGAGTGGGTCGCGTGGGGCGGGCTCATCCTCGGCGGCCTCGGCGGACTGTCGCTTCTCGCAGCCATCGTCCTCGCCTTCTTCCAGCCCCTCGGCGCGGTCGCCGCCCTCCTCAGCGGAGTGATGCTCGTCGTCGGAGGCATGATCCTCGTCGGCATCGGAGTCCTCGGCGAGTATGTGTGGCGTGCCGGCGACGACGCCCGCCGCCGGCCGGTTTTCATCGTTCGCTCGGTGACCGAGGTCGACGCGGCAGAGCCCGTCGACTCACGATCATCGGTCTCGACCACAGGAGGATCATGACCACGTCCGTCGCCCTCGGCGCACCCACGGTCGGCCAGGAAGAGCTCGACGCGATCCGCGAGGTGTTCGAGTCCGGCTGGCTCTCGGGCGCCGGTCCTTCGTGCCTCGCCTTCGAACGCGAGTTCGCCGCCGTCGTCGGCGTGGACAACGTCCTGTCGACGAGCAACTGCGGCTCGGCCCTGCACCTGGCCCAGCTCGCGCTGGGCGTCAAGCCCGGCGACGAGGTGATCGTCGGCGACTACACCTTCCCCGCGACGGGTCACTCGGTGCTGTGGAGCGGAGCGACCCCCGTGTTCGTGGACGTGCGCCCCGACACCTGGTCGATCGACACGGCCCTCATCGAGGCCGCCATCACACCCCGGACCGTCGGCATCATCGCCGTCGACCCCTTCGGCCAGCCCGCCGATTACGACGAGATCAACGCGATCGCACGGAAGCACGGGCTCTGGGTGATCGAGGATGCCGCCTGCGCGACCGGCGCCACGTACAAGGGACGACCTGTCGGCTCGCTCGCGGACATGACGGCCTACAGCTTCCACGGCCGGAAGGGCATCACCTCCGGCGAGGGCGGCGCTCTGGCCAGCGCCGATGCCGAGCGCATCGCGCACGCCCGCAAGCTGCACACTTACGGAATCGCACCCGCGATCTCCCGCGAGGGCGCCGCCGACCTCCCTGTGCCGTCCTTCGACGAGCTCGGCTACAACTACCGGCTCTCGGATGTGCAGGCGGCGATCATGCGCGTGCAGCTGAAGCGCCTCCCCGACCTGCTGGCGGCGCGCGATCGGATCGCAGCCTCCTACGCCGCCCACCTCGGCGACCTCGAAGAGGTGCAACTGCCGACGGCGTTGGCGGATCGGACGCACCCCTGGCAGTCGTACGTCGTCACGGTCGCGCCGGAGCTCGACCGCGGATCCGTCGCCATGGCGCTGCGCGCCGCCGGTGTCGGATGCAACTTCGGGACGTACGCGAGCCACCTCCAGCCCCTCTACGGGCCGCAGCCGGACCTTCCCGTGTCCGCAGACATCTTCGCGCGTCACATCGCGATCCCCATGCACGCCAACCTCACAGAAGACGACGTCGCGTTCGTCGCTGACCATCTCCGCAAGATCGTCACCGACCCCGCACATCGTCGCTGACCCGCACAAAGGAGATATCCATGGCCCCGAGCCGTACAGCTTTCGTCACCGGCGGCGCCGGATTCATCGGTCTGCACGTCGTCGAGCAGCTGCTCGAGCGTGACTGGAACGTCCGGATCTTCGACAACATGTGGCGAGGAGACCGCGATCGCGCCAACGAGCTGACGAAGACGGGCAAGGTCGAGGTCGTCGACCAGGACATCCGCTCCGGCGCCGCCGTGGCCGCGGCCATGAAGGGCAGCAGCCACGTGATCCACCTGGCTGCCGACTCGATCAACAAGAGCGTGGCGGACACCTACAGCTCGCTCGACGTCAACATGGTGGGATCGCACAACGTCTTCGCCACGGCCGTGGATCAGGGCATCGAGCGCGTCGTCTACGCGTCGAGCGCATCCGTCTACGGCGACCCGAAGAAGCTCCCGATGCACGAGGACGACGAGCTCAGCCCTCTGACGCCGTACTGCATCGGCAAGCGGACGGGCGAGGACCTGCTGCGCTACTACGAGCGCAAGGCCGGGCTCTCCTGGATCGCCCTCCGCTTCTTCAACGTCTACGGCCCCGGCCAGAAGACCACGGCGTACTACACGAGCGTCATCAACCACTTCGTGAACCGCCTCCGCCGCGGTGAGCCGCCCGTGATCGACGGTGCCGGCGAGCAGTCCATGGACTTCATCCACGTCAAGGACATCGCGCGCGCCGTCGTCCTGGCGACGGAGGCCGAGAAGGGTGGCGCCGCCATCAACGTCGGCACGGGCATCGACACCAGCGTCGCCCGCCTGGCGCGCATCCTCATCGATGCGATCGGCGCCGACGTCGAGCCGCAGTTCAACCCGCGCGAGGTGCTCGTGAGCCGGCGGGCCGCCGACACGACGCGCGCCAAGGAGATGATCGGCTTCGAGTACTCGATCCCCGTCGACGAGGGCATGGCGGACCTGATCCGCTACGAGGCCGCACGCGCGGAGGTCTGACATGTCCGGCGGATTGCCGCCCAATCCCTACAACGAGCACGCCTGGATCGTCGGTGAGCCGACGATCGGGACGGGCACGTGGATCGGCGCGTTCACCGTCATCGACGGTTCCGGTGGACTGACGATCGGCGAAGGCTGCGATGTCTCGGCCGGCGCCCAGATCTACACGCATTCGACGGCGAAGCGGTGCGTCTCGGGCCGCTCGTACGCGACGATCGACCGCGCCCCTGTCACGATCGGCGACCGCGTCTTCATCGGCGCGGGAGCCATCGTGAACATGGGTGTGACCATCGGCGACGAAGCCGTCATCGGCGCGGGCGCCGTCGTCACGGATGACGTCGCCCCGCGCACCGTCGTGGCGGGCGTTCCGGCGCGCGTCATCGCGACGGTCTCGCTCGATGGTGCCGTTCCGGAGTTCCTGCCCGCGAAATGAGTGCGGACCGGGGTCGGCTCAGCCGTCCTGCTGACCCCGGCGCTGCAGTGCGTTGTCCACGATGCGATGGGCGGGAAGGATGCTCTCGCGCTCGGCCGCGGAGTCGACGTCACCGTTGATCATGTCGATGAAGTGGTCGAGCTGAGAGGCGAGCGGCTCCCGACCGGTGATCTCGGGAACTTCCATCTCGGTGATCTGCCGGTACCCCGCGCCGCCCGGGCGGTCCTCCTGGATCTCACTGCGCCGGAAGACGGTCACGCCGCGACGGAGCAGATCGATCTCGATCATCTCGTGGAGCGACTGCACGGTCATGGAACGGATCTTGCGCTGACCCACACGGCTCGCCGATGCGGAAGCCACCGTGCCCGACGCGAATCCGAGACTGACCTCGATGACGTCTTCCGCACCGGGAACCGATGAGGGGTGGAACTGACCCACCTCGACGTTCACCGACACCGGGTCCTCGGCGCCGAGGATGAGCGTGATGAGGTCGACGTCGTGGACGAGGAGGTCCCACGCGACCCCGGTCTTGATGCGGGGCGCGTACGGGGAGTGGCGCTCGGCACGGATGTACACCGGATCCTCGATCATGCCGCGGCCGACCATGATCGCCGGGTTGAACCGCTCGAGGAACCCGCACATGAGCGGCACGTCCGCGGCCGCCGAGAGGGCGATGATCTCCTCCGACTGAGCCAACGACGGGCACACCGGCTTCTCCACGAGAAGAGGCTTGCCCTCACGGATGATCTCGGTGGCGAGCGTGTAGTGATGCTCCGTCGAAGCCGCGACGACGACCGCGTCGACATCGCTCAAGCTCCCGAGCTCCGGCCGCCACGCGGCGTCGAATCGATCGGCGAGCTCGCGACCGGCGCCCTCGAAGGGATCGACCACGACCGCGAGGTCGGCGCGCGCGCTCTCGGCGATGACGCGGGCGTGATTGCGGCCCATGGAGCCGGCGCCCACGAGCGCCACCCGAGGCCGACTCATCGCGCTTCCACCGCTTCGCGCACGGCCGAGGCGATCACATCGAGATCCGCTTCCGTCACGCCCGCGTGAACAGGAAGCGAGAGGCACCTCGACGCCACGAGCGCAGCATTGGGGGTCTCCTCGATGACGACACGCGGGTCCTTGCGGTACACGCCGTAGTCGTGGACGAGTCGGGGATAGTAGATTCCCGACCCGACGCCCGCCGCGGTGAGCCGATCGACGAACGCAGCCCTGTCGGTGCCGTCGGGCAGGAGAACCGTGAACTGATGCCAGACGTGCTCCCGGCCGGGCAGCTCCTGCGGGAGCACCAGACCATCGACCTCGCCCAGTCGTTCGATCAGCCCCGCGGCATTGCGACGTCGCGCCGCGAGCTGGTCCGCATACGTGGCGAGCTGCGGAAGGACGACCGCCGCCGCGAGATCGGTCAAGCGGTAGTTGTGGCCCGCCATCACGTACTCGTACCTCGCGCGCATGCCCTGGTTGCGGAGGATGCGGAGCTTGTCCGCCAACTCGCCGTCGTTCGTCGTGATCATGCCGCCCTCACCCGTCGTGAGGTTCTTGGTGGCGTAGAACGAGAAGCCGGCGAGGCCGAATCCACCCACCGGGGCACCGCCGTATGTGGCTCCGTGAGCCTGCGCGGCGTCCTCCACGATGGAGAGTCCACGTGAGGCTGCGATCTGCGCGATCGGAGCCATGTCGGCGGCCTGGCCGTACAGGTGGACCGGCATCACGACGCGGGTGCGGTCCGTCAGCCGGGCCGAGATGGACTCGGGGTCGATGCAGTAGTCGTCGAGCCGGATGTCGGCGAACCGCACCGTCGCCCCCGCCTCGAGGATCGCGTTCAGCGTGGCGGCGAAGGTGAAGGGCGTGGTGACGACCTCGTCGCCCTCCTCCAGGTCGAGCACCTCCAGCGAGGCGACGAGAGCCGTCGTCCCGTTGTTGACCGCGACGGCGTGCTCGACCTGCTGCAGCGTGGCGAACTCTCGCTCGAACTCCGCCACGACCGGGCCCTGGGCGATGATCCCCGACCGGATGACCTCGAGTACGCGTTCGGCGACGTCGTCCCCGAGTCGGACCGTCGAAATGGGAATCAAGATTGCTCCTTCGCCTCGCCAATTCTCTGCACAGCGACTATCGATCCTATCGCTGAGCACGGAACGGCCATCACGCCGCGTGCCCCGCCGACGTCGCGACACGCCTGCGTGGATTAGAGTTGGTGGGGCCTTCGGGCCGGAGACACCTCATGGCAAAGAAATCCGACGCATTGATCCACCCCACCGCCATCATCGGCGACGATGTCGTCGTCGCCCCGGATGTCTCGATCGGCCCGTACGCGGTGGTTCTGGGACCGACTGTGATCGACTCGGGTGCGAGCATCGGCGCGGGGGCCCTCCTCGGCGGACCACCTGAGATCTCGACGCTCCCGCAGCATCGCGGCTGGGCGGGCGAGCAGGGCTACTGCGGACTGCGGATCGGCCGAGGGGTCGTCATCCGCGAGCGCGCCGTCATCCATCAGGGGAGCATCCGGGAGACCGTCGTCGGCGACGGCACGTGGATCCTGAACTCGGCGTATCTCGCCCACGACGTCCAGATCGGCTCCGAGGCGACGATCTCAGCCGGGGTGTCCGTCGGAGGCCACGTCTCGATCGGCGACCGGGTGAACATCGGGATGAACGCGACCATCCACCAGCGGCGCGTCGTGGGAGCCGGAGCCATGATCGGGATGTCGACTCCGCTCACGCGTGACGTCCCTCCGTTCTCGAAGGTCTACGGCGCTCCCCCCAGACTCCACGGGGCGAATCAGGTGAGCATGCGCCGGATGGGCCTGTCGGAAGCAGCGTCGGAGGCGGTCTCCGCGGCGTACCGCAGCAGCCCAGACGCCGTCGCAGAACTTCTCGACGGGCCGTATGGCGCAGAGCTCAGCCCTTACTTCGCGTGGTGGAGCGCCCGCGCGGAGCTCCCCATCGCCTTTCCCGCCAGCATTGCGACGGCTCATGAGCTCGCCTGAGGAGCCGCAGACGCCGCCGCAGGAGAATGCCCGGGCGCGGAGCCGGAAGACGCTCGTCATCAACATCTTCCGCTGGATCCTGATCGCGCTGGTCATCGCCGCGACGGTCTGGCAGCTCGTGGTGAACTGGGACCAGGTGACCCGCACCGTGACGGCGATGCAGCCGCTGCGAGTGCTCGTGGCCTTCGTCGCCGTGCTGGCCGGCCTGTGGACCTCCACGCTCAGCTGGATGGTCCTGGTCGATGAGCTCGGGGTGCCGATCGGCGCCCGTCGCGGCGGCGAGGTGTTCCTCGTGGGTGCGCTCGGCAAGTACCTGCCGGGCTCGATCTGGGCGTACGTCCTCCAGATCGAGCTGGGTCACAGATCGGGACTGGCCCGCGCCCGCGTCTTCACGGCATCCGTGTTCAATCTCGCCGTGATCCTCGTCGCCGCGCTCCTCGCGGCATCGCTGAGCGTGCCGATCCTCGTGGCCGACAATCCCGAACTGTCGTGGCTGCCGTGGCTCTACGTCGTCCTCCCGTTCGCGCTCGTGGCCCTTCATCCCAAGATCCTCACGGCGATCACGAACTTCGGGTTCCGCATCCTGCGACGGCCCCTGCCCGACCACCCCATCCGTCTGCGCACCGTCGCGAAGTCGCTGGGGTTCGCGCTGTTGACCTACATCTTCTACGGTGTCCAGCTCTGGATGCTCGCCGACACCTGGCAGGGACTCACACTCAGCCCGCTCCTCCTGTGCATCGGGACCATGGCGCTCGCGATGGTCGTGGGTCTCGTCGCATTCCTGCTCCCCTCCGGCATCGGCGCGCGGGAATTCATCATCGTCACGGCCCTTGCTCCCGTCGTCGGGGTGGGCGCCGCGACCGCCTATGCCGCTGTGAGCCGCCTGATGTTCATCCTCGGCGACATGGTGGCCGCAGGCACATCCGCGCTCGTCGCCGCCTGGGCTCGGCGGAAGCTCGGCGCGTACCACGGCGACCCCGGCCTCGGTCCCTGAGCCGACGAGCTGACCGTCTGCGCGCGGACGGCGCGCCGACGAGAACCTTGCGGCGGGACAACCGTTCCCCGATAAACTCCGGATCGTCAGTGCTTTCGGCTGAACGGACGGTCACCCATGCACGTCGCTCGATCCCACGCCATGACGGTTCTTGCGATGGTGGCCGTCCTCGCCGCACTGCTCGTCGGGGTGAGCCGCTCCGCGCCCGCTGAGGCCGCATACGCGGGCGACTTCAACCCGGCCTACATCATCTCCGACGAGCGCTTCTTCGATAACGGGTCCATGACCGAGGCGCAGATTCAGGCCTTCCTGTCCGCGCAGGTCCCGCGGTGCTACTCCACCGACCCGACGCTCCCCTGCCTTCCTTCACTCATCACGTCCACGAGCAACCGTGCGCCCGCTGCGAACGGATGCGCCGGATATGCCTCCGAAGCCTGGGAGAGCTCGGCGCACATCCTCTGGAAGATCGCGCAGGCGTGCCGCATCAACGCGCAGGTCCTGATCGTGATGCTCCAGAAGGAGCAATCGCTCGTCACCGCCACGAAGCCCACACTCCGTCAATATCAAGCCGCGATGGGCGCGAACTGTCCCGACACCGCCCCGTGCGCCCCGACGACCCTCGGCTTCTTCAACCAGGTGTACACGGCCGCATGGCAGATGCGTCAGTACACCTACGTCCCGAACTCGTGGCGTCATCGCATCGGTCCGACGAGCGTCTACTACAGCCCGACCGCCTCCTGCGGGTCGTCGATCGTCAACATCAGGAACCAGGCGACCGCCAACCTGTACAACTACACGCCCTACCAGCCGAACGCCGCGGCGCTGGCCAACCTCTACGGAACGGGCGACAGCTGCTCGACGTACGGCAACCGCAACTTCTGGCGCTTCTTCTCCGATTGGTTCGGGTCCCCCATCGCGAGCGGAACGACGCAGATCGACGGCGTGTACAACGCGATGGGCGGCGCGACCGGAGTGCTGGGCAATCCCACGAGCGACTACATCGCGATCTCGACGATCTCGGGCGCGGGCACGGGACGCGCCTACGACGGAGGCTCCGTGTACTGGTCGCCGCGGACCGGCGCCGCGGCGGTCATCGAGCCGTTCCGGGCGTTCTACTTCGGCTACGGCGGTGCGACCGGGCGACTCGGCTGGCCGAACTCGCAGAGCGCCGCGATCCCCGGCCGCCCGGGCGGTGCGGGGCAGTCCTTCCTCTACGGCTCGGTGTACAAGAGCGATACCACCGGCATCCATTCAGTGATCGGCGTGCTTCGAGACCTGTACTTCGGCTTCGGCGGAGCCACGGGATCTCTGGGCTGGCCGACGAGCGAATCGCGGACGGTGACGACGAACGGCTCGGGGGGCACCACCTCCGGCCTGGTCCAGGACTTCGAGGCAGGCCAAGCCCTCTCCGCGACGCGCACGGGCACCTTCGCCGTCCCGGGCGCGATCTTGGCGACGTACACCGCCCAGGGCGGGCCGGCTTCCGACCTCGGCTGGCCGATCAGTCCGGCGAACACGTATCCGGTCAACGGCGGCGGATCCGGGCAGGTCTTCGAGGGGGGCTCGATCTACTCCTCGGCCGCCGGCGCCTACGTCGTGTCGGGCGCGTTCCGGGATGCCTACTTCTCGGTCGGCGGCGCGGCGGGGTGGATCGGGTGGCCCACGACGGCATCCTTCTGCATCTCCGCGGATCAGTGCTGGCAGCACTTCCAGAACGCATCGATCCTCAAGGAGCCGGCCGGCGCACGCATCGCGCTGGCGGCCATCGAAGAGGCGCATGCGGCGGCCGGCGGCGACGCGGGGTCGCAGGGAAGGCGCACCAGCGGCCTCATCCGGATCGCCGAGAACGGCGGGGGACTCGGGCAGGTCTACGCCAACGCGTCGATCTACTTCTCCCGGACCACCGGCGCCTTCGGAGTCGGCGGTCCGATCCGCGACTTCTACTGGGCGAACGGAGGCGCAGCGGGCAAGCTCGGCTTCCCGGTGAGCGCCGAGACCTGCACGGCCGGCGCCTGCCAGCAGTCGTTCAGCGGCGGGACCGTCTTCTGGAACGCCCAGGACGGCGCGTTCGTCAGCTCACCGGCGATCGCCGCGCTGTACACCGCGTCGGGCGGTTCGCGAGGGGTGCTCGGCGCCCCCGTCTCGTGGACGATTCCGATCCCCGAGAACGGCGGCGGAATCGGGCAGGCGTTCAAGGGCGGCTCGGTCTACTCGTCGGCGGCGGGGACATTCGCCGTGACGGAGCCGATCCGCGCAGGGTACTTCGGGTTGAACGGTGCGGCCGGCACGCTCGGCTGGCCGACTGCCGCAGGCGTATGCGATGCGACGTCGTGCCGCCAGTCGTTCACGGGCGGGACGCTCACCTGGCGTCAGGGCGTGGGGTACACCGTCGGGTGACGCTGAGAAGGCCTTCAGAGGGGCTCCCGTAAGATGTTTCGGTGACGATCGTCGAGACAGAAATCCCCGCCGCGACGTCGGAGCCCCTCCGTACTTCCCGCAAGACCATCCCCGACAGCGTGCTCACGCTCGGTGTCGCCGCGTACGTGGTGGTCCTCGGCGTCATCGCCGCCGTCGCCGGTGTGCACTTCTTCTACGTGGGCGATAACCCCGAGTCGTTCATCCCCCTCTGGCACCACTTCGGAACCGAGCTGCGTGCGGGCCACTGGTGGACGATGGAGGCCTCCGCCTGGATGGGCGGCAATTACGCAGGGGAAGCGGCGTATGCGCAGTGGAACCCGTTCCTGCTCCTCGCCTACATCGCTCTCTCGTTCTTCGGCAACCTCGCCATCGGCGCATCGGCTGTCATGATCGCGATGCTCGCGCTGCTCGGCGCGGGCGCCTTCCTCCTCATGCGCAGCTACGGCGCCGCCAAGGCCCCGTCCGTCGCTCTCGCGGGCGCCGTGCCGGTCACCGGATTCACGCTGTTCTACGAGGCGGCCGGGTGGCCGGCCGGACTCGCAGCCTTCGTCGGCGTCACCTTCTTCTGGCTGGCCGTCCGCAAGCAGACGACAGGCAAGTGGCCGCCGATCGTCACCTTCGTCTTCGGCTTCCTGGCCGTCACGACCGGCAACCCGTATGCACTCCTCGGCATCATCATCGTGCTCGGAGGCGCATTCATCGAGCTGCTGCTCGCTCGCCGCTGGCGTCCCGCGATCCACCTCGTCGTCACCGGCATCCTGGTCGGAGCGACGTCCCTCCTCGTCTTCCTCCCGCTCCTCGGCGTTCAGCCCGTGACCGTCCGCCAAGAGCTCGCGGGCATCGTGAACGACACCTTCATGGTTCCGGACCTCGGCGACCTCTCGGGTGCGAGCACGCCGTCCTATCTCCCGACGATCACGAACTGGGGCGGGTCGGTCGTGGAGTCGCTGCCGTCGACCTACCTCGCCTGGTTCGCGCTCCCGCTCCTGCCCTGGATCCGCTGGGGCGCTCTCTGGCGAGTGCTGCGCACGCGGTCCAGCATCCTCATCGTCACCGGCATCTTCGCCGTCACCGTGCTCGGTCCGTCGAACCTCTGGCTCTTCCGCTGGCCCATCCGACTGATCGAGTACTTGTACCTGGGGATCCTGCTGATCCTCGCTCTGGGCATCACGGTCGGCATCGCGCGCACCGCACCGCGCAGGCGGATCGGCGCCTCTGCGGTCATCGTGGCCTTCGGCACATTCCTCGCGATGGCCGCGACGCCCAACGGAGCCAAGATCCACGCCGTGTCGTTCGTGCTCGTGGCCGGCCTGATCATCGCGCTTGCGTTCGTCTGGCGCCGCTGGGGCACGACCGCCGCGATGAGCGTCATCCTCGCCGGCACCGTTCTCGTGACGGGCTTCCAGACCCTCGCCTATCCGCGCGGCACTCCGACGATCATCGTCCCGGACGATCTGTCCCAGATGACCGCACAAGCGTCCTCGTTCGAGGGAACCGTCCTGCAGCTCGCCGAGCAGCGGCTCGCGGGCCCGGAAGCGATCAACACAGGCAAGCTCCTGTTCGGGAACCTGTCGGCCCCTCTCCCGTACGAGAGCATCAACCGCTACTCGGGCATCAGCTTCCGCGCACTCAGCGAGGCCCTGTGCATCGATTACAAGGGTGTGACCTGCCCCGACTCGTACAACCGACTGTGGAAGCCCGTCGCACACACCCAGGGCGATCTCGCGGATGCACTAGGAATCAGCACGCTCGTCATCCACAAGCCGTCGCTGCCCGACGTGGTCGAGGACGGGCCTCCCGCGGGCTGGAAGCAGGTCGAGAGCGACGATGTGCGCGTCGTGTGGGTACGGGATGAGCCGCTCTCGGGCAACGGACGGGTCTCCGGCACGTCCGACGGCGTGACGGCCACCAGCGTCTTCGACACGGAGACCGCCGAAGACGTCGACGTCAACGCCGATCAGTCGGGCTTCGTGACCTTCGCTCGACTCGCGTGGCCCGGATACTCGGTCACCGTCGACGGCGCGAAGGTGGACTACGTCACGAGCAAGGAAGGGCTCCTCCAAGTGCCTGTTCCCCAGGGGACGAGCACTGTGTCGCTCACCTACGCTGCGCCGGGACTCGCGGTCGGCTGGATGGCGACAGGAGCTGCAGCGCTCCTGGCGATCGCGCAGAGCGTGATCTGGTACTTGGGGCGGAGGCGCGCCGGCGCGCTGCCCGCGCTATCCGCGCCGGAAGTGCAGGCCGTCAGTTGATCGCGAGCCAGGACGAACAAAGGACCACCATGACGACGACCGAGAACGCCATCACCGACTCCCCCGCTCGCCCCGAACACGCCGCCGACGTCCGCGTCCAGCGGGTCCTCTTCCAGCCCACCGACGAGATCGCGAGCCAGGACCTCTACGTCCGCGTCCGCAAGGGACGGCTCATCAGCATCGGTCGCGAGTCGCTCACGATCTCGCCGTACTCGACGGCATCCACCCGCACCTACTTCGGACGCTTCCCCGCCGCCTACTACCAGCGGTGGACCGAAGTGCGCGAGGTGATCGTCCGGGCCGAGGTGACCGGACGCGGAAGGATCCGAGTCTTCGGTTCTGACGACGTCGACCGGGAACGGATCGTCGGCGGAGCCGAGATCGTCTCGGAATCCACGGAATCCGTGGAGATCCCCGTTCAGATCGATCGCTTCCTCGACGGCGGCTTCATCTGGGTGGATGTCGAGGCCAAGGACGGACCGCTCACCGTCGCGAATCTCCGTTTCGAGACGCGTGAGGCGACCGCTCCGAAGCAGGTGTCCGTGGTCATCTGCACCTTCAACCGCGCCGCCGACTGCCTCAACACGCTCGAGACCCTCACCGGCGACTCGCAGGCGCTCGACATCGTGAGTCGCGTGATCGTCGTCGATCAGGGCAACGACCTCGTGCGCGAGCGCGCGGGGTTCGGGGCCGTCCAGGAGATCCTCGGGGATCGGCTGCAGTACATCGAACAGAAGAATCTCGGCGGAGCAGGCGGATTCACGCGCGGGATCTACGAAGTGATGGGAGAGGACGAGAACGCGGACGGCGACATCGTCCTGATGGACGATGACATCGTGCTCGAGCCCGAGAGTCTCATCCGCATGGCGTCCTTCTCGGCTCGCACCATCGACCCGGTGATCGTCGGCGCCCAGATGCTGTACCTGTACCACCCGAACGTCCTTCACACCTCTGCCGAAGACGCGGATCTGGACGAGCTGCGCGCGGGCGTGCCTGTCCACACCAAGGAGCAGGGCATCGACCTCACCAAGAAGCTGCCCTACCGCTGGGCCGAAGGCGGCTACAACGCGTGGTGGACGTGCCTCATCCCGACGGAGGTCGTCGACCGGATCGGGTACCCGCTGCCGATGTTCTTCCAGTGGGACGACATCGAGTACGGTCTGCGAGCACGTTCCCGACAGATCCCGACTGTCACCCTCCCGGGTGCGGCGGTCTGGCACGCGGACTTCGCGCTGAAAGACCGTGACGACTGGTCGCGGTTCTTCTCGTACCGCAACTCCCTCGTGGTCACGGCGCTGCACGGCGCGTGGCGCTCGAAGCGGGTCACGCAGATCCTCTTCCATCACCTGTTCGAGATGATCATGGCGCTCCACTACGGCTTGGCCGCGACGACCATCATGGCCATCGACGGCTTCCTCGCCGGGCCTGACTCGATCCGAACGGGCAGCGCCGAGGTCATCAAGGAGGTCGGAGCGGTCAGGGCCCAGTACCCGGACACGGTTCGGCACAAGCCCGAGGAGATGGTCGAGACGGGGCTGTTCGCCCTTCCCGCCATCCACTCCGGCGGCTTCCCGCGCATCCCGTGGCTGGTGAAGGTCAAGCGATCGCTCTGGCAGATCCTCGGCTTCAACAAGCTCGTCGGGAAGATCTCGTCGGCGGACAGCAACTGGTATCACTCCTCCCAGTTCCGCCGGGCGATCGTCACCGACGCCGCACTGGACAGCTTCCGCATCCGCTCCTTCGACCCGCGCACAGCGCTGAAGCTGATCCGCGAATCGGCAGGGGCGCTGTGGCGTCTGCGCCGGCACGGCGCGCGGGCTGCGGAGTCGTGGCGCGCCGCGCAGGCCTCCCTGAGTGACCGAGCATCCTGGTCCGCCATATTCTCGGATGAGCAGCCGTCGGCCCCGAACGGCAAGAGCACGAAGGTCTCCACTTGATCGACCACTCACTCGGTGCCGCCATGGCACCGCCCGCGAAGCGGACAGGACTCGTCGACGTCTTCCGACGGCGCTATCTTCTGAGTCTCCTCGTCCGCAAAGAAGTCCAGCTCCGGTATCGCGGATCCGTGCTCGGCTGGCTCTGGTCGTACGTCAAGCCGCTCGTGCAGTTCGTCGTCTTCTTCGTCGCACTGGGCGTGTTCCTCGGCCTGAACAGCAGCGTCGAGTACTACCCCATCTACCTTCTCTCCGGCATCACGATCGTCACGTTCTTCAACGAGGCATTCGCGAACGGCACGAAGTCGCTCGTCGACAACGCCAGCCTGATCAAGAAGATCTATCTGCCGCGGGAGATGTTCCCGGTCGCGAGCATGCTCGTGGCGGGCGTGAACACGCTCCCGCAGATCCTCGTGATCGTCGTCATCGCCCTGTTCCTGGGGTGGGCCCCGACGTTCCTCAGCGTCGCGGCGATCTTCGTGGCCCTCATCATGGTCGCGCTTCTGGCGACGGGTCTCGGACTGCTGTTCGGCGCGATCAATGTCACGTTCCGCGACGCTCAGAGCTTCGTCGAGATCATCGTGATGTGCGCCGTGTGGGCATCGCCCGTCATGTATCAGTGGGAGATGGTCGCCGAGAAGCTGCCGCATTGGCTCTTCATCGCGTACCGCCTCAACCCGATCACGGCCGCGGTCGAACTGTTCCACTACGGCATCTGGCTGCCACTGGACCCGAACGGCGGTCAGCCGCTTCCGGACCTCTGGTTCTTCAGCGGCGTGGGGCTGGTCACGTCCGTCGGGATCCTCGTGATCGGCCAACTCGTCTTCAGCAGCCTGGAGGGGCGCTTTGCACAGGACCTTTGATCGCGACGTGGCAGTTCCGAGCGTCATCGTCGACGAGGTTCGCAAGGACTTCAAGCTCCGCCACACCCACTCGATGAAGGAGACCTTCCTCGCGATGATGCGACGGAAGGCCCTGACCACGAAGTTCAAGGCGCTCGACGGCGTCTCGTTCACTATCAACGAGGGCGAAGCGGTTGCGTTGCTCGGCTTCAACGGGTCGGGCAAGTCGACGACGCTGAAAATGATCTCCGGCGTCCTGCGCCCGGACAGCGGACAGGTGCTCACGCGAGGACGGGTCGCGGGTCTGATCGAGGTGGGGGCGGGATTCCACCCCGATCTCTCCGGCCGGGAGAACGTCTTCCTGAATGCCGCCATTCTCGGGATGACGAGGAAGGAGACCGAGGACCGGTTCGACGACATCGTCGCCTTCAGCGAGATCGAGCAGTTCATCGACACCGAGGTGAAGCACTACTCGTCGGGAATGTTCCTGCGCCTGGCCTTCTCGGTCGCGATCCATACGGAGGTCGACGTCCTCCTGATCGACGAGATCCTCTCCGTCGGAGACGAGCCGTTCCAGCAGAAGTGCATCGCTCGGATCCGGCAGCTCCACGCCGAAGGAAAGACGCTCGTCGTGGTCTCGCACGATCTCAACATGGTGTCCGACCTCTGCGAGCGCGGAATCCTCCTGCGCGACGGTCGGGTCGAGTTCGACGGCGAGAGCAAGGCCGCAGTGCAGCTCATGCGCGCCTGACGACACGCTTCCCCTGCGCGGACCGAGCGCAGGGCAGGGGATGTCAGAGGTCGGCGTGCAGCGACCAGACCCGGTCGGCGGCGGCCCGCCAGGAGAACACGCGTCCCCGGTCGCCCGCGAGCACCGCGAGCCGGTCGGCGGACGCGGTCGAGCCGAGGGCGTCGGCCAACGCAGAACCCAGCGCCGAGGCGTCGGCCTCGACGAGCAGCCCGCCGTCGACGATCGTCTCGCGATGCACGGGCGACTGGGCGGCGATCACCGGCACCCCGAGCGCGAGCGCCTCGACGACGCGCCACGGGAAGGCCGACAGCACGGAGGGCGCCACGAGTGCGACGGCGGCGCCGAAGACGGCAGCCCGGTCAGCGGAGTCCAGCGGACCCCGCACGTGCAGGTTGCGCTCGGGGAGGCCGGCAGCCGACGCGAGCTCGGCGAGAGCAGGCTCCTCGCCCTCAGGCGCGTCGATGACGAGCACGGGAAGATCGAGGCCGGACCGCACGACGGCGGAGAACGCCAGCGACAGGCCGTCGGAGGCGGCCGAGCCGCCCGAGAGCAGCACGAAGCCCTCCGGCACGTCCAGGATCCTGCGCCGGCCCACCTCGTCCGAGGGGACGGCGAAGCCGGATGGCGCGGCGCCGGCGATCACGCGCACCCGATCCCCCAGGCGAGGGGCGAGATCCTCGAGCGAGGCGGCCATCGAATGCGTCGGCACCACGAGCGCGTCGGCGTGCTTGACGGCGCGCTTGAGCATCGCGCGCTGCCACCCCGCCGCCGTGCGCGACAGCTCGTCGGGCGCCTCCCACGCGCGGAAGTCCCACAGCGTGACCACCGTCTGGTCGTTGTCGTGCACGCGGTCGTGCTTCACAAGGGGTGCGAACAGGGTCGGCGAGTGGATCATGCCGGCGCCGATGCCCGTCGCCACTCCGAGCTGCAGAGCAGCCGACAGCTCCCGCCGCGCGAGGGCGACCTTGTGCAGTCGGGCGAGGCCGGGAAGCTCGCCGGCGAGCTCGTCGACGCGTGCGGCCGGAACGCCGGGGATGATCCCCTCGACCTCGCACCCGGCGGGCGCGCCGACGGCGAGGGCGAGCGCGAGCTCGCGCGAGGCCGTCGCGAGGTCGGGCTCTGTGGGGGCGGCGACCTGGTCGAGCACGACTCGAAGCGTTGCGACCACGTCAGCCTGCCGAGGGGGTGGGTGTCGGCGGGTGCAGCTTCGTCTGGACGAGCTGCTGGACGTAGGCGAAGTCGGGATTCTCGAAGTCGACGCCGCCCTCGGGGGTGAGCTCGATCGTCTGGACGGGCTGCTCCTTGGCCTTCAGCGCGAGATCGGCGAAGTACGGGAGCATCGACTGCGGCAGATCGGTCTTGACGAGGTCGCTGCCCGCGGCCGCGACGGCGTTGAAGTGGGTCAGCACGTTGGCCGGCGTGAACTGGGCCAGGATCGCCTCCTGCAGCTGGCGCTGCCGCTTCATGCGATCCCAGTCGCTCGTGGTGTAACGCGACCTGGCGTACCACTGCGCCGTGTCGCCGTCCATGTGCTGCGCACCCGGCTCGATCCAGCCGATGGCCCAGTCCTCGGCGGGCTGACCCTCGTAGGCCGGGCCGCCGCCTTCGGGCAGTCGCTGGTCGACCGTGATGTCGACGCCGCCGAGCGCGTCGACGAGATCGGCGAAGCCCTTCATGTCGAGGAAGACGTAGTACGGGATCTGGATCCCGAGCACACCCTCCGCGGCGTCCTTCGTGGCCTCGACACCCGGGGTCGAGCCCTTGCTCGCGGCATCCGGATAGATGGATGCCCCGTCCCGGCAGACCTCGAGCTCGGTGTTGAGCTGGTTGATCGCGCTCGTCCAGCCGCACGTCGCGCTCGAGACGCCCTCGTGCCCGTCGGGGTACAGCTTGTGCATGGGGCTGTCGGCCGAGAACGGCACGTGCGGCATGTCACGAGGGATGCCCGTGATGGTGACGGCACCGGTGGAGGCGTTGACGGAGACGACCGAGATGCTGTCGAACCGCATGGAGTCTCGGCCGGCTCCGCTGTCGGCGCCGAGAAGGAGGATGTTGTAGTAGCCGTCCGACGGGGGCACGGAAGGCCCGCTCACCCCGAAGATCGCGCCGAGGGTGTCGCGCGTCGTGCCGGCGACCTGCGAGGCGTACACGGCGCTCCCGCCGGCGACGACGAGCAGCACGATGGAGAGCATCGCGATCCCGAAGCGGGCGATCGGCCCGGTGCGCACGAGCCGCACGAGCCGGAGGGTGTCGATCGCGAGGACCACCCACAGCACGGCGTAGGCGATGAGCACGATCTGGGCGGCGAGCAGGAAGAACCAGTTCGTCGCGAGCGTCACGAGCACCGTGCGCCAGAGGACGGCGCTCAGGATGCCGGCGATGAGGAGGGCCCACATCGTGAGCGTCGAGGCGATGCCGATGCGACCGAGGCGGCGGTTGCCCGCGAGCACCTGCGCCGATCCGGGGAGGACGAAGTTCAGTCCGACGAGCCACCAGCCGCGCTTGGTCATGAGCTCGCGCGACGTGGTGTCGGGGTACCGCAGCGGCCGCTCTTCGACGACTCCGCGCGGCGGAGGCGATGCCGTCCGCGGCAGGCTCATGAGGCTCACAGCGACTCCTTCAGCCGCTGGTTCTTCGCCTCCACCTGGGCTTCGAGCTCACGGGCATAGGCCTCGACGCGGTCGCCGAGCGCGGCATCCGTCGTCCCCAGGATCCGCGCCGCGAGCAGGCCGGCGTTCTTCGCTCCCCCGATCGACACCGTTGCGACCGGGATGCCCGCGGGCATCTGCACGATACTCAGGAGCGAGTCCATGCCGTCGAGGTAGGCCAGGGGCACGGGCACGCCGATGACGGGCAGCGCCGTCACGGACGCGAGCATGCCCGGAAGATGCGCAGCGCCGCCGGCGCCGGCGATGATGACGCGAAGTCCGCGGCTGCGCGCCTCGGTGCCGTAGCGATGGAGCTTCTCCGGCGTGCGATGGGCCGAGACGACCTCGACCTCGTGCGGGATGCCGAAGTCGGTCAGCGCCTGCGAGGCGTCGCTCATGACGCGCCAGTCCGAGTCGGAGCCCATCACGACGCCGACGAGCGGGGCATCCGAGGAGTGGAGTGCGGCTGTCACCCGTCAAGGCTAGGGTGCGAGGCTGGAAGAAGCCCGCAACGGCACGGCGGTCGTCGGGCGCGGTCAGTCCAGGAAATGGGATGCCGCGGCCCGCGCCTCGTACGCGACGTCGTCGAGGTCGTCGCCGACCGTGTTGACGTGTCCGACTTTGCGCCCGGGCCGGGGAGCCTTCCCGTAGGTGTGCACCTTGGCACCCGGGTACGCGGCGAGCGCCGCGGGGAACCGCTCGTCGAGCGTGCCCTCTGCCGGGCCGCCGAGGATGTTGACCATGACCGCCCACGTGGCACGGGGAGACGGGTCTCCGAGCGGGAGGTCGAGCACGGCACGCACGTGCTGCTCGAACTGGCTCGTGACGGCGCCGTCCTGGCTCCAGTGGCCGCTGTTGTGCGGGCGCATCGCGAGCTCGTTGACGAGGAGGCGCTCGTCGGTCGTCTCGAAGAGCTCGACGGCCAGCATCCCGGTCACGCCCAGGCCCTCCGCGATCGCGACGCCGATGCGCTCGGCGACCTCGAGGAGCCGCTCGCTCGCATGCGGCGCCGGGGCGATGACCTCGGCGCAGACACCGCCGCGCTGCACCGTCTCCACGACGGGGTAGGCGCGCACCTGGCCCGAGGGGCGGCGTGCGACCTGCTGTGCGAGCTCGCGCCGGAAGTCGACGAGCTCCTCGACCAGGAGCGCGCCGCCGCGGGCGTCCTCCGCGAGGGTCGCGAACCAGTCCTCCGCCTCCGTGCCGGCCGACACGACCCGCACGCCCTTCCCGTCATAGCCGCCGCGCGGCGTCTTGACGACCGCGCGACCGCCGTGGGCGTCGAGGAACTCCTGCAGCTCGGCGGAGTCGTGCACGGCAGCCCAGTCGGGCTGAGGCATCCCGAGCTCCGTGAGCCTCGTGCGCATGACGAGCTTGTCCTGCGCGATGCGCAGCGCATCGGGACCGGGGCGCACGGCGACGCCGGCGTCGACGAGCGCCGAGAGCACCTCCTGCGGCACGTGCTCGTGGTCGAAGGTCACGACATCGACGCCCTTCGCGAAGGCCAGGACCGTGTCGGCGTCGCGGTAGTCGCCGACCGCCGTCGCCGCGAGGGATGCCGACATCCCGTCCTCTTCGGCCAGCACACGCACCTCGACGCCGAGCTCGACGGCGGGGGCGATCATCATGCGGGCGAGCTGTCCGCCGCCGACGACTCCGACACGCAGGGGCATGGGACTCCTTCTCCTCGAACGTCAATCATCCCACTGCGGCGTGCGCGCGGAGGTCAGGGAGCGGGCGGCGCCGGGGGCGCAGCGGGCGCCTGCGGGAGGGGCAGCTCGCGATGCGCGAGGATCTGGTTCACCTCGACCTGGTCGACGAGGCACTCGTGCACGAGGTCGACGCTCGGCACGTTCACCAGCCGCATCGGCTCGTCGACGCCGTTCGACAGGGTGAGCGTGCCCGCACCCCACATGCGCTGGATCGGTCCCCGATCAAGCCGGATCGCGTATCCGCGCACATGCGTCAGCTCACGCCGGCGGGGCACGATGACGCCCGACCGTTCGATGACCCGGCGGGTCGTGATCGTCCACGTGTGCGCCCACCACGCGAGGAAGGGCCAGAGGGCGAGGAAGAAGAGGACGACGGCGGCCGCCGTCAGCAGCATCCAGTTGTGCAGCGGGGCCGGAAGGTTGCCGTAGAAGTAGCCGACCGCGCCCGCCACGACGACGAGGACGAGCGAAGGCCACACCAGACGCCGGGCGTGGCTGCGGAACCGTGCGACGCGGAGCTCGGGCGTGGGCACGCCGGGCGCCGGAGTGCGAGGACGGCCCCCGAACGTCGCCGGCTGAGTCATGCCTCCATTGTGCGGCGCGCAGGACGCTGCGCGCACCGCCCCGCCGATCCGATGACGGCCCCGGTGTCAGCGCACGTGCACGACATCGCCGGCCGACACCGTCGTCAGCACGTCGCCCGACTCCACGACGAGGCGTCCGTCGGAGTCGAGGCGCTGCGCGCGTCCGACGAGCTTCGAGCCGTCCGGCAGGGATACGACGACATCGCTCCCGAGCGTCGAGCACAGACCCTCGACCTCGGCGCGCACGCCCGCCGCGTCGGCATCGCCACCGGCCGCCGCGAGGGCCCTGAGCAGTTCGTCGAGGGCCGCGAGGTAGTCGGCGAGCAAGCGATCGTCGTCGCTTTCGAGGCCGACCGCCTCGAACGACGTCGCCGTCGCGACGGGCAGATCGGTGCGCGGCATCCGCGTGTTGATCCCCGAGCCGATGACGACGGCGTCCGGGAGCCCGGGGACGACCTCGGCGAGGATGCCGCAGACCTTCCCCGCGTCCAGGAGCACGTCGTTGGGCCACTTGAGCCGGGCCGAGTGACCCGAGCCCAGCAGCTGCGCACCGATCGCGCGGGCCATGGCGGCGCCGGCGATGAGCGGGATCCAGCCGCGCGCGGGAACCGGGAGCGCGTGCATCCGCACGACGACCGAGACCGCGAGCGCCGTCCCGGGGGGAGCCGTCCAGGTGCGGTCGAGGCGTCCGCGTCCGGCGCGCTGATCGGTCGTCAGCAGCAGCGACAGGTGCGGCCACGCCTCCGGATCCTCCGAGACGGCGGCGACGACGTCGGCGTTCGTCGAGTCCGTCGACGGGACGACCTGCACACGCGGGCTGACGGCGGCGGCGAGCGGATATCCGGCTTCAGGGATCGGCATGCCGCCACCCTACGCGGCGCCGTCCCCGCACGTCAGCGCTGGACAGGCGACAGCGGGACCCCCGTGCCCTTGTGCGAACCCTCCAACCGCTCGCGCACCCCCGCCGATAGTGTGGAATGCGTGACCGAGAAGCCCGACCTCTCCACGACCGCCGGCAAGATCGCCGACCTTCGCGCCCGCTACCAGGAGGCCGTCCTCGACGCCGAGGAGTCCGCACGCGGCAAGCAGCATGCGAAGGGCAAGCAGACAGCCCGCGAGCGCATCGAGCAGCTCGTCGACACGGGCTCGTTCGTCGAATTCGACGAGTACGTGCGCCACCGCACGACCGCGTTCGGCATGGACAAGTCGCGCCCTTACGGCGACTCCGTCGTGACAGGCGTCGGCACGATCCACGGCCGCACGGTCGCCGTCTACGCGCAGGACTTCTCGACCTTCGGCGGCTCGCTGGGCGAGGCCGCAGGCGAGAAGATCATCAAGATCATGGAGCTCGCGATGCGCAACGGCATGCCGTGCGTCGGGATGCTCGACTCCGGCGGCGCGCGCATCCAGGAAGGCGTCATCGCCCTCGGCAAGTACGGCGAGATCTTCCGCCTCAACACGGCGGCATCCGGGGTCATCCCGCAGATCTCCATCATCATGGGACCCGCCGCCGGCGGAGCCGTGTACTCCCCGGCCCTCACCGACTTCGTCGTCATGGTCGACAAGACGAGCCAGATGTTCGTCACGGGCCCCGACGTCATCAAGACCGTGACCGGCGAGGACGTCGGCATGGAGGAGCTGGGCGGCGCATACACGCACAACACCCGCTCGGGCGTCGCCCATTACCTCGCCGAGGACGAGGAGGACGCCCTCGACTACGTGCGCACGCTCCTCGGATTCCTCCCCGACAACAACATGGCGGAGCTTCCCGTCTACGAGACCGGGTTCGAGTGGGAGACGACCGACGCCGACCGCACGCTGAACGCGATCATCCCCGACTCGCCGAACCAGCCGTACGACATCCACACGGTCATCTCGCACATCGTCGACGCCGGCGACTTCCTCGAGGTGCAGCCGCTGTTCGCTCCCAACATCGTGATCGGATTCGGCCGCATCGAGGGCCGCACGGTGGGCATCATCGCCAACCAGCCGTCGCAGATGGCGGGCACCCTCAACATCGAGGCCGGCGAGAAGGCGAGCCGCTTCGTGCGGTTCTGCGACGCGTTCTCGATCCCGATCGTGACGCTCGTCGACGTGCCCGGGTATCTCCCCGGCACCGACCAGGAGTGGACGGGCGTCATCCGCCGCGGCGCGAAGCTCCTCTACGCGTACGCCGAGGCCACTGTGCCGCTCGTGACCGTCATCCTGCGCAAGGCCTACGGCGGCGCCTACATCGTCATGGGATCCAAGCAGCTGGGCGCCGACGTCAATCTCGCGTGGCCGACCGCCGAGATCGCCGTCATGGGCGGCCAGGGCGCCGTCAACATCCTCTACCGCGGCGAGATCAAGCGCGCCGAGGAGGCCGGCGAAGACGTCGCGGCCGTGCGCACGCGCCTCGCGAACGAATACACGTACAACGTCGCATCGCCGTTCCTCGCGGCCGAGCGCGGCGAGCTCGACGGGATCATCGAGCCGGCGCAGACGCGCGTCTCGATCGCGAAGGCGCTGCGCGCACTCCGCGGCAAGCGCGCGAGCCAGCCGCCCAAGAAGCACGGGAACATCCCGCTGTGACCGGCGACACCGCCGCCGACGACGGCATCACGATCGACGTCCTGCGCGGAGCCCCGACCGACGTCGAGCTCGCGGCGCTCATGGCCGTCGTCAGCGAGGCGTACGTCGAGGAGGCCTCCGATGCCGTCGCCGACGAGTCGCGCCGATCGGCGTGGGAGCTGTCGCAGCGATCCTTCCGCACGCCCCTGGCGCGCGACCTCGGATGGGGTCGTTTCGGGGGATAGGTCTGCCCCGTGGGGGACGTGAAATGTCCCCCGAAATACCTACAGACGGAATTCGGGCACCCCTGGATACTTGAAGTGCTGGAACGCTCTGCGTTCGGCTGACCTGACTGTCCCAAGCAGCCCCAGGTTCGGCCACGCGGACGGTTTTCGGGTAACCGTCCGCCAGGCGGGGGGCAGGCCATCTGCCGCCCCCCGCCTCTTCCGATTCCGCTCCCCGCCCCGGTTCCCCTCCCCCACCGGGACGGGGAGCGAGATGCTTCTCGCGCTCGGATCCCGCGGAATCACTGGGATCGCGGACCGTGACCGATCGCGGGTTCACACATCGGTGCGCGCCCGGGGGATGCCGCGGCTCCGCGCGGCTGCGACAGCCGCCTCAGCTCCGCGGCGGGACCGCACGCCGGCGCTACGGGTGCGGGATCTCGCGCCAGAGCTCGACGGCGTCCTCGTCGGACAGACCCGGGCCCGCGGCCGAGCGCCCCACGACGGTCACCGCGACGCGCTCGTCGGGCGACGTGCGGATGTACAGCCGGTCCGATCGCGACGCCTTGAGCGTCTCGGCCAGCTGCGCGCGGATGAGCGAGAGGGAGCCGTCGTCGATCCCGTCGAGGCCGCCTTCATCGAGGACCGTGACGGTCGCGCCGCGCCGCCTCGCGGCATCCAGCTCCGTGCGGACGTCGTCGTCGAGCAGTCGCGGCCCGCGCATCTCGTCGCGGAGGGCGCCTTCCGCGACCCGCGCCTCGAGCCGCTCGGGCTCGTCGAGCACGCCGCCGGTCGCGACCGTGCGGGTGAGGATCGGCCCCGCCACGGCGAGCGCGCGCTGCACCTGCACGCGGCGCTCACGCTGACGCCCCGCCTGCGATGCCTGCCACGCCGAGGCGGCGCGCTGCAGCTGCGCGAGGCGCGAGGTGTCGCGGGCGGCGCGGTCCATCGACATGAGGAGGAGCTGCGCGACCGCGACCCACACGATGGAGCCGACCAGTCCCAGTCCGAGGGCCGCGAGCGGACCCAGCCACGCCATCGACGCGATGCCGAGCGCGACGATCCCCGACCAGGCGACCCAGGCGCGCCGCCGCACCATGACGATCGTCATGAGCGCGCCGATGCCGCCGAGGTACCACGTCGCGAAGCCGGCGTCCCGGGAGCCGGCTCCGACCCCGATCGAGATGCTGCTGGGCACGAGAACGGCCGACGTGAGCGCCAGCACGCACGCCCAGACGGGAAGCTTGCGCGGGCCGTGCACGCCGATGGCGGGAGCGAGTTCCTCCGAGGGCGGGACGGGCGGGGCGGTGCGCGGCTCCCAGAAGATGCAGAGCCACGTCGTGACGAGGTAGAGGCTCAGGGCCAGGACGACGACGAGCGGGTAGGGGACGGGAGCCGTCCACCACAGACCGCGGGCTGCGAGGTAGGCGGTGAACGCGACGCCGAGCGTGACCAGGACCGTCCGGACGCTGATCATGCCTCCGCCTCCCGCCACTCCAGCCGCACCGTGGTGCCGCGATCACCCGACGTGATGGCGGCGGTGCCGCCCACGGCGGCCACGCGCGCGATGATCGATGCGCGGATGCCGAGCCGGTCGTCGGGGACGTCCTCGAGGGCGAACCCGCCCCCCGTGTCGTGCACGTCGATGCGCATGCGCACAGGGTCGGGCACGGCGCGCACGGCGACGGCGAGGCCCTCGCCGTCCGCGTGCTCGACGGCGTTCGTGATCGCCTGCATCGCGGCGAGGATCAGCGCACGCGCGACGCGGCCCGGCACGGCCGGATGCTCGCCGAGGATGACGCGTTCGGCGCGGATCTCGACGCCCAGCTCCCCGGCGGAGCGCTCGATCTCGTCGGCGATGGAGGCGGCATCCCGCGGCTCGTCGCTGCCCTCTTCCGGATCCTGCTCCGTGTTCGCGAGCCGCGTCAGCGCCTCGCGTGCCATGGCGGCCGCGAGGGTGCTCTCACGGGGCGTCTGCGCACGCTCCCCCGCGATGAGGGCGGCCAGCACGCTGTCGTGCATGAGCGCCGCGACGGCGATGCGCTCCTCCTCGGCGGCGTCGGCGGCCGCTGCCGACGCGTACGACTCGACGGCGCGGACGCGGGTCTCGTCGACGTTCGCGGCGACCGAGCGGAACACCCACGCGAGAGTGAGGAGGATGAAGCCGAGGATGAGGGCGAACGAGACGTCGAGCGAGACCGGGATCCAGAAGTCGCTCGCGAAGCCGCCCTGGGTCAGGCGGACGATGCCGAAGACGAGCGGGACGAGCGCCGTCCACGCGATCTGCAGCACGAACGGGAAGGCGAGCACGCCGGCGACCGTCGCGACGTTGACGAGATACCAGATCCAGGGCTCGGTCTGCGGGTCGGTCTCGGCTCCGTACGTCGCTATCGGCCACACGATGAGTGCTGCGAGGTAGGCGACGGCGAAGAGTCCCGCGAACGCGCGCACTCCGCGGCCGACGCCGCACGCGATGATCATGAGCGCCAGCGGGCCGAACGTCGCGACCATGAGGATCTCGTGCCACTGGAGGGACTCGCCGGCGGGGACGAACGAGACGATGAACGCCTGCGCGCCCAGGATGAGGCATCCGAGCCCCGCGGCCAGGCCGATGGCCCGCTCGATGCGCCGGCGCGTGAACGACCCGAGTCCTGCGGTCGTCTCACGCGTCTGCGGGATGTGCCCCCAGGCGTCTTCGAGAACCGCTCCCGTGGAGTCAGTCGTCACCCGCGCTGCCTCCCGATGTCTCGGACAGGATGCCGTCCTCCATCGCACGACGGAGGAGGTCGACCTTGGTGGGGGCGGGCCGGCCCACCTCGACGTACTTGACGCGCACGCGCGTGATGTTCTCCTTCGCGGTCGAGTACGCGACCCCCAGCCGGTCGGCGACGACCTTGAGCGGGAGGCCCGCGGCATACAGGCGCAGCACCTCGCGCTCGCGCGTCGACAGCTGCGCGTCGGCGAACTCGCGGTCGCCCTCGACGGCGCTCGCCCACTCGACGTTGTTGAGCGGCTCGCCTCGGGCGACGGTGCGGATCGCCGCCATGACGTCGCCGATCGGCGACGACTTGCTCACGACACCGGCCGCACCGGCGGCGAGCGCCTCGCGCACGGCCGCGGGCCGGTCGGCGACGCTGTGGATGATGACGCTCGATCCGTCGGAGGTCAGTCGCCGGACGTTCTCGGTCACCGTCGTGCCGTCGCCGAGCGTGAGGTCGAGCACGACGACGTCGGCCGGAGGCGCGGCGCTGAAGGAGCGCCAATCGAGGTACTCCGTGACGTTGCTGCCGGAGAAGACGACGGCTTCGCTGCCGCCGCGGGCGAATGCGGCTTCCAGGCCGAGTCGCACAGACTCGTGGTCGTCGATGAGGGCCACGCGGGTCATGGGCCCAAGGCTAGCGCGGCTCGCCCACGCGGGTGAGGGTGGTCACCGCCTCGACATGGTGCGAGTTGGGGAACAGGTCGAAAGCGGTGACGCCGCCGGCCTCGTATCCGAGGGCCCGGAAGGTCGCGAGGTCGCGCGCGAGCGCGACGGGATCGCATGCGACGTACACGATCGTCGCCGGACCGAGGGCCGCAACGCCCTCGACCACGTCCCGGCCCGCGCCGGATCGGGGCGGGTCGAGGACGACGACGCCGCGGGACAGCCGCTCGCGCTGGGCGAGGGATGCCTCGTCCCGCAGCCGCGCGAGCCAGCGGTCGACGCGCGCCGTCTCGGCGCGTGCGCCGACCCATTCGACGAGGTTCTGCCCGGCGTGCTCCGTCGCTCGCGGATCGGACTCGACCGTCGTGACGCGCGTGCCGGGCCCGCCGAGGTCTCCCAGCGTCGCCGCGAACAGGCCGACGCCGCCGTAGAGGTCGAGGTGCCACGCGTCGGGGTCCACGGCGCCCTGCAGCCGGGAGGCGACCGCCGACGCGAGCGAGTCGGCGGCGAGCCGGTGCACCTGCCAGAAGCCGCCCGCATCGACGCGGAAGTCGCGGCCGGAGGCGCGCTCGGTGACCGTCTCCCGGGCCGGGTCGTTCTTCACGGGGACCGTCGGCTTCGCCGGCCGCGCGCCGCCGCGGCGCGGTCCGGATCGCCGGGGGCGCTCGGCCTCGGGACGGGGGATGACGCGCACGCGGCCGTCCGCGGGCTGCACGAGGTCGATGCGGCCCGGCTTCCCCGCCGCGAGCTGCAGGGCTGCCCGGGCGACGGCCGGCGTCGCGAGGGGATGGTCCTCCACGGGGATGACGCGGTGACTGCGCGCCGCGTAGGGCCCGACGCGGCCGTCGGCGTCGACGTGAAGGCTCACCCGCGTGCGCCACCCGGTGCCGTCGGGGGTCTCCGCCGGGGCTTCGCCGTCGCCGGACGCGGGCTCGATCGCGATCGGGAGGTCGAGCCGCCCGATGCGCTCGAGGGCGTCCCGTGCGACCTGCAGCTTGAGCGCCCGCTGGTGGGCGAGCTCGATATGGCCGAAGTCCGCCCCGCCGGGGCGGTCCTCGGGCGGCGTGTCGACGTCGGCATGACGCCAGACGTGCGGGCGACGGTGGGGCGAGGCATCCAGGATCTCGAGGACCTCGCCGCGCCAGAACGAGCCCTTGCCGGTGTCGGTGAGGCGCACCCGCACGCGCTCGCCGGGGATCGCGTCGGGGACGAACACGACGCGCCCCTCATGGCGTCCGACGAAGACGCCGCCGTGCGCGACGCCTGTGACGTCGAGGTCGATGAGCCGCTCGTCCATCCCCCGAGCCTCGCACAACACGCGGCGAGGCGTCCCGGATCTCGGCTGGGTGTGACGTGGCGCCCGGACGAGCCGCGGGAATCCGCTCCTCGCCCGACGTCGGAGTCACAGCCAGCCGAGGTGCGGGACGGGCGGCTAGCGTGGAGCCATGCGCGTGCTCCTGGCCTCGACGTCGCCCGCCCGGCTCATGCTGCTGCGGCAGGCGGGAGTCGAGCCGCAGACGGCCTCCCCCGACGTCGACGAGGAGGCCGTGGTCGCCGCCGTCGAAGCCGCCGAGGGCCGCACCCTCGCGCCCGACGAGCACGTGCTGCTCCTGGCGCGGCGCAAGGCCGCCGACGTCGCCGCCCGAGCCTCGGAGGACGACCCCGACTTCGACGGGGTCGTCATCGGCGGCGACTCGATGTTCGAGCTCGACGGAGAGGTGCTCGGCAAGCCGTACACGGCCGACGCGGCGACGGCCCGCTGGATGACGATGCGCGGACGGACCGGAGTGCTGCACTCGGGTCATGCCGTCTACCGGCTGCGCCCGGGAGCCGAGCCGGTCGAGGCGCACGCCGTCGCCCAGGCATCCGTCTCGTTCGCGGCGGACGTGACGGATGCCGAGATCGCGGCGTACGTCGCCTCGGGCGAGCCGCTGCACGTCGCGGGCGCGTTCACGATCGACAGCCTCGGCGGTCCGTTCATCGAGCGCGTCGAGGGAGACCCGTCGACGGTCGTCGGGATGTCGCTCTCGACCCTCCGCCGGCTCGTGCGCGAGCTCGGAGTGGACTGGCCGACGCTGTGGAGCCGCTCGTAGACTCCCGCACACGCCGTCCGGCGTTTCTTGTGCGAGGCACCCAAAAACGCGAGGGACCCCATCGGTAGGCTGACAACCATGCCCAAGATCGCCAAGGTGCTCGTTGCCAACCGCGGGGAGATCGCAGTACGTGTCATCCGGGCGGCGCGCGACTCGGGCAAAGCCTCGGTCGCCGTGTACGCCGATCAGGACCGCGACGCCCTGCACGCCCGCCTCGCCGACGAGGCCTATGCCCTCGGGGGCTCCACGAGCGCCGAGACGTACCTCTCGATCGACAAGATCCTGTCGATCGCGCGCCGGTCCGGCGCCGACGCTGTGCACCCCGGCTACGGCTTCCTCGCCGAGAACGCCGACTTCGCCCGCGCGGTCATCGCCGCGGGTCTGGTCTGGATCGGCCCCTCGCCCGAGGCGATCGAAGCGCTCGGCGACAAGGTCACCGCCCGCCACGTCGCCGAGAAGGTCGGCGCACCCCTCGCCCCCGGCACACCCGGTCCGGTCAGCGGCGCCGACGAGGTCGTCGACTTCGCCGAGCGCGTGGGCCTGCCCATCGCGATCAAGGCGGCCTACGGCGGCGGCGGACGCGGCCTCAAGGTCGCGCGCACGATCGACGAGGTTCCCGAGCTCTTCGAGTCGGCGACCCGCGAGGCCATCACGGCCTTCGGCCGCGGCGAGTGCTTCGTCGAGAAGTACCTCGACAAGCCGCGCCACGTCGAGACGCAGTGCCTCGCGGATGCCGAGGGCAACGTCGTGGTCATCTCGACCCGCGACTGCTCGCTGCAGCGCCGTCACCAGAAGCTCGTCGAGGAGGCGCCGGCGCCGTTCTTGACCGACGAGCAGAACGAGACCCTGTACTCGGCGTCGAAGGCGATCCTCAAAGAGGTCGGCTACGTCGGCGCGGGCACGTGCGAGTTCCTCATCGGCGCCGACGGCACGATCTCGTTCCTCGAGGTCAACACGCGCCTCCAGGTCGAGCACCCCGTCTCCGAGGAGGTGACGGGCATCGACCTCGTCCGCGAGCAGTTCCGTCTCGCCGAGGGCGAGGCGATCGGCTACGACGACCCCGCCCCCGACGGGCACTCGATCGAGTTCCGCATCAACGGGGAAGACCCCGGTCGGGGCTTCCTGCCCCAGCCCGGACCGATCAAGGTCTTCAAGACGTTCGGCGGTCCCGGCATCCGCCTCGACTCCGGCGTCACGGCCGGCGACAGCGTGAGCGGCGCCTTCGACTCGCTGCTCGGCAAGATCATCGTCACGGGACGCGACCGCGAAGAGGCGCTCGAGCGCTCGCGCCGCGCGCTCGACGAGTTCGAGGTGGGCGGCCTGCCGACCGTCCTGCCGTTCCACCGCAAGGTCGTGCGCGACCCCGCCTTCACGGCGGAGGACGGCGGCTTCGGCGTGTACACGCGCTGGATCGAGACCGAGTTCGTCAACGACATCCCGCCGTGGGACGGCGAGCTGGGCGACGCCGTACCCGACGCCAACCGCCACACGGTCGTCGTCGAGGTCGCAGGCAAGCGCCTCGAGGTGAGCCTCCCCGACCGCATCGTCGCGGCGCCCGTCGCGGCCGGCCGGCCTGCGGCCGTGCCCCCGTCGCGCCGGTCGCACGCGCAGACGGTCGTGGCCGGGGCATCCGGGGACGCCGTCAAGGCCCCCATGCAGGCGACGATCGTCAAGGTCGCCGTCGAGGAGGGCCAGCAGGTCGTCAAGGGCGACCTCGTCGTCGTGCTCGAGGCCATGAAGATGGAGCAGCCGATCCAGGCTCACAAGGACGGCACGATCGGCGCGATCAACGCCGACCCCGGTGCGACGGTCTCGGCCGGACACCAGCTCCTCACCATCTCCTGACGCCGGCGACCCCACCCGCTCGTCGTCGGTTCGCGGCGACGGGCTCGGACGTCCTGGGTGTCCTTAGCCCGTGCTCTCGCCGAAAGCCCCCGCTCCGCGCGCCGCGAAACACGGGCGCTCGGCGAGAGCACGGGCTATCGACGCGCAGACGGGCGCGGGAGGGCTCCGGGATGCCGCGCCCCGCGGCATCCCGGATCGAGCAGCTCAGGCGCCGTAGATCGTGTGATCCACGACGTGCATGGCGCGCGCCGAGTCGGTGATCGTGCCCGACAGCGACGGGTAGACCGCGAAGACCCGCGACAGCTGGTCGACGGTGAGGCGGCGCTCGATCGCGATCGCGATGGGGTAGATGAGCTCCGACGCGCGCGGCCCCACGATGACGCCGCCGATGACGCTGCCCGAGCCCTGCCGGGCGATCAGCTTCACGAAGCCGTCCTTGATGCCCATCATCTTGGCGCGGGGGTTCGCGGCGAGCGGGAGCTTGTGCACGACGCCCTGGATGAGGCCGTCGGCGATGTCCTTCTCCTGCCAGCCGACTGTCGCGATCTCGGGCGCCGTGAAGATGTTCGACGCGATGCGGCGGCGCTCCAGCGGGATCACGACGTCGCCGAGGGCGTGGAAGACGGCCGTGCGGCCCTGCATCGCCGCGACGGAGGCGAGCGGGATGAAGGTCGTGCAATCGCCGGCGGCGTAGATGTTCGGCACCGACGTGCGCGCGACGCGGTTGACCTGGATGTGGCCCGAGTCGGTCATCTGGATGCCGGCCTCCTCCAGCCCGATGCCCTTGGTGTTGGGGATCGATCCGACCGCCATGAGGCAGTGACTTCCCTCGACCGTGCGGCCGTCCGACAGCGTCACGACGACGCCGTCGCCGACGCGCTCGACCTTCTCGGCGCGCGACTTCGACAGGAGGGTCATGCCGCCGCGCTTGAACACCTTCTCGAGCACGGCCGCGGCATCCGCGTCCTCACCCGGGAGCACCTGGTCGCGGCTCGAGACGAGCGTCACCTTCGCGCCGAGGTTCATGTACGCGCCCGCGAACTCGGCGCCCGTGACGCCCGACCCGACGACGATGAGGTGCTCGGGCAGGGAGGGCATGTCGTAGAGCTGCGTCCACGTGAGGATGCGCTCGCCGTCGGGCTTGGCGCTGGCGAGCTCGCGCGGTGAGGCGCCCACCGAGACGACGAGGGTGTCGGCCTCGATGCGGTCGAAGTCGGTGCCGCCGGGGCCCGTCGACACGATGACCGCGCTGTCGCCCTCCAGCCGCCCGTGACCCGAGATGATGCGCACGCCCGCCTCGACGAGCGACGCGCGCATGTCGTCGGACTGCTGCCGCGCAAGCGTGAGCAGCCGCTTGTTGACGGCGGTGAGGTTGATGGCGATCTCGGGCTTGAGCGGCTTGCCGTCCTTGCCCTTCGCGAACAGCTGCACACCGAGGTCGCTCGCCCCGGCGATCGCGACGGCCGCGTCGGCGGTCGCGATGAGCGACTTCGAGGGCACGACGTCGGTGATGACGGCCGAGCCGCCGACTCCGGCGCGCTCGACGAGTGTCACCTCGGCTCCGAGCTGGGCAGCGGCGAGCGCCGCCTCGTAGCCGCCGGGTCCGCCGCCGATGATCGCGACGCTCTGGGTGACTTCGAAGCTCACAGACATGACGCCCATTCTCCCAGTGCGCGAGAGGGTTCCGCGGCACGCGCCACCCTGGGAGGCGAGGGATGCCGCATCCCGCCGCTCTTCGGATGTCTGGCCCCCGGGAACGGCCGCTCCCTAGAGTGGGGTCCATGTCCGACATGACCAACCCGTTCGACGACCCCGCCGCCGACCCGTTCGCGATCGCCGCCCAGGCCGCCGACGACATCGCACGCATCACTGGCGTCGAGCATCACGACATCGCCCTCACCCTCGGCAGCGGGTGGGCAGGAGCAGCCGAGCTCATCGGAGAGCCGACCGCGACCTTCCCCGCCACCGACGTCACCGGCTTCGGCAAGCCCGCCCTCGAGGGGCACGTGGGCACGCTCCGCAGCATCCTGACCCCCCGCGGCAAGCGCGTGCTCGTGATCGGCGCGCGCACGCACTTCTACGAGGGCCACGGCGTGCGCCGCGTCGTGCACAGCGTGCGCACCGCGGCGGCGACGGGCGCCCGCACGATGGTGCTGACCAACGGCGCGGGCGGGATCAAGCGCACCTGGAAGCCGGGCATCCCCGTGCTCATCAGCGATCACATCAACCTGACGGCGGCGACCCCGCTCGAGGGTGCCACGTTCATCGACCTGACCGACCTCTACTCGCTGCGCTTGCGCGATCTCGCCCGGTCGATCGATCCGAGCCTCGACGAGGGCGTCTACTGCCAGTTCACGGGGCCCCAGTACGAGACGCCGGCCGAGGTGCAGATGGCCAAGACCATCGGCGGCCACATGGTCGGCATGTCGACCGCGCTGGAGGCGATCGCCGCACGGCAGTCGAAGATGGAGATCCTCGGCTTCACGCTCGTGACCAACATGGCGGCGGGCATCCAGACCACCCCGCTCAGCCACGAGGAGGTCATGGAGGCCGGACGTCAGGCCGGTCCCGTCATCTCGTCGCTGCTCGCCCGCGTGATCGGCGCCCTGTGAGCGCCGCCGACAGCGCCCGCGCGTGGCTCGCGCAGGATCCCGATCCCCAAACGCGCGAAGAGCTCGAGGACCTGCTCGCCCGTGCGGAGGAGGGGGATGCCGCGGCCGCCGAAGACCTGGAGGACAGGTTCGCGGCGCGGCTGGCGTTCGGCACGGCGGGACTCCGCGGCGAGCTGGGCGCCGGAAGCAACCGGATGAACCGCGTGCTCGTCGCGCAGGCCGCGGCGGGCCTTGCCGCGTACCTGCTCGAGAAGGCCGGCGACTCCGCCGAGCTCGGCGAGCGGCCGCTCGTGGTGATCGGCTACGACGGGCGGCGCAACTCCCGCGTCTTCGCGAAGGACTCCGCCGAGCTGTTCGCCGGCGCGGGTCTGCGCGCGATCCTCCTGCCGCGCCTGCTGCCCACGCCCGTCCTCGCGTTCGCCGTGCGGCACCTCGGCGCCGACGCGGGCGTCATGGTGACGGCGAGCCACAATCCCCCGAACGACAACGGGTACAAGGTCTACCTCGGCGGCTCCGACGACGGGGCGCAGATCGTCTCGCCCGCCGACGCCGAGATCGCGGCGCACATCCAGCGCGTCGCCGATGCGGGCGACGCCGCGGCCCTCCCCCGCTCGCTCGGGTACGAGACCGCCCCCGAGACGCTCGTCGACGCCTACGTGACGGAGACGGCAGCCGTCGCGCCCGCGCCCGCAGGCGCCGAAGGGCTGCGCTGGGTCTACACGGCGATGCACGGTGTGGGGTGGGAGACGCTGTCGCGCATCCTCGACGAGGCGGGCTATCCGGCCCCGACGCTCGTCGAGGAGCAGATCGAGCCCGATGGCGCGTTCCCGACGGTGTCGTTCCCCAACCCGGAGGAGCCGGGCGCGATGGACCTCGCGTTCCAGACGGCCCGCGAGGCCGGGGCGGAGCTCGTCATCGCCAACGACCCCGACGCCGACCGGCTCGCCGTCGCGCTTCCCGACGACGCCGTCGAGGGCGGGTGGCGCCGGCTCACCGGCAACCAGATCGGCCTGCTGCTGGGCTGGCGCGCGGCACGTCTGGCATCGACCCTTCGACAGGCTCAGGGACAGGATGCCGCACCCGGGGCATCCCTCGCCTGCTCGCTCGTGTCGTCGCCCGGCCTGCAGACCGTCGCCGAGCACTACGGGCTCGACTTCCACGCGACGCTCACCGGCTTCAAGTGGATCTCGCGGGCACCCGGGATGGTGTTCGGTTTCGAGGAGGCGCTCGGCTACCTCGTGAACCCCGACACGGTGCGCGACAAGGACGGCATCTCGGCCGCCGTCGCGATGCTCGGCATGATCGCCGAGGCCCGCGGCCGGGGCGCCTCGCTCGCCGACCTCCTCCACGAGTTCGATGAGACGTTCGGGTACTTCGCGAGCGACCAGATCTCGGTGCGCGTCGACGACCTCTCCGTCATCGGCCGGATCATGGCGGCGCTGCGCGAGCAGCCTCCGACGAGCATCGGCGACGTCGGCGTCGAGCGCATCGACGACCTCCTCGAGGGCTTCGACGACCTGCCGCCCGGCGACGTGCTGCGGATGTGGCTCCAGGGCGGATCGCGCGTCGTCGTGCGGCCGAGCGGCACCGAGCCCAAGCTCAAGCTCTACCTCGACGTGCGCGGCGACTCGGCCGACGACGCGCGCCATCGGATCGAGAAGCTCGCGGCGGGCGCACGGGAGCTGCTCGCCGCGCAATAGGCTCGACGGCGTGCTGCTGACCGAACCGATCACGCTCGAGAACGACTGGGTGCGGCTCGAGCCGCTCTCCGCCGACCACGCCGAGGACCTCGGCGACGCCACGGAGGGGCTCGAGTACGCCTGGTACACGACGGCGCCGACGCGCGACGAGATCCCCGGCGAGATCGCCCGGCGCTTGAGGTGGCAGGCCGAGGGCCACATGAACGCGTGGGTCGTGCGGCGCCTGGCGACCGGCCGTGCAGTCGGCATGACGACGTTCTGCAACATCGACCAGGCCAACCGCCACGTCGAGATCGGTCACACGTGGCTCTCGCCGACGGCGCAGCGCACCGAGGTCAACACGGCGGCGAAGCTCCTGCTCCTCGCCCACGCGTTCGACGCGTGCGCCGCGATCGCCGTGGAGCTGCGCACGCACTGGCACAACCGCCAATCGCGCGCCGCGATCGCCCGCCTCGGGGCCAAGCAGGACGGCGTGCTGCGCAACCACCGGCTCGGCCCCGACGGCACGCTCCGCGACACCGTCGTGTTCTCGATCCTCCCGCAGGAGTGGCCCGCCGTGCGCCTCGGCCTGCGCGAGCGCCTCGCCCGCGGATAGGCCCGCACCCCGGCATCCCTCCCCTGCGGCGTACTCCCCGCGGTTCGGGGCACCATCCGTCCCCGGCGTATTTCCGGGTTTGGGGCGCCGATCGTCGGCGCCACGCCGTCAGCCCCGGCGTGTCGGCTCCGGGACGCGCCCCAAACCCGCTGCGCCGCACCGCGGCACACGGGTCAGCGCTGGTTGGGGGCACTTCCCGTCCTCCTCGGCCCGCCGCCCGTGCCTGCCCCGGGTTTGGGGCGCCATCCGTCTCCGCCACACCGTCGGCCCCGGCGTGTCGACTCCGGGACGCGCCCCAAACCCGCTGCGCCGCACCGCGCACACGGGTCAGCGCTGGTTGGGGGCACTTCCCGTCCTCCTCGGCCCGCCGCCCGTGCCTGCCCCGGGTTTGGGGCGCCATCCGTCTCCGCCACACCGTCGGCCCCGGCGTGTCGACTCCGGGACGCGCCCCAAACCCGCTGCGCCGCACCGCGCACACGGGTCAGCGCTGGTTGGGGGCACTTCCCGTCCTCCTCGGCCCGCCGCCCGTGCCTGCCCCGGGTTTGGGGCGCCATCCGTCTCCGCCACACCGTCGGCCCCGGCGTGTCGACTCCGGGACGCGCCCCAAACCCGCTGCGCCGCACCGCGCACACGGGTCAGCGCTGGTTGGGGGCACTTCCCGTCCTCCTCGGCCCGCCGCCCGTGCCTGCCCCGGGTTTGGGGCGCCATCCGTCTCCGCCACACCGTCGGCCCCGGCGTGTCGACTCCGGGACGCGCCCCAAACCCGCTGCGCCGCACCGCGCACACGGGTCAGCGCTGGTTGGGGGCACTTCCCGTCCTCCTCGGCCCGCCGCCCGTGCCTGCCCCGGGTTTGGGGCGCCATCCGTCTCCGCCACACCGTCGGCCCCGGCGTGTCGACTCCGGGACGCGCCCCAAACCCGCTGCGCCGCACCGCGCACACGGGTCAGCGCTGGTTGGGGGCACTTCCCGTCCTCCTCGGCCCGCCGCCCGTGCCTGCCCCGGGTTTGGGGCGCCATCCGTCTCCGCCACACCGTCGGCCCCGGCGTGTCGGCTCTGAGTTGCGCCCCGAACCCGCTCGCACTGCTCCTCCCCAGTTAGCACCGGCACGGCGGCATCCACATGAAACGCCCCGCGCAGGATGCCCGACGGCGCAGTGGCGCACCGTGGGGATATGGATCAGCTGCCGCTGTACACCCGCACCGAACTCGTGGCCTCGGGACTGGCATCCGCCGAAATTCTCGCGTGCACGGAGAGCGGGCTCCTGAAACGGCTGCGACCCGGGATCTTCACGCTCGCAGAGTCGTGGTCGAACGCGACTCCCGAGGAGCGGGTGGTAACCCGTGCTCGTGCGCTCGCCGCGGTCTCAGCGACTCCGCCGCTGTTCGCGCACGAGACGGCGGCGGCGATCCAGGAGGCGCCGCTCTTCGCGCCCGATCCCCACCGAGTGCACGTGATCCTCGACATCAGCCGGCCGGGAGCGGCCGCCGGTGTCGTCCGGCACCGCGGCGAAGTTGCGTCCGACGAGATCCTGGTCATCGACGGCCTTCAGTGCACGGCGCTGACCCGTACGGTGGCCGACATGGCACGAACCGCGAGTTTCGAGCAGGCGGTGACGGTCGCGGATGCCCTCCTCCGGCGGGCGTGCGTCAACGATCGGGCCGAATATGACGCCGATCGTGCTGCTCAACTCGCCGACGACATGCTCACGATCGTGCGGCGGAGCGCCCACGGACAGTCGCGCGCCAAGCGTGTGCTCGGCTTCGCCGATGGACGCGCCGAGCGCCCGGGCGAGTCGGTGAGCAGGATACGACTGGTCGAGCTCGGCTTCCGCCGGTTGCGCCTGCAAGTTCCCGTCGCTGCGCCGCGCGGGACCGATTATCGGGTCGACCTGGGAATCGAGGACGTGCCAGCGTGGGGAGAGTTCGACGGTCGGATCAAGTATGAGGACGGTCGCATCCTGGTGGACAGAACTCCCGACGAAGTGTTCGACCGCGAGAAGCAGCGTGAGGACTGGATCCGCGGCACGACGGGTCTGCCGCTCGTCAGGTGGGGATGGTCCGACATCAAGACGGCGGCGACTCTCGGCGAACGGCTCGCTGCGTTCGGCATCCGTCCTCCGCAGTGACCTGAGCGCTCGGGGCGCGAATCGTTGACGACACGCCCGCGCGTGCGGCGCGTCGCGCACCCCGCGCGCCCCGAACGGAATCAGTCCCCGTCACGGCCCCCACGCCTCCTCGGGTCCGGCGTGAGTGCAATCCCGGGTGTTCGGGGCGCGAATCGTTGACGACACGCCGAGCACACAGCCTGTCGTCACTCGAATGCGCCCCAAACCCGAAGAACAAGGGCCGACTCGAGACCAAGCCGCGCTGCGACGGGCCAAGTCGCGCTGCGGCGGGCTCAGCCGTCACGACGGCGGCGGGCTCAGCCGTCGACGACGGCGACGAGCTCGTCGAGGAACGCCGCGAAGTCGGTGCCGCGGCGTACGATGCGCTGCACGCTCTCGCGCTCGGAGAAGACCTCGACGAGCTGCTCGAACACCGTCTGGAAGGCCTCGCGGTCGGTCTCCGAGAACGCGACGAGCGCGACGACCTGCACGCGGCCCTCGCCCCACGGGATCGACGGGTCGGCGATGCCGACGGCGATGGCCGTGCGCGTCGCGGTCATCCCGAGCGCGTGCGGCACGGCGAGCGCGTCGGTGAATGCCGTCGACGACAGGTGCTCGCGCTGGATGGCGCGCTCGACGTAGTCGTCGTCGATCACGCCGCGCTCGACGAGCATCGAGCCGAGACGCCGGATGATGTCGTCCTCGCCCGAGGCATCCAGCCCCCGCACGAAGGCGGAGGGCTCGAAGTACCGCTCGAGCTCGGCGCGCAGGCGGGCGAGGCGTCGCCCGCGGCGGATGCGTCCGGCCGCCGCCTGCACGCGCTCGATGTCGCCGTCGGTCAGGAAGGGCTGGATGCGCACGATCCGGTCGCCCGGCACGGCTGCTCCCGGGTCGATCGTCGTGAGCACGAGGTCGGTGTCGATCGAGGACCAGTCGGGGTCGACGCGCGTCTCGACGCCCGTGACCTCGATCGCCTGCCCCAGTGACCGGTCGACGGACGAGCGCAGCAGCTCGTGCAGCTCGTAGTAGCCGGGGCACACGATCGTCGCGGTCAGCAGCTGGTCGGCGCGGCGGCTGCGCTCGAGGCGCCCGCCGACGTGCATCGCGATGTACGCGATCTCATCGTCCAGGAGCGGGATGCCGAGCCGCTCGTGCAGCCCGTTCGCGATGAAGACGGCGACCTCGAAGATCATCGGATACGTCGACTTGAGCGACCGCGTGAGCGGGTTGCGCGACCACGCCTGCTCGCGGGCGCGCAGGCGCAGGTTCTGGACGTGCAGGGCGAGTCGCAGGATGAAGTCGTCGTGCACGATGTCGACGAGGAATTCGGATGCCGCCTCCGCGACGATGTCGCGGACGGCTCCCTCGACCTCGGGGTCGAGGCGCTCGCGCACGTGCATCTTGGGCGCGGTGGCGCCGGGCGCGACGACGCGGGTCAGCACGAGCGACGCGAGGTGCTGCAGCTCGGCCGATCCGAGCTCGACGCCGAGGTCGCGCCCGACGAGCCTCCTCAGGATCGCGGCCACTTCGGCGTTCGCGGGCGAGGCCTCGCCCGCGTCGGCGTCGAGGGCGCGGTGCTGCGCGACGCGGTCCGCCGCGATCGCGATGTGCATGACGACGTCGGCGATGCCGTACTCGTTGACGAAGTAGCCGAGAGCACCGAGCTCGGCGGCGAGCTCGGTCTTGAACGGCCCGAAGGCGCGCGCGCCGACCGACGCATCTCCGAGCGTGCGGCGCAGCGCCTCGAGGTCGAACGAGCCCGCGTCCATCTCGTCGTGCGCGAGCCTGCTCAGCAGGCGCCGCTGCGCCATCTCGGTGCCGCGCAGCCGCGCGCGCGAGGCCGAGCGCTCGAGCGTGAGCTCCGTGCCGCCCAGGAGCCCCCGCACGCGCGCGAGGTCGGCGTCGAGCGTCGCCGACGAGACATGCAGCGAGTCGGCCGTCTCGAAGACGTCGACGCCGTCGGGCGAGTCGAGCAGGGCGCGCACGAGCAGGTGCAGCCGATCGCGCGGGGTCGAGGCATCCATCGACCCGTTCGACCGCAGCGCCGCGGAGGCGTCGGGCCCCGCTCGATAGCCCTGCGGCCCCGACTCGATCGCGATTCCCGTCGCGACCCGCGCGTTGACGGCGGTCACGTACGAGCGGATGCTGCGGGGCGTCACGCCCAGAGCGTCGGCGAGGGTCGCCGCCGTGGCCCAGTCTCCGTCGCGCGCGAGCAGACCGAGCAGGCGGTCCTGTCTCGCTCTCGTCACCGGATCCTCCGCGTCGCGCGCCGCCGTCCGACGCGCGAATCCAGTCTTCCACGCAGGCGCCCCCTGTCGGCCCGACACCCGGGCGCCTTCCGCAGGGGCGGAAACGAACGTGGTTGTCGGCTCCCAGGGTTTTCACAAGAATGGCCAACACAGAGAGGCGGGTCGATGAGGATCCTCGTGGTCTGCGGTGCAGGTGCGTCCAGCACGTTCGTCGCGCAGCGTGTGCGTCACGCCGCGCACGAGAACGGCCTCGCCTACTCCGCCTTCGCCGGCACCGAGCAGTCGCTGCCCATCGACCTCGATGCCGCCGACGTCGTCCTGGTGGGTCCGCATCTCGCACACGCGCTCGAGCGCATCGAGCGGGATGCCGCGATCCGGGGGACGACGGTGGTGCTGCTCCCGTCCGACATCTTCAACGATCTGGACGGGACGCGGACGCTTCAACTCGTCCGCGACGCGGTCGGAGGCTCCGGGGAGATCCCCGAGGCCCCGGGCGGCACCACTTCGTGATACGCCCCACTGGCTCGTACGACACAACACGCTGGACCGACTGAGAGGAAACGACATGGCCCCCATCTCCCGCACGGTGCGGATCGGATCATCGCACGGCCTGCACGCTCGTCCCGCGAAGCTCTTCGCGCAGGCGGCGAAGGATGCCGGCATCCCGATCACCATCGCGAAGGACTCGGGCTCGCCGGTGAACGCGGCGAGCATCCTCGGCGTCATCGCGCTCGGCGTCGAGCAGGGCGACTACGTCACGCTGACGGCCGACGGCGACGGGGCGGAAGCCGCCCTCGACACGCTGGCCGAGCTTCTCTCGACCGATCACGACGCGGAGTAGGCCATGGCGGAATTGCGTGGTGTGGGCATCGGACTGGGCGTCGCCCAGGGTCCCGTCGCCCGGATGTCAGAGCCGCTGCCGACGCCCGGCGACGGGCCGAGCACGCTGAGCATCGGCGAGGAGACGGCGCGCGTGCGCGAGGCCGTCGGCGCCGTCGCGCGCGAGCTGGAACAGCGGGGCGCGCAGGCCGGGGGCGCGGCCCAGGATGTGCTCGAAGCCCAGGCGATGATGGCCGAGGATCCCACCCTGGAGCAGGAGGTCGACGACCGCATCGCCCAGGGCAAGTCGGCGGAGTTCGCCGTGTTCGACGCGTTCGCGTCGTTCCGCGACCAGCTCGTCGCCCTCGGCGGCTACCTCGGCGAGCGCGCCGCCGACCTCGACGACGTCGCACAGCGCGTCATCGCGCGGCTGCGCGGCGTGGCGGCGCCCGGCGTGCCGGACCCCGGGCATCCGTTCGTGCTCGTCGCGAAGGATCTCGCCCCGGCCGACACGGCGCTGCTCGACCTCGACAAGGTCCTCGCGCTCGTCACGACCGAGGGCGGTCCCACGTCGCACACGGCGATCCTCGCGCGCGAGAAGTCGATCGTCGCCGTCGTCGGCGCCGCGGCCGCGAAAGACCTCGCCGACGGCGAGACGGTGATCGTGGATGCCGCCGCCGGCGTCGTGACGACCGAGCCGACCGCCGCCGAGCTCGAGCGGGCCCAGAACCGCGCCGACGCGCGGGCTGCGCAGGCATCCGCCCCCATCACTCCGGGTGCGCTCGCCGACGGAACGGCCATCCCGCTGCTCGCGAACCTCGGCAAGCCCGAGGGCGCGGAGGAGGCGGTCGCCCTCGGCGCCGAGGGCGTCGGCCTGTTCCGCACGGAGTTCCTGTTCCTGAGCTCCACCCACGCGCCGACGGTCGAACAGCAGCGCGAGTCGTACACGAAGCTGCTGTCGGCGTTCCCCGGCCAGAAGGTCGTCGTGCGGGTCCTCGACGCCGGTGCCGACAAGCCGCTCGCGTTCCTCAACGACGCGCACGAGGAGAACCCGGCACTGGGCCTGCGCGGCATCCGCGCGCTGCGCGCGAGCGAGGACATCCTGCGCGAGCAGCTCACGGCGCTGGCCGAGGCGGATGCCGCGACCCGGCACACCGAGGCCGGCCCGGCGGACCTGTGGGTCATGGCGCCCATGATCGCCACCGTCGAGGAGACCGACTACTTCACCGCCCTGGCGCGCGAGTACGGCATCAAGACGGCCGGCGTCATGGTCGAGGTGCCCTCGTCGGCGCTGCTGGCCGACCGCATCCTGCGGGTCGCCGACTTCGCCTCGATCGGCACGAACGACCTCACGCAGTACACGCTCGCGGCCGACCGCCTGCTCGGCTCCGTCGCGGGGTTCCAGGATCCGTGGCATCCCGCCGTGCTCCAGCTCATCCGCGACGTCGGCCAGGCGGGCCGCGAGAACGGCAAGCCGGTCGGGATCTGCGGCGAGGCCGCCGCGGATCCGCTGCTGGCCGTCGTCCTCGTGGGCCTGGGCGCGACGAGTCTGTCCATGGCCCCCACCGCTCTCGCCGACGTCCGCGCGTCGCTTTTGGAGCACACCCTCGCTGAGGCGCGCGGAATCGCCGAAGCAGCCATCGCCGCGGACGACGCGGCATCCGCCCGAACCGCGGCTCGAGAAGCCGCTTCCCGATAAAAGGAGACACAGCAATGACAACGGCGTCAGCACCGGCTTCCGGTGCCAAGAAGGCGCAGGTTCACGTCCAGCGCTTCGGAACCTTCCTGTCCGGCATGATCATGCCGAACATCCCCGCGCTCATCGCGTGGGGCATCTTCACGGCGTTCTTCATCGAGGCCGGGTTCACCCCGAACGCGGCCCTCGCCACGATCGTCGGACCGTTCATCCACTACCTGCTGCCGCTGCTGATCGCCTATACGGGCGGCAACATCGTGTACGGCATCCGCGGCGGCGTCGTCGCCTCGATCGGCACGATGGGCGCGATCGCGGGTTCCGACCTGCTCATCGCGAACTTCAACGCCACGCTGCCCGAGGGCGCTGCGCCCCTCGGCCAGGTGCACATGTTCATCGGCGCGATGATCATGGCCCCGGTCGCGGCGTACAGCATGAAGTGGCTGGACAGTCTGTGGGAGGGCAAGATCAGGGCGGGCTTCGAGATGCTCGTCAACATGTTCTCGGCCGGCATCTGGGGCTTCGCGATGGCGATCCTCGGGTTCTACCCCATCGCGCTGATCGTCAACTGGCTCATGCAGGTGCTGTCCAACGCCGTGAACTGGCTCGTCGAGATGAACCTGCTGCCGCTCACGAGCATCGTGATCGAGCCCGCCAAGGTGCTGTTCCTCAACAACGCCATCAACCACGGCGTGCTGACCCCGCTGGGCATCCAGCAGGCGGCCGACGAGGGCTCGTCGATCCTGTTCCTCCTCGAGGCGAACCCCGGCCCGGGTCTCGGCATCCTGCTCGCGTTCAGCTTCTTCGGGCTCGGCGCGGCACGCGCGTCGGCACCCGGTGCAGCCGTGATCCAGTTCGTCGGCGGCATCCACGAGGTGTACTTCCCGTACGCCCTGATGAAGCCGATCCTCATCCTCGGCCTCATCGCCGGCGGCATGACGGGCGTCACGACGAACATGCTCCTCGGCGGCGCGCTGCGTGCCCCGGCCGCTCCGGGAAGCATCCTCGCCGTCATCGCGCAGACCCCTCCCGGCAAGTACTTCGCCGTCCTGCTGTCGGTCGTGCTCGCCGCGGCGGTGTCGTTCATCGTCTGCTCGCTCATCCTCCGGGCCACGCGCAAGCGCGACCTCGAGGAACTCGCCCTCACCGACGACGCGTTCGGCGCCGCGATCACGCAGACCGAGGCAGCCAAGGGCAAGTCGTCCGACGCGCTTCGCAACCTCCGCGGCGGGGCGGCCACCCAGGCCGACGGCAGCGCCGGTGCGGCGACGGCCACCGAGAAGGAGATCCGCAGCATCGTGTTCGCTTGCGACGCGGGCATGGGCTCGTCGGCGATGGGCGCGAGCGTCCTGCGCAACAAGATCAAGAAGGCGGGCATCGATGATGTCACGGTCGTCAACAAGGCGATCGCGAGCCTCGACGGCTCGGCCGACCTGGTCATCACGCAGAACCAGCTCACCGATCGCGCTCGCGCGCAGTCGCCCAACGCGGTGCACGTCTCGGTGGACAACTTCATGAACAGCCCGCGCTACGACGAGGTCGTCGACCTGGTCAAGGCGCAGCACGAGGACGCCGGAGCGTAGTCCGAAGACTCTCCGGGGTCGGATGCGCGAGATGCCCCGGCCCCGGAGTTCGGACTGTGCCCCGGTCGTCGCGCGGACACACGGCGCGGCGGTCGTCGCGCAGACGCAGCGCGGCGGCGGCCTCGCAGACACACAACGAGTACAGACAGCGAGAAAGGCGAAGACATGGCACGTGAGGTCCTGAGCATCGGGCAGGTCCGCATCCATTCGGGTGGAGCAACCCGCGACGATGCGATGAAGGAGGCGGCCGACATCCTCGAAGCGGTGGGCTCCGTCACCGGCGAGTACTTCGACGCCATGAAGCAGCGCGAGCAGACCGTCTCGACCTACATGGGCAATGAGCTGGCCATCCCGCACGGCACGAACGAGACGAAGAACACGATCCTCGCGTCGGGCCTGTCGGTCATCCGCTACGACGGCGGGGTCGACTGGGACGGCGAGCCCGTCACGTTCGTCATCGGCATCGCCGGCAAGGGCGACGAGCACCTCGAGATCCTGTCGCAGATCGCGATCCTCTTCTCCGACGAGGACGAGGTCGCGCGCCTGAAGACGCTCGAGACGCCGGAGGAGCTGTACAGCGCCCTCGCCGAAGCGGTCAACGAGTAGCGATGAAGGCCGTCCACTTCGGCGCCGGCAACATCGGGCGCGGGTTCGTAGGGCTGCTCCTCCACGAGGGCGGCTACGAGCTCGTGTTCTCGGATGTCGCGGCCCCCCTCGTCGACGCCATCAACGCCGTCGACCAGTACACCGTGCACGAGGTCGGGGAAGGCGGGCGCGACACCGTCGTGACCGGCTTCCGCGCCCTCAACAGCGGGACCAGCCCCGACGCGGTCATCGACGAGATCGCGAGCGCGAACGTCGTGACGACCGCCGTCGGGCCGACGATCCTCAAGTTCGTGGCACCCCTCGTGCTGTCCGGCCTCGCCCTGCGCGACCCGCAGGCTCCGCCGCTGCAGGTCATGGCGTGCGAGAACGCCATCAACGCGACCGACCTCCTTCGCGACGAGATCCGCGAGCGGGCGGGCGACGCGTGGGAGGCGCTGCAGGGCCGCGCGGTCTTCGCCAACACGGCCGTCGACCGCATCGTGCCGGCACAGCCCGAGGGCGGCGGCGTCGACGTGACGGTCGAGCCGTTCTTCGAGTGGGCGATCGAGCGACCGCCGTTCGGCGACGATCCGCCGAACATCCCGGGCGCCCACTTCGTCGACGACCTCGCGCCGTACATCGAACGCAAGCTCTTCACCGTCAACACGGGTCACGCGACGACGGCGTACTTCGGCGCGCAGGCCGGCGTCGAGCGCATCTCCGACGCCCTCGCCGACGAGTCCATCGCGGGCAGGGTCGCGGCGGCGCTGGAGGAGACGTCGGCGCTGCTCTCGGTCAAGCACGGCCTGGACCCCGCCGAGCTCGCCGAGTACCGCGCCACGATCCTCCACCGCTTCCGCAACGACGCCCTCCCCGACACGGTGTGGCGCGTCGGGCGGCAGCCGCTGCGCAAGCTCTCGCGGCACGAGCGGTTCATCGGCCCCGCCGCCGAGGCCGCCGAGCGCGGACTGTCGACGCAGGCGCTGATCGCCGCCATCGGGGCGGCGCTGGCGTTCCAGGATGCGGAGGACGAGCAGGCCGTTCAGCTGCAGGCCCTCCTCCGGGAACAGGATGCCGCGACCCTCACGGGGACGCTCACGGGCCTCGAGCCCGAGCATCCCCTCTTCCCCAAGGTGCAGGACGTCATCGCAAGGAGGCAGGCCGAACTAGGCTCGGTCGCGTGACAGCGGACGCGCCAGACACCTCCTCCGACGCCGCAGAGGCCGCAGCCGCCGACGCGCCGCCGCGCAAGCGGCGCCGCGTCGGTCTGCGGATCCTCTGGTGGACGCTCGGCGTCATCGGCGGGGTCATCGTCGCCGCGATCGTCGGCATCCTCATCTGGAGCCAGGTCGGGGTCGCGCAGGCCGAGCCCGAGCCGCTCGCCGCCGTCAAGGCGGACGACCGCATCGTCATCACAGACGACGAGGCGGGCATCCTGATGCAGCCCGCCGAAGGGGCATCCGACGTGGGTCTCGTCTTCATCCCCGGCGGCAAGGTCGACGCGTGGGCCTATGCGTCGAAGCTGTCCGGCGTCGTGGCGGACGACCACATCACCGTCGTCATCACGAAGCCGTGGCTCAACCTCGCGTTCTTCGACCTCCGGCCGCTCGGCTCGTTCACGGCGCTCGCGCCCGACATCAAGACCTGGATGGTGGGCGGCCACTCGCTCGGCGGCGTGCGCTCGTGCATGCTCGCCTCGCAGGCGAAGGCGCTCGTGCTGTTCGGCTCCTACTGCTCGAGCGACCTGTCCGGCTGGACGGACTACCCCGTCCTGAGCATCGGCGGGAGCGAGGACGGACTGTCCACCCCCGAGAAGATCGCGGACGCACGGCACCTGCTGCCCGAGGATGCCGAGCTCGTCGAGATCGACGGTGCGAGCCACTCCTCGTTCGGCGACTACGGGCTCCAGGACGGCGACGGCACCCCCACGATCTCCGACGAGGAGATGATCGCCGAGCTCACGCAGCTGCTGCGAACCTTCAGCGAGCGCGTGGGCTGACAGCCGGCCCGTCGCTCGAGTTAACACCCGCTAACATCGAGAGGTCGATCGGAGCCCGGTCGGCACGACGGCCGCGGCGCGGCCCGAATACGGCCGGGGTGCGGCCGGCACGACGGAGTGTGGGAGACATGCAGGAGCACCGGTACGCCATCATCGGGGCGGGCCCCTCGGGCCTCGCGGCGGCGCGCGCGCTGCAGAAGGCCGGGATCGCGTTCGACGGGTACGAGGCATCCCGCGGCGTCGGCGGACTGTGGGACATCGAGAACCCGCGCTCGACGATGTACGAGTCGGCGCACCTCATCTCATCGCGTACCACGACGCAGTTCGCCGAGTTCCCGATGGACGGGGCTCCCGACTACCCGAGCCACCGGGTCCTGATCGAGTACTTCCGCGACTACGCCGCGCGCTTCGGGCTCGACGCCCGCTTCCGGTTCGACACGAAGGTCACGCGCCTGGAGCGCACCGACGACGGCGGGTGGATGCTGCACGCCGACGGTGCCGTCGCCCAGCGCTACGCGGGGGTCATCCTCGCGAACGGCACGCTCGCCGAGCCCAACATCCCCGTGTTCCCCGGCGAGTTCACCGGCGAGCTGCTCCACACGAGCGCCTACAAGCGCGCGACGCAGCTCACCGGCAAGCGGGTGCTCATCATCGGCGCGGGCAACTCGGGCTGCGACATCGCGGTCGACGCCGTCCATCACGCGGCATCCGTCGACATGAGCGTCCGCCGCGGCTACTACTTCGTGCCGCGCTACCTGTTCGGGCGTCCCTCCGACACGCTCAATCAGGGCAAGCCGCTCCCCGCCCGCCTCAAGCAGCTCGTCGACACGCGCGTCCTCCGCGCCTTCACGGGCGACCCCGTGCGGTTCGGCTTCCCCAAGCCCGACTACCGCATCTACGAGTCGCACCCGATCGTCAACACGCTCATCCTCAACCACCTCGGCCAGGGTGATCTGCGCATACGGCCCGACGTCGACCGCTTCGACGGCACGACCGTGCACTTCCGCGACGGGTCGAGCGGCGAGTACGACACCGTGCTGCTCGCGACCGGCTACACGCTCGACTACCCCTTCGTCGACCGCGCCGAGCTCAACTGGACGTCCTGGTCGCCCGAGCTCTTCCTCAACGTCTTCCCGCCTTCGTTCAACGGCCTCTACGTCATGGGCATGATCGAGGCGTCCGGAATCGGCTGGCAGGGCCGCTACGAGCAGGCCGAGCTCATCGCCGAGTACCTCGCCGCGCTCGAGCGCGATCCGGCCCGGGCGGAAGAGCTCCGCCGCCGCGTCGCCGACGATCCCTGGCCCGACCTCACAGGCGGCTACCGGTACCTGGGGCTCGAGCGCATGTCGTACTACGTCAACAAGGACGCCTACCGCGCGGCCGTGCGTTCCGCCGTCGCGTCGCTGCGCGAGGCGCCCGGCCCTGCTGTTCGGGATGCCGCGCCCCGCCGCCGAGCGAAGGCACGCGCATGAACGTCGACGACGTCGTCCTGAACTTCAACCCGAACACGCTGCTGATCCTCAATGTCGTGCTCGCGCTCATCATGCTGGGCATCGCTCTGGACACGGCGCCGGAGGACTTCAAAGTCGTCGCACGCAAGCCCAAGCCCTTCGTCATCGCGATCCTCGCGCAGTTGATCGTGCTGCCCGCCGTGACGTTCTGCCTGACGCTCATCCTCCCGGTGACGCCGTCGATGGCCCTCGGCATGCTCCTCGTCGCGTGCTGCCCGCCGGGGAACATCTCGCAGGTGCTGACCCACCGCTCGGGCGGCAACGTCGCCCTGTCGGTGTCGATGACGGCCGTGTCGAATCTCATCTACATCGTGGTGCTGCCGTTGTCGATCGCGTTCTGGGGATCGCTTCATCCCACGGCGCGCTCTCTCCTGGAGACCGTCGAGCTCAACCCGTGGCAGATGCTCGTCGACATCTTCCTCATCATCGGCGTCCCCTTCCTCACGGGGCTCGGCATCCGCGCCCGCTTCCCCGCCTTCGCGGCGAAGGTGCAGCCGTTCGTCAAGTGGTTCTCGCTCCTCGCGCTCGTGGGCTTCATCGTCGCGGCCCTCGCGGGCAACTGGTCGTACTTCGTCGCCTTCCTCGGGATCATCCTCGCGGTCGTCGCGATCCACGACGCCGTCGCGCTCGCGATCGGCTACTCGACCGCGGTCGTCGGCGGGCTCGGCACGCGCGAGCGCAAGGCCATGACGTTCGAGGTCGGCATCCGCAACGCCGGCCTCGGCCTCGGGCTCGTCTTCACCTTCTTCGGCGGCCTCGGCGGCATGGCGATCGTCGCCGGCTGGTGGGGAATCTGGGACATCATCGCGGGCCTCGCCGTCGCGGCGCTGTGGGCGCGGCACACGCGCCGGCGCACCGGATCGGCCAAGGGCGACGCGACGCGGCACGCGACCGCCCCCGAGGCTGCCTGATGCGGGTCCTTGTGACCGGCGGCGCCGGCTTCCTCGGCACGCATGTCGCGTCGGCCCTCATCGCCCGCCCCGAGGTGGAGCTCGTCGTGGCGGGCGACGTGCGGCCGCCCGGCGAGCCCGTCGACGGCGTGGTCTACGACTCCTGCGATGTGACGCGCCCCGAAGGGCTCGAGCCACTGCTCGAGCGGCACCGCATCGACGTCGTCGTGCACCTCGCCGCGATCGTCAACCCGGGCCGCGACCACGACCTCGAGTTCCGGGTCGACGTCGACGGCACGCGACACGTGCTCGAGGCCTGCGTCGCGGCCGGCGTGCGCCGAGTCGTCGTCTCGTCGTCGGGCGCCGCATACGGGTACCACGCCGACAGTCCCGAGTGGCTGCGCGAGAGCGACCCCGTTCGCGGAAACGACGAGTTCCCGTACGCCAAGCACAAGCGGCTCGTCGAGCAGATGCTCGCGGGCTACCGCCTCGCCCACCCCGAGCTCGAGCAGGTCGTCTTCCGCATCGGCACAATCCTCGGTCCGACCGTGCGCAACCAGATCACGGCGCTGTGGGACGGTCGCCGCATCCTCGCGATCCGCGGCTCCGACTCGCCCTTCGTTTTCGTATGGGTCGACGACGTCGCAGCCGCCATGGCGCGCGCCGCGACGGACGGACCGCCCGGCGTCTACAACGTCGCCGGCGACGGCCGGGTGACAGTGCACGAGCTCGCCCGCCGCCTGGGCAAGCCCGTCCTCACCGTGCGGGCCGACGTGCTCGCGCTCGCCCTGCGGGTCGGACGCGCCCTGCGGCTCACGGTGCACGGCCCCGAGCAGGTCGGGTTCCTCCGCTACCGCCCTGTGCTGGCCAACGACGCGCTGAAGCGCGAGTTCGGCTACACCCCGGCCAAGACGAGCATCGAGGCGTTCGAGGCCTACCTCGCGACGCATCCCGGCGTCGCGCGCGGCTGACCGGCGGCATCCCCCTCCTGAATCCGGGTTTGGGGCGGATGCCGTCACCGACACGCCGCGTCGCTCAGCGTGTCGCGCGCGGGATGCGCCCCAAACGCAACGAAGGCGGGGGCCAGCCGTCAGGCGTCGAAGCCGTCGCTGATGATGTCGATCAGCTCCTCGCGCTCCTCGACCGGCAGGAACGAGCCGGCCGCGGCGTTGAGCTGGAAGGTCTCGAGGTCTTCGAGGTCGTACTCGAACGTTTCGGCGAGCAGGGCGAGCTCGCGCGTCAGCGACGTGCGGCTCATCGTGCGGTTGTCGACGTTCACCGTGACGCAGAATCCGAGCTGGTATAGCAGATCGAAGGGGTGGTCCTCGATCGTCGTGCCCCAGCGTGCGATCGCACCGGTCTGCAGGTTCGACGTGGGCGAGAGCTCGAGCGGGATCTCCCGGTCGCGCACCCAGCGGGCCAGGTCGCCGAAGGTGACGAGCACCTCCTCGCCCTCGCGCGAGACGATCTCGAGGTCCTCGGCGATGCGCACGCCGTGCCCGAGGCGCAGCGCACGCCCGTCGAGCAGCGCCGAGCGGATCGAGTCGAGGCCCGCCGCCTCGCCCGCATGCACGGTCGCCGGGAAGAACTCCGACGCGAGGTAGTCGAAGGCCGCCTTGTGCCGCGACGGCGGGAAGCCGTCCTCGGGGCCGGCGATGTCGAAGCCGACGGCGCCGCGGCCGCGGAAGTCGACCGCGAGCTTCGCGATCTCCAGCGAACGGTCGGTGTGGCGCATCGCGGTGATGAGCTGCCCGACGCGGATGTCGCGCCCGTCGCCGTCGGCGGCATCCTCGCCCTCTTCGATGCCTTCCTGCACCGCCTCGACGGCCTCCTCGAGCGACAGGCCCCGGCCGAGGTGCTGCTCCGGCGCCCAGCGCACCTCGCCGTAGACGACGCCGTCGGCGGCGAGGTCTTCGACGAACTCGCGCGCGACGCGACGGAGCCCATCAGCGGTCTGCATGACCGCAGTCGTCAGGTCGAACGTCTTCAGGTACTCGACGAGCGAGCCGGAGTCGCTCTTCTCGGCGAACCAGTCGGCGAGGTCGTCCGCGTCGTCGGACGGCACCTCCAGACCGATCTGGTCGGCGAGCTCGATGATCGTCGCGGGGCGCACGCCGCCGTCGAGGTGGTCGTGCAGCGAGACCTTCGGGAGGCTCCGGAGGGAGACGCCCTGGAGGACGGCGTCGCCGTGCTGGTCGATGGGCATGTGGGGGTTCTCCTCGGGTCGGCGATGGGGGCTGGATGCTGCAGGGCAGGGGTGCGCGGCGGGTTCAGGCGGTGATGCGCTCGAGCACGAGCGGCCCCGCCTGAGGCTGCTCGGCACCGATCTGCCACGCGTCGTCGAGGGCGGCGAGCGCGCGCTCGAACCGCGACGAATCCTGCCCGAGCAAGGTGAACAGCGGCTGACCGGCGACCACCGCGTCGCCCGGCTTGACGTGCAGATCGATTCCCGCGGAGTGGACGACGGGGTCTTGCGCGCGGGCGCGGCCCGCACCGAGGCGCCACGCCGCGATGCCGAACGGCAGCGCCTCGACGCGGGTCACGAAGCCCGAGTCCGCCGCCGTGACGGTGTGGGTCTCATTCGGCGCCGGGAGCGCGGCATCCGGATCCCCGTCCTGCGCGCGGATCATGGCGCGCCAGGCATCCATCGCCCGCCCGTCCTTGAGTGCGGCTTCGACATCGGCGTCGGGCTGACCCGCGAGGGTGAGCATCTCGCGGGCGAGCGCGACGGTGAGCTCGACGATGTCGGCGGGTCCGCCGCCGGCGAGCACCTCCACCGATTCGCGCACCTCGTTGGCATTGCCGATCGCGAGGCCGAGCGGTGTGTTCATGTCGGTGAGGAGGGCCGTCGTCGCAACGCCCGAGTCGGTGCCGAGCGCCACCATCGTGCGCGCGAGCTCGCGCGCCTTCTCGACGTCGCGCATGAAGGCGCCCGAGCCGAACTTGACGTCGAGCACGAGCGAGTCGGTGCCCTCGGCGATCTTCTTCGACATGATGCTCGACGCGATGAGCGGGATCGCCTCGACCGTGCCCGTGACGTCGCGCAGCGCATACAGCTTCTTGTCGGCGGGCGCGAGGCCCGACCCCGCGGCGCAGATGACCGCGCCGACGCCTCGCAGCTGCGCGAACATCTCCTCGTTCGACAGAGCGGCCCGCCAGCCGGGGATCGACTCGAGCTTGTCGAGCGTGCCGCCGGTGTGCCCCAGCCCGCGACCGGACAGCTGCGGCACGGCGACGCCGAACGACGCGACGAGCGGTGCGAGCGGCAGCGTGATCTTGTCGCCGACGCCGCCGGTCGAGTGCTTGTCGACCGTCGGCTTGCCGAGGCCCGCGAAGCTCATCCGCTCGCCCGACGCGATCATGGCGTCGGTCATGACGCGGATCTCGTCGCGCTGCATGCCGTTGAGCAGCACCGCCATCGCGAACGCGGCCATCTGCGAGTCGGCGACGTAGCCGCGCGTGTAGGCGTCCACCATCCAGCGCAGCGCATCCTCGGGGACAGCACCGCCGTCGCGCTTGGCGCGGATGACATCGACGGCGTCGAACGGCTCGACCTCGCCGGGGTCGCTCACAGCGGCCGAATCAGCCATCACCGCGCCACCTCTTCGAGGTCGCGCGGCCCGAACGCGTCGGGGAGTACCTCGTCGATCGTCCGGATGCCGGACACGGTCTCCAGCAGCATCCCGGGCAGTGCGTGCTCGTACAGCAACTGCCGGCAGCGTCCGCACGGCATGATCGTCTCACCGTCGTTGTTGACGCACACGAAGGCGACGAGCTGACCGCCGCCCGACATGTGCAGCTCGGAGACGAGTCCGCACTCGGCGCACAGCGTCACGCCGTAGGACGCGTTCTCGACGTTGCAGCCCTGGATGATCCGCCCGTCCGAGACGAGCGCGGCCGCTCCCACGCGGTAGCGGGAGTACGGCGCGTAGGCGCGCTCCATCGCCTCCGTCGCGGCGGCGCGCAGCTCGTCCCAGTCGATGTCGACGGGCACGTCGACCTCGTCTTCGCGGCGGTTTCTCTTGGCCAACCCGATCACCCCTTGATGTACGGTTTGCCGTCGGCGGCGGGAGCTCTCGACTTCCCGACGACGCCGGCCACGACGAAGATCGTGACGAGGTACGGCAGCATGAGCATGAACTCGCTCGGCACGGGCGACCCGATGACGCTGAGCGTGTTCTGCAGGCTCGATGCGAAGCCGAACAGGAGCGCCGCGAGCGTCGCCTTGATGGGGTCCCACTGGCCGAAGATGACCGCGGCCAGCGCGATGAAGCCGGCGCCCGCCGTCATCTCCTTGTTGAACGCGATGCCGTTGCCGATCGTGAAGACGGTGCCGCCGATGCCGGCGATGGCACCCGCCAGGATGACGTTCCAGAAGCGTGTCGGGTTGACCTTGATGCCGACGGTGTCGGCGGCCTGCGGATGCTCGCCGACGGCGCGCAGGCGCAGGCCCCACCGGGTGTGGAACATCCCGACGTAGACGAGCGCGACAGCGACGTACATGAGGTACACGAGGATCGTCTGCCGGAAGAACACGGGTCCGATCACGGGGATCTCGCTGAGGATCGGGATCGGGATGCGCGGGAAGCGCGGCGGGGCGTTCAGCTGTGCGGCGTTGGGCTGCAGCACCTGCGAATAGAGGAAGCTCGTCAGGCCCGCCACGAGGACGTTCAGCACGACACCCACGATGACCTGGTCGACGAGGTACCGGATCGCGAACGCCGCCAGGACGGCCGCGACGAGGATGCCCGCGAACGCCGCCGCGAAGAGCCCGAGGATGGGCTGGCGCGTGATCGTCGCGACGATCGCCGCCGTGAACGCGCCGGCGAGCAGCTGACCCTCGATCGCGATGTTGACCACGCCCGCACGCTCGCCGATGACGCCGCCGAGCGCGCCGTAGATGAGCGGGATGGCGAGGGTCAGCGATCCGGCGAGGAGCCCGGTGACCGGGATCGCCGCACCGGCCGCCGCCCACGTCAGGAACCCGAACACACCGATGAGGATGTATGCGATCACGATCCACAGCGGCGAGCGGCCACCCAGCCGGACGAGGGCGAACGACGCGATCGTCAGCAGCACGAGGAGCGCGAAGCAGATCCACGCCGTCGGCATGACGGGGACGACGAGATCGGGCAGCTGGATGGCGTCCGCCTGCGTCGACAGGCGGAACGTGGTGACGCCTTCGCGCGGTGCCGCGACGAGCAGCAGCCCGTAGAGCGCCGTGAAGATCGCGAGCGCGATCGGCGCCTTCCAGCTGCGGAGCACCGTCTTCTGCATGCCTTCGACGGGCATGAGCCCTTCCGTCGAGACCATCGGGGTCGTCACTTCGCGGCCCCCTCGAGCTCGGTGTCGGCCTTGACTTCAGCCTTGAGCGCCTTCTGCCGGGCCTTCTCGGCACGACGGCGATCCCGTTCGGGTGACGGGAGGAAGAAGATCGTCCGCACGAGCGGAGGCGCGGCGATGAAGAGCACGATGAGCGACTGGACGACCGCGACGATCTCGATCGGGATCTGCTGGGCCGCCTGCATCGAGAATCCGCCGGCTTTGAAGGCGCCGAACAGGATGCCGGCGGCGAAAGTGCCCCACGGGGTGGAGCGTCCGAGCAGCGCGACCGTGATGGCGTCGAAGCCGATGCCCGCGTCGATGTCGGCGCTGAAGCCCGTCGTGATCGTGCCGAGCACCTGGTTGACGCCCGCCAGACCCAGCAGGGCGCCGGAGATCAGCATCCCGTAGATGTACATATTGCGGACGTTGATGCCCGCGACCCGTGCCGCATTGGGGTTCACGCCCACGGCACGGAACTTGAAGCCGAGCGACGACCGGTTGATGATCCACGCGACGAGGAAGGTCGCGGCGATCGACAGGATGAATCCGAAGTGCAGGTTGAACTGCGGACCGAGCAGGTCGGGGAAGATCGCGGTCGCCTTCATCGGCGCCGTCTTGGGATTGCTCGATCCCGGCGCCTGGAGCAGGCCCGGCGTGCGCAGCATCCACGAGATGAGGTAGAACGCGACGTAGTTGAGCATGATCGTCACGATGACCTCGTGCGCACCCGTCGTGGCCTTGAGGACACCCGCGATGCCCGCCCACAGGGCTCCGGCGATCAGACCGGCGAGCAGGGCGACGATCATGTGCAGGGGGAACGGCAGATCCCACGCGAACCCGATGTAGCCGGCGGCGGCGGACGCCATGAGCATCTGTCCGCGGCCACCGATGTTGAACATGCCGATCCGGAAGGCGAGCGCGACGCCGAGGCCCGCCGCGATGAGCGGGGTGGCGAAGGTCAGCGTCTCGGTCAGCGGCCGGATCGCCCGCGCGAAGGTGGGGGCGCCGAAGTTGTAGATCGCGCCCTGGAACAGCGCCGCGTAGGCGCCCCACACGGCGCTCCAGACCGCGGCGATCGTGTCGCCGGGGCGCGCGAAGAAGTACTTCGCGGCCGCCTGCACGTCTTCGTCGGTGACGGCGATCAGGATGCCGCCCACGACGAGCGCGAGGAGCACGGCGAGCACCGAGATGATCGCGTTGCCCTGCGTGATTCGGCGGAAGGTGTCGTGCCACTTGGAGGGAGGCGGAGCCTCGGTCGGCTCGGACGGAGTTGTCACGCGGCGGCCCCTTCCCCGGCGGCGGGCTCGCCCGCCATCATCAGCCCCAGCACTTCGCGCGGAGTGTCTCCCGGCACGATCCCGACGATGCGCCCGCGGTACATCACCATGATGCGATCGGCGAGGGCCGCGACCTCGTCGAGCTCGGTCGAGACGACGATGACCGGCACGCCGGCGTCGCGCGTCTCGATGATGCGCTTGTGGATGAACTCGATCGAGCCGACGTCGACGCCGCGCGTCGGCTGCGCCGCGACGAGCAGCGACAGATCGCGGCTGAGCTCGCGCGCGAGCACGACCTTCTGCTGATTGCCGCCGGACAGCGTGCCGACGGGGGTCTCGATGCCCTGGGCGCGCACGTCGAACTCGCGGAACCGGTCTTTCGCGAAGTCCGCGAGGGTGTTGCGCTGCAAATTGCCCGCCTTCACGAAGGGTGCGCCGTTCGAGCGGTCGAGCATGAGGTTCTCGGCGATCGTGAACGTGCCCACGAGCCCGTCCTCGTTGCGGTCCTCGGGGACGAAGCCGACGCCCTCGTCGAGGATGTGCCGCACGCTCTTGCCGACCAGCTCCTCGCCGTTGAGGACGATCGATCCGCGCACCTGCGGCTGCAGTCCGATGAGCGCCTCGGTGAGCTCGGTCTGGCCGTTGCCCTGCACGCCGGCGATCGCGAGCACCTCGCCCCCACGCGCCTCGAAGCTGACGTCGTCGACCACGACCTGGCCGATCGGGTCGATCACGCTCAGGCCCTCGACGAGGAGGGTGCGGTCGTTGGCGCGGGGAGCGCCCTTCTTGACGGTCAGCTCGACGGCGCGGCCGACCATCATCGAGGCGAGCTCGGCGTTCGACGCCGTCGGCGATGCCTCGCCGACGACCTTTCCGAGGCGTACGACGGTGATGCGGTCGGCGACCTCGCGCACTTCGCGGAGCTTGTGCGTGATGAAGACGATGGATGCACCGGATGCCTTGAGCTGGCGCATGATCTCCATGAGCTCGTCGGTCTCCTGCGGCGTGAGGACCGCTGTCGGCTCGTCGAACACGAGCACCTTGGCATCCCGCGAGAGCGCCTTGATGATCTCGACCCGCTGCTGGACGCCGACGGGGAGGTCTTCCACGAGTGCGTCCGGATCGAGGTGGAAGCCGAACCGGGCCGCGATCTCGCGCACGCGCTCGCGCGCGGCCGGCAGATCGAGGAATCCGCCCGCCCGCGTCGACTCGTTGCCGAGCATGACGTTCTCGGCGACGGTGAAGACGGGGATGAGCATGAAGTGCTGGTGCACCATGCCGATGCCGGCACGCATCGCGTCGCCGGGGCCCTGGAAGTTCTGCACGTGGTCGTCGAGCAGGATGACGCCTTCGTCGGCCGTGTAAAGGCCGTACAGCACGTTCATGAGCGTGGACTTGCCCGCGCCGTTCTCGCCGAGGAGGCAGTGGATCTCGCCCGGCTCGACGACGAGATCGATGTGGTCGTTGGCGACGAGGGTGCCGAACCGCTTCGTGATGCCGCGGAGTTCGAGCTTCATGGTGCCGATCCTAGTGACGGGGCGCGGGAGCGCACGAGAGGCGGGAGGCGGGCCGTCGCGGTGCGCAGACGCCGGAGAGACGGGTGTGGGGAGGCCGGAAACCCGACCTCCCCACACACTCAGTGGATCACTTGTTGAGGTACGACTCGACCTTGATGGAGCCGTCGATGATGCCGGCCTTGATCGCATCGAGCTCGCCCTGCAGGTCGGGCGAGACCTTGCTCTCGAAGTCGTGGAACGGAGCCAGGCCCACGCCGTCGTTCTTCAGCGTGCCGACGAAGGGCGTCGGGTCGAAGTTGCCCTTGCCCGCCGACGTGACCGCGTCTTCCACGCCGACGTCGATGAGCTTGCGGACCGACGTGAGCAGCAGGTCGCCGACCGTGGGGTCGGTCTCGTAGACATCGGCGTCGACGCCGATGAGGGCGATGTCACGGCCCGAGCCGCGGATCACCGATGCGGCGCTCTGGTAGATCGGACCACCGACGGGCAGCAGCACGTCGACGCCCTGGTCCACGATGCCCTGGGCCGTGTTGATCGCGTCCTGGTTGGCGTCGAAGCCACCGGTGAAAGAGCCGTCCTGCGTGTCACGGTTCCAGCCGATGACCTGGACGTTGTCGCTCTTCTCCTGGTTCCAGTACTCGACGCCCTGCGCGAAGCCGTCCATGAAGATCGAGACCGTCGGGAAGTTCATGCCGCCGAACGTGCCGACCTTCTTGGCCTTCGAGTACGAGGCCGCCGCGTAGCCGGCCATGAAGGCCGCCTGAGCGGTGTCGAAGATGATCGGCTTGATGTTCGGGGCGTCCGTCTTGCCGTCGCCGTTCTGGTCGACCGTGTCGTCGATCGAGACGTAGTCGATGTCGGGGTTGGCGTTCGCGGACTCGAGGGCAGCGCTCGCGAGAGCGAAGCCGACCGTGGTGATCAGCGTGCAGTTCTGATCGACGAGGCTCGTCAGGTTGGGCGCGAAGTCGGACTCGGAGTTCGACTGCACCCCCTTGTAGTCGACGCCGAGCTCTTTCGCCGCCTTCTGGAGGCCCTCGTAGCCGAGCTGGTTGAACGACTTGTCGTCGAAGCCGCCGGCGTCGGAGACCATGCAGGGGAGGAATCCCGCGACGGCTGCGCCGCCGGTGGACTCGCCGGACGACGTGGACTCCTCGGGCGCCGAGGCGCAGCCCGCGAGGGCGACGACGATGCTGGCGGCGACGAGTCCGCCGAGCAGTCGCTTTCGGGTGGAAATGGTCAAGTCTGCCTCCCACGGAAGATGGCCCGCGGACCTCGCGGGTTCCCCACCCGCGGACCTCGCGGGTGCAGAACAGAAGTTACCTACTGTGACCGGGGACTTGCACGGTTGCACGCCGCGTGCGTGCGAATGGTTACAAAGACGCAACACGAGAGGGACCGGATGTCGCATTCCGCGCGACTCCGGCTCATCGGGTTTGCGTCAGAGCACGTCGCCCTGACCGTTGACCTTGAGGGCGTCGACGACGCCCTTGACGCGCTGCGCGTGCTCGCTCGTGGTGACCAGAAGGGCGTCCTCCGTGTCGACGATGACGATGTCCTTGACGCCGATGACGCTGATCACGCGCTTGGTCTGGCTCACGACGATCCCGCTGGACGCGTCGGCGAGGATCCGCGCGTTCTCCCCCAGGATCGCGAGGTCGTTGCGGCCGTGGGTGTTGAGCTTCGCGAGGCTCGCGAAGTCGCCGACGTCGTCCCAGTCGAAGTGGCCGGGGACGACGGCGAGCCGGCCGCGGTCGGCCGCGGGCTCGGCCACGGCGTAGTCGATCGCGATCTTGGTGAGCGTCGGCCAGACCCGGTCGACGACGGGCCCGCGGGCATCGCGGTCGTCCCACGCCTCTGCGAGCTCGAGCAGCCCGGCGTGCAGCTCCGGCTGGTTGCGCTCGAGCTCGGCGAGGAGCACATCGGCGCGGGTGATGAACATGCCCGCGTTCCACAGGTAGGAGCGGTCGGTGAAGTACGTCCTGGCGGTCTCGAGGTCGGGCTTCTCCACGAATCGCTCGACGAGGGCTGCCTCGGGCGCGCCCTCGACGACGATCTCGTCGCCCTTCTTGATGTAGCCGAAGCCGACCGAGGGCTCCACCGGCGGGATGCCGATCGTGCAGATGTAGCCCTCGCGCGCGGTCGCGACCGCCTGGCGCACGGCCCAGTCGAACACCTGCGTGCCGCGGATGACGTGGTCGGCGGCGAACGACCCGATGATGACGTCCGGCTCGCGGCGCGCGAGGATCGCGGCGGCAAGGCCGATGGCGGCGGCGGAGTCGCGTGGCTCGGACTCGAGGAAGACGTTCTTGTCGGGCACGCCCGGCAGTTCCCGCTCGACGGCGGCCCGGTGCGCCCGGCCCGTCACGACGGCGATGCGATCACGTCCGGCGAGGGGCTCGAGGCGGTCCCACGTGTCGCGGAGGAGCGTCTGCCCCGATCCGGTGAGGTCGTGGAGGAACTTGGGGGCGCCCGCCCGCGACAGCGGCCACAGCCGGCTGCCGATCCCTCCCGCGGGGATGACGGCGTAGAAGTCTGCGATCGGCTCAGCCATGCGATCCAGGCTACCCAGCGGCATTGCGGGGGCGTGTCGGCGAGTTGTCGGGAACGTGAAGCCGACGCCGGCCGGCTCGATCGGATATCTCGACGTCGAGACAGTCGGGGCGGCCTGATCCCGCTGCCGAGGAAGGCGGGAATAGGATGCTGGTGCGCCCGCGTGACGCAGGGGGACCAAACCCCCGAGGGGCACTGACCCGCCCCGACACAGTGTTCGAGCCAAGGAGGACGGCCCGTGTCTGCACCAGCACGCGTCACACCGTCGGTCGCCGAGACCACGTCGAAAGTGCCCCGCGGCACGCTCTACCGCGGACGCGAGGGAATGTGGTCGTGGGTCCTCCACCGCATCACGGGCATCGCGATCTTCTTCTTCCTGCTCGTGCACGTGCTCGACACCGCGCTCATCCGCGTCTCGCCCGAGGCCTACAACGCGGTCATCGGCACGTACAAGAACCCGATCATGGGCCTCGGCGAGGTCGTGCTCGTCGCGGCGATCGCGTACCACGCCTACAACGGCCTGCGCATCATCCTCGTCGACTTCTGGCCCTGGGCCACGCGCCACCAGCGCCAGCTGTGGTGGGGCGTCATCGGCCTGTGGGCCGTCACGATGCTCGGCTTCGCGCCGCGTCACCTCATGAACGTCTTCGCAGCAACGGGAGGGGGCCACTGATGAGCACCGTCGCCGCTCCGCGCTCCCCCATCGCCGCCCCGCGCCGCAAGGGTCCCAACCTCGAGAAGTGGGGCTGGATCTACATGCGCGCATCGGGCGTGCTGCTGGTCGTCCTCATCTTCGGCCACCTCTTCATCAACCTGATGACCGGCGAAGGCATCCACCAGATCGACTTCGCTTTCGTCGCGGGCAAGTTCGCCACGCCGTTCTGGCAGTGGTGGGACGTCATCATGCTGTGGCTCGCCCTCATCCACGGCGCCAACGGCATGCGCACCGTCGTCAACGACTACGTGACCCACAACGGCGCGCGCCGCGTGCTCGTGTGGGCGCTGTGGCTGGCCGCCGCCTTCCTCATCCTCCTCGGCACCCTCGTGGTGTTCACCTTCGACCCCTGCATCGGCGTCACTCAGGACAGCTCCCTGTGGGAGATGTGCCAGAGCGTCGCGGGCTGACGGTCGCCGCCGCGACCACGACAGAGACGAGAGCATCCCTCACGTGAGCACCCAGACCAACGCCGACAGCTACGTCAAGGACGGCGTCCACTACCACCAGTTCGACATCGTCATCGTGGGCGCCGGCGGCGCCGGCATGCGCGCGGCGATCGAGGCCGGCCCCGGCGCCAGGACCGCGGTCATCACGAAGCTGTACCCGACCCGCTCGCACACGGGTGCGGCGCAGGGCGGCATGGCCGCCGCGCTCGCCAACGTCGAAGAGGACTCGTGGGAGTGGCACACCTTCGACACCGTCAAGGGCGGCGACTACCTCGTCGACCAGGACGCCGCCGAGATCCTTGCCAAGGAGGCGATCGACGCCGTCATCGACCTCGAGAACATGGGCCTGCCGTTCAACCGCACCCCCGAGGGCAAGATCGACCAGCGCCGCTTCGGCGGCCACACCGCCGATCACGGCAAGACGCCCGTGCGTCGCGCCTGCTACGCCGCCGACCGCACGGGTCACATGATCCTGCAGACGCTGTTCCAGAACTGCGTCAAGCTCGGCATCAACTTCTTCAACGAGTTCTACGTGCTCGACCTCATCACGGTGAAGGATGCCGCCGGCAAGACCGAGGTCGCGGGGGTCGTCGCGTACGAGCTGGCCACGGGCGACCTGCACGTCTTCCACTCGAAGGCCGTCATCTTCGCGACGGGCGGCTTCGGCAAGATCTTCAAGACGACCTCCAACGCCCACACCCTCACGGGCGACGGCGTCGGCGTCGTGTGGCGCAAGGGCCTGCCGCTGGAGGACATGGAGTTCTTCCAGTTCCACCCGACCGGCCTCGCGGGCCTCGGCATCCTGCTCACGGAGGGCGCGCGCGGCGAGGGCGCGATCCTGCGCAACGTGTCGGGCGAGCGGTTCATGGAGCGCTACGCGCCCACGATCAAGGACCTGGCACCGCGCGACATCGTCAGCCGCTGCATGGTGCAGGAGGTCGCCGAAGGTCGCGGCGCGGGTCCGCACCGCGACTACGTGCTCCTGGACTGCACGCACCTGGGCGCAGAGGTGCTCGAGACGAAGCTCCCCGACATCACGGAGTTCGCGCGCACCTATCTGGGCGTCGACCCGGTCGTCGAGCCCGTGCCCGTCATGCCGACGGCGCACTACGCGATGGGCGGCATCCCGACCAACAACGACGCCCAGGTGCTGAGCGACAACACCACCGTCGTGCCGGGCCTCTACGCCGCCGGCGAGTGCGCGTGCGTGTCGGTGCACGGCTCGAACCGCCTGGGCACCAATTCGCTGCTCGACATCAACGTCTTCGGCAAGCGCGCCGGCCGCAACGCGGTCCAGTACGTCCAGACCGCCGATTTCGTGCCGCTGCCCGCCGACCCCGCGAAGGAGGTCCGCGACCTGCTCGAGGGCCTGCGCGACAATCCAGGCACCGAGCGCATCGCCGTGCTGCGCAAGACGCTGCAGGACGAGATGGACCGCAAGGCCCAGGTGTTCCGCACCGACGAGTCGCTCTCCGAAGTGCTCGGCACGATCGAAGACCTCCGCGCGCGCTACAAGAACGTGCACGTCGACGACAAGGGCAAGCGGTACAACACCGACCTGCTCGAGGCTGTCGAACTCGGCTTCCTCCTCGACCTCGCCGAGGTGGTCGTGGTCACGGCGAAGAACCGCAAGGAGAGCCGCGGCGGCCACATGCGCGACGACTTCCCCAAGCGCGACGACGAGAACTACATGCAGCACACGATGGCCTACCTGTCGGGCGACGCGCACTCGTCGAACGCCGAGGACCACATCCGGCTCGACTGGAAGCCCGTCGTCTTCACGAAGAACGAGGCCGGCGAGTTGCGCTATCCGCCGCTGGAGAGGAAGTACTGATGTCCGCCGCTGTCGCGCAGCCAGGCGCCGTGGAAGCCGTCGAAGACGCGGCGAACGACACCGGCATCCAGTCGTTCCTCGTCACCTTCATCGTCCGGCGCTTCAACCCGGAGGTCGATGAGGAGCCGCGCTGGGTCGACTACGACGTCGAGCTCTACTCGACCGACCGCGTCCTCGACGCGCTGCACAAGATCAAGTGGGAGGTCGACGGCTCGCTGTCGTTCCGCCGCTCGTGCGCGCACGGCATCTGCGGCTCCGACGCGATGCGCATCAACGGCCGCAACCGGCTCGCGTGCAAGACCCTCATCAAGGATCTCGACATCTCGCAGCCGATCTACGTCGAGGCGATCAAGGGCCTGCCGCTCGAAAAGGACCTCATCGTCGACATGGAGCCGTTCTTCGCGTCGTACCGCGAGGTGCAGCCCTTCCTCATCGCGAACTCGAAGCCCGAGGCCGGCAAGGAGCGCATCCAGTCGATCGTCGACCGCGAGGTGTTCGACGACACCACCAAGTGCATCCTGTGCGCGGCGTGCACGTCCTCGTGCCCCGTCTTCTGGACCGACGGCCAGTACTTCGGCCCCGCCGCGATCGTCAACGCGCACCGCTTCATCTTCGATTCGCGCGACGACGCCGCCGAGGTGCGCCTGGACATCCTCAACGACAAGGAGGGCGTGTGGCGGTGCCGCACGACCTTCAACTGCACCGAGGCGTGCCCGCGCGGCATCGAGGTCACCAAGGCGATCGCCGAGGTCAAGCAGGCGGTCCTGCGCGGCAAGCGCTGAGCCTCCACCTGATTGCCGAGAACGCGGGGGCCACCCGCGTTCTCGGCGTGCAGGTGAAGGCTCACGGTCCGAGGCATCCCGCGATCGCTAGTCTGTTCGCGTGAGCGCGTCGCCCCCTGGATCGGACGGAACGGGCGACCCCGCGGACAAGCGCGACGCCGCCGCGCGCGCCCGCCAGGAGGAGGAGCACCTCCGCCAGCGATGGGACACGAGGCAGGACGAGCTGCGCCAGCGGTTCGACGCGCCGATCGCGCGCGCCACGGCCATCACGAAGCGCACCCTCGCCTGGTTCCCCATCCGCGTCTGGCGTCACTTCCTGCTCTCGAACGGCTTCCTGCTGGGGGCCGGCGTGAGCTATCAGGCCCTCTTCGCCGTCTTCGCGGCGATCTACGTGGCCTTCGCGATCGCCGGCCTCTGGCTCGGCGGCAGCGAGAAGGCCGTGGAAGGCGTCATCAACGTCATCAACAGCTACATCCCGGGCCTCATCGGCGAAGACGGCATCCTCACCGAGGAGCAGGTCCAGCAGGTCGTGGATGCCAGCACCGGCGTCTTGAGCATCACGGGCCTCATCGCGCTCGGCGCCGTCATCTGGACGGCGATCGGCTTCGTGACGTACGCCCGGCGGGCCGTTCGCGACATCTTCGAGCTCCCGTTCGATCGCCGCTCGTACTTTCTGCTGAAAGCGCGCGACCTGGTCGCGGCGGTCATCTTCGGCATCGCCCTCATCGTCGGGGCGGGCCTCAGCTCGATGAGCACGTGGGCGATCGGCCTCGTGCTGGGTCTGTTCGGACTGGATGCCGACACGGGCCTCGTCTCGTACCTGCGCATCGGCTCGCTGATCGTGTCGTTCGTCATCATCTCGGCCGCGCTCGCGGCGCTGTTCCGGTTCCTGACCGGGGCGACCCTGCAGTGGCGGCGGATCTGGCCGGGATCCCTGCTCGGCGGAGCGGCCACGACGGTGCTGCTGCTCGGCGCCGGCCTCATCCTCGTCTACACGCCGTCGAACCCGCTGCTCGCGACGTTCGCCGTCTTCGTCGGGCTCCTGCTGTGGTTCAAGATCATCGGCATCATCATGCTCGTCGCGGCCGCCTGGATCGCCGTCTCGGCGAAGGACCGCAACATGGCCCTGCTCGAGCCGACGGAGAACGAGCGCCTCGCGGCCGAGCACCGGGCGCTGCTGCTCGCGGCGCAGGTGCGTCTGCGCACGGCGCAGGAGGAGCGCGCGCACGCCCCCTGGTACCGCGTCTGGTCGGCCGACCGCGCGGTGCGGCAGGCCGAGGACGAGCTCGCGGACGTGGAGTCATCCGCTCCCCCGCCGCCCACGCAGGGGATCTGGTCGGCGCCGACCGATGTCGGGGGGCGAGGCTAGGCTGGCCGTCGTGCCACGCCGCGTCCGCATCGCCTCCGTCAACGTCAACGGCATCCGCGCCGCCACTCGCAAGGGCATGCTCCCCTGGCTCGAGCAGGCCGACGTCGACATCCTCGCCCTGCAGGAGGTGCGCGCCACGGTCGACGAGCTCGCCGCCTCGCTCCCGGGATGGGAGCTGGTCAACGACGAGGCGCTCGCGAAGGGCCGTGCCGGCGTCGCGGTCGCATCGCGGGCGGGCTCGGTCGAGGTGCGCCGCGTGCTCGGCGACGACGACACCCTCGACTCGGCCGGCCGCTGGATCGAGGCCGACTTCGACGTCGACGGCACGACGCTGACCATCGTGAGCGCGTACGTGCCGACCGGCGAGGCCGACACCCCCAGGCAGGACGCCAAGTGGGCCTTCCTCGATGCGATGGAACGACGGATGCCGCTCCTGCGCGCCGAGCGCCCGCTGAGCCTCATCATGGGTGATCTGAATGTGGGTCACCGCGAGCTCGACATCCGCAATTGGAAGGGCAACGTCAAGAAGGCCGGGTTCCTCCCGCGCGAGCGCGGCTACTTCGACCGCTTCCTCGGCCCCGACGGCACCGAGGTCACAGGAGTCGACGGCTCGGTCGGGCCCGGGCTCGGCTGGGTCGACGTGGGGCGCACGTTCCACGGCGAGGTCGACGGGCCGTACACGTGGTGGTCGAACCGGGGCAAGGCGTTCGACAACGACACCGGCTGGCGCATCGACTACCACCTCGCAACGCCCGACCTGGCGGCGGTCGTGAGCGACTACCACGTCGTGCGAGCGCCCTCGTGGGATACACGGTGGAGCGACCACGCCCCCGTCGTCGCCGACTACGCCATCGGCTGACACGCCTCTCGGCTACGCCGTCGGCTGACGGCTCTCAGCCGATTCGCACGATGACGTTGCCGCGCTTGCGGCCGGTGTCGACGTACCGATGCGCCTCGCGGATCTCGTCGAGGTCGTAGACGCGATCGACGACGGGACGCAGCTCGCCGGAGCCCGCCGCCCGTGCGATCTCGGCGAGATCGGCGCCCGAGACCTTCTCGACGGTCTCGATCCGGCGGATGCCGCCGCGCACGGGCCGGAGCTTCGCCCCGATGAGTCCGGGCAGGTCGGTGATGACGAGGAGCAGCGCTCCGCCCGACCGCAGCACGCGACGTGCGCGCGAGAACGGGGAGTTGCCGACGCACTCGACGACGGCGTCGTATCGCTCGCCGCTCGCGGCGAAGTCCTCGTGCGTGTAGTCCACGATCCGGTCGGCGCCGAGCGACCGGACGAGGTCGGCGTTGGCGCCGGACGTGACGGCGGTCACGACCGCGCCTCGCCGATGGGCGAGCTGAACGGCGGCCGATCCGACCGCACCCGATGCTCCATTCACGAGCACGGCGTCGCCGGCGCCGACTCCCGCCGCGTCGAGGAACACCTGGGCCGTGGCGAAGCCGAAGACGAGCGCCGCGGCCTCGACGAAGGACAGCTCGTCGGGGATGCGCGCGATTGCGCCGTCGGCCGCGATCGTCGTGTACTCGGCGTGGCAGCCGAAGCGCGCGCCGCGGAGGAGGATGACCCGGTCGCCGGGCGCGAACGCCGTGACCCCGTCGCCGATCGCCTCCACGACGCCGGCGGCGTCCATCCCGAGCACGGGGTGCTTCGGCCGGAACATGCCGAGCGCAAGGGCGACAGGGAGCTTGAGGCCGCGCGGCACGTCTCGTGCCCGCACTCGGTGATCGGCGATGCTGACGCTCGCGGCGTGCACCCGCACGAGCACTTCGCCCGCCGCGGGCGTGGGGCGCGGCATCCGCTCGACTCTCACTACATCGGGACCGCCGAAGCGCCGGTACACCGCCGCACGCATCGTGGATCTGTCGTCGGATGCCGGAGCCCGACCTGCGGTCTGATCGATCGTGTCGCTCATCGCCTCGTCCTCTCGACCCAGCCTTACACTGTATGTCTTACGCAGTAAGGTAGCCTCGCGGTGAGTGGTTGTCCATGCCCTTCTTCGGAGAGGCTGTGATCCATCGGGCTGGCGTGGGAGCGGAGGTGGCGATGAGTGCGATCGAGATCGCACCACGGCGCGAGCCGCTGTCGCGCGAGCGCGTCCTGCGCACCGCCATCGGGATCGCCGATTCGCACGGCATCCAGGGCCTGACGATGCGCCGTCTGGCCGAGGGCCTCGGCGTCGAGCCGATGTCGATCTACTACCACGTGCGCGGCAAGGACGCGATCGTCTCGGGAGCGGTCGACCTGCTCTTCGTCGACGTCGGCGCCCGCGCGGCGTCGGCCTCGGCCAGTCCGGACTCAGGGTGGCGTCCCGTACTGCGGACCCGGATCCTCGCGGCGCGCGAGGTGATGCTCGAGCATCCCTGGGTTCCGCGGGCACTCGAGTCGGGCGGCATCATGACGCCCGCGCTCGCGACCTGGATCAACGGCAACGTCGCCGCGATGCATGACGGAGGCTTGTCGTTCGACCTCATCCACCACGCCCTGCACACGCTCGGGAGCCGCCAGTTCGGCTTCTCGCAGGAGCTCGTGCTGGAGGATCCGCGCGGTGCCGACGGCGAGGTCGACCAGCAGGCGGCCGCCGAGCTCGGGGGCCTCATGCCGCACGTCGCGGCCATGCTCGGCGAGGTCGCGCACGACGATCCCGACTCGACACTCGGGTGGTGCGACGACCAGGCCGAGTTCGAGTTCGCACTCGACGTGCTGCTGGAGGGCATCGAGCGTCGGGCCTGACGATGAGAGCCCCGGCCGGGGTCGCAGCATCCGTTCAATAGACTCGTCTGGTGACCAAACCGCGCCTCTACTCCGGCATGCAGCCCTCAGCCGACTCGCTCCAGATCGGCAACTACATCGGGGCACTCATGCAGTGGCGCGACCTGCAGGAGACCTACGACGCGTTCTTCTCGGTGGTCGACCTGCACGCCCTGACGCAGCCGAACGACCCCGCCGAGCTCCGCGAGAAGACGCGCCGCACCGCTGCGCAGTACATCGCAGCCGGCATCGAGCCCTCGAAGTCGACGCTGTACGTGCAGTCGCACGTGCCCGCGCACGCCGAGCTCGCGTGGATCCTCTCGACGGTCACGGGCTTCGGCGAGGCCGGGCGCATGACGCAGTTCAAGGACAAGTCGCAGCGCTACGGCAACGAGGCGACGTCGGTCGGACTGTTCACGTACCCCGTGCTGATGGCGGCCGACATCCTGCTGTACCAGACCGACATCGTGCCCGTCGGCGACGACCAGAAGCAGCACGTCGAGCTCACGCGAGACCTGGCCGAGCGGTTCAACGGCCGCTACGGGCAGACGTTCCGCGTGCCGATGCCCGTCATCCAGCAGGACACCGCGCGCATCTACGACCTGCAGAACCCCACCGCCAAGATGTCGAAGTCGGCCGAGTCGGACGCCGGCGTGCTCTGGCTGCTCGACGACCCCGCCGTGTCGGCGAAGAAGGTCATGCGGGCGGTGACCGACAGTGAGGGCTCGGTGCGCTACGACCGCGAGAACAAGCCGGGCGTCTCGAACCTGCTCGTCGTCTACGCGGCCCTCACCGGCCGCCAGATCCCGTCGATCGAGGACGAGTACGCGGGCCGCGGCTACGGCGACTTCAAGAAGGGCCTCGCCGAGGTCGTCGTGAACGAGTTCGGCCCCGTGCGCGCGCGTGCGCTCGAGCTGCTCGACGACCCCGCCGAGCTCGACCGCGTGCTCGCGGTGAACGCCGCGAAGGCCGAGGAGGTCGCCCGCGGCACCCTCGCCGCCGTCTACGACAAGGTCGGCCTGCTGCGCCGCGTCTGATGGAGCCCGTCACGCTGCGCACGGCGCGCTTCGAACTGACCCTGCCGGAGGCGGGTGACGTCGACGCGATCTACGACGCGTGTCAGGATTCCGGCATCCGCCGCTACACGACAGTGCCGACGCCGTACGAGCACCACCACGCCGAGGAGTTCATCGCCCGCGCGGCGAAGGGGTGGGCCGACGGCATCGAGTACACGTGGGTGGTGCGCGACGCAGGGGCGCTGGCCGGCATGGTCGGGCTGTACCGGCCCGCCGCGGGCCAGGCCGAGCTCGGGTACTGGACCGCCCCGGCCGCTCGCGGCCGCGGCGTCATGACCGAGGCATCCCGGGCCGTCGTCGACTGGGGCTTCTCGGCCGACGGGCTCGGCCTCGCGCGCATGGAGTGGCGCGCCGTCGTGGGCAACGTGCCGTCGGCGCGCATCGCCCGCACGCTCGGGTTCGGCTTCGAGGGCACGCTGCGGGGCGCTCTGCGCAACGGCGCCGGCGACCGGGACGACGGCTGGATCGCGGGCCTGCTCCTCGGCGACGACCGCACGCCGAAGCCCTGGCCGGTGCTCGAGGCCTGACGACCGGGCGCTGACTGGGCGCGAGTCGTCGCATCGCCGCCGGGATGCGACGGAATGCGCCCCGTGAGTCGCCGCCCTGCCGTCCGGGCGACGCTCGCTGGGCGCGAATCGCCGCATCCCCGCCCGGAGGCGACGGAATGCGCCCGGTGAGCGCAGACGCAAGCCCGGCCCGCGCGTCGGCGGCGCATGCCAGGATGGGCGCATGCCCGAGATGCCTGAGGTGCAGGGGCTCGTCGACTTCCTCCGCGACCGTGTGACGGGCCTCGAGTTCACGCGCGTCTCGGTCCCGGGCATCGCGGCGCTCAAGACGTACGACCCGCCGGTGCAGGCGCTCGAGGGCGCCCGGATCACGGGCGCCGAACGGCGCGGCAAATTCCTCGACCTCGCCACCACCGGGCCGCACCTCGTCTTCCACCTCGCCAAGGCCGGCTGGCTCCGGTGGTACGACAAGCTGCCGACGACGCTCATCCGACCCGGCAAGACGCCGATCGCCCTCCGCGTCGCGCTGAGCGACGGGTCGGGCTTCGACCTCACCGAGGCGGGTACGAAGAAGTCGCTCGCGATCTACGTCGTGCGCGATCCGGCCGACGTGCCGGGCATCGCGCGGCTCGGACCGGATCCGCTCGACCCGTCGTTCGACCGCGACACCCTCGCGGGCCTGCTCGAGGGGCGCCGCACGCAGATCAAGGGCGTGCTGCGCGACCAGATGATCATCGCGGGCGTCGGCAACGCCTATTCCGACGAGATCCTCCACGCGGCCAAGATGTCGCCGTACGCACTCGCCTCGTCGCTAACGCCGGAAGACGTCGACCGGCTCTACGCCGCCATGACCGACACCCTCGCCGAAGCGCTCGACGAGGCATCCGGAAAGCCGCCTGCGGAGCTGAAGGACGCCAAGCGGCGCGGGATGCAGGTGCACGGCCGGCGCGGCGAGACGTGCCCCGTGTGCGGCGACACGGTGCGCAGCGTGTTCTTCGCGGACAACTCGCTCGAGTACTGCCCGACGTGCCAGACGGGCGGCAAGATCCTCGCCGACCGCCGACTGTCGCGCCTGCTCAAGTAGCGTCGGGCAGGCTCAGGTGGCGTCAGGCGCCATCGTCCCGGCGAGGATCCGCGCGTCGTCGTCGACCCAGTCGAGCGACTTCGAGACGGCTTTGCGCCACATCCGGTAGCGGCGCTCACGCTCGTCATCGGGCATCGCCGGCTCGAACCGCACGTCCTCGCGCCAGTGCGCGCGCAGCTCGTCGGTGCTCTTCCACACGCCGGTGGCCAGCCCCGCCGCGTAGGCGGCTCCGAGCGCCGTCGTCTCGACGATCGCGGGCCGGATGACGGGCAGGCCGAGCACGTCGGCCTGGAACTGCATGAGCAGCCCGTCGCGGGTCATGCCTCCGTCGACGCGGAGTTCGGCGATGCGGCGCCCCGTGTCGGCGACGACGGCCTCCATGACGTCGCGGGTCTGGAACGCCGTCGACTCGAGCGCCGCGCGCGCGATGTGGCCGCGGTTCACGTAGCGGGTCAGCCCCACGAGGGCGCCGCGCGCGTCGGGACGCCAGTGGGGGGCGAACAGCCCCGAGAAGGCCGGCACGAAGTAGGCCCCGCCGGAGTCCTCGACCGAGTTCGCGAGCCTCTCGACGTCTTCCGAGTGCTCGATGATGCCGAGGTTGTCGCGCAGCCATTGCACGAGCGATCCGGTGACGGCGATCGACCCTTCCAGCGCGTATCGCGCAGGCTCGTCGCCACAGCGATAGGCGACGGTCGTGATCAGGCCGTGCTGCGACCGGACGATCTCGGTGCCCGTGTTCACGAGGAGGAAGTTGCCGGTGCCGTAGGTGTTCTTGGACTCTCCTGCGTCGAACGCCGCCTGACCGAAGGTGGCCGCCTGCTGATCGCCCAGGATCCCCGCGATCGGGACTCCGCTCGCGAAGCCGGGCAGCTGCGTGTCGCCGAGCACCTCCGACGACGAGCGGATCTCGGGCAGCATCGCCCGCGGGATCCCCCACACCTCGAGCAGTTCGTCGGCCCAGTCCAGTGTGCGCAGATCCATGAGGAGCGTCCGGCTCGCGTTGGTGACGTCGGTGACGTGGATGCCGCCCCGGATGCCGCCGGTGAGGTTCCAGACCACCCACGTGTCGGGTGTCCCGAACAGGAGGTCGCCGGCCTCGGCGGCCTCGCGCGCGCCCGGCACGTTCTCGAGGATCCAGGCGACCTTCGACGCGGAGAAGTAGGTCGCGAGAGGGAGCCCGGTCTGCGTCGCGAACCGGTCGGTGCCGCCGTCGGCGGCGAGGCGGTCGATGCGCTGCTGCGTGCGGGTGTCCTGCCAGACGATCGCGTTCGCGACCGGACGGCCCGTGCGGCGGTCCCACACGACCGCCGTCTCGCGCTGGTTCGTGACGCCGATGGCGGCCAGGTCGCCCGTGCCCAGGCGCGCCTGCGAGAGGGCCGACGACAGCACCCACTCGGTGTTCGTCCAGATCTCGATGGGATCGTGCTCGACCCAGCCCGCATGCGGCAGCAGCTGCGCGTGCTCGCGCTGCGCCGTGGAGACGACCCCGCCCTGCGCGTCGAACACGATGGCGCGCGTCGAGGTCGTGCCCTGATCTATCGCCAGCACGTGGTCGGCCACGTCGCCTCCTCTTCGTCGAGTGGTCGGGGTCGCCGCGCTCCGCGGGGACCGGCTCGGGTCAGGCTACCGCGACCCGGAAACCCTTGCCGGGCCCGCCGGATCGGCTGTCGAAGGATCGGCTATCGCGATGCCGGGGATGCCGGCATGGAGTCGGGCGCCGGCCAGGCGGGGTCGGCGGCGTGCACGCGGGCGAGAGCGCGCTGCACCTCCACCTGCCGCTTGTCGATGCTCCACCCCAGCACCGGCGCGATCGCCTCCGCGATCTCGGCCGCCGACTCCGACGACACGGCACCCGTGAACGCGAGGCTCGTGCGCCGCAGGAGCATGTCGTCGAGGTGCACGACCGCCTCGGTGCGCGCGAGGTGCCGGAGCTCGCCCGTCGAGTACGACGGCAGCGTCGCCAGCGGCTGATCGTCGTCGTCGATCGCGATCGCCTCGATGACGTCGGCCGCGACCGTGCCGTAGCGGTCGAGGAGCGTGGCGGCGCGCTCGAGGCCGTATCCGCCCTCGTGCGTCGCGAGCCACTGCCGGCGGGTGCGCTCCGTCGTCGGGTATCCGCGCCCACCGCCGATCGGCAGGCCCCGCGTGGAGCGGAGGCGCGGCTGCGACAGGAGCCCCAGCACGCGGTCGGCGAGGTGCTCCGCCGAGGCGCGGAAGGTCGTCCACTTGCCGCCCACGAGACTCAGGACGGTCGTGTCGGGGCTGCCGGCGAGGGGCGCCGACTCGACGCGGTAGTCGCGCGAGACGAAGCCGGGCGCGACGTCGCCGTGCCCGGGGAGCGGCCGCACGCCGGCGAAGCGGTAGACGATCTGCGATCTGTCGACCTCGATGCCGGGCAGGACGTGCCCGATGAGCTCGAAGAAGTAGTCGACCTCCTCCTCGGTGCAGACGATCGGATCGGCCATGTCGTGCTCGAGATCGGTCGTGCCGACGAGCACCCTGCCCTTGAGCGGGTAGATGAGCACGATGCGCCCGTCGCTGTGCTCGAAGAACAGCTCGCGCCCTCCCGTCGCCTCGAGCAGCTCGGGGTTGTCCAGCACGATGTGCGAGCCCTTCGTGCCGCCCATGTAGGCGGTCGGGTGATCGAGCGCCGCGTTGGTGAGGTCGGTCCAGGGCCCCGAGGCGTTGACGACGACGGATGCCGCGAACGGCGTCTCCTCGCCCGTCTCGAGGTCGCGCAGCACGACGCGGCCGTTCTCGACCCGGCTCGCCGTGGTGTAGTTGACGGCACGCGCGCGACCCCGGCCGGCGGCGAGGCCGTCGCGGAGCACGTCGAGCGCGAGCCTCTCGGGGTCGTGGAGCGAGGCATCCCAGTAGGTCGCCGTGTACTTGACCCGCGGATTGAGCCGGGGAAGCTGCTCGAGGGCGCGCTTGCGGCCGTGGAATTCGTGCCGGGGCACCTGCCCGCCGGCGCGCGAGAACGAGTCGTAGATGACGAGGCCGATCTTGATGAGCGCCGCTCCGCGCTCGCTGGGCCTCCCGCCGCCGTGGCGGAGGAATCGCAGCGGCGCGCTCAGCACACCGGAGAGCGTCGTGAAGATCGGGATCGTGGTCTGCAGCGGGCTCACGTAGTGCGGAGCGATGCGCAGCAGCCCGTTGCGCTCGGTGACGGCTTCGTTCACGAGCCGGAACTCGCCGTTCTCGAGATAGCGGATGCCGCCGTGGATCATGTGCGACGACGCGGCGGATGCGCCGCTCACGAAGTCGCCGCGCTCGACGAGTGCGACGTCGACGCCCTGCAGGGCGAGCTCGCGGAAGGTCGCGAGGCCGTTGATGCCACCGCCGACGATCAGGACGTCGGCATACGGACGCCGGGCGAGGGCATCCATTCGTCGCTCCGAACCCGTGGTGGTCATCGCTTCCTCTCCTCAGTGCGTGCCGTCGCACCATCATCGCATCGCTGGTCGTCGGTGCAGGCCGTCTGCACATACGTGCACGCTGTGAATCGTGCGCGAGCGCAGCGGCACCCGGAAGTCGCTCCATGTCGAGGAATGAATCGACGGATACCGCGTTTACTACACTCGAGAGCATCGACGTGCTCCGGGGTCGGTGAGAATCCGAACCGGCGGTGACAGTCCGCGAGCTTCAGCAGCCGCTCCTCCGGGAACGTGCCGAGGCCGATCCGGTGGAAATCCGGGACCGACGGTGATGCAGCGCACACGCGCTGCGAGTCCGGATGGGAGGCAGCACGGGCGGCGCGTTGTGCGCACCCGCTTCCTCATGCCCCGGCGATCTCGCGAGGCAGGCAGGAAGACGGATGACGGTGAACGACGCGGAACACAGCGCCATGCGGCGCGCGTTCACGATCGCGCTCAACGGTCCCCGCGGGGTGAACCCCCAGGTGGGCGCCGTGCTGCTGTCGCCCGACGGTCGCGTGCTCGCAGAGGGCTGGCACCGCGGCATCGGCACGCCCCACGCCGAAGTCGACGCGCTGTCGAAGCTCGCCCCCGGCGCCGCCCGAGGCGCGACCGCGGTCGTGACGCTCGAGCCCTGCAACCACACGGGACGCACGGGTCCGTGCGCCGAGGCGCTCATCGCCGCGGGTGTCGCGCGGGTCCTATACGCCGTCGACGACCCCGGCGACCACTCCTCGGGCGGCGGCGACCGCCTGCGCGAGGCGGGCGTCGCGGTCGAGGCCGGAGTCCTCCGCGACGACGGCCGCCGTCTGCTCGACTCGTGGCTCACCGTGCAGCGCCTGGGTCGCCCGCACGTCACCGTGAAGTGGGCGCAGAGTCTCGATGGCCGCGCTGCGGCGTCCGACGGCACGAGCCAGTGGATCACCGGCCCCGAGGCGCGCGCCGACGTGCACCGCCGGCGCGCGCAGGCCGACGCGATCGTGGCGGGCACCGGGACCGTCCTGGCCGACGACCCCGCCCTCACCGCGCGCGACGCGGACGGCGCTCTGCTCCCGCATCAGCCCATGCCGGTCGTGCTCGGTGTCCGGGGGGTCCCCGAGAATGCGGCCGTGCGGCGGCATCCGCTCCCCTACCTGCAGTATTCGGGCGACGACCTGCGGGCGGCCCTGGCCGACCTGCGCGAGCGTGGCGTGCAGCGCGTGTTCGTCGAAGGCGGGCCGACCGTCGCGAGCGCCTTCGTGCGTGAACGGCTCGCCGACGAAGTGCTCGCGTACATCGCGCCCGTCCTCCTCGGAGGAGGTCGGCTCGCGCTGGGCGACGTCGGCGTCGCCACCATCGGCGAGGCGAAGCGACTCGAGGTCGTGTCGGTCGAACGGCTCGGCGACGACCTGCTCGTCGTGTCGGCGCCGCGGGCGGCCATGGCCGCCGCTGCGCCGCGCACGGACCACCACGAAGAAGGAGACCACTGATGTTCACGGGCATCGTCGAGGAGATCGGCGACGTGACCGGCGTCACACCGTCGGGTGACGGAGTGCGGCTCACCGTGCGCGCGCCGAAGGCGGTATCGGATGCCGCGCACGGCGACTCCATATCGATCAGCGGGGTCTGCCTCACGGTCGTCGACCAGGGCGACGACTGGTTCACCGCCGACGTGATGAAGCAGACGCTCGACATGTCGACGCTCGCCGGTGTGTCCGCGGGCCTCCGTGTCAACGTCGAGCGCGCGACGCAAGCGCACGGCCGCCTGGGCGGGCACATCGTGCAAGGGCACATCGACGGCACCGGCGAAGTGCTCGAGGTGCGCCGCGGCGAGCAGTGGCGCGTCCTGCGCATCGGGCTTCCCACGGCGCTCGCCCCGCTCGTCGTCGACAAGGGCTCGATCGCCGTCGACGGCGTGTCGCTGACGGTCAGCGCCGTCAGCCCCGCCGCTGCCGCCGCGCAGTGGTTCGAGGTCTCGCTCATCCCCGAGACCCTCGAGGCGACGACGCTCGGCGCGCGCCGCGCGGGCGAGAACGTCAACCTCGAGACCGACATCCTGGCGCGCCACGTGCAGCGCCTCGTCTCTTTCGGCATCCCGGCGGCGGCGTCCGCCCAGACAGACCCTGCGGCATCGGCCGCGGCAACGGAAGGAGGCTCCCGATGAGCCTTTCCACGATCCCCGACGCGCTCGAGTCGCTGCGTCAGGGCCGCCCCGTCATCGTCGCGGACGATGAGAACCGCGAGAACGAGGGCGACGTCGTGCTGTCCGCCGAGCTCGCGACCCCCGAGTGGGTCGCGTGGACGGTGCGCTGGTCGAGCGGTTTCATCTGCGCTCCCATGCCGGCCGAGTGGGCCGACCGCCTCGACCTGCCGCCGATGGTCGCCGTGAACGAAGACGCGCGCGGCACGGCCTACACGGTGAGCGTCGACGCGGCCGATCGTCAGTCGACGGGCATCAGCGCCTCCGATCGCGCCCACACCCTCAACGTGCTGGCCGACCCCGACTCGACGCCGTCGAGCGTCATCCGGCCCGGTCACATCCTGCCGCTGCGCGCGGTCGACGGCGGCGTGCGCGAGCGCGGCGGTCACACCGAGGCCGCGGTCGAGCTCATGCGCCTCGCGGGCCTCAAGCCCGTCGGGGCGATCGCCGAGGTTGTCGCCGAGGACGGCTCGATGATGCGGCTGCCGGGCCTGATCGAACTGGGGCAGCGCGACGGCGTGCCGGTCATCACGATCGAGCAGCTCGTCGCCTATCTGCACGAGAACGAGCCGCTCGAGGAGCCGGCGCACGCTGCCCACAAGCGCCGCGTGAGCCTGCGCGCCGAGGCCAACGTCCCCACGTCGCACGGCAACTTCCGCCTCCTGGCGTACAAGGACCGCATCACCGGCACCGATCACGTCGCGATCGTGTCGGGTGAGCTCGCCGACGACGCGCCGCTCGTGCGCGTGCACTCGGAGTGCCTGACGGGCGAGGCGTTCGGCTCGCTCAAGTGCGAGTGCGGCCCGCAGCTCGAGGCCGCCCTCGACGCGATCGAGCAGGACGGCGGCGTCGTCATCTACATGCGCGGGCATGAGGGCCGCGGCATCGGCCTCATCAACAAGCTGCGCGCCTACAGCCTGCAGGAGCGCGGCCTCGACACCGTCGACGCCAACCTCGCGCTCGGCCTGCCGGCCGATGCGCGCGACTACGCGTCGGCCGCCGGCATCCTCGCCGACCTCGGCGTCGACAAGGTGCGCCTGCTCACCAACAACTCCGACAAGGTCAACCAGCTCCGCGAGCTCGGCCTCGACATCGTCGAGCAGGTGCCGCTCCTGGTCGGCGTCGGGCCCAACAACCACCAGTACCTGGCCACCAAGCGCGACCGCATGGGCCACATCATCGACGAGCAGGAGCTGAGCGACGCTCTTGCGCAGATGAAGGAGTCGCACCTGACCGGAGGAGCAACCGCATGAGCGGCAAAGGCGCACCCATCGTCGGCGGAACGGATGCCACGGGTCTCGACGTCGTCGTGATCGCGGGCACGTGGCACGACACGATCACGGACGGCCTCATCGCCGGCGCCGAGCGCACGCTCGAGGCGTCGGGCGCCGACTGGCGCGTCGTGCGCGTGCCGGGATCGTTCGAGCTGCCCGTCGCCGCGAAGGCGGCACTGGATGCCGGAGCCGACGCCGTCGTGGCGCTCGGCGTCATCATCCGGGGCGGCACGCCGCACTTCGAGTTCGTCTCGAACGCGGCGACCGACGGCCTGACGCGCGTCGCGGTCGATACCGGCAAGCCCGTCGGATTCGGCGTGCTGACCCTCGACACCGAGCAGCAGGGCATCGACCGGGCAGGCCTGCCCGGGTCGAAGGAGGACAAGGGCGCCGAAGCGGCAGATGCCGCGATCCGCACGGCGCTCGTGCTGCGCGAGCTGCGCGCGGCCCAGCGCCGGCCCGCAGGCTTCTGACACCGCCGCGGTCTTTCCGGGCCGGCCTTCCGGGCTGGCCGAGCCACGCGGTCGAGCCTTCGGGACTCGGTCGAGCCTTCGGGACTGGGTCGAGGCGGCCGAAGACTCGACCCGAACCCCGGGCCTCGACTCGACCTCGGAGCCTCGACTCGCGCCGCGGGCTGGAATCGGCTGGAGCGGCACTTGCTTCAGCCTTACGAAAGGTAGGCTGGGCGCATGGAAATCCTGCGCCATGTCGTCGTCCTCATCCACCTCGTCGGATTCGCCATCCTCTTCGGGGCGTGGGTCGTCGAGGCCGTCAACGGCCGCCGCCACGTCACCCGGCTCATGAACTGGGGCCTCGCGATCGCCGCGGTCGCCGGCCTCATCCTCGCCGCGCCGTGGGGCATCGACTACTCGCTGAACTACACCAAGCTCGGCGTCAAGCTCGTCATCCTGCTCGCGATCGGCGCGCTCCTCGGCATCGGGTCGGCACGTCAGCGCAAGAACGGCTCGGTGCCCGGCGGCATCTTCTGGTCGATCGGCGTCCTGACGCTCGTCAACGCCGCCATCGCGGTGATCTGGCGCTGAGGCACCTGCCGTCTCTCGAAGGGCGGATGCTGCGACCCCCAAGTCGCGGCATCCGCCCTTCTTCTGCACCCGGGCGTCCCGGATCACGGCTGACCGCGGCGACACGCCGCTGCGCGACCGGCCATTCGCCCCTTCCGCCACAGCAGGCCGAGCTGAGGCACGTGTCACACGGCGAAACGCCCCGGGAGGCGGGAGTGCCACCCGCCGTAGAGTGAGCCCCGCGCCGAGGCCCGGCGCAGACGAGGAGCGGTCGTGGCGGAGCAGTCGAAGGTGATCCTGGACTGGTTCCTCCCCCTGACGGGCGACTCGCGCACGAACCTCGCGCTCGGCAGCGCGACCGACAATGATCCGGCCCGGCTTCAGGCAGCGTCGCGTCGGCCGACGCTGGAATATCTTGGCCAGATCGCACGCGCATCCGAGAGCCTCGGGTTCGAGTCGGTGCTCGTGCCGACCGGCGGCGGCAACGAGGAGAGCTGGACCATCGCGACCGCCCTCACGCAGCACACGCGGCGGCTCGAGTACCTCGTCGCGGTGCGACCCGGCCTCGTCTCGCCGACGCTGCAGGCGCAGGTGACGGCGACGTTCCAGAACGTGAGCGACGGGCGGCTGCGCATCAACGTCGTCGCCGGCGGCGAGGATGCCGAGCAGCGGCGGTTCGGCGACCGGATCGGGCACGACGGCCGGTACGCGCGCGCCGCCGAGTATCTCGAGGTGCTGCAACGCCTCTGGACGGGCGAACGGGTCACGCACCACGGCGAGTTCTTCGACATCGAGGACGCCCGCATCCCGCCGATCTCGAAGGTCCCGGAGGTCTACCTCGGCGGATCATCGGATGCCGCGATCGGCGTCGCCGCCGAGCACGCCGACGTCTACCTCACGTGGGGCGAGCCGCCCGCGCTGGCGGGCGAGAAGATCGCGCGGGTCGCGGAGCGCGCCGCCTCGCGCGGACGGAGCCTGCGCTTCGGCATCCGCCTGCACGCGATCGCGCGTCCGACGTCAGCAGAGGCGTGGGCCGTCGCCGACACCCTCGTCGCAGGGCTCGATCCCGCCGTCGTCGCGGATCGCCGTGCGGCCTTCGCCGCGTCGGGCTCCGTCGGACAGCAGCGGCAGTTCGCCCTCACGAACGGCGGCACCTCGCGCGCCGACCTCGAGATCCACCCCGGCCTCTGGGCCGGCGCGTCGCTCGTGCGCGGCGGCGCGGGCACGGCGCTGGTCGGCAGCCATGCGGAGGTCGCCGACCTCATCGAGGAGTATCGGGCCGTCGGCTTCTCGGAGTTCGTGCTGTCGGGGTATCCGCACCTCGAAGAGGCGTACTGGTTCGGCGAGGGCGTCCGCCCCGAGCTCGCCCGGCGCGGCCTCTTCTGACCCGGCGCGAACGGTCACCCGGCCTCGAACCGTGAGCCTCCACCGGACTGCCGAGAGCGCGGGTGGCAGCCGCGCTCTCGGCAGGCAGATGGAGGCTCAGCGTCCCGGGGGTCAGCGCAGGAGGGCGGCCTCCTCGGCGAGCCGGCCGAGCTTGTCGGGGTTCGCGATCGAGTAGATGCGCGTGATGCGGCCGTCCTCGACCGTGAGGCTCACGACCCCGACGAGCTGCCCGTCGAGCTCCATTCGGATGCCGGGCTGGCCGTTGACCCACATCTCGCTCGCGTGCACGACACCGCCCGCCTTCGCCAGCCCGCCGACGAGGTAGCGAGCGAGCCGCTCGGCGCCGACGATGGGGCGGCGGGCCGCGCCCCGCACCTTGCCGCCGCCGTCGGCGACCGACACGACATCGGGCGCGAGCACGTCCATGAGCCCCTGCAGATCGCCCGAGTTGAGCGCCGCGACGAGCCGGCCGACGACCTCCTCGAACTCCGAGCGCTCGACGCGCACCCGCGGCCGCCGGGCCGTGACGTGCTCTTTCGCCCGGTGCGCGATCTGGCGCACTGCTGCGGGACTCCGGCCCACGGCATCCGCGATCTCGTCGTACGGAAGGTCGAAGACCTCCCTCAGCACGAAGACCGCCCGCTCGGCCGGTCCGAGCGTCTGGAGCACCGTGAGCATCGCGATCGAGACGCTGTCGGCGAGCTCGACGTCGTCGGCCACGTCGGGACTCGTGAGGAGGGGCTCGGGGAGCCACTCGCCGAGGTAGTCCTCCCGACGGCGGGCGATCGTGCGGAGATGGTTGAGCGCCTGCCGCGTGACGATCCGCACGAGGTAGGCCCGTGGGTCGCGGACCTCGGCCTGATCGACCGAGGCCCAGCGCAGCCACGACTCCTGCAGCACGTCCTCGGCGTCGGCGGCCGACCCGAGGAGCTCGTACGCCACGGTGAACAGCAGGCCCCGGTGGATGACGAACGGGTCGTCGCTGCTCATGGTGCGAGCCTACGCGCGGCCCGCGACGGCGGACCGGACGGCGAGGGGAGGCAGCCCGCACGCATCGGCGAACTGCTCCGAGTGGATGCCGAGCGCGAGATTCATGCGGGCCGACATGTTCATGAACGCGACGCGGGCGGCGAGTTCGATGACCGCCGCTGCGCCGAGCTCGGCGACGAGCGCCTCGGAGAGCTCGTCGGTGACGGCCGGCGGCGTCTGGCTCGCGGCCTCGGCGTACTCCATGACACGGCGCTCGAGCGGCGTGAAGGCACTCGACTCGCGCCAGCGCGGCACCTCGCGCACCTTGGCCTCGTCGAGTCCGTGGTTGTGCGCCAGGAAGTAGTTGAGGTCGAGGCAGAAGCTGCACCCGATCGCCGCGGCCGAGGCCATCGCCGCGTACGATGCGAGCGCGGGATCGAGCTCCTTCCAGTGCTCGACCTTCTGGCCGATCGCCATCGCGTCCTTCATGACGCGCTGGTGGCGCCAGAGGATTCCGACCGAGTCGGGCACCTTGCCGGTCATGCGCCGGGCGAAGGTCTTCACGAGTGCGCCGTAGGGGCCGGTGACGGGGATGGGGTCGATGCGGGTCATGTCGTGCTCCTTGTCCTTTGTCGTTCGACATGAAGACACCGGCCGACCACGTCGTGTGACATCCCGGCCCAAAGGGGTTGGGTCGGCGAGACTGCGGCGGAGGGGTCGCGCTTGACAGGGCCGGACGGGGGCCCGAGGGTGAAGGGAACGTCGAAGGGACCTCGCCCGGTGTCACACAGTCAAACGGCCCTGCAGGAGACCGCGAGCGGATACCTGCCGGGCTCGGCCATCATCGCGCGGATCCGGCGGCTCGCCGTCATCGCCGTGATCGCCGGTGTCACCTACTCCACGTTGACGCAGGCCAGCAGGGGCGGGTGCGCAGGCGGCGCCGAGGGGGCATACGCGGATGCCGCGACCGGCGACGCCCCGCAGTGCTACCAGCTCACGATGCACGCCAACCCGCTCGTCGTGGTCGCGATCGCGCTCATCGTCGTCTTCGCGATCGGCCGCGTCCTCAGGGCCGAGAGCATCAGCGGCGCTCTGCGCACGCTCGACCGCGCGGGCTACCTCGTCATGGCGATCGCGGGGGTCTCGCTGATCGTCGCGCAGGTGTGGTTCGCACTGATCCCGGTCCACGTCCTGGAGTCGGAGAGCTTCACGCTGTACTACCCGGCTCCGTTCGCCATGGTCGACCTCCAGCTCGCACCGACGGCGATCCCGTGAGTGCCGCGAATCCGATGGACGGCAGGAAGCGCCAAGTCCGGACGGCCTGGCTCATCGTCGTCGGCACCGTCCTCGCGGCGCTGTCGCTGTACGTGGGAGCGGCCGCAGTGTCGTCGCTGCTCGTCGACGCCGCCGACCGCGCCGTCGTGGAGCCCGCGAGCTGATGGCCGCTGAGTCTCGGCAAGCGCGCCTTGCGATGCGCACCGTCGTCGTCGCCTCCACGCTGCTCGTGGTCGTGGGACTCGCTGTCGCACTGACCGTCGAGCAGCGGGCGTCGTTCGGCTGGTTCGCCTACGCGCCGCTCAGCCAGACCGTCTTCGTTCCGGGGCTCGGCGTGTGGCCGCAGACGGTTTGGGGACTCATCCTGGCCGGGATCGGTCTCGTGGGCCTCGGGTTCGGCGTCGGCTGGCTCGTCGCGACGCGTCGGAGGTGAGCGGCGAGAAGTCGCCGCGCGGGCCCGCTGAGGCATCCCGAGCGTGCGCAACCTCAGTCGAGGAACAGCGCGCGCAGCCGCTTGGTCGTGAACACGAGACCCACGGCGATCATCACGAGGTAGTAGACGACATGCCAGATCATGGCCGGTGTCATGACGCCGGTCGTGAGGCCGCGGACGAGCTCGACCCCGTGCCACAGGGGGAAGGCCATGACGATCGTCTGCACCCAGTCGGGGTAGACCGTGATCGGGTAGAGCGTCGCCGAGAACAGGAACATCGGCAGCAGCACGAAGTTGATCCAGTCCATCTGCTGGAAGGTCTTCATGTAGCTCGTGACGGCCATGCCGAGCGCCGCGAAGCCGAACGCGATGAGCAGCACGGCGGGGATCGCGAGGATCGCGGTCGGGGCGAGATTGAGCCCGAGCACCTGCATGATGATCATGAAGCCCGTCGCGTAGAGCAGGCCGCGCAGCAGCGCGTACAGGATCTCGCCGAGCGCGACGTCGAGCGGACCGAGCGACGTCGCGAGCATGCCCTCGTAGAGCTTGCCGTAGTTGAGCTTGAAGAAGACGTTCCACGTCGAGTCGTAGAGCGCGCCGTTCATGGCGGAGGTGGCCAGGAGCGCCGGCGCGATGAACGCCGCATAGGGCACCTCCACGCCACCCGACGTCGGCACGTCGCCGATGAGCGATCCGAGTCCGAGTCCCATCGAGGCGAGGTAGAAGACCGGCTCGAAGAAGCCCGAGAGCACGACGACCCAGCTGGACGAGCGCGCGGCGATGAGGCCGCGCTGCACCACGGCGCCCGGGTTGCCGGCCCACAGTGCGCGGACGCTGCCGCGCCGCGCCGGGGCATCCGTCCGCTCTTCCGGTCCCTGTGGTTCGACAGGCTCACCAACCGGTCGAAGGGTCACTTGGCGAGCCTCTTCGTGAACACGCGCCGGGCGGCGACGAAGCCGCCGATCGTGAGGGCGAGCAGATAGAGCAGATGCACCCAGGAGAGGGGCTCGGCGGCCCAGGAGCCGTACGTCACGGTGCGGCCGAGCTCGGTCGCATGCCAGAGGGGCGAGATCCACCCGATCCACTGCAGCCACAGCGGCAGGTTGGCGAGGGGATAGAACGTGCCCGAGAACAGGAACATCGGCATGAAGATGAACCGCTGCACGAGAGCGAACTGTCCCTTGTCGTCCTCGATGGATGCCGCGTACGCCATGAGCGGGATGCCGAACGACAGACCCGCCAGCACACCGATCGGCATCATGAGCCACGCAGTGCCGGGCGAGGTCGCGTCGGGGTAGAGCCACGCGAAGAAGATCCAGATGAAGAGGTAGTAGAGCACGACCGTCACGCCCATGCGCGCCGCCCCACCCGTCACGACGCCGCCCGCGATCTGCGGCGACGACAGGGCCGACGCGTTGAAGCCGTAGAAGTAGCGGCGCCACTTGAACCCGGCCATGACGGGGTAGGTGAACTCCTCGGACGCGACCGCGATGGCGGACGTCATGAGCAGGGCCGGCGCGACGAACACGAGGTACGGCACCTCCATGCCGCGGTCGTCGACAGGGGCTTGGATGAGGGCGGCGAGACCGACCGCCAGCCCGAGCAGGTAGAGGATCGGCTGGCCGAGGGCGCCGACGATGATGGTCCAGCCGTAGGCGCGCATCGCGCGGAGCATGTGCTCGGTGACGTACCAGAGGCCGCGCCGGCGCGGCTTGCGGCCCCACTCCATCGCCTCGGCGCGCAGCTCTTCGAGCGTGGGGTGGGTCGAGACGGATGCCCGGGGCCCGGCGTCGTCGGCGGGGGTCATTCGATGAGCGACCTTCCCGTGAGCCGCAGGAAGACGTCTTCCAGCGAGGAGCGCCGCACGAGCGACGTCAGCGGTTCGAAGCCGAGCGACGTGATGCGCTCGAGCGCCTTCTCGCCGTTGCCGGTGTACACGAGCAGGCGGTCGGGCAGCACCTCGAGCCGATCGCCGATGCCGGCGATCTGGGGCGCGACCTGCTCGTTGCGGTCCGACCCGAACCGCACCTCGAGCACCTCGCGGCTGGAGTGCTCGCGGATGAGGGAGGCGGGAGTTCCTTCGGCCATGATGCGGCCCTTGTCGACGACGATGAGGCGGTCGCACAGCTGTTCGGCCTCGTCCATGTAGTGCGTCGTGAGAACGAGGGTCGTGCCGCGCTCCTTGAGCCGGAACAGGCGGTCCCACAGCACGTGCCGCGCCTGCGGGTCGAGCCCCGTCGTGGGCTCGTCGAGCAGCAGGATGCGCGGGTCGTTGATGAGGCCGCGCGCGATCGTGAGGCGGCGCTTCATGCCGCCGGAGAGCTGGTCGACCTTGCTCTTGGCCTTGTCCTCCAAGGCGGCGAACGCGAGGAGCTCGTCGGCCTTCTCGTGGCACACCTTGCTCGGCAGGCCGAAGTAGCGGCCGTAGATGAAGAGGTTCTCGCGCGCGTTGAGCTCGCCGTCGAGGTTGTCCTGCTGGGGCACGACGCCGAGGCGCGAGCGGATCTCGGGTCCGTACTGGTCGGGGTCGAGGCCGAGGATCGTGAGGTCGCCGCGTGTGCGGGTGGACACGGCGCCGATCATCTTCATCGTCGTCGACTTGCCGGCGCCGTTCGGGCCGAGCAGGCCGAACGACTCACCGGGTGCGACCTCGAACGACAGGCCGTCGACTGCGAGGAAGTCGGGCTTGCCTTTCATCTTGTAGGCCTTCACGATGTTCGCGGCTTCGATGACGGGCGCAGGCACCGATCCACACTAACCCCGGGCTCGGACACCGGGTCAGGCATCCCGTGTCGGCCTGTGACAGGTCACTAGGCCCAGAGGTATCGGCACGACTACGATCGCGGAGTGACCAACGACGCCCCCACCCTGACCGCCCGCGCGCCCTACCGCGCCGACATCGTCGGAAGCTTCCTCCGACCGGCCGCCGTCGCCGAGGCGCGGCACGAGCACGCGACGGGCGACCTCGCGACCGCGACGCTCCGCGCCATCGAGGACGAGGCGATCGCCGACCTCGTCGCGAAGGAGCAGGCAGCCGGCCTCCAGCTCGCGACCGACGGCGAGTTCCGCCGCTCCTGGTGGCACTTCGACTTCTTCGGCCTGCTCGACGGCGTCGACATCGTCGAGCTCGACCACGGCATCCAGTTCCAGGGGGTGCAGACCAAGCCGCGCGGCGTGCACGTCTCGGGTCCGATCCGATTCACCGACGACCACCCTTTCCTCGCGCACTTCCGCTTCCTCAAGGAGCAGGCCGACGCTGCGGGCGTGACGCCGAAGTTCACGATTCCGGCTCCGACGGTGCTCGACTTCCGCGTCGAGCCCGGTCACATCGACCCCGTCGCCTACCCGGGCGGTCACCCCGCCATCGCCGACGACCTCGTGCAGGCCTACCGCGACGCGTGGCAGGCGTTCTACGACGCGGGCGCGCGGTACCTGCAGTTCGACGACACCGCATGGGCGTACCTGTGCAGCGACGTCGAGCTCGAGAAGGCGCGCGAACGCGGCATCGAGACGAACGGCATCGCCGAGCGCTATGCGACGCTGCTCAATCGCATCCTCGACGGCAAGCCCGACGACCTCGTCGTGACGACGCACGTGTGCCGCGGCAACTTCCGCTCGACCTGGATCTCGTCGGGCGGCTACGAGCCCGTCGCGGAGCAGCTCCTCGGCAACACCGCGTACGACGGCTACTTCCTGGAGTACGACAGCGAGCGCGCAGGCGGCTTCGAGCCCCTCCGATTCCTGCCCGAGGGCGACAAGCGCGTCGTGCTCGGCCTCATCACGACCAAGAGCGGCGAGCCCGAAGACCCCGAGGTCGTCAAGCGCCGTATCGACGAGGCGTCGCACTTCGCGCCGCTCGACCAGCTGGCGCTGAGCCCGCAGTGCGGCTTCGCTTCGACCGAGGAGGGCAACCTGCTCAGCGAGGACGAGCAGTGGGCGAAGATCCGCTCGGTCGTCGACATCGCCGCCGACGTCTGGAAGTAGCCCCCTCGACTCAGCGGCAACGCCCCGGCCCCTTGTGAGGGCCGGGGCGTTGCTCTTCCCGCTGCTCCTGGGGCCAGAGCCCGTGCTGTGACCGAGTGCCCACGTTTTGCACCGGTCATAGCGGGTGCTCTCGGCGAGAGCACGGGCTATGGACGACAGACGAGGATCAGACCAGCGGGGTTCCGTGGGTGTGGAACGTCTCGATCGTCTTCATCCCCCACGCCTGGCCCTTGCGGCGCTCGGCCTCGGACCACTCCACGACGGGCTGGTCGGGGTCGAGCAGCAGACGCGCTCCGGCGTTGGCGAACTCGATGCGGTTGCCGCCAGGCTCCCACACGTAGAGGAAGAACGTCTGGTTGATCGCGTGCTTGTGCGGGCCCGACTCGATGTGGATCCCGTTCTCCAGGAAGATGTCGGCCGCCTTGAGGATGTCTTCGCGAGTGTCGGGCGCGAACGCGATGTGGTGCAGGCGGTTGCCGTGCTTGGTCCAGTCGTCGGAGTACACCACGTCGTACGACTTCAGCGAGAAGTGGAACCACCACGCGGCGAACTTGCCCGAGTCCAGACGGATCCGCTCGGACTCGCGCATGCCGAGCGCGTTCGCGAGGAACTGCCCGTTGGCCTCGACATCCTTGGCCAGGTAATTGATGTGGTCGAGGCGCCGGGCGTTCACGCCGCGGCCGGGGAACGCGGACGACTGGTTCGTCAGCGCCGGCCGGTCCTCGTCGAATGCCTCATACCTCTGGGTCTCGTAATACAGAGCCATCGCGTGCCCGTCCGGGTCGTGGAAGGCGTAGGTGGGTCCCGTGCCGACCTCGCCGTCGACCCAGCCGTCGCCGAGCCCCATCGCGTCGATCGCCGCGACGCGCCGGTCGAGGGCCTCCTTCGAGGAGGCGCGGAACGAGGTACGGCCGACGCCCGCGGCATCCGACGCCGTCAGCTTGATCGTGTAGAGCTCGTACTCGTCCCACGTGCGGAGGTACACGGAGTCGTCCTCCTGGGCGACGACGCGCATCGCGAGGAGGTCGCGGAAGAACCACAGGCTCTTCTCGAACTCGGGGGTCAGCAGCTCGACGTTCGCGAGATGCGCAACGTCGAAAGCGGAGTGGTCGGTCATCGGGGGTCCTCTCTGACGGGCGGGAAAATCCGGGGTGGGTACGGCGGATCAGGGTCGCGGGAACACGACCCCGTCGAAGATCTTGCGGGCGGTGCGGACCGAGTGCGACGAACCGTGCCAGACGCCCTCGGCGTCCTGCGAGACGTGCACGTCGGCGGGGAAGACCCCGGTCGGATGCTCGATCGGCGTGGGCCCGTCGTCGGTCACCGCCGACGGGTCGGCGAGGTCCGCACCGACCGCGCCGGGAAGCCGGATGCCGGCCGCGACGGATGCTGCCATCAGAACTCCGATCGACGTGTGCACGCGCGTCGGGATGAACGCACGCGTCGAGATGGCGCCGCCGTCGCGAGGCGCCGACAGCAGGAACATCTTCGGGACGGTCTGCGCCGCGACGTCGCCGAGGCCCATGAGGCGGCCCGCGAGGAGTCGCAGCCGTTCGACCTCCGAGGCGAGGCGCGTGTCGGCCTCGAGCTGCTCGGGCGGCTCGGCACCCGTCACACCGAGGTCTGCGGCATCCAGCAGCACCACCGGCATCCCGTTGTCGATGAGCGTCGCGCGATGGCCGCCGATCTCGTCGACGACGCTGCCGGTCGGCAGCAGGGGCTTGTCGACACCGCCCGTGATGTCGAGGTCGATGCGCGCGGCCGTGCCCGGCACGCCGGCGATCGCCGTGTCGCCGTCGTAGTCGACGCGGCCGGCGGGCGTCGGGAAGACGGCCGTCGCGACGTCGCCCGTGTTCAGCAGCCGGATCCTCACGGTCGTCTCGTCGGGAGCGGCCGTGACGAGGCCGCGCTCGATGGCGAAGGGGCCGATGCCGGCGAGCAGGTTGCCGCAGGTCTGCGCGTCGCTGACGACGGGCCGGTCGACGACGACCTGGAGGAAGAGGTAGTCGATGTCGACACCGGGCTGGGGTGAGGCCGAGACGATCGCGACCTTGCTCGTGAGCGGATGCGCGCCGCCGAGCCCATCGATCTGCTTCGGGTCGGGACTGCCCATCACGCGGAGCAGGAGGTCGTCGCGCACGGCGGGGTCCGTGGGCAGATCGGACGCGAGGAAATAGGCGCCCTTCGAGGTTCCGCCGCGCATGAGCATGCACGGGATGCCGTCGCGCACCGCCGCGGAGAGGTCGACCTCAGTGCCCGCCATCGTCGTATTCCGCCTGCGTCATATAGCTCACGCCGAGGTCGGCGAGGGTCTGTCGCAGGCCCTTCCGGTCGAGGCTCAGCTCGGCCCCGGAGCCGTAGGCCGCACGGTCCGAGGCCTCCTTTTCAACGCGTGCGTCGGCGGCGGTCAGGGCGGAAGCCGCCTCGAGCCGCGGCACGATCACGACGCCGTCGTCGTCGGCGATCACGACGTCGCCGGGTCGCACCGTCGCGCCTGCGACGACGATCGGCACGTTGACCGAGCCGGGCGTCGCCTTGACCGTGCCCTGCGCGTGGACCGCGCTCGACCACACCGGGAAGCCCATCTCGCGCAGGTCCGCGACATCGCGGACCCCCGTCGTCGTGACGAGGCCCCGCACCCCGCGGGCTTTCAGCGCCGTCGCGAAGAGATCGCCGAACGCGCCGTCCGTCGAGGGCGACGTCGTCGCGATCACGAGCACGTCGCCCGCCTGGCACTGCTCGATCGCCGCATGGATCATGAGGTTGTCGCCGGGCCACGACAGCACCGTGACAGCCGACCCGGCGATGCGCGCGCCGTCTTGGATAGGACGGATGCCGGGGCCGACGAGCCCCGTGCGGCCCATCGCCTCGTGGACCGTCGCGACGCCGTGCACCGCGAGGGCGTCGACGGTCGCGGCATCCGCGCGCGCGATGTCGGTGACGATGACGGGCTTCACGATCGCACCGCCCGCTCGCGAGACTTCGCATCTGTCAGGTTCTCGCACGAGAGGGGTGACACGCGTGAAGTCTCGCGGCTCGAGGCGCTCATTCGAGCACGTCCGTGACCTGCGGGTAGTGCCGCACGTACGCCTCGCCCATCGTGTCGACCGGCAGGCCGAGGTTGGGGCCGGCGTTGCGCTTGACCTGCACGCCGCGGCGGATCGCGAGCTGCGTGTAGTACTCCCACATGTGCTTCTGCGCAGGCAGGCACTCCATCGCGGCACGCTTGCGCGGGAACGCCTCGGTGATGTCGAGGAGGACGTTCGGCTTGAAGTCGGACTGCTCGGGCTGGTGCGGCTCGAAGAAGAAGACCGGCGGGGCGCCGATGATCTCCTCCCTCGAGGGGAATGAGCCGTCGGAGTTCGCCACGCCGATCGCCTGCGCCAGCACCCGCGCCTCCAGCGCCATCCGCGCCGCGGCCGGGTGGTCGCCGTTGTACGGGTCGGCCAGCGGATGCGTCAGCACGACCGTCGGCTGCACACGCCGGTAAACGTCGACGAGCTTGGAGACGGCCTCCGGCGACTCCACCAGCGGGTAATCGCCCAGGTCGAGGAACTCGACCTCGGCACCCAGAGCGGATGCCGCAGCCTCGGCCTCTTCGCGGCGGATCGCCTTGATCTCGTCGAGGCTCTTGCCCGCCAGCCACTGGCTCGCCGACTCGCCGCGCTCACCATAGGACAGGCACACGACGACGGCACGCTCGCCGCGCATCGTCGCCGCGGCGATCGCACCACCGGCGCGCCAGACGAAATCGCCCGCATGCGCGCTGACGACCAGCATCGTGGACCCATTGTCGGCCATCGTGCTCCTCAGAAAAGTCGGGCCGCCCGGACAGGGCGAGCGGTCGCCATCGGCATCGATCGGCGACAACGCCAGCGAATCACACCCCTGGCGCATTGGTCAAGATTCTGTCTACAATCTTGGCGACCGGTAATCCCTCTGGACATAGGTATTTGATCGTGCCTACGATGCCGGACAGACCCCACAACCACGGACAAGGAAGTCGAGGCCCTCATGGCACGCAATCTGCAGGAGCTGCTGGACGAGAAGGGCAACGTCGTCGAGATGCTGCGCGACTCGCAGCTCGGCACCTATATCTACCCCGTCGTGCCCGCCGAGTTCTCGAACTGGCGCCGCGAGCAGAAGGCATGGCGCGAGACGGCCGTCCTCTACGACCAGACGCACCACATGGTCAACTTCTTCGTCTCGGGCCCCGACGCGCTGCGCCTGCTCCGCGAGACGGGCATCAACAGCTTCGCGAACTTCCCCGTGAACACGGCCAAGCAGTTCGTGCCGACCGCGTCGAACGGCGGCGTCATCGGCGACGGCATCCTCTTCCACGAAGCGCAGGACGAGTTCGTCTACGTCGGCCGCGCGCCTGCCGCGAACTGGCTGCAGTTCCACGCCGAGACCGGGGGCTACGACGTCGAGTTCCGCTACGACGACCGCTCCCCCTCGCGCCCGTACGGCCAGGCGGTGCACCGCGAGTACTACCGCTTCCAGATCCAGGGCCCGAACGCGTGGCCGATCATCGAGAAGCTCGCCGGCGGCCCCGTCGAGCAGGTCAAGTTCTTCCATATGGGCGAGCTCGAGATCGCGGGCGAGAAGGTGCGCACGCTGCGTCACGGCATGGCCGGCGCGCCGGGCCTCGAGATCTGGGGACCCTACGAGCAGCACGGCAAGATCCGCGACGCGGTCCTCGAGGCCGGCCGAGAGTTCGGCATCGAGCCGTGCGGGTCGCGCGCCTACTCGTCGAACACGCTCGAGTCGGGCTGGATCCCCTCACCGCTCCCCGCGATCTACTCCAGCGAGGCCGAGCGCGCCTACCGCGAGTGGCTGCCCGCGAACAGCTACGAGGCGATCAACGCCCTCGCAGGATCCTTCGTGTCGCAGAACATCGAGGACTACTACCTCAGCCCGTGGGAGCTCGGCTACGGCTCGTTCGTGAAGTTCGACCACGACTTCATCGGCCGCGACGCCCTCGAGAAGGTCGACCCCGAGGCGCAGCGCAAGAAGGTCACTCTCGCGTGGGACGACGAGGACCTCGCGAAGATCCTCACGAGCGTCATCGACCGCGACCGCCCCGGCTACCAGTTCTTCGACCTGCCGAACGCGAACTACGGCTCGTCGAACTACGACTCCGTCATCGACGCCGATGGCAACAACGTCGGACTGTCGCTCTTCACGGGTGTCACGGCCAACGAGAAGCGCGGCCTGTCGCTCGCGACCGTCGACCGCGAGATCCCGATCGGCACCGAGGTGCGGGTCGTCTGGGGTGAGCCGAACGGCGGCTCGCGCAAGGCCACGGTCGAGGCGCACGAGCAGATCGCCGTGCGCGCCGTCGTCAGCCCCGTCCCTTACGCCGAGACGGCGCGCCTCGAGTACCACGGCGGCTGGCGCTCGACCGGCACGCTCTGAGGACGAAAGAAGGAGGAGGGGATGCCGCGGCATCCCCTCCTCCTTCTTTCATGCCGTGGGCGCGGCCGCCAGGGCGTCCCCGTGGATGACGAAGAACTGGCCCGACGAGCCCTCGACGGCACGCGCGACCGTCGCATAGAGCCAGTCGAGCGCCGCCGTGTGCTGCGTCGTCGCGCGGCGATAGAGGTAGACCTCGACGGGCGGCATCGCGAAGGGCAGGGGTCGCACGACGAGCGGCCAGGTCGCGGCCCAGCCCGCCGCGATCGTGTCGGGCACGCTCGCGATGAGGTCGCGGCTCGCCGCGAGGACCGGAGGCAGCGTCGTGACGTGCCGGATGGCGACCTGGGGCTCGATGACGATCCCCGCCCGCCGCTGCGCCGCGACGAGCATGGGCGCTCCCGAGTCGCCGCCGACCGTGACGTGCGGCGCCGCGACGTAGGCCTCGAGGTCGAGCGTGCCCTCGGCCAGTGGGTTGGCCGCCGACATCGCGACGGCGTACTCCTGCGACTTCAGGAGGCGCCGGTCGAATCCGCCGGGCACGTGCGACGTCGTGATGCCGAGGTCCACGGTGCCGCGCGAGAGCCACTCGGGCAGCGCCTCGACATCGAGCGACACGACCTCGAGCCGCATGTGCGGCGCGCGGGTGCGGATCGCCGACAGGATCGCGGGGAGCCAGCCGATCTCGCCGAGCTCCGAGAGGGCGATGCGGAAGAGACGATGCGATGCGGAGGGATCGAAGGCGTGCACGGCGTCGATCGTGCGGTCTATGCCGGCGACGGCGTCGCGGAAGCCGGGGAACACCGTGTCGGCGAGCGGCGTCGGACGCATCGTGCGACCGTCGCGCTCGAAGAGCGGATCGTCCAGCTCGCGCCGGAGGCGCGCGAGCGCCTGGCTCACGGCGGGCTGCGTCACGTACAGCCGCGCGCCCGCGGTCGTGAGGCTGCGCGTCTCGTACACCGCGACGAAGACGCGCACGAGGTTCAGGTCCACGGCGCCTCCGCGGGCCGACTTAGAACTGCTTCGATAAGCATAAGCAGAGCTTATCGCCAGACTCTTTTCAAAGAACCAGCGATAACTAGCATGAAGAGCGGTGCAGCGCCGTCCGCAGCATTCATCCCCCTCGAACGAAGGAGTTCTTCGATGTCCGAGTCCGCCGCTGACGCGATCACCCGAGTCGGGAGCCCTGTCGAGCTCCTGCGCAACGCGCAGGCGCGGCCCACGATCTTCCCCGTGACGCCGGAGTTCACCAACTGGCGCTCGGAGCAGCTGTCGTGGCGCACGAGCGTCGCGCTGCTCGACCAGTCGCACCACATGACCGACCTCTTCATCTCGGGGCCCGACGCCCTGCGGCTGCTCCGCGACACGGGCGTCAACACGTTCGAGAACTTCGGTGTCGACCGCGCGAAGCAGTTCGTCGCGGTCAACCACGAGGGCTACCTGATCGGGGACGCGATCCTCTTCCACCTCGAGGAGGAGGTCTTCGACCTCGTCGGCTGGTTCATGGTGCTCGATTGGGTGCAGTACTTCGGCGAGACGGGCGACTACGACGTCACGTTCGAGCGCGACGCCAACTCCCTCATGCGCGAGGCCGGAGTGCCGCCGAAGCTCTACCGCTACGAGCTGCAGGGTCCGAACGCCCTCGCACTCATGGAGAAGCTGACGGGCGGCCCCGTGCCCCCGACGAAGTTCTTCCACATGGCGACCTTCACGATCGACGACCTCGAGGTGCGGTCGCTGCGCCACGGCATGGCCGGTCAGCCCGGCTTCGAGCTGTTCGGACCGTGGGAGGAGGGCGAGCGCGTGCGCAACGCCATCGTCCACGCCGGGGAGGAGTTCGACCTCGTGCTCGTCGGGGCGAAGGCCTACTCGTCGGCGAACCTCGAGTCGGCGTGGGTGCCCTCGCCCCTGCCCGCGATCTTCACGGGCGAGGGCTCGGCCGAGTACCTGAAGTGGCTGCCGGCGAACCGCGTCGGCTCGCTCGCCGGCAGCTTCGCCTCCGACGACATCGAGGACTACTACCTCACGCCCTACGACCTGGGCTACGGCCGGAGCGTCGCCTTCGACCATGACTTCGTCGGACGCGCGGCGCTCGAGCGGCACGCCGCGGCGCAGCAGCGCCAGAAGGTCACGCTCATCTGGAACCCCGAGGATGTCGCGGCCGCCCAGCGCTCGCTGTACGAGCCCGGCACCCCGGCCAAATACATCGACTTCCCGAAGGCACGCTACGGCGTCTATCAGGTCGACCGCGTGCTGGCCGACGGCCAGGAGGTCGGCATCTCACACGACGCGGGCTACATCACGGGCGAGCAGGTCTTCGCGTCGCTCGCGTCCGTCGAGGCCGCGCACGCCGAGCCCGGCACGGAGGTCACTGTCGTGTGGGGCGAGGAGCCGAACTCGACGAAGCCGGCCGTGGAGCCGCACCGCCAGATCGAGATCCGCGCGACGGTGTACCCCGCGCCGTACTCGGCGTTCGCCCGGGAGAACTACCGCAAGAACTGAATGACGGACGAGGAGACGGATGCCGGCCGGCATCCGTTTCCTCGTCGCGTCCGGGGCTTTTCGCCTCCAAGAATGAGACAACTCTCATCTCCAAGATTGTTAACGATTCTGGATTGCATCCGCTCTAGGCTCGGCCGCGGGACCATCGGCGGTCCCACAGCGAACTCATAGAGGAGTTGTCATGCGGAGAAGGAGAAGTGCGTTCACGGCGGCATTCGGAGCTCTGGTGCTCGGGGCGACCGTCCTCACGGGCTGGGCGGGCGCGAGCCCCGCGACGGCCGCCGACGGCGCGCCGGGAATCGACGAGCAGCGCTGCGCGGCGCTCGGCGACTTCACGATCCCGGCGAAGAAGATCGACCTGCCCACGACGGGCGCCGACGTCACGAGCGCGACGTGGGTCGCGGACTCGGGCGGGCAATGCCGCGTCGTCGGCGACATCCATCCCGTCGACCCGGCGGCTCCGCGCATCGAGTTCCAGGTGAACCTTCCGGCGAACTGGAACCAGCGTGCGCTGCAGATGGGCGGCGGCGGGTACGACGGCACGCTCGTCACGGGCCTCGGCGCGTACAGCCTGCAGCCCGCCGGTCAGCCCACGCCGCTGCAGCAGGGCTTCGTGACGCTCGGGTCCGACGGAGGTCACAAGGGCGCGGGATTCGATTCCTCCTTCGGCCTCAACGACGAAGCGCTCGCCAACTACGGCACGGACTCGATCAAGAAGACGCACGACGCCGCGCTCGCCGTGATGAAGGAGATCTACAAGAAGACGCCGCGCTACTTCTACTTCGTCGGGTTCTCGCAGGGCGGCCACGAGGCGATCAATGCGGCAGGCCTCTACCCGAAGGACTACGACGGCGTCGTGTCGGGCACGCCCGCGTACAACGTGGCCATGATGCACGCGGGCATCGGCTCCGCCTACCGCGATGCGCTCTACCGCGACGGCGGCATCGGCTGGCTGAACCAGGCCAAGACCCAGCTCATCGTGCACGCGGTGTACCAGACGTGCGACGGACTGGACGGAGTCGCCGACGGAATCATCTCCGACACGAAGACGTGCCTCGGCACTTTCGACGTGCAGACGCTGCGCTGCCCGGATGGCGCCGACACCGGTGACTCGTGCCTGTCCGACGCGCAGATCGCGACGGCGGACATGATCGGGAGCGAGCACGACCTCGGCTTCCCGATCGAGGGCAACAGCATCGTGCCGGCGAGCCCCATCTACTACGGCGCGCTCTACTCGGCCTTCAACCTCGGCTCGGTCTCGCAGCCGGCATACCCGGCGAGCGGCAAGGAGGCCTTCCAGTACTCCGTGCTCAACGCCATCGCGACGAACATCGTGACGCGGGATCCGAACTACGACACCCGCACGTTCGACCTCGACGAGTGGTCGGCGCGCATCCAGGAGGTCGGCAAGGTGCTCGACAGCACGCAGGTCGACCTGACGAAGTTCTCGCAGCGCGGCGGCAAGATGATCCTCACGACGGGTCTCGCCGACGACGGCGTCGTGCCCGAGAACACCCGCGCGTTCTACGAGCGGCAGGTGGCGGCCTTCAGCGGCAAGAAGCTCGACGGCTTCCTGCGGTACTACGAGATGCCCGGCTTCTCGCACGGGTTCGGACCGTTCAGCGTCACCTACGACGCCCTGCCCGCGCTCATGAACTGGGTCGAGAACGGCGTCGCGCCGCAGAACCTCGTCATGACCGACGCGAACGCCGCGACGGCCGGTCGCACACGTCCGATGTGCGAGTTCCCGGCCTGGCCGAAGTACACCGGCTCCGACCCCGCGTCGGCCGCGAGCTTCACCTGCGTCACGCAGTGACCGCGTGAGAGAGGGGATGGATGCCGGGCGCCGACGCCCGGCATCCATCCTCGCCGCTCAGCCCCGGTGCTCCGCGACGACCCGCTCAGCCCTGGTGCTCCGCGACGACCCGCTCAGCCCTGGTGCTCCGCGACGACCCGCTCAGCCCTGGTGCTCGGCGACGATCCGCTCGAACCAGGCGAGCGTCGCGCGGGTCATGTCGGCCGGCTGCCCCGTCGACTCGAGCGCCGCGAGCGCATCGCGCACCTCGTGCTCGCGCCGCACCGCGTGGTGATGCGTGCCGGCGATGAGGCGCTCGACGAGCGCGTCGCCGTCGGGTCCGAGCTCGCCGGCGATCTGCCCGCGCAGCCAGTCCCCCGCCCCGACCGCCTGCGCCGCCGTGTCGGCCTCGATCACGAGTGCGGCGAGCCCCTTCATGAAGACGCTCCGCAGCAGGCGCAGCCGAGCGGCATCGCCCGCGTCGCCGTCGACGAGCGTGAGAGGAACGCCGAGGGGTGTGAGCCTCTCGGCGAGGAGTGCGGCGCCGGGTCCGCTCGCGAGGAGCGGCGTGCGGTGCGCGTCACGCATCACGGGCGCGAGCACGGCGACGTCGGCCATCGCGACCTCGTGGGCCGCGGCGAGCGCCGCCACGTCGCGCTTGAGCTCCGGCGAAGCCGTGTTGAAGTCGGCGTAGACCGCGTCGGTGCCGACGAGCGGCAGCGCTTCTCGCGCGACGGATGCCGCCGCCCCGCCTCCGACGAGGCTCAGCACGACGTCGGCGCCCGCGAGTGCCTCCGCGAGGTCGGGGACCTGCCGCACGGCGGGGTCGCCGAGCACGTGGTGCGGGTCGTATCCGCGCACGTCGGCGCCCGCGCCGAGGAGCCCCCGGGCGTACAGCCGGCCGGCTTCGCCGAGGCCCAGGATCGCGATCGTCGTCATCTCGTGCGCTCTCCCTGGGTTGCGGTCGTCGGCCACGGCGTCGCCTCGAGCGACTCGAAGTAGTCGAGCGACCGCTGCGACGACGTCACGAGCGCGCGCAGCCCGCGCGCGCCGTCGTGCGTGGCTCCCCCGCCGTCGGGCAGGTAGGCCTCTTCGAGCGCGCGCGTGATGCCGGCTGCCGCGACGGTGAGCAGCTCGATCGCCGGCTGCGGCGACGTGCCGTCGTTGGCGACGACGACGCCGATCGCGGCGTACACGGCGCCGTGCGGTCCGAGTACCGGCACGGCGATACCGCGCGACTCGGCGTGGATCTGCCCGTTCGTGACGGCGAAGCCGTCGGCCCGCACGTGCCGCAGCCTGTCGCGGAGCGCGTCGCGGCGGATCGTCTCGGGCGTGTAGGCCGGCCACCCCGCCGCGATGACCTCGTCCACGAGGGCGGGCGCGGCGTGCGCGAGCAGCACGAGCCCGCTCGAGCTCACGGGGAGCGGGGTGCGACCGCCGATCAGCGTCAGGTTGAGCACGGCATCCCGTGTCGACATCCGCTCGATGAACAGCACGTCGCGGCCGCTCAGGACGCCGAGCTGCGTATGCTGCCGCACGCGCGAATGCACGGCGCCGAGCCAGGGGCGGGCCAGCTCCCGCAGGCCGAGGGCGCCGGGCGTGCGCGAAGCGAACTCCCACAGTCGCACGCCGAGCCGATAGGTGCGATCGGGCAGGCGCTCGAGCAGGCCCTCGCGCTCGAGCTCGGCCACGAGGCGGTGCGCCGTCGAGAGCGCGAGGCCCGAGGCATCCGCGATCTCGGTCAGCGTCAGGAACGGGCGCAGCGCGTCGAACGCCTGCAGCACCCGCAGGTGCTTGTGCAGGACGGACTCGCCGTCGGAACCACGTGCCACGTCGCCAACTCCCTCGACCGCGCCATGCTACCCCGATTCCGTTGATCGGAATCGGGGCAGCACGGATGCGGCGATCTACGCCGGGACGGCCGCGTCGGCGCGATACACGGTGCGCGCCCACTCGTGATACGGCGCGGGGGCCACCGTCGCGCGGATGTGCACCTGGCGGTGGTCGGCGTCGACGGCGTCCTTCCGCGAGATCGGGTTCTCTCCCCACACGACCTCGACCTCGTCACCGTCGGCGACGTCGAGATCGAGTGTCGCGAGGGACATGTACAGCTGGTCGTAGGCGATGTACCCGGCGTCGGTGGAGATGCCGACGCGGCGGCCCGACTGCACGACCTCGTCCATCTGGAACAGGCCGTAGCGCGCCTTCGGGAAGTCGAGGAACTTGGCGGGCGTGCCCGGCTCGAGCTGCGAGCGCACGACGGCCGCGACATCCTCGGCGTTCCACAGGAGCGTGACCTTGCGGCGCCGCTGGTTCTCGGCGTGCTTCTCGAGAGCCGCGCGGCCGTGGAAGTCGTGGTCGAAGCGCACCGACTTGCCGAGCCCGATGTCGTAGGGCGTCAGGTAGAACTCGTGGATGTCGTCGGAGTACAGCGACCCTCCGATCGAGCCCGCGCGCGCCGCGGGCAGCCACTCGCGGTACTCGGCGAAGTCCTCGTCGAAGATCGCCGGGAACGGGGTCGGCACCCAGCCCGACTCGAGCGGCGTCGCCGAGTAGGCCTTGGCTCCCACGCGCTTGATGTCGAACTCGGCACCGGCGTCGAGGATCGCGTCGAGCACGACCTGGCTGTCCTCCCAGGGTCCGAAGAACTCGAAGCCAGGCTGCCCGGCCATGCCGTGGCGCAACGCCTTGACGTTCTTGCCGGCGATGGTGAAGTCGGCGATGTGGAAGAACTTCACCTCGGGCACGGGTCCGCCGAACAGCTTCTCCATGACCTCGTTCGCGTGCGGCCCCTGAAGCTCGTAGCGGTAGAACGTGGGCGGCCCCTGCCGCATGTGCGAATTCGCCTCGAGACGGTGGTGCACGTCCTTGCCCGCGGCGGCCGCCTTCTCGGCGTTGAAGCGCACCCAGTCGATCAGCAGGTGGTGGCCGATGAGCACGAGCCCCTCGGGGCCCTCGGAGTTGTAGAAGAGGATGCCGTCGCCGATCAGGTAGCCGTCCTGATTGACCGAGATGAGCTGCTTGGCGACGCCCGGGCGGAACGTTCCGAACGTGTTCGGCGAGATCGACTCGAGCAGCGGGATGAGGTCGGCGCCGTGCAGGAACAGCTGGGTCATGTGGTGGGACTGGTCCATGAGCGCGACGCTCGTGTTCCACGCGCGCTGCTCGTCGCGCCAGTTCGTGAACTCCGGCGCGACCGGGAACGTGAACGCGGGCCAGTTCTGGTTGCGCAGCAGCTCCACGGGGCTGCCCGCGCGGGTGATCGCCTCAGCGAGAGATTCGGACGTCATCGTCGGCCTTCCTGTCGGGTGGTGACGGCCACGCTACGAACCCCACGGAAGCCCGGCATCGCGACTTCCGTTCAACGGAACAAGTCGAGGGGATGCTTCTCCCGCCGGGCGACGATGGCTGCCGAGCCGCTCAGACCCGGGACCATCCGTCCCACCGGTCACGATTCGGATACGGTCACGGGAATCACGCCAAAATCGTTGACAATCTGAGCGCGAATACGTACCGTCCCATTCACGGGGACAGGTCGTCCTGTCGACCCGACCCGTGCCCGAACCGGATGACGCGACGACGCGAAGGGTGAGCATGGCCGCTCGACTGACACTGCAGGACGTGAGTCTGCAGTTCGGTGGCATCAAAGTGCTGCAGGATGTCTCGTTCACAGTGGAGCCCGGGCAGATCTTCGGGCTCGTGGGCCCGAACGGCGCCGGCAAGACCTCGCTGTTCAACTGCATCAGCGGCCACTACAAGCCGTCGGCGGGATCGATCACGATCGACGACGCCGAAGTCAGCGGATCGCGCCCCGCGACCCTCGCGAAGCACGGTCTCGCCCGCACGTTCCAGCACCCCGCCCTGCAGCTGCACTCGACGGTGCTCGAGAACGTGCTCCTCGGCGCCCACACTCGTCTGCCCGGCGGCCCCGTGGAATGGTCGTTGCGCCTCCCCCGCACGTGGCGCTCCGAGCGCGCGCTGCGCGACGAGGCGCTCGCGCTCCTCGAGCGCAACGGCCTGGGCTGGGCCGCGAACCTGCCGGCCGACGAGCTGTCGCACGGCCTGCACAAGGGCGTCGAGCTGTGCCGCGCACTCCTCATGCGGCCGCGTCTGCTGCTGCTCGACGAGCCCGCCGCGGGCCTGCCCCACAGCGAGGTGGAGCAGCTCATCGAGACGGTCCGCCGCGTGCGCACCGACGACGACATCACGGTCGTCATCGTCGAGCACCACATGGGACTCATCGCGGCACTCACCGACCGCGTCGTCGTGCTCGACCACGGACGCAAGCTCATGGAGGGCAGCGCCGCCGAGGCGCAGTCCGACCCGCGCGTCATCGAGGCCTACATCGGAAAGGATGCCGCGGATGACGCTGCTTGAGCTCACCGACGTCACCGCGTTCTACGGCCCTGTGCAGGTGCTCGACGCCGTGTCGCTGAGCGTGCCGGACGGCGGCGCCGTCGGCATCCTCGGAGCCAACGGCGCGGGCAAGACAACGACGCTGCGCGCGATCAGCGGCACCGTCCGCGCGGGCGGCTCGATCGTCTTCGACGGCAAGGACATCCGCGGCCTCCGGCCCGACCAGGTCGCGGGGCTCGGCATCGCGCATGTGCCGGAGGGCCGGGGGACGCTGGGCGATCTCACCGTGCGCGAGAACCTCCGCGTCGGGGCGTACAAGCGCAAGGACCGCAAGGGCATCCAATCCGACATCGACTACTGCATCGACCTGTTCCCGCAGCTGAAGGAGCGCATCAAGTCCAACGCGTCGGCGCTGTCGGGCGGTGAGCAGCAGATGCTCGCGGTCGGGCGCGCGATCATGTCCAAGCCGCGGCTGCTGCTGCTGGACGAGGCATCCCTGGGACTCGCGCCGAGCACGGCGAAGACCGTCTACGAGGCGATCCGTCGCCTGCGCATCGAGTCGGGCATCGCCATGGTCGTCGTCGAGCAGAACGCCAACCTCGCCTTCACCCTGGTCGACAGCGCGACGGTGCTCGAGACGGGCCGAAACGTGCTCACGGGCTCCTCAGCAGAGCTCAAGGGCATGGACGAGATCCGCCGCGCCTATCTGGGGGGCTGACGCATGGGGACCTTCATCCAGCTCGTCGTCGACGGCCTCTCGACCGGTTCGATCTACGCGGCGCTCGCGCTCGCCATCGTGCTCGTGAATCAGGCGACAGGCCTGATCAACTTCGCGCAGGGCGGCATGGCGGTGCTGTCGGCCTACGTCGCCTGGCAGCTGACGGCGTGGAACGTGCCGCTCCTGCTCGCGATCCTGCTCTCGATCGTCGTGTCATTCGTCATCGGGGCGATCGTCGAGCGGTTCCTCATGCGCAAGTTCGAGGGCGGCGATCCAGACACGGCGGTCGTCGTGACGATCGGCCTTCTGACCCTCATCACCGGCGTGTGCGCGTGGATCTGGTCGTACAACAACAGGCTCTTCCCGTCCCTCTTCCCGCTGGAGACGATCACGATCGCGGGCGCCGTGATCAGCGTGCGCTCGCTCGGCACGATCCTCGTGATCGTCGCGATCATGGTCCTCTTGCAGCTCCTGTTCCTCGGCACGAAGCTCGGCCTCGCGCTCCGAGCCGTCGCGATCAACCCGCAGTCGGCCGCCTTCTCGGGAATGCCCGTGGGGAGGCTCCTCATGGTGGGCTGGGGACTCGCGGCAGGACTCGGCGCGGTCGCCGGCGCCCTCGTCGCCCCACAGCTCACATTGACGCCGAACATGATGGACGGCGCGCTCGTCTACGCGCTCGCCGCGGTGATCATCGGCGGCCTCACGAGCCCCATCGGCGTCGTCATCGCGGCGTGGCTCATCGGCGTCCTGGAGAACCTCGCCGCCGTGTACGTGCCCTTCATCGGCCACGACCTCAAGATCGCGGTGCCGTTCATCATGATCTTCGTCGTGCTGATCATCCGACCCCAGGGCCTGTTCGGCCGGAAAGCGGTGGTGCGCGTCTGATGTCCTCCGCCACCGCCTTCCTGCACAAGCCCTGGGTCCGCTGGACCGGCGTCGCCCTCATCGTCGTGGCGATGATCGTCTTGCCGCTTCTCCTCCCCGAGCTCGCCAACACGACCCTCGCCCGCATCGGCGTCTTCGCCGTCGCGGTGCTCGGACTCAACGTCGTCATGGGGTACACGGGCCAGGTCTCGCTGGGCCAGATCTTCTTCCTCGGCCTCGGCGCCTACGTCACCGCATACGGCGTCGAGCAGGGCTGGAACATCGTCCTCGTGTTCGTCCTGGCCTGCATCATCCCGGCCGTGACGGGCCTGCTCGTCGCCCTCGCCGCCGCGCGGCTGGGCGGCCTGGCGATCGCCATGGTCACGATCGCACTGCCGATCGTCGGCGTGCCGCTCGCCAAGCGCCTGTCCGACTTCACCGGCGGATCGCAGGGCATCTCGGCGCGGTTCACGGATGCCCCCGAATGGACGGGCCTCTACAACGACCAGTGGCAGCTCTACATCGTGCTGCTCATCGGGGGCATCTCGTTCCTGCTCACGCGCAACCTCGTGCGCGGCAAGTACGGTCGCGCCTTCGCGATCGTCAAGGGCAATGAAGCCGTGGCCTCGTCGATGGGCATCTCGCCGTACCGGTACAAGGTGCTCGCCTTCACCGTGGCATCGCTCCTCGGCGGCGTGAGCGGCTTCCTCTACATGGTCGTCATCGAGTACACGTCGCCCGAGACGCTCAACTTCGGCCACTCGATCACGCTGGTCGCCTCGATGGTGATCGGCGGCGCGGGAAGCATCATCGGGTCGCTCCTCGGCGGCGCGTACTACGTGCTCGCTCCGCAGCTCACGAACCTCGTCGACCCGGGCCTCACCGCCGTGCTGCAGGGCGCCATCCTGCTCGTCGTCCTCTTCATCCTGCCCGGCGGCCTCGTCTCGCTGCCTCGGCTGTGGCGCCGGCGCGGCGGCGGGCACACCGGTGGCACCGCAGCGGCGCGGGCTGCGGCATCCACCCCCTCCTCGGCCGGCGCGCAGGGCGCCGACGTCTCCATCCCCCCACCCACAGAGTCACAAGAGAGGCAAGACACATGATCAGTCACCGCACCAGGATGCGGGCCGTGTCGGTCGTCGCAGGTCTGGGCATCGTCGCCCTCCTCGCAGCCGGCTGCTCCCGCGGAGGCGAAAGCGGAAACCCGTCCGAGAGCGGTGCCGCCGCGGCGAGCCCCGGCATCACCGACGACAGCATCACGCTCGGCATCACGACGCCCCTGTCCGGCGCGACCGCCGGCCCCGGCACGTGCACGGTCGCCGGCATCACGGCCTACTTCGGCGCCAAGAACGCCGACGGCGGCGTCAAGTTCGGCGACGGCAAGACGCGCAAGGTCGAGATCAAGGCGCTCGACGACGCGTACGACCCGCAGAAGGCCGCGGCCAACTACGACCAGCTCAAGGACAGCGTCTTCGCCATGACGGCCGGACTCGGCACGCCGACCAACCGCGCCTGGCGCGAGGCGGCCATCGCCGACAAGGTGCCCCAGGCTCTCATCATGACGGGCGACCCGATCTTCTCCGACCAGAAGCAGAGCCCGTGGCAGCTCGGCTACGTGCCGATCTACCAGAACGAGGGCGAGGCCTTCGGAAAGCTCCTCGCCTCCTCGACCGACAACCACAAGGTCGCGATCCTGTCGCAGAACGACGACTACGGCCAGGGCTACGTCGAGGGCTTCAAGAAGGGCATCGAGGGCGCCAAGAACATCGAGATCGTCAAGGAGCTCACCTACGAGGCGACCGACACGTCGGTCGACGCGCAGCTGACCGAGCTCGCCGGCTCGGGCGCCGACGTCTTCTTCAATGCGATGTCGATCACGCCCCTCGTGATCTCGTCGCTGCAGAAGACGCAGGAGCTGGGCTGGAAGCCCAGCTGGTTCCTCCCCTCGAACACCTCGAGCCCCAGCGCGATCCTCGAGCCCGGCGGCGCCTCGGCGTTCCCTGGCGTCTACACCGTCGCGTTCGCGCAGTCGGCAGCGGCGCCGACCTTCGCCGACAGCGAGGACGGCAAGACGTTCCTCGCCGACCTCAAGCAGTACGCGGACTACCCGGACACCCCCGCGTTCCCGCACTGCGTGTGGTCGTACCAGGTCGGCGCGACGCTCGACCAGGTCTTCCAGAAGATGACCGAGCCCACGCGCGACGACTTCATGAAGGAGCTCCGCTCCGTCAAGGACTACGTCGCACCCCTCATGCTCGAGGGCTCGAGCGTCAACACGACCGAGGACGGCCTCCCCGCCGTCTCCACCGTCCAGGTGCAGAAGTACAACGGCAAGGGCTACGCCCCGGCCACCAGCTGGCAGTGATCTCCGGCTGAACGGGAAGAGGCGGTCCGCGTGAGCGGGCCGCCTCTTCGCTTTTGTCTCGGCCGCTTCGGCTCAGCCGCGGCATACTGCGGGTCGAGGCCGCCGGCACCCGCAGGATTCCGCGGGCGAGCGACATGCCCGGGATGCTCACCCGCGGCGAATCGCGGGTCGAGGCCGCCGGCACCCGCACGATGCCGCGGGCGAGCGACAGGCCTCCTCAGTCGAGGCTGTGGAGCACCTCGACGATGCCGCTCAAGTGGGCGCGGGTGGCCGCCTCGGCGGCATCCGGATCCTTCGCGAGGATCGCGTCGATGATGGCGATGTGCTCGGGCGCCGACTGCGCGGCGCGACCGGGATGGAAGGCCAGGCGGAACTGGTGGCGCGCCGACTGCGCCCGCAGCCGCTCGAGCAGCTGGGTCGCGGTTGTGTGCCGGCTGAGCTCGCGGATGCGGCGGTCGAGCTCCTGATTGAGGCGGGAGTACTCGACGAGGTTCCCGGATGCCACGGCCGCCGTGATCGCGTCGCGCAGGCGTCGCAGCTCGCGGGCGTCGTCGTCGGACAGGTTCTCGGCGGCCTTGCGAGCGCACAGGGTCTCGAGGCCGATGCGCACCTCGACGATCTCGACGGCCTCGTCGACGCTGATCGCGCGGACGCGCGCGCCGCGGTTGGGCACGCGCTCGACGAGACCCTCGCTCGTGAGGTTGAGCAGCGCCGTGCGCACCGCGGCGCGCGACGCGTCGTAGCGCTCGCTGAGATCCGCCTCGATGAGCCGCTGATGCGGCGCGAACTCCGCACCGAGGATCGCGTCACGGATCTGCTGCGTCAGGTCGGGGCGCGCCACGGCGTCGACCTCCTCGACGACGACGGTGTCGGTCATCCCCCGGTTCCCTTCGGTTGCGCGGACGGCGAGCCGTCTGGCACTAGGCTATCCGCCGCCCTCGGCATTGCATACGAAATTGCACGGGATTTTGTCTGCAATCTTGCCAGGATGCCGCGCCGGGGGCACGCTGTAATCGTGCGTCCGCGGCGAGCGCGGCAGTCGACCCTCCCCTCCCCGGACCCCCACGACGACGGCGCGTGCTCGACGCGCCGGAGACACACAGAGAGGTGGACGAGTTGTCGAACACAGTGACGGATGCCCCGGTCACGACGGGGCTCTACATCGGCGGCGAGGTGCGCGAGGCGGCCGAGTCGCTCACGATTCCCGACCCCGGCAAGCCGGGTGTCATCGTCGGCCACGCGGCGTCGGCGAGCCCCGATGACGTGGCCGACGCGGTCGCGGCGGCGAGGGCGGCGTACCCGGCCTGGGCGGCGCTGACGCCGCAGGAGCGGGCCGCGAAGATGGCGGAGGCGATCGCCGGCATCGCCGACGACCGCGACACCGACGCCGCGATCCTCTCGCAGGAGAACGGCAAGGTGCGCTTCGAGGGCTGGGTCGACGCGCTCGTCTTCGAGATCCGCTGGAACCTCGCCCTCATGCTCGCGGACGACGTCGATCAGGGGCACACGCTTCCCGTCGTGCCCGGGGCGATCCCCGTCTCGACCGACGTGTCGTATCAGCCACTGGGCGTCGTGACGGTCATCGTGCCGTTCAACTGGCCCATCGCGATCCTGGGCGCGTCCCTCCCGCACGCGCTTCTCGCCGGCAACACGGCGATCGTCAAGCCGCCGCCCTCCGCACCGCTCGCGACCACGCGCGTCGTACAGCGCGTGGCCGAGAAGCTGCCGCCCGGCGTGCTCAACGTCGTGACAGGCAAGGACGAGAACATGGCCGGCCTGATCAGCGACGTCGACAAGGTGTGCTTCACGGGGAGCGTCAACGGCGGCAAGCGGATCATGGAGATGGCCTCGAAGACGCTGACGCGCGTCACGCTCGAGCTGGGCGGCAACGATGCGGCGGTCTTCCTCGAAGACGCGATCCTCGACGACGCGCACCTCGACCGTCTGTACGCGGCGATCTTCGACACGACGGGCCAGATCTGCATGAACGCGAAGCGGATCTACGTGCACCGCTCGCGTGTCGACGAGGTCGTCGCAGGGCTGTCCGACCGCCTCGACAAAGCCGTCATCGGGTACGGGCTCGACGAGGGCACCACGATGGGACCGCTGCACTCGCCCGTGCAGAAGGCCTTCGTGGCCGACATCATCCAGGAGGCGAAGGATGCCGGCGCCGACGTCCGCGAGTTCGGCGAACTCCCCGGCGGCGATCTGGAAGGCGGCAACTTCCTGCGTCCGGCGATCGTGCTCGACCCCGACCCGGCCCTGCGGGTCGTGACGCAGGAGCAGTTCGGGCCCGTCATCCCGATCATCCCGTTCGACACCGAGGACGAGGCGATCGCCGCGGCGAACGACACGTGGGGCGGCCTGTGCGGCTCGGTCTGGACGGCATCGCCCGAGTCCGCGCAGCGCGTCGGATCGCAACTCGTGTGCGGGTACGTCTGGGTCAACGACCACGGCGCCACACGCCTCGACCTGCGCGCACCGTTCGGCGGCATGAAGCAGTCCGGCATTGGACGCGAGCAGGGCATCGAAGGCGTCCGCGCCTTCCAGGACACCCGCTCCATCGCCACGATCGATCCGGAGGCGCTCGCCGCAATGGCTCACTAGAGTGCACGACCTGTTCCAGCAGGGAGGCCCGGCTCCGCTTCGGCGGGGCCGGGCCTTTTGCGCGGCGACTCATGCCGTCAACTTCGGTTGACGGCATCCCGGTTCGTCAACTAGAGTTGACGACGTGAGCGACGACATACGCACCGCTATCGGCGCGGCAGAGGGCGGCGATCCCCTTCCCGAGCTGCGCAGGCTGCGCGCCCTGCACGCAGACCTCTCCCGGGCGGAGGCCGAGCAGGTGCGGCGCGCTCGGGCGCAGGGATACTCGTGGCTCGCGATCGCCGACGCCCTCGGTGTGAGCAAGCAGGCCGTGCACAAGAAGTACGGTCGTAGGTAGGGCTTTCGCCCACTTCTCCCGAAGCAGTCAGAACGGGGAACCCGCATGTCCACTTCCGTCTCGCCGCGCCGCGGCCGCCGCGCTTCTCAGGAAGGCCCGCGCGCGAGCCTCAAGCAGCTGCTGCCGTTCCTCTTCGAGCACAAGCGCGTGCTCGTGATCGTGGCACTGCTGAGCATCGTCGGGGCTGTCGCGACCCTCGCCCAGCCGCTTCTGGTCGGCGCCGTCATCGGGCGCGTCGAGGCCGGTGAGGCTCTCGGCTATCTCGTCTGGGGCATCGTCGGCCTCGTCATCGTGGCATCCCTCATCTCCGGCTATCAGCACTACTTGCTGCAGCGCACGGGCACCGCCGTCGTCTATTCGTCGCGCCGCAAGCTCATCGGCCGCATCCTGCACCTGCCGATCGGCGAGTTCGATGCGCGCCGCACGGGCGACCTCGTCTCGCGCGTGGGCACCGACACGACGCTGCTGTACGCCGTCCTCACTCAGGGACTCGCAGACGCGGTCGGCAACGGCCTCATCTTCCTCGGCGCCCTCGTCGCGATGGCGATCATCGACCCCGTCCTGCTGGGGCTCATCGTCATCGTGATCGGTGCCTCGATCGCGACCGTGGGTCTTCTCAGCGGCCGGATCCGCAAGGCCACGCGCGACCAGCAGGAGAAGGTCGGCGAGCTCGCGTCGGGCGTCGAGCGGGCCATCGGATCGATCCGCACGGTGCGCGCCTCGGGTGCGAGCGGCCGTGAGGAGCAGGCGATCTCGGGCCTCGCGAGCGATGCCTACGACCAAGGCGTGCGCATCGCGAAGGTGTCGGCGCTGATCGTGCCGGTCGCGGGCATCGCGCTGCAGCTGTCGCTGCTCGTCGTGCTCGGTGTCGGCGGCCTGCGGGTCGCGGCAGGCGCGATCTCGGTCGCTGCGCTCGTGACCTTCGTCATGTTCCTGTTCATGCTCGTCGCTCCCCTCGGCACCTTCTTCGGCGCCTTCACGTCGGTCAACCAGGCCCTCGGCGCGCTCGGCCGCATCCAGGAGATCCTCGACCTGCCGACGGAGACGCAGGCGGATGCCGCGATCGCGGCCTCCGTCGGCGAGCGTGAGCCCGCCGCGGAGACGCCGGCCGCGGCGATCGAGTTCCGCGACGTGCGCTTCCGGTATCCCGAAGCGGTCGTGGCCGCGCGCCGCAAGGCCGAGGACGCGGCCCTCGCCGCCCTCGAGGACGCCCACGTCGACAAGTCGGTCGCCGACGACCTGCGCCGCCTCGCCGAGGCCGACGGCACGCCGATGCCGGAGGAGACGGACGTCTCCGCGGAGGTGCTGCGCGGCGTCTCGTTCTCGGTGCCGCGCGGCGCACGCGTCGCGCTCGTCGGCCCGTCGGGAGCCGGCAAGAGCACGACCCTCGCGCTCATCGAGCGGTTCTACGACCCGACGGCGGGTGCGGTGCTGCTCGGCGGCGACGACGTGCGCACGCTCGACCGCGATGAGCTGCGCGCGCAGCTCGGCTACGTCGAGCAGGATGCCCCGACTCTCGCCGGCACGATCGCCGAGAACCTTCGGCTCGCGTCGCCCGAGGCATCCGATTCCGACTGCGAGCGCGTGCTCCGCGCGGTCAATCTCGGCGAAGTGCTCGAGCGCAACCCGCTGGGCATCGAGGCGCCCGTCGGCGAGAGCGGCGTCATGCTGTCGGGCGGCGAGCGCCAGCGCCTCGCGATCGCCCGCGCCCTGCTCGCGGCTCCGCCGATCCTGCTGCTCGACGAGTCGACCTCGTCGCTCGACGGGCTCAACGAGCAGCGCATGCGCGACGCGATCGACGCCGTCGCGACGGGCCGGACGCTCGTGGTCATCGCGCACCGCCTCTCGACCGTCGTCGACAGCGACCACATCGTCGTGATGGACCGCGGCCGCGTCGTCGGCCAGGGCACGCACTCCGAGCTCGTCGAGTCGACGCCGCTCTACCGCGACCTCGCGAGGCACCAGCTCCTCGTCTGACGGCGAGGCGCGATCTCCCCGGTCGCTGAGCTTGTCGAAGCGTCGAAGCCCGTACCCGCGAGGAGAGGTCTGGCGTCGACCCCTCGACAAGCTCGCGACCGAAAAAGGGCGCTCCTCGGAGGTCAGGCGTCGACCCCTCGACAAGCTCGGGGACCGAAAAAGGGCGCTCCTCGGAGGTCAGGCGTCGACCCCTCGACAAGCTCGGGGACCGAAAAAGGGCGCTCCTCGGAGGTCAGGCGTCGACCCCTCGACAAGCTCGGGGACCGAAAAAGGGCGCTCCTCGGAGGTCAGGCGTCGACCCCTCGACAAGCTCGGGGACCGAAAAAGGGCGCTCCTCGGAGGTCAGGCGTCGACCCCTCGACAAGCTCGGGGACCGAAAAAGGGCGCTCCTCGGAGGTCAGGCGTCGACCCCTCGACAAGCTCGGGGACCGAAAAAGGGCGCTCCTCGGAGGTCAGGCGTCGACCCCTCGACAAGCTCGGGGACCGAAAAAGGGCGCTCCTCGGAGGTCAGGCGTCGACCCCTCGACAAGCTCGGGGACCGAAAAAGGGCGCTCCTCGGAGGTCAGGCGTCGACCCCTCGACAAGCTCGGGGACCGAAAAAGGGCGCTCCTCGGAGGTCAGGCGTCGACCCCTCGACAAGCTCGGGGACCGAAAAAGGGCGCTCCTCGGAGGTCAGGCGTCGACCCCTCGACAAGCTCGGGGACCGAAAAAGGGCGCTCCTCGGAGGTCAGGCGTCGACCCCTCGACAAGCTCGGGGACCGAAAAAGGGCGCTCCTCGGAGGTCAGGCGTCGACCCCTCGACAAGCTCGGGGACCGAAAAAGGGCGCTCCTCGGAGGTCAGGCGTCGACCCCTCGACAAGCTCGGGGACCGAAAAAGGGCGCTCCTCGGAGGTCAGGCGTCGACCCCTCGACAAGCTCGGGGACCGAAAAAGGGCGCTCCTCGGAGGTCAGGCGTCGACCCCTCGACAAGCTCGGGGACCGAAAAAGGGCGCTCCTCGGAGGTCAGGCGTCGACCCCTCGACAAGCTCGGGGACCGAAAAAGGGCGCTCCTCGGAGGTCTGGCAATCAGCCGCCGGAGAGGATGCCGGCGACGGCCGAGATCGAGGGGGCGAAGAAGTAGCCTCCGCCGGTCGTCGTCACGAACTCTCGCTCGAGCGTGAACACCGCACCAGAGCCGGTCTCGAACGTGCGCGTGCGGTCGCCGTGCACCTCGCTCTGGCCGATGACCGGGTCGTGGCCGCCGGCGTTGGGCTGCAGCGCCGAGTTCGCCCAGCGGCGCACGACGAACTCGAACTGGTCCTCGATCGAAGCCATGTACGCCGCGAACATGAGTCCGCGCTCGGTCGCGACGAGCTCGTCCGAAGGGTCTTTCACGCCGGCCAGCGCAGGTCCGTACGGGATGCCGCGACGCAGCATGAGCCGCAGGAACGTGTCGGCCGGCGCGCCGAAGTCGGTGCCGCTGTCGCGCGGATTGACCTTGCGGATGTGCCCCGCCATCGGGCACACCTCCCCGAAGACGTCGGCGCGCGCCGGCGGGTGGTCGTCGCCGGGGTACCCCGCCTCCGCGAGCTCGGGGCTCGGCATCCAGGCTCTCGTGTCATCGTCGAACTGGAAGTGGCTCGCGGCGAACTCGTCCCCCGCGAGCGCCAGGTCATCGGCCTCGGGCGCGCGCGAGATCGGGGCGCCGCTCGGCCAGCGACCCACCATGAGCGATGCGAAGCGCACGGGGTCGGTCCCATGGCCCGCGGCTGCGCGGGCGGCGAAGTCCCAGAAGGCGGGCACGTCCTGAGCCAGCCGCCGCACCACGAGGTACGAGCCGTTGCGGGCCCAGTCCGGGAACACGCCGGTGCCCGCATCGGCCACGAGCGGGTCGGCGGGATTCTGGCGCGGCCACCCCGCGAGGAACTGTCCCGGCCAGACGAGAGGCTGACCGGGCTTGCCGAAGATCCTCGAGTGCGGATTGCGCGTGTCGAGATACCGCGGCGCGAGGTACTCGCCGTCCTCCGTCGTGCCGCGGATGCCCGGCTGCGAGATGCCGTCTTTGAACCCGAAGTGCTCGTGCCCGGCCAGCGTGCCCGGCAGGTTCTCGCCGAGCTGGTCGAAGGTCACCTCGACACCGTGGCGCGCGCCCTCGTCGATGACCGCGGATGCCGCACGGTCGAGGTCTTTCAGCGAATCCGAGGCGACGATCACCAGGAAGTCCGGTTCGACTCCGCCGCCGACCCGCCACGCGTCGCGATGGCCCGCGACTCCGGGTTCGCTCGGATCGCCGAGGTACGTCGAGCGCACGGCCATCCCCTGACGGAACGCTTCGTCGCCGAGCTCTTCGAGCGCGTCGGCGCCCACCAGCTTGACGACGCCCGCTCGCGACAGCGCGAACGCGGTCCAGGTCGCCTTCTTCGACGGCTTCGCGCTTCCCGAGGCGAGCCGCTCGCGCCGGAACTCCCGGCGGAAGTCGAGCACCTCCTGCATGCTCGACAGCCGCGGCGCGAGCCACCGCAACCACGCTCGCGCCCCGTCCGTTCCGGTCGCCGTGCAGAAGAGGAAGCGCTGGTGGTCCTTGTTGAACCCCGGGATGACGTTGCCCTGGATGTCGGCCGTCGCCGCCGCGTCGAAGACGGGCTCTCCCGACTCGGGTGCCGCCGACCTCGCCCCGCGAGACGCAGCCGCCGGCGGCCCGGGCAGGGTGATTCCCGAGAGGCGCTGCACCCCGGCATCCATGAGGCTCGCGAGAGCCCCCGCACCCTCGTCGCTCATGCCGCTCCTCCCACCACGACGTGCGCCGACATGGTGATGTGCTCGGCCAGCTGGCCGCCGAACTCGACGGGACGACCGCCGATCGCGATGTCGCCGACGAGGAACCCTTCGCCCTCCGGCACCCGATAGGTGACGCGCAGGGCGGCGCCCGGGCGACCGCGCTCGATCGTCCAGTAATCGCCCACAGGCGTGCCGTCGGGCTTCGTCCATCCCGAGTCGTCCCAGCCGACCATGTACAGGCCGGGCGGATTCGCCGTCGCGATCAGCAGACCCTGCCGCGCCATCGCCCAGACGTCGAAATTGATCCGCGCATCGGCGCCCGTCGCGCGCGAGTACGGCAGGGCGTCGAGCCCGTCGTCGGCGTGCTGCGAGGGCTCGAGCTCCTGCGAGACGCCGAGCAGGTCGCCCATCGAGTTGATCGGCATGACGTAGTGGACGATCCCGTCCGTCGTGTTCCACCGGTTCAGCGGGTCATATCCGCCGCCCGGGAAGAGGTCCTTGCGGGTGACGCGGCGCGACACGAATCGCCGGTACAGCTTCAGGACGACATCGGGATGCCGCGCCGCGAGCAGCTTCCAGTACTCCGGCGTCTCGGTCGTGAACGTGACGCGCGAGACCTTCCCGTCCGTCCGCTCGACGTGCCACTCGAGATACTCGATCTGCGCGCCGCGATCCTCGGCCGCCTCATAGGCGGCCCGACGATCGTCGCGATGCTCCGTGAGCAGCGGCCGGGACAGGCCCGTCCATGTGATGGCCCGCTCGTGCTCGGGACGGACGTCGCGCAGCGCGGGATTGATGTAGGCGCCGCGTCCGCTCACTTCGGTCGCTTCGGCGATCAGGTCGCTGACGAGCTCGTGCCATGCTGCCCGGAAGTCATCGTCGTGCACGTCCGCGAGGTCGCCGGGCGGGGAGAACCGAACGAGAGCCATTCTCGGAAGCTAGCAGTGGCCGGCGCCCCACACGACGACGAAGTGCCCGGCCGCCGCACCGAGGCGGCGGCCGGGGTGATCACGTCGGGATCTTGTCGGCGGCGCGCTTCGCCGTCTTCTCGAGCTGCGCGTAGGCCCGCTTCCGCATCTTCTCCACGGCGGGGTCGTCCCACATCCTCTTCGCGGTGGCGCTGATCTCGCGATAGCGGGCGCGGCCCGCCTTCGTCCCGGCGACGTAGGCCGCCGCGGCGGCGCCCGCGATGAGCACGAGTGCGATGAGCTTCGGCATCGTCATCCTCCCGAAGGGTTGTCGACGGGACGGCCGTGCTCGTCGGTCGTGTCGTCTCGGTCGGGCTCTTCGGGCGCGCCGCCCGACGCCGTATCGGCTTCGGGGTTCTCGTCGGCGACGCCTTGCGTGTTCGGCTTGTCTCGATCGGTCATGCGGCGAATCTAGATCGGGGAGCGTGTCGCTTCGCCGGGGTTGACGATCGACCCCGCCGATGCGACCATGCCGATCCGCGGGCGGCGGCAGGGCGGGAACGACGGATGCCCCGGGCGGCGGCACGCCGCGAACGACGGATGCCCCGACCCGGTGCACAGTGCGGGTCGAGGCATCCTCGGATCAGGTGTCAGCGCTGGGCGACCTTGAGCCGGTAGCGCAGCGCGGCGAGCTCGGCCTGGAGCGCCGCAGGGACGCGGCCGTCGAACGTCGAGTAGAACTCCTCGGTCAGGTCGGCCTCACGCGTCCACGAGACCGGGTCGATCGCGAAGAGCTCGTCGAGGTCCGCCTGCGGCACGTCGATGCCCTCGAGGTTGAGATCCTCCGTGCGCGGCAGGCGCCCGATGGGGCTGTCGACGGCGGGCACCTGGCCCTCGATGCGACGGATGATCCAGTCGACGACGCGCGAGTTGTCGCCGAACCCGGGCCAGAGGAACCGGCCGTCGGCGCCCTTGCGGAACCAGTTGACCTGGAACACGCGCGGCGCGCGGTCGAAGCGCAGCTTCTGGCCCACCTTGAGCCAGTGGCCGAAGTAGTCGGCCATGTTGTATCCGCAGAACGGGAGCATCGCGAACGGGTCGCGGCGGAGCTCCCCCACCGTGCCCTCGGCGGCCGCGGTGCGCTCCGACGAGATGTTCGAGCCCATGAAGACGCCGTGCGTCCAGTCGGTCGCCTCGACGACGAGCGGCACGTTCGTCGCGCGGCGGCCGCCGAAGAGGATCGCGTCGAGCGGCACGCCCTGCGGGGCATCCCAGTCGTCGGCGATCTGCGGGCACTGCGCGGCGCTCACCGTGAAGCGCGAGTTCGGGTGCGCGGCGGGGCGGCCCATCGCGGGCGTCCACGGGTTGCCCTCCCAGTCGGTGAGGTGTGCCGGCGGCTCGTCGGTGAGGCCCTCCCACCAGACGTCGCCGTCGGGGCGGAGCGCGACGTTCGTGAAGATCGTGTTGCCCCACAGCGTCTCGACGGCCGTGACGTTCGTCGACTCGCCCGTGCCGGGCGCAACGCCGAAGAAGCCGGCCTCGGGGTTGATCGCCCAGAGGCGTCCGTCCTCGCCGGGGCGCAGCCACGCGATGTCGTCGCCGAGCGTCTCGACACGCCATCCGGGGATCGTGGGGCGGAGCATCGCGAGATTGGTCTTGCCGCACGCCGAGGGGAACGCCGCCGCCACGTGGTAGGCCTTGCCGCGCGGATCGATGACGCGGATGAGGAGCATGTGCTCGGCGAGCCAGCCTTCGTCGCGACCGATGACCGACGCGATGCGCAGGGCGAAGCACTTCTTGGCGAGGATCGCGTTGCCGCCGTAGCCCGAGCCGTACGACCACACCTCGAGCGTGTCGGGGAAGTGCACGATGTACTTCTCGTCGTTGCACGGCCACGCGACATCCTGCTGGCCCGGCGCGAGCGGCGCACCGACCGAGTGGACGGTCTTGACCCAGTGCGCGCCGCCGGCGATCTCGCGGAGCACGTCGGCACCGACGCGCGTCATGATGCCGATGGAGGTGACGGCGTAGGGGCTGTCGGTGACCTGCACGCCGATGTGCGAGAGGGGCCCGCCGACGGGGCCCATCGAGAACGGCACGACGTACATCGTGCGTCCGCGCATGCTGCCCTGGAACAGCGGGTTCAGGATGCCCCGGATCTCGGTCGGCGCGATCCAGTTGTTGGTCGGCCCCGCGTCCTGCTCGTTCTCCGAAGCGATGAACGTGCGCGCCTCGGTGCGGGCGACGTCGCTGGGGTGCGAGCGGGCGAGGTACGATCCCGGACGCCACTCGGGATTGAGCTTGATGAGCTTCCCCTCGTCGACCATGGCGCGCAGGAGCGCCTCGTTCTCGGCGCGGGAGCCGTCGACCCAGTGGACGGCTGCAGGCTCGGTGAGTGCCGCGAGCTCCTCGACCCACTCGACGAGCGCCGTCATGCCGGCACCGGCGATCTCGGGACGCGCGCCGAAGGCAGGGGTCGTGGGAGCGGGCTGGGCGGAGCTGAAGGGGATGGGACGCGTGAAGATGTCGGCAAGCGCCATGTCGAGTTCCTCCTCGGGCGGCGGCCGCGCTTTTCGCGGCTCCCTTCCACCATGCGACCTTTCCCGCACTGCTTACGACGTCATCTCGGCTCAAGAACCTGGATTCTTTCGCTATTCTCAAGGAATGCCTCCGACCTCGATCGAACTGTCCACACTGGGCCACCGCATCCGCCATCAGCGCGTGACCCACGGGTACACGCTCGACGAGCTCGGCGAGAGGATCGGAGTCGCCGGCAGCCAGCTGAGCCTCATCGAGAACGGCAAGCGCGAGCCCAAGCTGTCGCTCCTGCAGGCGATCGCACAGGTGACGGGCGTCGAGGTCGCCGACCTGCTCTCCAGCGAGCCGCCCAACCGGCGCGCGGCTCTGGAGATCGAGCTCGAGCGCGCGCAGTCGAGCTCCGTGTTCCGTCAGCTGGGCATCACGCCGGTGAAGATCACGAAGGGCATGACCGACGACACGATCGAGGCGGTGCTGGGGCTGCACCGCGAGCTGCAGCGGCGCGAGCGCGAGGCGATCGCGACACCCGAGGAGGCCCGGCGCGCCAACACCGACCTGCGGCTCCGCATGCGCGCACACGACAACTACCTCCCCGACATCGAGAAGCTCGCCGAGAAGCAGCTCAAGTCGGCGGGGCACGTGTCGGGCGCGCTGACGCACCGCACCGTGAGCATCATGGCGGAGCAGCTCGGCTTCGAGCTCATCTACGTGAGCGACCTGCCCCACTCGGCGCGCTCGGTCACCGACCTCGAGAACGGGCGCATCTACCTGCCGCCCGCGTCGATCCCCGGCGGGCATGGCCTGCGATCGATGGCGCTCCAAGCGATGGCGCACCGCCTGCTCGGGCACAAGCCCCCCACCGACTACGCCGACTTCCTGGCCCAGCGGCTCGAGATCAACTACTACGCCGCGTGCTGCCTCATGCCCGAGACGGCGTCGGTGGCGTTCCTGCAGCAGGCCAAGAAGGACCGCAACCTCGCCGTCGAGGACTTCCGCGACGCGTTCGGCGTGACGCATGAGGCCGCCGGCATGCGCATGACCAACCTGCTGACCGTGCACACCGGCATCCCCCTGCACTTCCTCCGCGTCGACGGGTCGGGCTCGATCTCGCGCGTCTACGAGAACGACGACCTGCCGGTGCCGATGGATGTCACGGGGTCGGTCGAGGGACAGATCGTGTGCCGCCGCTTCCTCGCGCGCTCGGCGTTCGAGGAGCAGAACCGCACGACCGAGCACTACCAGTACACCGACACCCCCTCGGGGACGTTCTGGTGCTCGACGCAGACCGGCACGACCTCGGCCGGCGAGTTCTCGATCACGGTCGGCGTGCCCTTCGACGACGCCCGCTGGTTCCGTGGCCGCGAGACGCAGAAGCGCGCCGTGTCGCGCTGCCCCGACGAAGCGTGCTGCCGCCGGCCCGCCTCCGACGTCGCGGAGCGCTGGGGCGGCAAGGCCTGGCCGAGCGCGCGCGTGCACATGCAGATGTTCTCGCCGCTCCCGCGCGGCGCCTTCCCGGGCGTCGACGACAACGAGGTGTACGACTTCCTCGACCGCCACGCCGCCGGCTGAGCGGGTCCGGCCGTGCCCGCCCGGCGTCGAGACAGGGGATCTCGCCGAGGCAGGGCGTCTGGCATCCCGGTCTCGGCGGAACCCCCTGTCTCGCCGCCATCTCGCCGAGACCGGGGATCTGCGTCGAGACCCAGGGCGATGCCCTCGCGTTCGACGTGAATCCCCTGCCTCGAGGACCACGCCGCCGGCTGAGCGGTCCGGCGCGCCGCGAGGCAGGGGATCTCGCCGAGGCAGGGCGTCTGGCCACTCGGTCTCGGCGAAACCCCCTGTCTCGCGGCCATTTCGCCGAGACCGGGGATCCGCGTCGAGCCCCAGGGCGGTACCCTCGCGTTCGCCGTGAATCCCCTGCCTCGAGGCGGGAGTGGATGCCGCGACACGGCCCGGCCCCGCTTGGCGGAGTGCGTCCGCTCGGCGGAGGGGGCGGAGTGCGCAGCTGAGGCCGGGCCGCGCCACGGCCCCGCCGAGGGTCGGGCGGAGGGCGCAGCGGAGGTCGGGCCGCCTCAGGCCGTCCGGGCCGGCGTCAGGCGGTGATGAAGCGGCGGTACCGGTCCAGCGCCGCGCCGATCTCCTCCGCGGTCGCGGCGCCGGGCGCGAAGAGCTCCGGGATCGGGTCGTCGGTGTGCCGACCGACGGCGAGCGAGTGCGTCCACACCCCGACCGCCTCGCCCCGCGCCACGAGGATCGGCCGCACGATGCCGTTCATGTGCGGCCCGATCGCCTTGAGGAACTCCGGTGCGCACGGCACCGTGCGGTCGGCGTACGACAGGTAGTACTCCTCGAACGGCGGGAGCGCGAAGACCTCGGGCGCCGACGCCACGCGGCGCGGTGCGGGCGCCGCGACGAGATACTGCGGCTCCGACTCGTCGTCCACGACCTTCAGGCGATCGGATGCCGCCTCCGCCGCATCCCGCGAGACGCCGAGCGGCAGCCCCGTCCACCACGCGAAGTCGCGCGCCCCGGCGGGGCCGTGCGAGGCGATGAAGCGCACGAAGAACTCGGCGAGCGGATCCTTCGGGGCGAGCTGGTCGGGCGCCCACTCCTCGAGCAGCACGAAGTACTGCTCCCGCGTCGGCCCCTTCTCTCGCGGGACGACGGCGCCCTGGCACAGGATGCCCCGCACCGAGAGCGCGAACAAGAGGTGATAGCCGCGCTGACCCCGCGTCGAGACGCCGCCGTCCTCCCAGACCCGGAACATCTCCTTGCGGGCGAGCCGGTTCCCGCCCCGGAGCGCGGTACGCGCGAGCGCTCCGGCGCGAGCGACCTCGGCGGCGTCGATCGACTCGGACCGGTGCTGCGGGGCGGCCTTGCGGAACTGGCGCTCGCCCGTCACCGACACCACCCACGCGACCTCGCGCGCCGGGATGATGTGGATCGTCCCGCGCATCGTCCACGTGCGCACGATCTCGCCGCGGTCGAACGCGGCGTCGACGTCGCGCACGGTCGGCTCGCCGCGCGTGCGCGCCGCGATCGCCCAGCGCCCGCCCCAGAACTCCTGGGCCTGCGTGGCGAGCATGTGCTCGGCCGCCGCGGCGACCGTCGGTGCGGGCGCGCTCAGCCGGTGCGACCGGAGCCGCTCGTCGCGCACGGATTCCAGCATCCCCTCATCCTGCCGTCTGCGCCCGCGAGCCGATACAGACGCGACGAGCCGATACGCCCCGAACGGTGTCGGGCGTATCGGCTCGTCGAGGACGTATCGGCTCGCCCCTCGACAGGCTCGGGGACCGAAGGTCAGGCGAAGGGGTTCGGCGTGAGGGTGTACTTCGTCTGGAGGTACTCGTGGATGCCCTCGGCACCGCCCTCGCGTCCGAGGCCCGACGACTTCCAGCCGCCGAACGGGGCGGCGGCGTTGGAGACTACGCCGACGTTGAGGCCCATCATGCCGGTCTCGAGGCGCTCGATCATGCGCTGTCCGCGGGCGAGGTTCTCGGTGAAGACGTAGGAGACGAGGCCGTACTCGGTGTCGTTGGCGATGCGCACGGCGTCGTCTTCGGTGTCGAAGGGGATGATCGCGAGCACGGGTCCGAAGATCTCCTCCTGGAGGATCTCGCTGCCGGGCTTGACGTCGGTCACAACGGTGGGGGCGTAGAAGGTTCCGGGACCGTCGATCGCGTGCCCGCCGGTCGTGACGACGGCGCCGCGGGAGACGGCATCCTGAACCAGCTCCGACGCCTTCGCGACGGCGCGGTTGTCGATGAGCGGGCCGATCGCGACGCCCTCCTCGGTGCCGCGGCCGATCTTGAAGGCCTGCACCTTCTCGGTGACGCGGCGGGCGAACTCGTCCGCGACCGAGCGGTGCACGATGAACCGGTTCGCGGCCGTGCACGCCTGGCCGATGTTGCGGAACTTCGCCAGCATCGCCCCGTCGACCGCCTTGTCGAGGTCGGCGTCGTCGAAGACCACGAAGGGCGCGTTGCCGCCCAGTTCCATCGAGGTGCGCAGGATGCCGGACGCGGCCTGCTCGAGCAGGCGCACGCCGACGGGGGTCGAGCCCGTGAACGACAGCTTGCGCAGCCGCGGGTCGCGGATGATCGGCTCCGACACGGCACCCGACGTCGAGGTCGTGAAGACGTTCACGACGCCCTTGGGCAGGCCCGCGTCCTCGAGCAGCTTCACGAAGTACAGGGTCGTCAGCGGCGTGAGCTCGGCCGGCTTGATCACGACGGTGCAGCCCGCCGCGAGCGCCGGGGCGATCTTGCGGGTCGCCATCGCGAGCGGGAAGTTCCACGGCGTGATCAGGAAGCACGGCCCGACGGCGTGCTGCGACACGATCATCCGGCCGGTGCCCTCGGGGTTCGACCCGTAGCGGCCCTGGATGCGCGCGGCCTCCTCGCTGAACCAGCGCAGGAACTCGCCGCCGTACGCGACCTCGCCGCGCGCCTCGGCCAGCGGCTTGCCCATCTCGATCGTCATCAGCAGCGCGAACTCCTCCTTGCGCTCCTGCAGCAGGTCGAAGGCGCGGCGCAACAGCTCGCCGCGCTCACGCGGCGGCGTCTGCGACCAGGACGGGAACGCGGCATCCGCAGCGTCCAAAGCGGCCATGCCGTCCCCGGGCGACGCGTTCGCGATCTCCTTCACGACCTCGCCCGTCGCGGGATCGAACACCTTCAGCGTCTTGCCGCCGTCGGCGGCCAGCCACTCCCCGTCGATGAACAGGCCATCGGGCACCTTCGCCAGCAGTTCGCTCTCGCGGTTCTCGCTCATGGGACTCCTTCGTCGTCGGCCGCTCCGGGCGGTCCGTGTCGTTGGTCTGCGGCCGTCGCCTGCACTCATTCTCATGAGCGGTGCGGCGACGTGCCTTCTCCGTGACGGCGAGCGCGGGCATCCTTTTCGCCGTCATGTACAAGGGGGATGCCGCGCCGCGGCGCGGCATCCCTTCGCGAGACTTCGCGCATGTCACGATTTCGCCCGTCGGGCGTGACACACGGGAAGTCTCGCGGCGCGGGCCGGCAGCCTTCAGCTCGCCGGGACGGCGACACGCTGCGGCAGCAGGCAGCCCTCGAAGAACGCGGCCAGCTCGTCGGTCGCCTCCAGCGGCAGCACCGCGGCGACGTACTGGTCGGGCCGCACGACGACCACGACGCCATCGCGCGACAGCTCGCGCTCGGCGAAGATGTCGAGGCTGCGCCACCCGTCCGGGCCCGCGGCGTAGACCTTCTCCCAGTCCGTGAGCCCGAGGGGCCCGGACTTCGGGAGGAAGGCGGCGGGCACGCGCGTGAGGTCGACGTCCTCGTGTCGCTGCTGGTAGATCGCCTTCACGTCGAAGACGGCGTCGACGTCGGCACCCTCGGGGGTGAACCGCGCGACGGGCGACTCGGGCGAGGCGATCCACTCCGCCCAGTCCGCGAGCGCCGATGCCTCGCCTGCGGCGGGCGCGTCGGCGAAGGCGTAGACGCGCCAGCGTCCGTCGGCCTTCGCGTGGTGGCCGAGGTGGATGACGTTGCCGTCGCAGATCCGCGTGACCTCGGCCGACTTGAAGCGCTTGCCGAGGGGGAACCCCGCGGCGAGCGCCTGGTGCGCGGCATCCGTCACGATCGCCGACGGGCCGTACTGCGTCATGAATCCCGAGGGGAACTCCGCGGTGCCGAGGTAGAACGTCGCGAGCTCCTGCGGGTCGGAGATCTCCTCCGGCTTGCGTGCCATGAGGCTCGACCACTCCTTGTCGAAGTCGATGAGCTGCTGCGCGACGGGTCGGCGCTCGGCCGAGTACGTCTCGAGGAGCGAATCGGGTGCGAGGCCGGTCAGCACGTGGCCGAGCTTCCAACCGAGGTTGAAGCCGTCCTGCATCGAGACGTTCATGCCCTGCCCGGCCTTCGCGCTGTGCGTGTGGCACGCGTCGCCGGTGAGGAACACGCGCGGGTGGCGGTCGGAGTCGCCCGCATCGTCGAAGCCGTCGGTCACGCGGTGGCCGACCTCGTAGACGCTGTGCCAGGCGACCTGCTTCACGTCGAGCGTGTAGGGATGCAGGATCTCGTTCGCCTTGCGGATGATGTCGTCGATCGAGGTCTGGCGGACGCGGTGGTTGTCGTCGTCGGCGACCGCGCCCAGGTCGATGTACATGCGGGAGAGGTAGCCGCCCTCGCGCGGGATGTGCAGGATGTTGCCCGCCTCGGCGTTGATGGCGCACTTGGTTCGCCAATCGGGGAAGTCGGTGTTGACGAGCACGTCCATGACGCCCCACGCGTGCGCCGAGATGCCGCCCACGTGCTTGCGCCCGATCGCCTCGCGCACGCCGCTGCGCGCGCCGTCGCACCCGGCGACGTACTTCGCACGCACGGTGCGCTCCTCCCCGGCGCGCGGGCCGCTCGTGTGCCGCACGCGCACGTCGACGTGGTCGTCCTGCACGGTCAGTCCGAGGAACTCGACGCCGTAGTCGGGCACGATGCGGCCGGGGCCGTGCGCGGCGGCCTCGGCGAAGTAGTCGAGCACGCGCGCCTGATTGACGATGAGGTGCGGGAACTCGCTGATCTTGAGGGCGTAGTCCTCCGTGCGGGCCGTGCGGATGATGTTCGCGGGGTTCTCCGGATCGGGACCCCAGAAGTTCATGTAGGCGATGTTGTACGCCTCGGCGACGATCCGCTCGGCGAAGCCGAAGGCCTGGAACGTCTCGACGCTGCGCGGCTGGATGCCGTCGGCCTGGCCCAGCACGAGCCGCCCCTCGCGGCGCTCGATGATGCGCGTCACGACGCCGGGGAACTGCGACAGCTGCGCTGAGAGCAGCATGCCCGCGGGGCCCGAACCGACGATGAGCACATCCATCTCGTCGGGGAGTTCGGCAGGGCGATCGATGCCCGTACCCGCGGCATCCTGCACGCGCGGCTCTCCCGAGACGTAACCGTGGTGGTGGAACTGCATCTTCGTCGATCCTTCCCGGACATCGCTGTCAGGTCTTGTTCGCGATCGGATCGTGTTCTATATTCGAACACGCCGTTCTACTATTGAACAGATCGTATACGAAGTGGATGCCCCGGCACAAGGGCGGGAAGGATGCCGCATGCCCGACGAGTCGAAGGCGCCCGCGTCGCAGACCCTGAGCCGCGGCATCCGGATCCTCGAGATCCTCGCCGACGCCCGCGCACCGCTCACGATCGACGACCTCGCCGCACGGCTCGGCGTGCACCGCTCGATCGCCTACCGCCTCCTGCGCACGCTGGAGGACCACGGGCTTGTCGTCCGCGACGCCGACGGCCGCGTGACGCTCGGCGCGCGCATGGCGGCGCTCGCCGCCGGCGTCGCGCAGGACCTTCAGGCCGAGGCGCTGCCCGAGCTCACGGAGGCGGCGAACGATCTGGGCATGACGTGCTTCCTGTCGATCCTCGACCGCGACGAGTGCGTGACGCTCGCGAGCGTGGAGCCGCGCCACGGCGTCGCCTCGGTCGCGCAGCGGCCGGGGACACGGCATCCTGTCACCGTCGGCGCACCGGGGAAGGCGATCCTGACCCTCGCGCCCGAGCCGTCATGGCCGGAGTCGCTCGACGACCGGCACCGCGCCGACGTCCGCACGGCGCGCGAGCGCGGATGGGCGACGAGCCACGACGAGGTGATCGCGGGCCTGCGCTCGATCGCCGTGCCGCTGCGGCTGCCCAAGGGCGAGCGCGCGGCGGTCGCGGTCGTCTACCTCTCCGACCCGCACCCCGACGCGGACATCGCCGCGCGCCTCGAACGGGTCGCGCGCGCGATCACCGCGGCGATCGGCGGCTGACGGGCACCGAGCCCGTCGAGGGGTCAGCCGGCGACGCCGGGCAGCTCAGCCGGTCGCGCCGGCGACGCGCACCTCGTCGGCGAAGCGGATGTCGTGCGCCGAGATGCGCTGCGGCACGCCGACGGATGCCGCGGCGCGCTCGGGCGATTCGAGGTACGTCTTCTCGATCGCGAGGAACGCCTCGCGGTCGCCCTCCGCGCTGACGGCCCAGACGAACTCGTTCGACTCGCGGAGCCCGTAGGCGAACTCGATCGCGAATCCGGCCGCGGGCCGGAGGCGCGGCATCCACTCGTCCCACCACGCCAGGAAGGCGTCGTACTCCCCGTCGACGAGCGTGTACCGGCGCAGCTGGATCGTCCTCATCCTGCGATCCTCCCACGCGCCCCGTCAGACGTAGACGATGCCGCCGTCGAGGTCGGGTCGCACCTCGGTGCCCACGCGGCGCGCGAGGAGGTCGTCGAGCCGGTCGAGCGGACCGATGAGCGCCCGCCCGCCCGCGCGCGCGACGCGGATCGCGGCGTCGACCTTGGGCTGCATCGACCCCTCCGCGAAGGCGAGCTCGGAGATGGCGTCGGCGGAGGCGGTGAGGATGTCGCGCTGCCGCGGGGTGCCCCACGCCTCGCTCACGTAGTCGCCGTCGGTGAGCATGATCAAGAGGTCGGCGTCGAGCTCGGCCGCGAGCGCGGCGCTCGCGAGGTCCTTGTCGACGACGGCCTGCACGCCCGTCTGGCGCCGGCCGTCGGCATCCGTCCGCACGGGAACCCCGCCCCCGCCGACGCACACCACGAGGTGATCGTTCTCGAGGAGGAGGCGCACGAGCGGCGCCTGCACGATGCGGATGGGATCGGGCGAGGGCACGACGCGCCGGAAGGCGGCGCCGTCGCGAGCGATGGTCCAGCGGTACTCGGCCGCCGCCTCGGCGGCGTCCTGCGCGGAGTACTGCGGGCCGATGAGCTTGGTCGGGCGCTCGAACGCCGGGTCCGCCTCGTCGACGACGGTCGTCGTGAGCACGGCCGCGACGTCTCGTTCGCCCGCGAGCGCGTTGGACAGCTCCTGCTGCACGACGTAGCCGATCATGCCCTGCGTCTCGGCGCCGAGGATGTCGAGCGGGTAGGCCGCGACGTCCTGATAGGCGAGGTTCTGCAGTGCGAGGAGGCCCACCTGCGGACCGTTGCCGTGCGTGATCACGAGCTCGCTCTCGCGCGCCAGATCCGCCAGGGCCTGACATGTCGACCGCACGTTCGCCCGCAGCCGGTCGGCCGTCATCGGCTCCCCCCGGCGCGCGAGCGCATTGCCTCCCAGAGCCACGACGACCCTCATGCCTGTCCTCCTCGTTCGGTGAAGATGCGAGATTGAATATGGTATACCGTCTGCCATAAGATTGCGACAAGTCTCAGTGGAAGGGGGCGCGATGACGACCACCGCTCCCCCGCGCGCCCTCTCGCTCGACCTTGCGCTTTCCGACCGGCTGCGGGCCGGCGTCGTGCGCGGCCGCGTGCACTCGACGTTCGCGCGCGTCGTGAATCTCGAGGCCGACGACGGCACCCTCGTCTCGCTGTCCGCGCGCACGGTCGACGACGGCCCGTGGGCGATCCGCGCCGACGTGGCAGGGTGGGCGCCCGAGCGGTGGACTCCCGGGCGCCGCGTCGAGATCGGCCGGGACGTCGTCCGCCTCGAGACCGACCCGCACCCGGCTCTCGTGGTGACGGATGCCGGCATCTGGGCGCCTCGCATCGCACCGCTGCCGGACGACCCCGCCGGGCTCGTTCCGGGGATGGACGTGCTCGCCGCGATCGCCGAGCGGGCGTCGACCCCCGCCGACGCCTTCTCCGCCGCCGTCGCGGCACGGCTGCGCGACGGGGTCGGAGCGATCGTGCGGGGCGAGCTCGCCGGCGACGCGCAGACCCTGGGCAGCGGCATCCGGGCGCTCCTCGGCCTGGGCCCGGGACTGACGCCGTCGGGCGACGACGTGCTCGCCGGCCTCGCGCTCGTCGCGACGCGCCCGGGGAGCCGCGTCGCGGTCTATCTCCCCGCGCTGGAGCGAGCGCTCGAGCGGCGAGGGGCGACGACGACGCTCGTCTCGCGCGCCATGCTGCGCGCGGCGCTCGCCGGTCGCGCCCGGCACAGCGTCATGCGGCTGCTGCTCAGGCTCTCCGCGCCGGCCGACGGCGCGGCACTGCACGACGCGGCCCGAGCGGTGGCGGCCATCGGGCACACCTCCGGCATCGACCTCATCACCGGCATCCTCGCCGGCCTTCGACTCGAGACAGAACTGAGAGGCACCGCGTGACCGTCACTGCTGTGATCAAGAGCAACACCTACATCGACTCCGTGTCGCTGATGTCGATCTCGACGCGGGCGAACGCGATCGACGGCATCGACCAGGCCTTCGTCGCGATGGCGACGGAGATGAACAAAGGCGTCCTGGGGAGCCTGGGCCTGCTCGTGCCGGCGCTCGAGGCGGCGACCAGCAGCGACCTCATGATCGTGGCCGTCACGGGCGACGACGCCGACTCCGAGGAGGCGGTCGCCGCGATCGAAGCCCTGCTCGAGGCGCGGCATGCGCGCGCCGCGACGTCGCGGCCCCGCCCGCGCACGATCAGGGGCGCGGTCGCCGTCCAGCCCGACACGAATCTCGCCGTCATCGCGGTAGGCGGCGCCTTCGCCGCCCGCGAAGCGCGCACGGCGCTCGAGCACGACCTGCACGTCATGCTCTTCAGCGACAACGTGCCCGTCGAGGACGAGGTCGCGCTCAAGGCGCTCGCGCACGAGCGCGGGCTCCTCCTCATGGGCCCGGACTGCGGCACGGCCATCATCAACGGCACGGGCCTCTGCTTCTCGAACGCCGTGCGCCGCGGGACCATCGGCATCGTCGCGGCGTCCGGCACAGGCTCGCAGGAGGTCGCCGTCCGCATCCATGCGCTGGGCGGCGGCGTCTCGCAGCTCATCGGCACGGGCGGCCGGGACCTGAGCGCCGAAGTCGGCGGGATCATGATGATCGACGGCATCCGGGCGCTCGCCGCCGACGAGGGAACCGCCGCGATCGTACTCGTCTCCAAGCCGCCCGCGCCCGAGGTGGAGGAGCGGGTGCTCGCCGAGGCCGCCGCGGCGGGCAAGCCCGTCGTCGTCTACTTCATCGACGGCTCGGAGGCCGCCGTCATCGCCGCGGGCGGCCGGTTCGCGGCGAGCAGCGCCGAGGCCGCCCTGCTCGCGGTCCGGGCCGTCGTCGAACCCGCAGCGTTCCTTCCGGAGTGGGATCGGGATGCCGCATCCGCCGTCCGTCGCCGCCTTCCGGCCGATCAGCGGAACGTCCGCGGCCTCTTCTGCGGAGGCACGCTGTGCGACGAGTCGATGTACGCCCTCCGCGACGCGGGCGAGGAGGTCTGGAGCAACATCCAGAAGGATCCGGCACTGCGGCTCGAGGCGGGTCGGCCGAGCCGAGGCCACACGTTCCTCGACTTCGGCGACGACGCGTTCACGAACGGGCGCCCCCACCCGATGATCGATCCCTCGCTCCGGCTCGAGCGCCTCGTCCAGGAGGCCGCAGACCCCTCCGTCGGCGTCATCGTCATGGACTTCGTGCTCGGGTACGGCGCGCACGACGACCCCGTCGGGGTCACCCTCCCCGCCATCGCCGCGGCTCGGGCGGCGGCCGCCGGCCGCGAGCTCGAGTTCGTCGGATATGTGCTCGGCACCGACCTCGACAGCCCGTCGCTGGGGGCGCAGGTCGCCGCGCTCGAGGGCGCCGGCGTGACCGTCACCCGCAGCAGCACCGAAACCGGCGCGTACCTCAGCGCCCTCATCCGGAAGGACGCCACCGCATGAGCACCCGAACGAACGACCTCTTCACGAAGCCGCTCGACGTCGTCAACGTCGGACTCGCGATGTTCGAGGAGGACATCGCGCGGCAGGGCGCCGCCGTCACGGGCGTCGACTGGGCGCCGCCGGGCGGCGGCGACCCCCGGGTCGTGGCGGCGCTCGACGCCCTCGCGACAGGCGCGCTTCCCGACCGCATCGCCGCCGCGAACGCCGAAGCCGTCGACCGCATCATGAGCGCCCGCCCCGTGCTCGTCGGCTTCGGCCGCGCGCTCGACGTCGTGCCCGGAATGACCGCGACCACGATCCTGCACGCGGGCCCGCCCATCGAGTGGGAGCGGATGTCGGGGCCGATGAAGGGCGCCGTCACGGGCGCGCTCGTCTTCGAAGGCCTCGCGCGCGACCTCGACGAGGCGGCCGCCGTCGCGGCCTCCGGGCGGATCACGTTCTCACCCTGTCACGAGCACGCCTCCGTCGGATCGATGGCCGGCGTCACCTCCGCGTCGATGTACGTGCACATCGTCCGCAACGAGACGCACGGCAACGTGGCGTACACGAACCTGTCGGAGCAGATGGCGAAGATCCTGCGGATGGGCGCCAACGACGACAGCGTCATCGCGCGCCTGAACTGGATGCGCGACACGCTCGGTCCGATGCTCGCCGAGGCGATGGAGATCGGCGGCCCGATCGACCTGCGCCTCCTCCTCGCGCAGGCACTGCACATGGGCGACGAAGCGCACAACCGCAACATCGCCGGCACGCTCCTGCTGTTCCAGGCCCTCGCGCCGGCACTGCTGCAGACCCGATTCACCGCGGCGCAGAAGAAGGAAGTGTTCGACTTCATCGCGAGCTCCGACTACTTCTCCGGCCCGACCTGGATGGCCGCGGCCAAGGCGGCCCTCGATGCGGCGGAGGGCATCCCGGACTCGACCGTCGTCACGACGATGGCGCGCAACGGCATCGAGTTCGGCATCCGCGTCGCGGCCCTGCCCGGGCAGTGGTTCACAGGACCGGCGCAGCAGGTGGTCGGGCCGATGTTCGCGGGCTACACGCTGGACGACTCGGGCCGCGACATCGGCGACAGCGCGATCACCGAGACCTTCGGCTTCGGCGGGTTCGCGATGGCGGGCGCGCCCGCCATCGTGGCGCTCGTCGGCGGCACGGTCGGGGAGGCGCGGGCCCACACGCTCGCGATGGGCGAGATCACGACGACCCCGAACCAGAACCTCACGATCCCGGCCCTCGACTTCGCCGGACTGCCGACGGGCATCGACGTGCGCAAGGTCATGGAGACCGGCATCCTCCCGCTCATCAACACCGCCATCGCGCACAAGGAACCGGGCATCGGGATGATCGGGGCCGGCATCACGCACCCGCCCGTCGAGGCCTTCCAGAAGGCGACGCTCGCGCTGGCGGACGCGCTCGCCTGATCGTCCGCACGGCGTGAGAAGGCCCTCGTCCCTTCGGGGACGAGGGCCTTCGCAGGATCCCTCAGTGCTTGGACATCGCGTGCGCGTTCATCCAGGACGGGAAGGCCGCGATCTTCGCGTCGATGACGAGGGGCCGCGTCCGCGGTCCGGCCAGCCACGCGCGGACGGGCTCGATGTCGTCGAGGCTCCGCACGGTCACGGCATCGCAGCCGTAGCCGCGGGCGATCGCCGCGATGTCGGTGTCGGGGAAGACGACGGTGCGCAGATCCTCCGTGGTGAAATGCTGTGCCTCGGCGCCGTACGCGTCGTCGTTGTAGACGACCACGACGATGCCGAGCCCCAGCCGCACCGCCGTGTCGAGTTCGACGTGCGACATCATGAACGAGCCGTCGCCGAGGCCGACGACCGGCACGCGGCCGGGAGAGGCGACTCCGGCGCCGATGCCGCTCGCGAGCGAGAGCCCGATCGACTGGAAGGCGAGGGGGAGCACGAACCCGCGCTCGTCCGGGACGCGGAGGAACATGGCGGGGTAGCCGCAGAAGTTGCCCCCGTCGACGGTGAGCACGCGCTCGGAGGGGATCAGGTCATCCAGCGCGATCGTCAGCGTGCGGGGGTCGATATGCGCGTCGTCGCCCTCGTCCTCGTACGGGATGTCGCGCCAGCGGCGCGTCTGGTCGATGCGCGTCCGCACCTCGGCGGTGCGGTAGCCGCCGGACGGCGATCCGCCGTCGCGCGCCAGCAGCGCCTCGACGGCGCACGCGACCTCTGCCGCATCGCCGATCACGCCGAGATCCACCGCCTGATGGCTGCCGATCGCGGCGGCGCGGTCGTCGACCTGCACGAGGGTCTTGGCCCGCGCGAGCGCGCCGTTGCGGGTCGTCCAGCGGGTCAGGACCGCGCCGAAGGCGACCACCAGATCGGCGTCCGCGATGAGGTCGGCGACGGGATCGGTTGAGAAGCCGCCCATGACGTCGACGCTCCACGGATCGTCGGCGAAGAGGCCGCGCGCGACGGCCGAGGTCGCCAGCAGCGCGCCGGTGGTGGCCGCGAGGGCGCGCAGCTCGGCGGCCGCGCCCCGCGCGCCGCGGCCGGCGACGATGACGGGGCGCTCGGCGCGGCGCAGCAGCTCGGCGAGCTCGCGCACCGCGTCGGGCGAGGCATCCCCGGACCGGATCGTCGCCGGGAGGCGCACGTCGGCCGGATCCCAGTCGATCTCGGCGGCCTGCAGGTCGAGCGGAAGGGACAGCACCACGGTCCGGCGCTGGGTGACGGCGTCGGCGAAGGCGCGGCACGTGTCGGCCACCGCGGTGGAAGCGCGGTGGATGCGGTGGGGCGAGGCGCCCAGGGCGGCGACCGCAGCATCCTGATCGATGTAGAAGTTCGAGGTCTTCTCGTACGCGGGGGTGTCGCCGCTCACGACGATGATCGGCGTGCCGCTCTTGGCCGCCTCGCCGATCCCGGTCATCGCGTTCGTCAGGCCGCAGCCCTGGTGCACGCTCACGGCGCTCACCCGGCCGGTCACGCGCGTGAAGGCATCCGCCATACACGTGGCGCCCATCTCGTGACGCGTGGCGACGAACGGGACGCCCGCTGCGATGAGGGCGTTGGTGACGTGGAAGTTGCCGCTGCCCACGACCCCGAAAGCGTGCGCGACGCCGAGGTGGGCCAGTGTGCGCCCGACCGCCTCCGCGACCGACACCCGCATCACGCGACGGCCTTGCCGTTGTGCGACTCGAACAGCTGCTCGGCGTCGAGCGGGAAGTGGCAGGCGGCGAGCTGGCCGGCCTGGCCGCGCAGCGCGGGAGTCTCCGTCGCGCAGATCTCCTGCGCGAGGGGACAGCGCGTGCGGAATCGGCATCCGCTCGGCGGATTGCTCGGCGACGGCAGCTCGCCGTGCATGCGCAGCGCCGAGGTCGCGGCGCGGCCCGGGACGGCGTCGAGGAGGATCTGCGTGTAGGGGTGCCGCGGCGTCCGGAACACCTCCTCGGCGGGGCCGAGCTCGCAGAGGCGGCCGAGATACATGACGGCGACGCGGTCGCTGATGTGGCGGACGACCGACAGGTCGTGCGATACGAAGAGGTAGCTGAGGTTCAGCTCGCGCTTGATGCGCTCGAGCAGGTTGATGATCTGGGCCTGCACCGACACGTCCAGCGCCGAGACGGGCTCGTCGCAGACGAGCAGCCGGGGGCTCAGCGCTATCGCACGGGCGATCGCGACGCGCTGGGCCTGGCCGCCGCTCAGCTGACGCGGATACCGCGGTCCGTGGATCTTCGGATCGAGCCCGACGAGGTCGAGCAGCTCGGCGACCCGGGCGGCGCGCTGCGCGGGCGTCATCGAGGTCTCGAGGCGGAGCGGCTCGTCGAGCGACTTCTCGACCGTCCAGCGCGAGTCGAGCGACGACATCGCGTCCTGGAAGATCATCTGGGTGTCGCGCCGGGCCGCCCGCAGTCGCGCCCCGCGCAGCTGAGAGAGGTCTTCGCCGTCGAGGAGCACGCGTCCGCCCGTCGCCTTCGTCACGCCGAGGATCGTCCGCACGAGCGTCGACTTGCCGCTTCCGGTCTCGCCGACGATGCCGAGGGTCTCGCCCGGGGCGAGGGTGAACGACACGTCGGAGACGGCCTGCACCTGGTCGCGCGAGCTCGTCTTGAACGTCTTGACGAGGTTCTCGACGGTAAGGAGCGGGGCGTGGTCGTCAATCGCGGGCATCGGATGCTCCGTTCGCGAGGGGGTGCCAGCAGCGGAAGGAGTGCTCGCCGGTGCCGGTGAGCTGGGGATCGCGGGTCGTGCACGTCTCGGTCGCGAAGGGGCAGCGGGGCGCGAACGCGCACCCGTCCGGCAGGTTGCGCAGATCCGGCGGACGCCCGTCGATGACGGGCAGCAGCGAGTGCGGCGGCGAGTCCGGTTGCGGCACCGCCGTCATGAGGGCCTTCGTGTACGGCATGCGCGGACGGTTGATGACGGCGCCGACAGGCCCGTCCTCGACGATGCGGCCCGCGTACATCACCGCGACGCGATCGGCGTGATCCTCGGCGATGCGGATGTCGTGGGTGACGAGCACGACGGCCGTGCCGTTGCTCCGCTGCAGGTCGCCCAGCAGCCGCAGGATCTCGGCCTGCGTCGTGACGTCCAGCGCCGTCGTGGGCTCGTCGGCCAGGAGTACGCGCGGGGCGCAGCTCAGGGCGATCGCGATCACGATGCGCTGCCGCATGCCGCCGGAGAGCTGGTGGGGATACTCGTCGTACCGGCGCGCCGCGTTGGGGATCTGCACCTGCTCGAGCAGGTCGAGCGTGCGCGCCTTGACCTTCGCCGAGGAGAGCCCCCGTTCGTGGATGCGGATCGCCTCCGCGATCTGCGCGCCCACCTTCACGGTGGGGTTGAGCGACCGGAGCGGGTTCTGGAACACCATCCCCACCTCGGACCCGCGGATGCGCCGCCAGTCCGACTCGGCGAGGGACGTGACATCCCTCCCCCCGATCAGGATCGACCCGCCGGTCACCTGACCGCCCGGAGGCAGCAGTCCCATCGCGGCCTTCACCGTCATCGACTTGCCGGCGCCCGACTCGCCGACGAGCGCGAGCATCGCGCCCGGCTCGACGGCGAGCGAGACGCCGTTGACGACGTGCGCCTCGCCGAGGCGCACGCGCAGATCACGCAGCTCCAGGGCGGCGGCGGTACCCACCGCAGCCGACCCGATGATCGCTTCTGCCATGGTCGTCATCGCTCATCCCTTGCTTGGCGCAGCGACTCGCCCAGCAGGTTGAGCGCGCCGATCGTGAGGAACAGGAAGGCGCCGGGAACGAGCACGACCCACGGCGTGTCGGCGAGCGACTGCTGGCCGCTGGCCATCATGTTGCCCCAGCTGGGCGCGGGCGGCCGGATGCCGAGGCCCAGGAAGCTCAGCGTCGCCTCGATGATCATCGCCGTGCCGCACTGCAGGACCGCGAAGGTCAGCAGCGGCGAGGAGATGTTCGGGATGATGTGCCGGCGCACGATCGTCGACTCCCGCACACCCGCGAGCCGCGCCGCGACGACGAATTCCTCCCTCCGCACGGACATCGTCGAGGCCCGCGCGACCCGCGCCGTGGCGGGGATGAGGAAGATGGAGACCGCCCAGATCTCGTTCATGAGACTGGGACCGAGGTACGCGGCGATCGTGAGCGCGAGGATGAGCGCCGGGAACGCGAGGAGCACGTCGAACACCCAGCCCAGCGTCTTGTCGGTACGACCGCCCCGGTAGCCGGCGATCATGCCGAGCGTGCCGCCGACGACGAGGCCGATCAGGGTGGCGCCGATGCCGACGATGAACGAGACCCGCCCGCCGTAGAGCGACCGGGACAGCATGTCGTTGCCCAGCGCGTCGGTGCCGAGGGGATGCCCCGGGGTCAGCGGAGGCAGTCGCGCATCGATGAGGTCGCCGCCGGAGGCGGGCGGGAGGGGGAAGATCGCGGGCACGATGAAGCACGCGACGAACATGAGGATCAGGACCCCCGCGGCGATCTGCGCCAGCCCGATCCGCCGATGCCGGCGGATGCGGCGGGCGGGAGGCGGGACGGCGAGGGAACGGGTATCAGGCGTCAGCGTGATCATGGCGGATCCTTGGGTCTACGACTCCGTAGAGCATGTCGATGACGAGGTTGACGATGACGACGCTCGCGGCGATGAAGACCACGATGCCGAGGACGACGGGCACGTCGCGCGACGTGATGCTCTGGATGAGCAGCGACCCGATGCCCGGGACGCCGAAGATGCTCTCCACGACGACCGAGCCGCCGACGAGCAGGCTCGTCGTGAGGCCGACCATCGTCATCATGGGGAACACCGAGTTGCGCAGGACGTGGCCGTAGAGGATGCCGCGGCGCGGCACGCCCTTGGCCCGCGCCGTGGTCACGTAGTCCTCGCGCGTGAGCTGCTCGGCCATGTCGGCCCGCAGCAGCCGGGAGAAGTACGCGAACGGCGTCGCGGCGAGCGTCAGGGCGGGGAGGAACGCCGTCGAGAGGTTGCCCAGCGGGTCCTCTGTGAACGGGATCCACCCCGACACCGGGAACCAGTGGAGGTTGATCGCGAAGATCAGGATCACGATCAGGCCGATGAGGAACGACGGCGTCGCCAGGAACGAGAAGCTCAGGAGGCCGAGCAGCCGGTCCACGACCCCGCCGGGCTTGCGCACCGCGATGAGCGCGGCGGGGACCGCCGCGCCGATCGCGAACAGCAGCGCGAGCCCGACGAGCTCGAGTGTCACGGGGATGCGCGGGACGACGGCATCCCACACCGGCTGGTGGTTGACGAGCGACGACCCGAGGTCTCCCTGCACCGCCGCTCCGAGCCAGAACAGGAACCGCAGCGGGATGGGCTGGTCGAGGCCCAGCTGGGCGGTCAGCGCCGCAACCTGCTCCGGGGTGGCCTGGTCGCCCAGCACGGCCGTCGCGACGTTGCCCGGCAGGAGGTTGATGAGGAAGAAGGTGAGCACACAGACGCCGAGGACGACGCCCACCAGCCGGCCCAGCCGGCTTGGCAGCTTCCGAACCTGATCCATCGCGTCCTCACCTTCCTCGCTCGTCGTCGATCACTTGCCGGACACCCACGCGGTGTTCAGGTAGAACGGGTCGATCGGGAGGTAGACGACACCGTGCAGGCGCTGGTTCTGCAGGCGCATGGGCGGCACCTCCGACAGATACACCGCCGGGACGACCTCCGCCATCCGCTCGGCCACCTGAGCGTAAATGTCCTTGCGCGCGTCCTGCCCCGCCGTCGTGCGCCCCTGCTTGAAGAGGGCGTCGAGCTCGTCGTCCTGCAGGCCGCTCGGGTTGGCGCCCGCCGTGCTGTCGAAGAACGGTCGGACGTAGTTGTCGGGGTCGGGAAGGCCCGGCACGACGAACTGTCCGGCCTCGTAGTTGCGCGAGAAGATGTCGGCGATCTTCTGCGACGGCTCGACCGTGTCGATCTGCATGTCGATTCCGGCCTTGGCGAGCTGCGATTGGACGGCTGTCATCTGCTGGAGGAAATCGGTCGTGTTCGACACCTTGAGTGAGAACGACAGGCCGCCGATGTCCTTCACGAGCTTCTTCGCCTTGTCGAGGTCGAACGCCGGGTATCCCTTGACGGTCTTGCCGGGCCAGGCCCACGATCCGCTCGCCATCATGCTCTGCGTCGGGGTGTAGTAGCCGTAGTAGAGGCCCTTCGAGAGCGCCTCCTGGTCGATGGCGTAGCCGACAGCCTGGCGCGCCCGCACGTCGTCGAACGGAGGCTTGGTCGTGTTGAAGATGATGTAGTGCACGCTCGTCGCAGGGCTCTCCTGAAGCGTCAGCGACGCGTCGCCCTTGGCCGCGTTCGCCTGTTGCGGGCCGACGTAGTCCATCATGTCGGCGCCCCCCGCCTTGAGGGTCTGCAGCGCGGAGTCCGCCGAGCCGAGCGTGCGGTACGTGACCGCGTCGAGATAGGGCTCACCCTTCACCCAGTAGTCCGGGTTCTTGACGAGCTTCGCCTCCTGCCCGACGATCTGCGAATCGAGCATGAACGGCCCTGTTCCGACGGGGTGCAGGCCGTACTCGCCGCCCCACTTCTGGACCGCGGTGGGCGATGCCATGAGCCCGACCGCCGTGGTCGCGAGCGCCGAGGGGAGAGACTCGTCGGGCTCGCTGAGCTTGATGACGACGGTCAGGTCGTCGGGCGTCTCGACCTGGATGTCGCGGGGCAGGTTGCCGCCCTCCCCCGCGTGCTGATTCGGGTCGATCTGCCGGAGGAGGTTGAACTTCACGGCCTCCGAGTTGAACGGCGTCCCGTCCGTGAAAGTCACGTCGGGCTGGAGCGTGAACGTCCAGGAGAGACGGTCGTCGGACGCCTTGTAGGACTTCGCCAGCCACGGCTCGATGTCGCCCTCCGGCGTCAGGCGGAGGAGGCTGTCGTAGATCGCGTTGATGAGGCCCTTGATCGGCGTCACCGCCGGAACCGCGACATCCAGGTGCGCCCAGGTGCGCCCGCTGATGACGATGGTCGCGTCGCCGCCGGCGACGGGACTCGCCTCGGCGGAGGGGGTCGTACCGGAAGCGCCTCCGGCGCTGCAGCCGGCGAGCAGGAGAGCTGCCGCCACGAGCGCCGTTGCTGCGAGACGTACACGCATGTGCGTACTCCATTCGGGTTTGGGTCGGGGCAGGGAACCCCGATGAGTTGGATGGTATACAGTGCACATTAGACTGTCAAGGACTCTTTCCGCCCCGATTGGGGGCTCATTCCCGCCCTGACAGCGACAGGGTGCATACGGTATGCCTGTGAGACAAGAACCCTTCGAGGAGATCGCCATGACGCAGCTCCCTCCCGCGCGCTTCATCGACGCAGCGGCGGACTCCGCGCCGAAGCTGGGCGCGACGCACCAGCCCTTGCGCGAGCGGGTGCGCGATCTCATCCGCGACCGGATCGTGCGCGGCGAGTTCGCCCCCGGTGACCGGCTCGTCGAACGCGTTCTCGCCGAGGAGCTCGGCGTGTCGCGCGTGCCCGTGCGCGAGGCGCTCAACCTGCTGAAGGGCGAGGGATTCGTGCAGGACGTGCCCCGGCGCGGCGTGATCGTCACGATGCTCTCGCGCGATGACCTCGACGACCTCTTCGAGGTGCGCGAGGCGCTCGAGGTGCAGAGCGCGCGGCTCGCATGCCTCCGCGCGAGCGACGCGGAGCTCGCCGCCCTGGCGGATCTCGCACGTCAGGCCGACGAAGCGCTCGCGGCGGGTGACCGTGATCGCCTCTCCGACTGCAACGAGGCGTTCCACGACGCCATCCCGCGCCTTGCGCACAATCGCATCCTCGCGACCACGCTCGAGCCCCTCGAAGGGCGCCTGCACTGGCTGCTGCGCCAGAACCGCTCGCCCGGCGTCCTGATGGACGAGCACCGCGAGCTCGTCCAGGCCCTCACCGCTCGCGACCCCGAGCGGGCAGAGGAGATCGCCCGCCGGCACGTCCACACGAGCCGCATGATCTGCCACGAGCTCATGTTCGGCGAGACGGACTGAGCCCGGCTCGACACCGACCCTCACACGCCGCTGCCGCAACGGCGGTTCTTCGTCGAGCCCGGATGCCTTGACTGAGCTTCTGAATTTAGGGCTACCGGATGCTGTATACCATCCTCTATGCTGATGACCGGGGTCGCTGAGACCCCCGCGAGTACGAGGAGGTAGGCGTGACCACGACCAAGACGATGTCGCGACCTTCGCTTTCCGAGGCGGCCTCTGAAGGCCGGATCGACGCCATGGAGGAGCTCATCTCCGGCGGCGCCGACCTCGATTCCCCCGATGCCCGGGGCCGGACGCCGATCCTGCTCGCCGCCGCGGCGGGACAGTATGACGCCGTCGCGCTGCTCATCGCCCGCGGCGCCGACATCGATCGCCAGGACAACACGTGCCTGAACCCGTTTCTCGTCGGCTGCACGACCGGCGACCTTCGGCTCGTGCGGATGATGCTGGACGCGGGTGCCGACCTCACGAGACTCACGCGCTTCGGCGGCAACGGCCTCACCCCCGCAAGCGAGAAGGGCTTCCTCGAGATCGTCGAGGAGCTGCTCGTGGGCACCGACATCAACGTCAACCACACGAACGGCGTCGGCTGGACGGCCCTCATCGAGGCCGTCATCCTCAACGACGGCGGCCCGCGCCAGCAACGGATCATCGAGCTGCTGCTCGAGCACGGCGCAGACCCCCTCATGACCGACAAGTACGGCGTCACGCCCCGCGAGCTCGCACTGCGGCACGGGTACGACGAGATCGCTGCCATCATCGAGGCCGCGGGCGGCTGAGTCGCGCCTTCACACCACGAGAGGACCGGCGGATGACAACGACCGCACCAGACCGCTCCCCCGACGCGCGCCGCGCGGGCTCGCTGCCGCATCGCGTCCGGCCGGGCCGGATCGGCCTCGTCGGTCCTGCCGGCGCGGCGTCGGCAGAGCCGGCCGTCCGCGTGCACGACTTCGGCGCGGGGATCTCACGGTGGGTCGAGACGACCCACGACGACCTCGCCGATGGCGCTGCCGGCACGGGGACGATCCGCGGGATCGACGCGCTGCTCGCCGACGACGAGACGGGAGTCATCCTCGTCGTCGCGTTGTCACCGGCTCCGGAAGCCGCGGAACGCGTGCTCGAGCGGGTGCGGGGATGCCGCAAGCCGGTCGTCGTCTGCTTCGTGGGCGCCGCTCCTGCCATCGTCGACGGGGCGTCGGCGTGCGGGCTGACTCTCCACACGCGAACCAAGCCGGCCGCGCTCGCCGCCGTGGCGGCGTCGGGTGTCGACGAATCGACCCTCGACCTCCACGCGCTGAACTGGCCGCTCATCCACGAGGTCCGGAGCCTGCTCGCGCCGCCGCAGCACGAGATCCGGGGCCTGTTCACGAGCCGCGCACTGTGGGCCGAGACGGCTTCTCTCGTGCGCGAAACACACGGCGACGTCGCAGCCATCGCCGCGATCCGCGGCACTGAACCCGCGGGCCTCTCCCGCGGCCATGTGCTCCTCGACCTCAGCGCCCTCGACGATCCGGCAGTCATGTCGGCGGAGCGGGCGCGACACCTGCGCGCCGCCGCCGACGATCCCATGGTCGGGGTGGTCGTGGTCGACTTCACGCTCGGGAGGCACCCCGATCCGGTGGGCGCGCTGGCGCCGGCGATCGTCGAGGCGAAGGCGATCGCGACCGCGCAGGGGCGGCACCTCGAGGTGCTCGGGTACGTCCTCGGCACCGAGGACGACACGCCGTCGCTGTCCGCCCAGGCGGCCGCCCTCGTGGCGACGGGCGCGACCTGGGCCTCGTCGTCGACCAACACGGGTCTGCTCGCACGCGAGTTCGTCGTGTCGGACTGAACGCCGCATCCACTCCCGCACGAATGAATCGGCCGCCGGCGCAATGCGCACGGCGGCCGATTCGTCGGACCGCGTCAGATGACGACGAGGCGGTTGGGGATCGTGTTGAGCTCCTCGGGCCCGTCCTCCGTGAGCAGCACGGTTCCGCCGATGCACACGCGCTGCCCGTCGCGGAGCGCGTTCGGCTCGAACGCGAACGCGTGACCCGGCTCGATCACGAAGTCGCCGTCGAGCGGGACGCCGAGCGGCAGCCGGGGAAGGCCGGCGAGGGCGGGGTCGACCTGCGGGTTCAGCCGCGTCGCCGAGTTGTAGATGGGGGGAACCGTCTGCACCATCGGTCCGGTGTTCCACGTGCGCGACGACGCCAGCGGCGCCTCCATGATGGCGGCGAGCTCGGAGAACCGCATTCCGGGGCGCAGCGCCGCGAGGCCGGCTTCGTAGGAGTCGCGGCACACGGTCTCGAGCTCGCGCAGGAGAGGGCTCGCCTCCCCCACGCACACGTCGATCTGCTGCTGCGATTCGATGCCGCCGTAGAACGCGAAGATCTCGGCGGCGATCGTGTCGCCGGGCTGCAGCACATAGGGTGCGCCGCCCATCGCGAACCACTCCGGCACGGCCCAGGCGAACATGCCGCCGCCCGCCCGCTCGAGCATGAACGGAGCGCGCACCCAGCCCCCGCCCGCGATGATCGCGTGGAACGAGGCCGCCGCGATCTCGTGCTCGTTGCGGCCTTCGCGTGCGGCCTCGACGAACGCCTCGCACCCGCGCTCGCCGAGCGAGGCCGCCTTGCGGAGCATGGCGCGCTCTTCGTCGCCGAGCACGATCGCCACAGACTCGTAGCAGTCGGCGATGTCCTTCCAGCGGACATCGGGCAGAACTGCGGCAAGCCGCTCCCACGTGGTGTGCGAGATGACGCCGGCCCACTCGCCGACGGCGCGGCTCGTGAGCCCGACGATCCCGAGGCGCGACGCCGCGAGCCCGCGATCCTTGACGCGGGCGGCGAGCTCGGCGATCGGGTTGCCGGCGACCCAGTCGGAGACCCACCGCTCCCACCGCGCACCCGGGCCGTCGAAGTGGTCGAGTGGCACGTCGCCGAGGAACATCACGGGGTCGTCGTCGCGCGTGAGGAGGGTGATCGACTTGCGCGCCTCGTTGGTGAGATACGAGTCGAGCGCGTTGCGCCCGTGGCCGAAGACGACGACACCATCGAGCTCCTCGCGCACGAGCAGATCCCTGATGCGCTGCCACCGGCGGTCGCGCTCGGCGAGGGACAGGGTCGGGTACTCGGCGTTCATTCGTTCTCCTTGCTGGACAGGGCCGCCAGGCCGGCGGGCTCGGAAAGCGGTGCGGTCACGGACTGCGTGACGGTCTCGGTGAGATGGCTGCGCAGGGCACGGGCGCTGCGCAGCAGGAATTCGAGCGGCTCGCCGGACGAGACCGGCCCGCTCAGAGCTGCGGCATCCGGAACGAGACCCTGACGCGCACGCTCCTCGTAGTCGTCGGCGAGCCGGAAGAGCTCCTCGCGCTCGTCGGCGACCTGGTCGGGATGGCCGGACTCCCACCGCTCATCGAAGAACGGGATCGGCATGGCGGCGCGGCTCGAGATGATGCCCTCGATCGAGAGCATGGGCTCCGCGGCCGCGATCGCCTCGAGGACGCCGGGCCAGTCGATGACCCCTTCTCCGACCGGCCGGAGGATGCGCGTGAGCCCGTCCTCGGCGTGGACGAGGGCCGCGTCGCGGACATGCGTCGCGCGCACGTACGGCGCCACGCGGCGGGCGGCGGCGACGGCCGACTCGCCGCGTACGAGCACATTCGCGGTGTCGAAGGTGATGCCCACGACATCCTGCCCGACCTCCTCGACGATGCGGACAAGCTCGAAGCTCGTGATTTCCTCATGCGTCTCGAGGTTCACATGCGTGCCGTGCGCGCGCAGCACGGGTGCCAGCGTCTTCAGGAAGCGCACCGTCGCCGTCAGCTGCTCCGACCACTGCACGTCTGTGCGGAACCGGTCGAACGCGTCGAGGCCGCGCAGCGAGAACTGGTAGTTGCACAGCGCGCTCCACAGTTCGTGGACGCCGCACTCTGCCGCCGCCTCGATCAGGAGGTGCATCGCCCGGCGGTAGTCTCCGCCGCCGAGCGCGCGCAGATCGGGCAGCTCGGGCACGGTGAAGGGGTTCACCTTCCCGATGCCCGCTTCGATGCGAAGGTCGAGGTCGCGCGCGCAGTCCTGCACGTCGCGCAGCTCCGCCGCGTCGAGAGCCGGGCTGAGCTCGAGGACCGAGCGGAAGTAGACCCCCTCGAACCCGAGCTCGTCGACGCGCTCCAGCAGCCCGATGGCGGTGAGGTCGCGCGCACCCGGGAACTTCGTGCTGTCGACGCCGATCCGCATGGCGCTCAGCTCGCCGCGGTGGCCAGCGAGTCGTTGATCTCCTCGAGATCGATGAGCCCGTGGTCGAAGACGTTGGCGGGGTCGTATGTCGACTTCGCGCGCACGAGACGGTCGTACTTGTCGCCATAGATCGCGCGGGCGCCGCGTGCATCGCTGTGCTCGGAGGTGAAGTTGATGTAACTGCCGCTCTCCCACTCGGCGATGGCCGCCGTGAATCGTCTGACCCAAGCGACAAGCTCCTCGCGTTCGTCCGGGTACTCCCAGTCGGCACCGATGTTGCCCGCCCACCGCGAGTGGATGCCGGTCGTCGAGTCGTTGCGGTGGTCGCGCGGGGTGAGCTTGCCGGCGATGAGCTCGAACGGGCACATCACCTGGTGGGTGATGAACGAGCTCGAGTTGAGCGGGCGCCCGGGGTACTCGTCGGCGAACTCGATCGCACTGTCGATGAGGTCGTCGGGCAGCTCACGGAACGACACGTGGCGCCAGTAGTGGCGCAGTCCGTAGCGGAACTCGTCGTCGGTCGAGTGCTGCAGCGTGACATGCGGAATGCTCCGCACACTGCTGTAGAGCGGTTCGCCGTGGTCGAAGACCCGCGCGGTGAGCGCAGGCTCGTCGGCGGGATCGCCGTACGTCACGGTCGCGACCGAGATGATCGGCTGGCCGCGGTGGGCCGCTGGGACCTGGCTCCAGTAGGGCGGGCAGCGGTAGAGGCGGACGTAGGTCGTGACGTTGTCGGGCATCGCCGGGCCGAGCTCGCGGAACTGCTGCAGGATCTCGCGGCGGCGGTCGGCGGGGAACAGCGCGAGCCGTACGGTCGCGAGCCCGGGGAGCTCGACGTAGCGGTAGACGAACTCGGTCGCGATCCCGAAGTTGTGACCGGCGCCCTTGAGCGCCCAGAACAGGTCGGGCTCGTTCTGCTCGTTCACGCGGCGGATCGTGCCGTCGGCCGTGACGATCTCGACCTCGAGGAGGTGGTCGACGGTCGCGCCGAACATGCGCGAGAGGTAGCCGATGCCACCGCCCAGGGTGAGACCCGCGACGCCGGTGTGCGAGACGACCCCCGCGGGCAGGGCGACTCCGAACGGCTCGGCGGCGCGATCGACGTCGCCCCACCGGCAGCCCGCACCCACCGTGAGCGTGCGGGCGTCGGTGTCGACGGTGACGCTGCGCAGCAGCGCGGTGTCGATCAGCACGCTCCCGTCGGAGACCGACGTGCCGGCCAGGTTGTGGCCGCCCCCGCGCACGGTGAGCGAGACGCCGTTCTCGGTGCACCAGCGCAAGGCATCGGCGGCGTGTTGCGGGGTCGTGCAGCGCACGATGGCGGACGGGTACTGGTCGATGTCGGCGTTCCAGACGCGGCGCAGCGACTCGTAGCCGGGCTCGCCGGGGAAGATGACGTCGCAGTCGACGGCTTCGCGCAGCGTCGACGTCGTCGTTCCGGTCATGCGGGCTCCTTCGGTTCGGTTCGGTTCGGTCGGATTCAGCGGGCGGCGGCGCCCGCGCTCCGTGCGGCATCCGCCGGCACGAGCGCGCGGAGCGCGGCGAGCGATCGGGCGAGGAAGTCCCGATGGTCGGCGACAGGCTCGGAAGTCGTGCGCAGCCGGGCGGCATCAGGTCCTTCGCCGGAACGGGCGAGCTCCTCCTGCGTGCCCGCGACGCGCTCGAGCTCGGCGATCTCGGAGGGGTCGAGGTCGGGGTGTGCGGCCACCCAGAACGGGTCGCGCGGCTGCAGCAGCATCTCGGCGCGCGTGCCGCCGATGCCCTCGACGATGAGGTCCACGTCGTCGCGGCCGCGCAGGGCCTCGAGCAGCCCGGGCCAGTCGATGCAGCCATCGCCGATGGGCGCGAGGAACCGCGAGATCCCATGCTCGGACGGCAGCAGCACGAAGTCGCGCAGATGTGTCAGATGCGTGAGAGCGGCGACCCGAGCGGCGGCCGGTGCGACGGCTTCGCCGCGCACGGGGAGGTTCGCGGGGTCGAGGCACACGCCGGCGATGTCCGGCCCGAGGGACTCCACCAGGCGAACGAGCTCGTGGGTCGTGATCTCCTCGTGCGTCTCGATGTTCAACCGCACGCCTTCGGCACGCAGGGTCGGGGCGAGCACCTGGATGAAGCGGGCCGTCGAGTCGAGCTGCGCCTGCCACGTCACGTCGGTGCGGAACCTGTCGAAGCAGAAGGGCGCGGGCAGTCCCGGCTTGAACCCGCCGACCGCCGTCCACACCTCGGTCCAACCGAAGCGGGCGCACAGCCGGATCATCCGCTCCATGCCCGCGCGGTAGCTTCCGCCGCCCAGCTGTCGCACGCGAGGCAGCTCGGCGGTCATGTAGGGATTGACTTTGCCGATGCCCATGCGCACGAAGAAGCCGTGCTCGTCGGCGGTGTGCGCGAACGAGGCGATCTCGCGCTCGTCCAGTGTCGGGAATGCCTCGTCGATCGTGCGCACGAGGATTCCCTGGTAGCCCAGTCCGGCGAGCGCCCCGATGGCACTGCGCGGGTCGTCCGCGAGACGGCACGCGCCATCGTGGAACTTCACGTCTGCGCCGATCCGGGTCATGGCGTTCCTTCGTTGGTATACAACCCTGTTGGTATACAGAATGCCGCGGCTCGCCCGGGTTGTCAACCTTCCGATGGCCCCGGCACTGGTGCGGCGTCCGCAATGAGCGCACTCTGGTCCGAGGAAGGCAGGGAATGTCCGCCGAGCAGACCAAGACGACGATCTCGCGGTACTTCGACCTCATGGGCCAAGGCGCCGATTTCTCTGAGTGCTGCGCCCCGGACGTGACGTGGCTCGTCGCCGACACGGGCGAGGTCATAGAGGGTCGCGAACGCGTGCGTGACTACATCGTGGCCCTGCACTCATCGATGGTCGACGCGCGCACCCGGACTCTCGTCGTCGCCGACGACAACGTGTTCCTCGAGGGCGACTGCGCGGCACTTGTCGTGGGAGCCCGCACCCGCTACTGCGTCGCGTACGACATCAGCGGCGAACTCATCACCGCCATGCGCGGCTACGGTATCGACCTCTGACCGGGCCGCACCGCGCCCGACGAGCCCCCGAACGACGAAGCAGGGGATCCTCGTCGAGACGCAGGGCAGCGCCCTGGGGTTCGCCGAGAATCCCCTGCTTCGCGAGGAGAGGCCGGGAGTCAGGCCTTCGAGAGACCGTAGATCGGGCTCTGCGCCTGCTCGGCCTCGTGGTCGGGGCCGAGCGGGATGCCCGTGCGGTCGCGTAGCAGCAGCGTCGCGGCGAGGCCGACGAGCGTCATGCCCGCGAGGTACCACGTGACCGAAAGCGTCGACCCGGTCGCCTGCACGAGCGCCGTCGCGATCGTCGGTGCGAACGCGCCGCCGAGGATCGCGCCGATGGCGTACGAGATCGAGACACCCGAGAAGCGGATGGATGCCGGGAAGAGCTCCGAGTAGAGCGCCGCCTGCGGCCCGTACGTGAAGCCGAGGCCGATCGTGAGGATCGCGAGCCCGAGGAACAGCAGCCACACGTTGCCCGTGTTGACGAGCGGGAACAGGGCGAAGACGCCGACGAGCTGCAGGATCCACCCGATGATGTACGTCGTGCGGCGGCCGAGACGGTCGGAGACGAATCCCGCGGCGAAGGTCGCGAGCAGCCACGTCACGGCCGAGGCGGCGACGGCCCAGAGCACGGGCGTGCGGTCGAGCGCGAGCGGACCCTCGGGGTTCGTCGCGTAGTTCTGGATGTAGCCGCCCGTCGTCATGTAGCCGACGGCGTTGTTGCCCGCGAAGACGAGCGCCGCGATCACCACGAGCAGCAGGTGCTTGCGGAACAGCTGTGCGATCGGCGTGCGCGCCTTCTCCTTGCGCTCCGCGAGCTCGACGAACACGGGGCTCTCCTCGACGCGCCGGCGGATGTACCAGCCGACGAGGATCAGCACGACGCTGAGCAGGAAGGGCACACGCCAGCCCCACGCGAGGAAGGCATCGCCCGGCGCGATCATCGCCATGAGCGCCATCACGCCCGAGGCGAGCAGAAGGCCCAGCGGCACGCCGATCTGCGGCGACGCGCCGAACGCGCCGCGGCGCTTCTTGGGGGCGTGCTCGACGGCCATCAGCACCGCGCCGCCCCACTCGCCGCCGGCCGACAGGCCCTGGAGGATCCGCAGCAGCACGAGGAGGATGGGCGCCGCGATGCCGATCGCCTCATACGTCGGCAGCAGGCCGATGAGCGCCGTCGACAGGCCCATGAGCACGAGCGTCCACATCAGCACGACCTTGCGGCCGTACTTGTCGCCGAAGTGCCCGGCGAGGAAGGCACCCAGGGGACGGAACAGGAAGCTGATGCCGACAGTCGCGAATCCGACGAGGACGCTGTTCGCCCCGAGCGGCGCGAAGAAGAGCTGCCCGAACACGAGGCCGACGGCGGTCGCGTAGATGAAGAAGTCGTACCACTCGACGGTCGTTCCGACGACGGTCGCGAACACGACCCTTCGCCGGTCGGCGCCGGTGGCTATCGTGCCCGTGGGGGTGAACCCCGCGGCTGCTGATGACTGATCGCGTGTGCTCATGTGGATGACTTCCTCGTCGGTCGGCGTCTTCGTCCGGATTTCGATCGGCGTCTTGCCCGATCGTTCACCGATGATATACGATTTCGGATACGACGCCAAGAGCGAGGGAGCTCATGACCACTGACACCGACCCCCGGTTCGCCGGCCTTCCCGGCCGCCCCGGCAAGATCATCGCGGTGCACCTCAGCTACGCCTCGCGCGCCGACCAGCGCGGCCGGCGCCCCGCCGACCCCTCCTATTTCTTCAAGGTGTCGAGCTCTGTCGCGGCATCCGGCGGCACGATCGAACGCCCCGCGGGCACCGAACTGCTCGCCTTCGAGGGCGAGATCGCGCTCGTCATCGGGACGGCCGCCCGCCGCGTGTCGCTCGAAGACGCCTGGCAGCACGTCGGCTGGGTCACGGCGGCCAACGACTTCGGCCTGTACGACCTGCGCGCGAACGACAAGGGCTCGAACGTGCGGTCGAAGGGCGGTGACGGGTTCACCCCGATCGGCCCGGCGCTCATCGACGCGCGTTCGGTCGACCCCGGCGCGCTGCGGCTGCGCACGTGGGTCAACGGCGACCTCGTCCAGCACGACACGACGGCCGGCCTCATCTTCCCGCTCGCCCAGTTCGTCGCCGACCTGTCGCAGCACTTCACGCTCGAGCCGGGCGATGTCATCCTCACGGGCACGCCCGCGGGCTCGTCGGTCGTCGTGCCTCAAGACGTCGTCGAGGTCGAGGTCGATGTGCCCGACGGGCCGTCATCCGGGCGCCTCGTGACGACCGTCATCGACGGGCCCGACGTTGCGTTCGATGGCTCGGTCGGCTCGCTCCCCGCGGTCGACGACGTGCAGCGCGCCGAGGCGTGGGGCTCGCGCGACGCGGCGGGTCTTCCCGAGCCTGCGAAGGCCGGGCTCTCGCCTGAACTGCGCGACAAGCTGGAGCGCACGCCCGTCGCCGGCATCTCCCAGCAGCTGCGCAAGCGCGGCCTGAACAACGTAACGATCGACGGCGTCGCCGCCCTCACCCCGGGAACGAAGATCGTCGGCACCGCCAAGACCCTCCGCTTCGTGCCGAACCGCGAAGACCTGTTCACGTCGCACGGCGGCGGCTACAACGCGCAGAAGCGCGCGTTCGACGCCGTCGGCGAGGGCGAGGTCATCGTCATCGAGGCGCGCGGCGAAGCCGGCTCGGGCACGCTGGGCGACATCCTCGCGATCCGCGCCCACGCTCGCGGTGCGGCCGGGATCGTCACCGACGGCGGGGTTCGGGATGCCGCGGCCGTGGCATCCGTCGGCATCCCTGTCTTCTCGAACGGCGCACACCCCGCCGTGCTCGGTCGCAAGCACGTGCCCTGGGACGTGGACGTGACAATCGGATGCGGCGGCACGACCGTGCAGCCGGGCGACATCATCGTCGGCGACGCCGACGGCGTCATCGTCATCCCGCCCGCCCTCGCCGAGGAGGTCGTCGACGCGGCCCTCGCACAGGAGGACGAGGACGCCTGGATCGCCGACCAGGTCGCGGCGGGGCATCCCGTCGACGGACTGTTCCCCATGAACGCCGAATGGCGCGCTCGCTACGAGTCGGAGAGGGGCGAGCGATGACCATCGACAGCCTCAGCAAGTCGCAGGTGGCCTACGGCTGGATCAAGGAGCGCATCTCCCGCCACGAGTACACACCGGGGTACCGGCTCGTGCTCGGCACGATCGCGGCGCAGCTCGACATGAGCGTCGTGCCGGTGCGCGAGGCCGTGCGCCAGCTCGAGGCCGAGGGGCTCGTGACCTTCGAGCGCAACGTCGGCGCGCGGGTGACGCTCGTCGACGAGTCGGAGTACGTGCACACGATGCAGACGCTCGGTCTCGTCGAAGGGTGCGCGACCTCCCTGTCGGCGCCGCTCCTCACGCCCGACGACCTCGACCGTGCCGCCGAGGTCAACGACCGGATGCTGCACCTGCTCGAGCACTTCGATCCGCACGCGTTCACGCAGCTCAACCAGCAGTTCCACTCGGTGCTCTACGAGCCGTGCCCCAATCCGCACATCCTCGACCTCGTGCACCGCGGCTGGGCGCGCCTGTCGGGCCTGCGCGACACGACGTTCGCGTTCGTCCCCGGCCGCGCGCAGCACTCCGTCGAGGAGCACGCCGAGATCCTCGACCTCATCCGCACCGGCGCCGACCCGCTCGAGATCGAGCTCGCGGCGCGCAACCACCGCTGGCGCACGATGAACGCCTTCCTTGCCGCCAGGCATCCCGATGACACTGCCGTGCGGCACCCCCACGCCGACTCCCACTGACACTTCCCACCAACGACGGAGGAATCCCATGACCGACACCGCCATCCAGACGGCGCGGCGCCACGTGCCGGCCGACCTGCCCACCCGCATCCAGCACTACATCGACGGCGAGTTCGTCGATTCGGCCGACGGCGACACGTTCGACGTGCTCGACCCCGTCTCCAACGAGGTGTACCTGCAGGCCGCCGCGGGCAAGAAGGCCGACATCGACAAGGCCGTCGCGGCCGCGCGGCGCGCGTTCACGGACGGTCCGTGGCCGCGCATGCTGCCCCGCGAGCGGTCCCGCGTGCTGCACCGGATCGCCGACATCGTGGAGTCCCGCGACGCCCGCCTCGCGGAGCTCGAGTCGTTCGACAGCGGTCTGCCCATCACGCAGGCCCTCGGCCAGGCGCGGCGCGCGGCGGAGAACTTCCGGTTCTTCGCGGACCTGATCGTGGCGCAGGCCGACGACACCTACAAGGTGCCGGGCCGGCAGATCAACTACGTCAACCGCAAGCCGATCGGCGTCGCAGGGCTGATCACGCCGTGGAACACGCCGTTCATGCTCGAGTCGTGGAAGCTCGGGCCCGCCCTGGCGACGGGCAACACGGTCGTGCTGAAGCCGGCCGAGTTCACGCCGCTGTCGGCGTCGCTGTGGGCGGGCATCTTCGAGGAGGCGGGACTGCCGAAGGGCGTGTTCAACCTCGTCAACGGACTGGGTGAGGATGCCGGCGACGCGCTGGTGAAGCATCCCGATGTGCCGCTCATCTCGTTCACCGGCGAGAGCTCGACGGGACAGCTGATCTTCGGCAACGCGGCCCCGTTCCTGAAGGGCCTGTCGATGGAGCTGGGCGGCAAGAGCCCGGCGGTCGTGTTCGCCGACGCGGACCTCGACGCCGCCGTCGACGCGACGATCTTCGGCGTCTTCTCCCTCAACGGCGAGCGCTGCACCGCCGGCTCGCGCATCCTCGTCGAGCGCGGCATCTACGACGAGTTCGTCTCGCGTTATGCGGCGCAGGCGGGGCGCGTCAAGGTCGGCTACCCGCACGACCCCGCGACCGAGGTCGGCGCGCTCGTGCACCCGGAGCACTACGACAAGGTCGTGTCGTACATCGAGATCGGCAAGACCGAGGGGCGCCTGGTCGCCGGCGGCGGCCGGCCCGAAGGCTTCGAGACGGGCAACTTCGTCGAGCCGACCGTGTTCGCCGACGTGTCGCCGGATGCGCGGATCTTCCAGGAGGAGATCTTCGGGCCCGTCGTCGCGATCACCCCGTTCGACACCGACGCCGAGGCCCTCGAGCTCGCGAACCACACGAAGTACGGGCTGGCCGCCTACATCTGGACCAACGACCTCAAGCGCGCGCACAACTTCTCGCAGGCCGTCGAGGCCGGCATGGTGTGGCTGAACTCGAACAACGTGCGCGACCTCCGCACCCCGTTCGGCGGCGTCAAGGCCTCCGGCCTCGGACACGAGGGCGGCTACCGGTCCATCGACTTCTACACCGACCAGCAGGCCGTGCACATCACGCTCGGCGAAGTCCACAACCCCACCTTCGGCAAGGCCGGCCCTTCGACAGGCTCAGGGACCGATCCGGCGGCCGACCTCGACGATCCCGACCCCCGCTGACCCTCTCACCGATCTCCGCTAGCAAGGACGCTGACATGACCACCGACAAGACCCTCACCTCTTCCGGCTTCTACGTGAGCCAGGAGGCGCCGATCTTCTCCGACAACCCGATCCCGACGCCCCAGGCGTCCCCACCGGACATCCTGCGCTGCGCGTACATGGAGCTCGTCGTGACCGACCTCGTCGCGTCGCGCGAGTTCTACGTCGACGTGCTCGGCCTGTACGTGACGGAGGAGGACGACCAGGCGATCTACCTCCGCTCCACGGAGGAGTTCATCCACCACAACCTCGTGCTCCGCCAGGGCCCGATCGCCGCCGTCGCCGCGTTCTCCTACCGCGTCCGCACGCCGGAGGATCTGGACAAGGCCGTCGCGTTCTACGAAGAACTGGGATGCCGCATCCAGCGCCGCTCCGAAGGCTTCACGAAGGGCATCGGCGACTCCGTGCGCGTCACCGACCCGCTCGGCTTCCCGTACGAGTTCTTCTACGCCACCGAGCACGTCGAGCGCCTCTCCTGGCGGTACGACCTGCACACCCCCGGCGAGCTCGTCCGTCTCGACCACTTCAACCAGGTCACCCCCGACGTGCCCCGTGCGGTCAACTTCATGCAGTCCCTCGGCTTCCGCGTCACGGAGGACATCCAGGACGAAGAGGGCACCGTCTACGCCGCGTGGATGCGCCGCAAGCCCACCGTGCACGACACCGCCATGACCGGCGGCGACGGCCCCCGCATGCACCACGTCGCGTTCGCCACGCACGAGAAGCACAACATCCTCGCGATCTGCGACAAGCTCGGCGCGCTGCGCCGCTCCGACGCGATCGAGCGCGGCCCCGGCCGCCACGGCGTCAGCAACGCGTTCTACCTCTACCTGCGCGACCCCGACGGGCACCGCGTCGAGATCTACACGCAGGACTACTACACCGGCGACCCCGACAACCCCGTCGTCACGTGGGACGTCCACGACAACCAGCGCCGCGACTGGTGGGGCAACCCCGTCGTGCCGTCCTGGTACACCGAGGCCTCCCTCGTCCTCGACCTCGACGGCAACCCGCAGCCCGTCGTCGCCCGCACCGACAGCTCCGAGATGGCCGTCACGATCGGCGCCGACGGGTTCTCCTACACGCGCCCCGACGACGACGAGATGCCGAGCTGGAAGCTGGGCGAGTACAAGCTCGGCGCCCAGCTGTAGCCAGCGCGGGGCCAGACGCATTGCCGGTCCCTGAGCTTGTCGAAGGGTCGTACCCCTCGACAGGCTCGGGGACCACCCCCGACCGGCTCGGAGACCGTGGCAAAGACAGGAGAAACGGATGCTGACATCCGAGCAGATCGCGCAGATCGCGGCCGAGCTCGCCGAGGCCGACCGCGCGCACGGCGTGATCCCGCGGATCACGGCGCGCTACCCGGAGGCGACGGTCGAGGACTCGTACGCGATCCAGGGGGTCTGGCGCGATCAGAACCTCGCCGCCGGGCGGAAGCTCGTGGGGCGCAAGATCGGCCTCACGTCGAAGGCGATGCAGCAGGCGACGGGCATCACCGAGCCCGACTACGGCGTCATGTTCGACGACACCGTGTACTGCTCCGGCGCCGACATCCCGGTCGCGCATTTCTCGAACGTGCGCATCGAGGTCGAGCTCGCCTTCGTCCTGAAGACGCCGCTGGCGGGCCCCGACTGCACGGTGGAGGACGCCCTCGCCGCGATCGACTACGCCGTGCCTGCCCTGGAGGTGCTCAACTCCCACATCGAACTCGAGGGCCGCACGATCGTCGACACGATCAGCGACAACGCCGCCTACGGCGCGATGGTGCTCGGCACCGTGCACAAGCGCCCCGACGAGATCGACCTGCGCTGGGTTCCCGCTCTGCTGTACAAGAACGGTCAGATCGAGGAGACCGGCGTCGCGGCCGGCGTGCTCGACCACCCCGCGACGGGCGTCGCGTGGCTGGCGAACAAGTTCCACCAGCACGGCGCGCGTCTCGAAGCCGGGGAGATCATCCTGGCAGGGTCGTTCACGAGGCCCATGTGGGTCGCGCAGGGCGACACGGTCCGCTGCGACTACGGACCGATGGGAGTGATCGAATGCCGCTTCGTCTGACCCCCACCTTCCGTGATGCGCTGGGCGAGGCATCCCGCCCCCTCGCGGGGATCTGGGTGTGCTCGGGAAGCGCCCTCGTCGCCGAGATCTGCGCCGGTGCGGGCCTGGACTGGGTGCTCATCGACATGGAGCACGCCCCGAACAGCCTCGAATCGGTCGTCGCGCAGCTGCACGCCGTGTCGGCCTACCCCGTGACGCCGGTCGTGCGGGTGCCGATCGGCGACGTCGTGACGATCAAGCAAGTGCTCGACCTCGGCGCACAGAACCTCCTCGTGCCGATGGTCTCGTCGGCTGCGGATGCCGAGGCCGCCGTCGCCGCCGTGCGCTACCCGCCCCGCGGGACCCGCGGCGTCGGGTCGGCGCTCGCGCGCAGCGCGCGGTGGAACCGCGTCGACGGCTACCTCGCGGGCGCCGACGAGCACGTCTCGCTGTTCGTGCAGATCGAGACCACCGCCGGCGTCGACGAGGCGGCCGCGATCGCGGCGGTCGACGGCGTCGACGGCGTCTTCGTCGGGCCCAGCGACCTCGCCGCGTCGATGGGCGTGCTCGGCGAGCAGACACACCCCGACGTCGTCGCCGCCGTGAAGCACACGTTCGACGCCGTCCGGAAGGCGGGCAAGCCCGTCGGCGTCAACGCCTTCGACCCCGCCGTCGCCGACCGCTACCTCGAGGCGGGCGCGTCCTTCGTGCTCGTCGGCGCCGACGTCGCCCTCCTCGCCCGGGGCTCCGAGGCCCTTGCCGCGCGGTTCACCCTGACCGCCGGCGATTCCCCGCGCGCCTCCTACTGAGCTCTGCCCCGCCGAGGCAAGGGATCTCGCCGAGCCCAGGCATCCCGTCCCCCTGTCTCGACGAGATCCCCCGTCTCGGCGAAGTCGGAACCGGCTCAGACCCAGCCCCGACGGACGGCCTCGGCACCGAGCTGGATGCGCGTCGCGACGCCCGCGCGCTCCATGAGCTCGGCCACTCGCCGTTGCACCGTCCGCACCGAGATGCCGAGCTGCGTCGCGGCCGCGGCATCCGTCAATCCCAGGAGCAGGAGCGAGAGCAGATCCGTGTCGACGGGGTCGTCGGCCCGCTCCTGCAGCACTCCACGTGAGGCGAGGAGCGTGGGAGCGGACTTCCACGCCTCCTCGAACATCGCCATGACGAGGTCGAGCAGCCCGCTCGGGTGGATCAGCAGGCCGCCCGCGACGCGGCGCTCTCCGCGCGAGTACATCGGGATGAGCGCGTGCGACTCGTCGGCGACGAACAGCCGCGTCGGCAGGCTCGGGAGCACCCGCACCTCCTCGCCGAGGGGCTCGAGCTCGCGCACGGCGTCGATGTAGCCGGGCCGGTCGAGCACCCCCGACTCGACGAGCACGCGGTAGCGCACGCCGCGAGCGAGCGCCCGGTCCTCCTCGACGTTGTCGGCGCCCGACATGATCGCGACGTCCTCCAGCACGAAGGCCCGCACCTGCCGCTCGGCGGACGCCTGCAGCTGGCCGAGCCGCTGCGCGACGGCCTCGGGGCCGAAGACGACCTCGACGACATCGGGAGCGGCGCGCTGCGCGGCGCCCTCGCGATACAGCTCGCTCAGATGCACGAGGGCCTGATGCCCCGCGGCGAGCTGCCGTTCGCGCTCGCGGAGGATCGGCAGCATCGCGACGGCGGGAGGGGATGCCACGATCCGGTCGGGCGACGACGCGAGACGCGCGATGAGCCCCAGCTCTTCCAGATCGTCGATGACCCGACGCGCCGTACGCACCGAGATCGAGGCCTCGCTCGCAATGCCGGCCATGTCGGACGACGGCTGCGCGAGCAGCATGCGATAGACCGCCGAATGGTCGTCGCTCAGGCCGAGCGCTTCCAGCATGATGACCTCCGTGCGGCGATTGGCGGATCGACGCCATGGCGCTTCTCCGCCACCACACTAGACGCCTCCTCGGCGACAGTGGGAGGGACGCTTCACGAGAGGTCGCTCCCCCATGTCACAGCACGACAGTTCCCCCCTGCGCCGACTGCGCGCCGTCGCCGCGATCGGCGCGGCCGCCGTCGCCCTCGCCACGATCGGCGCCGCGGCACCCGCGACGGCATCCCCGCCCGCGCCGCCCGGCGCGACTCCCCCGAATGCCGAGCACACCGTGACGCTCATCACGGGCGATCGCGTGCACGTCACGACCCTCGCGGGCGGCAAGCAGGTCGTCGACGTCGACACCGTCACTCCGGGCGCCGGCTATCGCACGCTCACAGTCGACGGCGACCTGATCGTGCTGCCGGACGGCGTCGAGCGGTACGTCGCGGCGGACGTCGTCGACCGCGACCTGTTCAACGTGAGCCGTCTCATCGAGTTCGGCTACGACGACGCGCACGTCGACGCGACGCCCGTCATCCTCGAGCTCGCCTCCGGCCCGTCGACGTTCAGCGCGCCTGTCCCCGGCATGGAACTCGGCGTCCCGCTCGAGAGCATCGGCGGCGCGGCAGCGAAGGCGGAGCACGAGGATGCCGCAGCCACGTGGGCCGCGCTGACGAGCGGCCCGACCGCGTTCGACGCCGGCGGTGCGAGCCTCGGCGGCGGGGTCGAGGCGATCCACCTCGACGGCAAGGTGAAGGCGATGCTCGACTCGAGCGTGCCGTGGATCCACGCGCCCGAGGCGTGGGCCGAAGGCTACACGGGAGCGGGCGTCACCGTCGCCGTGCTCGACACGGGCTACGACGACACACACCCGGACCTCGCGGGCCGCGTGCTTCCCGAATCGACGAGCTTCGTGCCCGACGAGGACGTCGCGTGGGACCCCAACGGTCACGGCACGCACGTCGCCTCGACCATCGCCGGCACGGGCGCCGCGAGCGGCGGCGCACACCATGGCGTCGCCGACGGCGCCGACCTGCTCGTCGGCAAGATCCTCGACCAGACCGGCGAGGGCCAGGACTCGTGGGTCATCGCCGGCATGGAGTGGGGGGCGCAGCACGCCCCCATCGTCTCGATGAGCATCGGCTCGATGACGCCGTCCGACGGCGACGACATCATGGACACCGCACTCGACGAGATCGCAGAGGCGACGGGCACGCTGTTCGTCGTCGCGGCCGGCAACTACGGAGCGCCCGAGACGATCGGATCGCCCGGAGCAGCCCGCGAAGCCCTCACCGTGGGATCGGTCGACGACCCGAGCGGCGAGATGTCGTGGTTCACGAGCCAGGGCCCGCTGACCCTCTCCGGTGCGATGAAGCCCGACATCGCCGGTCCCGGCAACGACGTCACCGCGGCACGGTCTGCCGACTCACCCGGCGAGGGAGACTACATCGCGATGAGCGGCACGTCGATGGCGACGCCGCACGTCTCGGGTGCGGCGGCGATCGTCAAGCAGCGGCATCCCGAGTACACGGCAGAGCAGCTGCGGGCTGCGCTCGTCAGCTCCGCGACCGACCTCGGGCTCACGCCGTACCAGGCGGGCACCGGCGCGGTGAACGTCGCGGCCGCCGTCGACGCGCAGGTCGTGGCATCCGGCTCCGGCGACTTCGGCCTCGTGTCGTGGGGGGCGGACCTCGCATCCATCGCGCGCACCGTCTCCTACACGAACCGGGGCGACGCCGAGGTCACGGTCGACCTCGCGACGACGCTCCACGACACGACGTTCCAGGGCTCCGGCGACGATCAGGCGAGCGCGCTGTCGCTCGACACGCCGTCGCTGACGATCCCGGCGGGCGAGTCGCGCTCCGTGACCGTGACGGCCGACCCGAGCGCCGTCGCCGCGGGCACGCAGAACACCGGCGCCCTGGTCGCGTCGGTGGGCGGCTCGCCCGTCGCCCGCACGGCGCTGGGCCTCATCCGCGAGTCCGAGCGCTACGACCTCACCCTCACGGCGACGGGGTTCCAGGGCGAGCCGATCGACGCGCAGGTCGCGATCTTCAACACCGATGACGGCGGGTTCGACCTGGTCGCGGTCTCCGGCGAGCGCACCCTCCGCCTCCCGAAGGGGCACTGGTCGGTCTCGACGTTCGCGGAGATCCCGCGAACGGCCGATGCCCTCGCCGCCGTCTTCCTCGGCGACCCCGAGGTCGTGCTCGACAAGGCCAGGACGGTCGCCCTCGACGCGCGCACCGCGAAGCAGGTGTCGGTCGATGTCGGCACGAAGAACCTCGAGCAGCTCGTGCGCCGCATGGACATGTCGGTCGCCGGCTTCGAGAACGGGATGCTGGTGCCCACCGTCGTCGACGAGCTGTGGGCGCATCCGCAGAAGGCGTCGAACGCAGCGGAGTTCGACTTCTCAACCCGGTGGCGGCTCGTGCACGAACGACTCTCCGTCGCGGTCGGCACCTCGAAGCTCGACACGATCCCTCAGGCCGGCTCCGCACCGCTCGACGGAAAGCTCAAGGCGCCCGTCGTCGCCGTCGGCGCCGGAAGCGCCCAGGACTTCGCGAACGCGAAGGTGACGGGCAAGATCGCGTTCGCGACGGCGTCGGCCGAGCTCACGCCCATGCAGCTCGCGGCGAACGCCGCGGATGCGGGCGCGGCCATGCTCATCGTCGCGAACAGCGCCGACGGGGAGTTCAGCTCGTGGGTCGGCCGCGACGATTACCTCACGAACGTCCCGATCCCGGTCGCCGGCATCAGCGGCGTCGAGGGTCGGGCGCTCGCGAAGCTTCTTGCGAAGCACCCGGAGAATGCGCAGGCCCACGGTGAGCCCTACTCCAGCGAAGTGTGGGACCTCTCCCGCTATGCGAAGGACTCCATGCCGAGCGACCTCGCCTACCGTCCGGGCAAGCTCGCGCGCGTCGACACGACGTTCTACGGCGACAAGGGCGATGTCGTCGGAGAGCTGCGCTGGGACCTCAAGCCGACCGGAAAGTACGGGTTCGGACTCGCGGTGGGCACGCAGCGCGGCATGCAGCGCACCGACTGGGTCGATCCCTCGGTCGGGTGGTACCAGGAGGCCTTCACCGTCGACGGAAACTGGGAGATCCGCGACATCCCGCGCACCTACACGGCCGGGCAGCGCTCGACGGCGGAGTTCTTCCGGCCGATCGTCCGGCCCTTCGTCGCCGAGGGCTACTACGCCCCCGCGCGCTACAGCTCGAGCCTCGCGATCAACCTCCCGAGCTGGGCGGACGGCGGCGACGTGCACCACACCGGCTCGATGCTCGAGATCTATGAGCCCGAACCGCGCGCGACGGTCACGACCGGCCTGTACCTCGACGGCGTCCTCGTGAAGTCCGTGCCGTTCTCCGACGTCAACTACTGGGAGACGCCGGACGGATCGAGCGACGTGCGGGTCGTGCAGACCGCGACCCACGACGGGACGATCCTGCCGTCGTCGACGAAGACGGTCAGCGAGTGGGCCTTCACGACGACGGGCACGGCCGACGACTGGTCGAACCGGTTCCTGCCGATGCTCCAGGCCTCCTACGACATCGACCTCGACGCATCGGGCCGGGCCGGAGTCGACCGGAAGAAGGGCGCGTCCGTGCCGCTCTCCCTCGAGGTCGGTCACGTCGCAGGCGCCGTGGGCAGCGCGGCCGTCAAGAAGACGACGCTCGAGCTCCGCACGACGGGCGGGCAGTGGGTCGGCGTGCCGCTCACGCTCGAGTCGCGCGACACCTCCGGCCCGGGCGATACCCCCGAGGGCATCTTCGCCCAGGGCCGCGCGTACGTCGCGACCTACTCGGCGCAGCTGAAAGCCCCCGACGCCGGCGCGTGGATCGACCTGCGGGTCACGAGCGCCGACGAAGCCGGCAACACCTTCACGCAGGAGATCGACCGCGCCGTCGAGATCGCACCGGCGCGGGGCGTCAAGCCAGGCCACTGACTCCGGTCGGCCCCGCGCGGCACAGATTCACCCCCCGGAATCGCCGCGCCCCCGCCTCGCGGGGCCGACCGGCTCTCTGTCCGCAGCCGCCCTGTCAAGCACCCCCGTCCGATCGGCGGGCCGTGACATCGTGGACGGCATGAAGAGGGATGTCTCCGCGCGCATCGTCCTGAACGTCACCGAACCCGCCGACCTCGTCTTCGCGATCTCGGCCGCCGCCGAGTACGACGCCGAGCAACGCTTCACCGCCACGCTCGACGGCGCCGCCATAGAGCCGCGCGAGCTCGCCGACGCGCACGGCACCGGGCTCCACCGGATCGAGGCGGGCACAGGGCAGCTCGTCGTCGAGTACGCGGCGTCGATCGCGGGGCAGACGGCTCCGGCCGGTGCGAGCGAGACCGACCTCCTCGTCTACGGCCGGCCGAGCCGCTACGCGGAGTCCGACGCCCTCATGCCCACCGCCGTCGCCGAGTTCGCGGGAATCACACAGCCCGCCGAGCTCCTCGCCGCCGTGTCGTCGTGGGTCGGCACCCGCCTGGCCTACGTCTCAGGCTCGTCACTCCCGACCGACGGCGCCGTGCGTACGCTGCTCGCCCGGCAGGGAGTGTGCCGCGACTACTCGCACCTGTCGGTCGCCCTGCTGCGCGCGCTCGGCATCCCGGCGCGGCTCGTCGCCGTCTATGCCCCCGGCCTCTCGCCGATGGACTTCCACGCCGTCGCCGAGGCGTGGGTCGGCGACGGCTGGCACGCTGTCGACGCGACGACGCTCGCTCCGCGGCAGACCCTCGTGCGCATCGCGACGGGACGGGATGCCGCCGACACGGCGTTCCTCAACGTGCTGTCCGGCCGCACCGATCTCGTCGAGGTCACCGTGACGGCCATCGTCGACGAGCTCCCGGCCGACGACGTCACGCAGCTCGTGTCGATCACCTGAGTGCAATGTTGTAAACCTGTTGACATCATAGGTTGTCAACAGGTTTACTACTCGTGTGGCCGACCGCATCACCGTCACCCTGCACCACCTCGTCTCCCTCATGGACTCCTACGCCGACGAGATGCTGCGGGGCGCCCACGGAGTCAGCTTCAGCCAGTTCCAGTTCCTGTCCGCCGTCGCCGAGCTGCAGCCCGTCGACATCACGACACTCGCCCGCTGCCTCTTCGTCACGAAGGCCGCCGTCAGCAAGCGGGTGCCGTCGCTCGTCGCCGACGGCTGGATCGTCGCAGCCGACGATCCCCACCACGGCCGCCGCGTGCTGCTCACCCTCACGCCCCGCGCGCTGCAGCTCGTCATCACGGCCGGCGGCGGGCTCGACGACCAGTTCACCGAGCTGTTCGCCGATCCGCGACTGGGCGCCGAGGGCATCGACGTCGCACGCCTCAACCACCAGCTCGAAACCCTCATCGAACTCGTCACAGAAAAGGGAATCCCGCAATGACCCCTCGCATCCTCGTCATCGTCGGCACGCCGATCGCCGGCAGCCTCAACCACGCCCTCGCCGCGTCGTACATCGACGCCGCGCGCGACAGAGGCGCCGATGTGCGCGTCGTCGATCTCGCGAACGACCCGATCCCGGGGCATCCCACGAACCGCGATGAGCTGCGCATGCCGCGCACGGACGCCGACGTGCAGCTCGACCCCGACATCGCCGCCTACATCGAGGATGTGCGGTGGGCCGACCACCTCGTCTTCTTCCACCCGCAGTGGTGGGGCACCTACCCCGCGGCGCTCAAGGCGTTCATCGACCGCGTCTTCCTCCTGGGCTTCTCCTACGACCGGCGCCCCAGGACGGCTCTCGCCGAGAAGCTCCTCGCAGGCCGCACGGCGCGCCTGGTCATGACGATGGACACTCCGAACTTCTGGAACCGCCTCGTCTACCGCAACGCGGCCGGGACGAGCCTCAAGCAGGCGATCCTCGCTTACTGCGGCGTGAAGACGACCGGAATGACACGGTTCACCTCGGTGCGCTTCAGCGAGGACGAGCAGCGCGCGGGCTGGATCGCCGACACGGCGAAGCTCGGACGACGGGATGCCGCAGCATCCGTGTCCCGCGACCGCGAAGCCGTCACAGCCTGACGGCACCGCTCTCCGGCCGCGCGTATGGCCGCGCGGCCGGGGACATGCGACGCTGGACGCATGAAGACCTGGATCGTCCGATTCGCGACGCTTTACGTGTTCAACCTCGTCGTGCTGCTCGTGATCGACCTGCTGGTCGCGGGCGTCTCGGTGGGCTGGGGCGTGCTGTGGGCCGGCGTCATCCTGACAGCGGCGACCATCTGGCTCAAACCCCTCATCCAGAAGTGGTTCGCGGGCATGGCGGCGAAGTCGTCGTCGCAGCGCACGAAGGCCGGTGAGACCCTCGTCAAGGTCGGGCTCGTCTTCCTCGTCGAACTCGTCGTCTGGGTGCTCGTCGTCATGCTCTCCGGCGTGCACGTGTACAACTGGTTCCTCGGATACCTGCTGCCGCCTCTGTTCCTCCTCGCCGCCTGGTGGATCTACTCCACGATCGACGACCGGCTCGAGGCGCGGGCCGGGCAGCTGTACGACAGGGCGACAGGCGCGCGAAGCGTGGCAGGTCCTGCCCCGACGTCGACGCCGGAGGCCCGCGCTGCGAAGGAGGAGCTGCAGGACGGTCTCACCCCCGAGCAGCGGCGCATGCTCGACGAGCTCGGCAACGGCTGAGTGTCGATCGGGGCGGGGCTCGATCGTCATCACGGTGTCGCAACCGAATCGGAAGGATGACACCATGCGCTACACGCTCCTGCTCCACTATCCCGAGATGAACTCCGACGAGCTGAGCCCCGAGGCGATCGCCGACGCGATGCGCGAGTTCGACGTCTACGCGAAGGCGCTGCAGGCGGCGGGCGTGCTCGACACCGCCGAAGTGCTCCAGCCGTCGCAGGTGACGACGACCCTCACGGCGCCCGACGGCACACTGCGCGTGCAGGACGGGCCGTTCGCCGACACGAAGGAGCAGCTGGGAGGCACCTTCGTCATCGAGGTCGCCGACCTCGACGAGGCCATCTCATGGGCCGGCAAGGCGCCCTCCCTCGCGTGGGGTGCGATCGAGATCCGGCCGACCGCCGTCCGCTTCGTCGACGGCGAATGGACCGCGTCGGAGTGAGGGATGCCGCGAGCCCGCGGGCGGTCGCCGAGCGCGCCGCCCGCGACTCGTACAGCCGCCTCCTCGCCCTCGTCGCCGCATCGACGCACGACATCGCGCTCGCCGAAGACGCCCTGTCCGACGCGTTCGAGCGTGCCCTGGCGACGTGGCCGGGCGGCGGCATCCCGAGCAATCCCGACGCCTGGCTGCTGACCGTGGCCCGCAATCGACTCCGCGACGAGCTGCGCTCCGCGGCGCACCGCACCCGTGTCCCGCTCGACGACGCGCTCGCGGACCGGCTCTCCGACGAGACGGATGCCGCGACCGCCATGCTGCGGCGCGACGAGATCCCCGACAAGCGCCTCGAGCTGCTGTTCGCCTGCGCTCATCCGGCGATCGATCCCGGCATCCGTCCTCCCCTCATGCTTCAGACCGTTCTCGGCTTCGACGCGGCGCAGGTCGCCCGCGTGTTCGGGGTCGAGCCCGCCACGATGGCGCAGCGGCTCGTGCGGGCCAAGCGCCGCATCCGGGATGCCGGAATCCCCTTCGCGGTGCCCTCGCGGGCCGACCTGCCCGAGCGGCTGCCCGCCGTGCTCGAGGCGATCTACGGCGCGTACGCGATCGACTGGCTCGACCAGGGCGATGCCGTGCGCGAGTCGATCGCCGACGAGGCGCGCTGGCTCGCCGTGCTCGTCGCAAGCCTCCTGCCCGACGAGCCCGAGGCGTGGGGACTCGCCGCCCTGCTGACCTTCGCCCAGTCCCGGGCCGCCGTCCGCGCGACGTCTCCCTGGCCGCCGCTGGACGAGCAGGATCCGCGGGAATGGGATGCCGGTCTCATCGCCGAGGGCCGCGCTCTGCTCGCGCGCGCCTCGGCGCTCGGGCGGCCCCTCGGCCGGTTCCAGATCGAGGCGGCGATCCAGGCCGTGCACTGCGAGCGGGCCCGGACGGGTGCGCTCGACGTCGACGCGCTCGTGACGCTGTACCGCGGGCTCGTCGCGATCGCCCCCACCGACGGCGCCCGCGCCGCCCTCGCCGCCGCCGAGGCCCGCCTCCACTGACGGTCCGGCGTGCAACGCCAGGATGACCTCTGCGGCCATAGCCCGTGCTGTCACCGAGAGCCCGTGTTGCACCCGGGTTGCAACGGGGGCGCTCGGCGAGAGCACGGGATACGAACGCCAGGCGCATGCGCCCGGTCCTCCGACTGCACCTCGGGTCCCCGAGCTTGTCGAGGGGTCGAGCCCGAACCACCTGAGGAACCGAGTGCCGCGGCATCCGGCACCGCGTAACAAACCGACGCGCGGCGGCGAGCCACGGGCCCGTTCGAGAAGATGGGGGCACGCCGCACAGCACGGCGTCGCACCCGACCCCTGGAGGCCCTCATGTCGCGCTCCGTCCTGCGAACCGCCCTCGTCGCCTCGAGCATCGCCGTCGCACTCGTCCTCGCGGGCTGCGCCTCGGGCTCCGGCGACTCGCCGTCCGCATCGTCCGACGACGCGGGTTGGGTCACGCCCGGCAAGATCACGATCGCGACCGGCGAGCCGGCGTACTACCCGTGGGTCATCGACGACAAACCCGAGGGCGGGGAGGGCTTCGAGGCGGCCGTCGCCTACGCCGTCGCCGACCAGCTCGGCTTCGCGAAGGACGACGTCGTGTGGGTGCGTACGACCTTCGACGAGGCGATCGCACCCGGGCCGAAGGACTTCGACTTCAACCTGCAGCAGTTCTCGATCACCGATGAGCGCAAGCAATCGGTCGACTTCAGCTCGCCGTACTACGAGACGACGCAGGTCGTCGTGACGACGGGTTCGTCGCCCGCGGCCGACGCGACATCGATCGCCGATCTCAAGGACCTCCTCATCGGCGCCCAGACCGGCACGACGAGCTTCACCGCGATCGAGGACTCGATCAAGCCGACCCAGGGCGCGCAGGCGTTCAACAGCAACGACGACGCGAAGCTCGCACTCGAGAACGGGCAGATCGATGCACTCGTCGTCGACCTGCCGACGGCGTTCTACATCGCGGGAGCTGAGCTCACCGACGGCAAGCTCGTCGGACAGCTCCCGAACCCCGCGGGTACGACGGGCGACCAGCTCGGCCTCGTGCTCGCGAAGGGCTCGCCTCTCACCGCCAAGGTCACCGCCGCCGTCGACGCCCTGCGCGACGACGGCACGCTCGACGAGCTCGCCACGACCTGGCTCGGCGGCGACGACACCGCCCCGCTCCTCAAGTGAGATCGGCGCCTCTCGACGCAGAAGAGAGGCGCCGATCGCCCTCGGCTAGCCTGGCCCGATGACACTCGCCCCGCCCACGGACCCGGCGGTGCGCCCGGTCAGCGCGATCGAGCTCGAGCGGCGCGCGTTCCGCAAGCGCCAGGGTGCGAAGTCGGTCGTCATCAGCGTCGTCTCGACCCTCGTGCTGGCCGCCGTCGTGTGGCTCACGATCGTCAACACCCCCGGGTGGGCGGCCGTCAAGGAGATGTTCTTCGACTGGGACGTCGCCGTCGCGTCGTTCCCGCGCATCTGGCAGGGGTTCCTGCTCAACCTCCAGGTGCTCGCGATCTCGGCCGTGTTCGTCCTGATCTTCGGCCTCCTGATCGCGACGCTCCGCACGCTCCGCGGCCCGGTCTGGCTTCCGCTGCGCGCTCTCGCGGCGGGCTACACCGACCTGTTCCGCGGGCTGCCGCTCATCATCGTGCTCTACCTCGTTGGATTCGGCATCCCCGGACTCGGCCTCATCCCCGTGCGGCTTCCGTACGCGTTCTGGGGCGTCGTGGCGCTCACCCTGACGTACTCGGCCTACGTCGCCGAGGTCTTCCGCGCGGGGATCGAGGCGGTGCATCCGTCTCAGCGGCAGGCGGCGCGGTCGCTCGGACTCAGCCACGCCAAGACGATGCGCCTCGTCGTCGTGCCGCAGGCGATCCGCAAGGTGACGCCGGCCCTCATGAACGACTTCGTCTCGCTGCAGAAGGACGTCGGGCTGATCTCGATCCTGGGAGCGGTGGATGCCGTGCGTGCGGCGCAGATCGAGACGGCGAAGTTCTTCGACTTCACGCCGTACGTCGTGGCGGGACTGCTGTTCGTGCTGCTGGCGATCCCGACGATCCGGCTCACCGATTGGTATACGGCACGCGTGCGCGCCCGCGAGCAGATCGGCGGCATCGTATGAGCGCCGTGCTGCGCCTCGAAGAGGTGTGGAAGTCGTTCGACGACCACGAGGTGCTGCGCGGCATCGACCTCGGGGTCGACGAGGGCCAGGTCGTGGCGCTCATCGGCGCGAGCGGATCGGGCAAGTCGACGCTCCTGCGCACGGTCAACCTGCTCGAGCCGATCGACGACGGCCGCATCCTGCTGCGCGACGAGGACATCAGCGATCCCCGCGTCGACCCCGACGCCGTCCGCGCCCGCATCGGCGTCGTGTTCCAGCAGTACAACCTCTTCCCGCACCTGACGGTGCTCGGCAACATCACTCTCGCGCTGCGCCACGTGCACCGGATGTCGAAGAGGGAATCGGATGCCGCGGCCGTCGCCCTGCTCGAACGCGTGGCGCTCGCCGACAAGGCGAAGGCGCATCCCGACCGCCTGTCGGGCGGTCAGCAGCAGCGCGTCGCGATCGCCCGCGCCATCGCGACCTCGCCCGATCTGCTGCTCCTCGACGAGATCACCTCGGCTCTCGACCCCGAGCTCGTCGGCGAGGTGCTCGACCTCGTGCGCTCGCTCGCCGACGACGGGATGACGATCGTCATGGCGACGCACGAGATGGCCTTCGCACGCGACGTCGCCGATCGTGTGGTGTTCCTCGACGCGGGACGCATCCTCGAGCAGGGTGCGCCAGCCGAGGTCTTCGGCGCCCCGCGCGAGGAGCGCACGCGTGCGTTCCTGGCGCGCTTCACGGCGTGACCTCGCACGCGGGCGCGGGCGCTGTTCGACCGAAATCCTGAGTGTTTGTCGTGGATAGCATCCGCGGCACTTCCGACGTCTTGCGTGCGGTGCAGGCGAGGTTCACAGTTGGCGCTGGGGGTTCTGGGCCCCGTCAGCCGTGCGGTGGTCCATGTTCCGGGGGATACATCTATCCGCGCTCTGAAAAGGACATGCCATGGTCCACTCGCCTGATGACCTGAACCCGGAATCGGCAGACGAACGAGCCGCCGACGCGAATGAAGAGCCTGAGATCGGGCCGGAAATCGGGCCCGAGATAGGCCCAGAAGTCGGCCCGGAAATCGGCCCCGAAGTGGGCCCGGAGATCGGACCAGAAATCGGACCCGAAGTGGGACCCGAGATCGGACCGGAAGTCGGACCCGAGATAGGCCCCGAAGTCGGACCCGAGATCGGACCGGAAATCGGCCCCGAAGTGGGACCCGAGATCGGACCCGAGGTCGGCCCCGAAATCGGACCCGAGATCGGACCAGAAATCGGACCCGAAATCGGACCCGAGGTCGGCCCCGAAGTGGGCCCGGAGATCGGACCGGAAATCGGCCCCGAGGTCGGCCCGGAAGTCGGACCCGAGATCGGACCAGAGGTCGGCCCAGAAATCGGACCCGAGGTCGGCCCCGAAGTAGGCCCGGAGGTCGGACCCGAGATCGGACCAGAGGTCGGCCCAGAAATCGGACCCGAGGTCGGCCCCGAAGTAGGCCCGGAGGTCGGACCCGAGATCGGACCAGAGGTCGGCCCAGAAATCGGACCCGAGGTCGGCCCCGAAGTAGGCCCGGAGGTCGGACCCGAGATCGGACCAGAGGTCGGCCCAGAGATCGGACCCGAGGTCGGCCCCGAGGTCGGCCCCGAAGTCGGACCAGAGGTCGGCCCCGAAGTGGGCCCGGAAATCGGCCCCGAGATTGGTCCGGAGGTCGGACCCGAGATCGGACCGGAAATCGGACCCGAGATCGGCCCCGAAGTGGGCCCGGAGATCGGACCGGAAATCGGACCCGAGATCGGACCCGAAGTGGGCCCGGAGATCGGACCGGAAATCGGACCCGAGGTCGGACCCGAAGTGGGCCCGGAGATCGGACCGGAAATCGGACCCGAGATCGGACCCGAAGTGGGCCCGGAGATCGGACCGGAAATCGGACCCGAGATCGGACCGGAAACCGGACCCGAGACCGGCCCCGAGACCGGACCGGAAACGGGCCCAGAAACCGGACCCGAGACCGGCCCCGAGACCGGCCCAGAAACCGGACCGGAAACGGGCCCAGAAACCGGACCAGAAACCGGCCCCGAGACCGGCCCGGAAACGGGACCAGAGACCGGCCCCGAGACAGGATTCGAGATCAGCGGCGAGATCCAGTTCGAGATCCTCCACGAGATCCAGGAGGAGGTCGAGGTCGAGATCCTCCACGAGATCCAGACCGAGATCCAAGAGGAGATCTTCCGTGAAGGCGGACCTGGTGGACTCCGTGTCGATAATCCCGAACTGCCCGGCCGCATCGCCGAGCCGCGGGAACCGGAAGAACCCGGCGGACTCTAGGCCGGGAGCATGGACCTCCGGAACATCGCCGACGGCGTCGGGCGGTGACAGTGAGCGACGCCGCCGGCAGGCGCGCCGACCTGCTGTCAGCCCTTCGTCGTGACGGCATCCTGTACGCGGACGAGAGCACTCGGATCGTCGGCCGTGCTGGTGAGCGGGCATCGTGGATGCTCTACTGCTGGCCGCTCACCACGACGGCCGACGGGGCCGCGCTCATCGGCGACGTGCTCGTCGACGCCCTCGCGGGGTTCGAGGCGACCCAGATCGCCGCCTACGGCTTCGGTGCGATGCCGCTCATGTCGGCGTGCGTGCTGCGAGGCGGCGGTCGCTACACGGGCCTCGCCGTGCGCCCCGAGGCCAAGAAGCACGGCACCGGGCGGCGCATCGACGGCGCCGGCGACAAGGGCCGCAAGGTCGTGCTCGTCGACGACTCGATCAGCTCGGGGATCTCGTTCACGAAGGGGGCCGCGGCCCTCGAGAGCCAGGGGTACGAGGTCGAAGGGGCGGTGTGCCTCGTCGACTTCTCGCGGCGGGGCGGTGCCGAGCGCGCGAGGGCCCGCGGCTATCGTCTGAAGACGGTGTTCGACATCTGGGATGACCTCGAGATGCCGCGCACGGATCGCCCGCCGTTGTACCTCCGCTGCCTCCCCGACCGATGGTCCGACCAAGCGGTCCCGGACGGCCTGCATCCCGCTGACGTCGCGCGGCTCGTCGCCGAGCACCTCGTCGACACGGGCGAGGTGCTCCGACCACCTCGCGACTTCGCCGAGCCGGAGCAGGGGCCCGGCGGGGTCTGGGTCAGCTTTCGCAGGATCGCCGACGACAAGCGCCTCGGGCGCGAAGGGTTCTGGCATTTCGATGCGCGGGATGCCGACCCGCAGCGCGACGTCGTCATCGCCACCGCTCGCACCGTGAAGGTGCTCGGGCCGACGCTCACGCGCGAGGGTCTCGCGCAGCTCAAGCTGTGCGTCACATTCTTCTCCGAGCTCGAGCAGATCGAACCCCGCGACCTGGACTTCTCGCGCTACGGCATCGTCGCGCGCAGCGCGCTCATTCCGGCGAAGATGGGCGGCGCGCTGCCGAACACGCAGCTCTACACGAGCTCCGTGGAACAGTACCGGCACGCGCGGGTGCGCAACGCGAAGATCGGCAGCTACGAGCCGCACACACTGTTCCGCCACGAAGTCTTCAAGCGCCCCGAGCCCGGGCAGACATGGCCGGCCTACGGCGAGGACCAGCGGCTGACGGATGCCTGGACCCACGTTCCAGGTCTCGGCGAGCAGCTCACCCGCCGTGTTCGGGACGTGATCGCCGCCCACGAAGCGGGGTCCGAGCCGGCCGGCACCGCGCTCCCCGACGACCTGGTGGACCCGTCGGTGACCAGCGTCGCGGTGTCGCTCTACTCACGCGGACTCATCGGCTGCTCCGTGAGCGGCCGAGGCACTCTCGACGAGCTCGTCGTCGGCGCAGCGCGCTGGGCCCTGGCAGACCGGCGGTTCGCCGACCGGCGGGCGCAGTCTCACGGAGTCGACACCGTCGTCGTCACATTGCTGCACGACCGCGAGTTGCACGGTCACGTGAGCATCGACCACATCGCGTGGAAGATGCGCGCGGGCAGGGACGCCCTCATGGTGCGCGAGGGCCCGCGATGGGCCGTGTTCCTCGAGTCCGTACTGAGCCACTTCGACATCGGCAAGACGCAGGTGGCCACCGATCTTCTCGCCAAGGCAGGGATCACCGGCGGGAGCCCGGCGTGGTCGACGTACAAGGCGACGTCGTGGGCGACGACAGCTGAACGGACGTATCCCCTGGAGTTCGGTGGCCGCCGCCGAGACGGCTCGGGTCGGGTGAGCGGCGACGACCTCGAGGCGATCGTGACCCACCTGCTCGGGCGGCTCGACGGCGCGGGGTGGCCCGCGTACGAGATCTCCGCCAAGAACGCGACGTTCCTGCGCACGGGCACGGCCGCCCGATGCCTGCACGCCTTGGCGGCGCTCGCCACGGCGGGCACGTACGCGGGCCGCGAGGAGTGGAGCGACGCCGCCCGTCCCGGGGTGCGCTTCGCCCTCGACCACCTGGACGACGATCACGTGCTGATGCTTCCGGGCCACGCGGGTGGTCCGACCGCCGACGCGATGCTGCTCTCCGCGGCCGCCGCTGCGCTCCCCCTCGATGAAGTCGTCGAGCGAGCGGCGCCGATCGCCGATCGGCTCGCAAGCTGGATCGAACCGGACGGAATGCTCCTCGGCCCCGGCACAGTCCGGGCCACGGCCGAGCAGGACTATCTGCCCGGCATCGCGCTGCTGGCTCTGGCCGAGTACGCCCTGGCGACGAGACGGGACGTGCCCGTCGACTGGGGCGCCGCGCTGAGGTTCTACCGGCGCCGCTTCGCGGAGGTGCACCCGTGGGGTCTCGCGGGCTGGCACGGCCAGCTCTGGCCCGTCGTCGCGACGCTGACCGGCGACGACACGTATGCCGCGTTCGCCGCGACGCTCGGTGACTGGATGTGCGAGCGCCAGCTGCGCGTCGACGGCAGCTTCCTCACCGACGTCGAGCCGGCGGGACCAGGGCTCTACACCGGGTTCCTCGCCGAAGGCCTCGCGGGAGCCTGGCGGTCCGCCGCGGAGGGCGGCGACGCGCTGCGGTTCGCCGAGGGATGGCGCGCCGCGATGGGGTTCCTCGACCGCTTGATCGTGCGGCCGGATGACGCCTACTGGGCGCCACGTCCCGACTTCATCGTCGGTGGTATCCGGAATCAGCCGGCTCGTTATGGGATGCGGGTCGACGCGACCAGCCATGCCCTGAAGGCCCTGGTCGGCGGGCTCGTCGCAGAGCAGGCGACGCAACCCGCCGATGCTGTCACGGCGTGACGCGGTCGGCGGCTCGGGTGGCGCGGACGAAGACCCAGATCACGCCGCCCACCGCGGCGACGATCGTCACCCAGTAGATCGCAGGGGCGAACAGGCCGAGGATGCTGGCGATGAGGGCGACGACGAAAGCCACCGCCGCGGGCACGACCGACACGGCGTGACCGGCGCGCCACGCGGCATCGCTGCGCTCCAGCGCCGGGAGCTTGACGCCGAACCAGCGGTTGCGGCGAAGGCTCCCACGCGCGGCCGCGACGCATGTCAGCAGGAGCACGAGCAGGAGTCCGGTGAAGACCCACGCGAGGATCGGGAGGACCATTCGATTGCACCTCCTGCGCCGCCGAGACGTGACGCTACTGTGGCCGACAGGAGGCATCATGCCCAAAGACGAGCAGGAAATCGAGACCGGGTCGGAACTCGACCTCGCCATCGAGCGCGCACTCGCGGCGGCGAACTTTCGGGCCGGCGCCGCGACGGACGCGGCGACATCGTTCGTGGTCGAAGTGTCGGAGCCATCCGCCGCCGAGGCCGGCGACATCGACGGGCCGGACGGCGACCTCTGAGCCCTCGGCACTGACCTCCGGGTCATTCGTGCTCGGGCAGGACCGGCGTCGACCACCCCGGATCGCGACCGAGCTGCGCGGCCCGGGCGACCGAGGTCGCGCCGAAGCGATCGCGCAGCGCGTCCAGCACGGTGTCGAGGCGCGCCCCGTCGTCCCAGTCGATCGGCAGCTCCGGCTGCACGTCGGCCGCACTCCCCAGCTGTGACAGCGAGATGCCGATGAGGGTGATGCCGCGCTCCTCGATCTCGGGCATCGCGGAGGCGAGCAGACCCTGCGCGACATCGAGCAGCACCGCCGTGCGCTCGGTCGGAGAGCGCAGAGTGCGCGACCTCGTGGCTTTCGCGAAGTCGCCGAAGCGCAGACGCAGCACGACCGTGCGGCACACGCGATCGCGGTCGCGCAGCCGGCGGGCGAGGCGATCGACGATCTGGGTGAGGAAGAGCTCCAGCTCCTCGGGTGAGCGCGGCCGGGTGCCGAGGGCGCGCTGCGAGCCGATCGAGCCCCGCCGGTGCGTCGTGTCGACGGGTCGCGGGTCGCGCAGCCGGGCGAGTGCGTGCAGATGCGCGCCGGCAGCCCTGCCCAGCAGCCGCTCGGCGGTCGCGGCTTCCAGCTCGGCCAGTTCGCCGACGGTGTGGATGCCGAGCCCGTGCAGCTTCTCGGCGGTCACGCGTCCGACACCCCAGAGTCGTTCGACGGGAAGCGGAAGCAGGAACGCCTCCTCGCGCTCGGGCTCGACGAGCAGCAGTCCGTCGGGCTTGCTGACGGCGCTGGCGACCTTGGCGAGGAACTTGGTGCGGGCGATCCCCACCGAGATGGGAAGACCGACCTCGGCGCGAACCCGCTCCCGGAGGCGCACCGCGATCTGCTCGGGCGTGCCGGCGATGCGGCGCAGCCCGCCGACCTCGAGGAACGCCTCGTCGATCGACAGGCCCTCCACGAGCGGCGTCGTGTCGCGGAAGATCGCGAAGACATCCTTGCTCGCAGCGGAATACACCTCCATCCGCGGTGGGACGACGATCGCATGCGGGCACAGATCGCGCGCCTGCCGTCCGCCCATCGCGGTGCGCACCCCGAAGGCCTTCGCCTCGTAGCTCGCGGCGAGCACGACACCGCCGCCGACGATGACGGGCCGGCCGCGCAACTCCGGTGCGTCACGCTGCTCGACCGACGCGTAGAACGAGTCGAGGTCGGCGTGCAGCACGGTCGCCTCGCCCCGCATCCCGCCCTCCCGTCGATCGCTCGTTCCGCGAATCGTCGCACGCACCACCGACATGGCCGGCTTCTCGTCGGGGGCCGCCCTCCGACACGACCGCCGTCACTCGGAGGACGTGAGTCGGGCGTATCATCGCGGCCAAGGTCTGCACGTCTCGCTCGCTCGAGGAAAGGTGAACCCATGGCACTGCTGGGTCGAAGAGATGATCGTCAGGAGCGGCGCGAGGAGCGTCGCGGCGGGGGCGACAAAGAGGTCTTCCAGATGCGGGAGAAGCTCGTATCGATCGGGGACGACTTCTGGATCGAGACGACGGGAGGGCGGCGCGCCTTCAAGGTGGACGGGAAGGCCCTTCGCATCCGCGACACGCTCGTGATCCGCGACCTCTCGGGCAACGAGGTCGCCAGGATCCAGGAGCGCAAGATCGCGATCAGGGACACGATGTCGATCGAGCGCCCTGGACGGCCCGACGCGACGATCAAGAAGGCCCTCATCAACCCGCTGCGCGAGCGCTTCACGCTGACCGCCGACGACATCGGCGAGATCAGCATCCAGGGCAACATCGTCGACCACGAGTACGAGTTCGAGAGCGGCGGCTCGAAGATCGCCGAGGTCTCCAAGCGGTGGCTGCGGGTTCGCGACACGTACGGTGTCGAGATCTCGCCCGGTCAGGACATCGCGCTGATCCTCGCCGCCACCGTGGCGCTCGATCAGCTCTGACGGCGGCTCAGCTCGAAGGCTCGTGCCACGTGAGGCGTGGCTCGAGTCCGAGGTAGCGGCCGTAACGGGCTGCGGCATCCTGGATCGCGTCTTCTTCGACGGCTTCGAGCTGCCGCAGCCTGCGGATCTCGAACGTCACGGCCCGCGCGGTGACCGCGCGCTTCATGCCCGCGACCACCTGGGCGTCGACGAGGGCCATGCCGATCGCGGTCTCACGGCCCCGTGACAGCAGGGCGTCGGCATCCAGTGCCCAGCGCGAGTCCTGGTAGCCGCGGTACATCTCGTCCAGCACCTGCAGCAGATGACCGGGGGGCGAGGCGGATGCCGGGGGGCGGCCCGGTGCGTGCCAGTAAGTGCGTTCGTCGTGCTCGAAGGATTCGAGGCGATCCGCCGCGCCGGCCAGGCCCCGGCGCACGTCCGTGAGGGTGAGCGTCGCCCAGTAGGCGAGGTCGCGCGCGGTGGCCGGCCCGTGCGCGGTGAAGTAGCGCAGAGCGAGCTCGACGAGCGCCTCCTCCCGCTCCCGCCGACGAGGGGCGGGCACGCGTTCGGAGAAGAGCGCATACGTGTGCTCGCCGTCCCGCGGCGCTCCGCTGCAGATCAGTCCGTGCAGTTCGAGGTGAGCTGCCAGGAGCATGAGCTGCATCCCGGTCAGCTCGTGACCGCGTTGCGCGAGCGCGTCCCCGAGCTCGGAGCGGGTGCGGTCCGGCGACTCCGCGAGCAGCTCCATCACCGTGTCGGCCAGGGCGGGCAGGATGTCGCCCAGCGGAGCGAGCTGCTGGTCCACGGTCGGCAGCACGCGGGCCCGTGTGAGCTCGATCAGCCACAGCGCGTCGTCGGCATGCACATAGTGCCAGGTCGGACGCAGGACGTGCGTCCTGAGCACCCGTCCGCTCGAGAGGAGTCCGGCCAGGTCGTCCTGGCTCGGATCCCTTGTGCGGGTGGCCACCGCCCAGGCCGACTGCGACGGGTTCTCAGCCTGGACGGCCAGGAGAGAACGCACGACCTCCTCTGCCGAGTCGGCGGGGGCCGCGAGCTGTTGCGCATGCAGTCGCCAGCGGGCGATCTCGCGATCGGTGAGCACACGACGAGCGTAGGGCGCGACGCCGGTTGACGCGCGCGGCGGACCGCGCGATAGTCGCGCTTGACGTCTTCATTCGCGACCTGAGGAGATCTGGCATGACCCGCGTTCGCATCGACCTGTTCTCGTCGCTCGACGGATACACCACCTCCCCCGAGGACGCCTCGCCCGAGAATCCGATGGGCGAGGATTGGGGCCCCTTGACGGCGGCGTACGCCGCGACCCGCACCTTCCGGAAGATGGTGTTCGGCGATACAAGCGGTGAGGGGACGACGGAGGTCGATGAGTCGTACGCTGCCGCGTTCTTCACGGGTGTGGGCGCCGAGATCATGGGCGCCGCCATGTTCGGCCTGCACACGTACCCCGACGACCCTGACTGGAAGGGCTGGTGGGGCGACCGCCCGCCGTTCGGCTACCCGGTCTACGTCCTCACGTCCTCGGCGCCGCGGCCGTCGATCCCGATGGACGGGGGGACCGTCTTCGAGTTCCGCAGCGGCTCGATCGATGACGTGCTCGCGGAGGCGACCGAGGCCGCCGGCGGCCTGGACGTGCGCATCGGGGGCGGCGTGCGCACGGCGCAGGAGTTCCTCCGCGCCGGTCTCGTCGACGACCTTCACGTCGCCATCGCACCGATGGTGCTCGACCGGGGCAGTCGCGTGTGGCAGGACCTGCGGGGCCTCGAACGCACGCACACGATGACGACGGAGGTCGCGGAGAGCGGCACGATCCATGTGACGTTCCGCCGCTAGCCCGAGCGGCGCCGATCACGACGATCGCACGTATCACGCGAGGCGACCCGGGACTCCTTCACATCATGAACAGCAAGCTCAAAGTCGCCCTGTCGGTCGCCGGCTACGTGCTGGGCACTGCGGCAGGCATCACCGCGATCGTCGTGGGCGCGATCCAGTCGCAGCCGGGATTCATCGTGATCGGCGTGGCCTTCCTGGGCGCGGTCGTCGTCGCGTTCATCGCGGGTGCGGTGGCATCTCCTCGCGGATCGATCTCCGGACCCAAGTACGGCGCCAAGTTCACTCCACCCGACTGGGCGTGGTGGGTGGCCGCGGGCATCCTCGTCGTCGGCTTCGTGATCGGCGGCATCCTGCTCGCCGCCTGATCGAGCGGTCGAACGCGTGCCGCCGGAATCAGATCCCCGTGGCGCGTTCCGCGGCCTCGACGACGTTCGTCATGAGGAGCGCGACCGTCATCGGGCCGACTCCCCCGGGGTTGGGCGAGAGCCAGCCGGCGACCTCGGCGACGTCGGGGGCGACGTCCCCGAACACGATGTGCTTGCCGGACGACGGGTCGGTCTCGCGCGTCACGCCGACATCGAGCACGGCAGCGCCGGGCTTCACGTCGGCGGCCTGGACGATGTGCTTGACGCCGGCCGCGGCGACGATCACGTCGGCCTCGCGCAGGTGCGCGCCGAGGTCGACGGTGCCCGTGTGGGTCAGCGTCACCGTCGCGTTGTACTCGCGGCGCGTCAGGAGCAGTCCGATCGAGCGGCCGATCGTGACGCCGCGGCCCACGACCACGACATGCTTGCCCTTGAGGTCGTAGTCGTTGCGCACGAGCAGCTCGATGACGCCGCGCGGAGTGCAGGGCAGCGGCGTCGAGATGGGCGAGTTGACGTTGAGCACGAGCCGGCCGAGGTTCGTCGGGTGCAGGCCGTCGGCATCCTTCGCGGGGTCGATGCGCTCGAGGATCGCATCGGTGTCGAGGTGCTTCGGCAGAGGCAGCTGCACGATGTAGCCGTGGCACGACGGGTCGGCGTTCAGCTCGTCGATGAGCGCCTCGACGTCTTCCTGTGTCGCGTCGGCGGGTAGCTCGCGCTGGATCGAGTTCATGCCGATCGCCTCGGACTCGCGGTGCTTCATCCCGACGTACAGCTGCGAGGCCGGATCGGCGCCGACGAGCACCGTCGCGATGCCCGGGGTGATGCCGCGCTCCTTGAGCGCCGCGACGCGCTCCTTCAGCTCCGCCTTGATCTCGGCTGCCGCCGCACGCCCGTCGAGCCTCTGTGCCGTCATGTTCGTCTCCCTAGATGTCCGCCCGGACGGCGAGACCGCTGCGGGTGGACGAGAGTGCGGTTGGTTCCCGCAGTCTCGTCCACCAGGTGCAGTTTCGCGGGCCGTCGTGTCGGATGCCTCAGCCGAGGCATCCCGAATCCCTATGTCCATAGTGATATCAGAAAGGACCACCGCAGCGCGAGGGTCCTTCCGTTCAGTGGCGGAGGTCGGGGTACAGCGGGAACGCCGCCGTGAGAGCCGCGACGCGGGTGCGGAGGGCGGGCACGTCGGCGCCGGGCTGGAGCGCGAGCGCGATGATGTCGGCGACCTCGGTGAACTCGGCGTCGCCGAAGCCGCGCGTCGCGAGCGCCGGCGTGCCGATGCGCAGACCCGACGTGACCATCGGCGGACGCGGGTCGTTCGGCACGGCGTTGCGGTTGACCGTGATGTGGATCTCGTGGAGGAGGTCTTCGGCCTGCTTGCCGTCGATCTCGGCGTTGCGCAGGTCGACGAGCACGAGGTGCACGTCGGTGCCGCCCGAGCGCACCGTGATGCCCGCGCCCGCGACGTCGGCCTGCGAGAGCCGCTCGGCGATGATGTGGGCGCCGCGCAGCACTCGCTCCTGGCGCTCCTTGAACTCCGGGGTGGCGGCGAGCTTGAACGCCGTCGCCTTGGCCGCGATCACGTGCATGAGCGGGCCGCCCTGCTGACCGGGGAACACCGCCGTGTTGATCTTCTTGGCGAGGTCCTCGTCGTTGGTGAGGATGAAGCCCGAGCGGGGGCCGCCGATCGTCTTGTGCACCGTCGACGACACGACGTGCGCGTGGGGCACGGGCGAGGGGTGCACACCCGCGGCGACGAGGCCGGCGAAGTGCGCCATGTCGACCCACAGCAGCGCGCCGACCTCGTCGGCGATCGCGCGGAAGCGCGCGAAGTCGAGCTGGCGCGGGTAGGCGGACCAGCCCGCGATGATGACCTTCGGCTTGTGCTCGACGGCGAGGCGGTGCACCTCGTCCATGTCGATGACCGAGGTCTCGGGGTCGACGCCGTACGCGACGATGTTGTACAGGCGGCCGGAGAAGTTGATCTTCATGCCGTGGGTCAGGTGGCCGCCCTGGTCGAGCGAGAGACCGAGGAGCGTGTCGCCGGGGCGTGCGATCGCGTGCAGCACGGCGGCGTTGGCGGTCGCACCGGAGTGCGGCTGCACGTTCGCGAACTTCGCGCCGAACAGCGCCTTGGCGCGCTCGATTGCGAGCTCCTCGGCGACGTCGACCTCCTCGCACCCGCCGTAGTAGCGGCGGCCCGGGTAACCCTCGGCGTACTTGTTCGTGAGCACCGAGCCCTGCGACTGCAGGACCGAGACGGGCACGAAGTTCTCGGACGCGATCATCTCGAGGAAGCCGCGCTGGCGGTCGAGCTCACGGTCGAGCACCTGCGCGATCTCGGGGTCGATCTCGGCGAGAGGGGCGTTGAAGAACTGATCGGTCATGACGATCTCCTGACGAACGGCTTTCGGGTGAGTGTCCACATCGGCCCAGGCGTGCGGTCGAATGCCGTTGTCGGTCGCTCCCCGGTGGTTCCCCACCTCAACGCCAGTCGCGACCCTCCGAGCATAACGGATGCCTTCCCCACGACGTGTCCGCGTTTCCGATAGGCTGAGTCCGATCTGTTTTGTTAGGGATCCTTACATGCTCGGTCGACGACGACTCGCGGTCACCTCCGCGGCGACGCTGCTGCTCGTCGTCGCCCTGGCCGGCTGCGCACCCGCCGACAAGAATGGAGAGACCGTGTCGCTTCCCGCCGTCGTCCCCGCCCCCGCTTCGCTCGAGGCGACCGACTCCGCGCCGTTCGCGCTGCGCGAAGGGCTTCGCATCGCGGGAGACCGGGATGCCGCGACTGCCCTCGCAGCGCTCATCGGCGCCCGTTCGGGGCTCACCGCGACGCCCGGCGAGGACGGCGCCATCGAGCTGCGCATCGACCCCTCGGCAGGCTCGGGGGCCGGAGGCGAAGGCTCGGGGGCCGGAGGCGAAGGCTCGGGGGCCGGAAGCGAAGGCTCGGGGGCCGGAAGCGCAGGCTCGGGCGCCGAAGGGGGAGGCGCAGCGCCCGAGTCGTACCGGCTGACGGTGGATGAGGCATCCGTCGTCGTCACGGGGGCCGATGCCGCGGGCCTCTTCTACGGGGTGCAGACGCTGGGTCAGCTGATCGCGCGGGAAGGCGACGGCTGGGTCGTCCCCGCGGTGAAGATCGCCGACGCGCCGCGCTTCGCCTACCGCGGCGTCATGCTCGACGTCGCCCGCCACTTCCAGCCGGTCGAGACGGTCAAGGCCTACATCGACCGCGCCGCGGGCCTCAAGTTCAACGCGCTGCACCTGCATCTGTCCGACGACCAGGGCTGGCGCATCGAGCTGACGTCACGGCCGAAGCTCACCGAGCTCGCGTCGGGCTCGTCGGTGGGCGGCGACCCCGGCGGGTACTACACAAAGGCCGACTATCGCGAGATCGTGGAGTATGCGGCATCCCGTCACCTCATCGTCGTTCCGGAGCTCGACATGCCGGGGCACACGCAGGCCGTGAGCGCCGCGTATCCCGAGCTCGTCGAGGATCCCGTCATCGCGCCGGGCATGCTCGAAGCCGTCGCCGAGTACGGCGGCGGAACACCGACCCCCGGCGAGGTGTACCAGGGCGTCGCCGTGGGGTTCTCGTCGCTGAAGATCCACGACGAGGCGACCTACGACTTCGTCGCCGACGTGTTCGGCGAGCTCGCCGCGATGACGCCGGGACCGTACTTGCACCTCGGCGGCGACGAGTCGCTCGGCACCGATCCCGACGACTTCGCGGAATTCATCGACCGCGCGACCGACATCGTCGCCGACCTCGGCAAGACCCCGATCGCCTGGCACGAGGCGGGCGCGGCCGAGGGTCTCAACCCCGACACGATCGGGCAGTACTGGGGCTACACGACGCCGACGGACGGGATGGACGACAAAGCCCGCGCCTTCGTCGCGAAGGGCTCGCGGCTCATCCTGTCGCCGGCCGACGCGATCTACCTCGACATGAAGTACGACGCCGGGGCACGCATCGGGCTGACGTGGGCGAACGGCCCGACGAGCGTCGAGCGCGCGTACTCGTGGGAGCCCGCCGACATCATCTCGGGCATCTCCGAGTCCGACATCCTGGGCGTCGAAGCGCCGCTGTGGACCGAGACGGTGCGCGACCTGTCCGACATCGACGAACTGGCATTCCCGCGCATCGCCGCCGCCGCCGAGGCGGCCTGGTCGCCCGCGACCGGGACCATCCCGCACCGCACATGGGAGTCCTTCCGCGAACGGGTCGGCGCCCTCGGCCCCCTCTGGACGAGCCTCGGCATCGGCTTCCACGCCTCCGACGAGATCCCCTGGGTGACGCGATGACGACGCTCGTGCATTCGGTGCGGCTCGTCGACGACGGCCGCATCGTCGATGACGCGTGGGTGCTCTTCGACGACGGACGCGTGTCCGCCCTCGGCGCGGGAGCCGAGCGACCCGATGCCGCGACCGTCGTCGACGGCCACGCGGCGGCGGGGGCCGGAGCGCTGCTGACGCCGGGATTCATCGACCTGCACGGGCACGGCGGCGGCGGATTCGCGTACGACGACGGCCCCGAGGCCGTTCGCGGCGCCCGCGCGCTGCACCGCGCCCACGGCACGACGCGCGCCGTCGTCTCGCTCGTGACCGCTCCTCTCGAGACGCTCGAACGCCGTGCGGCGATGGTCGCGGACCTCACGGAATCGGATGCAGACATCCTCGGCTCGCACCTCGAGGGGCCGTTCCTCGACCCGGGCCACAAGGGCGCGCATGATCCGTCGCTGCTGCGGGCGCCGGACCCCGCCGCCGTCGAGCGTCTCCTCGCGGCCGGTCGCGGCACGGTGCGCCAGGTGACGATCGCCCCCGAGCTCGAGGGCGGGCTCCCCGCGGTCCGGGCCATCGTCGCCTCCGGCGGCGCGGCGGCCGTCGGACACACCGACGCCGACGCCGACATGGCGAGGGCGGCATTCGACGCGGGCGCCACGATCCTGACCCACGCCTTCAACGCGATGCCGGGTCTGCACCACCGGAATCCCGGACCGGTCGGTGCCGCGGCATCCGATCCCCGTGTGACGCTCGAGGTGATCGCCGACGGCGTGCATCTCGCACCGGAGATCGTGCGCCTCGCCTTCGCGGCGGCACCCGGCCGCATCGCACTCGTCACCGACGCGATGGCCGCGGCGGGCGCCGCCGATGGGGATTACGACCTCGGATCGCTCTCGGTCGAGGTCCGAGGCGGCATCGCGCGGCTCGCCGGCGGCGGGGCGATCGCGGGGTCGACGCTGACGCAGGATGCTGCTCTCCGTGTCGCGGTGTCGGCCGGCGTTCCGCTTCCCGAAGCCGTCGCGGCGCTCACGCGCGTTCCCGCGCGCGCCCTCGGGCGGGCGGATGACCTCGGAGGCCTCGCCCCCGGAATGATCGCCGATGCCGTGCTGCTGTCGAGCGATCTCGACGTGCGGGGCGTGTGGGTCGACGGCGCCGCCGTCGCATAGTCGCGTCCCCGGCTCCGGCGGCGCCGCTGAGGGGGGCTCGCGGCGCCCACCGGAGACGGGTGCGGCCGCTGCATCCCCAAGGTGCAGCGGCCGCCGTTCCCGGAAGAGCTCGGGATCAGGAGAAGTCCTCCCCCGAGTGCTCTTCTGGTCCCGCGGCGGCTCGAGGCGTTCCGTTCCTCGAACCGTCGTGCCCGCGGGCTGTTCCCGGGAAGGGAGCGGGCAAATATCTCCTAATCATGAGATGCAGGATGCCGCGAACTATGACGCGGTTTCCGAAAAATGCCTCTGCGATTCCCGATCGCGTAGCGCCGGGAGGAGGAACGTCGGAGAATGGGGGCGGCGCGGGGGGATCGTCGGCAGTGACGCGGACAGCTCCGGACGCCGACGACCGGAGAACTCGTGACCAGCATCGACAGCCACGGCGACGCCGCCGTAAGGCTCGGGGACTCGGCAGACGCCGACCTCGTCCTGCGCACGCGATCGGGCGACAGCAGCGCGTTCGGCGAGCTGTGGTTCCGGCACTACCGCTCCGGCATCACTGTCGCCCGCGCCGTGACCTCGACGCATGACGCCGACGACCTCGTGCAGGAGGCGTACGCCCGCATCTACCAGTCGATCCTCAGGGGCGGCGGACCGACCGGCTCGTTCCGCGCGTACCTGTTCACGAGCATCCGCAACACCGCCGCGGCCTGGGGACGTGCGGGCCGCGAGACGCCGATCGACATCCTCGACACCGTCGAGGACCCCACGACGACCGAGGCGGCGACCGAGGCGGCCCTCGACCACAGCCTGACGCATCGCGCGTTCCGCAGTCTCCCCAGCCGCTGGCAAGAGGTGCTCTGGTACACCGAGATCGAGCAGATGAAGCCTGCCGAGGTCGCACCCCTCCTCGGGATGAAGCCGACCGCCGTCGCGCAGCTGGCCTTCCGCGCCCGCGAGGGCCTGCGCGAAGCCTGGATCCAGGCGCACCTCCAGTCCGTCGCCGACGGCTCGGACTGCCAGTGGACGATCGAGCGTCTGGGCGCGCACGCGCGCGAGAACCTCTCGCGCCGCGACCAGCGCAAGGTCGACGCCCACCTCGAGGAATGCACGCGCTGCACGATCGTGGCCGCTGAGGCCAAGGAGGTCTCGAGCCGGCTCGCTCTCGTCCTGCTTCCCCTCACCCTCGGCATCACTGGATCGGCCGCGTATCTCGCGACGCTGCAGACCGGCGGCGCTCCGACCGTCGCCCTCGCGGCCGGCCAGGGCGCCGTCGTACCGTCGAGCGTGCCTGCGCTTTCCACCGTGGGCTCGGCGCCGACGGTCACCGGAGGCGCAACCGTCGGCGGCTCAGCCGCTGTCGGCACGACAGCTGCCGGCGGCGCGACGGTCGCGGGCGGCGCGGCCGTCGGAGGCACCTCGGTGGTCGGAACCTCGGCCGCATTCGTCGGAGTCGCGGGCTCGGCGACGCTCGGCGCGGCGGCCGTCGGCACGGCGGCCGTCGGCACGGCGGCTGCCGCAGGTGCAGGCGGCCTGCTCTCGAGCGTCGGGGCGATCATCGGCGTGACGACGGCGGCGGCCGTGCTCGTCGGCTCAGCCATCGCTGCCTCGATCGCGGGACCCGCTCTCATGGCCTCCGCCTTCCCGGTCGTCACGGCAGCCGCCGGCGTGCTCGCCGACGACCCGGCGGCGACTGCGGGAGACGACCCGTTGGCCGCTGCGGACGATGAGACGGCGTCGGCGGCGGACGGCGATTCCCCCGCCACCGCCGAAGACGCCACGACGGCAGCCGGTGACGGCGACTCGAACTCCGGTGACAGCACGACGACGTCGGGCGCGGCATCCCGTGGATCCTCCGCGCGCGACGACGAGGACGTCGCCGGCGCCGCAGGCGGCCGGACGGCGCCCGGACTGCCCGCGGGAGTCCCCGCCTTCGGTGCTGCGAGCGTCTCGTATGCGGGCACGCAGCCCGTCTTCACGATCGTCGCGACCGGCGAGCCCGGCGCGACCGTGGAGCTCCTCCTGAACGGCTCGGTCGCCTCGAGCGGCCAGGTGGATGCCGGAGGCACGGTGGCGCTCTCGTTCGAGCCCACCTTCGGCCAGGTCAACAGCAACGCCCGCGTGCAGCTCCGCTACCGCGCCGGCGAAGCGACGGGCACGCCCGTCGTGATGCGATTGAGCGACTTCGCCGATCTCGCCCCGATCCTCGCGACGATGTCGGGCCAGCCCGGACAGGGTGGCGGAGCGAGCCAGGGCAACGGCGCGACGGACGGCAGCAACGCGTCTGATGGCAGCACCGGCAACACCGGCGGGGCGAACGGGCACGGCAAGGGCGGCTCGGGCAACGGCGCCGCGCAGGGGAATGCCAACGGCGCGGGCACCGGCACCACGACCGGCGACGGGACGGCTGCGACCGACGGCGGATCCCAGAACGGCAAGTCGGGCGAGAAGGGCAACGGCGGCAACGGCTCGGCAGGAACGCCGAGCGGCAACGGCACCCCCGGCACACCGAACGGCAACGGCCCAGCGACGAACAACGGCGGCACCGGCAACGGCGGGACGAACGGCAACGGCGGCACCACGGGCAATGGCGGCACCCCGGCTGGCGGCGCCGGCACCAACAACGGCGGTACCAACAACGGCGGCACGAACAACGGCAACGGCAACGGACCGACCGGCAACAACGGCAAGGGCAAGGGTGCGAATGCCGAGGCACCGTCGGCCCTGATCCTGACCGGTCTCCCCGTCGCCCTCCGGGCGACCGCGGCAGGGGCGGAGATGCCCGCGGCTTAGACTTGAAGGCATGTCAGACACCCCCAACGTCCGCCCCGCGAAGCCGGCCGAGCCCGAGCCCGGAACGCGTGCGCCGCTGTCGGGGCTCGACATCCTCGCCTTCATCTGCGAGCTCTTCGCCTTCGTCTCGCTCGCGATCTGGGGCTTCCTGTTCTGGTCGTTCCCGTGGAACATCGTCGTCGGCATCGCCGCACCCGTCTTCGCGATCCTCGTGTGGGCGCTCTTCGTCTCTCCGCGTGCCGTCTTCGCCGTGCACCCGTTCGTCCGCGCGATCGTCGAGCTGCTCGTGTACGCGTCGGCGACGATGGCGTGGTGGAGCATGGGCCAGCCGTGGATCGGCCTCGGCTTCGGCGTGATCGCCGTGACGGTCGGCGTGCTCGCGGGTCGGCGCCGGTTCGCGTGACCGACGCCGCCGACGCCGCCGACGTCGTCGCGCGTCTGCGCGCGGAACTCGGCGACCGCGTCGACACGTCGGAGTCGGCGCGGCTCGAAGCGCGCGCCGACAAGTCGGGGCACGCGGCATCCGGTCTCCCCTTGGCGGTCGTGCACGCGACGTCGGTCGCGGACGTGCAGGCGACGCTGCGCATCGCGACTGCGACGCGCACGCCCGTCGTGACCCGCGGCGCGGGTACGGGCCTCGCGGGGGGCGCGAACGCGGGCGAGGGTGAGATCGCCCTCTCGATGCGGCGCATGGACCGCATCGTCGAGGTGCGGCCGGACGACCTCCTCGCCGTCGTCGAGCCCGGCATCCTCAACGCCGATCTCAACGCCGCTCTCGCCGAGCACGGCGTCTGGTGGGCGCCCGATCCCGCGAGCCGCGCGATCTCGACGGTCGGCGGCAACATCGCGACGGGGGCGGGCGGCCTCCTGTGCGCCAAATACGGAGTCGTGCGCGACGCCGTCCTGGGCCTCGACCTCGTGCTCGCCGACGGGCGCCTGCTCCGACTCGGCCATCGCACCGTCAAGGGTGTGACCGGCCTCGATCTGACCTCGCTCGTCATCGGGTCGGAAGGCACGCTCGGCGTCGTGGTCGGCGCGACCCTCAAGCTCCGCCGGCTCGTGCCCGGCACGGTCTGCACCATCGCCGCGACGTTCGCCGACGTGCGCAGCGCCGCCGAGGCATCCGCCGCCGTCACCGCCTCGGGCGCGCAGCCGGCGATCATGGAGCTGATGGATGCCGCGTCCCTCCGCGCCGTCCACGCCCTGCTGCACCTCGACCCGCCGACGCCCGGTGCGGCGCAGCTGACGATCCAGACCGACGGCGCCGCCGCCGACGCCGAGGCCGACGCGATCGCCGCCGTGCTGCGCGCCACGGGCGGCACCGTCGCGCTCACGCACGACCCCGACGAGGGCGAGCGGCTGCTCACGATCCGCCGCTCGATGCACCCCGCGATGGAGACGCTCGGCACGACCCTCATCGAGGACGTCTCGGTGCCGCGCAGCGCGCTGCCCGCGATGTTCGACGAGATCGCGCGGGTCGAGCGGGAGCACGGGATGCCGATCCCGACCGTCGCTCACGCCGGCGACGGCAACCTGCACCCGAACTTCGTGTTCGACGGCGAGGTCGGCGCCGACGGGACCATCGAGGTGCCCGATGCCGTGTGGGCCGCCGCCGACGACCTCTTCCGCTCCGCGCTCCGGCTCGGCGGCACGCTCACGGGCGAGCACGGCGTCGGCGTGCTCAAGCGCCGCTGGCTCGCCGACGAGCTCGGCGACGATCAGTGGGTGCTGCAGCGCCAGATCACGCGCGTCTTCGACCCGCTCGGCATCCTCAACCCCGGCAAGGTCTTCGCCGCGTAGCGCGCGACCCTAGACGACCGGCTCCGACGGCTGGGGCGGCACGAGGTACGTCTGCGCGGTGGGCTCCTCGGGTCCCCGGCCCGCCGCGAGGCCGAGTCCGATGGCCAGGATTCCGAGAATCGCGGGCGTTGCGGCATCCGCCCAGGCGAGGATGCCGAAGGGGAGGTCGGGGAAGGCGAAGACGCCGAACAGCCCCGTGCTGTTGAGAAGCCCCGATGCGACGCCGAGCAGAATCGCGGCGAGGGGCACCCAGCGCCAGCCGCGCGGCACGACCCGCGCACGCACGATCACGACTCCCGCGACGACTGCGAGCACCGCGACGACCAGCTGAGCGAGGAACCAGGCGAAGAGCAGCAGGTAGGCCGCTGCCGTCTCCCCGCCCGCCCCGGCGAAGAGCGGAGGGAACAGGAGCATTCCGACCACGCCCCACAGACCGAGCACCATGAGGGAGACGACGCCGGCGGCTCGGCGCGCGACGACGCTGCCTTCCCGACGGATGCCCCAGGCGAAGATGATGAGGGCAGCTGCGAACAGGCCGGCGGAGACCAGCGCAAGGGGGTAGTAGGTGGCACCGAGGGCTCGGACGTTCGGGATCGCTGCGAACGGGATCAGCGCCTGCACGATGTCGATGACCCCCGACGCCGCGAGGAGGCTTCCTCCCAGGACGAAGGCGAGCCGTGCGTCGCGCGTTGCCTGCGCCGAACCCGTTGACATGCGCGGAGCATACTGCGCGGCGAGCCGTGGATCCCGCTCCGTCAGGGAGAAACGCCGCGACACGCGCACTGGATCACGGCAGGGGATGCGGCATCCCTCCCGCTCGCTCCCCTGAGCCGCGACCTGCTCCTCCCGCTCGTCTGGTGCGGCTGAGGGCGGGCGGACTCCGCGTCTCGTCGAGTTCGTACGTACTCGCCGACCCCATACGACATTCGCGCCGGCGACATGTGTGCTCGACGAGTGCATACGATCCCGGCACGAACCCAGCCGCCGGGTCGCGAAGTCCTCTCCGTCCATAGCCCGTGCTCTCGCCGAAAGCCCGTGCTGTGCACCGTTCGTTGCGGGGGCGCTCGGTGACAGCACGGGCTATGGGCGTGAAGGGAACCGGCCGAGGGCACGACGCTGGGCACCTCGGCGCGGTGGCGCAGGCGCGGTATCAGATGCCCTGCCAGGCGGGCTTGTTGGCGAAGGCGTAGCGGTAGTAGTCGGCGTGGCGCAGGCGGGAGGCGGCGGCCTCGTCGACGACGACGGTCGCGTGCGGATGAAGCTGGATCGCCGAGCCCGGAAGGGATGCCGTCACCGGGCCTTCGACCGCTCCCGCGACCGCGTCGGCCTTGCGCTCGCCGAAGGCGAGGAGCACGAGGTGCCCCGCGCGCAGGATCGTCCCGAGTCCCTGCGTGATGCAGTGCATCGGCACCTCGTCGACCGCGTCGAAGAAGCGTGCGTTGTCGATGCGGGTCTGCTGCGTGAGCGTCTTGACACGCGTGAGCGACGCGAACGACGAGCCGGGCTCGTTGAACCCGATGTGCCCGTCGGTGCCGATGCCGAGGATCTGCAGGTCGATGCCGCCCGCCGCGAGGATGGCGGCCTCGTAGTCATCGCCCGCGTGCTGGATGCCGAGGGCCGCGCCGTTCGGCACGTTCACGCGAGACGGGTCGAGTCCGAGCGGCTCCACGACCTCGCGGTGGATCACCGAGCGGTACGACTCGGGGTGCGAGACGTCGAGCCCGACGTACTCGTCGAGCGCGAAGCCCCGCACCTGGGAGACGTCCACGCCGACAAGACGCGGCGGCAGCGCCTCGTACACGGGCAGCGGGGTCGATCCCGTCGCGAGCCCGAGCACAGTCGCGGGGTTCGCGCGGATGAGACGCACGATCTCGTCGGCGACGACGGCGCCGCCGGCGGCGGCATCGGGGACGATGACGACTTCAGCCATGAGCGAGGGCCTCCTCCGATTCGGGGTCGCGCGCCGCGCCGATGAGTGCGGCGCCGAGGGCGGCGGCCGGCGAGCCGGCCGGGAGCACCTCGACGCGGTCTTCCAGCTGCAGCGAGCGCATGAACGGGGATGCCTCGGCGCTGGCCGCGAGCTCGGCGGCGACGTCGGCGGTCAACGCCGAGCCGAGGCCCGTGAGACCGCCGCCCAGCACGACGAGTTCGACGTCCGCCGTGAGCACCAGCACGCGGACGGCCGCTGCGACGCCGCGGGCGATGCCGGACCGCAGCTCCCGGGCGTAGGCGTCGCCGGCGTCGGCCGCCGCGAAGACGTCGGCGACGGGAAGCGGAACGGGACGACCCCAGCGCTGGGCGATGGCACCGCCGCCCGCGAACGCCTCGATGCAGCCGCGCTGGCCGCATCTGCAGTCCGGACCGTTCGGGTCGACCGAGATGTGCCCGACCTCCCCGGCGGTGCCACGGGCTCCGCGCCACAGCTCGCCGTCGACGACGATGCCGGCTGCGATGCCCGTGCCGAGGTTGAGGTACGCCATCGAGCCGTGACGCGGATCGAGCCCGTGGGCGCTGCCGCGCAAGGCGTACGCGCCGAGCGCGGCCGCCTTCACGTCGTTCTCGACGCGCACGGGCGTCGCGATCATGGGCGCAACCGCCGCGGCGAGGTCGAGCTCGTCGACCCCGAGGTTGACGGCGTGCGTGACGCGTCCGGTACCCGGCTCGACCTGGCCCGGGATGCCGATCCCGACCGAGACGATGTCGGCGAGGCCGATGCCGGCATCCGTTGCGACGGCGTGTACGGCGGCGACCGCGGTGCGGATGATCTCGTCGCCGCCCCAGCCCGTCGCGAGGCGCGTGCGTCCGACGATCGCACCGGCGGAGTCGACGACGACCGCGTCGGTCTTCGTGCCGCCCATGTCGAGTCCGACTCTCATCGGCCGTCCTCCACACGGGAGGCGGCTGCATCCAGCGCGCGCATCAGCCCTTGACCGCCCCGGCGACGAGACCGCTCGACATGCGGTGCTGGACGAAGAGGAAGAAGACGATCACCGGCACCGCCATGATCGTCGACGCGGCCATGACGAGAGCCCAGTCGGTCGCCTTCGTGGCCTGCACGAACGCGCGCAGCCAGATCGGCAGCGTCATCGACTCGGGCCGGGTCATGATGACGAGGGCGAAGACGAACTCGTTCCAGGCCTGGATGAAGGCGAAGACACCCGTCGCGATGAGCCCCGGTGCGAGCAGCGGGAACGTGATGCGCCAGAAGGCGCCCGCGCGGCTGCATCCATCGATCATCGCGGCCTCTTCGAGGTCGGCGGGGACTCCGGCGACGAATCCGCGCAGCGTCCAGATCGTGAACGGCAGCACCATCGCGATGTACACGAAGCTCAGACCGATGATCGTGTTGATCAGGTACCAACCGTCGAGCACGCGGAAAACCGACACGATCATGGCCTCGGCCGGGATCATCTGGATCACGAGGATCACGATGATGAAGAGCGACCGGCTGCGGAAGCGGTAGCGCGAGACGGCGATCGCCGCGAGGAACGCGAAGATGAGCGCCGCGACGACCGTGATGCTCGTCACCGCCATCGAGTTCAGGAGCGCCGTGATGAGGCCCTGATCGGTGAGCGCCTCCTGGTAGTTCTTCAGCGTGAACAGGTCGGGCCACCAGTGCGGCGGGGTCGAGCGGACGGCGGATGCCGGCAGCAGCGACGTGTTCACCATCCAGTAGACGGGGAAGAGCGAGCAGACGATGACGACGATCGCCGCGATGTTGAGGAAGATGCGGGAGACGAGACGCCGAGGACGGTTCATGACTCCTCCTTGTCCTGCTTGAGCATCGTGCGGATCCAGTAGCCCGAGATGGCGAGCAGGATGACGACGAGGATGACCGAGATCGCGCCGCCGGCGCCGAGATCACCCGAGGCCATCGAGACGCTGTAGATGTAGACGCCGATCGTGTTGGTCTTCTCGCGGACGCCGCCGATCGACTGCAGGGCGTAGATCTGCGCGAAGACCCGGAGGTCCCAGATCACCTGCAGGACGAGCAGCACCATCAGGATCGAGCGGATGTAGGGGAAGACGATGAGACGGAAGCGGGCGAACCCGCCGGCGCCGTCGAGCTCCGATGCCTCGAGCACCTCGCCGGGAACCTGCGTGAGGCCGGCGTACGTGCTGAACACGACGAAGGGGATCGCGCCCCACGTGATGATGATGGCCGCGACGGCGTAGAAGCTCGTGGGGTCGATGAGCCAGCTGTGGCCCATCCAGTTCTCGCCGGTGACCTGCGTGAGCACCCAGTTGACGAGGCCGTACTGCGTGTCGAAGATCCAGCCCCACACGATCGTGGCGGTGAGGGCGGGCATCGCCCACGCGAGCAGCAGGGACACCGAGACGGCGGTGCGCATGACGACCCCGAGCTTGGACACCATGACCGCGATCAGGATGCCGAGCACCATCGTGGCGACGACGCTCACGATGCACAGGGCGATGCTGCGGCCGAGGACGGCCCAGAACTCGGGGTCGGTGAGGACCTTGGTGTAGTTGTCGAGGCCCACGAACTCGGGAGGCGCGCCGAAGATCTGCGCGCGGCCGAACTTCTGGAACGACATGATCACGAGCTGGACGAGCGGCCAGCCGATGAACACGACGAGCATGGCGAGGGCGGGGGTCAGCAGGGCGAGCGGCCCCCAGGGGAACCGGCGCGGCTTCTTCGCGGGGCCGGGATCGGATGGCGCCGCCGCACTCGAGGTGCGTTCCGGCACTGAGATGGTCGACATGACTCGCCTCCTCTCAAGGAAGATTGTGTCGGACTTGTCGTCCGGCGGACATGGGACGGGGCGCCCCGCACGCAGGGCGCCCCGTCATAACGGCATCAGCCGTTGAGGATGGACTCGATCTGCTTGTCGGCGTCCGCGGCGAGCGACTTGACGTCGCCGCCGTTCGCGATGTTGACGAACAGGTCCTGCATGATGCCCTTCGCCTCGACATCGGCCCAGTTCGGCGATGCGGGGGTGAGCTTGGCGTTGGCGGCGGCCGCGGCGATGACCTTGGCGAGCTCGGGCGTCGCGGCGGCGACCTGGTCGCCGAGCGAGGTGAGGGCGGGCACGAGGCCGGCCTTCGCGAGGATCGTCTGGTAGTCGTCGCTCAGCATGATCTCAAGGGCCTTCTTGGCGAGGTCCTGGTTCTTCGACTTCGCCGAGATGCCGACGTTCGAGCCGCCGGCGAACACCTGCGCGGTGCTGCCTTCCTTCATGCCGGGGAGGGCGAAGTACCCCGTCGTGTCGGCGACGGCGGTGGGCTGCTTGTCCTCGTCGGCCACGATCGACCAGTACGCCCAGCTCGGTGCCGAGTAGGTCGCGGCCTGCTCGGTGCGGAAGGGCACCCAGCCGTTGGCCTCGTCGCCGTCCTTCGGCGCGAGCGACGCCTTCGTCATGAGCGTCTGAACCTGCTCGAGGCCCTTGACCGACTTGTCGCTGGACAGCTGCGCGTCCCACTTGTCGCCGTCCTTGACGGCGATCTCGCCGCCGTTCTCCCAGATGAAGGGAAGGGCGTTGTACCAGTCCTTGCCCGGGAAGTAGACACCCGAGACACCCGGCAGCGCGGTTGCGAGCGTGGTGCCGTTCGAGACGTACTGGTCGAGCGTCGTGGGAACCGTGACGCCGGCCTGGTCGTACATCTTCGTGTTGTAGAACACGACGCGCGCGCCCGAGTAGTAGGGGGCCGCGTACATCTTGCCGTCCCACGAGCCCGCCTCGACGAAGCCCGGGAGCAGGTCGCTGCCGCCGAGCTCCTTCTTGATGTCCTCGAGGCTGATCAGGGCGCCGCTCGACGTGAACGCGGGAGCCTGCGTGTTGCCCATCTCGACGATGTCGGGGCTGTCGTTCGACGACAGGCTCGTCGTGAGCTTGTCGACGAGGCCCGTCCACTGCTGCTCTTCGATGACCAGCGTGGAGCCCGGGTTCTCGTCCTCGAACGTCTTCTTGAGGTAGTCACGAGCGTCCTGAGGCGTGTCGGTGCCGACGAGCCAGACTCGGATCTCCGCGCCCGCGCTGTCCGTGGAGCCTGCGTTGCCTCCGGTCGAGCAGCCGGCGAGGACGAACGCCGTGGCGCTGAGGAGCGCCACCGCTCCGAGCGTCTTCTTCATGGTGTCTTCCTTTTTCGTTTTCTCTTGGTGTGGAGGGGTCGGGTGACCCATCCGGGGGTGTGGGATGCCGGGGCCGGTGCTACGAGACCCCGAGCTGTCCCGACAGGACCATGACGGCCGCGCCGCGCAGGACGATGTCCTGGCCTTGCTCCGTCATCCGCACGCGGACGCCGTCGTGGAACTCGGCGAGCGTCCGTGCGCGGAGGGTCTCGACGGTCGCTTCCGCGAGAGGTCCGTCGAGAAGTTCCGTGGGGCCGGAGAGCACGATCTCCGACACGTCCAGCACGCCCACGACGGGCGCGAGCGCGATGCCCAGGCGAGTGCCGGCATCGCGGAGGATCCCTTCGCGGGAGGATCCGGATGCCGCGGCCAGCCGCGACGAGAGTGCGGGCACGGCGAGCCAGGCCTCGAGGCATCCGACCTTGCCGCACACGCAGACGGGCCCACCGTCGGTGCCGACGGTCACGTGGCCGATCTCGCCCGCGGCGAAGTGGGCGCCGCGCATCGGCTGACCCGAGGCGAGGAGGCCCGAGCCGACTCCTCGGCCGACCTTGACGAGCAGCACGTCGTCGCCGGCCCCGCCGAAGGTGTACTCGGCGAGCACCGCCGCGTTCGCGTCGTTCGCGACGAGGACGGGAAGGTTCAGTGCGTCGCGCAGCGCGCTCTCGAGGTCGAAGCCGGCCCAGCCGAAGTTGGGGGCCGTGAGGATGACGCCGTGGTCGTCGACGACACCCGGGGTTCCGACGCCGATGCCGAGGACCGGGGCGTGCGAGTCTGCGACGAGTTCGGCGGCGAGCGCGACGACCGCGGGCACGACGTCGTCGGCACCGGCGGGGACGGGCACGTTGCGGCGCGCGACGATGTCGCCGTCGAGCGTCAGGACCGCGCCCATGAACTCGTCGCTCTCCGACAGGTCGATGCCGATGATGCGGTGGCCCGCGCGGTCGAGGTCGACGAGCATGGCGGGCTTGCCGGGGCCGGACGCCTCGCGCACACCCATCTCCGCGACGAAGCCGTCGGAGATCAGCTCGCCGACGAGGTCAGAGATCGTGACGCGGGTCAGGCCCGTCTCGCGGGAGAGGTCGGCACGGCTCATGGCCCCCTGGTGGAACAGGGTCTGCAGCACGAGCGAGCGGTTGTGTCCTCGCGCGTGCTCGGGCAGCACCTTGCCGCCGTGGCGCAGCGCGCGGCCGGGGGCGAAGGCGCGGCCGTTCGCGACCGCTGAGGGGGCGTGCGACGACTCGACGGTGCTGGAGCCGCGCTGCGCTTCCGATGAGGACATGTTTGTTAGTAGACCTTACGAACTAACCTCTCCGCAAGCCCTCGCCGCAATTTGGATGGATCATTTACAAACTTGTTACAAACGGCGCGTCGCCTAGGCTGGTGCGCGGAGGAGACATGAACCGCCGCATCGCCGCTCTCACGCTCGCCGCCGTCGCCCTACTGGGCCTCACCGCGTGCACCGCCACGCCCGACTCGTCCGCGAGCAGCTCCCCGACGTCGTCCGACGCGCCCGGCGACGAGGGGCAGTCGGTCGCCGACGCCTGCTCGCTCATCCAGGACACGATCACGCAGGCGACGCGGGAATTCTCGGATGCCGCCACTGAAGACCCGGCTGCCGTCGTGGCCGCCATGCGCTCTGCCGCCGACAAGATCTCCGCCGCAGCGTCGCAGATCACCAACGACGACGTCGCCGCCATCCTCCCCGATCTCCAGGCCATGTTCGCCAAGACGGCCGAGGTCATGCAGGGCATCGTCCAGGGAGACGTCTCGAAGCTCGACGAGCTCACGGCGCTCGGCGACTCCTTCAAGGAGACGAGTCAGCGGTTCGAGGACCTCTGCAGCCAGCAGCCCGGCTGAGAAGCCCCTGATCGGACCTGATCAGTCCGTTACCCCGTCGATATATGCCATCCCTTACCATGGAATGGCATGTTCGGAAGCCGGGGGGTTTGGCATGACCGATCTGGCCACGAGGCCTGACGCGGGGGGATCGTCTGACGACGACGGGATCGGCGCGCCCGCCGACGACTCCGTCGACGCTCCGCCGCCCTCTTACGAGTGGGCGCCGACCGAGCCCGCACCCAAGAAGCGCCGCCTGTGGCTGTGGATCGGCATCCCGGTCGCAGCCGTCGCCGTCGGCCTGGCCGCGGCATCCGCGGTGCTGATCGCGCCGGGGACCGCCGTCGCCGGCGTGTCCGTCGGCGGCCTCACGCCGGGCGCCGCCGCCGACGCGATCGACCAGCGCCTCGCCGAGACGACGATCGTCCTGACCGGAGAGGGTGGGGACGTCGCTGTGACCGGCGCCGACCTCGGTGCCACCGTCGACGCACGCGCGCTCGCCGATGCGGCATTCGCGTCGCATCCCGCGTGGAACCCCACCTCCTGGTTCGCCTCCCCCGCCGACGTCGACATCACGCTCGACACGGCCACCGCCGTCGCGGCGCTGCGCGCCGCCGTGCCGTCGCTGTACGTCGACCCGACGAACGCGTCGATCTCGTTCGACCCGGCGAGCGCCAGCTACGTCGTGACGCCCGCGGTCGAGGGCAAGGGCGTCGACGTGCAGGCCGTGCAGACGGCGCTCACCGACGCGTTCGCGAAGGGCGACACCAAGGTCGACCTGGCGGCCACGACGGCGCCGGTCGAACCCGAAGGGCCGACCCACGTCGCCGAAGGCACTGCGGCGATCCTCAACAACATGCTCGACAGCGCCGGCTTCTACGTGGGCGACGAGCGCACCGTCCCGATCGACCGCACGACCGTCGCCTCGTGGCTGACGGTCACTCCTGCCGAGCGCGGCACCTTCACCATCAGCGCGAACGCCGGCGCCATCCAGCCGGCCGTCGACGGACTCCCCGCGGCGATCGACCGCGCACCGGTCAACTCCACGACGATCGTCAACGCCTCGGGCACCGTCCTGAGCACGCCCACCGCCGGCGTCGTCGGGCGCGCGCTCGGCTCGACGGACGGCATCGCGAACGCCTACGCCGCCCAGCTCGCCGACGGCAACGCCGTCTACAAGCTGGCGGTCACCGAGGTGCCGTTCGCCACGACGAGCCTCGCTCGCATGCTCGAGGTCGACCTCAGCGAGCAGCGGCTGTACGTCAAGGAGAACGGCAACGTCGTCGACTCGTGGCTCATCTCGAGCGGCGCGGGCAACACGCCGACCTACACGGGCCACTACACGATCGGCTACAAGACGAACGTGCAGACGATGAACGGCTTCAACCGCGATGCGGCCGGCAACATCACCGGCACGTACTCGACGCCCAACGTCAAGTGGCCGATGTACTTCAACGGCGGCCAGGCCTTCCATGGCGTCTATTGGCACAACAACTTCGGCCACACGATGAGCCACGGATGCGTCGGCATGCCCGAGTGGCGTGCCCAGTGGATCTACAACTGGGCCCCGAAGGGCACCGACGTCTGGATCCACAGCTGACCTCGAGAGCCGGTTTGCGCGGATAGTCGCGCAATCCCTATCGTGGCGCCGTGCCCCGCTTCGATCTGCCGCTCGCCGAGCTCGAGACCTACAGCCCCACGATCGCCGCACCCGACGACTTCGACGACTTCTGGGCGGCGACCCTCGCCGAGTCGCGCGCCGCCGGCGGAGCGCCCGTCGTGGTGCCCGTCGAGACGCCGCTCACGACGATCGAGGCGTACGACGTGACGTTCCCGGGATTCGGCGGGGACCCGGTCAAGGCCTGGCTGCTGGTTCCGGCCGGGGCGCGGCATCCCCTCCCCGCCGTCGTCGAGTTCAACGGCTACGGCGGCGGCCGCGGACTGCCGTTCGAGCGGCTCGGCTGGGCCTCGGCGGGGTACGCGCACCTGTTCATGGACACGCGCGGCCAGGGATCGATGTGGGGCGCGGGCGGCGAGACCCCCGACCCGCACGGCACCGGACCGTCGTCGAGCGGATTCATGACCCGCGGCATCGAAGACCCCGCCGACTACTACTACCGCCGCGTCTTCACGGACGCCGTGCGCGCTGTCGACGCCGTGCGCACGCTCCCCCAGGTCGACCCCGCGCGCGTCGCCGTCGCCGGCGGCAGCCAGGGCGGCGGCATCGCGCTCGCGGCCGCGGGCCTGTGCGACGACCTCGTCGCGGTGCTGCCCGACGTGCCTTTCCTCTGCCACTTCGAGCGTGCCGTCGGCCTCACCGACCGCGACCCGTACCAGGAGGTCGTGCGCTACCTGTCGGTGCACCGCGGCGCCGACGAGCGCGTGTTCCGCACGCTCTCGTACTTCGACGGCGCGAACCTCGCGACGCGCGCCACGGCCCCCGCGCTGTTCTCCGTCGCGCTCATGGACTTCACCTGCCCGCCCTCGACGGTGTTCGCGGCGTTCAACCGCTACGGCGCGACGGACAAGGCCATCGAGGTCTACACGCACAACGACCACGAGGGCGGCCAGGCCTACCAGTGGCAGGCTCAGGCGCGCTTCCTCCGCGACCGGGTGTGACGCCCGTCGGACGATTCCACCGTTGTCGGAGAATCCTGGCCGATCCGTCCGAAAACGGTCGAATCCTCCGACCGAGCGCCGTCAGTCGAGCGCCGTGACGTGCAGCACGAAGGCCTGCACGGGCCACAGCGTCGGCAGCTGGAGGCCCACCTCGGCGAGCACGCGGCCCGGCAGCTCGACGCCGCCCGACGTGAACCACTCCGGGGCGATCCACCCGTACTCCGCGGCCCCGATCTCGGTGCGGACCCGCGCGGAGTAGCGGCGCTCGGGGTCGAGCCATGACAGGCGCAGCCGCTCGGCCCGCGCGTCTTCGAGGCTCGCCACCGTCGCGACGACCACGACCGAGGCATCCGGTGTCGCGTATCCGGTGACCCGCCAGGCGGGGTCGCGGAGGTCGGCGTGCACGACGCGCCCGGTGTGCACCACGGGGCGCAGCTCCTTGTAGAGGTCACCGAATCGCCGGAGGGCCGCAGTCTCGCTCTCGTCGCACTCGAGGATGTCCCATTCGAACCCCGCCGATCCCATGAGGCTCGTCGCCATGCGGTACGACAGGGCCGTCGTGCGCCCCGAGCTGTGCGAGGTCGTCGGCCCGACGTGCGCGCCGACGAGCTCGGGCGGCAGCAGCAGGCCGGTCCAGCGCTGGATGTCCTGCCGCTCGACGGGGTCGTTGGAGTCGCTCGCCCATACTCGGTCGCACACGTCGAGGATGCCGAGGTCGGTGCGCGCGCCGCCGCTCGAGCACGACTCGATCTCGAGGGCGGGATGCCGCTCCTTGAGCGCCGCGATGAGATGGTAGACCGCGCGCATCTGAAGATGCCCGCCGGGGCGCCCCTCGTGCGTGGATTCGACGAGGTCGCGGTTGTGGTCCCACTTGATGAAGTCGACGCCGACCTCGCGGACGACGGCGTCGATCTGCCCCAGCACATGGGCGTAGGCATCGGGGTTCGCCAGGTCGAGCACGTATTGCGTGCGCCACGACAGCTCGCGCTCGTGGTCGAGGTGACCGGGATCGTGGAGGAGCCACTCGGGGTGGGCGCGCGCGACGTCCGAGTCGAGCGACACCATCTCGGGCTCGAACCACAGCCCGAACTGCATGCCGAGGTCGTGCACGCGGTCGGCGAGCGGCACGAGACCGTCGGGCCACACGTCGGCGTCGACGACCCAGTCGCCGAGGCTCGTCGTGTCGTCTCGGCGCCCCCGGAACCACCCGTCGTCGAGCACGAACCGCTCGATGCCCACCTCGGCCGCGCGCTCGGCGAGCGCGAGCAGCCGCTCCTGGTCGTGATCGAAGTACACCGCTTCCCACGTGTTGAGCACGAGGGGGCGAGGGGACGACGGATGCTGCGCCCGCGCCCGCAGCCACGTGTGGGTGCGCGCGGCGAGGCCGTCGAGGCCGGCAGAGGTCCACGAGAACGCGACGCGCGGCGCGACGTACTCGTCGCCCGGCGCGAGCACGACCTCGCCGGGACGAAGCAGCTCGCCGGCGCCGAGAAGCGTCACGGCGTCGGTCACCCGGTCGACGCGGTACGTGACGTCTGACGACCACGCCGCGTGCGCGGCCCACGCCCGGCCCGCCTGCCACAGCGGGGCGTGCTCCGACGCGATCAGCATCGTCGGGGCGTCGTGGCCCGGGCGGCCGCGGCGCGACTGCCGCACCGTCGACCCCGCCGGCATGGCCGTCGTCACGGGACGCTTCTCCCGAGTCCAGCGACCGTCGAACGTCGTCAGGGTGTCGGTCGTCGTCGGCACGGGGAGGCACGCTTCGAGCCACTCGACCTCGACGGGCTCGGCATCCCGCTCACCCTCATGGCGCAGCGCGTGCTCGACCCAGACGACTCCCCCGGCCTCGATCGACAGCCGGATCGAGAGCACGAGACCGGATGCCGCATCCCTCGCCGTGACGGTCAGGTCGGCGTCGGTCGCGGTGCGGCCCGTCTCGGTCCACCTCGCGTGGTGCAGGACGCCGGCTCGGCGCAGCTGCGCACCGGGTCGCCCGGTCCAGCCGTCGCCCTCGGCGGGCGAGACGGTCACCTGCCACGCGGCGTCGAGAGTGCCCGGAGGCGACTGGCGGCTCACGCCCCGCGCGAGCGCGGCGGCGTCGTCGCCTCGCAGCGCGCCGAGCGCCGCACCCCAGTGCAGCACGCGGGGCAGCCCGCGCGGCCGGTGCTCGACGAGCACCGAGACGTCGTGCGACTGGAGGTGGGTGAAGCAGGCGGTCATGCACTCTCCTCCGGCGGCGGGCGCTCGCCCGTGCCGCGTTCGACGATCCAGGTGGGCAGCTCGATCTGGCGGGTGAAGCCCGACGGGTCGCCGATGCGCTCCAGGGCGAGCATCGCGGCCCGCCGGCCGAGCTCGATCGGGTCGTACGAGACGACCGTGACGCCGAGCACGTCGGCGGTGTCGAAGTCGTCGAAGCCGACGAGCGCCGTGGTGCCGTCGTCGTGGCGGTCGCGGAGCACGCGGAGTGCCCCCACGGTGACGCGGTTGTTGCCCGTGATGAGCGCCGTCGGCGCGTTCTGGCCCGAAAGAAGCTCGTCGACGATGCCGTCGGGCTGGATGCTCATGTCGTCGACGAGCCGCTCCCATTGCGCGCCGTCGGTGATGCCGTGGGCGGCGAGCGCGTCGCGATAGCCCCGGAGGCGCTCGGACTGCGTGTAGACCGACGCCGGGTTGCAGATGTAGCCGATGCGGCGATGACCGCGGGCGAGCAGGCGCATCGTCGCGTCGTACACACCGCGCCTGTTCTCGAGCACGATCGAGTCGGCGACGAGATTGCGCGCGGGACGGTCGATCGCGATGACGGGCGTGCCGAGCTGCCGTTCGCCCTCGAGATACGACTGATCGTCGGCGACGGGGATGAGCAGGAGCGCGGCGATGCGCTGCGCGAGGAGGGCGTCCGCGACCCGCTCTTCGCCCTCGGCGGTGTCGTCGGTCGTGGCGACCACGAGCGCGAAGCCGTTCGCCGCGAGCTCCTTCTCGATGCCGGCGGCGACCTTGTAGTAGAAGGGGTTGTTCAGCTCGCCCATGATGAAGCCGAAGGTGTTCGTCGCGCCTCCCCTGCGCAGGCTGCGGGCGAGGGTGTTGGGGCGGAATCGCAGGCGCTTGGCGGCCGCGAGCACCCGCTCGACCGTCTCGGGAGCGACGAGTTCGCGGCTCGAGAAGACCCGCGACACCGTCTTCGAGCTGACGCCCGCGAGACGCGCGACGTCGTCGAGTGTGGCCCTGTTCTGCACCGTCATCGGTCGCCCTCCTTCCTCGGAGTGCGCTCAGCCTAGCATCGAAACGCTTGGATGACGACGTAGGACATTATGCAGACATCTGGCGCAGCATCCTGGAACAGTCTCACATCAAATCCCTGATGAACACCATTTTTCATAGAGCAAAATGCGATCGGACAAGACAAGACAGCGCTGTCATTTCCTGCTTGCAAACCGCGCCGAGGCGTGCGTAGCCTGCTCCTGCGACAACCCGCGCGACGATGCGGCGGTCCCCCGCGCATCCGGAGTTCAAGGGTGAACCTGACAGGAGACAACATGGCAAGGAAGGCAATCGCCGCCCTCGCGCTCACGGCCGTGGCGGGCCTCGCGCTCAGTGGCTGCGCCGGTGGGAGCGCCGGCTCCGCCGACGACACGATCGACGGCGACGTGAAGGGCGACATCAAGGTCGTCACGTGGCGCACCGACCTGATCCAGGACGGCACGTTCGACGAATACAAGAAGGAGTTCCAGAAGAAGTACCCCGACGTCGACGTGACGTTCGAGGGCATCACGGACTACTCCAACGAGATGCTCACGCGCATGAGCACGAACAACTTCGGCGACGTCGTCGGCATCCCCGCGATCCAGCCGGACCAGTTCTCGCAGTTCCTCGAGCCGCTCGGCAAGACCGCAGACTTCGAGGACACGTACCGGTTCCTCCCGGCCGCGAGCTACGACGGCACGCAGTACGGCATCGCCTGGGGCGGCAACGCCAACGGCATCGTCTACAACAAGAAGGTCTGGGAGAAGGCAGGCCTTTCGACCCTCCCGACGACCGAGGCCGAGTGGCTCGACGACCTCCAGCAGATCAAGTCGAAGACCGACGCCATCCCGATGTACACGAACTACAAGGATGGCTGGCCGCTCACGCAGAGCTTCGGCAACCTCGGCGCCATCACGAACGACGACGACGCCAACATGACCCTCGCGCACGACAAGGCGCCGTGGACCGAGGGAACCGACATCTACGCGATCGACTCGCTCACCTACGACACGGTCGCTGCCGGCCTCACCGAGGAGGACCCGCTGACGACCAACTGGGAGCAGTCGAAGGTCGACCTCGGCACGGGCAAGATCGCGACGATGCCGCTCGGCTCGTGGGCCATCTCGCAGATGCAGGCCGCGGCCACCGACAACGGCGGCTCGGCCGACGACATCGGCTACATGGCGTTCCCCGCAAACGTCGAGGGCACGCAGTCCGCCGTCATCGGCGGCGACTACAACCTCGCCGTGAGCAAGTTCTCCAAGGCGAAGGCCGCCGCGTGGGCGTGGATCCAGTGGGTGGTCAACGAGTCGGGCTACACCGACACGCAGGGCATGATCTCGTCGGTCAAGGATGCTCCGCTGCCCAAGAACCTCCAGGACTTCTCCGACGCCGGAGTACAGCTCCTCGAGATCAAGGCCGCACCCGCCGGCTCGGAGAGCCTCCTGGCCGACACGGCGAACGAGTCGAAGGTCGACCTCTACGGCCCGCTGTACCGCCAGAAGCTCATCGACATCGCCCGCGGCGCCGCCGATGGCGACAAGGACAGCTACTTCGCCGAGCTCAACGACCAGTGGGGCGCGGCCGTGCAGAAGCTCGCAGGCTGACGGAAAGGACGGCAGGACTATGTCGATCACCTCACCCGGCGGGGCTCCGGCCGGAGCGCCTGCCGTCCTCTCACCGGCTGTCGAGTCCCGCCGGTTCCGCGGAGCGATCCAAGGAACCGGCGGGGCCCGCCCGCTCGTCTCGGGCCGGCGCGCCTTCGTCAAGGGGCTGACGCCGTGGCTGTTCCTCGCGGCGGCGCTCGGACTGCTGCTGCTGTTCACCTACTGGCCGGCGGTCAACCTCTTCTACTACAGCGTCACCGACTGGGACGGCATCGACCGCACGAAGAACTTCGTCGGGCTCGACAACTACATCGAGGTCTTCACCGATCCGAAGATCTTCAGCGTCTTCTTCGTGAGCCTGTACTACTTCTTCGCGTCGTTCGCGCAGATGGCGATCGCGCTGTACTTCGCGACGATCCTCAGCTTCTCGACGCGATTCTCGAGCCTCTTCCGCGGCATCCTGTTCTTCCCGTACCTCATCAACGGGGTCGCGATCGGATTCGTCTTCCTCTACCTGTTCCAGCCGGGTGGGACGCTCGACACGGTGCTGTCGTGGTTCGGCGTGGCCGACCCGCCGCACTGGCTGGGCGACCCGGACATCGTCAACTGGTCGCTCGCAGGCACCTCGGTCTGGCGGTACACGGGCATGAACTTCGTGCTGTTCCTCGGCGCGATCCAGTCGATCCCGCACGACCTCTACGAGGCTGCGGAACTCGACGGCGCGAGCCGCTGGCAGCAGTTCTGGGCGATCATCTTCCCCGGCATCCGCCGCGTCATCGGGCTGTCGTTCATCCTCGCGATCGCCGGCAGCCTGTCGGTCTTCGAGATCCCGTTCATCATGACGGGCGGCGCCAACGGGTCGTCGACCTTCGTCATCCAGACCCTGCAGACGGCGTTCAGCTTCAGGCAGGTGGGGCTCGCCTCGGCGATGGCGGTCGTGCTGCTGGCAATCGTGCTGGTCGTCACCTTCGTCCAGCGAAAACTGTTCCCCGACGAGAAGGTGGACCTGACATGACCCTCACGGAGACCATCACGACGGGTAAGCCGCCCGCTCCTCGCGGCCCGGTCGGCGGTCTGACGCTCGGCATGCGCGTGCGCTCGATGAGCGCCCAGACCGCGAAGTACACGAGCCTCGTCGTCGCGGCGATCGTCACGCTTCTCCCGCTCACGGTGCTGCTGTTCGCGAGCTTCAAGACCAAGCAGGAGTACGGCACCACCGGACCGTTCGCCCCGCCGTCGAGCTGGCTCAACTTCGACAACTTCGTCACGGCGTTCACGAGCGGCAAGATGCTCGAGGGCTTCGTCAACACGACGATCGTGCTCGTCGTCTCGCTCGCCGGCACGGTGTTCATCGGCACGATGGCGGCCTACGCCCTCGACCGGTTCGCCTTCCGCGGCAAGAAGCTCGTCATGGGCCTCTTCCTCGTCGCGACGCTCATCCCGAGCGTCACGAGCCAGGTCGCGACCTTCCAGCTCGTCAACGGACTCGGGCTCTACGACACGAAGGCCGCCCTGATCCTGCTGTTCATGGGCACCGACGTCATCGCGCTCTACCTGTTCATCCAGTTCATGCAGTCGATCCCGATCTCGCTCGACGAGGCCGCCATGATCGACGGCGCCAACCGGTGGACGATCTACTGGCGCATCGTGCTTCCGCTCCTGCGACCCGCGATCGCGACCGTCGTGATCATCAAGGGCATCGCGGTGTACAACGAGTTCTACGCGCCGTTCCTCTACCTGCCCAGCGAGGGCCTCATCTCGACGTCGCTGTTCCGGTTCAAGGGACCGTTCGGCGCGCAGTGGGAGGTCATCGCCGCCGGCACGATCCTCGTCATCATCCCGACGCTCATCGCGTTCCTCCTCCTGCAGCGGTGGATCTACCGCGGCCTGACCTCCGGAGCAGTCAAGTGACCCTCACCCGCCGCCCGCTTCACGACGGCTGGACCCTGCACGCGGCCTCGGGGCCCGTGCGCGACGACCTCGTCGGCGTCACGCTCGACGCTGCCGTGCCCGGATGCGTGCACACCGATCTTCTCGCCACAGGCCGCATCCCCGACCCGTTCCTCGACGACAACGAGTCGGCGCTCGCGTGGATCGGGCTCGTCGACTGGACCTACGCGACGAGGTTCGACTGGGCGCCCGACGACGCCGACCGCACCGACCTCGTGTTCGAAGGCCTCGACACCGTCACGGCGATCAGCCTCAACGGCCGCGGGATCGGATCGACGGCGAACCAGCACCGGTCGTACCGGTTCGACGTGCGCGACGCGCTCGTCGAGGGCCCCAACGACCTCGTCGTGCGGTTCCGGTCGCCGATCCGCTACGCCAACGAGCAGAGCGTCGCGCTCGGCGTGCGCCAGCGCCCCTATCCCCTCCCCTACGACGCCCTCCGCAAGTCGGCGTGCAGCTTCGGGTGGGACTGGGGCATCGCGACCTACACGAGCGGCATCGTGAAGCCGGTCGGGCTCGAGTCGTGGTCTCTGGCGCGCCTCGCGCAGACGCGCGTCGTCGCGACACCGGCCGGTGAGGGCGGCACGATCGAGGTCGACGTGACGATCGAACGGGCGGGGGATGCCGCATCCGCTCCCCTCTTCGTCAGCGTCGCCGTGAACGGCCCCGGGCTGGGCGACGGCATCCTGCCTTCCGCCACGGCCGAACTGGACGGCGACCGGGCGCGGGTGCGGCTCCAGCTGTCCGCCGCCGAGCGCTGGTGGCCCGCGGGCTACGGCGAGCAGCCGCTGTACGTGGTCGACGTGCGGCTGCACGGCGACGGCCCGGAGCCGCTGGATGCGACGCACCGAGTGGTGGGCTTCCGCGACGTGCGGTGGGACACGACGCCCGACGAGTCGGGCACGCCGTTCACGCTCGTCGTGAACGACCAGCCGGTGTTCGTGAAGGGCGCCAACTGGATCCCCGACGACGCCCTCACGGTGCGGATCACGCGCGACCGCCTGCGGCGTCGCTTCGACCAGGCGCTCGACGCGAACCTCAACCTCATCCGGGTCTGGGGCGGCGGGCTGTACGAGTCCGACGACTTCTACGAGCTCGCCGACGAGCTGGGTCTGCTCGTCTGGCAGGACTTCCTGTTCGCGTGCGCCGCATACGCCGAGGAGGAGCCGCTCCGCTCCGAGGTCGAGGCGGAGGCCCGCGAGAACATCGTGCGGCTGGGGCACCACGCCGCTCTGGTGCTACTCACGGGCAACAACGAGAACCTCTGGGGCTACGAGGACTGGGGCTGGAAGCTCCGCCTCGACGGCAAGACGTGGGGCGCCCACTACTACTACGAGCTCTTCCCGGCCCTCGTCGGCGAGCTCGCCCCGCACGTGCCCTACGCGCCGGGCAGCCCCTTCAGCCCCGGCATGGGCTGGGACGGTGCGGCGCAGACCGGGCCTCACCCCAACGACGAGCTGCACGGCTCGATGCACCTGTGGGAGCAGTGGAACCGCCGGGACTGGCACACCTACCGCGACCACCGGCCGCGGTTCGTGGCCGAGTTCGGCTGGCAGGGACCGCCGGCGTGGACCACGCTCGTCCGCTCCGTCTCGGACGCGCCGCTGACCCCCGAGTCGCCGGGCATGATCGTGCACCAGAAGGCCATGGAGGGGAACACCAAGCTCACGAACGGGCTGCTCCCGCACTTCCGCCTGCCGGAGGACATGGAGACCTGGCACTGGGCGATGCAGCTCAACCAGGCGATCGCCGTGCGCACGGCGCTCGAGCACTTCCGCTCGTGGGCACCGCACACGCAGGGCGCCATCGTGTGGCAGCTCAACGACTGCTGGCCCGTCACGTCGTGGGCCGCGATCGACGGCGACGAGCGGCCGAAGCCCCTCTTCTACGGCCTGAGGAAGGCCTTTGCGCCGCGGCTCGTCACGATCCAGCCGCGCGACGGCGGCCTCGCCGCGATCGTCTCCAACGACACCGGCGAGGCCTGGACGGGCACGCTCCGGGTGCGCCGTCTCGCGTTCGACGGCGCGGTGATCGCGGGGATGGATGCCTCGCTCGAGGTCGCCGCGCGCGGCACGACCGCCGTCGTGCTCGACGCCACCTCGGCCACGGCCGGCGAGGCCGCGGCCGAGCTCGTCGTCGCCGAGATCGACGGCGTGCGCGGCGAGTGGTTCTTCGCCGAGCCGCGCGACTCGGCACTCGGCGCCGCCGACCTCGCGGTCGCGACGTCGGCCGTCGACGGCGGCACGCTCGTCACGGTGACGGCCCGCGGCCTCGTGCGCGACCTGACGATCCTCGCCGACAAGCTCGACCCGGCCGCCGTCGCGTCCGACGGGCTCGTCACGCTGCTGCCCGGTGAGAGCACCGGCATCCTGATCCGACACTCGGGAGATCTGGACCTGGACCGCGTCTCGGCGCCCGAGGTGCTGCGCAGTGCGAACCAGCTGGTGGTGCGATGAGCCTTCCGGGGGGACCCGTCTGCGGCATGACATGGGGGTGGGTCGGCACACGCGGCACCTGGGCGACGCCCGAGGCGGAGGCATCCCTCGCCGCGATGACCGAGCACGGCGTCACCTGGACAGCACTCGCCTACGCGGCGGTGCAGGCGACGCCGTTCAGCACCGCGATCCCGTTCGACGAGCCGCCGACCGTGACCGACGACGAGATCGTGTGGGCGATCCGCGAGGCCAAGCGCCTCGGGCTCAAAGTGTGCCTCAAGCCCGTCGTCAACTGCGGGGACGGCACGTGGCGGGCGCACATCGGCTTCTTCGACCAGGACGTGCCGGGCGAGCCGACGTGGGGCGAATGGTTCGCGTCGTACCGCCTGTTCCTCCTGCACGCCGCCGAGCTCGCCGAAGCCGAGGGCTGCGAGATGCTCTGCATCGGCTGCGAGATGGTGCGCGCCGACGCCCGCGAGGCGGAGTGGCGTGCCCTCATCGCCGAGCTGCGCGGCGTGTACTCGGGCCTCGTCACCTACAACTGCGACAAGTACCAGGAGGACCGCCTCACCTGGTGGGACGCCGTCGACGTCGTCTCGTCGAGCGGCTACTACCCCTCAGACGCGTGGGAGCGCGAGCTCGATCGCATCGAGGCCGTCGTCGAGGCATCCGGGAAGCCCTTCATCTTCATGGAGGCGGGCTGCCCCAGTCGCGTCGGCTCGGCGCAGCGCCCCAACGACTGGACCCTCGCGGGCGAGCCCTCCGGCGACGAGCAGCTGCGCTGGTATCGGGCCATGTTCGAGGCGTGTGCGCGTCGGCCGTGGGTCGAAGGATTCATGCTGTGGGACTGGCCCGCGGCGCTCCACCCCCTGGGCGAAGCGGCGTCGAACGACGACTATTGCCCTTACGGGAAACCCGCGGGGGCCTACCTCCGCGAGGTCTATTCAGTCATGAGCGGTGGGGAGCTGCGATGACCGGCATGCAGGTGCTCGCGATCGACGCGGGCCAGACGGGCATGAAGGTGCGGGTGGAGGGCGCCGACGTCGTCTTCCGGGGAATCGACACGCATGAGCCGCTGCTGCCGCAGCTCGCCGACGTCGTACACGGTGCGATCGCGCGCACGGGGTCGACGCCCGACATCGTCACGGCGGGCATCTCGGGCCTCACGGATCGCGACGCCGACGCCGCACTGCTGCTCTCGCTCGTGCGCGACACGGGCGTGCGCGCCGCGTCGCTCGCGCACGACTCGACGACGTCGTTCCTCGGCGCGCTCGGCGACGCGCGCGGCGCGGTCGTGGCCGCCGGGACGGGTGTCGTGACTCTCGCTGTGGGACAGGATGCCGTCTCCCGCGTCGACGGGTGGGGCTACATCATGGGCGACGCCGGCAGCGGATACTGGATCGGGCGCGAGGCGCTCGACGCCGTTATGCGCGCCTACGACGGACGGGGTCCGCGGACGGCCCTCACCGATCCCGTGCGCGCCCTGTGGCCCGACCTGCCGTTCGCCTACATCGACCTCCAGGCCGCGGAGGACCGCGTGCGCATCGTCGCGTCGTTCGCCGCCGAGGTGGCGCGGCTCGCGGCGGAGGGTGACCCCGTGGCGCAGTCGATCAGCGATCGTGCGGCGCGCGAGCTCGCGCACAGCGTGTCGGCTTCGCTGAACAACGTGCGCCGCCACGACGACGAGCGCTTCACCGTCTGCGCGATCGGAGGCGTCTTCCGCTCGCCGCGCCTGCACGACGCGTTCGCCGCCGAGCTGACGCGCGACCGGTACGACGTCACCCTCGTCGCGCCGCTCGGCGAGGGCATCGACGGCGCCCTCGCGCTGGCCGACCTGTCGCCGCAGCATCCGCTCTCCTCGGCGGTGCACCGGGCCGTCGCGTGACCGGGCTTCTGGCCGGCGGCGGGAAGCCGCTCTTCGGTGACGACCGGCTGCTGTTCGACGGCGGGCTTCCGCTCGGCGGCGGGAAGCCGCTGTTCGGCGGCCGGCTGCTGTTCGGCGGCGACTACAACCCCGAGCAGTGGGACCCGCCCGTCTGGCGGGAGGATGTCGCGCTCATGCGCGAAGCGCGCGTCAACACCGTGACGCTCGGCGTCTTCGCGTGGGCGTTCCTCGAGGTCGACGACGACGTGTGGGAGTGGGACTGGTTCGACGAGGTGATCGGCCTCCTCCACGAGGGCGGCATCGGCATCGACCTCGCGACTCCGACCGCGGCTCCCCCGACGTGGCTGCACCGCGCGCACCCCGAGATCATCCCGGTGGATCGCCACGGCATCCGGTATCACCCGGGCGGCCGGCTGGGCTGGTGCGCGAGCAACCCGACCTGGCACGAGTATTCGACGCGCATCGCGCGCCGCCTCGGCGAGCGCTACGGCGCGCATCCCGCCGTGCGCATGTGGCACGTGAGCAACGAGCTGGGCGGCGGAAACCGGCTCTGCTACTGCGACGCATCGTCCGACGCGTTCCGCGTCTGGACGCGCGAGCGCTACGGCACGATCGACGCCCTCAACCGTGCGTGGGGCACCGCCGTGTGGGGCCTGCGGTATCGCACGTTCGACGACGTCGTCGCACCGCTCGCGAGCGAGTCGGGCCACAACCCGTCGATGCTGCTCGCGTTCGATCGGTTCGCCTCCGACGCGCATCTCGGCCAGTTCCGCCGCGAGCGCGACGCCCTGCGGGCCGCGGGTGTCGAGACGCCGATCACGACGAACCTCATGCTCGACGTCGGAGGCAGCGTCGCCGACTACGCCCAGTGGACCGACGACCTCGACGTCGTGGCGATCGACCACTACACGAAGGCGGCCGATCCTCACCGTGAACGCGAGCTGGCGTTCGTCGCGTCGCGCGCCCGCGGGCTCGACCGCACGAAGCCATGGCTCGTGATGGAGCAGTCGATCAGCGCGGTCAACTGGCAGCGCCGGAACGCGCCGAAGGTTCCGGGCGAGGCGATCCGCGATGCCGTGCAGCACCTCGCGCACGGCTCGGACAGTGCCCTGTTCTTCCAGTGGCGCGCCTCGGCGTCGGGCGTCGAGCAATACCACTCCGCGCTCGTGCCGCACGCGGGCACCGACACGGCGCAGTGGCGCGAGGTCGTGCGGCTCGGCGGCATCCTGGATCGCCTCGGCGAAGTCGCGGGCAGCCTCGTCGAGCCGTCACGTGTCGCGATCCTCGCCGACATCCCCGCGAAGTGGGCGTGGGAAGAGGGCGAGAAGCCGCACAACGGCTACCCCATCGAGCTGTCCGGCCGGCGCTGGCACGAAGCGTTCTCGGCCCGCGGGCTCGTGCCCGACGTCGTCGCGCCGTCTGCTTCCGTGACGGCTTACGACCTCCTCGTCGTGCCCGGCCTGTACGCCGTCGACGACGCCCTCGCGGAGCGGATCGGGGATGCCGCCGCTGCCGGCACCACGGTGGTGATCGGGCACCTGTCGGGCATCGTCGACGAGGAGAACCGCGTGCGCACGGGCGGCTACCCGGGCGCGTTCCGCGAACTCGTCGGCGTGTTCGGCGAGGAACTCGCGCCGCTGCTCGAGGGAGAAGAGGTCGTGCTCGCCTCCGGCGCGGTCGCGGTCGACTGGACCGAGCGCCTGCGCGCCGTCGACGCCGAGATCGTCGACGCCTACGCCACGGGTCCGCTCGCGGGGCTTCCCGCCGTCACGCGGCGGCGGGTCGGCGCGGGCGAGGCCTGGTACGTCTCGGCCGACCTCCGCGACGGCTTCGAGGACCTCGTCGAGGGCGTCGTTGCGGCATCCGGAGTCCGCGCGAACGTGCCCGTCGTGGCGGGCGTCGAGGCCCTGCGACGGGTCGGCCGCGAGGCATCCTGGCTGTTCCTCATCAACCACGGCGACACGGATGCCGTCCTCCCGGCGAGCGGGTACGAACTCGTGGGATCGACCCCCGTGACCGGCAGCCTGGCCCTGCCCGCCGGAGCCGTCGCGGTCGTGCGGGAGGCGGAATGAGAAGAGCGGATGCCCCGGGTCGGGGCATCCGCTCTTCTCTCCCGTCTCGGAGACTCAGCGCAGCGCGTCGATGACCCCGTTGAACGTCGCCGACGGGCGCATGACGGTGCTCACGAGCTCCGTGTCGGGGTGGTAATAGCCGCCGATCTCGACGGGCGAGCCCTGCACCGCGAGGAGCTCGTCGACGATCGTCTGCTCCTGCGCCGCGAGGGCCTCGGCGACGGGCGCGAACACGGCGGCGAGCTCGGGATCGGCATCCTGCTTCGCGAGCTCCTGCACCCAGTACAGCGCGAGGTAGAAGTGGCTGCCGCGGTTGTCGATCGTGCCGAGGGCGCGGCCCGGCGACTTGTCGTTCTCGAGGAACGTGCCCGTCGCGGCGTCCAGCGTGTCGGCGAGGACCTGCGCCTTGGCGTTGCCGGTGAAGCCCGCGAGGTGCTCGAGCGACGCTGCGAGCGCGAAGAACTCGCCCAGCGAGTCCCAGCGCAGGTAGTCCTCCTCGAGGAGCTGCTGCACGTGCTTCGGTGCCGAGCCCCCCGCGCCGGTCTCGAAGAGGCCGCCGCCGGCGAGGAGCGGCACGATGCTGAGCATCTTGGCCGACGTGCCGACCTCGAGGATCGGGAAGAGGTCGGTGAGGTAGTCGCGCAGCACGTTGCCGGTGACCGAGATCGTGTCGAGACCGTGGCGGAGGCGCGCGAGCGTGTAGCGCGCCGCCTCTGCCGGCGCGAGGATCGTGATCTGCACGCCGTGGGTGTCGAGCGTCGCGAGCGCCTGGTAGACCTTCGCGATGATCTGCGCGTCGTGGGACCGGTTGACGTCGAGCCAGAACACCGCCGGCGCACCCGTGGCGCGCGCGCGGCTGACGGCGAGGCGCACCCAGTCGACGACGGGCAGGTACTTCGTCTGGGTCGCGCGCCAGATGTCGCCCTGCTGCACCTCGTGCTCGATGACGACCTCGCCCTCGGAGTCCACGATCTGCACCGTGCCGGCCGCGGCGATCTCGAACGTCTTGTCGTGGCTGCCGTACTCCTCGGCCGCCTGCGCCATGAGACCCACGTTGGGGACCGTGCCGATCGTCGTCGGGTCGAGGGGGCCGTTGGCGATCACGTCGTCGATGACGGCCTGGTAGACGCCGGCGTACGACGAGTCCGGGATGACGGCGAGCGTGTCGTCCTCGCCGCCGTCGACGCCCCACAGCTTGCCGCCGTTGCGGATCAGCGCAGGCATCGAGGCATCCACGATGACATCCGAAGGGACGTGCAGGTTCGTGATGCCCTTGTCGGAGTTGACGTACGACAGGCGCGGGCCGCGCTTCAGGTCGGCCTCGATCGCGGACGCGATCTGGTCGCCGCCCTCGACACCGCCGAGGCCGGCGAGGATCGAGCCCAGCCCGTTGTTGGGGGTGAGGCCGGCCTCGGCGATCTGCTCGCCGTAGCGGTCGAAGACGTCGCCGAAGAACGCCTTGACGACGTGGCCGAAGATGATCGGGTCGCTGACCTTCATCATCGTGGCCTTGAGGTGCACGGAGTAGAGGAGGTTCTCGGCCTTGGCCGTCTCGAGCGTCTCGGCGAGGAACGCGTCGAGTGCCGAGGCCGACAGGAATGTCGCGTCGATGATCTCGCGCGGCAGCACCTTGAGGCCGTCCTTGAGCACCGTCACGGTGCCGTCGGCGGCGACGTGGCGGATGGTCAGGACGTCGTCGTGCGCAGCGACCCACGACTTCTCGTTGCTCTTGAAGTCGTCGTGGCCCATCGTCGCGACGCGCGTCTTCGACCCCTCGGGGAACGCCTTGTTGCGGTGGGGATGCTTGCGGGCGTAGTTCTTCACCGACAGCGGTGCGCGGCGATCGCTGTTGCCCTCGCGGAGGACGGGGTTGACCGCCGAGCCCTTGATCCGGTCGTAGCGGGCGCGGACGTCCTTCTGCTCGATCGAGTCCGCCTCGTCCGGGTAGTCCGGGATGTCGTAGCCCTGGCTCTGCAGCTCGGCGATCGCGGCCTTGAGCTGCGGGATCGAGGCCGAGATGTTGGGGAGCTTGATGATGTTGGCCTCGGGCAGGGTCGCGAGGCCGCCGAGCTCGGCGAGCGCGTCGCCCACCTGCTGCTCGGGGGTGAGGTTCTGCGGGAAGGCCGCGAGGATGCGCCCCGCGAGCGAGATGTCACGCGTCTCGACGGTGACGTCGGCCGGGCGCGTGACCGCCTGGATGATCGGCAGGAACGACGCAGTCGCGAGAGCGGGCGCCTCGTCGGTGTGCGTGTAGATGATGGTCGATTCGGTCACCAGGAAGTCTCCGTTCGGGTCGCCGGCCCAGCCTATCGCAAGCGCCAAATTGTCTTGACATCGAGATACTTCTCCGTAGCACCAGGACTCGAGCGTGCCGGATGCCGCTGATCCCCGCTAACCTGTGCGCTATGGGTGACCTGCGACTTGTGGAACTGTCGGCGAGCACGATCGTGGCCGTCAACAACCTCTCTCTCAAGCCGGGCCAGGAACAGTTCCTCGCGCCCATCTCCTACGCCGTCGCCGGCGCCGTCGCGAACCCCGCGACCGCCTGGCAGCGTGTCGTGCTCGACGGAGACGAGGTCGTCGGCTTCGTCAGCGCGAACTTCGACGACGACGCTCCGGAGGAGCACTTCCGCTCCGTGCTGTGGCGCATCAACGTCGACGCCGACGACCAGGGCCGCGGCGTCGGCCGGTTCGCCGTGGAGAAGCTCCTCGAAGAGGCGCGCAAGCGCGGCAAGGACCACGTCGACGTCATCTACGAGGCCGGCGAGGGCGGCCCCGAGGCGTTCTTCCAGCGCGTCGGGTTCACGCCCGTCGGCGAGACGGAGTACGGCGAGGTCATCGCCGAGATCCGGCTCTAGCCCGGCCCGGGCCGGGGCCCAGTCGGAGAATTCGGCCATCGTCGGAGGAATCCGATCGATCGCTCCGACGTCGGCTGATTCCTCCGACGTGCCTTCTCCTCCCGAAGGCACGGGACCGCCCGCGCATCCACAACCTCCAGGGTTCTGCCACGCGCGCCTCGATAGCCGTCGCACCGTGGGCGGATGGACATCTCCGAATGGCTCGGCACCCGGGACGGCATCGCCCACCGCGAAACGGCGACATCCGCCGGATTCGGCGCCTCTGCGCAGCGCCAGGCGATCGCAGCGGGCGCGGTCAGCGTCGTCCGTCGTCAGTGGCTCGCGACCGACAGCGCGGACTCCCTGCTCGTCAAGGCCGCGAGCACGGGCGCGCGTGTCAGTTGCATCTCACTCGCCCGCCGAAACGGATGGTGGATTCCGGAGGAGGTGGACGAGAAGCCCCATCTCTGGGTCAATCCCCACGCACGCGCACCGCAGCTCGCCGAAGACGACGACACAGTGGTGCACTGGCGCCGCTCGATCGCACCGGCTCCCGCGCGACAGCTGGTCGACTCTCCCGAGAACGCACTCGCCCACATCTCCGGATGCGTGACGCGGGAGTCCGCCCTTGTGATCTGGGAGTCGGCCGTTCGCCGAGAGCGTCTCTCCGTCGACGCCCTCCGGCGCGTCAGATGGACGTCGGTCGCAGCAAGGGAGTGCGCGCAGAGCATCAACGGATTGTCGGATTCAGGCCTCGAGACGCTCGTCCTGGTTCGACTGACACCGTGGGGCATCCCGATCCGTCAGCAGATCGTGCTCGCCGGACACCGGGTCGATCTGCTCATCGGGGAGCGGCTCGTGGTCCAGATCGACGGCTTCGCGAACCACTCCACGTCGGCGCAGCGGACCCAGGATGTCGCGAACGACGCCGAGCTCATCCTGCGCGGCTATACCGTCCTGCGCTTCACCTACGCGCAAGTCATCCACGATTGGCCGAGTGTGGAGCGCACGATCGCTCGGGCGATCGCCGCCGGCGCGCACCGAGCGGCGTGACGTCGGAGGAATGGTCGCTCGTCGGAGCATTCCGCCTCAATCCTCCGACGAAGGCCTGATTCTCCGACCGAGGTCACGCAGAGGGATGCCGCGGCCCGGCGCCGAAGCGCGGGCCGCGACATCCATCCGCGAGAACCGGGTCAGACCAACGACTCGCGCCAGGCGGCGTGCAGCCGGGCGAACTTGCCCGTGCCGCCGATGAGGTGCGCGGGGCTGTCGTCCTCGACGATGCGGCCGTACTCCATGACGAGCACGCGATCGGCGATCGCGACCGTCGAGAGGCGGTGCGCGATGATGATCGCCGTGCGGTCGGCCAGGAGCGTCTGCAGCGCGTCCTGGATGAGGCGCTCGCTCGGGATATCGAGCGACGCCGTCGCCTCGTCGAGGATGAGCACCGCGGGGTCGGCCAGGAACGCGCGCGCGAACGAGATCAGCTGGCGCTGACCCGCCGACACGCGACCGCCGCGCTTGTTGACGTCGGTGCCGTAGCCGTCCGGGAGCTGCTCGATGAAGGAGTCCGCGCCGACGGCGCGCGCCGCCGCCTTGATCTCCTCAAGCGTCGCATCCGGCTTGCCGAGCGCGATGTTGTCGGCGACCGACCCGCTGAACAGGTAGGCCTCCTGCGTCACCATGACGATGGCGCGGCGAAGGTCCTTCGGGTGCAGCGACCGCAGGTCGACGCCGTCGAGCGTCACCCGGCCGACGGTCGGATCGTAGAACCGCGACACGAGCTTGGCGAGTGTCGACTTGCCGGCTCCCGTCGTGCCGACGAGGGCGATGGTCTGGCCTGCCGGGATGTCGAGGGTGAAGTCGGGCAGCACTGTGCGCTCGCCGTTGTACCCGAACGTCACGCCGTCGAAGTGCACGTGGCCGCGCGCGGTCCACAGGTCGACCGGGTTCACGGGGTCGGGAACCGTCGGCTCCTCCTCGAGCACCCCCGACACCTTCTCGAGCGCCGCCGTCGCGGACTGGTACGAGTTCAGGAAGAACGCGACCTCCCCGATCGGCGAGAAGAAGTTGCGGACGTACAGGACCGCGGCCAACAGCACGCCGACCTCGAGCGCCCCCGTCGCGACCCGGAATCCGCCCCACAGCAGCACGAGCGCGAGCGAGAACGCCGACACCGCCATGAGGCCGGGCTCGAAGGTGCCGAACAGGCGGATCGAGCGCAGGTTGACGTCGCGGTACTGGCCCGACAGCTCGCCGAACTCGTCGTCGTTGCGGGGCTCCTTGCGGAACGCCTTCACGGCGCGGATGCCCGTCATCGTCTCGACGAAGTGCACGATGACCTTCGCGCTGACGACGCGCGACTGGCGGTACGCCAGCTGCGATCGCAGGTAGAACCACCGCATGAGCAGCAGCAGCGGGATGCCCATGACGACGAGGATGACACCCGACTGCCAGTCGAGGAGCAGCAGCGCGACGAGCGTGAACCCGCCGTACAGCAGACCCGACACGAGCTCGTTGAGCCCGCCGTCCAGGAGCTCGCGGATCGAGTCGAGGTCGCTCGTCTGCCGCGAGATGATGCGGCCCGACGTGTACGACTCGTGGAACTCGAGGCTCAGCCGCTGCGTGTGCAGGAAGATCCGCTTGCGCAGAGCCAGCATGACCGCCTGCGTGAGGCGCGCCGCGACCAGGACGTACCACCCGATGAGGGCGGCGCCGCCGAACGCGGAGACCAGGTAGACCGCGACGACCATGATCGTCGGCATCCAGTCGGCCTCTTCGACGACGGCCGGGAGCGCCGTGTCGATGCCGTACGCGATGAGCGCGGGGCCGATGACGCGGAGGATCGTCGAGACGACGAGCACGGCCGCCGCGAGGACGAGCTGCCAGCGCAGCGGGCTCACGAGCGAGCCGAGCAGACGCAGCGAGCGGCGCCGGATCTGCCGGCTCTCCTCGCGTGTGTAGTCGGAGCGGTCCTCGCCGCTCGTGCCGGTGACGGTCGCGGTGGTCACAGTGCCACCTCCTTCGCTTCGTCCTGTCTCAGTTCGTCGATGTCGAGCGGTTCGCGCTCCTGCCGGTCCGCCTGTTCGCGCATCTCGCGGTCCGCCGCGGGTGCCTTCGCCTGTCGGTCGGCGTCCTCGAGGCTCGAGATCACGTGCCGGTAGTGCTCGCTCGTGCGCAGCAGTTCGGAATGCTCGCCGACGGCCGTCACGCGACCGCCTTCGAGCAGCGCGACGCGGTCGGCGAGTGCGACGGTCGAGGGCCGGTGAGCCACGATGAGCGCGGTCGTGTCGGCCAGCACCTGGCGCAGCGCCTCCTCGACGAGCGCCTCGGTCTCGACGTCGAGCGCCGACAGCGGGTCGTCGAGCACGAGCACGGCAGGCTTGGCCGCGACGGCACGCGCGAGCGCGAGCCGCTGGCGCTGCCCACCCGAGAGCGAGAGCCCCTCCTCGCCGATGACGGTGTCGACGCCGTCGGGGAGCTCGTACACGAAGCCCGCCTGCGCGACGGCGAGCGCCTCGCGGAGCGCCTCGTCGGCCTCGGGCGTGCCCGGCTGCAGGTCGTCGCGACCGAGCAGCACGTTCTCGCGCACCGACGACGAGAAGAGGGTCGCGTCCTCGAACGCCATCGAGATGTGCGTGCGCAGCTCGACGAGCGTCAGGTCCCGCACGTCGACGCCGTCGAGCGTCACGCGCCCGGCCGTCACGTCGTACAGGCGCGTCGGCAGTGTCGTGAGCGTCGTCTTGCCCGAGCCCGTGAGCCCGACGAGCGCCATGGTCTCCCCCGGGTGCAGGACGAGGTCGACTCCGTCGAGCAGATCGCGCTGCGAGGCGGGAGCATCCTGATACCGGAAGTGGGCGCCCTCGAACGCGAGCTCTCCGCGCGGCGCGCGGATCGACACGGGCTCGGCCGGATCGGTGATCGTGTTCTGCTCGTCGAGCACCTCGAACACCCGGTCGGTCGCGGTGCGCGCGTCGAGGAGGAACGAGAACAGGAAGCCGATGGACTCCATCGGCCAGCGCAGCACTGTCGCCATCGCGAAGAACGCGAACAGCTCGGCGACGGTGAGCTGACCGAGCGCGCTCAGCGCGATGCCCGCCGCGAGGCACAGCGCGAACGCGATATCGGGGAGCAGCACGAGCCAGAACCAGATGAGGCCGACCGCGCGGGCCTTGTCGAGCTCGGTCTCGCGGAGGGTCTCGGCCTGACGCGCGAACTTCGTGAGCGCGTGCTTGCCGCGCCCGAAGGCCTTGAGCACGCGGATGCCGTGAACGCTCTCCTCGACGGCCGTGGCGAGGTCGCCCGCCTGATCCTGGCTCTGCCGTGTGAGGGCGCCGTACCGCTTCTCGAACCGATAGCCGGCGTACCACAGCGGCAGCGAGCAGAGGAGGAAGATCGTGCCGAGCGCCCAGTGCCAGCGGAACAGGATGAGCGATCCGACGAAGATCGTGATGACGTTGACGACGAGCAGGATGACGCCGAACGCGAGCCAGCGCCGGATGAGGCTGATGTCCTGCATCATCCGGCTGAGGAGCTGCCCCGACTGCCAGCGGTCGTGGAAGGCGACGGGCAGGCGCTGCAGGCGCTCGTACAGGCCCGTGCGCAGCTCGTACTCGATGCGCGTCGAGGGCGTCAGCACGAACCAGCGGCGCACCCACACGAACGCCGCCTCGGCGAGACCGAGCGCGAGCACGGCGGCGACGCCCCAGAGGATCTGAGTCATGTCGCCGGAGGCGATGGGGCCGCCGACGACCGCCTCGAGCACGAGCGGGATGGTGAGCGCGACGAGGCTCGCCGCGAGCGCGCTGAGGGCACCGAGGATGAGCCTCGGCAGCACGGGCCGCGCGAACGGCAGAAGCCTCGCCAATGCGCGAGGAGTGGAAAGGTGGGAGGGCGAAGCGGTGGTGGTCATGATCCTTGCGGGGTGACGGATGTCGCGGCGTCGCGACGGAACAGCGAGGAGCGCCGAGGCGCAGAGGAGGGCCGGAGAACCGGTCTGTCGAGAAGAACGCTGGCGGGTCGGGCGCTATGCCGGACCCGCGGCACTGATCAGTGCTGCGTGCCTTCGACGCCGATGCGGCGCGTGCCGGCCGGAACGCGCGCCGCGAGGAAGGAAGCGACCGGCTTGATGGCGATGGCGGCCTGGTACATGACTTCCTCCTCGGATCGTGGGATGCCGCGCGAACGCGCGACAGCCCTCCAGCCTAAGCCTGGGAGTCCGCTGAGTGCAAGGTCGGATTCAGCGCGAGCTCACGCGGCCTCGCGGGAGAGGAGCGAGCGCTTGACGTCGAGGCCCCATGCGAAGCCGCCGAGCGTGCCGTCGCTGCGCAGCACGCGGTGGCAGGGCACGAACAGCGCGGGGGCGTTGCGCGCGCAGATGGATGCCGCGGCGCGCACGGCGCTCGGCTGGCCGAGAGCCGCCGCGAACTCGGTGTAGGTCAGCGGCGCACCGGGCGTGATCGACCGGAGTGCGCTCCAGCCGGCGAGCTGGAGTCCGGTGCCGGTCTGGGCGACCTCGACGGAGTCGATGGCCTCGAGGTCGCCCTCGTAGTAGGCGCGGGCCGCGGCCGCGGCATCCGTCTCGCCCTCGACGACGTCTGCCGGACGCAGCCTCGGGCTGATGCGCGCAAGCGCCGAGTCGGGGTCGGCCGTCCAGCCCGAGGCGAGCACGCGTCCGCGGTCGTCGGCCACGATCGTGAAGGCTCCGTCGGGGGTGTCGATCGTCTGGATCGTCGCAGTGGTCATGGCTTCTCCTTGCCGAGGATCGGGGTGCGCACGTTCGGGGCGCGTCGGGTGCGGGTGGTGGGGGCGGCGCGCCAGAGGTGCGCCGTGAGGTAGCTGCGCCACGGGGCGGTGCGCGCGGCCCATGCCACCAGTCCCGTCGGATCGGACGGGATTCCGGATGCCGCTGCACCGGCTCTCGCGGCGACGTCTCCCGGCAAGAGCACATCGGGGTCGCCGAGCACGCGCATGCGCACGTAATCGGCGGTCCACGGGCCGATGCCGGGCATCGCCAGGAGCGCGGCGCGCTGCTCGGCGCCGTCGTCGCCCGCCGTCAGGGTGAGGCTGCCGTCCGCGAGCGCCGCGGCCGCCCCGACGAGCGCGTTCGTGCGGGCGGCCGGGCCGCGGAGGACCTCGCGCCCACGCTCGGCAATCGCGGCCATCGTGGGGAAGAGCAGATGCGTACCCTCGAACCCGTCGATCCGCTCGCCGAGCGCCTCGGTCAGGGCCGTCAGGGCCGTGCGGGCGGCCGACACCGTGATCTGCTGACCGACCATCGCGCGGACGAGCATCTCGTGCGGGTCGGCGGCTCCGGGCACCCGGATGCCCGGCACGCCCGCGACGAGCGGCGCGAGCTCGGGCTGCCGAGCCAGTGCGTCGTCGACGGCGATCGGGTCGGCGTCGAGGTCGAACAGCCGGCGCACGCGGGCGACCAGCACGGGGAGGTCGCGCAGCGCCGAGAGCCGCGTGCGCAGCCGCAGATGCGCCTGGTCATCGAGGCGCAGCTCGAACCAGGCCGGCCCTCCGCCGAGCATGAGCGTGCGGGCGTACGACGTGGGCGTCGCGACCTCGACCCCGGGTACGGCGCGCGCGATCATCCACGCGAACAGGCCGTCAGCGTCGAAGGGGCCGCGGTGCGGCAGCACGAGGTCGATCGACCCGGGAGCGACGCTCTCGACCGCCGATCGCGGGCCGGGGTGCCGACGGCGAGCGCGGAGCTCGAGCGGAGCCATGCCGAACACCTCGCGGACGGTGTCGTTGAACTGCCGCACGCTCGCGAACCCCGCCGAGAACGCGACGTCGGATGCGGGCAGGTCGGTGCCGACCAGCAGCATGCGCGCCGTGTGGGCGCGATGCGCGCGACTGAGCGCGAGCGGCCCCGCGCCGAGCTCGGCGGTGAGGAGGCGCGTCAGGTGACGCGGCGAATAGCCGAGGCGGTGCGCGAGCCCGGGCACGCCCTCTCGCTCGACGACGCCGTCGGCGATGAGCCGCATGGCGCGGGCCGTCGTGTCGCCGCGGAGGTTCCATGCCGGCGACCCGGGTGCCGCTTCGGGCAGACAGCGCTTGCAGGCGCGGTAGCCGGCCTCGTGCGCGGCCGCGCTCGTCGCGTAGAACGTGACGTTCGATTCCTTGGGCGTGCGCGCGGGACAGCTCGGACGGCAGTAGATGCCGGTCGAGCGCACGGCCGTCACGAACTGCCCGTCGAAGCGGGGATCGCGCGACTGGATGACGCGATACCGCTCGTCGAACGACATCGACGCGATGGTCGGCGCGGAGCTGCTCATGCCCCTAGCCTGACACGCCCCACCGACACCGGCTGGCGGAAAACGGACACGGTGGTTTCCGCAACCGTCGCCCGTTCAGGCTCAGTGGAAGAAGTGGCGCTCCCCGGTGAAGAACATCGTCACCCCGGCATCCTGTGCCGCCTCGACGACCTCGGCGTCGCGCACCGAGCCGCCCGGCTGGATGATCGCGCGGATGCCCGCCTCGAGGAGGATCTGCGGGCCGTCGGCGAAGGGGAAGAAGGCATCGGATGCCGCGACCGAGCCGGCGGCGCGGTCTCCGGCCCGCTCGACCGCGAGCCGGCACGAGTCGACGCGGTTGACCTGGCCCATTCCGATGCCGACGGTCGCCGAGTTCTTGGCGAGCACGATGGCGTTCGACTTGACGGCGCGGCAGGCCTTCCACGCGAAGATGAGGTCGGTCATCTCCTCCTCGGCGGGGCGCTCGCCCGACACGAGCTGCCAGTCCTTCGCGACCGAGTCGATGTCGTCGGGGAACCGATCGGCGTCCTGAAGCAGGAGTCCGCCCGACACGAGCCGGACGTCCATCCGCTCCTCGCGCCAGTCGGCGGGGAGCTGAAGCACGCGGAGGTTCTTCTTGAGCTTGAACACCTCGAGCGCCTCGCGCTCGAAGTCCGGCGCGATGATGACCTCGGTGAAGATGTCGCGCAGGTTCTCGGCCATCTTCAGCGTGATGGTGCGGTTCGCCGCGATGACGCCGCCGAACGCCGAGACGGGGTCGCACTCGTGCGCGCGCAGGTGGGCGCTGGCGATGGGGTCGAGGGCGTTGGGGGCCGCGACCGCGATGCCGCAGGGATTGGCGTGCTTGATGATCGCGACGGCGGGCTTGACCATGTCGAAGGCCGCCCGCAGCGCGGCGTCGGCATCGACGTAGTTGTTGTACGACATCTCTTTGCCCTGCAGCTGGGTGGCCTGGGCGATGCCGTGTCCGCCGGCGCGCGTGTAGATCGCGGCGCGCTGGTGGGAGTTCTCGCCGTAGCGCAGCGTCGCGAGGCGCTCGGCCTTGATCGTGAGGTGCTGCGGGAGGTCGTCGCTCTCGGTCAGCGTGCCCTCGGCGAACCACGTCGCGACGGCGCGGTCGTACTGCGCCGTGTGCGTGAACGCCCGCGCCGCGAGCTCGCGGCGCTGCGAGAGCGTCGTGCCGCCCGTGCCGAGCGCGTCGATGACGGCGGGGTAGGACTCCGGCGAGACCACGATCGCGACGTTCGCGAAGTTCTTCGCCGACGCGCGCACCATGGCGGGCCCGCCGATGTCGATCTGCTCGACGACGTCGTTGCCCTGGGCGCCCGAGGCGACGGTCTCGACGAACGGATACAGGTTGACCACGACGAGCTCGAAGGGCTCGATGCCGAGCTCGGCGAGCTGCTGCACGTGGTCCTCGAGCCGGAGGTCGGCGAGCAGGCCCGCGTGCACGCCCGGGTGCAGCGTCTTCACGCGCCCGTCGAGCGACTCGGGGAAGCCCGTGACGCTCGCGACGTCGACGACGGGGAGGCCGGCATCGCGCAGGAGCGCGGCCGAGCCGCCGGTCGACACGATCTCGACGCCCGCGGCGTGCAGCGCCTGGCCGAGCGTCAGCAGGTCGGTCTTGTCGCTCACCGACACGAGTGCGCGGCGGATCGCGACGACATCGCGGTCGCGATAGAGGGACGGGTCGTGGCTGGGGCCGGCCATGCGAAGGCTCCTCGGTTCGGGGTGGTGCGGGAGGTTTTCTTCAGCAGGCGCGAGGTGCCTGCCGCGTCAGGAGGGGGTGGAGGCGGATGCCGCGGCGGCGGCCAGGTCGAGTTCGCCGGTCGCGATGCGCCGGACGACGTCGATGAGCAGCCGTCGCTCGACGGGCTTGATGCGGTCGTGGAGGGTGTGCTCGTCGTCGCCGGGGAGCACGGGCACGCGCTCCTGCGCCACGACGGGACCCGTGTCGACGCCGTCGTCGACGACGATGACGCTCGCGCCGGTCTGCACGACGCCCGCCGCCAACGCGTCGCGCACGGCGTGGGCGCCGGGGAATTCGGGGAGGTAGGCCGGGTGCGTGTTGATGATCTGCGGCGCCCGCGCCTCCACGACCGCGGGCGGCAGCAGCCGCATGAGGCCGCTCAGCACGACGAGGTCGGGTCGCCAGACGTCGAGCTGCGTCGCGAGCTCGGCACCCCACTCGTCGCGCGTGTCGAAGTCGCGCCAGGGCACGAGGAAGGTGGGGATGCCGAAGTCCTCGGCGTGCCGAAAGCCCTCGGCCTCGCGGTCGGCTCCGACGACCACGATCCGTGCGGGGTAGTCGGGCTCGGCCGCCGCGTCGAGCAGAGCACGCAGATTGGACCCCGTTCCCGAGATGAGGACGGCGACCGTGAGCACGGGCCTAGTCTACCGGCGGGCGTCGCGCCGACGTGTCCGGTCGATCGAGGGGCGCGATCGGCAGCGTCGGCAGCTCGATCGGCGCCGTGTCGGCGTCCGGGTCGTGGGGCGGCTCGGAGACAGCCGGGGCCGGGACGGCGCTCGGCGCTTCGGGGTCGGGCGCTGCGGCGGGTTCGGATGCGTCGGGCGCTGCGGCGGGTTCGGGGGTGAGCAGCTCCGCCGGGGTGACGATCGGCGGCGAGACCTCGGCATCCACCGGCGCCACGGCGGGAACGCCGACCAGCGTCGCGGCCGCGGCTGGGGTGTCGACCACGCCCGCGTCCTGGGCGCGCGCGCCGTGGTCGCCGTCGCGGCGGCCGGCGAGGAGCAGGATGCTCGCCCCGACCAGCACCTCGAGACCGACGGCGAGGGCGACGGGGCCGGGCTCGGGCCCGACCTGCGCGAGGCGTCCGGGGCCGAGCGAGCCGGACGCGAACTGCGCGAGCAGCGCAGCCGCCGCGGCGCTGACCACCGCGATCGCCGCGGTCACGACGAGGCGCGGCAGGAAGGGCTCGACGATGTGCGGCACCACGTCGCGCGAAGGCTCGTCCCTCGGCTCGGCGAGAGCGGTTCCCGTCGTCCCGTTCGCCGGCGCGGGGGCGGCCTCCGAGCCCGATCCCGTCGAGAGGAGCGCCTCCAGTGCGGCCCGTCGCGACTCGTCGGCGACGTCGTCGAGCGACACGCTCGGCGTCGTGGGTGCGGCATCCCCGCCAGCGGGAGCAGTGAACCGGCCGCGAGGGCGCGGCGCGAAGCCGGCGGCGGCGAGCAGGTGCGAGCGGGCGACCCACCCGGCGAAGGCGCCGACGGCGATCGGCAGCAGGACGATGACAAGGAGCCACGTCGAGGTCGACTCGGGGATCATCCCGAGCGCGGGCACGCCCGGCACGACACCGAGCTGCGTGCCCGACGGCGACACCGCGGTGCCCGCGCCGAGGCTGAATCCGGGACCTGCGACGAAGGAGATCCCCCACACGACCAGGGTCGGCAGGTAGGCCAGCTGCGCGAGCGTCATGACGATGACGCCGAGCAGGTCGAGGTTGCCCGCCTGGTACAGGGCGACGATCTGTCCGGCGCGCAGCGTCACTGCGACCGCGACTGCGAGCGCTCCGACGCCGACGAGCCCCACGACCGCGGCGGCCGACGACCGCACCGCGATGCCCGGCACGGCACCCCAGCCGCCGCGCGCGGCCTCGGCGCGGTCGCGCGCGCGTGCCACGAGGCCCTCCGACGCCTCGCGCCACTCCGTCGCGACGGCTCCCCCGAACGCCGGCACGACGAAGATCAGCGTCGGGAAGAGGACCGCCTGCCAGAGGTGGGTCAGCGAGACGGGGTTCTGCGACGTCAGCGCGATGAGCGCCGCGAGCGCCGCCACGACGACGGCGCCCGTGAGCACGCCGGTGATCCAGGCATCCGCCCGCGACGCCCGCGCCCCGGACCGGGCGGCGAAGACGGCCGTGAAGGTCGCGAACGCGAGCGGCGCCAGCGAGAGGGTGAAGGATGCGGCGGACTCGGCCATGCCGGTCGCGGCGAGGTACTCGCCGGGCAGCGTCAGATCGACGGGCACGAGATGGCCGAACTGCCAGACGACGGCGCTCGCGGGCCAGAGCGCTCCCCAGTCGGCACCGTCGCCCAGCCCGAAGACCCACACGAGCGTCAGCGGCGCGAGGGTCGCCGCGACTCCCGCGGCTACCGCGATGGCGGCGTCGAAGGCTGCGAGGAAGGCGACGATGAGGCGATGCATCCGGCTATCGACCCTACCCAGCGCCTCCCACGCGGCCCGACGGGCACGCCCGCGTGCGGTCCTTCGACCCTGCGCGGGCGCGCGGCCGCTAACGTCGAGGCCGGAGGTCACCCCGTGAGCACAGCACCATCGCCCGAAACCCAGGTCGCCGAGGAGCGCGGAGCGTCAGGCCGCTTCTTCGAGATCACGAGGCGCGGATCGACACCCTTGACGGAGGTGCGCGGCGGTGTCGTCACGTTCGTGACGATGGCCTACATCGTCATCCTGAATCCGATCATCCTGTCGAGCGCGACGGACGTCGCGGGAGACAGCCTCGGCTTCGGACAGGTTGCGGCGGTCACGGCGCTCACCGCCGGTGTCATGACCATCCTCTTCGGTCTCATCTCGCGGCTGCCGTTCGCCTTCGCGGCGGGGCTCGGCATCAACTCGTTCCTCGCCGTCAGCGTCGTGGGGCAGGTCACGTGGCCCGAGGCGATGGGCCTCGTGATGATCAACGGCATCATCATCGTTATCCTCGCGGCGACGGGACTGCGGCGGCTCATCTTCGACGCCGTGCCGGTCGCCCTCAAGACGGCGATCACCGTCGGCATCGGCCTGTTCATCGCTTTCATCGGCTTCGTCGACGCGGGCTTCGTGAGCTCGACCGGCGCATCCTCGCCGCCCGTCGGCCTCGGTGTGGACGGCTCGATCGCGACGATCCCGACGCTCCTGTTCGTCCTGACCCTGCTGCTGTGCGCCGTGCTCATGGTGCTGCGGGTCAAGGGCGCGCTGCTCATCGGCCTCGTCGTCGGCACGATCGCCGCCGTCGTGATCGAGTCGATCTGGCACCTCGGCCCGAAGGTCGGCACGGACGGCGAAATCAACGTCGGCGGCTGGTCGCTCACGGTGCCCGCGCTGCCGTCGAGCTGGGTGAGCGTTCCCGACCTGAGCCTCGTCGGTCAGGTCGATCTGTTCGGCGCCTTCGGGCGCATCGGCGGCGTCGCGGCCACGATGCTCGTCTTCACGCTCGTCTTCACGAACTTCTTCGACGCCATGGGCACGATGACGGGCCTTTCCCGCGAAGCCGGTCTCGCGAACGAGAAGGGCGACTTCCCGCGGCTGCGCTCGGCGCTCATCGTGGAGGGCGTCGGCGCGATCGCCGGCGGATTCACCTCGTCGTCGTCGAACACGGTGTTCGTCGAGTCGGCGTCGGGCATCGGGGAAGGCGCCCGCACGGGCCTGTCGAACCTCGTGACGGGCCTGCTCTTCCTGGTTGCGATGTTCCTCACACCCCTCACGACGATCGTGCCGTCGGAGGTGGCATCCGCTGCCCTCGTCATCGTGGGGGCGCTGATGATGTCGCAGATCCGCCACGTCGATCTGAGCGACCTGTCGGTGCTCATCCCCGTCTTCCTCACGGTGACGGTCATGCCGTTCACGTACTCGATCGCGAACGGCATCGGCGCCGGCTTCATCTCGTGGGTCGTCGTCCGATCCCTCTCCGGCAAGGCGAAGGAGATCAGCCCGCTGCTGTGGGTCGTCGCGGCAGGGTTCGTCGTCTACTTCGCGCGCGGTCCGATCGAGGCCGCGTTCGCCGGCTGACGCGACGACCGGGGCGCCCGCGCGCCGACCGCCACCCGCTGCATGGCGTCATTAGCATGTGGCCATCTGCAACGGCGCGGACTGGGGGCCGGCAATGGCACGCATCAGAATCTCGGCAGACTTCGATCTGCGCGCGCGGAAGGACAAGGCGACGTCGTCCGAGCCCAAGGTCCTCGAACTGCGCGTGCACGGTGTCAACAACACCACGGCTGCTGCGCTCCTCGACGTGAAGCCCGAGGAGGTCGAGGAGGTCATCGGCGACAAACTCGGCAGCTTCTGGCGGCCGACGGAGGAGGCCGTCAAGGCACGCACGCCCGGGGAACGCGGCTACGTTCCTCCGTACGTCGTTCGCGAGGCGTATTCCTGGGGCGGCATGGTGCGCACGACCCCCGATCTGGGCAGCGGCGGCGCAGCGGGGACGATTCCCGCGGCCATCGCGCGCGTGCTGTACGCCCTGCTCCTGCCGTTCAGCATCGCGAACGCCGCGCAGTGGACGCGGATGCTCGACGTCGGACAGGCACCCGTGCCGAAGCGCATCTGGATCGCCCTGACGGCGGGGGCCGCGCGACTGTTCAGTCTCGTGCTGACGCTCATGTACACCGTCACAGCGGCGACGCTCGCCTTCGACCTGGGTGCGGCGCAATGCGCCGTGGCCCCGGATCGCTGCGGCCCGATCCAAGGCGTCATGACGGCGTTCGTCGGATGGACCGCCGGCCAGCGCATCGCGCTCTTCGCGCTCGCGCCGGTGCTCGCCGTCTTCGTGCTGTGGGTCGTCTCCGGGATCTCGAGGCTGCGCTACGACGTGCTGTCGGGGGTGAAGGGCACGGCGCAGACGATGGGTCCGCGCCCGACGCCCGCGCTCGCGCAGGCGGGCTTCTGGTCCAACCGGATCACGGGAGCCCTCGCGCGCTCGCACGTCGCCGCAGCAATGGCGCTCACCGTCCTGCTCGCCCTGCACGCCGCGGACGGCCTGTGGACCGCTGGCAGCGGTGCCGCGGCCTGGGCGGACGGAGTGAGGATCGCAGCCCTCATCCTGTTCGTCTGCGACGTCGCCCTCACCGCTGTGCTTCCCACGGGATCTCTGACGGCCGAAGAGGACTGGCGCCAGAAGCTGACCCGGTTCCTCTCCGGGCTGCTCCTCGTGCTCACGGCGATCGCGACGGCGGCGGGGCTGGTGCTGGTCGCTTTCGCACCGGCGGGTGATGTTCCCGAAGACACCGGCACAGGGGCGGTGTTCTTCCAGCTCGTCGCCTGGGGCGGGCTCCTCGCCCTGACCGGCATCGTCTGGCGGCTGTTCGGCGGGATGCTGCGCACGGCCTGGCTTTCAGCGGGTCCCTTCGTCATCATGACGCTCGCGCTGGGGCTCGCCGCCGCGATCAGCTCGATCGTCGTCGTCGGGGTGAGCCAGGTCGTCCAGACCAAGCCGGAGACGCCCGCCGCCGGGGAACCGCCCGCGGCTCCCGTGACGCCCCTGGTCATCCCCGACGTCTACTCGGCCATCGGCGCCACGATCCTCCTCGCCGCCCTCGTGACCGCCGTCATCGTCGGCGTCCTCCTCATCTGGCCGCGGAATCTCACCAAGCGCGCCTCGGCATGGGGCCAGGCCGCGAAACCCGACGATCTCCAGATCCCGGACGGGGGCGTGCTGCCGCCGTCGGCAGCCGCGATGTTCGCGCGCATCCGCGCCAAGCGCACGAGCGCGGCGCGACGGCATCTCGCGGAGCCGATCGTGGGCATCCTCTCGGTCCTGCTCGCACTCGCACTCGCCGCCGGGCTCCAGTGGACGCGGATGACCGACGGCAACGAGCTGTGGGAGGTCACGAAGGTGCCGTGGCTCGACACGGACGCCTCGAGCCAGGCGATCCAGACGTTCGTGGGCATCGCCGCCCCCGTTCTCGGGTGGATCGGCGTCGGCCTCGTCGCGCTCCTCGTGAGCGGCGCCGCGACGGGTGGGCAGCGACCGCTCGGCACCGTGTGGGACATCGCCTGCTACCTGCCGCGCACGGGGCACCCGTTCGGCCCGCCCTGCTATGCCGAGCGGGCCGTGCCCGAGATCGCGGGGCGCCTCTTCGACTGGCTGGAGGGAGACACCACCCGGCGTGCCGTGCTGTCCGCGCACAGCATGGGAGCCGTGCTCGCCGTCTCTTCGCTGGGTCTGCTCGCGAGCCAGTCCACCACCGACGGTTTGCTGTCTCGCATCTCGCTGCTCACGTTCGGCGTCCAGCTGCGGGCGTACTTCGGACGCATGCTGCCCGATCTGCTCGGACCCGAAGTGCTCGGCACGACGCCTTCGCGTCCACCGGGCTTCGGGTCCGACCCGTGGAAGGGCGACTTCACGGCGCAGGACCGCCCCGCGCCCAGCCCCGCCCGCGTGATCGACTCGTTGCAGGGAGCCATCCTCATCGGCACGGGCGTCCGATGGATCAACCTGTGGCGGCTCACGGACTTCCTAGGCTTCCCGGCGATGAGCACGGCGCGCACGGCCGTCTTCCGAGGCGCGAAGGGGGCCGAGAGCGTATGGGTGAACAAGGTCGACCGGTTCGCGGAGGAGCTGGATCTGAGCGGCTACATGGTCGAGGTGGGCACGCACGGCGAGTACTACCGCGTGCCCGCGTATGCGAAAGCCCTCGAGGAGCTCGTGCTCTCGAGCTCGGCGGTCGGCGCCAAGAAATGACGAGGGGGTGGATGCCGCGGCATCCACCCCCTCGTCGTCGAGTGCTTAGAGCGACTCCACGATCTCGCGCATGAGAGCGGCGGTCTCGGACGGCGTCTTGCCGACCTTGACGCCGGCGGCCTCGAGGGCCTCCTTCTTCGCCTGAGCCGTACCCGCAGAGCCGGAGACGATCGCGCCGGCGTGGCCCATCGTCTTGCCCTCCGGGGCGGTGAAGCCCGCCACGTAGCCCACGACGGGCTTGGTGACGTTGGCCTTGATGAAGTCGGCCGCGCGCTCCTCGGCGTCGCCGCCGATCTCGCCGATCATGACGATCGCCTTCGTCTCGGGGTCGGCCTCGAACGCGGCGAGCGCGTCGATGTGCGTCGTGCCGATGATGGGGTCGCCGCCGATGCCGATGGCGGTCGAGAAGCCCAGGTCGCGCAGCTCGTACATCATCTGGTACGTCAGGGTGCCCGACTTCGAGACGAGGCCGATGGGGCCCTTGCCCGTGATGTTGGCCGGCGTGATGCCGACGAGCGCCTCATCGGGCGTGATGATGCCGGGGCAGTTGGGGCCGATGATGCGGGTCTTGTTGCCCTTCGACTTCGCGTAGGCCCACGCCTCGGCCGAGTCGCCGACCGGGACGCCCTCGGTGATGACGACGAGCAGCGGGATCTCGGCGTCGATGGCCTCGATCATGGCGGCCTTCGTGAAGGCGGCGGGGACGAACGCGATCGACACGTCGGCGCCCGTCTTCTCGATCGCCTCGGCGACCGAGCCGAACACGGGAAGCTCGACGTCGCCGCCGTTCTTGTCGTGGTGCAGCACGGTCGTGCCGGCCTTGCGCGCGTTGACGCCGCCGACGACCTGCGTGCCGGCCTTCAGCATGAGCGCGGTGTGCTTGGTGCCTTCGCCGCCGGTGATGCCCTGGACGATGACCTTGGAGTTCTTGTCAAGGAAGATCGACATTTTTCTGATTCCTCTAAATCGGTTCCTGAGCCTGTCGAAGGATCAGGCGTTCGCGAGCTCGGCGGCCTTGTCGGCGCCCTCGTCCATCGTGGCGGCGAGCGTCACGAGCGGGTGGTTGGCCTCTTGGAGGATGCGGCGACCCTCTTCGACGCGGTTGCCGTCGATGCGGACGACGAGCGGCTTCGTGGCCGACGAGCCGAGCTCGGCGAGCGCGCCCACGATGCCCTTCGCGACGGCGTCGCACGCTGTGATGCCGCCGAAGACGTTGACGAAGACCGACTTGACCTGCGGGTCGCCCAGGATGACGTCCAGGCCCGCGGCCATGACCTCGGCGGAGGCGCCGCCGCCGATGTCGAGGAAGTTGGCGGGCTTGACGCCGCCGTGCTTCTCGCCCGCGTAGGCGACGACATCGAGGGTCGACATGACCAGGCCCGCGCCGTTGCCGATGATGCCGACCTGACCGTCGAGCTTGACGTAGTTGAGGTCGTTCTCCTTGGCCTTCGCCTCGAGCGGATCGGCCGCGGCCTTGTCCTCGAGGAGCGCGTGGCCGGCGTGACGGAACTCGGCGTTCTCGTCGAGCGAGACCTTGCCGTCGAGGGCGATGATCTCGCCGTCTTCGGACTGGATGAGCGGGTTGACCTCGACGAGCGTCGCGTCCTCGCCCTTGTAGACCTGGAAGAGCTTGACAAAGACGTCGGCGACCTTGGGGGCGAGCTCCTCGTCGAAGCCCGCGGCCTTCGCGATCTCGAGCGCCTTGGCCTCGTCGATGCCCGCGAGCGGGTCGACCTCGATGCGGGCGAGCGCCTCGGGCTTCTCGACGGCGAGCTGCTCGATCTCCATGCCACCCTCGACCGACGCGAGCGACAGGTACGAGCGGTTGGCGCGGTCGAGCAGCACCGAGAAGTAGAACTCCTTCGCGATGCGGGCGCCGCCGGCGATCATGACGCGCTTGACGACGTGGCCCTTGATGTCGAGGCCGAGGATGGCCTTCGCGGCCTCGTAAGCCTCGTCGGGCGTCTTGGCGACCTTGACGCCGCCGGCCTTTCCGCGGCCACCGGTCTTCACCTGGGCCTTGACGACGACGACGCCGCCGAGCTTCTCAGCCGCCGCCTTCGCCTCCTCGGGGGTGTCGGCGATGATGCCCGGGAGTACCGGCACCTCGTACTTCTCGAACAGATCGCGTGCCTGGTACTCGTACAGATCCACAGTGCATTCCTCCGCTGGGGCGAATGTGGGGGTGAGGCGGCCGAGAGATCTCTCGATGTCAAGAGATCGACCAATCCCCCAGCCTACTACCGCGCGGAGAGCGGTCCGTGCCGCGTGTCCGGTCGCCGATCGGTGCCGCGGTTCGCCTGAGATTGCCAGGACCGCCGCATTATGCTCTGGCGCATGAGCGACACCGCCTCGGCACCCGCCGCGCGCCACGCCGTCGTGGCCGCCGCCCTCGACCTGTTCGCCGCGCAGGGTTTCGAAGCGACCTCGGTGGAGCAGATCGCCCAGGCCGCCGGTATCTCGCGGTCGACCTTCTTCCGCCAGTTCGGCGGCAAGGACGACGTCGTCTTCGCCGACCACGAGCTCCTGCTCGACGAGCTGCGGTCCTACCTGTCCCAGCCGCACGACAACCCGTGGGCCGCCGTGTGCGAGGCATCCATGTGGGTCTTCAAGCAGTTCACGGCGGACCCCGAGCTCGCCCGTCGCCGGTATTCCGTCGTCCGCGGCGTCCCCGCGCTGCGCGAACGCGAGATCGTGACGGTGTTCCGGTACGAGCGGCTCTTCGACGAGTATCTGCGCGAGTCGCTGCCGGGGCTCGATCCGATCGACGCCGTCGGCTTCGCGGCCCTCGTCACGGCCGTGCACAACCACGTGCTCCGCCAGCTGCTGCGCGGTACGAAGCGCGTGCCGGCCTCGGTGTTGCGCCGAGCCCTCGACGACGTCATGCGCCGGTACGGCGTGCATCCGCACGGGACGGATGCCGCCCCCGACGACGTCGTCGTGGCGGTGTTCCCGCGGCGGATGCCGTCGGCGGAGGTCGCACGCCGGCTCAGCGAGCACCTCGGCTGACCCGAGGATCGCCCAGAACGGCTGAGTGCCCGCCGTCGTCGCGTGCGGCGGAGGTACTTTCATGCCATGACCGCTATCGATACCTCGCCGAGCTCATCCACGCCATCGGCATCCCCCTGGTTCACACAGGACCCCGACGCCGTCGTCGGCGCCCTCACGAGCGACCGCGACCGCGGCCTCACGCAGGCCGAGGCCGCGCGCCGGCTCGCCGAGCACGGCCCCAACGCGATCGCTGCCGAGCCGGCCCCGTCCACGTGGCAGGTCGCCCTCCGGCAGCTCGCCGACCCGATGAACGTCATGCTCGTCGCGGTCGCGATCATCAGCCTCTTCATCAACCAGGTGAGCGTCGGCATCCTCGTGGGCATCCTCGTGGTGCTCAACGTCGTGCTCGGCACGAAGCAGGAGCTCAAGGCCAAGGCATCCGTCGACGCCCTCGCCAAGATGCAGATCCCGCAGGCGCGCGTCCTGCGCGACGGCACGCTCGTGCAGGTCGACGCGACGACGCTCGTGCCCGGCGACATCATGCAGCTCGAGGCGGGCGACATCGTCCCGGCCGACGGGCGGATCCTCCGCTCCGCGACGCTCGAGACGCAGGAGGCGGCGCTCACGGGTGAGAGCGCGCCGATCGCGAAGGATGCCGCGACCCTCCACGACGCCGGAACGACCCTCGGCGATCGCGCGAACATGGTGTTCCAGAACACACAGGTCACGCGCGGGACGGCGACGGCGATCGTCACCGACACGGGCATGGGCACGCAGATGGGCCAGATCGCCTCGATGCTGTCGGCCGTCAAGCCCTCGAAGTCGCCCCTCCAGCGCGAACTCGACTCGCTGACCGGCGTCCTCGGCTGGATCGCGTGGGGTGCCGTCGCCATCATCGTCATCGCGGGTCTCCTCCGCCAGCAGCCGGCGGCATCCGTGATCCTCCTCGGCATCTCGATGGCGATCTCCGCCATCCCGACCGGCATGCCGACCTTCGTGCAGGCGATGCTCTCGTTCGGCTCGCGCCAGCTCGCCGAGCACAAGGCGGTCGTCAAGAACCTCACCGACGTCGAGACGCTGGGCGCGACGAGCGCCATCAACTCCGACAAGACCGGCACGCTCACGATGAACGAGATGACCGTCGAGTCGCTCTACCTCGCGGGCAACTGGTACACGGTCGGCGGCAGCGGCTACGAGAAGTCGGGCGAGATCCGCGGCGTCGCGGGCGAGCCCACCCCCGACTTCACGCAGCTCGCGCTCGGGCTGACCCTCTGCAGCGACGCGACGGTCTCGGACGACGGCGACGTCATCGGCGACCCGACCGAGGCCGCCCTCGTGGTGCTCGCCGCCAAGATGGGCGCAGACGCCGAGATCACGCGCGCGCAGTACCCGCGCGCCGCCGAGGTGCCATTCGACTCGGCGTACAAGTTCATGGCGACGTTCCACGAGCTCACCCGTGACGGCTCCGAGCAGCTCATCGCGCTCGTCAAGGGCGGTCCGGATGTCGTGCTCGACCGCTGCTCGAACGCGCTCACGCCCGCGGGACCCGTGCCGATCGCCGAGCGGCGCGACGCGATCCTCGAGGCGAACCGGTCGCTGTCGGAGCAGGGGCTGCGCGTGCTCGCGTTCGCGGTGCGCCCGTTCGCGCCGGGCACCGCCGTGCCCGCCGACCCGATGTCGGCCATCGAGCAGCTCACGTTCGTGGGTCTCGTCGGCATCATCGACCCGCTGCGTCCGTCGTCGAAGGAGGCCGTGCGCATCGCCCGCGAGGCGGGCATCGAAGTGCGCATGATCACCGGCGACCACGCCATCACGGCCGCCGCGATCGGCGCGAAGCTCGGCCTGGGCACGGGCGCCGCGAGCGGCGCCGAGATCCAGGCGATGAGCGACGACGAGCTCAAGAAGGCGCTGCCGAACCTCCACGTCTTCGGTCGCGTGACGCCCGAGGACAAGCTGCGGCTGGCCCGCCTCATGCAGGAGGAGGGCGCCGTCGTCGCGATGACCGGCGACGCCGTCAACGACGCTGCGGCGCTCAAGCAGGCCGACATCGGCGTCGCGATGGGCTCGGGCAGCGAGGTCACGAAGCAGGCCGGCAAGATGATCCTCGTCGACGACAACTTCGGCACGCTCGTCACCGCCGTGCGGCTCGGACGGTCGATCTACGAGAAGATCGTCAGCTACGTCCGGTACCAGATGTCGCAGCTGTTCTCGCTCGTGCTGCTGTTCCTCGTGGCGAGCATCTTCAACATCAACCACGGGGTGCCGCTCACGCCGATCATGGTGCTGTTCCTCAACTTCTTCATCACGATCTTCCCGGTCATCGTGATCATGCTCGATCCGGCCGAGGACGGCATCATGCAGAAGCCGCCGCGCGACCCGAAGAAGACGATCGCGAACCGCGGCGCGGTCGTCATGTGGTTCTTCTACGGCGGACTCATCTTCATCACGTCGCTGCTACCGCTCCTCCTGTACCCCGACCAGCTCAGCTCGACGGTGGCGAACGCGCCCGTCACGATGACCTTCGTCATCGCGGCGCTGGGATCGATCTTCGGCGGCCTCGTGCTGCGGCGCGACCCCGACTCCGGCCTCGGAGCGCCCATCGTCACGGCCGTGAAGTGGCTGTCGATCCCGCTCGTGCTCACGATCGCGGCGGTCGAGGTGGGCTTCCTGCAGAACCTCGTGGGCACCGTCGCGCTCGACGGCTCGCAGTGGCTGCAGTGCCTCGGCCTCGCGCTCATCGTGCCCGTCGCGATCGAGCTGGAGAAGTGGATCCGGCGCGCGCGCATCCGGCGGAGGGAGCGGGCGCTGCAGGCCTGATCCGCCCCGCCTCGCGGGCGACGGCAGGCAGGATGTGCGTCGCCCAGAGGCGCGCACCTTCCTCGAACCCCATTGAACTTGGGGCTCACACAGCCACCCAACGGCTGTGTGAGCCTGAAGTTCAATGGGGTTTCGGACGCCATCACACACGTCACCTGAGACTGAGTGTCGAGAATGATGAGACTCAGTTCCGGTATGATCGCAGGCATCCGCCCCGCGACCCCAGGAGCACGACAGTGTCCGACTTCCCGACCCGCCCGGGCCAGAGCGTCGACGGCTACGACGTCACGCGGCGACTCGGCACCGACTACTACGCCGTGTTCGCCGACATCCCCGGCGACGATCGCGCCGTCTGGGAGCGCGCGCAGGGCTTCGTCGACGAGGTGGGCGACCGCATGCAGGACGCGTGGGATCGCGCCGAGTACCCGCTCGACCTCGCGCAGCGGCTCGGCGAGCTCGACCTCCTCAACGACGGCATCGAGCATCCCGACCTCACTCGCTTCTCCCCCCTCGCGGCCGGCCTCGTGAACATGGAGGTCTCGCGCGGCGACGGCTCGCTCGGCACCGTGATCGCGGTACAGGGCGGTCTCGCGCTGCGCACCCTCGCGCTCTTCGGCAGCCCCGAGCAGCAGGCCCGCTGGCTCGGCCCGATCGCGCGCCTCGAGGTGCCGGCCGCTTTCGCCCTCACCGAACCCGACCACGGATCCGACTCCGTCTCGCTCGAGACGGTGGCGCGCCGTGTCGGCGCCCCTTCGACAGGCTCAGGGCAGGCGGGCTGGGTGCTCGACGGCGCGAAGAAGTGGATCGGCAACGGCGCGTCGGGCGGAGTGACGTTCGTGTGGGCCCGTGTCGACGCTCCGACCGACGACGACCACGGCGCCGTCCGCTGCTTCCTCGTCGAGCAGAGCACGCCGGGCTACACGGGCACCGTCATCACGGGCAAGGCGTCGCTGCGCGGCATCCATCAGGCGCATATCGTCCTCGACGGCGTGCGGGTGCCGGGCGACGCGGTGCTGCCGGGAGCCAGGAGCTTCAAGGATGCCTCGACCGTCCTGTACTCCACCCGTTCGGGGGTCGCATGGTCGGCGCTCGGTCACGCGACCGCCTGCTACGAGGCGGCTCTGAGCTACGCGCAGCAGCGGGTGCAGTTCGGGAAGCCCCTCGCGAAGTTCCAGATGGTGCAAGAGCGGCTCGCGCAGATGCTCGAGGAGCTCACCGGCATGCAGCTGTACTGCCGGCACCTGGCCGATCTCGAGCTGTCCGGCGGCCTCCGCCCGACGCAGGCGTCGCTCGCCAAGTACCACAACACCCGCGCCGCACGCCGCATCGCCGCGACGGCGCGCGACCTGCTCGGCGGCAACGGCATCCTGATCGAGAACCGCGTCATGCAGCACATGGCCGACATCGAGGCGATCCACACCTACGAAGGCACCGAGTCGATTCAGGCCCTCCTCATCGGCCGCGACATCACGGGCATGAGCGCCTTCGCGTAACCGCCGCACACGCGGCCTTGCGCCCGGCCCGCAACCGGGTCCATCCTGCTCGTAACGTCACCGACGTGGTCCTCCGATGATGGGGGTGCTCGTGATGTGGGGATCGAGCAGGGACCGACGGCGATGAGCGCGGACTCCGCCGCCGCTGTGCCGCCGCGCCCTCCGGAGTGGGTTCCGCCGGCGCCGCCAGTGGTGCCCCCGACCCCGCCCGCGCCGGGAAAGCGACGCCGAAACCTTCTCCGTTTTCTCGTCGCGCTGACCGCGAAGGATGCCGTCGTCGTCCTTCTCATCGCGGTGGCGATGTCGCTGAGCGCCTACGCCGTGTATCAGGCGACCCGCGCCGCCGACGACGCGCGCAGCCTCTTCAACGACGCACGGACGGGCGACGCCGCCGCGAACCGGCAGAGTGCGCAGCTGCAGAGCCTCATCGACAATGACCTCCGTGTCCTCGCGCTCTACTGCGAGGCGAAGGTGCGCGAGGACGCGGCGTGGGTGGGCGTGCTGGCGTATGACTCCGACATCGAGAGCCTCGTGACCTCGAACCTCCTCGGTTCGAGGTTCGTGTCGCTGCTGCAGGGCGACTACTCCGGTGACTGCGAAGAGACCCCGGAGTACTCCGTCGCGAACGCGGTCGCGAGCATGCGGGACTCGACGTCGAGTCGCGCCGCAGCCCCCGCCGCGCCGGGAGCGCTCGTCACGCAGGCGGGCATCCTCGGCGGGGCCGAGGTGCGTCTCATGGTCTCGGGGGCGCTTTTCGCGTTCGCGGTGGCGGTGCTCATCGCCATCGAGGTGCTGCGCTCGCGACGGCATCGGGCGATCCGAGATGACGGACGCGTCGGCGCGACCGCCGGGACCCTCGCGATCCTGTGGCCTGCCGCGCTCCTCGGTGGCGGTGCACTCCTGGCCACGGCATCCGTCGACACGGAGCTCACACTCACCGTGCTCGCCGTCGCCGCCCTGCTGCTCGTGGTCGGACTCTGGCGGGCGATGCGCCGCGAGCCTCGCCCACCACAGCCCGTCTCTCCCCGCATCGGTCGCATCGCCCAGCTCGCAGGCGCAGGCGTGCTCGTTCTGTTCACTATCGCCGCACTGGGCTTCTCCTACCTCGGCGTCCAGGAGCGAGAGGCGAACGCCCGCGCCGACGCCGCCGCCACGGCGGCGGATCTGCTGCAGTCATCGGCTCGGCAGGAGGCGATGCGCGACCTCGCGGACGTCGCCACGATGGCGCGGCTGGACGGCGAGGGCATCGCGCAGCTTCGGGCGACCGAGGGGCAGGACGGGGCGGAGACGGCCGAGCAGATCGACGCCCGGATCTCCGATGTCAGCTCACGGATCCAGCAGCTCGAGGACGGCGTGCGCGTCGAGACGCGAGCCCTGCTGCGCGAGCGCACCGAGGACGTCTGCGCAGCGCGGACAGAGGAACAGGCGCCGTCCTCGTGGGATCTGTACCATCAGGTCGTCGACGACCCCTCGGCGCTGTCCGACTTCGTGTGGGCCGGGCAGCAGCCCTCGCGCATCTGCGACGTCGACGCGATGATGACCAGAGACGAAGCTCGCGCCTGGGCCGCGGACGGCTCCGTCTTCACGGTGTGCCTCGTGCTGCTGGGGCTGTCTGCCTTCATCGTCGCACTCGCGGGGGAAGGCGACCGGTCTCGCAGCAGTGCGTGGGTGCTCCTCGGAGTCGGCGGCGCGAGCGCCCTCGTCGCCGTGACCATGATGCTGTTCACGGTGCCGGACATCGTGCGCCAGGGCCGCGGCGCCTCACCGGACGACGTCAAGGACTTCGCCACCGCGTTCGCGGACGGCTGGGATCGGCCGTGCGGGTCGGCGGACGGCATACGGCACGCGCTGGAGATCATTCCTTCGTACGGACCGGCCTATGAGGCTCTCGCGTATTCGCGGGACTGCCGCGACGATCCGTTCGGTCTGACCGCCACTCCGGCCGACGTCGACCTCGACGCCGTCATCGGCGACCTCGAGCACGCGGTCGCACTCGGTCCGGGGTCGCCGACGCTGACAGGCAATCTCGGGTAGTATCGCATCCTCGCCGGCATCCGTGAGGACGATGCCCAGAGGATCGAAGCGGGCCTCCACGACACGGAGGCCGCGATCGCCCAGTTCGAGCGTCTCAGCGAGGACGCGTCGCGCACGGTGCACTATCTCCGGTTCAACCGCGCCCTCGCGCAACTGGCGCTCGCCGAGCTCGACTCCGCACATCCCACGGCGGGATGGGATGCCGCTCGCCAGTCGTACGAGGAGGCCGTGCGCTGCCTGGAGCCTGACGCCGCGTGCCCGGGCGGCGGCATCCCGGAGCCCTCGGACATCGATTCCCTGCGCATGGCGGCGTTGACCGACCTCGAGCTGTTCGACGACAGCGACAGCGTCGACACGCTGAGGGCGATCGTGCTCGGCGCCGCAGACGACGAGGAGACGGCAGACGAACCCGGACGACTCACGCTCGACGTGTTCCCGCTGGAGCTTCAGCTCGGTGACGAGGAACTGTCGTCGACCCCCGTGCGCATCATCTGGTACGCGCGGCACGCCGACGACGAGCAGTGGGCGGTGCTTCCCGGCCCGACGTGGTCGACGATCGAGGTGGGCGATCACCTCAATCAGCCCTTCGGGACATGGGGCCCGACTTCCGGATACGAGTTGCGCGCCGACGTCTACATCGGCGGTTCGCGGCAGTCGTTCGTCGCGGCCGACGACGACGTCGGGCCGCTCAGCCGCGTGGTGTCCGCTCTCGTCGGGGTCAGCGCCGCGGTTCCGGATGGATGGCGGACATGGCCGACGCCGTCCGAGATGCAGTGGCACGTCGGGCCGGACGAGACGTCAGGACTCTGGCTGCGGCGAGTGGAAGGTGCGGTCCCCGACGACCTGGTGGAGCCCTACCTCACGGCCGCGATGCGGGAATGGGCCGCCGGCACGCTCGGCGCGTTCCCCGACCCCGTCGCCGGCGAGAGTCCCTGGCTGTTCGGCGGCGACGACGTCGTGGAGGAATGGAGCGGGGATGCGATCGCCGGAGCGACCCTGCACCCGTTCGGCATCGACGCTTTCTGCGGCGGCACCGTCTTCGAGGCGATCGTGGGCGGCGAGGGCGTCGACGCCGACACCGCGGCCCAGGTCTACAGTTCGCTCGTCCTCGATCGTGCCGCGGTCGCCATGCCGTACGTCGACAGGCATGCCACCGTCGACGGGCTCGCAATCGACCTCCCCGACGACTGGGACGCGGCCGTGGGGATGGATGCCGTGCCGGGCCCCGAGCTCACGGCCGGCAGCTGCACCGACGGGGCCTACATCGACGCCCATCGCTACTCCGCGATCTCGCCCTTCCCCGAAGCGCTCGAGGCGGAACTGGCCTACCTCCGCGACAGCGACTACGTGGTGGAATCCGTCGACGACCACGACGTTCCGGGAGCGACCGATGCGGCCGTCATCCATTACACGTGGACGTCGGACTCAGGCACGGTCTATCCGCGGTTCGAGCTGTTCGCGCACGCGGGTGATGACGACGAGTGGATCCTGAACTTCGACGACTACGGGAGCGAGAGCACGCAAGCCCTCCTCGATGCGCTCTCATCGGTCGAGTTCACCGCTGCGACCGGATAGCGAGCCCTGAAACGGCAGCGGCCGTCTGCGCGGGTGCACGCGCAGACGGCCGCTGTTCGCAGTGGGCTCAGAAGCGACGGTCGCGACGGTCCTCGCGGCGGTCCTGGCGACGGTCGACGCCGTTCGAGACGACCTTGGCGGTGCCGACGACGGCCGCCGTGCGCGCGACGGGGCGTCCGATCATTCCGACGCGTCCGACGCGTCCGACTCCGATGGGCATGTCACTCTCCTTCTGATGTCATCGAGGCGATGAGCGCCTGGGTGGGGATGCGGTCGCTCGCGATGAGCTGACCGCCGTTGCGGCGGACCGCGACGGCGAAGGGAGCGGCCCAGGTGTTCTCCCACACGAGGATGCCGGCGGTGCTGCCGGGCTCCATCGCGGCGGAGATGTGGACGAGGTCGTCCTCGGCGAGCACCTCGGCGAGCGATGCCGCGATGGTGCCGAGGGGCCCGAGGTCGTCGAGGTCCTCGATCTCCACGACGTCGATCGACTCGTCCTCGTTCTTGTGCACGAGCACGAAGTCGAGCACGCGGATCGTGCCCGCTTCGACGAGTGCCGCGAGCTCGGCGAGCGCCTCGCCGTTCAGGTTGCTCTCGCCCGCCGGGAACTCGACGACGATGTAGTCGATCGGGCCCAGCTCGTCGTCTTCGAGCGCGCCGATGAGCGCCTCGGCGTCGATGATCGCCTCGTCCTGCGCGAGCTCCTTGTCGGTGACGATGTCTTCTTGGTCGGGCACGTTCGTCCCCCTCCTGTCCGCGACCCGAGCGGTCGCCCCACCGAGTCTTCTGCGCTCGTGGGCGTACCCGACCGCGTCTCGCCCACAACGGATGAGCCACGGCTGCGGGTGAGGCGTCCCGGTCCGCACGCGGTCCGGGCGGGGCATCCCATCCGCCTGCCGCACCGCCGCGTGCCGACTCAGACGACGACGATGAGCTGCGCCAGCAGGATCTTGACGACCATGGCCGCGGGGTAGACGAGGCTGTAGCCGAGCGCGACGCGAACGTCGTATCCCGTGCGCAGGTTCGCGAAGCCGAGGATGGCGGGGTTCGTCTGCGCTCCCCCGACGACTCCCGAAAGGCGCGTCGCGCCCGATCGCAGGATGAACTTGACGGCGAGGAAGGTGCCGAACGTCGCGACGAGCGTGACGACGACGCCGATGCCGGCGAGCGTGAAGACTTCGCCAGAGGCGATCGCGGGGACGATCAGCGAACCCGCGTTGGCGCCCGCGTACGCGAGGAACACGAGCAGCCCGAACTCGGCAAGCACGGTCGCCGCGGTGTTCGGAAGCGCCGTTACGACGGGGCCGATGCGCCCGACCCTGCCCATCACGAGCCCGATGATGAGGGCGCCCGCCGCGAACCCGAGGCTGAAGTGCGCGCCGCCGGGCAGCGGGATCTGGATCGCGCCGAGCAGGAGCCCGACCGTGATCCCGATGCCGAAAGCGGCCGGGTTGAGGTCGGCCATCCCGCGCTCGGAGTCGCCGAGGAACTCCGTCACCTGAGGCATCGTGTCCGTCGGTCCGACGACTCGGAGGCGGTCGCCGAGCTGCACGACGAACTGCGGGCTCGCGACGAACTCCACGTCGCCCCGCCGGACCCGCACGATGTTGGCGCCGAACCGCGATTGCAGCTTCAGACTTCCGACCGTGCGCCCCGCGAGCTTCGACTCGGACAGGATGATGCGCCGGAAGTCCAGACGGCTCCGATCACGCGTGATGTCGAGCGACGACGTGTGTCCCAGCTCGACGGCGATCGCGTCGACCTCGTCGCTCGGGCCGACGACGTTGACGACGTCTCCCGCGGAGATGGTCGTATCGGGGCCGATCGCCTCCATCGGGCCGCCCTCGCCGGGGCGACGGCGCGAGAAGGTCACGCGGTTGCCGTGCTGCTCGGCGATGTCGGTCACCTTTCGCACCGAGGTCGTGTCGACCCTGATCGGCTTGTCGACGATCGGCGCAGGCGCATCGGTGTCTTTCGCGCGGCTGCGCAGCGCGAGCGCGACCGCCGTCATCGCGGCGACGATCGCGAACGGATAGGTGCTCGCATAGCCGACCGTCGCCTCCGCGCTGCCGCCGGTCGCGGCGAGCGCAGGCGTGTTGGTCACCGCGCCGGCGAACAGGCCCGCGATCGTGACGGGTGTCAGGTTCACCCACTTGCCCAGTCCGAGAGCGGTGAATGCCGCGAGCGCGAGCATGACCGTGACCGCGATCATGAGGGGATACGCCGTCTTGATGGCGTTGAAGAAGCCAGGCCCCGCGATGATGCCTGTGCAGAAAGCGAACACCACCAGCCCGACGTCGCCGATGTAGGGCGGGATCGCGATGGGCTCGCCCACCGCGACGCTCCAGGCCGTGAGCGCCATGGCGGTGAACAGCACGGCGACCGCGCCTAGCGACACCCCGGCGATCCGGATGCGGCCGAGTGCCGCACCGAGCCCGACGAGGAGGAAGACGACGATCACGGGCTGTGCGGAGAGGAAGCCGAAGACGATGTCCATGCGCTGCTCCTTTCGGTGCGCCACGCCGGTTCCGAGTCTGCCGTCGTCGACGCCTGCGCGCCACGGCCACGTGCGTCTGTCCCGTGTCCGACGCGCGCGGCAGGATGGAGCCATGCCGCACGAGATCCCCGCGCCGATGCTCGCCAAGTCCGTTCCGGCGGTTCCGGAACAGGATGCCGTCGCCGGCGGTCTCAGCTACGAGCCCAAGTGGGACGGGTTCCGCGCCCTCGTGTCGTGGGACGGCGAGTCGGTCGAGATCGGGTCGCGCGGGGCGAAGCCGCTCACGCGCTATTTCCCCGAGCTCGTCGAAGCGTTCGCCCGGCTGCTTCCCGAGCCCTGCCTCATCGACGGCGAGGTCGTCGTGCCGAAGGGTGACCCCGGCGCCCAGCGGCTCGACTGGGAGTCGCTTTCGCAGCGCATCCACCCCGCGGCATCCCGTGTCGGCATGCTCGCCGAGAAGACGCCGGCCATGTTCATCGCCTTCGACCTGCTCGCGCGCAGCGACCGCGATCTGCAGGATGAGCCGTTCGCCACTCGCCGCGCCGAGCTCGTCGACCTCCTCCGCTCGGTGCCCGATCCCGTGCACGTGACGCGCACGACGCTCGACCCCGAGCTCGCCCGCCGGTGGCTGGCGGAGTTCGAGGGAGCGGGGCTCGACGGCGTCGTCGCGAAACCGCTCGCCCAGCCGTACGCCCCGAACAAGCGCACGATGTTCAAGATCAAGCACGCGCGCACGGCTGACGTCGTGGCGCTGGGGTACCGCGTCCACAAGTCGCGTCGCGGCGTCGGCTCGCTGCTGGTCGGGCTGTATTCGAGCGACGGCACGCTCTATCCCGTAGGCGGGGTCGCCGCGTGGAGCGACAAGCGCCGCCTCGAGCTGATCGACGAGCTCGACCCGCTCATCGAGCGCGACGCCGAGGGCAACGCCGTCAAGGGCGAGGGCGAGAAGTCCCGATTCTCCGCCGCCGGGCGCGACTCCTCGTTCGTGCACCTGCGTCCCGAGCGTGTGCTCGAGGTCCGCTACGACCAACTGGAGGGCTGGCGCTTCCGCCACACCGTGCAGTTCGAGCGCTGGCGCCCCGACCGCGACCCGCGCTCGTGCACCTACGAGCAGCTCGAGACGATCTCGGCCTACGACCTCGGCGACGTCCTGGACTGACGGTCGCCTCACCCCTGGCCGACGGGACGGCACGGGTGTACATTGCGCGCACGGCCATACCCGACGGAGGCATCCGATGGCCCGCCTTACTCGTCATGCTGTGCCGCGCCTCGTCGACGCGTGTGTGGCCGTCGTGTGCGTCTGCGCGGTGGTGGGCTGCACCGCTCCGCCCTCCGCGCGGCCCTCGCCGGCCGAACTCGTCCAGGCCGATCTCGACGGCAGGCTGAGCGCCGTCGAGGTGCCGGAGTCGCTGCGTGCCGTGCTCATCGACCAACACGGAACCCCTGTGCTCGCGCAGTACTTCTCCTCGACGCCGGAAGACGCCTGGGACGTGCAGTCGGTCACGAAGAGCGTCACTTCGACTCTCGTCGGCATCGCGATCGACCGCGGATTGGTCCCGGGCGTCGACGCGACGCTCGGTGAGCTGCTGCCCGATTACTCCGCGTACCTCAATGCGGACACCGCACGCATCCGGCTCAGCGCCGTCTTGACCGACACGGCGAACTTCGTGGACGATCCGGCAGTGATCGCTCGCGGCGTCACGACGGACTGGGTCGCGGCGATCCTCGAGGCGCGCGCGGCGGAGGGGCGGGGAATGGGTTCATTCCGGCCGAGTAGTCACGGCGCGCACATCCTCGCCGCTGTCGTGGCCGAGGCGACGGGGATGTCGCCTCTGGCCTTCGCCCGCGAGACGCTGTTCGAGCCGCTCGAGATCGATTCCGTCCCGGCGCCCACCGAGCGCCTCGGCGTGGACGCCGCCACGATCTCGCGCCGGGACCAGGCCGCGGAGGCCCCCGCATGGCCTGCCGATCCCCAGGGGATCAATGTCGGGAACGATCAGCTCCGATTGCGCCCGGCCGAGCTCATGCACCTCGGTCAGCTGTTCCTCGACGACGGCGACTGGCGGGGTCTGGACGTCGTCTCCACATCCTGGGTGGAAGCGGCCACCTCGTCTCAGGCGAGGACGACGATGTACGGCTCGATGTCGTTCGGCTACCAGTGGTGGGTCGATGCGGCGAGAGGCCAGTTCGCCGCGCTCGACGACGGCGGCACCGTGATCCTGGTCGACCGCCGGAAAGACGCCGTCGCGGTGATCGCGACCGAGGCGCTCGGTTCGTCGGGCCTGCCGAGCGCCCAGGCGCTGGCGCTCGCGCAGACGCTCCTGGAAGACCTGCCAGGCTGACCCGCGCGATCAGCCCTCGTCCTTCGGCCAGTTGGCCTCGTTCTTGCGGCTCGGCTGCACACGGGGCGGCTCGCCCGGCATCTTCGGAAAGTCGGGCGGGAACGGCAGCTCGCCGAGGCCGTTGTCGAGGTCGCGCTGCCACCATTCGAGCAGCGTCTCGATGCGGCCGGGGCTGTCCAGCAGCGTCGCCCACGGATCGCCCCGCTCGCTGAGCCGCTGCGGAATCGAGCGCACCGTGAACGCGCCGGGATCGACCCCCGCCTCGAGCTCGTCCCACGCGAGTGGCGTCGACACCGTCGCAGCGGGAAGGGCCCGCGGACTGTAGGCGCCGGCCATCGTGCGGTCGCGGTTGGCCTGGTTGAAGTCGACGAAGATGCGCTCGCCCCGCTCCTCCTTCCACCAGTTCATCGTGACCTTCTCGGGCAGGCGGCGCTCGAGCTCGCGCCCCGCCGCGATCACGGCATGCCGCACGTCGAGGAACTCCCACTCCGGCTCGATGGGGCAGAACACGTGGAGGCCGCGATTGCCGCTCGTCTTGATGAAGGCCGTGAGACCGGCCTCCGCGAGCACCTCGCGCAGGGCAGGGGCGACGGCCGCGGCATCCTGGAAATCGGTCCCCGGCTGCGGATCGAGGTCGATGCGCAGCTCGACGGGGTTGTCGGTGTTCGAGGTGAGCGACGCCCACGGGTGGAACACGACGGTGTTCATCTGCGCCGCCCACACCGCCGCCGCGATCTCCGTGAAGACGATCTGCGGATGCCGCCGCCCGCTGTTGTACGTGACGGTCTGCGCCTCGACGAACGAGGGAGCGCCCTTGGGCGGATTCTTCGAGTAGAAGCGCTCGCCGTCGATGCCTTCGGGGAAGCGCTCGAGCGAGACCGGCCGATGGCCGTTCGCCGCGAGGAAGGGCTCGGCCACGGTGACGAGGTACTCGGCGAGCTCCTGCTTCGTGATTCCGAGCTCCGGCCAGAGCACGCGGTCGGGGTTGGAGATGCCGACCTCGCGGTCGCCGTCCGGCCCGGGCACGGTCAGGGTGATGCGTGGGGACGCCATGGTTCCGACCCTAGGGGCTGGCCCCGATGTCCGTCACGGGCGTGCGCGTGTGCCGGATCTCGGCTGGCTCCGGCTCGGGTCGCCTCAGGGGTGACTTCGAGGCTGCTCCCGCCCCACGCAGCCGAGATGCGGCCCGGGCCTGGCGGTCAGCCGCGACCGAGGAGCTCGTCGAGCTTCTCGTAGCCCTCGCGCACGCCGTACTCCATACCCTCCGCCATCATGCCCTCGAGCGCCTCGACGGTCGTGAAGACGGTGTGCCCGACGAGACGGGAGCGGCCGTCGCCGAGGTCTTCGAAGCGGACGCTGTCGAGGCTCACCTCGTCGGGCGCGCCGAGATACTCGAAGGTCTGGATGATGAGCTCGTTGTCGCGGATCGTGTGGAACGTGCCGCGGAACTCGTAGGCGGTCCCCTCGGGATCGGTCTGCACGTAGGCGTAGCCGCCGCCGGTGCGGAAGTCCCAGTGGAGGATCTTCGTGTCGAGGGCTCGCGGCCCGATCCACCGCGCGAAGAGGTCGCGGTCGGCGTGAGCGCGGAACACCGCCTCGGCCGGCGCCTCGAACTCGCGCGTGAGGTCGGCGTACGGCTGGCCGGGGACGGCGTCGATGACGACGGGATTGCTCATGATTCCTTCTCCTTCTGGGTGTCGGCGCCGGTCCGGCCGGCGCGGGGTGACGTGCGAGGGGTGGATGCCGCGAGCACGGCGTCGAGCCGCCGGTACTGCGCCTCGGCGACGAGACGGTAGCGGTCGATCCAGGCGGTGAGGCGCTCGAGCGCTGCCGCGTCGAGGTGCACGGGCCGGCGCTGCGCCTCGCGACTGCGGGTCACGAGCCGCGCGTGCTCGAGCACCTGGATGTGCCGGGAGACGGCCTGCTTCGTGATCGCGAACGGCTCGGCGAGCTCGTTGACGGTCGCGGGGCCACGGCTCAGGCGGGCGATCATGGCCCGGCGCACCGGATCGGCGAGCGCGAGGAAGGCCCGATCGAGAGTCTCGTCGGATTCGACCCCGGGCTCGGCATCCATAATCAATTGATTCCTTTATCAACGTGTACGTTGATTAAAGGCTAGGACGAAGCGCTCGGAGTGTCAACGCCCGGAAGAGTCAGCCGTCGATCAGGGCACCGAGGTCGGGGCGGCGGAGCTGGATCCACGGCCCGCCCGGGTCGATGATGACCCCCGTGAGCTCGAGGTCGCCGCGCAGCGCCATGCGCAGCTGGTCAGCGGCCATCGGCGCGGGCCGTTCGCCGCGCCCGAGTGCCACGATCTCGAGCGGATGCGAGAAGAGCTGGAGGAACCTCTCCCCCTCGGGGGTGCGGACCTCGGCGACGCCCATCCGCCCCTCGTCATCGGTGCTCACCGCGACCCACAACGGTGCGTGCGCCATCGCGTCGACGACCGCGGCGGCCGTAGCGGCCGTGCGCTCGCCGCTCAGGAGCGACTTCACCGTCAGGTTGGGATCGGCCGCCTCGACGCTCTTCTCGAGCATGTCGCGGCGCAGCACAGCGGTCGCGGGGCTCGACGCGGGGTCGATGACGAGCCCCGCATACGGACCGTCGAGCACATAGCGGATCACGGTCAGCACCGGCTGGGCCATCGCCGACGTGTCGGTGTCACCGTCGGCGCGCACGCTCGCTCCGAGCGCCGCGCCGCCGCTGTAGGCGACGACGTAGTTCTCGTCACCGAGCGTCGCGATGGCGAGGGGCAGCTGCTTGCCCTCCGAGAGCAGACTGCGCGCATCGCCCTTCACCCGCAGGAAGAGGTGGCCCTGCATGGCCTGCCGTGCGACGTCGATGATCTGCGGAGGCGTGGGCGGGTCGGTGAGGTTCGCGAGCGCCGCCACGAGCAGGGTGTTGTCCCGAAGGCCGGTCGCGGCATCGCCGGCCGGGGCGGTCGCCTGTGGGGCGGGCGGTGCGACGGGCGCGGCCGGGGCCGCGGGCGGGGCGCCCACCCCGCGGAACGACGACACGGAGATTCCGACGGATGCCGCGGCAGCCGCATCCTCGGAGGCGTCCGCCACCGGCTCGGGAGCCGGTGCCGCCGGCTCGACGGCGTCGGGCTCGGTCACCTCGGGCGTCGGCTCTGACGTCGATTCGGTGTCGCGGTCACGCTTGCCGCGGGAGAAGAGGGCCATCGTTCGAGCCTAACCCGCGGCTCCGGCCGCCGCCTGGACGTCCTGTGAACGGGAGAGCCGGGTCAGCCGATCTTCTCGATCGGGGCGATCTTGACGAGCAGCTTCTTCGCCCCGACCTTGTCGAAGCGCACGTGCGCGACGCGCTTCGCGCCTTCGCCGGTGATGGCATCCACTCGTCCCTCGCCGAAGTCGTCGTGACGGATGCGGTCACCGGGCTTGAGCGCGAGATCGCCGTTGTCGCGCACCTTCGCGGGGATGCGGTTGGCGAACCGCTCGATCGATGTCGACTTGGGCACGAGGTCTTCGCCGTAGCGCCTCGAGGTGCCGAATCCCGACCCGCCGAACCCTCCGCCGGGCCGCCGCGCGTTAAGGGCGCGCGACTGCGTGCCGCCGCGCGAGTTGACATCGCCCGGTGACTGCCGCCAGTCGATGAGGTCGGCCGGGATCTCCTGCAGGAAGCGGCTCGGCATCGCGACGGTGACCTCGCCGAACTGCGCGCGGGTCATCGCGAGCGTGAAGAACAGGCGCTGGCGGGCCCGCGTGACGCCTACGTAGAAGAGGCGGCGCTCCTCCTGCGGGCCCCCGGGCTCGCCGGCCGAGATGCGGTGAGGGATGAGGTCTTCCTCCACGCCCGTGATGAACACGGCGTCGTACTCGAGGCCCTTCGCCGTGTGCAGCGTCATGAGCGACACGGAGCCTGAGGCGTCTTCCAGGTCATCGGCGTCGGAGACGAGCGCGACCTCCGTGAGGAAGTCGATGATCGTGCCCTCGGGGTTGTTGCGCGCGAACTCGCGGGCGACCGCCACGAGCTCGTCGAGGTTCTCGAGCCGTGCTTCGTCCTGCGGGTCTTTGCTCGCGCGCAGCGCGTCGAGGTATCCGCTCTTCTGCAGCAGGATCTGGAGCCCCTCGGCGACGGCCGTCGGCGGCGCGAGCTCGCCCGAGGCGGGCAGCATGTGCTCGGATGCCTCGGCCAGCACAGCGTCGAGCTGCGCGATCCCGGCCTGGATCTTGGGCCCGACCCCGAGCACCGAGGAGTTGGCCAGAGCGTCGCGGAATGTGATGCCCTCGTCGGCGGCGTAGCGCGCGATCGCCGTCTCGGTGACGTCGCCGATGCCGCGGCGCGGCCTGTTGAGGATGCGGCGCACAGCCATCTCATCGGCGGGATTGGCGACAGCGACGAGGTAGGCGAGCGCGTCTTTGATCTCGGCGCGCTCGTAGAACTTCGTGCCGCCCATGATCTTGTAGGGCAGCGCGGAGCGGATGAAGATCTCCTCCAGCGCACGGGACTGCGAGTTCGTGCGGTAGAAGACGGCCATCTGCGAGTAGTCGACGCCCGCACGGCGCAGCGAGTCGATCTCGTCCGCGACGAACTGCGCTTCGTCGTGCTGGGAGTAGCCGGTGAAGCCGACGATCCGCTCGCCCGCGCCGACGTCGGTCCACAGCTTCTTGTCCTTGCGGTCGAAATTGTTGCTGATGACGGCGTTCGCGGCGCTCAGGATGTTCTGCGTCGACCGGTAGTTCTGCTCGAGGAGCACGACCTTCGCACCCGGGTAGTCGCGCTCGAACTCCGTGATGTTGCGGATGTCGGCGCCGCGGAACGCGTAGATCGACTGGTCCGAGTCGCCGACGACGGTGAGGGATGCCGCGGGCAGCGTGTCGGCTGCAGGGGCATCGAAGATCATCATGCCGCTGTCGCCATACGACTCGCCCTCGGGCTCGGACAGCGGCTGCGTCAGCTCGTGGATGAGCGCGTACTGGGCATGGTTGGTGTCCTGGTACTCGTCGACGAGGATGTGCCGGAAGCGCCGACGGTAGACGTCGGCGACGTGCGGGAAGGCGCGGAAGAGGTAGACCGTCTGCGCGATCAGGTCGTCGAAGTCGAAGGCGTTGGCCCGCTGCAGCGCACGCTGGTAGTCGGCGAAGATGTCGACGAAGATGCGCTCGGCGGGGTCGCTCATGTTGGCCGAGCGCGCGTACGACTCGGCGTCGGCGAGCTCGTTCTTGAGCTTGGAGATCTTGCCCTGCACCGCGGCGGGGGTCAGCCCGAACGCATCCGCCTCGTGCTCTTTGACGAGCCGCTTGATGAGCGCGCGCGAGTCGCCCGAGTCGTAGATCGTGAAGGCCTTCGTGAAGCCGAACTGCTGCGCCTCGCGGCGCAGGATGCGCACGCACGCCGAGTGGAACGTCGAGATCCACATGCCCTGCGCGGCGTTGTCGCCGACGAGGTGCTGCACGCGCTCGCGCATCTCGCCCGCGGCCTTGTTGGTGAAGGTGATCGCGAGGATCTGGCTCGGCCACGCTTCGCGGTTCCACAGCAGCGACGCGATGCGCCGCGTCAGCACGCTCGTCTTGCCCGACCCGGCGCCGGCGACGATGAGCAGCGCGGGGCCGCGGTACGTGACGGCCTCGCGCTGAGGCGGGTTGAGGCCCTCGAGGAGCTCGTTGTCGGGGCGGTCGCCGGCGCCGCGCGGTCCGCGGTCGCTCCCGACGATGATGGGCGTGCTGGCGTCGGTCATGGCGCGTCAAGTCTAGGCGCGGCTCCCGACAGCGGCGCCCGGCACCCCCTGGCCTCGACCTCCACACCCGCGAACCCACACTCGCGCACCCAGCCCACACTCGGCGGACGTCCGCCGGGTGTGGACTCGGCGACGGGATGTGGGTTCGCGAAGCGAAGGGGCCACGGGGTGTGGGTCCGGAAGGAGGCCGCGTCAGCGGAGGGCGGATGCCGCGCGCCGCAGCTTCCCCAGCGCGTGCGGCAGTTCGCGCAGATACCCGGCCGCCTCGCGACGCGCCTGCGCCTCGATCCGGCCGTAGGCCTCCGCGGGCTCGCCGGCTCGGGCGGCGTGGATGGCCGCGCGTGCGACGCTCTCGGCGAAGAGCACGGCGTCGCGGTGTCCGCCGAGCGCGTCGTGCAGCGCATCGCCGGCGTCAGCGAGGTCGGCGACCTGTGTCGCATACATCTCGGGTGCGGCGCGCGCGATCGCCTCGGCGACGTAGCGCATGCGCCGGGCGGCCTTGCGCACGTCGTGGTACGACTCCTCCGACGCGTCGAGCCGGCCGATCGCCTTCCGCACGCGGCGCGCCTGCGCGCGGAGCACGACGGCGACCATCGCCGTCGCCTCCGCGTCCTCGGCCATGATGGCGGGCGCCGCCACGAACTCGCGCAATTGTCGGGTGCGCTCGGCGGCGCGCGCAGAACGCGCGATCTCGACGAGCCGTGCGTGCGCGCCGGCGTAGGCGCGCCGCTCCGAGTCGACGAGGCGCTCCGAGACGCGCTCGTCGTCGACGCCGGCGCGCTCGATCGCGTCCTCCGCGACGGCGACGCGCACCTCGATGTCGCGGACGACACCCAGATCGCCGCCCCACTCGTGGAAGCGCACGCGCAGGCGCTCGACCTCCTCGTCGTCGAGCAGCGGACCGAACCCCGCCAGCACGCTCCGCAGCCGCCGCACGCGTACGCGCTGCTGGTGCACGCCGTCGGGCTCGTCGGCCAGCGCGGCGGGCTCGGTCGCCTCCACCTCCGCCGCCGCGGTGCGCAGCGCATCGGTGATCAGCTCTGCGACCGTCGGTGTCGCCGTCGAAACCCGCACACTCCGAGCCTACGTCGCGCCGCGCGCACGGGGCATCCGTTGCCAGAATGGTCCCGTGCGGACCCTTCTCAACATCATCTGGCTCGTCCTCGCGGGCTTCTGGCTGTTCCTCAGCTACACCCTCGTCGGGATCGTGCTGTGCATCCTCATCATCACGATCCCGTGGGGCATCGCGTCGTTCCGCGTCGGGATGTACTCGCTCTGGCCTTTCGGACGCACGGTCGTCGCCAAGCCGACGGCGGGCGTGTGGTCGTTCCTGGGCAACGTGGTCTGGGTCATCCTCGCCGGCTGGTGGCTCGCGCTCGAGCACATCATCACCGGGCTGCTGCTGTGCGTCACGATCATCGGCATCCCGCTCGGCATCGCGAACTTCAAGCTGATCCCCGTCTCGCTCATGCCGCTCGGCAAGGACATCGTCTCGACGCGCGACGGCGCCTTCGATCAGGCGATGTCCCAGCGCGGCGCCTGAGCCCCTGATCGCGAGCCGATACATGCTCGACGAGCCGATACGCCTCCCACCGCGCGAAACGTATCGGCTCGCGCAGAACGTATCGGCTCGCTGCGCTCAGGAAGGCAGCGGGGTCCAGTCCCGGCCGAACCAGCGCTTGATCCGGGATGCCCCGAACTCACGCTTGTCGGCCGCGAGGGCGAGCGACGGCCCCTCCAAAGAGCCGCTCGGGCGGCCGTCGAAGAACGAGACCTCGACGATCCCGACCTCGCCGCCGCCGAACTCGATGTAGCACGTGCCGCGACCGTCGTACGAGGCGTCCGTGATCCCCTGCCGGATGCGGGCGGCGATGCGCCGGGCCGCCGTCGCGCCCTGCCGCTCGGCGAACACTCCCGCCCGCGGTGTGCCGACGGCCGCGCAGTCGCCGATCGCGAACACACCAGGCCACGGCGTCTCGAGCGTCGCGGAGTCCACGGGAACCCAGCCCTCGACGGTGAGCCCCGACTCGACGAGCACGCTCGGCGCCCGGTGCACGGGCACGCCGAGATAGAGGTCGAACGGGAGGGTCGACCCGTCGCCGAGCCGCGCCCGCCGCAGCTGCGGGTCGAGGGCCCGCACGCCCGTCTCGGGATACCAGGCGATGCCGCGCTCGGCGAACGTCTCGAGCAGGGCGGCGGAGGCATCCGGCGACGGCGGGATGGGCCGCGGGAACGGCATGACGAGCGAGATCGTCGAATCGTCCCGGATGCCGCGTTCCCGCAACAGCTCGTCTACGAGGAGCGCCGTCTCGCTCGGCGCCGGCGGGCACTTGAACGGCCCGGCCGTCACGCCGATCACGACGTCGCCGCCGCGGAAGGCCGCGAGCTCGTCGTGAAGCGCGAATGCGCCGGCCTCGCTGTAGAACTCGTGCCCGACCTCGGCCAGGCCGTGCGTGCGCGACACGTCGTAGTCGGCGCCCAGCGCGAGGACGAGATAGTCGGCTTCGATCTGGCCCGAGGTGGTCGAGACCCGCCGTGCGACAGCGTCGATCTCGGTCACGTCGGCCTGTACGAACGAGACGCCGGCCCGCACGATGTCGTCGTAGCGATGGAAGACGTGCTCGGGCGTCGCCTTCCCGAACATCACGTCGAGCTTCGAGAAGCCGAACACGAACCCGTCGGTCCTGTCGATCAGGGTGACCGCGACGTCGGAGCCGAGCTCATCGACGAGCGTGCTCGTCACCTCGAGCCCGCCGAAGCCGGCTCCCAGCACGACGACGTGCGCAGGCATCCCCGTGTCTCTCAGAACTTCTCGGGGACGAAGTTGTAGTCGTAGTCGGGCTCGACGTAGTCGCCCGGCTCCTGACGCGCGGGGAGCACGGGCTCCTCACGCGGGATCTCGACGTACGGGATCTTGGAGAGGAGGTGCGTGATGATGTTGAGCCGCGCCTTCTCCTTGTCGTCGGAGATCGCGACGTTCCACGGCGCGAAGTCGGTGTCGGTCGCGGCGAACATCTTGTCGCGAGCGCGCGAGTAGTCGTACCAGCGGTTGTACGACTTCAGATCCATCGGCGAGAGCTTCCAGGTCTTGCGCCCGTCGGTGATGCGGTCTTCGAGCCGGCGGGTCTGCTCCTCGGGGCTCACTTCGAGCCAGAACTTGAAGAGGATGATGCCCGAGTCGATCATCGCCTTCTCGACGAGCGGCACCTGCTGCAGGAACTTGTCGGCCGTCGCGTCGTCGGTGAAGCCCATGACCCGCTCGACGCCGGCACGGTTGTACCAGCTGCGGTCGAAGATGACGACCTCGCCCGCCGCAGGGAAATGCGGCACGTAGCGTTGGATGTACATCTGGCTCAGCTCGCGCTCGGTCGGCGCGGGGAGGGCGACGACGCGGAAGACGCGAGGGCTCACGCGCTCCGTGATGGCCTTGATGACACCGCCCTTGCCGGCCCCGTCACGGCCCTCGAACACGATGCAGATCTTGATCCCCTCGGCCTTGACCCACTCCTGCAGCTTGACCAGCTCGACGTGCAGCTTCTTGAGCTCCTTCGCGTACTCCTTGCCGCTCAGGCCGTCGTCGTGCTTGTGCTTCTTCGACATCCGCGTCTCCTGGTGCTCGGGCGCCTTCCCGGGCGCACGCATGGCGCGCGGCGAGGGCGCGCGTCGCGCGCGGCGAGGGCGCGCGTGGCGCCAGCCTAGACCTCAGCGGGTTCGGGATGCCGCGACCCCGCGCCGATCGTCGTCGAGGTCTTGCGACGACCCCACTTCAGTGCGAGCAGGAGGCCGATCACGAACACGACGGCGCCGAACGCCGCCGCCCACCACGCCGTGTCGGCGGGGATCTCGAGGTACGTCGTCAGCCCGAGGATGCGCGCGAGGCCCCACGGCAGGAGGCCCATCTGATCGTTCCACGCCGAGAGCACCGTCTCGAGGCCGATGATCGCCACGACCGTCGCCGGGATCGCAAGGCCTGCGCCCGCGGCGGCGAGCACGACACCCGTCGCGCGCCGACGACCGAGCTGCGTCGACAGCGCCCAGCCGGCGGCGACGAAGACCCAGAGGAACAGGGCGAACGCGACGCCGATGTAGATCGTGCGGCGCACGGGGTCGGTCCAGAAGGCGAACCAGTAGCCGCCCGGACCGCTGAACGACAGGGCGACGAGCGTCGCGATGCAGCGGAGCACGACGACGCCCCCGACGGCCGCGATGACCGGCCACGGCGAGCGCTTGCGGCCGAGCAGCAGATCGACCACCACGAGGAACACGATCCACGCGCCCAGCACGACAGCGAGGTGGGTCCAGGAGAGGAACGAGGTCTGCACCGCGCGGGTGCCGACCAGGAGCGCGCCGGGCACGACGAGCAGCAGCCAGCGGTCGAGCGTCAGCAGGCCGAGGGTGCCCTCCTGGGCGCGCCACGGACGGGTCGACGCGAGCCAGGTGACCCGCGCGGCGGCGGCACCGGGACGACGGACGAGCCGCGTGCGCGCCGCGATCATGCCGATGATGAGCCACGCGAGGGCGAGGGCGAGCATGATGCGCGCGATCCACGCCATCGCGTCATCGCGGTCGGCGCGCTGCACGGAGAGGTCGGCGGCCGCGAGATTCCATGCGGGGTGGTTGACGTCGCCGGAGTAGGTCGAGATGTGCTCGTCGGCGAGCGCCACGTACTCGTCGCGCGCCTGCTCCCACGCGGCGTGGGCGGCGGGGTCGAGCGTGTCGTGCCAGCGCATCTGCTCGAGGAACATCTCGCGGTAGGCCGCGAGCAGACGCAGCACGTCGGCCTCATAGTCCAGGGTGCCGAGGAACGCGTCGCGCATCGCGGGATCGCGCCAGGTCGAGGCATCCGTCGCCGCCACGTCATCGCGCATCTGCTCGGCTTTCGCCACCGCGTCGTGGCCTGCGGCGATGGTCTCGTCGATGCGATCCTTCGAGATCTCGTAGATGACGCCGAGGCTCGCCGAGTCGCCGGTCAGGATGTCCCACTCGAAGATCCACATCTGCGGCGGCGGCTCGAGACCCAGGGCGAAGGTCCGCTGCTCGGCGAACGGCTGGATGTACAGCCCCTGCGTGATCGCGTCGCGCGAGAGCGCCATCGCGTTCGCGATCGCCGTGACGGTCTCGGGGTCCTCTGAGAACCACTCCTTGGCCCAGTCGACGGTGACCTGGCCGACGTCTGCGTTGGGGTCGCGGGCGAGGGCGGCGGCGGTCTGCGTGTTGAGCTCGTACAGCTGCCAGAAGCCGCTCTTGAGGTAGAGCGACATGGGGCCGGCGCGCCACGGGCCGCCGTCCTGCGTCCAGGTCCAGATGCCTTCGATGTTCGGGTTCTTCTCCAGCAGCGTCTGCAGCGCCCACTGGTACTGCGGGCCGAGATCGTTCGGGAACGAGCCGAACGCCTCGAACTCGCGACGGCTCTGGAACTCGACGATGCGTCGCTGGTCGCCCGTCTCGAGCGTGTCGTTGAGCGGCAGCCACGAATAGAAGTCGCCGAGCGTGTACTTGGTCGACACGATGAGCGCCGGCGAGTCGATGCCGTCGAGGATCGCGTGGTACGCGCTCTGATCGGTGTGCATGTCGCCGACGTCGCCGATGCCGACGCTCCACGTGCGGAAGACCACCTCGCGACCTTCTGCCTCGGCCTGCGCCGAGTACGTCTCGAGCATCGTGCGCACGGCGTCCACGGAGCGCACCGCGATCTCGGAGTAGTAGTCCCAGCCCGGCTCCTGGTAGACGTGGCCGCCCTCGCCGATGCGGATCAGGATGCCGGACAGGGCCGGCTCCGCCGCGTAGAGCTCGTCGAGCGCCGTGGTGTACGTCTTCCACAGCTCGGGATTCTCGGTGTCGAGGCCGCCGAACTCCCGGTCGAAGTAGTCGGCGAGCTGCGGCGTGAGCGTCGGCATGTCGGTGCGCAGGAAGATCTTGACGCCGAGCTCGGCGGCTCGGTCCCAGAACGGCCCGAACGCCTCGCGCAGCGCGAGCGCCCGTGCGACGTGCGGGTCGCCCTCGGGGTAGACGCCGGGCACGTCCTCGAAGGTCGCGAACTCGATGAAGCCGGGCCACGAGACGGCGTTGTACCCGTTGGCGACGGAGTGCCGCAAGAACTCGTCCCAATCGTCGTACGCGGTGGCCAAGGCATCCTGATCGATGTACGGAGGATCGGCGAGATAGACGTCTTCGAAGGCGCGCGACACGTGCGAGTAGTCGGTGCCGTCCACCCACTGCGACGGGTCGGGGTCGACGCCGACGGCGCCGAGGTCGACCATGCGGAACGGCAGCTTCGAGGCGGGGTGATCACCGATGAGCGCCTCGACGGGGGATCCGATGCGCACGGAGTTCGCGATGTCGTACACGCCGCGGGCGGCGCCGTTCTCGCTCGCCGCCTCGATGTGCAGCGCCGTCGGGTTGCCGCTGAGCGTGTAGGAGTCGTCCGATGCGTCGCCGTCGCCCGCGGTGACGGTCAGCGAGGCCTCACCGCTCGTGCCGGTGGCGTCGGCGGAGGCATCCGCCAGCTCATCGAGAGCCGCCGAGATGCGCGCGGAATCGGGCGCGTCGATCGCGGTGAACTCGGGCGGCAGGACGGGTCCGGAGACGGCCGGCACGACGGGGTCGGCCGGCGTCATCTGGGTGGAGGGTTCGGTCCGGATGCCGAGCGCGTCACCGACGACGACGCCCACTCCGAGCCCCAGGGCGAGCAGGACGATGCCGGTGACGGCAGCGAGGATTCCCCGTCGTCGCGCCGTTGACATGGGGAGAAGCCTAGGCGCGCACAACCTGGGCGAGTGCCCCGCTCCCCAGCCGTCCGCCCGCGGGACGCGGAATCGTTACGCATCCGATGCCGTGGCGCGGGCGCGCTGCCGTCCCGCCGCGGTCGCCCGCCGCCCTCGACGTCGAGACCGGGGATGTCGCCGAGGCAGGGGATCTCACCACCCTGTCTCGACGAAAGCCCCTGTCTCGACGAGGCAAGGGATTCCCGTCGAACCCGAGCGCGGTGCCCGGTGGCTCGACGAGAATCCCCTGTCTCGACGACGCGGGCGGGGCTCAGCTCGAGGTGCGGATCGCCCGCACCCCCGCCCACAGGCCGAGCGCCGCGAGGATGAGCGCGGCGAGCCACCCCCACAGCACCGTGACGGCGCCGAGGTCGCCGGCGAAGAGCGCGCGCTCGGCCTGCACGACCCAGTTCACCGGGTTGACGGTGGAGACGGCCTTCATCCAGGCCGGGCCCTCGTCCAGCGGCAGGAGCATGCCCGAGAGGATCAGCAGCGGGAAGATGAGCGTCTGCTGCACACCCCAGAAGAGCCACTCGCGGTCCTTCGTCTTGAGCGCGAGCGTGTACGAGAGCGAGCCGAGCCCCACGCCGAACACAGCGAGCAGCGCAAGTCCGATGACGAGCCCGGCCGCGTTGATCGAGAACCCGAACGGCCACGCGATCAGCACGATGATGAGCGACTGCACGACGATCGGTGCGATCTCCTTGAGCGCGCGGCCGACGAGCAGCGACGACCGGGCGAGCGGGGCGACGAGCGTGCGCTCGTGCGAGCCCGTCATCATCTCGTACTGCAGGTTCGAGCCCGTCGCGCCGGTGCCGAACAGCACGATCATGACGAGCACACCCGGCACGAACCACTGCAGCGTCTCGGCAGGCGGCTGCCCCGACGAGCCGATGAGCAGCGGCGCGAAGAGCCCGAGGAACACGAGCGGCTGCACGAGGCTGAAGATGAGCGTGAACGGGTCGCGCACGACGGGCTTGAGCTCACGCGTCATGACGTTCCACGTATCGCGTGCGGGGTTCTGCCGCACGACGGTGTCGGGTCGGGTCGCGGTGGTCATCGGGTCGCTCCTGCCTTCTCGTGCGCCTCGGCATCTGCCGAGGCATCCGTCTCGTCGTTCTCTTCAGGGGACTCCCCCTCGCCGGCCTCCCGCAGGGTGCGGCCCGTGAGCGCGAGGAAGACGTCGTCGAGCGTCGGCGGCACGCCGGTCGCGGTGCGCACGCGGATGCCCGCGGCGTCGAGCTCTCGCACTGCGGTGGGCAGCAGCGCGTCTCCCTCCGGGGCGGTCAGGGCGACGGATGCTTCGCCCTCGCGCCGCACGTCGCGATCGGTCAGCCGCTGCACGACGGCGAGCGCCCGATCGGCCTCGTCCGCCGTGGCGAAGCCGAACGTCAGCACGTCGCCCGCGAGCGTCGCCTTGAGTGCCGTCGCGGTGTCGTCGGCGATGACCCGCCCCTTGTCCATGACCATCACGCGCTCGGCGTAGCGGTCGGCCTCCTCGAGGTAATGCGTCGTGAGGAACACCGTCGTGCCGTGCTCGGCGCGCAGGTCGAGGATGTGCTGCCACAGGTTCGCGCGGCTCTGCGGATCGAGGCCTGTCGACGGCTCGTCGAGGAAGAGGAGCGGCGGCGCATGCATGAGTCCGAGGGCGATGTCGAGCCGGCGCTTCTGCCCGCCGCTCAGCTGCTGCACGGAGCGGGTCGCGAACGAGCCGAGGTCGAGCGACGCGATGAGCTCGTCGGCCCGGTTCACGGCGGCCTGCTTCGGGATGCCGTAGAACGCGCCCTGGCTGAGCAGCTCGTCGCGCACGCGCTGCGGGAAGCTGCCACTCGTGAGCTGCCCGACGTATCCGATGCGCGCGCGCACGTCGCCGGGACGCTTCAAGATGTCGTGACCCACGACGCGCGCGGTGCCCGAGGTGGGCGGGATGAGGGTCGTGAGCATGCGCAGGCTTGTCGACTTGCCCGCGCCGTTCGGCCCGAGGAAGGCGACGAGCTCGCCGCGCCCGACGCGGAACGTGAGGTCGGTGACGGCCTCCACGACCTTCTTCTTGACGGTGAATCTCTTGGTGAGGCCTTGCGCCTCGATGATCGGTTCGTTCGCCATCCCTCGAGAGTAGAAACGGATGCGGACACATCCTGTCCGCGATGAATGTCAATCTTGAGGCATGTCCGATACGACCTCGCGGGCCCTCTCGCTCCTCAACCTGCTCCAGACGCACCGCCACTGGCCCGGGTCCGAGCTCGCTGACCGCCTCGGTGTGACGGAGCGCACGGTGCGGCGCGACGTCGAGCGGCTGCGTGAACTCGGGTATCGCATCGAGTCGACGCCCGGATCGGCCGGCGGCTACCGCCTGGAGGCGGGAAGCGCCGTGCCTCCGCTCCTGCTCACCGACGAAGAGGCCGTCGCGATGGCGATCGGGCTGCGGGTCGCGGCATCCCAGCGCCTCATCGACGGCCCCGAGACGACGCTGACGGCGCTCGCGAAGCTCGAGCAGGTCCTGCCCGCGCCTCTGCGCCGGCGCGTCAACGCCCTGGCCGACAGCGTGCAGCCGGCGGGGATCCGCTCGGGAGCCGCGGTCTCGAGCGACGTGCTCGGCGAGCTCGCACTCGCCTGCCGCGACCACGAGCGCGTGCGATTCACGTACTCCGCGGCATCCGGCGAGGTGACCCGTCGGCGCGTCGAGCCGCACGCGCTCGCGCCCGCCGACCGGCACTGGTACCTGCTGTGCTGGGACCTCGAGAAGGCCGACTGGCGCACCTTCCGCGTCGACCGGCTCACCGAGGTCGAGCACACTCGCGTCCTGTTCGAGCCGCACGACCTCACACCAGAGCAGATCGAGGAGTTCATCCTCGTCGCGCGCTCGTGGGTGCGGCAGCCGGTCGAGACCGACATCGTGATGGACCTCCCCTACGACACGATGCGCGAGTGGTTCGGGCAGTGGGGCCAGGGCGCCGCACCAGAGGATGCCGCGCACACGCGCTGGCCCGTCGGCGGCGCGGACTTCCGCGAGACGATGTATGGCCTGTCGTGGGTTCCGGCCGGCGTCGAGTACGCGACCGACCTGCCCGAGCCCGCGCGCGGAGAGCTGCGCGAGACGCTCGAGCGGATGCTGCGTGCCCTCGACGCCCCCGTTCCTCCGCCGCGGGATGTGGTCCCCACGACTCCTTCACGCGACGGTGACCCGCCGCGGGGAGCCTCCGATCGCGTGGGCCCGACCGCGTCCCGCACGCGGGTGCGCCGCTGAAGCTTCGCCGCGCTACTCTCGGGGATATGACAGAACAAAGCGTCGCCGAGACCCTCGCCCGTGTCGAGTCGGAGGAGCGCGAGCTCGTGCTGCCGCGCTTCGACCTCGACGACGCGTGGCGTCTCGGATCGGCCTTGCGCGCGACTGCCGTCGAGCGCAAGCTCCCGGTCGTCATCGGGATCTCCCTCGGCGAGGCGCGCGTCTTCCACACGGCGCTGCCGGGGTCGAGCGCCGACAACGACGGCTGGCTCGAACGCAAGTCGCGCGTCGCCCGCCGCTACGGCCGCTCGTCGTACGGGGTGGGCCTGACGTTCAAGGCCCGCGGCAGCGACTTCGACCTGCATGGGCGCTTGGACACCTCTCTGTATGCGGCCCACGGAGGCGTCTTCCCCATCACGATCGCGGGCGTCGGCGTCGTCGGCACGGTCGGGGTGTCGGGCCTGCCGCAGGAAGACGACCACGCGCTCGTCGTCGAGCACCTCCGGGCGCTGCGGGCCGAGATGGGCTGAGCCTCGCCGCGGGGCACAGCTGCGGGGATTCTGCGCGGCGCGCCCGGCCTGCTTGGCGTGTCAGCGGAAATCCCCGCCGTTGTGCACGGGTCGGTGGCGTCTCCTCAGGTCAGGTGGCGGGACAGCCACGCCCGCAGCGGCGCCGCCCGCTCGATCGCCTCGACGATGCGGTCCTTCGCCTCTGCCGTGGCAACCCACGGCTCGTCGGCGGGCCAGGTTCGTGTGGCCGCGATGCCCTTCAACCGCAGGAGCTCCGCTCGCGGGTGCGCACGGTCGAACCCCCGCGGCACGGTGGCGACAGCGTCGTGCCCCCCGATCCGGAAACCGTCTGCACGCAGCTCGTCGGCGATCCCCTGCAGTTCCTCGCCGGATGCCGGCGCGTCGACGGCGCCACGATATGCCGTGAGCTCCGCCGGGCTCATGTCGTACCGACCGGTCCCGACCATGAGCCGATCGGCGTCGAGATGGACGAAGCCGCTCGACCCGATCATCACGCCGAGCGAGGTCTTGTAGGGAGACTTGTCGGCACTGAACCTGACATCGCGGTGGGGCCGGAAGATCTTGCCCTCGCCATACTCGGGTGCAAGCTCGTCGAGCAGCGCGAGGGCGGGACCGGCCACCGCGTCGTCGTAGACCGCGCGGTGGGCCGTGAAGTAGGCCTTCGAGTTGTCCGCCTCGAGTCCCCGATAGAACTCGAGGGCCGCCGGCGGCCATCCCTCGAAGCCCGATGAAACGTGACTCTGGGTCATGTGCACATCATGCCCCCGTCCATGGTCTCGGGCGAGGCCTCGGGCCGACGCTGATGACCCCTCCGCACGCCACACTCCGACTCACAGTGAAACCTCAGTTAACGCTGGTTCGCTCCTCGCCCGGTGCGCGTTAGCGTGGGGTCATCGCGGCGATCCGGGCGGTCCCGGTCACCGGCTCATATCCGGCTGAGTTGCGGGTTCGACTCCCGCCGTCGCGTCTAATCTTGAGGGGCCGCGATCCCAATGTTTTCAAGGGATCGCGGGGTTCATTGCCTAGCTGTGACATGGTTTTGCCCACACTTTGCCCACACTTTGGCGTTGCGATGGCACGCGCGGGCGGCTTCTCAATCGAGTCAAGAACAGGACTGCTCGGTTGGACCGGGGCACTGAAGGGCGAGTCCCGTTTCGGCACCGCGGTCTGGCGAAGCGAGCATTCGACAGGCCCCGCCGTCATTGGTCGGAATCGCGCCGCTCGTAGTTAGTACGCTTCGGGAGTGGGCGAGCGCGAAACTGGGGGCGCTGAGCGACAGTCGGGGCTTGATGACCCCTACTTGCGAATCGACGTCTCCGAATGGACCAAGGTCGGTATCGAACAGAGCGGATCATCCCCTGGCCGATGGCTCCAGGACCCCGCGGACGCAGCCGTTCGATGGTTTCACAAAGACACGGTCATCCCTGAGCACGGCGTTGAACAGGGAGAGGACTGGGCTGAGGTCATCAGCACCCAGATCGGCGCATCCTTCGGGGTTCCCTGTGCTCCGACGCGGTTATGTCTCCGCAATGGTCGGCGTGGATCTTTGTCGCGGAACATTCGACGCGAGGGAATCGATCTGAACGAGGGGGGTGTCGTTCTCGAGCGCTCTCCAGATGTCCGTGGTTATGCTCCACACCGCAATGGGGTTGCGGGCGTGGACCCGACCCGACCAGGAGTGAGGCGGCCAGGACACACCGTGGAGAACATCCAGGTCGCATTACGGGACGTCGCAGCCCCTATCGAGTTCACCGGGCCGAGTGCACTCGACGGCTTCGACGTCTTCGTCGGGTACCTTCTGTTCGACGCGTTGATCGCGAACCAAGATCGTCACGAACAGAACTGGGCGGTCCTGACTCCGCAACTTACGGATCAGCCGGAGCGACTTGCCCCCTCATACGACCACGCAAGCAGCTTGGGATTCAATCTGCTTGACGGCAAGCGTGAAGAATGTCTCAACACGCCCGCAGGCGTCGCGGGCTGGGCACGCAATGGCCGTGCTGGGCGATTCGAGAACGAGGGCAAGCCGCTATCCCTCGTCGACTTCGCCATCGGCGCGCTCGCACGCTGCAGGCCCGCCGCTCGGCGATACTGGACTGACCAGGTCGCCGGTCTCGATCTCAGCGCTGTACGCCGGTCGCTGGTGGCTAATGCTCTTCCAGAGATGTCGGACGCCGCGAGTAGATTCGCGGATGCACTGCTTACCTGCAACGAGGAGAGGATTCGAGATGCCATCGCACACGCTGCTTGAGGCGTCGGCATCGTCCGTGGACCCACCCGCCCAGGAGTTGCTTGTTCTCTGGCAGCATCCGCTTTCTCGCGAGATCTTGCCCGTCGGTCGCCTCTCCTTCAACGGGACGACTTACGGATTTGATTACACAGTGGCAGCGTCCAGGATTGAAGGCTTCCGCGCCCTCTCCGGCTTGGGCATGCTCGGACAGCACACAGATAGCGCCCTGCTCCCCGCAATCTTCCGTCAACGGGTAATGGAGCCCACCAGGCCAGACTTCGCTGCTTACGTCGGGACCCTCGGCCTTAGCGCGGCAGATGCGACCCCCTGGGAGCAGATCCTCGAATCTGGTGGTGGGCGCGCCGGCGATACCTTGCAGTTCATGGAAATGCCGGTCGTTCGAGGCGGATACGCGCGTGCTCGATTCTTCGCCAACGGTGTTCGTCATATTCCCGGGCACGTCGCGGTGATCGCTGGCCACACCTTGGTTACCAGCGAGGAAAACCATGAGCACGCGCTCCAATCCCTGGCCCCGGGCGACATCGTCAGCGTCGTCGCGGAGGAGGCAAATAAAGTCGACTCACAGGCGGCACTGGTCACCGCCTCCGGGACGCCGATCGGCTGGGTACCGCGGCTCCTAGCTCCTGCATTCCGACGTCTGCTCTCATCACGCCCCGTTGAGCTGTCCGTCGTTCGGAGGAACGGCCCAGAATCTCCATCACATTTGCGGCTCGTACTCGAACTCAATGCGGCGGCTCCCTCGGGTTTCACATTCGACCCGGCCGGAGATTGGAACGCGATCTAGTAGACGAGTGGATCGGGAACACCATCAACGGCGAGTCGTGCGGCGATGGGCATGTAGTCGCACACGGCGCGCCAAGTCCCGTACTTCCCGGCAGAACGGAGCCGTGACTCGACCTGCTGCAAAAGCGCAGGAAGATGCTCCACATCCGCGACCGCGTAAGACAGCTGTTCTGCGGTCAACTCCGCAGCTCCCCAATCGCTCGTCCGCACAGAGCCCTTGGACAAACTGACCTGCAAGTAGCGGTTGCTGATGCTTTCGAGGGTGTGCGCGTCGGCGGGAAGCTCTGGATCGAGTAGCTTCGAAGCCGCCTTTGTACAGGCCAGACGCACCACATCGATCCCCCACTTAGAAGCAATGAACCGTAGATCGAATGGCGCAAAGTGGAAGGCTTTCAGCACTTCTTCCGAGCGGAGGACTCGGGCTAGCTGTCGGGGGTAGGAACGCACATCTCTGACCAGAACCGCGCCAGTCGGCTCCGAGTAGAGCTGGCAGAGCTGGAGCTCGGCAGTTCGCCAGTCCAGGCCGCTCGTTTCCGTATCAATGGCCACGATGCCGTCACGGACGAAGGCATCAGCAGCAGCCTGCGGCAAGTCGCCGCTTACAACGGTTACTAGCGTCACGGGAGTCAGACTACGGCCAACGCGAACTCCAAACTCCCGCTTGGACGAGGTGCGTGCGGAAGACTGGCCAGAGTTCGCCCACCTCTGTCGCGGCTCGGTCAGGTGGGGAGCTGCTGATCTGTCAAGCAGTTCGACGAGCTTTGGGTGGTGCGGCTTGAGAACGCGACGGTCATCGCTCCCGCGTGAGGAGGAGGGTCACACTCATCAATCAGTTCGTGGAGTGAATCTTTGTTCGGCACGCACTCTTCGCCGTATTCGCCGACGTCCTCGTCCGATTTGTACGAAATCGCGTGCCCAGCACGAGACGGACCTACCGCTGACCAGTTCTCGGCATCACCGCGCGATCGCCACGGTCCGCGCCTCGTTCAGCGAGGCAGACACAGTGTCGAGATCGTCGTCGAACAGGTCGGCGTAGACGTCGAGGGTCATCGCGGCGGACGCGTGGCCCAGCATCCGCTGCACTGCCTTTACGTTCGCGCCGGAGCTGATCGCGAGCGAGGCTGCGGTGTGTCGCAGGTCGTGCACGGTCATGCGGTCGAGGCCCGCGGCATCCAGTGCTGTCATAAACCAGGACCGCGACGCTCCGGAAGAACGCGGGCGACCGAGGTACTCCTGGCCGTCGCCGAATAGCAGACCGTCGCGCGCCTTCCCCTCGCAGAGCTTCGCGATCGGCAGCTCGAGAAACTCCGGGTAGGGCACCGACCGCACTTCGTGCGTCTTGGGCGAGCCGACGTGGATCTCGGAGCCGACCCGCACAGCGTTCTCGTTCACCGCGAGACGTCGGCGCAACGCATCCACGTCACGCACCCGGAGCGCGGTGAGCTCTCCCCACCGCAGACCGGTGTAGGCGGCGAGGTACACGAGCGTCGAGAATTCGCCCGCGGCGACGGCGAGCCGCTCGACCTCCTCATGACTGAGGTACTGATGCGCCTTGCGGTGCTTGCGCGGCAGGTTGTCGACACCGCGCGCCGGGTTGTATGAGATGCGACGGTCCTTGACAGCGATGTCGAGGACGGATGCCAGCACCCCGTGCGCCCGGATCACGACGGTCGCACTCTTCTTACGATCGGCCTGGCCGCGGGTGCGGACGCTGTCGCGTCGGTTCGTCTTGGCGGTGCCGGCGGCGAGTTGCGAAACCCACGTGCGGACGTCGCTGTGCGTGATCGCCGAGACGGGCGTCGCGCCCCACCGGGGCATGACGTAGACGCGCCACGCGTCCTCGATCGCTCGGTAGCTCGAGGGCTTCAGCCGTGAGCGCTTCGATTCGAGCCAGCCGGGCCCGAGCTCGGCGATCGTCGTGCGCGCTCGAGACGGCTCGATGTACTCTCCGGTCGCCTTCGACACCTCGATCGTCGCGAGGAAGAGATCCGCCTCGCGCTTGGTCCGGAAGCCCCGCTTGTCGGTCTGCCGATGGTCGGGCGTGCGGTAGCGCACGCGGTATCGCTTGCCGCGCGCGGTCTCGTATGCCTCAACCGTACCCATCTGCCCCTCCTCCGTCCGCCTCCTGTGCCATCCGGGCGATCTCCCGCTCGACGATCGCTCGAACGTCGTCTTGAGTTATGCCCGCGGCAGCCAAACTCGCTTCCCATTCCTCGCGACCATGCTGACTCCAGAACGGGTAGATGACCTTTGCGAGCCGTCGTGCCGCCGCCCCATGCTCGGTGCTCGTCATGTACCCCGCGACGCGGGCTCGCTGGATCCAGTTCGTCGCCGTTCGCTGCTTCAGCCCGATGGCATCGGCGACGGCGAGCGCGGGGTTGTCTCCCGAGATCTCCGCGATCCGGTAGATGAGACCGGTGAGGAGAAGAGCCTCATCGTCCGTCGGGCGGAAGTCGGGAAAGCTGCGAAGCCCGCCGCGGAATCGGAGATGGCGGAGTTGCGCGAGCTCAAACGCCCAGGCAGGCAGGGCCGCAAGGATGCCGGCATTGGCGATCGCGTGAACGCGAACCGTGCGGAAGAAGGCACCTGAGATCTCGAGGGCGTTGTCCAGACGATCGACACCGAACGCCGCCACCTCGAAGGCGCCCGTCGACTCGACGTACTCGATCCGAAACGTGACGAGGACCTCTTGCTCGCCCTCCAACGCTCCGGCGCCCTCATTGCCGACAAGGATCTGTCCGCGCACGGTGGGCTTCAGTTTGATCCCCGGCGGCACGATGATGCTTGCGCCCGATGCGGAGATCTGGGCTTTCTGGATTCGCCTGTCCACGCGTCGATGATGGCACAGAATGCGCGCCATTGACATGGGTACGCAATGGATCTATCGTGTGCGTATCAATGACACTGCGACGCAAGAAGGTCGAGATGGATGCCGATGACGAATGGCTTGATCTCGACCAGGCCGCCTCATTAATGCACATGACCAAGGCCAACCTCGCCCAGCTGAGGTACAAGGGCGGCGGTCCGGTCTACTACCGCCTGTCTGCGAAGACCATCCTCTACCGGCGGTCGGTCATCCTCGCGTGGATGGAAAGCTGCGCCCACGACCGCACCGACCACCCGCTGAGCGAGTCGCGCTTCCCCGTGCACCGCTGACGGCTTCGAGCGCGCTACTCAAGACCTCTCGAGCTGCCGCCGAGCCATTGCCACCAACCGTGGAGCGGATTCAGCGCGCGAGCGAGGCCTCCAGCGCCGCACGGACCGCCTCCGCAGCATCCTGCGGACCAACCCGGATGATCCCCTGATGTCCGAGGGCAGTTCGCCACTCTGAATCGGACGGGATGCGCTCGAACGGCACCTTCGCTGCACTGGTGTGCGTTCCCAGTCGGCCGAAGAGCGCGACGGCGTCGCCATTGATCATCCCCGCCTCCCCCATTGCCCAGAGGTCGTAAAGGTCGCGCGGTGCGCGGCGATCGCTCCACGCCGACAGCTTCGACGCGACGAATGCTGCGCCCGTAAGCACTCTCAGTTCTGCCGACGGCGCGTCACTGTATCTTTGCTCGATCTCGACTACCTCGGTCGGCCACGCGGGATATCCCTCGGTCGAGAGCAGCTGGATCTGCACTCGTACGTCGCCGACCTGCAGGACGGACGGTTCGGGATGCCGTGCCTGGCGAAGTCGCGGCGTGAAGGTCACCGCCCCCAATGTCCGCTGGAGCTGCCTCCCGAGCTCAGACTCGATCCGATCACCGATCGCGCGGCGCTCGCCCAGCGCGATGAGGTCGATGTCTTCCGACAGGCGGAGGTCGGTGAGGTGAGTCCTCGACAGTGCCGTCCCACCGAAGAAGACGACGTCGTCGGTCCCGACGCGCGCGATGGCGGCCAGTGCATGCGAAATGACGTGGTCACGGATGACCTGATCGGAGTCGACTCCGAACTTGGCCTCGGTGTCCAATCGTTCGGCCGCGTCGAGCACTCCTGAAACACGGGTTTCGTTCTTCGCATCATCCCGCTGCGACATGGCGCTCCTCGAGCTGATCGATCATCTGCCGCACGGCGAGATTCGCGCGTCCAGCAGCCTTTGCGATGCGCGCGAGTTCGTCGGAGGCAACTCGCGCCGCCAGATTCTCGGCGGCCGCGGCCGCTTCAGCGGGGAGCCCTCCCTGGGCCGGCCGCGTCAACAAGTCGTAGAGCGTCTGCGGCGGGGTCGTGACCAGTCCAGGCCCCAGCGCAGTCCGCTCGAGCACGAGGTCGAGGCGCTCGAGGTCTCGCCCCACGAGGTGGATGATGCCGCCGGCATCGAGTGTCACCGGGACGTAGTTGCGCCCCTGGACCGCGACGGTCGTGACGCCGATCGCGCGCGGGATCGCCGCCCAATGTCTGGCAGCGCCGATCCCTGTGAGCGCGACGTTGCGGTGGCCGAACCGCGCCGCGGCGACGGCCAGACCTGCCGGCTCAAGGGGCGGCTTCCACCTACGGCCGTCAGCGCCGTCGGGCGGCGCCGTGTAGATGCCGTGGGTCAGGCGAATGAGCGCGCCACGCTCGACAAGCTGGTTCACGACACGCCACGGGAGCGCCGTGTAGCCCTCGAGATCCTTCAGGCGCACGGTGCGGAGGGGCGCTCGTTCGACCGCGCGAAGCAGATCGATGTCCCCGGCCATCGCGCTCACCTCCCAACACATAGAAATATACACTCTGGGTGTATTTCTGTGTTGTTTATTCCGAACCGACAGACCCGGCGCGCCCTACTACGAGCGCGCCCAGCTACAGCCCCAACCCTCCCCGACCAACGCTCGGCCGCACCGCAGGCCCCGTCCACTCCGGCGCGACGGCCCGTCGCGCGGCCCGACTGAGGTCGATCTGGGCGGCTCGCCGGGAGTCCTCGATCGTCGGCTCCGGGATGCCGCGCCGCATCGCATCCGCCAGCTCGACACGCGCAGCATCGGCCGATCCAGCAACCACGATCGCCTCGTTCCATCGGCGACCCCGCGTGAGCCCGACATAGAGGCCCGCCGCGTCGACGCCCGGACCGACGATAGAGGCGTCGACCGTCTCCCCTTGGATGCCGTGCACGGTCGAGGCGTAAGCGAGATGCGCATCCTCAGCCGCATAGTCGGTGCGGATCGTTCGCCGCTCCGTGGAGTCGGAGAGGTTCGTCAGCGCGATCCGATCATCGTCGATGCCGGTGATGACCCACATTGCACGGTTCTGCACATCGGCCGCGCGGTCATTGCGCCGCGTCTGAATGATGTCGCCGACGAGCATGCGCTGTCCGCGGCGACCGAGCGCGACGGCATCCGCCCCCAGTTCGCGGACCTCGAGGCGGCGTTGCTGGATCGCCTCGCTGATCGCATCGGCATCATCGTTCGTTGCGACGACGAGGGCGACATGTTCCCCACGACGAGTCCGCTCGAACCACGCGTCGACCATCGCATCGTGCGCGGCATCCGCACTCGCGACTTGTGCAACGTGACCACCGACCTCGAGCTCCTCGGCAACCGCCAGAGCGTCGGCCGATGTCGACACGCGTCGCAGCCGCAGCGTGAGCTCGCCGTAGGTCGGATCGGCGAAGCGATGCACGGAACGGAGCTCGACGACGTGGTCCGCGTGGCGGGTGAGCAGGGCCATCGCGCCGGCATGACCGACCGGCGCGGCTTGCCGCGGATCGCCGATCATCGCAATCCCCGCGCCCGTCTCATCGAGCACAGCTCCGAGGGCGTCCGCGGTCTGCAAGTCGACCATGCCGGCCTCGTCGACGACGATCCGATCTCCGCGACTCAGTGAGAACCGCTGTGGCCCGACATATCGACGGCCTGTCGATTCGTCGATCTCGCCATAGCTCAGGCGCGACCAGCGTTGGGCGCCAGCCGCATCCTCGCCCCACCGCCAGCCGTAGTCCGCGAGCAGCGCATGCAGACTCGAGGCGGCGGCACCCACTTCGCGCTCGGCGACGACGGCTGCCTTCTTGGTGGGTGCGACGAAGACGACCGATCGACGTTGCGCTGCGAGTGCATCGCGCGCGACGCGGAGCAGCGTCGTCTTGCCCGATCCGGCGGGGCCGGTGATCGAGACGAGTCGACTGGTGCCGGCGATGGCGGATGCCGCGGCCAGCTGCGCGTCGTCCAGCATGTCTTCGTGTCGACGCGCGAGCTCGTGCATCTGCTCGTGTTGCGGCAGCGCGCCGGGCGCTGCGAGGCGCGCGAACCGGTTATCGACGCGGAGTTTGAGCAACACCGTCTGCGATGCCATGAGCGCCTTGATGTGCGGCGGCTTGCTCGCGTCGTCTGGCACGAGGTCGATCGTGTCCGCGAGTGCCCGCTCGATCACATCGTCGATCAGTTCATCGAGCAGCGCTCGATCGATGCTCAGACCAGTTCGGGACACAGCGCGGATGGCACCTGCGCGAACGTCCCACGCGGAGAAGCGGCCGCTGCTCGCGATCGACCGAGCATCGGCATCCACGACCGCGATCTGTGCGAGAAGCTCGCGGTCGAGTTCGGCGAGCGATGCCGGCTCGAGGCGGGCCGGGCTGCGATGTCCGAGCAGGAGCGGGTCGATTTCGGCGAGCTCGGCGCGCACCCGGTTCTCCCACTCGATCTCATCGACGTGCGCCGGCTTGCCGGGGCGCCCCTGCGCCCACGCGAGCGCGTCGATGTGGCGCAGGTCGTCGGCGCCCGGCTCGCGGCCGGGGTGCTCGCCACGCCATAGGGCTATCAGGCGCATCCGGTTGGCCTCGATCTTGTTCGAGCGCCGCGAGAGCGGGCGCACGACGTGCGTGAGCTGCTCGATCTCGCCGTCCTCATCGAGCGTGTATCCGTGCGCGGCCAGAGCAGCGATCCACTGCGGATCGGTGCGCGCAGCGAGCTCGCCTTCGGCATTGACGACGGTGTGGAATTTCATGGCCACGCGCGAGTCGAGGCTCGACCACTTGCCGTCAGCGCCCTGCACCTTCATGTTCAGCCACAGGTGGCGGTGGATGTGCGGATCGAGCGACCGCGACCGACGATGCTGCAGTACGACGACCTCGAGCCTTGCGATGTCTTCACGGATGCTGCCGCCGTGACCTCGACGCGCGTTGAGCTCACGCTGCCAGAGCGCGATCGTCCGATCCCGCATGCGGTCTTGGAGTGCTTCGAACTCGCCAGCGATATCCGGGTCGAGCAGTGCCGCGATGCTGTACGACTTCGGGAAGTTGACCGTGCCGTCGAGAAGCGGGTCGGAGTTGTCGGTGCAGTGCGGCCTGCCGCGCTGCGTCCCCGTATGCGGGTTGGCTCCTTCGATCCACAGACGAAGTTGGCCGGAGTCGAGCGTGTCACGCGCGATCAGACCGCCAACGACTGTGAACCGCGCGACTGCCGCGTCGCCGCTATAGCTCAGAACCGCTGCTGCACCGGTTGACGGCGCCCGCTGAGCGTCGCATGTTCCGTCGAACGCGTAGGACATGGCATTCCGGATGCCGCGTCCGCCGACGCCCCGTTTCCAGCTGCGCAGTCCACCACGCATGCCGACAGGATACATGCCTAGTCGTGTCACCACCAGGCATGGTGCCTACGTGCATTGCTCTTTGGGTTGGGGTGATCTCGGCGAGGAACATCGTGGGCGGCCTCGCCAGGGAGTGGGTCGGGAGGCGATCGGCACGTGCGTTCAAGACGCGCTCATCGGGCATGACGTCGAGTCCTTCTTTGCACGCCAGTGGATCCCTGGGCGGAGCGCCATCCGGCTGCGGGGCAAGCGCGCGGCTGCCATTGTGCGGGCCGGTGGCGCACGCCGCCGACGAGCCTTCGTCCTGACGCTTGACGCGCTTGTCACCGTGCGAACGCGCTAGAGTCCGCACGCGACCTGCCCGCGCGTCGCGCACTCGCAGCGAGGACAGCTCCTCGATCCTGATCATCTTGCGCGTCGCCGTCTGGCGGCGAGGATGATCACGAGCGCGGTCGCGCTCAGGACCGCGCACACGACGAAGATCCCGCGCTCTTTGAGGATGGTCGCAGCTCCGAGCACGATGACAGGACCCGCCAGCACTGATCCGACCCGCTGAGAATTTAGAAATAGGCCCGTGGAGAGCCCGGGCTGACGGATCATCTGCTGGAAGAGCGCGATCCCCATTCCCGCGATCGCGGCGACGCGCCAGGCGTTCAGGGGCTGGAGCGCGAGCAGCAGAACAGGCTCGGTCACGAATCTCACAGCGATGAAATACACGACGCCCGCGATACATCCGGTCGCGACGAGGGCAAGGCTCGAGAATCTCGCACCGAGTCGCCCCATCATCATCAGAGCCGGCACCTCGAGCACCGCTGCGAGTCCGAGGGCGATGCCCGCCCAGACACCAGGGAGTCCGACTGCTCCGGTGATGAAGAGTGTCATCACAGAGACTGCCGAATTGCTTCCTGCGAAGAGGAGGACGAAGGCGATCATGATCAAGGCGATGAGCCCCGGGAGAGCGGCAGGTGGTCCTTCGGCTCGGCCCTGACCGGATGACTCGCGCTGCGCGTCAGCGCCGGGCCACGAAGCATGAGGACAACCGTCGCGATGCTCGAGACGGCAATTCCTTCGATGACCCCGAGCACCGACTTCGGGCCGACGAATCCGATGAGGGCCGTGCCCAGCGGCGGACCGGCCGCCCACGAGAGCGAGACCATCGCCCGCGTATTCACGATCTCCCGGGAAGTCGCCCCTGAGCTGCGCAGGTGAGCAAACAGCAGGGCTATCCGCGAACTGGCCGGTCCGCCGAGCACGAAGAGGAACACCAGTGCGATCGGCAGGGACTGCGTGAACGTCAGGCAGATCACGAGGCACAGCGTGGAGATCCCGCACGCGAGCATCGGTCGGAGGTAGTCCTTGAGTCTGTCGGCGAGGACAGGAACAACGAGGGCTGCGAGGAGCCCCCTGCGTTGTACAACGCCAATGACCAACCGACCTGAGCCGTCGACGCGTCGAAGAGCTTGACGAGGATGAGCGCGAGTGTCGGATTGAGCAATCCGAATTGCAGTCCCCAGAGCAGCGCATTGACCCGGACAACGAGGTGCAACTGTCCTCCGTTCCATGCCGTTGCTGCCCCAGACGAATCGAGGATGAGTGGCCCTTCAGGTCAAAAGGTCTGCGGCTACTCCCCGCCCGCGAGGTCAGCGGCTCCGATGATGCCCGCGTCGTTTCCGAGGCGGGCGATCGCGAATTCCGCGACGGGCCGGTCGCCGTAGCCGGGCAGCGCGGTCTCGTACGCGAGGCGCACGGGCTCGAGCAGCACCTCGCCGAGCTCGGCGACACCGCCGCCGATGACGAACAGCGACGGGTCGAGCACGGCCTGGAAGCCGCCGCAGGCCTCGCCGAGTGCGGTCGCCACGCGGCGCAGCGCCTCCAGCGCGCCCGGGTCGCCCGCCAGCACGAGGCGAGACACGGCGGGCCCGGAGATGCTGCCCTTCTCGGCGCGCACCTGGGCGAGGGCGTCGCCGAGGCCGGGCGTGTTCGCGATGTCGTCGGCCTCGCGCTGCAGAGCGCGGCCGGACGCATACTGCTCGAGGCATCCGTTCTGCCCGCAGCCGCACGGGCGGCCGTCGCG
>NZ_JBIQWL010000029.1:0-1439 GCF_044325405.1 Microbacterium alkaliflavum | reverse complement strand
GGTCAAGTCCCGTGGCGTGGTGTCATTCCGTTGCTTCCTGAGGGTGGGTGGTGGTCAGGCGGTGAGGTAGAGCTCGGGACGTGCGGGCTCGGCGTGGTCGTGGAGGGTGTGGGCGAGTTTGCGCATGGAGGTTTCGGAGAAGTAGCGGCGTTCGCCGTAGGACCATTCCTCGTGCTGCTCCTGGAGGACGGCGCCGATGAGGCGGGTCACGCTGTCGCGGTCGGGGAAGATCTGGACGACGTCGGCGCGGCGTTTGATCTCGCGGTTGAGCCGCTCAATGGGGTTGTTCGACCAGACTTTCTGCCAGTGCTCGCGGGGTAGCGGTGCGAATCCGGTGAGGTCGGCTTCGGCGGCCTCGAGCATCGTCGCGATCTCGGGGAACGAGCCGCGGAGACTGTCGGTGACGGCGTTGTATTGGGCGAGGACCGCTTCGGGGGTGGTTTGCGCGAAGATCGTGGAGATCAGTGCGTTGACGGGCTTGGACCGTGCTGAGCCGATCTTCTGGGTGACGTTGCGGGCGAAGTGGACCCGGCATCTTTGCCATCCCGCTCCGGGCAGGATCGCCTTGACCGCGGCCTTCAGGCCGGCGTGCGCGTCACTGGTGACCAGGGCGACGCCGAGCGGGTCGGCGTCGGTGGCGACCTTCAGTCCCCGGTCGCGGAGGGAGCGGAGGAACTCGGTCCAGAAGTCGGTGGTCTCCGCGTCGCCCAGCGCCATCCCGAGGATCTCCCGCCGGCCCTCGCCACTGACGCCGGTCGCGACGACGAGGGCTTGGGAGACGACCCGGCCGCGGTGGCGGACGTCGAGGTAGGTGGCGTCGAGGAACAGGTACGGGAACCAGGTGTGATCGATCCGCCGATGCAGGAATTCCTGCACCGCCTCGTCGATCTCGGAGCAGATCCGAGACACCGTCGACCTCGAGATGCCGGTGTCGTTGCCGAGAGCGCGGACGAGCTGCTCGACCTTGCGGGTGGATACCCCGTCGATCCAGGCCTGGCAGATCACCGCGTAGAGCGCTTTGTCGACTCGCCGTCGCGGGTGCAGCAGCGACGGGAAGAACGACCCCTCTCGCAGCTTCGGGATCTGCAGGTCGACCTCCCCGGCCGGAGTGGCGAGCAGCTTCGAGCGGGTGCCGTTGCGGCGGGTGGTGCGTTCCGAGGTGCGTTCGTAACGGGCGGCGCCGATCTTCACGGTCGCTTCCGCGTTGACAAGGTCCTGCAGGCCGGCCTGCAGCATCCGGCGGAACACATCGGAGTGGGCGAGTTCGGGGTCGGCGAGGACTTCGCCGATGAGGGACGTCAGGGCAGACTGGTACTGGGTCATCGTGGGGTCTCTGCTTTGCTTCTTGCCGGAAACAACTGGTCATCCCACGGTGGCCCTTCATCGTCAGCGACGACGAGAGCCCCGCAGGAATTGACACCACGCTATGGGACTCACCC
>NZ_JBIQWL010000028.1:0-2084 GCF_044325405.1 Microbacterium alkaliflavum | reverse complement strand
GATGTAGATGATGATCATCGGGATGGTGACGATCGAGAGGGCTGAGAAGAGGAGGCTGTAGTCGGTGACGTAGCGGCTGGAGAATGCGAGCAGGCCGGTGGGGATGGTTTTGAGGTCGTCGTCTTGGATGTAGAGCAGGGCGAGGAGGAATTCGTTCCAGCAGGAGAGTGCGGAGAAGACCGCGACGGTCGCGAGTCCTGGGCGTAGGAGCGGGATCGCGATCATGCGGAAGATGCGGAAGTCTCCGGCGCCGTCGATGCGGGCGGCTTCGAAGAGTTCTTCGGGGATCGCGTCGAGGAACACTTTGAGCAGGTAGGTCGCCAGCGGCAGGCCCATCGCGGTGTAGGGGATGATGAGGGCCCAGTAGGTGTCGGTCAGGCCGAGGTCCGTGAACATCGTGCTCTGCGCGATGAAGTAGGACTGCAGGGGGAGGATGAGGCCGAGCGAGAGCAGTCCGAGCAGCAGCTTCGCTCCGCGGAAGCGGTAGCGGCTGAACGCGAAGGCGGCGGCCGACGCGAGGAGCAGGATCGCGAGGACCGACACGGACGTGACGATCGCGCTGTTGAGGGCGTAGCGGCCGATGTTTCCGACTTCCCATGCTTGCGCCCAGATCGTGAAGTCGAATGTTGTGGGCAGTGAGAACGGGGTGGTGAAGATCTCGGAGTTGCTTTTGAAGCTGGAGAGCACCATCCACACGAGCGGGATGAAGAAGACGAGCGCGAGGAGGGCCAGCCCGACGTAGACGAGGCTGCGGCCGAGGCGGATGGCGGGGTTCATCGGACCAGCTCCTTCGCGGGGGAGAGGGGTGCCGTGGTCGCGGCGGGGGCGGGTGGTGGGGTGTGCGCGGTTCGGCGCGATGGTCGGTCCGGGCGCTGGCCGCGTTCGCGGCGTTCGCCGCGNAGACGAGGCTGCGGCCGAGGCGGATGGCGGGGTTCATCGGACCAGCTCCTTCGCGGGGGAGAGGGGTGCCGTGGTCGCGGCGGGGGCGGGTGGTGGGGTGTGCGCGGTTCGGCGCGATGGTCGGTCCGGGCGCTGGCCGCGTTCGCGGCGTTCGCCGCGTTCGCCGCGGCGGCGCAGGGTGGTGGCGATGAGGCCGATGGCGATGACGACGGCGGTGAGGACGACGGCCATCGCCGAGCCGTAGCCGACCTGGCCTGTGTGGAAGACGGATTGGACGAGGTAGGTGGTGGGGATTTCGGTGGAGTGGTAGGGGCCGCCGTTGGTGAGGACGTAGAAGAGGTCGAAGGATTGGAAGCCGCCGGTGACGCAGAGGAGGATGGCGACCTCGATCGAGGTGCGGATGATCGGCACCCGCACGCGCCAGAAGATGGTGCTCTCGCGGGCGCCGTCCAGGCGCGCGGCTTCGATGACTTCGGTGGGCACTTGGCGGAGCGCGGCGAAGAAGATCGTCATGTAGAAGCCGGCGTAGACCCAGCCCGAGACGAGGCAGATCGCCAGGAGCGCGGTCTGCTCGTCGCCGAGCCAGACGCGGGTCCAGTCCTCCAGGCCGAAGGCGCGGAGGGCGCCGTTGACGAGGCCGAAGTCGGGGTTGTAGACGAACGACCACAACACGGCGACGACGACCATGGGCAGCATGACGGGCTGTAGACGAACGACCACAGCACGGCGACGACGACCATGGGCAGCATGACGGGCGTGAAGATCGCGACGCGGAACCACAGCGAACCGCGTTTGACCGAGATCGCGATGCCCGCCAGCACGAGACCCAGCAGCACCTCGACGACGAGGGTGACGAGGATGTAGACGACGACGTTGACGAACGACTGCTGGAAGACGGTGTCGCCGAAGGCTTCGATGTAGTTGTCGAGGCCGACGAACACGGCGTCGCTGTAGCCGTCCCAGTCGGTCAGGCTGTAGGCGCCCGTGAAGAGGAACGGGACGAGCACCGCGAACCCGAACACGATGAGCGCGGGGGCGATGAACAGATACGGGGCGAGAGGTCGGTGCGCCCTCATGGCATCCTCCGGTCGTGCGTGTGCGGGACCGAGGGGTTTCCTCGGTCCCGCACAGGGCCTACTTGGTGAGCTGGTCCTGCAGCTGGGCGAGGGCGTCCTGGGGGGGGG
>NZ_JBIQWL010000027.1:0-2120 GCF_044325405.1 Microbacterium alkaliflavum | reverse complement strand
GAGGTCTACCGAGACCTCGAATCGTTCGAAGCCCACCTGACCGCCCCCTACGGCGGACCCTTCAACCGAGCACTGCGCAACCTGATCGTCGAGGACGGGTCGCAGCTCACCTTCCTCGATCGTGCGGCGGAACCGGATGCCTGCGGAAGCGAGGGCGACGCGGAACAATCATCACAAATCGTTTTGTGCTGATCATCTTCCCGAAACCTCGCCTCGAGAGCATGGACGTGCGATCAGCGCGCACCAGAGGAGCAACGGATCCATGACCGACCGGGACGACGACTGGGCAGGCGCGCCACGGTGCCCGCAATGTCGACGCGAACTCGACTGGGAACTTCGTGCGACGCATGGCCACATCGCGATCGCGTTCGTCTGCGGGGTCCATGGCGAGATTCAGGTGCGCGACACGCTGCCCTGAAGGGGCCGGCCCGCACTCGCCTCAGCGGCGAAGAATCGCCCGGACCGGTGAGCCGTCCGCCTCCTGGATGCGCAGGGGGTACGCGAGCAGCTCATACGCACCCGCTTCGACAGGTGAGAGGTCGAGACCCTCGACGATGATGACGCCGGCGCCGAGAAGCGTCCTGTGGGCCGGGTAGTCCTCGTCCCCGAAGCGATCAACCGACAGGTAATCGATGCCCACGACGTCTGCGCCGCGCATGACCAGCTCTCGGGCGGCGCTCGCCGAGATGTACGGGTGCTCCGAATGGAAGACGGTGGTGTCCAGCGCGGACGCGGACGTCTTGAACAAGACGGCCATTCCCGAGAAGTCGCGTTGCGGGATTTCCGCTGGAGTCACCTCGAAGCGGTCTCCGATGTCGACCACGAGAGCGGGAACCGCGAATCGCTCGAGCGGCAGCTCGTCCAGCGTCGCACCATCTTCGAAGAAGTGCCGCGGGGCGTCCACGTGTGTCAGGAAGTGAGTCGTCCAGTTCTCGAGACTGGTGATCCGGCACGGATCGGCGGGTCCCACATCGCAGATGGTCCAGCTCTCGAGCGGGTCCTCGCCCGCGCACAACGCTTCGCCCGGAGCGATCAGGCGTGAGACATCGAATGTTTGCATGAGGACCTTCCATAGTGCGGGGCGACGGCGAAGCCGATCAGCCTTTCGAACCTCGGGTGGTTGAGGGCGGCGCCGTCGCGGCCTCGAGCCTCCGCCGCTCGCGGTTGGGCGCAGCCTTCTGCACGCGGTCTCGCGAGATCTCTCAGCGATCCCAGGATCTGAACCGATTTCGCGCCAGCTCGAGGGCCTGCGCGGCGTCGAACCCGGCCTTGAAATCGATCTCGGCGTTCTCCAGCGACTCCCCCGTCACATGCACGTTCGCGAGGCTCTCGGCGTATGCCTGCCACGCCGCATCCCGATGCGAAGTCACTTCGCCCCCAATATCAAACCCGATCACCGAAATCCATAGTCCCAGATCGCAGACGAGGATGCAAATCGTTTTGCATTCCCGTGCCACGAGCACCCAGGTCGCGTCTGCTGCGAGCATTCATGCGCCACCTGTCCCCCAAATGGCCGACATGCAGATTCCTGGTGGACCTGGAACTATGTGACCGCTGTGCAAAACGTTTTGTTAAGTGGAAGGAGCCACATGATGCACATCTCAATCAGGCGCCCGAGGCGGGCTGTTGTGAGCGCGCTGGCGATCAGCGCTCTCGTGACGACCGCTCTGGCCGCAGGATCGTCCTCCGCCCTCGCCGACCCTGGTCTGCAGGATGGTCCGGAGCCGTCGATCCACACCCAGCAGGCGTACGATCCGGCAGCGAACTTCACGTCGAAGTGGACGCGGGCGGATGCGAAGCAGCTCAAGCGGCTGTCAGATCCGACCGCGGGTTCGCGGCAGAACTCGATGCCCGCGGCCCTGACGATGCCGACCGTTCCGCAGGATTTCCCGGACATGTCCAACGGGCAGGTGTGGGTGTGGGACACCTGGCCGCTGACCGATGAGCACGGCAACCAGTACTCGGTGAACGGGCAGGAGATCATCTTCTCGCTGGTCGCCGACCGCAGCCTCGGGTTCGACGACCGGCACGTGTTCGCGAAGATCGGCTACTTCTACCGTCCCGCCGGCATCCCCGCCGACCAGCGCCCCGTCAACGGCGGCTGGACCTACGGCGGCCTG
>NZ_JBIQWL010000026.1:0-2353 GCF_044325405.1 Microbacterium alkaliflavum | reverse complement strand
GCGGGCGGCGCGGCGCTCGTCGGCGAGCTCGCGCAGGGTCGAGCTGACGAAGACCCGGATCCGCTGGTCGGGCGTGCGGATCACAGGGCGATGAGGCCCAGTCATGACCACATCATGACGGCATACACCCCGCCATGTCATGCATTCGCATGGACTGGCGCGAGATGCGGCGCGCGTTCCGCTGCGTAGCGCGCCGCCTCGAAGGCGCCGAGCTCGCCTCCTTCGACCTCCGCGGCCGCGAGCTCCGCCGCCGCGTCGGTCGACCGCAGCCCGTCGAGGAATCGCAGGTGATACACGAACACGGCTGGCTCGATCGCGGCTGTGCGGGCACGGATGCTCGCCGCAGCGCCCGCGAGGAGGCCTGCCCGACGAGCATCCCGCCGTCGCGCCGCAACGGCGCTCAGCCCTTCGAGGCAGTACGCGATGCCCTCCTCGTGACGGAGTGCGACCGAACCCGACAGGCTCTCGAGGTAGGCATCCTCGGCTTCGTCCAGACGATCGGCGAGGAGCATCATCCGACCGATGTGATGAAGCGCCACGGTCCCGGCGAATCGTTCGCCCGAGGCTCGCGAGGCCTCCGCCCCGCGCCGGAACAGCTCGGTGGCCTCGTCGAGCCGGGCGCCCAGCAAGGCGATTCGCCCGAGCGCGACCATCGCGAGGCACTCGCCCCACCCCGCCTGGATCCTGCGGAACGCTTCGGCGCCTTCGTGCAGCCACCCGAGGGCTGCCGCGACGTCGGGCGCCGAGCTGTTGATCTCCGCCACTCCCGCCGTCGTCGTCGCCATCGCGACGCCGAGCAGGTCGCCCTCGCTCTCGAACTCCTCGGCGGCGTCGAGCAGCGCCGCGGCGATGCCCGGTCGGTGGGTGGACCACATGTCGCGCCACCCCACGTAGAAGGCGACGATCGCGTGTTCGCGCGAGGACGCCGCGGCGCCGGTGCGCTCGAGGATCTCCTCGAGCCACACGGACACCTCCATGAGGTAGCCGCCGACCCACCAGAAGACGAAAAGCCGCCAGGCGACGTCGCATGCCGTCTCCGCGTCGGCGCGCGACACCAAGTGCCGCACTGCGGCGCGCAGGTTGCCGCGCTCGAGTGTCAGCCGGCCTACGGCCGCCAGCTGCCGGTCGCTGCCGAGGTCCAAGGCCTCGGCCCGCGCGACAGCGGTGTAGACGGCGGCATGGGCGTCGCGGGCGGCGTCCTCCTGCCCCGTCGCCGAGAGCTGTTCCATGCCGTACTCGCGGACGCTCACCAGGAGCGAGAAGCCCGGCTGGCCGTCGATGTCCTGCCGCTGCACAAGAGACGAATCCACCAGCGTCTCGATCGACTCGACCACATCGAAGTTCCAGCCTCTGATCCGCCCCATGGCTTCGATCGAGTCGAGCGTGAATCCCGGTGCGAACACTGCGAGCTCCGTGAGCAGCCGGCACGACGAGTCATCGAGCAGCTCCGTCGACCACTGGATCGTCGAGCGGAGCGTCCGCTGGCGTCCGGGGACATCCCGGGCGGCGGCCACCAGGAGGGGAAGCTGCCGATCGAGGCGGCGGAGGAGGTCGGCGGGCGACAGCATCCGGATCCGTGCGGCGGCGAGCTCGAGCGCGAGCGGCACGCCCTCCAGCACGCGGCAGATGCCGACCACTGCGGGGAGGTTCGCGTCCGTCAGCTCGAACTGGGAATCGGCCGCGCGGGCGCGCTCGGTGAACAGCTCGACCGCAGGAGCTGTCCGTGCGCGACCGGTCGACTCGGGTGACGCAGGGTCGTGCGTCGCCAGGGGCTCGACATCGAAAACCCGTTCGCCGCGGATGCGCAGCACGACGCGGCTCGTGACCAGGAAGGCGGCATCCGGCGCGATATCGAAGAGCCGGACGAGAACCGGCGCGGCGCTCACGAGCTGTTCGAAATTGTCGAGGACGAACAGGATCCGCCGGTTGCCGAGAGCGATCGTCATCCGCTCTTCGAGCTGCAGACCCGTGGTCTCGCGGATCCCGAGCGCGTACCCGATCGTCGACAGCAGCAGGCCTGGCTCGAGCACGTTCTCGAGGGGCACGAAGACGGTGCCGTCCGGGAAGAGCGGGGCGACTGCCTCGGCGACCGCGATCGAGAGTCGGCTCTTGCCGATGCCGCCGGGCCCGACGAGCGTGACCACTCGCGTGGAGCGATCCCCGAGCACGCCGATGATCTCCTGGATGGCGCCCTCGCGGCCGATGATCCGCGTGTCGGCCGCGGGGAGCCGCGTGAAGACCGAGGAGGGCGGCGGTGGGGCGGGGGATGCCTCGTCCCGCGATTCGTCGAAGCGTTCGGCGAGGAGGGTGGCGAGGTCGTCGGCGATGCGGTCTTGGAGTTCTTCGGCGGTGG
>NZ_JBIQWL010000025.1:541-2542 GCF_044325405.1 Microbacterium alkaliflavum | reverse complement strand
ACCACGCCGCCTACCTCCCCTTCACCACCGCCGAAGAACTCCAAGACCGCATCGCCGACGACCTCGCCACCCTCCTCGCCGAACGCTTCGACGCCGCCCAGGAGCAGGGCGACGAGCCGGACGCCGACGGGCTCGGGGCGACGGTCGGCCGCATCCCGGTCCCCTACACCTCGACGATCGGGCGCGAGGACGACCTGCGCCGCGTGCGCGAGCTGCTCGCGAAGGGCACCGACCGGGTCGTGAGCCTCGTCGGGCCCGGCGGCATAGGCAAGAGCCGGCTCGCGATCGAAGTGGCCCGCGCCGGCGGCGACCTGTTCCGCGACGGCGTCTACTTCGTGCTCCTGGAGGGCGTGCTCGAACCCGACCTGCTGCTGTCGACGATCGCCTACTCGCTCGGCGTGCGCGACAGCGGCGCCGTCGATCTCGAGGACCGCATCGCCGTCGCGCTCGAGGGCCGCCGGGTGCTCATCGTGCTCGACAACTTCGAGCAGATCGTGGATGCCGCCCCCGTCCTCGTGCGCCTCTACACGGCCGCGCCGCTGGCGACCTTCCTCGTGACGAGCCGCGTCGTGCTGCGCATCCGCGGCGAGCAGGTCTACGAGGTCGAGGCGCTCGCCTCCCCCGCCACGACCGAGCCTGCGACGCTGCACCGCGCCCTGCGCTCGTCGGCCGTCGCACTGTTCGTCGACCGAGCCCAGGCGGTGCGGCCCGACTTCGAGCTGACCGACGACAACGTCGCCGACGTCGTCGGGATCTGCCGCCGCCTGGAGGGGCTGCCGCTCGCGATCGAGCTGGCCGCCGCCAAGGTGCGGGCGCTCAGCCCCGCGACGATCGACGCGCGGCTCGAGCAGAGCCTGCCCCTGCTGGCGGCGACCTCACGCGACCTCCCCGAGCGGCACCGCACGATGCGGGCGGCGATCGACTGGAGCGTCAGCCTGCTGCCCGCCGTCCAGCGCGACCTGCTGGAAGACCTCGGCGTCTTCGCGATGCGGTTCACCCTCGACGCCGTCGAGGCGGTGAGCGCCGGCCGGTCCTGGGAGGGCGAGGTCATCGACGCCCTCGGGGCCGTGGTCGACGCGTCGCTCGTGAAGCAGGCCGATCTGGGCGGCCGGTCGACCTTCTCGCTCCTGGGCATCGTGCGTGAATACTCGCTCGCCCGGCTCGAGGCGCGAGGCGAGGCCGACGCGATGCGCGGGGCGCACGCCGACTACTACAGCGACCTGGTGCGGCGCGCCTCGCCCGACCTGCGCGGACCTGCACAGGTCGAGACCGTCCGCCTCCTCAGCCTCGAGCTGTCGAACCTCCGCGCCGCCGTGCGCCACCTCGTCCACACCGACCGACTGGACGACGCCGGCGACTTCGCGTGGGACCTCTTCGTGTACTGGTGGATCTCCGGCTTCTTCAGCGAAGTGCGCCTGTGGATGCTCGAGCTGCTCGGGAAGCAGCATCCCATCTCCACCCGCACCCGTGCCGTCGCGGTCTTCTTCACGGTCTGGGGCGAGATGTGGCGCCGGCCGTCGGAGGAGGTCATCGAGCGCCTCGGCGAGTCGTCGCGCCTGTTCGAGGAGAGCGGCGACGAGGATGCCTCGGCGATGGCCCTCGCGGCGCGCGGCTCGACGCGCATGAGGTTCCCCGACCTCGACATGCCCGCCGCGGAGGCCGAGGTGCAGCGCGCGCGCGAGGTCTTCCACCGGCTCGGCAACTGGTGGCTCGAGGCGCTGACCGACGTCGCGCTGGGCCTGCTCGCGATGGCGCGCGGCGAGTTCCCCGCCTCGCTCGAGCACTTCGAGCGCGCGACGGCGATCGGCGTGCGGGAGCAGGATGCGTTCACCCGCGTCGTCGCGGGCAACAACGTGGCCCGCGTGCGACTGCTCGGCGGCGACATCGCCGCGGCAGAAGACCAGTACCGATCGACGCTCGAGCTCGCCGCGCTCCTGCACTACGACGAAGGCGCGCAATACGCGCTGGAGGGTATGAGCGCGATCGCGGCGCTGCGCGGCG
>NZ_JBIQWL010000025.1:0-412 GCF_044325405.1 Microbacterium alkaliflavum | reverse complement strand
GGGGTGGCGCGCCGGCGCGCTGTCCGCCGTCGCGGCGGCCATCCGCCAGCGCGTCGGGCAGTACGACGTCGAGGGGTTCGCCGCGCACCGTCAGGCCCTCGAGGAACTGCGCGCCGTCAAGCCGGAGGCGGTCGCGGCGGGCGAGCAGGCGGGCGACGACATGAGCATCGCGGAGGCCTACGCTCTCGCCCTTCCCGAGGCCGACACGTCGGTGCAACGTGCCATCGCGCTGTGGTGAGGGGTCGAATCCCCGCGATGTGCATTCGGGTGCATGACAGCGGGTGCCGAGTGGGGTCATGATGTGGTCATGACTGGGCCGCATCGCCCTGTGATCCGCACGCCCGACCAGCGGATCCGGGTCTTCGTCAGCTCGACCCTGCGCGAGCTCGCCGACGAGCGCCGCGCCGCCCGC
>NZ_JBIQWL010000024.1:0-4567 GCF_044325405.1 Microbacterium alkaliflavum | reverse complement strand
TTAACGCGAAATGGCCACCCTGCGTTGGGTGGCCATTTCGGTAATGGAAGTCCGGCGGTGTCCTACTCTCCCACAGGGTCGCCCCTGCAGTACCATCGGCGCTGAGAGGCTTAGCTTCCGGGTTCGGAATGGGACCGGGCGTTTCCCTCTCGCTATGGCCGCCGAAACACTATTGATGTTTCAGTCTGCACAACAAAAAGTCATTGTCATGCGGTTCTCGACCGTACATCGAGAACCACTCAGTGGACGCGAACACGCTTGTATTCAAAACAGGGGTGTTATCAAGTCATCGGCTTATTAGTACCAGTCAGCTGCATGCATTGCTGCACTTCCACATCTGGCCTATCAACCCAGTAGTCTGGCTGGGAGCCTCTCGCCCGAAGGCATGGAAGTCTCATCTTGAGGCCGGCTTCCCGCTTAGATGCTTTCAGCGGTTATCCATCCCGAACGTAGCTAATCAGCGGTGCTCCTGGCGGAACAACTGACACACCAGAGGTTCGTCCAACCCGGTCCTCTCGTACTAGGGTCAGATCCTCTCAAACTTCCTACGCGCGCAGCGGATAGGGACCGAACTGTCTCACGACGTTCTAAACCCAGCTCGCGTACCGCTTTAATGGGCGAACAGCCCAACCCTTGGGACCTACTCCAGCCCCAGGATGCGACGAGCCGACATCGAGGTGCCAAACCATGCCGTCGATATGGACTCTTGGGCAAGATCAGCCTGTTATCCCCGAGGTACCTTTTATCCGTTGAGCGACAGCGCTTCCACAAGCCACTGCCGGATCACTAGTCCCGACTTTCGTCCCTGCTCGACCTGTCAGTCTCACAGTCAAGCTCCCTTGTGCACTTACACTCGCCACCTGATTGCCAACCAGGTTGAGGGAACCTTTGGGCGCCTCCGTTACTTTTTGGGAGGCAACCGCCCCAGTTAAACTACCCACCAGGCACTGTCCCTGAACCGGATTACGGTTCTAAGTTAGACATCCAGAGTGACCAGAGTGGTATTTCAACAATGACTCCACGTGAACTGGCGTCCACGCTTCAAAGTCTCCCACCTATCCTACACAAGCCACACCGAACACCAATACCAAGCTGTAGTAAAGGTCACGGGGTCTTTCCGTCCTGCTGCGCGTAACGAGCATCTTTACTCGTAATGCAATTTCGCCGAGTTCGCGGTTGAGACAGTTGGGAAGTCGTTACGCCATTCGTGCAGGTCGGAACTTACCCGACAAGGAATTTCGCTACCTTAGGATGGTTATAGTTACCACCGCCGTTTACTGGGGCTTAAATTCTCAGCTTCGCCTTGCGGCTAACCGGTCCTCTTAACCTTCCAGCACCGGGCAGGCGTCAGTCCGTATACATCGTCTTGCGACTTGGCACGGACCTGTGTTTTTAGTAAACAGTCGCTACCCACTAGTCTCTGCGGCCTCCAAACGCTTTCGGAGCAAGTCCTAATACGCCGAAGGCCCCCCTTCTCCCGAAGTTACGGGGGCATTTTGCCGAGTTCCTTAACCACGATTCTCTCGATCTCCTTGGTATTCTCTACCTGACCACCTGAGTCGGTTTGGGGTACGGGCGGCTAGAACCTCGCGTCGATGCTTTTCTTGGCAGCATAGGATCACCCACTTTTCATCCGCATCGTGTCTCAGCCTATGTGAGCGACGGATTTGCCTATCGCTCGGCCTACGCACTTGCCCCGGGACAACCATCGCCCGGGTTGGGCTACCTTCCTGCGTCACACCTGTTAATACGCTAACCGCACCAGCATGGGGTCGTGCGCTAGCTCCAACGTCTCACCCCGAAGGGATCGATCAGAGGAATTCGGGCACTTAGCACCACTGGATTGATTGGGGCGGTTCTTCGCCGGTACGGGAATATCAACCCGTTGTCCATCGACTACGCCTGTCGGCCTCGCCTTAGGTCCCGACTTACCCAGGGAAGATTAGCTTGACCCTGGAACCCTTGGTCTTTCGGAGGACGTGTTTCTCACACGTCTTTCGCTACTCATGCCTGCATTCTCACTCGTGTAGCCTCCACGGCTGGTTCACACCGCCGCTTCGCTGGCCACACGACGCTCTCCTACCCATCAACACGGCTGGACCACGAAGGCCTACCAATAATGTCAATGCCACAACTTCGGTGGCGTGCTTGAGCCCCGTTACATTGTCGGCGCGGAATCACTTGACCAGTGAGCTATTACGCACTCTTTCAAGGGTGGCTGCTTCTAAGCCAACCTCCTGGTTGTCTGAGCAACTCCACATCCTTTCCCACTTAGCACGCGCTTAGGGACCTTAGTTGGTGGTCTGGGTTGTTTCCCTCTCGACTATGAAGCTTATCCCCCACAGTCTCACTGCTGCGCTCTCACTTACCGGCATTCGGAGTTTGGCTGACGTCAGTAACCTTGTAGGGCCCATCGGCCATCCAGTAGCTCTACCTCCGGCAAGAAACACGCAACGCTGCACCTAAATGCATTTCGGAGAGAACCAGCTATCACGAAGTTTGATTGGCCTTTCACCCCTATCCACAGCTCATCCCCTCAGTTTTCAACCTAAGTGGGTTCGGCCCTCCACGACGTCTTACCGTCGCTTCAGCCTGGCCATGGATAGATCACTTCGCTTCGGGTCTAGGACACGCGACTGAATCGCCCTATTCAGACTCGCTTTCGCTACGGCTACCCCACTCGGGTTAACCTCGCCACGTATCGCTAACTCGCAGGCTCATTCTTCAAAAGGCACGCTGTCACCCCTGCTAGGGAGGCTCCAACGGTTTGTAAGCAAACGGTTTCAGGTACTATTTCACTCCCCTCCCGGGGTACTTTTCACCTTTCCCTCACGGTACTTGTCCGCTATCGGTCATCTGGGAGTATTTAGGCTTATCAGGTGGTCCTGACAGATTCACACGGGATTTCTCGGGCCCCGTGCTACTTGGGATACTCTTCGCGTCAAGAGAGGCATTTCGACTACGGGGTTGGCACCCTCTATGACCCGCCTTTCAATGCGGTTCGTCTATACCTTCTTGTAACGCCGGCTGCTCGGCAGAACAGCCAGAAAAGTCCCACAACCCCGAATACGCAACTCCTGCCGGATATCACACGTACTCGGTTTAGCCTGTTCCGGTTTCGCTCGCCACTACTAACGGAATCGCGGTTGCTTTCTCTTCCTGTGGGTACTGAGATGTTTCACTTCCCCACGTTCCCTCTACCCGCCCTATATATTCAGGCGGGAGTCACTAGGTCGGCACGCCGCCCAGCGGGGTTTCCCCATTCGGAGATCCTCGGATCAAAGTGTGCTTATCCACTCCCCGAGGCTTATCGCAGATTGCTACGTCCTTCTTCGGCTCCAGATGCCAAGGCATCCACCGTTTGCTCTTAAAGACTTGAAATCACATGAGTTTGAATCGTCAATCGAAATTGACTAATGATCTAAAAGATCATCTGTGAAATGACTCTTTCGAGTCATCTCTAAGATGCTCGCGTCCACTGTGTAGTTCTCAAAGTACGGGCGGTACCCTCCCCGCCACCAGCCAACCGGCCGGCGCAGAAAAGGCCCTGAGGTTCAGCTGCGGCCAAAACCGCACCCGGTCCCTCAGGACCCAACAGCGTGCATGCGCTCCCCCATCCGAACCAGACCGTTCCAACCGCAAGCGGCGTACTAAACCCAGAACCTCCGAAGAGAGCGCCTCATCAAATGTTCCACCCATGAGCTAACCGGCTGAGACATTCGCTCAGAACCGGCGCCTGGACACCCCAAAGGGTGCCAGATGCTCCTTAGAAAGGAGGTGATCCAGCCGCACCTTCCGGTACGGCTACCTTGTTACGACTTAGTCCTAATTACCGATCCCACCTTCGACGGCTCCCTCCACAAGGGTTGGGCCACCGGCTTCAGGTGTTACCGACTTTCATGACTTGACGGGCGGTGTGTACAAGACCCGGGAACGTATTCACCGCAGCGTTGCTGATCTGCGATTACTAGCGACTCCGACTTCATGAGGTCGAGTTGCAGACCTCAATCCGAACTGGGACCGGCTTTTTGGGATTCGCTCCACCTTACGGTATTGCAGCCCTTTGTACCGGCCATTGTAGCATGCGTGAAGCCCAAGACATAAGGGGCATGATGATTTGACGTCATCCCCACCTTCCTCCGAGTTGACCCCGGCAGTATCCCATGAGTTCCCACCATTACGTGCTGGCAACATAGAACGAGGGTTGCGCTCGTTGCGGGACTTAACCCAACATCTCACGACACGAGCTGACGACAACCATGCACCACCTGTATAGAGACCTTGCGGGGCGACTGTTTCCAGCCGTTTCCTCTATATGTCAAGCCTTGGTAAGGTTCTTCGCGTTGCATCGAATTAATCCGCATGCTCCGCCGCTTGTGCGGGTCCCCGTCAATTCCTTTGAGTTTTAGCCTTGCGGCCGTACTCCCCAGGCGGGGAACTTAATGCGTTAGCTGCGTCACGGAATCCGTGGAATGGACCCCACAACTAGTTCCCAACGTTTACGGGGTGGACTACCAGGGTATCTAAGCCTGTTTGCTCCCCACCCTTTCGCTCCTCAGCGTCAGTT
>NZ_JBIQWL010000023.1:0-5828 GCF_044325405.1 Microbacterium alkaliflavum | reverse complement strand
GTACTGCAGGGGCGACCCTGTGGGAGAGTAGGACACCGCCGGACTTCCATTACCGAAATGGCCACCCAACGCAGGGTGGCCATTTCGCGTTAAGCCGCGGGAAATCGACTGGTAGCCTGAAACGCGTGCCTGAAGCAGTGAACGCGCTCGCGCCCGCGAACGACCCGACGTTCGAGAACGTCTGGGATGAGATCGTCTGGCGTGGACTCGTGCATGTGTCCACCGACCAGGAGGCGCTGCGCGCCCTTCTCGCCGGCGATCCGATCACGTACTACTGCGGCTTCGACCCGACAGCCCCGAGTCTTCATCTGGGCAACCTCGTTCAGCTGCTCACGATGCGCCGGCTGCAGCTCGCGGGACACAAGCCGCTCGGTCTCGTCGGAGGCTCGACCGGTCTCATCGGCGACCCGCGCCCGAGCGCCGAGCGCACGCTCAACACCAAGGAGACGGTGGCCGAGTGGGTCGGCTACCTCCGCGGTCAGGTCGAGCGCTTCCTGAGTTTCGAGGGCGAGAACGCCGCGCGGATGGTCAACAACCTCGACTGGACGGCCCCGCTGTCGGCGATCGACTTCCTGCGCGACATCGGCAAGCACTACCGCGTCGGAACGATGCTGAAGAAGGACGCCGTGAGCGCCCGCCTCAACTCGGAGGCCGGCATCAGCTACACGGAGTTCAGCTACCAGATACTTCAGGGGCTCGATTACCTCGAGCTCTTCCGGTCGTACGACTGCGTCCTGCAGACCGGAGGCTCCGACCAGTGGGGCAACCTCACGAGCGGTGTCGACCTGATCCACTACGTCGAGCACGCGCCGGTGCATGCCATCGGGACGCCGCTCATCACGAACTCCGACGGAACGAAGTTCGGCAAGAGCGAGGGCAACGCCATCTGGCTCGACCCCGAGATGTGCAGTCCGTACCGGATGTACCAGTTCTGGCTCAACACCGACGACGGCGACGTCATCAGTCGCCTCAAGGTGTTCACGTTCCTGACGCGCGCTGAGATCGAGGAGTACGAGCGTCTCGTCGAGACCGAGCCCTTCCGTCGCGCCGCGCAGAAGCGCCTCGCGCTCGAGGTGACGACCTTCGTGCACGGACCGGATGCCGCGGCCGCCGTGGTGGCGGCATCCGACGCGCTGTTCGGTCAGGGCGACCTGACGGCGCTCGACGCCGCCACGCTGCGCAGCGCGCTCGAGGAGCTGCCGAACGCGACCGTCGCCGACGGCACATCGGTCGTGCAGGCGCTCGTCGACACGGGGCTGGTCTCGAGCCTGAGCGAGGGTCGGCGAGCGGTCGCGCAGGGCGGGGTCTCACTCGACGGTGCGCGCGTCGACGACGACTCCCTCGCTGTCACGGGCTCGCTCCCCGGCGGCGTGTCGGTGCTCCGACGCGGCAAGAAGACGCTCGCGGGCGTCTTCATCGCGTGACGGGCGCACCGACCTCCGGTTGTCGAGCCCGGCCGACGCATGCCGTTCACGCCGAGTCACGCGGTCATCGCGCTCCCGTTTCTGCGGACGCCTCTCGTGCCCGCAGCGATCGCGGTCGGCGCCATGGCTCCCGACCTTCCGCTCTTCGTGCAGGCCTCGCCTCTCGGGTACGCCCGCACCCACGACTTCGCGTGGCTCCCCGTCACGGTGATCCTTGCGCTCATGCTCCTCGTCGTGTGGCGATGCGTCCTGCGCCCGGCGGTGCGGGAGCTCTCGCCGACGTGGCTCGCGCAGCGCCTTCCGCAGGGCTGGGACCGGCGCGCCGCAGGGGCGCTGCGCGACACGCTGGGAGTGCATGCCGTCCGCATGCCGGCGCGCCGGCAGCGCTGGTCCCTCGCGTGGGGGGACCTCGTGCTCCTCGCAGTGTCATTGGCGATGGGCGTCGCGAGCCACATCCTGTGGGACCTCTTCACGCATGAAGGCCGCTGGGGCACCGCCGTGCTGCCTGCCCTCGGCGAGGAGTGGGGGCCCCTCCTCGGCTTCAAATGGCTCCAGTACGGCTCGGGTGTCGTGGGGCTCGTGATCATCGCCGTCTGGGCGGTGGTCCGGCTGCGACGGCGGGATCCCGCACCCCGCGTCGAGCGGGTCCTGCCCGACGGGATTCGCTGGGCCTGGTGGGCGTCGCTGCCCGTGACTCTCGGCGTCTCCGCGGCGATCGGACTCGTCGCGTACGGTCCGCTCGACGACGAGTTCACGGTCGCTCACCTGGTCTATCGCGTGTTCGTTCCCGCGACGGCGGTCTGGGGGATGCTGACCCTCATCCTCGCGATCGCCGTTCAGGCGCTGCGAACGCGGCGTCCGGCCGCGCGTCGCTGAGCAGCGGCGATCAGCCGCCGCGCAGCTCGTGCGCGATCGCCCGAGCGATCGCCGACGCGTGCAGCCGGATCTGGAACAGCTGCCCCTTCAGCGGGTTCGAGAGCCCGATGAACCGCAGCCCCGGCGCCTGCGGCAGGGCGCGTGGACCGTTGGCGAGCGGGCGGTCTCGATCGTCGAGCACTCCGAGATGCCCCACGATGGGTCCGAGACCCGTCGAGTAGCCGGTCGCTGCGATGACCGCATCGGGTGTCAGTCGCGTGCCGTCGACGAGCACGACGTCGCCGTCGTCGAATCGCGCGACCGCCGCGACCGGACGCACCCTGCCCGCGCGGAGCGAGCGCACGAGTCCGACATCGATCGTCGGCACCACGCCCGTCGCCCTCGCCTGCGCGACCAGGCCGGTGTTCGCCGACGGCATGCCGAACCGGGTGAGGTCGCCGATCGTCGCCCGCTGCAGGAGACGGTTCACCGGGTCGACGAGCCAGGCGGGCGAATGCTCCATCCCGACCGCCATGAGCGTTATCGGCACGGGGCCGAGCTGCCTCGGCACGATGTTGGGGGGTGTGCGCACCGAGAGCCACACTGTGGCCGCACCGCCTTCTGCCAGATCGGCCGCGATCTCGGCGCCCGAATTGCCCGCGCCCACGACCAGCACATCGCGGCCCGAGTACGGCGTCGGAGTGGAGTACTGCGCGGCATGCAGGACATCGCCGGCGAACGAGTCCTCTCCCGGCCAGATGGGGCGGATCGGAGAGCCGCTGTAGCCCGTCGCGATCACGACCTGTCGGCCTGTCCAGCTCCGGCCGCTGTCGAGCGCGGTCCATATGTCGCTGCCGCGCTCGATGCGACTCACCTCGGAGCGGAATCGCGGCGCGAGCTGGTGGTGCTGGACGTAGAGCTCGAGGTACTGCGCCATGTCGTCTTTCGCGACCCAGCGTCCGTACCGAGCGGGGATCTTCAGGCCGGGGAGAGCGGACTGACCCCGAGGAGTGTGCAGATGGAGCCGCTCGTAGCGGGTGTGCCAGGACTCCCCGACGGCTTCGCCTCGATCCAGGAGGATCGCTTCGACCCCGCGCTCCTGAAGGCAGGCCGCGACGGACAGTCCGGCCGGCCCGGCTCCCACGACAAGCACCTCGGCGTCCATGTGCTCTCCCCGAATGTCACGGTAGCTCTCGGGGACTGCGTCGTCTATCCGCCCGCGATACCGCCGCCCCAGGCCTCATCGGCTCAGCGCTCGGTCCACGCAGCCTCGTCCGCCGCCCACGGCCGCGGCGGAGCGAATCGAGTCGGCCCGCCGTCGTACGCCGCCGCGGGGCCGACCGTCGTCACTGTCCGGCCGGCGACGTCGAAGCTCTGCGTGTGATCGGCCGGGTCGACGGCGTCGAATGCGTGCGGCTCGGCCGTGCGCGGCATCCCGAGCAGTTCCGTCGCGACGCGTCGCAGCGACGTCTCGGCGACCCACGATCCGCCTTCGCGTGCGCGCCGCTCGAGGAGCGCCATGACGGAAGTGGCGAGCACGTAGCCGGCGGTGTGGTCGAGCGCCTGTGCCGGCAGGGCGCCGGGGGTCTCGCCGCCGCGCGAGTCGATCCAGGAGATGCCCGTCGCCGCCTGCACGATGCTGTCGAACCCCCGCCTGTCGGGAGCGCCCCATGCGGACAGCTGGGCGACGAGGATCCCGGGATGCCTCGCGGCGAGGTCCTCGGGCGAGAGCCCGAGCCGAGCGAGCCCCTCCGGGCGATAGCCGAGCACGATGACGTCGGCGTCGGCCGCGAGGTCGTCGAAGCGGGCGTGCCCCGCCGGATCGGCGAGGTCGAGCTGCGCCGAGCGCTTGCCGTGCCCCGTGTCCAGGTGCTGCCAGGGGATCTCGGGCAGGTGGGGCGAGTCGATTCGCAGGACGTCCGCCCCGAAGAGCGCGAGCGTGCGCGTCGAGACGGGACCTGCGATCACCCGGGTGAGATCGAGCACGCGCACACCGGACAGCGGCGCGCCCGGGAGCGGCTCGAGTCGCCGCGCTGCACCGTGCCCGAGACGTGCGATCCGCACGAGCGGGCGAGTGCGGAGCTCCTCCTCGACGTCGGGGCGCTCGTGGAAGACGGGGGAGCAGATGCCGCCGCGCGACACGATCGCCTGCGTCGCGACTCCGGCCGGCATCCCGCGGAGCGCCTCGGCGACATCGTCGGTCGTGGCGTCGTCGGAGAGTGCGAGCCCGACGCGCAGCGCCCGCGCGTGATGCGGATAGTTCCCGTGAGTGCGGACCCAGCCGTCCGAAGTGCGGAAGAAGCCGGACAGCGGCGCGAACGCGGTCGGCGTCTCGCCGTCGATCCGCCCGTAGCGCTCGCTCGCGTAGGCGAGCGCGATGCGGTCGGGGTCGAGGGGGACGCTGTCAGACCCGGCCAGGTGCGCGGCCGCGAGCGATGCCGCACCGACCGCAGCCCACGCGAGGTCGCCCACGGCGAGACGTGATGGAAGCGGAACCGGATGCGTCGCCATCCGGAGTTCGGCGCGCGCCTCGATGCCCACGCCGGCGAGGATCTCGTGCGCAGTGACCGTCATGTCGCGACGGTATTCCGGCGACGGCCCCGCCCGCCAGTGCCGAATCTAGACTCGTGGCATGGCCGAGCCGGAGCGCCCCGGGGCCGATCGTCTCGCGACGACGTCTACGTGACGAACGCGGTCAAGCACTTCCGGTTCGAGCCGCGAGGCAAGCGCCGGATCCACGAGAAGCCGGGAGTCGCGCACATCGAGGCGTGCCACCCAAGGCTCGAGGCGGAGATCCACGCCGTCGGTCCTCGTGTCGTAGTGTGCCTCGGCGCCACCGCCGCGAGGGCGGTGCTCGGACGAACGGTGCGCATCGGCGAGGAGAGGGGGATGCCGTTTCCTCTCGACGATCGGATCGCGAGCGTCACGACGCATCCGTCCGCCCTGCTGCGGATGCGAGACAGGTCGGAACGGCTCGCCGCCGAGGCGGCGCTCGCAGACGACCTCCGGCGCGCGGCGCAGGCGGCGCGAACCGCGTGATTCCGGGCTCGGGAGCCGCGACACGCCCGGGATGTGGGCTGGATTTGCCGGATGCGCGGGAGCCACGTAAGTTATTACTTGTTCGCCCCACAGGGAAGCGGAGAGGCCGAGAGCCTCACCCCCCTCAAGTGGAGAACCGCCCTTCATCCCGATCCTCTCGAGGATCGAGACCATCTCGGTTCAGGATGGAGGATCCCGCTCCTCGAGAACGTCGATGAGAGCTGCAGCTGACGCCGCAAGGCGCCGGAGCAGCCGATTTGACAAGGCGAGCGAGAGGGATAAACTAGTGAAGTTGCCTCAGCGGGCCGGTCGCAAGCCGAGACGCGGGGCATCCGATCTGGCTTCGTGAGATGCCGTCGCCGGCAGTCGCTCTCGACCACACGTCGAGGCGCGCCATCGGACGGACGCGAAGTCGAAATAGTGAAGTTGCCCAGTGGGGCTGGTCGTGAGGCTGGTTTGCTGGAGCATCCGATCCTTGAGAACTCAACAGCGTGCACTTGTCAAATGCCA
>NZ_JBIQWL010000022.1:0-7879 GCF_044325405.1 Microbacterium alkaliflavum | reverse complement strand
CTGCTCGCATTCTCCAGCCGCTACGTCACCGACTACAGCCTCCTCTTCTCAGCCCTCTCGATCGTCACCATCCCGATGATCATCATCTACATCGCCTTCAACAAACAGATCACCGAAGGCCTCACCGCCGGCAGCATCAAATAACACCACAAACAACGAAGAGCGGATGCACACAGCATCCGCTCTCCATCGTTTCCAGCCCTGCAGGGCCGACCCTATGCGCTGGCCACGAGGTCCGGCATGTCATGCCGGCGCACTTCGTGAGGGGTGTCCAGCGTGGCCCGCAGCCGTTCACGGCGGGCGGGGGCGGAGCCGCGCTGTCCCACGAGCGCGTCCAGGTGCTCGAGGCCCAGAAGCGCGGAGCCCACGATTGGCGCATCGGTGACGATCGAGACGACGGCGCTCGGCGCGACCGCACGGATGCGTTCGAGCACGGGCTCGATGAGCGCTGGGTGACGGCTCGTGAGCATGCCGCCGCCCAGCACGACGTCGATGGGGTCGTCGAGTGCGCCGATGCGGCGGATCGTCGTGGTCGCGATCAGTGCGATCTCTTCGGCCTGACGCTGCACGACTCCGGCCGCGACGGAGTCGCCCGCGTCGACCGCAGCGAACAGCAGGGGCACAAGTTCGTGCATGCGATCACTGTCGATGGTGCCGAGGTGCATGCCTGTCGCGACCTCGACGGCGGACGAGCATCCGAAGTGCCGTGCGGCGAGGTCGGTGAGCAGGGTCGCCGGGCCGCGGCCGTCCTCGTGGCGGCTCGCATGCCAGAGCACTTCTTTGCCGATCGCGAACCCGCCGCCCCAATCGCCGGTGGCGCGGCCGAGCGCAGGAAAGCGCACGTGATGCCCGTCGCGCGCGATCCCGACGCAATTGATGCCGCCCCCACAGACGACCGCAACGCCCGCTGGGGCGTCGGTGCCCGCTCGGAGCATCGCGAAGGTGTCGTTGTACACCTCGACACCGGGAGCCCATCCGTAGGACGCGATCGCATCGGCGATCGCCGCCTCTTCCTCGGGGAGATCGGCATTGGCGAGATAGCCGGCGACGAGGTCGACACGGGTGAGGCCCGCGATCCCGAGCACGTGTTCCACAGCAGGCGCCACTTTGGCGACGGCGGGACCCGCGCCGATGATGTGAGGTGCGAAAGGCCCCGAACGCGCGCGCGCGATGACCGTGCCGTCGAAGGCGACCAGCAGCACGTCGGTTTTGCTGTTGCCGCCGTCGAAGGCGAGCAGTCGCGGTTCGTTCACTGCGCCCATGGCAGCCACTCCTTGTTCTCGGCGATGAGCCGGTCGGCGAGCGCCTGCGCGGTCGCGTACTGCCCCACCAGGGGATGCGCGAGAAGCGCCCGCACCACACGGTCGCGACCGCCGTGCAGCGCGGCTTCCACGCCGAGTTGCTCATAGCGCGCGACATGCGCGACAAGCCCCGAGACGAGTGGGGGCGGCACGGGCAGCGGATGCGGGATGATGCTGTCCGGCCCCACCTTCGCACGCACCTCGATGACCGCCTCGTCGTCGAGGAACGGCAGGATGCCGCGGTTGCGCACGTTCACGATGTGATCGCGTGCTGTGCCCGAGCCGAGCAGGCTCGCGAGCAGGCCGACCGCGGCATCCGAGTAGTAGGCACCGCCCCGGCCGCGCAGCTGCGGGGGCGTGCGATCGAGTGCGGGATCGGCGTACAGCTCGAGCAACTCAGCCTCGAGCGCCGCGACCTGCGCGGCGCGCGAGGGCCGGTCGGCGGCGAGCGATACGAGCTCGTCGTGCTGGAAGTAGTAGCGCAGATAGTACGAGGGGATGACGCGCTCGGAGTGCAGCAGGGGGAGGGGCAGCTCGGTCTCTTCGACGAGCGCATGGCCGTGCGCGTCGATGAGACGATCAAGCACGTCGGTTGCTGTCCCGTCGTCATGCCGGATGCGCGCGCCAAGCTCCCAGCTGAGGTGGTTGAGCCCGGCGTGGTCGAGCTCGATTCGTTCTGGCTCGACGCCGAGCAGCGAAGCGAAGAGCCGCTCGAAGCCGATCGCGACGTTGCACAGGCCGACCGCGCGATGCCCGTCGTCGAGCAGCGCACGAGTCACCATCCCGACGGGGTTGGTGAAGTCGACGATCCAGGCGTCGGGGTTGACGGCACGCACCTGACGGGCGATGTCGAGCACAATGGGGATCGTGCGGAGCGCCTTGGCGAGTCCGCCGGCCCCCGTCGTCTCCTGGCCGATGCAGCCGCACTCGAGCGGCCAGCTCTCGTCGCGACCGCGCGCGGCCTGCCCGCCGACGCGCAGCTGCACGAGCACTGCGTCTGCGCCCTCCGCGGCCGCCGAGATGTCGGCAGTCGTGGTGACGTGGCAGGTGCTGCCGGCAGCGGCGAGTATGCGCGATGTGAGCCCAGCGACGACCTCGATGCGCGCGGGGTCAGGGTCCACCAGCACGAGCTCCTCGACGGGGAGGGTCTTGCCGAGGCGAGCGATACCGTCCGCGAGCTCGGGCGTGTAGGTCGAGCCGCCGCCCACGACGGCCAGTCGAATGCGCCGCCCGCTCATGTCGTGAACACCCGGTCGCGCGCGATCCCGAGGCTCATGAGCATCGCGCCGTCGAGGATCGGAGTGTCGGTCGCCACGGTGACGGTGAGCTGCGGAGCCGCGGGCATGATCTCGGCGAGCTGCCGGGCGATCTCGGCGCGCAGCCCTTCGCCACCGAGTCGCGCGAGCTTGCCGGCGAGCACGATGCGCGCCGGGTCGAGCAATGCGACGACCGAGGCGATGGCGCACGCGTAGCGGTTGCAGAGCTCGGCGACGGCAGTCGCTGCGGTGGGATCATCGAGCAGTGCACGGAGCGCCTCGGCTGCGGTCGCTGCCTCGTGCCCGGCGCCGGCGGCGAGACCGCGCAATGCCTGATCGCCGACGAGGCGCTCGAGCGCTCCCTCTGTGCGGCTCTCAGCATCGAGCACGGCACCGGGAATGAGCAGGAATGCGGCCTCGCCCGCCGCGCCGCGGGTGCCGCGATGAAGCGCCCCGTCGATCATGATCGCTCCGCCGACGCCGTCATCGAGCCAGAAGAGGAAGAAGCTGTCGGACTCACCCAAGGCGGCACGCCGCTCGGCGATCGCGGCGAGATTCACGTCGTTCTCGATGGCGACCGACGCGTCGGGGAACAGCATCCGCAGCTCGGCGCCGACGGAGGGGTGCTGCCAGCCGGGCACGTGGTCGACGTAGCTGAGAGTGTCGGTCGCGATGTCGTAGGAACCGGGCACGCTGACGACGATCGCGTCGAGCTGGGCGGGGGAGAGTCCTGCCGAGTCGCAGCAGGACCGGATGATGGCCGCGGCACTCTCAGGGCCGTGTTCGACCTGATCGTTCTCGTCTACGCACTCCGTGACCATGGCCCCCGCGATGTTCGAGATGCGCACCCGCACGCTCCCCGGGCGAACGTCGACGGCGGCGGCATACCCGGCGGTCGGATTGATGCGGTAGAGCTGCGGTGCACGGCCTCCGGGACCGGTATCACCCAACCCGCTCGGGCGCACGAGGCCGCTCTCTTCAAGCCGTTGAAGCAGCGACGAGGCGGTGGGCTTCGAGAGCCCTGTAAGCGTGCGCACGTCGCTGCGGCTCAACGTCTCGTGCTCGACCAGAAGATCGAGCACGACGCGGTTGTTCATAGTGCGCAGCAAGCCTGGCAATGCGGGCGCCGGGCCGCGGCTGTCGCTTGGTACCGTTGCGTTCATCGCCATCCTCCCAGAGTTAGGAAACTTTACTATCCACACATTACTGGCGGGGAGCCAAGGTGTCAAACACCTCGCATAGAAGCGAGAAGACCACCACACGACGTTGTTACAACGCCCGTGTGGTGGCCTTCTCATGCGACTCGAGTCGCGCTACTCCTTGATGATGCCGTGGTAGCGGCCCATCCAGTAGGGCAGCGTGAACGTGAATCCGACGACGAAACTCCCGTTGGTGTAATCGTAATTGGGATACACGCCGGTCGCCTGGTGCTCGGCTTCGAACGGATTGCCGTTGTTCTTCATTGCGCGTCGCTCGTCAGGCGGCAGCACGTAGTTCGTCTGCTTGTAATCGTCGCGATCGCCCGGCTCGATATAGAAGACATCCTGGCGGTTCATCTGCACCGGGAATTCGACCTGATACTCGTACTGACGAGACAGGTATCGAACGGCCGACTGGAGATCGATGTCCTTGCTCTTCGGGTGTGCCAGCTGGTACAGGAACGTGTAGTACGGGTTCTCCTCACGCACCTCATTCGCGTACCACTGATCGAATGCCTCGACGATCTGCGGCCGCTTGGTCGGATCGTTCTCCTGCAGAATGAGCGGGTACAGCGCGAACCAAGCCAGCTCCTCGTCGGAGTAGTTGATGTACTGCGTCCAATCATTGTGCACAGTGGCGTTGATGTTGGAACGATCCTCGACGTCGTCACCGGCTTCGGCATAGGCGGCGCCATAGTTGTCCCGGGTCACCAATTCATTGTTGTTGATCCCGTATGCATTCGTCGCTTGCCTGACAAGACGGCGGTCGATGTATTCGTTCGCCATGCCGATATACCCCTTGCCGTTGATATATGGCTCTTCCTTGCTGTACCCCGAAGCGTCGAACAGCGCATCATAGGCATCCTTGTACTCCTGCTTGCCGATGATATTGCTGGCTGTCTTGAGCATGGACATCACTTCGAGCGCATTCAGCGGCGCATCCTCGAAGCCGTATGAAAGCGAATCTTCGCCGTCCGCGTCGACGCCGACATTCGAGGCCCATTCCGGACGCTGCTCCATCGCGCCGGTCGTGTCGTTGAAATACTTGGCGAACCACTTGGACCACAGGGTCGACTTGCCTGTCGCATCCTCGATGTAGAAGTGGTCATCTTTCAGGATCAGATCGGTCATGCGCTCGGTCGTCTGCTCGATGATGCCCTTGAGCGCGAGCATTTCAGGATCGCGACTATCGCCCACCAGGTACTCGCTGGCCGCAAAGAACAGCGAATAATGTCCGATGACTTCATCAGACGACGTGTCAGCCTTGTAGACGATCTGGCTCATGTCGATGTTGCCGTCCTTGATCGCCGACTCTGGGAACAGGTCGTTGAAGAACGTCGGGATCTGCTCGTAGACCGGCACTGTGAGCTGGAACAGGGCCGGATTCGTGGCGCTCGTGTTGGTGTCAGCGCTCGGCTTCCCCTTGGTATTGGTGGCCGAGGTGATGACAGGAAGAACCTGCTGCGCCGAATCGCCCACCTTCACATAGATGTCAGTGCCCAGCTGCGCATCCGCAGGTCGTGAAGCGTTCAGCTTCGCGACCGCATCCGCCGTCAGCGTGAGCCCGTTGTAGTTCATCTCGCCGTCTCCCCCTGAGGGGAACAGCTTGCCGCCGATCTTGGTCATCGCATCTTTGGTCACGCGGACGATCGAGTAGCCGATCGGTTCGATGGGCTGGCCGTCCTCATCGAAACGTTCCATGGTCGGGATGATGCCGTTCGGGTTCGGCGAGCCGTCCATCACCGGATGGAACCAGAATCCGTTCTGGCTCTGGAGGCCGAAGTCCGTGCCGTCAGACGTCTTTGCGCCTGCCTCGCTCGTCAACATGTACGAGCGTGACGGAAAGCCATTGCCACGGCCGGACACGTAGTCGAGCAGCAGCACTGCTTTCGTGGCACGAAGTGCGGCGCTCTTCGCTGCAGCGATTTCCGCCTGCGAGCCGCCCTGCTCGAGCAGCGTCCTGTAGCGGTAGATCTCACCGATGGCGTACATCGCCGTCCACAGTCCGTCGTTGTCGCTCGTCTCTGCATGCGACGTGAACGTGCCGTCGCTGTAGTTGATCCCGCGAGCCGCGTCGGTGGGGGTGAAGGTGAACCGCGCATCCGAGGTCATCCCTCTGCGATCATGAACCGCCTGGATGATGTCTTCATAGGCGTTGGCCTTCTCGCGCAGCGTCTTGAACGGCATCGCGATATGCGTGATGCCCCGCGCATTCTGGACCCACACACCGCCCTGTCCGTCACTGGCCAGCGCAGTCACATGATCGTCACCGTCGAACATGTAGCGTGGTCCGGCGAAGTACTGCACGATGTCGCGCTCATCCTCTTCTTCGAAGTTGACGCGCTGCAGTCCGTTCTGAGTTCCGATCCAGTAGACGCCCTCTGCGTCCTTCACGACGCTCGTGACATCATCGGTCACTGCGGCCGGCAAGAATGTCGGCGCCTTCTTGTCGGTCACCCATTGGATCGGCGGCGTTGCCGTCCCGGGCTTGTAGTAGGTGACCTCTTTCGTTCGAGCGGGTTCCAGCTTGACCGCGGAGAACGAGGCGGCCTGCGGGTTGGCCGCGAGTGCCGGCATAGCAGGCAGCGAGACCAGCAAAGCGGCGGCTGTAGCGCAGCCGATCACCCTTTTGAGGTTCTTGTTCAAGATAGTCATGGAGTGGCTACCCTTCCTTACTGGTAGATCCGGGCAACGCCGGATTCCGTGATCGCGAACACGCCTTTGCCGCCGTCGGAGATGAGCAGCAGCACGTCGTCGTCGACGAGCTGCTTATCGGCCGTCTTGTACTCCGTCGTCTTGTTGCTCTTCAAGTCGATCTTCGTGACGCCCTCATCCGTGCCGATCCAGAGGTTCTTGCGGTTGTGGTCGAGAACCGACGTGTTCACACCGCGAAGCGCCGGAAAGAGAGACGGCTTGACGTCGAATTCATGGTTGACGAAGGTGTTGGCGTTCGAGAGGTCCGTCGGCATGTCGACCGCCGGGTTCGCGGTGGCGGGATGATACGTCGCGTCCTGAACGAAGCCGATGTACTTCTTCACAGAGGCTTCTGCATCGGATGAACCGAGCTTGCTCAGCGCCTGATCGTAGGTGTACAGCACCGTCGCCTTCTGTGCGTTGAGAGGTGGGGCAGCGAGTGCGGATGGCGTCGCGCTCGCAAGACAGGCGAGTACGGCAAAGACGAGGGCCGCCGGCTTCCATTTGAAGCGCATGGTTTTCCTTCCCAGTTGTGCTGTTTCAGCGTGTTTCTGAATCCGACTCGATGGTTGGTCGAGCTCTCGCCACTCCGCGAGGCACGACTTCCACTGAGTTAGGAAACTTTACTATCCTGCACCGTACTGGCGGCGGATCACGGTGTCAACGGTCGTCTTCGCTCTCGCCGGATCTCCTGCCACCCGTGGGCGTTCACCACCAACGGCCCGCGGGACGGTCGGGTGCGAGCCGGTCAAATCGGCCGCACCACACGTTGACCGGCTGCGTCGGGTGACCGTCGTGTGAGTCGAAGCGGACCGAGCGACGTCGTGCGCATGATGGTCCCGACAGGGCGGCGTTCCCATCCGTGTGGTCCCGGTCGTTGACAGAACCACCGTGTCTAGGTTCTAATCTTGGGATAGGAAAGTTTACTAACTTGAGGGGACAACATGCGCAGAGTCGCACATGCCCGCCCGCTTCGGGCCGCCACGACCGCCTTCGCGGTGAACAGGCCGCTNAAAGTTTACTAACTTGAGGGGACAACATGCGCAGAGTCGCACATGCCCGCCCGCTTCGGGCCGCCACGACCGCCTTCGCGGTGAACAGGCCGCTGCACAGCGCCGTCGCGATTGCTGCGACCGGTGTCGTCGTTCTCGCTCTTGCCGGGTGTTCCGGGAGTGCGTCGGCGGCGGATGATAAGACGCTTCGGGTGGCGATGGGGTCGCCTGGTGAGGCGCAGATTCGTGTGTGGGAGTCGGTCGCTGAGCAGTTCGAGGCTGCCAACGAGGGGTGGAAGGTTGATCTGAACTTCCAGGACGACGACATGTATCAGACGATCGGGCTGCCGAACCTCCTCAACGGGCGCAACGCTCCCGACGTCTACTTCGAGTGGGTGGGCAACCGTCTGCTCGAGCGCGACGCCGACGGGTTCGTC
>NZ_JBIQWL010000021.1:0-15139 GCF_044325405.1 Microbacterium alkaliflavum | reverse complement strand
GAGGTAGCCGGCTCCCGGGCCCGGATCGACCCTGCGGGGGGCTTAGGCGGCTTCCTGGGGCTTCCTGCGGATTAGCGCTTCCCGGCCCTGTGCGCCTCTCTCCCGGCCTGGGGTGCCGTCCGGCTGTAGTTGCCTATCCGGCCCTTCTCGCGGCCCGTGGCCGCCTTCCTGGGCCGTTCTGCGGTGCGGTTCCGCGTGGCCGGGTTCTGGGGGCGGGTTCTGTCCGGGCTGCGCCCGGGAGTGGGCTGATTTCCAACCCTGTTGACAGTGTCTGAGGCTATCTCTATATTAGTACATGTCAAGTCAACTATTCAACAATCGTGGAGGTTCTCATGAGCATGTGGACGGCTGTAACCGTGCAGGCCGAGGAGGGCGCCGAGCTGCCCTCGCTCGCACGGCTGATCGCGCTGTGGAACGCGAACGTGGACGGCGAGCACCGGATCGACATCGACGATGACCGCGCCCGGATCTACGGCACCGAGGCCGACATCGACGTCAACGCCGAGGGCGTGGCCTACGTGCAGTACTCCGACCGCTGGCAGACCGAAGGGCTGCGCTCGCTCGCCAAGCAGCTGACGAGTTCCCTCCCCCGGCTGATCCTCACCCTTGAGGAGGAGTGGACCGGCGATGAGCCGGGCGTCACCCGCGAGCGCTGGCAGAGCGGCAAGGTCACCGGCATCCGCACCTCCGACGGCGACCTGCAGCCGGTGGACGAGCTGGGCCGGACGCCGGAGAACGCGCTGGCGTCGATCCTCGCGGCCCTGGGCTCGCTCGGGGACGCCCTGATGATGGTCTACCCCGGCGAGGATTTCTGGGAGCACTTCACCTACATCGAGGGCTCCCGCCTGGCCGAGGTCTTCGAGGCCGCCGCACTCCCCGAACGCGCCGAAATGATCCGCGACCGCTGCCGCGAGGCCGATCCCGAGGCCTGGGAAGAGGTCCCCGACGAGGGCTGAACCCGGGCGAATTTCTCCCTAGAAACCGGGGGAGCCTCCCAATGTCGGAGGCTCCCCCTATATTGGTACATGTCAAGTCAACTATTCGACGTTCTAGGGAGGACATCATGACTGACATCACCACCACCGCGACGGTCACCGGCTTCGAGGGGCTCACCCTCCCCCGCCCTGCGATCATCGGCGAGCTGGCGCGGGTCGAGGCATCCACGCGCGCGGCGCTCGCCCGCGCCGAGCAGCTCGAGGCGGAGATCGCCACGGCGCGGGCCGAGGAGATCACCGACGGCTCCGATCCCCGGCTCGTCGAGTTCTGGGACGCGGCGGGCGAGATCGCCACCGACCACGACATGTGCGGCGAGTACGACCGCATGGTCGAGGCCGTGGACGGCATCACCCGCGAACGCGACTTCGAGGTCGGCATGGACGTCACGATCACCCTGCGGGTCTACCGCACCGTGACGGCCAACACGCCCGACGCGGCGATCGAGGCCGCCGAGGAGGACGTCGACCGCTACGACGTGGCCGAGGCGATCCGCGAGAACGGCTGGGATGACATCGAGTGGAACGGGTCGAGCGCCGAGTCGATCTGATCCGGCATCATGCCAGGGGCGGGGCTTCGGCCTCGCCCCTTTTCCGTGCGGTCAGCGGCGCAGGCGGCGGCGGGCAAGCTCAAGCACCGCGGCGAGCGCGAGCACAAACACGATCACGCCGATCATGACGCCGAGGCCCGGGCTGCCGAGGTGCACCAGGAGGACGAACAGCACGCCCCCGGCGAACGCCAGGAGACCCCACACGATCCAGCCGAGGACGCCCGCCAAGGTCGCAGAAAGCAGCGAGGGGCGGCGGTCCGATTCCGGCTGCGTGCTGAACATGCGGCCACCCTCTCACACGGCCCGGACATTCCACCGCGGAGACGTCCGGACGACTCTCCCCTGCCGTCTGATCCAACCGGGTTGACAATGTCGGACCCTTCCCCTATATTGGTACATGTCAAGTCAACTAACCGACGTACTAGGGAGGACACCATGACTGACATCGCCACCACCGACAACCGGGTCGCCGGACAGACCGAGCTCGCTCGGGCGCAGGAGGCCGAGCGGGCCGCGCTCGCCCGGGTCGCCACGCTTGAAACCGAGCTGGCACGCCTGCAGGACGACCAGATCGAGGCGGGCGACCCGCGCCTGACGATGCTCTGGGCGAAGGTGCGCCGGATCGCCGACCACGCCGGATACGCGAGCTACTACGACACGCTCGCCGAGGAGCTGGGCGGCGTCCAGCGTGACCGGCAGTACACCGTCACCTACAGCGTGACCGTCGAGATCGACGTGCCGGTCGAGGTCACCGCGATCAACACCGAGACCGCCGAGGAGGCCGCCCGCCCCCTGCTCACGCCCGAGCGGCTCGCCGCCGTCCTGCACGGCCCCGGCTGGNTCACCTACAGCGTGACCGTCGAGATCGACGTGCCGGTCGAGGTCACCGCGATCAACACCGAGACCGCCGAGGAGGCCGCCCGCCCCCTGCTCACGCCCGAGCGGCTCGCCGCCGTCCTGCACGGCCCCGGCTGGCGCGACATGACCGTCGACGACCACGACATCACCGAGCTGTGACCGACCGGGAGGGGCGGCCCGGGCCGCCCCTCCCCCCGGCCCTGCGGCGAGCGCAGCCGATCCGATCCAACCGGGTTGACAATGTCGGACCTCTCCCCTATATTGGTAGATGTCAAGTCAACTAAAACCCGTTCTGAGGAGGACGCCATGACCGCCGCAACCCTCGCCGAAATGGTGGCAGCTCGAGATCTCGTCAACGAGACCGGGGAGGCCCTCGCGTTCGCCATCACCGCCGGCGAGAGCGACCAGGCCCTCCGCACCCTGCGACGCAAGTACAACGCCGCGATCAAGGCAGAGACCGCGCTGCGCTTCCGCCCGTAGCCCCAGACAACGGCGAGCACCGGGCACCCGGCCGCGCCGGCCCGACTGAGAAGGAACACCATGACCACCGCCACGAAGCGCTACACCGGCCAGCTGACGCCGGGCGCGTACATCGCCGCCGACACCGACCCCTGGCTGCAGGATGCCGCCACCGGCGAGCGCGTAGACCTCCGCCCGTTCGAGCCGATCGAGCCTCGCACGCTGGCCGCTGACGACTGCGAGTGCATCGCGTGGGCGATCCTCCCCGGCGTCTTCGCCCCGTGCAATGGCGAGTACGGGATCGAGGCGCACGACGACTGCCGCGAGTTCGCGGGCGACTTCGAGGCCGCCGAGGCGCTCGCCGCGCATCTGGCATCCATCACCGGCCGCACCTACGAAGTCTGGTTCGAGGAGACCCGCCCATGACCGCCACACCCACCGCCCCGGCATCCGAGCCGGCCCCGCTCACCGCCGCCGATCTCGCCGACGCGCACGGCTGGCGATACCGCGGCGCGCTCGCCGCGCCGGATGCCGTCATGCTCGGCACGCTCGCCGACTGGGGCATCTGGCCGGACGACCACGCCCCGAGCCCGCACCGGCCGCTGGGCGAGCAGTTCGCCCGGCAGATCGGCGCGGGCGAGGCGGTCCAGCACGTCGAGACCTTCGACCTGATCCGCGCGATCGCACACGCCGCCTACGCGACCGGCTACGACCACGGCACCGCCGCGAGCGCGATCCCCGCCGACGCATCCCCCGAGGCGATCGCCTCCGCCGTGGTGCGACGGCTCGGCCTTCCGGCGCTCGCCGTTTCCGTCGAGCAGGGCGCGCCCGAGCCGCCGCAGAATCTCGTGTGGAACGCCGTGCGCGCCGCGGTGACCGCCACCCGATCCACGCGCACCACGTAGCACCCGCGGCGCTCGCCGCAGTCCTCCCACACAGAATGGCGGGCCTGGGGAAATTCCCCGGGCCCGCCGTTCGACGTCTGTGGTCAGCGGACGATCACCGTCCTCCGAGGACGCCGACGCCCGAGCGGGATCCGCAGCCATGCCGGACGAGGCCTCCACCCCGTCATTGCTTCCAGGATCGGCCCGAGAATTCGACCGCCCCCGATCGGCGTGACGTCGAGCATGACCACACGCCGGGGATAGGTTTCCCGCGCACGATCCCAGCTGTCCGCCACCGCCTGCGCGTGCTGCAGCGACTCCGCCACACGCAGCGCGTCATGGTGCTTCACGGCCTCAAGCCCGAGCGCTGAAGCTCCCCCACCGTTGATCTCCGCCCACTTGGCATCTTCCACGAAACGCCGCAGCTCGCGGTCGAGCTGAGAGACCGTCATCTGCCGTGAATCGCCTGCCCTGGCGCTTGCACTCATCATGTCCAACCCCGTTCCGGTGCTCGACCTGGGCACCTGACACCCATAGGTGCGCGGATCTCCGCAGATCGGACACAGCCCGAGAATTCACCTCTCGCGCTCGCCGCAGCGCCCCGGCGAGGCGAAGGCCCTTCGCGGTCACGCGTCAATGTCTGACCCCCTCCCTATATTGGTACACGTCAAGTCAACTAACCGACGTTCTAGGGAGGACATCATGACCGACACCACCACCACCGCAGCCGAGATCCTGGCCGGGTTCGAGGAGAGCTTCGGCGGCATCTTCGAGCGGATGAGCTGGGCTGAGGACGAGATCGCGCAGGCGCAGGCGCGGCACCCCGAGCAGGCCGACGCGATCTATCACTCGTTCTCGCTGCTAAGCGGCGGCGAGGCATCCGCCCGGATGACCGTGGAGGCCGTCTACCGCTCGCACGCGCGAGAGATCCTCGAGAGGGTCGCCGCCGGCGAGGACACCCGCCCCGGCACCGCCGTCGAGGTCGTCATCGGCCTTCTCGCGGCCGCGGAGCGGGCACCGCTCTCGCACGAGGGATTCGGGCTGTGCGCGCGGCTGTGGATCGCCGCAGGCCTGCCCGATCACGACGACTTCGCCGACAAGCTCGGCCACATCGAGGCGCTGCACGCCGACCGCATCGACACCGAGGAGATCGACGCCCGCCGCGCCTGCCGCGACGACGCCCGCAAGCTCGGCCGGATCGAGTGCGACGGCCAGCACCACGGCGAGCAGGTGACCTGCAGCTACGCCGCAGCGCACGACGCCGCAGCCTGATCCGCAGCGCGGGCCGGGGCGAGATCCCCGGCCCGCGCTCGCGGCATCCGGCGCGCCGATCCAACCGGGTTGACAATGTCCGACCCATCCCCTATATTAGTAAGCGTCAAGTCAACTAATCGGATGTTCTGAGGAGGACACCATGACCACCATCCTGAAGGCCGCAGACAAGGGCGAGCTGCTCACCGCGATCAGCACCCTGGTCGGCTACACCCCGACCGAGTCGCTCGTCGTCGCCCCGTTCCGCGGCACCCGCTCGCGCGGCGCGCTGCGCGTCGACCTCCCCACCGCCACCGACGCGGACACGCTCGCCGCCGTCGCCGCCCAGACCCTCGGCATGGTCTGCCGCCTCGGCGGAATCACGATGATCGCCGCGGCGATCTACACCGACGGCGACCACGCGCGGCACGCGCTGCTCGCCGAGACCCTGCGCACCGCGAGCGACCTGCTCGGCCTCGACGTCGCCGCGATCTTCTACGCCACCCCGAACGCCTGGGGCGAGTACTTCACCGGCGAGGCGCACACCGAGCCGGCCCCGGCACTCCCGGGCGCCCCCGCGATCGCCGCGGGCGATCAGCACGCCGGGATCGAGCTTCCCGCAACCGACCCCGCGCTCGCCGCGGCCGTCGCCTCGGCCGTCTTCCCCACGGATGACGAAGCGACCCTGACCGCGCTGCTGGAAGACGTGCTCACCGCCGACCTCACCGCCCCGGACTCGAGCACCCTGGCGCACCTCGCAGCCGTCATGGCGGTCCCCGCCGTGCGGGATGCAGCCCTGATCCAGTGGGCGAGCGACGAGCAGACCGGCCGCGAGGCCGTCGCCGCCCAGACCGCCCACACCACCGCAGGCACCCCGTTCCCCGAGCACCTCGGCCGGATCTACCTCGGCGACACCATGCAGCGCCCCGACCTCGACCGCCTCGCCGCCGCGCTCAAGGTGTGCCGGTTCACCGCGGCGCACGTCACCGGCCGCGAGCACGCCGCACTGCTCGCCGCGGCCGCGTGGCTGTCGTGGGCACTCGGCCGCACGACCCACGCCGTGCACCTCCTGGACCACGCCCGACAGGCCGACCCTGGACTGACCCTCGTGGACACCCTGGACGCCGTCATGACGGCCGGAGTCCTCCCGGCCTGGGTCTTCACCCGCTGAGCGGCAGAGGGCCCCTGAGAGCCGCTCAGGGGCCCTCCCCCCGCACCCGCCTCGAGCGGCCCGCGATCGCCGCAGCGCAAAGTGTTCCAACCGGGTTGACAATGTCTGACCCACGCCCTATATTGGTAAGTGTCAAGTTAACTAAAGAGAGGAGCACGGGACATGTGCCAGATCTGCGGATACGGAGCCCGCCCCGAGGCGATCTGCCTCGAGGACGGCACCGTTCCGGCCAGCGAGTACGACGGCCCTCCGGACACCGTCGACAGCGACGGCCGGCTGTAGAGACCAGGGGCGGGCGACCGGCACCGGCCACCCGCCCCTGCACGGCACCGCCGGCACGCTGCGCTCGCCGCAGCTGCAGCAGTCAGGGCGCGGAGATCTCCGCCGCCCGCTCGTCGAGCTCGGCGACGCGGCGGATGGTGAGACCGGCGAACGCGGTCGCAGCGTCGCGCAGGGCGGCCGGGTTGATGCAGCACCACAGCTCGTCGAGCTGACGGCCGGACACGGTGGCGCCGGCGTACCGGCCGGGGAATCCGTTCCCGGTGAGCGGGACGATCGTCTCGACGAAGCGCTCGCACCACTGGCGTTCCTCGAGCGTGAGGCCGGCGTAGACACCGCCGGTGACCGCGGCCGCCATTTTGACGGCGAGCGAGTGCCGATCCTTGCTCCGGCGGGAGACGGTCACGCCGGCGTGATCGTTCGCGACGTCGAGGGCGTTCTCGCAGAGCTGGTGCACGGCGAACAGGATCGGCCGGGTGAGACCCCAGCCGTCCCCGGATGCCGCGGCGGCGTCGACGAGCACGCGCAGCGCGGTGGCGTACTGATCGACGATCGCGACCCGGTCCTCCTCCCGGGTCGCACCGCCGAGCCAGGCGCAGTGTCCGCCGCCCGGGTGCTCGCCGTCCTCGCCGGCCGGGTACGCGAGGTTCTCAAGGGATGGCAGGGTCACGCGGGGGCCTCCTCGGATCGTCTGGCGCTCCCTTCATCCTCCCCCGTCGGCCGACCCCGGAGCCCGTTTCATCCAACCGGGTTGACAATGTCCGACCCTCGCCCTATATTGGTACATGTCAAGTCAACTAACCGGATCAAGCGCAGGAGGCCGACATGGACACCGAAGAGCAGCTCGAGCAGCAGCCCACCAGCTGGACGCTCAGCCCCGACGAGTTCACCGCCACGAAGGAGCGCGCAGCCAAGATCAACGCCCGCGCCACCAAGCGCGGCTTCACCGGCCACCTCGAGGTCACCGGCACCCCGCGCGAGATCTCCGAGACCGACGAGGCCGGCCTCAACCGCACCCGCCTCGTCTACGACGTCCAGATCACCGGCGAAGCCCCCAGCTACAACGGCTGGACCTTCCTCGCCGCCGTCGACGCCGTCGAGACCGCCACCGGCTCCGACTTCATCCTGCGCGCCGCCCCGGGCGTCGACGAGTCCGGCGTCGACCGCACCGCGCTCGCCGCAGGCCGCTGCGAGCACTGCAACACCATCCGCGCGAACCGCCGCCACACCTACCTGGTGCGCCACACCGAGACCGGCGAGATCCGCCAGGTCGGCTCCACCTGCATCAAAGACTTCACCGGCTGGGCCGGCCGCCCCGTGTTCCTCTCGGCCGACGACGTCGCCGACGAGCTGCACGAGTTTCTCGGCGGGTTCACCTCGAGCGGCCACGAGTACACGCCCGAGACCGTCGTCGCCGCCGCATGGGCGATCAGCCGCCGGTTCGGCTGGGCGCCCGCCTCCGCCACCTTCGGCCGCTCCACCCGCGACCTGGTCGGCAGCTACCTGTACGGCACGAGCCGCGCCGATCGCGAGCTGCGCGGCGACGTCGCCGACGACGTCGCCGCGGCCGCCGGCATGGGCGCCACGATCGTCACCGCCCTCCTCGAGGAACTCACCGGCGGCGGGGACTACGTCGCCAACCTGCGAGCCTGCCTCCGCGCGGCATCCGTCTCCCACCGCCACCTGGGCATCACCGTCTCCGCCGTCGCCGCCTACGAGCGCATGATCGGCGATCGCGTCCAGCGCCAGGCCGCCGAGAAGATCCGCAAGGAATCCGCCTACGCCGGCGAGATCGGCGAGAAGCTCACCCTCACCGGCACCGTGACCCGCCTCAAGCCGATCGACCAGCACTACGGCTACACCCCGACCACCTCGATGCTCGTCATCATCGAGGCCGGCACCACCGTCGCCAAGACCTTCACTTCCGCCGCCTGGGCCTGGGACATCGCACAGGGCGACGAGATCACGATCACCGGCACCGTCAAGGCGCACGAGGAGTTCAACGACACCAAAGAGACCGTCATCACCCGCCCCAAGCGCATCCAGCCCACCGCGTAACCCGCAGCCGAACACCAAGAGGCCGTGTCCCCCATCCGGGGGACACGGCCTCACTCGAGCTCGCCGCAGACGTCACCGAATCCAACCGGGTTGACAATGTCGGACCCCTACCCTATATTGGTACATGTCAAGTCAACTTAAACCCGTTCTGAGGAGGACGCCATGACCACCACCACGATCACCACCCAGATCGCCGAGATCACCGATGCCGACGAGCTCAACGCCCGCGCGGCCTGGTCGATCATCACCGAGCCGGGCGACGGTCATGCCGGCATCCTGGTCCAGCAGCTCGGCCACCGCGGCGCGCTGACGGCGCTCGAGGGTAAGCTCGCGGATCTCGACGACATCGCTCCCGGTCTCGCCGCGCAGGCGCGCACCTGGATGCCGCGGCTGCGCAGCGCGGCGATCGCCTCGGCGCTGACCACCGCGAAGGACCGCGGGATCCGCCTGGTCGACCCGGCCACCGTCCCCGGCCTCGTCGACCTCGGCGCGCACGCCCCGCACGTGCTCTGGGTGCGCGGCGACATCGACGCGCTCGGCGCCGAGCGTCGGCTCGCGATCGTCGGGGCGCGCGCTGCCTCGAGCTACGGCGAGAGCGTCTGCGCCGACATCACCGGCGAGGTCGTCGCGGCCGGGGTCACCGTGCACAGCGGCGGCGCGTATGGCATCGACGCGGCCGCACACCGCGCGGCGCTGACAAGCTTCGGCGCGACGGTCGCATGGCTCGCCGGTGGCGTCGATCGGATGTACCCGGCCGGGCACGCCGACCTCGCCGACCGGATCGCGCGCAGCGCCGGATCCGCTCTCGTCTCCGAAGTCGCTCCCGGCTCGGCGCCCACCCGCTGGCGGTTCATTTCCCGAAACCGGGTCATCGCGGCCGCGACTCAGGCGACCGTGATCGTCGAGGCGGGCTGGCGCTCCGGCTCACTGAACACGGCCGGGCACGCGACCGCCCTCGGCCGCCAGCTCGGAGCCGTCCCGGGGAGCGTGAACTCGCCCGCGAGCGCCGGATGCCACCGGCTCCTGCGGGAGTACGACGCCCGGGTGATCACGAGCGGCGCGGACGCGCTCGAGCTGATCACCGAGTGACAGGAGGAGCCGGGTGGGAAGATCTCCGCCCGGCTCCCGCGAGGGCCTGCCGGCGTCGAGCTCGGCAGGCCCTCTCTGTTGAAACGGTATGTCCCCCGGAAGGTCAGAAGTGGCCCTCCGGGAGGATCCTGCCCGTGACGAGCATGAGCCGGGCACGGTCCTCGAGCGCCGCGGCACGGTCGGGGGCGAGCATGGGGCGCAGCCCGTGCAGGTCCGGAGCTCGCAGCAGCAGCACGAGCCGGTCGAGCTCGTAGGTGGTCAGCTCGGGCGCAGTTTTCGAGCGGCGCAGCTGGAAGACGGACATGTTGACCGGATCATCCGGGCGGGCGAAGGCGAACCCGTGGTCGATCAGGTGCAGCTCCTCGCCGGCACGGTGGGTGAGGAAGTTCCCGCTGTGGCGGTCCTGCTGGCCGGTGAGCGCGTCGAAGAACGCGGCCGCGTGCACGTCGCTGTCGGGCACCTGCATCGGGCCGTCGGTGCTGCCGGGCTGGCCGAGGGCCAGCGAGCCGAGGGATCCGTCGCGGACGGTGAGCACACAGGGCGGCACGAGCCGCTCCCACTCCGGCCCGAGCGCCCGGGCGGTGTGCCATGCCGCTACCTCGTGGATCGGTTGCCAGGGCTGCTCATGGCCGTAATCCTCGGCGGTCTCCTCGTCGATCCCGTCGACCGGCTTGAAGTAGGCGTCGCTGCCGTCGTCGAGAATGAGCCGGCGGGTGGTGTTCACGCCCTGGTCTTCGTAGTCATCGTGAACCACGTTCGCGTTCAACAGCGCCGCCTCATCCGGGTGCGCGCCCTGTGCGCGGGCGATCGCCGCGACCTGGTCGACGATGCCGGCGCTGGCCCAGCTGGCATCCCGCAGGCCCGTAGCGGTGGGCCTTAGCCGCTTCTGCTCCCCCGGCTGCAGGGCGGGTGCGCCGGCGTGCTCGGCCCAGTCTTTCGCGACGGTGGGTGGGGCGACCGCGAGGACGTCGAGGGCGAGATCGGGGAGATCGCGCTGGCGGGCCCAGGAGACGACCGCCGCGCGGGTGGACCTGTTCTCGCGCCGGCGCGTGTTGTGCGCGGCGCGGGCCTCCGGACTGTGCGAGCCGGGGCAGCGGCGGCCGCCTTCAGCGCACGAGTCGCACATGACGTGCGCTCAGCTCTCGACGTCGGCCGGCAGGGTGTCCTCGGTGATCACCGGGACGATGTAGCCGGCCCTGAAGGCCTTGTGGCTCTTGCGAGCCCACCGCACGGGATCCGCGGCCAGGGTGAGCCGGCCACCAGGCGCTGCACGATCGAGGATCGAGATCTCCTCGAGGGGAAGGGCGCCGGCCACGGTGTATGTGCGGTCATCGGCAACGGTGAGCGTCGCGACGACGCGGCGGCCCTCGCTGTTCGGGTCGCGCTCGCGGAACTCGACGGTGATCATCTGTCTGTCACCTCCTTTCAGGATCTCGGCTGCAGCTGCAGCGGTGCGTTGGGTGATGTCGTTCCGGGCCGAGGCTGCGTGGTCGCTCATGCCCTCCATAGGTATGAGCGCGGCCGCAGATCGGACAACCCGGTTGACTGTCATCGTGCACCGACCCCTATATTAGTACACTTCACATGTACTAGAAAGGGGGCCGGTCAGGCGGCGGCGATGAGCTTCGCGGCGAGGTCCTCGGGGAAGTCGAGGTAGTCGTCCGCCCCGACCGCGACGATGTGGAGGGTGCTGGCAGGCTCCTCGCCGAAGAGGTCGAACTCGCGTGACCCCATGTGCTCCTGCAGAGAGAGCAGCACCCGAGAGACCGACTGCAGACCCTCGTCGAGGTCCTCGACGAACTCGAGATCTGCCTGCTCGGCATCCGAAGGGGCCAGGACGGGCTGGCTGCGCATCCGCAGCAGCGTCCCCGCGGGGAGCTGCTCGAGCTGAACATCGCCGGCGGCGGTGACCGTCAGCACACGGATCGACCGATCCGCGTCCATCAGCTTGAGGGGGAACGCGTGCCCGCCGTGGAACTCCGAGCGCTGCTCGCTCTCCCACTGCAGGCGCTGCTGCGGGGAGAGCGCAGCGAGCTGATACTCGACCCTCACGTCGAGCAGGAGCGGTGTCAGCATGTAGCCGATCAGGCCGGCGAGGACGAGGAGCAGCGCGCAGGCGATCGCGATCGTCTGCATCGTCGCGTAGTCGATGGACGGCTGAATCGAGGCGATGCCGGATGAAGACGACGAATCGCGCGGGAGCTTGTCCACTGTGGTGAAGAGCAGCTGCACGAGAGCCGGCAGCGCCAGGATCGCGACGATCGAAAGGCCGCCGAAGATGACCACGCGGGAAGGGTTGAAGCTGTAGGAGCCGAGGTCAGCTGCGAGCCGTGCCGCGGTCGCCTTCTTCATCACATGCTCGACACCCTCAGCGCTGGCCGGATGCCCGATCGCCACGGCGCGGCGGCGGCGCGCAGCGCGGTACTTGACGACCACCCAAGGGACGAGGGTGAGACCGACGACGACGGCGGATGCGGTCCCCAGGATGAGGTTCATTCCCTCGAGCTCAGGCTTGAGCTGCGAGATCCAGTAGCCGGCGAGGAACCCGGCGCCGTAGGCCATCAGCGCGACGAACACGGCGACGGTGAGGGTAAGCCGCGCGGACCACTTCCTGCCCTCGTGCTCGTCGGCCGTCGTGGTGGCGGGGCGCGGCTGCAGTCCCTTGAGTGCGGTGATCGACGACAGGACCATGAGCGTGACGATGAGCACGAGCGGGACGATCAGCCCTGTCGCTCCGTCGACGATGATCGCCCGCCCCATGGTCACCAGCACGGTGCCGGCGCAGAGCACGAGGGCACCGACGAGAAGGAACGCCATGAGGCGGCGAGCACGCTGGGAGCCCGGGTGCCTGCGTCCGTAGATCATGCCGACGAGGACCATCCCGGCGGCGAGATACATCGGGGCGATGCTCCACATCGAGTCCATGTCTGATCAGCCTTTCGTCGCGGTCGATGGTACGTGGAGCGTGCGACACTCGCCCCCGCAAAACGATCTCGGCAGTTTCTCCAAGCGGGTTGACAACCTCTAACCCCGTGTCTATATTAGTACATGTCAAGTCAACTAAAAGAGTCCGGGAGGCCGGGATCCGTCAGCGGCGGCAACTCCGGCGGCGAGACCGATGTCCGATCAGACACCAGGTTCCGTACCTATGGGCTCCGAGAACACAGAGGAGATCCCCGTGCGCAAGAAGTCCATTGCCTTCGTCATCCTGGGCGTCGCAGCCCTCTTCATCGGATTCCGCATGGTCGCGCCGACGCTGACGACCATCGTCGGGCCGCTCGCCGCGCCGAAGCCGGCCAGCACTACGACACCGGCGGAAGTGCAGCCGGCCGGGCCGGTGACTGCGGATGCCGCGCAGGCGATCACCGAGCTCGACCATGTCACCGTCGCCCCGCCTCAGCAGACCCCCTACGACCGCCGGCAGTTCGGACAGGCCTGGGCCGACGTCGACCGGAACGGCTGCGACACCCGGAACGACGTCCTGCGCCGAGACCTCGTCGACACGACGCTGAAGCCCGGAACCCATGACTGCGTCGTCCTCAGCGGCGTCCTGCACGATCCGTACACAGGGAAGACGATCGACTTCACTCGAGGGCAGGGCACCAGCGAGCTCGTGCAGATTGACCACGTCGTTCCCCTTGCGTGGGCGTGGCGCCAGGGTGCCGCCGACTGGACCGAGGCAAAGCGGCAGCAGCTCGCGAACGACCCGCTGAACCTGCTCGCCGTCGACGGGCCCACGAACACCGCCAAGAGCGACCAGGGGCCGGCGCTGTGGATGCCACCGAGCTCGAGCTACCGGTGCTCCTACGCCGAGCGCTTCGTCCAGGTCCTCAATACCTACGACCTCACCATCCCCGCTGAGGACCACACCGCGCTGCAGCGCGAGCTGACCAGCTGCACGGGAGGGAAGTGATCATGGCCACCGAGACTCCCGACAACGACGTCACGATCGAGAAGGTCGTCTACATCGGCCGCCGGCTCACCGGCGACAACCGGATCGCCTACTGGTACCAGTCGCTCGTCGACGACGAGCTCACCGAGAAAGTGATCGGCTCGTACAAGCCCTATCGCGCCGGCCTCCCGGTCGGCGGGATCGTCGAGATCCGCCGCCCCAACGGCGCACCCGATCGGCTGTACACCTCCGGACCCCGCGGGCCTCGGCTCGTCGCCGCATGGGAAGACGCCAGCCGGGTTGCCGAGTGGCGAATGCAGGATCTCGCCGACGCGCAGGTCGTCGCCCTCAGCAAGCGCGCCAAGAAGGACCTCGACGGACTGCCGGACGAGTTCGAGGATGCGGTCAACACCCTCGCCCGCCACTTCGCCCGCCTCAACCACTCCCAGCGCGCTGCACTCCTCCCGGTCGTGCAGAGCCGCATCCTCGGGGGTGCGCGATGACCGGCAAGCCGCAGATCTGCACCCACCGCGGATGCACCGACAAGCCGGTCGCCCGGCGCCTGTGCAAACGGCACTATCAGGCTGCCTGGAAAGCCGGGAAGCTCGGCCAGCACGTGAAGCAGCCGCCCCGGCAGAAGGACCCGAAGATCTGCCCTCCCGAGCACCGCCATGCGGCCTCGCTCACCTGCTACAACCTGCACCAGTGCCGATGCACACCGTGCATCGAGCACCGGGCTGAGACCGACGAGCGCCGGCGGAAGGATCAGGCGTATGGCCGGTACGACTCGGGCCTCGTCGACGCGACCCCGGTCCGCGAGCACATCCTCGCGCTGTGCGAGTTCGGGATCGGGTACAAGCGCATCGCGCAGCTGTCCGGCGTTGGCGTCACCCCGGTGCGATCGCTCATCTGGGGCCGCCAAGATCCCGGTCCCCGGTACGGCGAGATCCCGAAGCGCGTCACCCGCGAGAAGGCCGAGAGGATCCTCGCCGTTCAAATGACGCCCGAGAACCTCGCCGGCGGAGCGAAGGTCTCCGCGACCGGGACGCACCGCCGGATCCAGGCACTCGCCGCGCGTGGCTGGTCGCTGCGAAAGATCTCCGCACGCCTGAACATCACGGAGGGCAACTTCTGGGCGCTGCAGCATCGCGACCAGGTCACCGCTGACACCCACCGCCGCATGGCGGAGATCTACGAGGAGCTGTGGGATCAGGAGCCGCCGCACGATGAGTGGCACTCGAAGGGCGCCTACACTCGTGCGATCGCCTTCGCCGCACGCCGCGGATGGCTGCCGCCGCTCGCCTGGGATGACATCGACACCGACCCGGATCCCGATCCGTCGACCGATGAGCCAGGCCTGACCGAGGCCGAGTCCTTCCTCGAGGATGTCGAGTTCCTGCTCGACGCGGGCGAGGCATCCGAGCAGGTCGCAATCATTCTGGGGCGCAAGCCTGCGGCGATCGCCAAGCTCGCCGAACGGTACGACCGGCTCGACCTCGCCCGGCACTTCTGGTCGACGAAACGGCAGGCTGCAGCATGAGCACTGTGCAGCCGGTGCCGGCACGGTCAAGTCCCGTGGCGTGGTGTCATTCCGTTGCTTCCTGAGGGTGGGTGGTGGTCAGGCGGTGAGGTAGAGCTCGGGACGTGCGGGCTCG
>NZ_JBIQWL010000020.1:359-22383 GCF_044325405.1 Microbacterium alkaliflavum | reverse complement strand
CGCGAGCGTCGTGCCCTTCAGATCGTCCGCGCTCGTGATGTCGTCCGCGACGACCAGCGCCGCCCCGCCGGTCGCGGCACCCGCGATCACCCGGGCGGACTGGCCCGCGGACTGGATGAACGTGTTGATCGACGGGTTCGGGCCGATATAGGTCGCGTCGATCGCCCCGGCGGTGAGCGCCTCGATCGCCGCGGGGCCCGCGTTGAACACCTGCGTGGACACCTTCACATCACCGAGGTCCTTCTGCAGGATCCCCTCCTGCAACCCCACCAGCGCCGGCGCATGCGTCACATTCGCGAAATACCCCAGACGCAGCTCGTCGACCGACGGACCTGCGTCCGCTGCGGGGGTGGACTGGCTGGGGGATGCCGCGGCGGTCGCGCAGCCGGCCAGGGCGGCCGCCACGAGCCCGAGTGCGGTGATGGTCGTCGCTGTGCGGATTCTGTTCACTGTTCTGCCTTCGGTCGGCACTGCTTGGGTGCGAGGGGTGAGCCCCGATCGGGCTCATCCGCGACAGTAGAAGCGAGGAATCCGTCGACCTAGCCGGTCGTCAAAGCGGGTCACCGGACGACATCGTCAGTCATCCGAGTTGCGTTCGGGATTCATGGACCTGGTGCGCAGGCACGGTGTCTCACCCGTCGCGGGTGTGCGCCCCGGAATCCTTTCGCGACGCTGATACTCTCCGAGAAATCACCTCGTGCTGCACCGACAACGGAAACCACACCGTCACCCACTTCTCATTGATCGCAACGATGTCGAGCAGCTCCGACCGAACGGAATCAGAATGTTCAATGACAATGGGTCGTTCCTGCTCGCCCTGTTCGAGTTCTTCCTCTTCTTCGCCTGGTTCATGTGCCTGTTCTGGGTGTTCGGCGACATCTTCCGCAGCAGCGACCTCGGCGGCGGCGCCAAGACGCTCTGGGTGATCTTCGTCATCCTCGTGCCGTGGCTCGGAATCCTGGTCTACCTGATCGCGCGCGGCGGTGGCATGCAGCAGCGCCAGCTGGAGCAGATGCGGTCGATGCAGGCGGCACAGGCCGAGTACATCCAGTCCGTGGCGGCCAAATCGGCCCCCTCGTCGTCGGCGACCGAGCAGATCGCCTCGGCCAAGTCGCTCCTGGACTCGGGGGCGATCAGCCAGGCCGAGTTCGACACTCTCAAGGCGAAGGCCCTGGCCTGACCACACCGGCCCTGGCCTGAACACAGCAGCGCCCGCCCTGGACCGAAGTCCGGGGCGGGCGCTGTCGTTACGCGTCAGAGCGGGCGGATGTTCGCCGCCTGCATGCCCTTGGGGCCACGCTCGGCGTCGAATTCGACCTTCTGGTCTTCGCGCAGCTCCTTGAAGCCGCTGCCGGTGATCGCGCTGAAGTGTGCGAAGAGGTCGGCGGAGCCGTCATCGGGTGCGATGAAGCCGTAGCCCTTCTCCGAGTTGAACCATTTCACGGTGCCAGTGGCCATCGTGTCTTTCCTATTCTTCGGGCCGCTGGAGCGACCGGGGGTGCCGCGCCAACGAATGCGGAGCGGACGGATGTGGACCGGTGCCGGTGTCGGCGACGGTGGGATGGTGGATGCTTCGACCGCGGCGCGCGCGTGATCCGGCGTCGCGTGGAGCCCGAGGTCTTCGCCGCGCGATCCGTGTGCGCGAACGCCGAGCAGCGTCGTGTCGATGAAGCCGGCGTACTCGTCGGCGCGGGTCGCAACGTAGACGTCGTCGTCTGCTTGCCGCCAGGTGAGTGCCTGGATGGGGGAGTGCATGGTGGTGTGTTCGTTCTTCTCGGTCGCGGAGCTGCGAGAACTGTCGCGACGGGCGGCGTGCAGAAGCCGCGGTTGAAAATGAGGTGTCCGAGATCTGCTTCTCCACGATGAGGCAGAGTAAGGGACGTGCTCCCCGGAGGGAACCACACAGTCTAGCATCCTCATCCTGAGCGGCTCGCCAGCGTCTGAGCCTGCGCGATGGCGGCTTGAATCCTCGAGCCCAGCTTGGAGAATCCGAGTTCGCGCATCACGAGGCGCTGCTCCTCTTCTCCGGACCGCAGGATGTCGTCGGAGCGGATGTAGCGGACCACCCCGACGAGCGTGCTCATCGGGATGTCGGTGATGGACTCGTAGCTCGGCAGCTGCGGGCGTGGGACCTTGCGCTGTATCGAGCCCTCTCGCCAAGACGGCGCCTCCACAGCAGGTGCGGTGACCGGTGTCGGGGTCTCCCCGCTCCGGATCGCGTGGTCGAAGGCGCCGATCGCTCGCCGCACCTCGCCGTCAGCGTCGTTGAACCAGTCGGTGCTCCAGATGCGGTGGAACGCCCAGCCGCGTCGCTCCAGGAGTTCTTGCCGCAGTCTGTCCCGCTCGCGGGCGATGTGGCCCGAGTGGTACGCGGCTCCGTCGGCTTCGATCGCGAGCACGTGCCGGCCCGGCAGATCCGGGTGGCGCGCGGCGAAGTCGATGCGGTAGTCGCCCACGCCCACCTGGGGATCCAGGACCAGTCCGGCGGCTTCGAGTCGCGTCTTGACGTCGAACTCGAAGGGGTTGAGCGGGACTGCTCGGCGGACTCCATCGGTCAGGCTGGTGCCGCGCGACGCCATGAACCGGACGAATCGGTGCATCAGCGCGTAGCCGGCCGACGAGTGACCGTCGGGAGCGACGTCGTCTGCGGTGAAGCTCGTGACGAGGGTCATGCGCTTCTTGGCGCGGCTGATCGCCACGTTGAGCCGCCGCTCACCGCCGTCGCGAAGGAGCGGTCCCCAGAAATAGCGGAGTCTCCCGTCGGCGCTCTTGCCGTAGCCGACCGACAGGAAGACGGCGTCGCGTTCGTCGCCCTGCACGCGTTCGATGGCCTTCACGAACCACGGCTCCTGCGGGTGAGCGGTCAGCGCGGCCTCGAACTCGGGATCGTCCAGCATGGCGAGCTCGATGGCCCGCTCGATGCGTGCCTCGTGCTTGATGCCGAAGGCGATGATCCCGACGCTCTCACCGGGATGCTGTGCGACCTGCTGCTTCACGAGGTCCACAACGCGCTGCACTTCGAGCTCGGGGCTGTTCGTTCCGCCGCCGATCCCGGCGCTGTACGGCACGACTTCGTGACGGACCGACTCCAGGGCGTCGGGGGCCGGGAATGTGGTCAGGCTGCCCTGGTACACGTACTCGTTGGAGACGGCGATGAGCCGCTCGTCTCGCGACCGGTAGTGCCACTGCAGGCTGCGGCTCTGTCCTGCGAGCAGCCGGTCCATGGCGAACAGGATGCTCTCCGCATCTCGTGTATACGAACCACGCCGCGCAACGGCGGGTTCTGACGCCTGGACCTCGGATGCCGAGAGCGCGACATCCTCGTCCGTCTCCTCGATCTCGTCCTCCTCGAGCACCTTGGAGAAGAACTCGGTCGGCGGGAGCTGACGGGAGTCGCCGGCGACGATCACCTGGCGGCCGCGCATGAGGGCGGGGATGGCGTCGGCAGGCTTGACCTGGCTCGCCTCGTCGAAGATCACGACGTCGAAGCACTGGGTGGCCGGAAGGATGCGCGAGACCTGGAGGGGGCTCATGGCCCAGACGGGCTTGGCGGCCAGCAGCACATCGGACGCCTCGTGGAAAAGCCGCCGCACGGGGCGGAAGTTCCGTTTGCGCGTGACCTCTGTCTTCAGAGCTGCGTGCTGATCGGGGAACTCATCGAAGGCGCTCTTCAGATGGACCGCGGCCTGGCGGCGGACGCGCGCGGCGTTCGCTGCGAGGTGGCTCTGATCCGCCCGTTGGAACGTTGCCGTGGCGGTGGACAGTTCGGCGCCGCGGACGCCGGCGATGGCCGGCGTGGTGAGTTCGGCGGACTCCAATACGGACCGCACCGCCACCCAGCGCAAGACCTCGCTCGGCGCGCACGCCAACGTCTTGCCCTGGCCGTAGTGGCTGCGGATGAGGTCGAGCACGGAGCCGACGCCGGCAGTGCGCAGCTCGCCCTCCAGGGTGTTCGCCCTGGCCATCACGCCGCCGCGCGTGTCTGCCACCATCGCCTCGAGCGCGCGCTCGAGCTCGTCGAAGCGGAGTGTGCCGGGAGAGATGCCCTGGGTGGCGGCATCCAGTTGTGCCACCTCATCCCGTATCCGCGCGAGCAGAGCCGCCGTTTCGTCGGCACCCGGGTACGGCTGCGGTGCGCCTCCTGTGTTCCAGGCACCGCGAACCGCCCGCGCCTTCAGGAGAAGGTCGAGCTGCTGCGTCGGGGAGAGGCTCGAAAGGAGCTCCCGCACGGCGCGCTTGCCCGCGCGCCGACGCCCCCATCGCACGTCGGGCAGCTCGCGGCGATGCGGTCTGCTCACGGCGGAGATCATCGCGTCGAGGTCCGCGTCGCTCAGGAGCGACGGGGCAGTGGCTGCGGCCTCGAGCCCGTCGCGGTGGAGGTTCACGAGGGGATCGGCGTCCGTCAGTCCGGTCGGCGCGGCGTGACCGCTCGCCGCCGCTTCCGCCGCGAACATCTGTCGCAGCTTCGGGAGGTGTTCCCAGCGGAGGGAGAGCGCGAGCTGACGGAGGCGCTCTGCCTCGTCGACGGTAGACATGGCCCCGGGCCGCCAGCCCGGCGTGGTCGTCCACGCGGGCGACAGCGCTCCGAGCGAGTCGACCTCATCGAGGTCTTCGGCGAGACGGCCGAGAGTGGTCTTCGCCCACGTCGCGAACGTTGCCGGCGGGAGCCGCAACGTCGCTTGCGCCGCGGGCGCGAACCCGAGAGAGGAGACGCGCAGCTCGTGGATGCTGGCACCCCACGCGTGCGTCGGGCTGAACAGAGCGTCGTTGTGGCTGACCAGGCGCCTGCGCGCATTCTCCAGCTTCGCGTGGAGTTCGGCGGTGTCGGGGGTGCCGACCTGCTGCTGGCGCTCCAGGACGATGCGCAGCTGCTCGGCGACGAATCGCCGCGAACCGTCGGCGGCGAACAGGTCGAGGAGCAGGTGCGAGAGGTCGACGGCGCTCAGCCTGTCCAGCACGGCGGTGATGGCGGCGCGCTTCTGAGCGACGAACAGCACGTGCTTCCCGCTGGCGATCAGGGCGCTGATGACGTTCGCGATGGTCTGGCTCTTGCCGGTGCCGGGCGGTCCCTGCACGACCAGGTTGCGGCCCGCGAGCGCCGCGTTCACGACATATGACTGACTCGCGTCGGCGTCGAGCACGAGATACTCCGAGTCGACCGGCGCGTAGTCCGGATCCGACTCCGACACCGGAACGTCGGATGCCGCGGCTCGCACGCGAGCGGCGGCATCCGCGTCGCCCGCGAGCGCAGCCGCGATGTCGGAGAGCCCGAGTGCGTCGAGGTCGGCGACGTCGTTCACCATGGGCTGCTTCTGGTAGGAGAACGTGCCCACGACAAGCTCGGGCCGTGCCTGGAAGCCGTCGATCTCCCGGCAGTCCGCGGACAGCCCGTTGAGAACGCCGGAGAGAGTCGCCTGGAACTGCGTGAGGTCGGTGACCGCCTCGAGGTCTTCCGCGGTGTCGAGCAGCGCGTCGTCGTCGACGCGCTCGGAACCGAAGTTGAGCAGGTGCAGCAGCACGCCGTTGAGCTGATAGTCGTCGGTGAGCTGGAGCTGCCAGTCCTCGGTGACTCCACGACGGCGCACGATTCGGATCGGTCGCAGCAAGACGGGCGCGTTCGGCACGGGACCTCTGCGGATCGCGCCGGCCGGCTGGTCGAGCTCGGCGGCCTCCGCATCGTGAAGCACGCGGTTCGTGTCGGGATTCCACGTCGCGAACCCGAGTGCGAGGTAGGTCACCGAGACGCCGTACTCCTCCGTCGCCTCGCGCTCTTTCCTCGCCAGCGCCGCACACGCGCGCTTCGCGCGATCGGCGTCCGCCGGCACGCGGAACAGGTCGCCGACCGACACGGTGCCGCCTTTGAGCAGCCGCAACAGCGCGGACTCGCTCGCGACGTCGAGAGCGAGCGTCGTGCTCGTCTTCTTGAAGTGCAGCAGCCGATTCGTTCCGCTGACGTCGATCAGCGCGCTCTTCCATTCCTGCGACGCGCGCGCAACGGGCGACGCGGCCACATCGGACTCGCTCACGCGCGACGCTCCCACACACCCACGATCACGAGTCTGCCAGGAGACTCACGCGATCCCCGCCTCCGGTCGGGCTGCGCTTCGGATCACAGATGCAGCCGCGGGGCCACTCAGCCACGGAGGGCGAGAGCGAAGGGGAGGACAGCGGTGGCGCCGGCGCGGCGCAGCTCACGCGTCGCTGCAGTGATCGTCCACCTGCTGTCGACGAGATCGTCGATGAGCAGAATGGGACCGGACGGAACATCGAGGGCGTCGGCGCTGAACCGGCTCCACACCCCGGCGAGCCGGAACGCGCTGTTGCCGCCGGGACGGCCCGCGGGGCCCCCGTCGACGAGATCGAGGGCGCCGACCATCGGCAGGCGACCTGCCTCGGCGATGCCGCGAGCCAGGGTGCCGACCAGCTGCGGCTTCGATCGAGACGGCATCGCAACCACCGCGACGGGCCGTTCCGCCCACCCCCAATCGCCCAGCACTCGGACGCAGGCGGCGAGCACATTCGGGGGGATGGGCGCGTCGGCAGCGCCTGTGGCGAACATCTCACGCAGTGTCCCTCCCCAGCCGAGGTCGGTCAGCCGTGCGAGCGCGCGTCCTTCCTCCGCCTGTTCGTCGGCGGCGATGCGGCCCCGCACGGGCACGCCGAGCCGGTCGGCACCCGTCGGCCATTGCCTGCGGGGTTCGATCGGCACGCCGACGCGATCGAGCGCGGCGGACGCGGCATCCGTCGCATCTTCGGCGATGGCGGTGGGAAACCATGCGCCCGCGCAGTTGTCGCAGCGCCCGCACGGCGTGGCGGTGTCGTCGTCGAGGGAGCGCTGCAGGAACTCCATGCGGCAGTCGCCGGTCTGCTCGTACTCGATCATGTGCTGCTGCTCGGCGACGCGTTCTGCGGCGATTCGGCCGTAGCGGTCTTCGTCGTACGTCCACGGTCGGCCGGTCGCGATCCACCCGCCCTGCACGCGAGCGACCGCGCCGTCGACATCGAGCACCTTGAGCAGCAGCTCCAGAGGAGTGCGGCGGATGTCGACCATCGCCTCGAGAGCCGGCGTGGACAGCGGTGACCCCGACAGCGCAGACAGCACGCGTTCAGCCCGATCCCGGTCGGGCATCGACGCCGTGGCGAAGTAGTGCCAGATCTCGCGGTCCTCGACGCCAGGAAGCAGGAGCACGTCCGCTGAGTCGGTGGCGCGTCCCGCGCGTCCGACCTGCTGGTAATAGGAGACCGGCGATGAGGGCGCGCCCAGATGCACGACGAAGCCGAGATCGGGCTTGTCGAATCCCATGCCCAGCGCGCTGGTCGCGATGAGCGCTTTGATCCGGTTGTCTTTGAGCAGTGCTTCGGACTCCTCGCGCTCGTCCGGGTCGGTCTGCCCCGTGTAGGCGCGCACGTCGTATCCGCGGTCGCGAAGCAGGCGTGCCGTGTCGTTGGCGGCAGCCACGGTGAGCGTGTAGATGATCCCCGAGCCGGGGAGGTCGCCGAGGTGGCTGATGAGCCACGCGAGCCGGCTGGGTGCGTTCGGCAGGTTCAGCACGCCGAGCCGCAGTGAGGCGCGTGCGAGCGGTCCGCGGATGACCAGCACGTCGGGCGCGTCCGCGCTCGGGTCGAGCGCTCCGAGCTGCTCGGCGACGTCCGACACGACTCGGCTGTTGGCGGTCGCCGTCGTCGCGAGCACGGGGACCTCGGCGGGGATGCGCGCGATGAGGTCGCGCAGCCGTCGGTAGTCGGGGCGGAAGTCGTGGCCCCAGTCGCTGATGCAGTGCGCCTCGTCGACGACGAGCAGTCCGATCCGCTCGACCAGCTGCGGCAGCTGCTCGTCGCGGAACGACGGGTTGTTGAGTCGCTCGGGGGAGACGAGCAGCACGTCGACCTCGTCACGGTCGAGCTGCGCGAGCACATCGCTCCATTCGTGGGCGTTCGCGGAGTTGATCGCGACGGCGCGAACGCCCGCACGCTGCGCCGCCGCGATCTGGTCGCGCATGAGCGCCAGCAGCGGCGAGACCAGCACGGTCGGTCCCGCGCCGCGCCGGCGCAGGAGCAGCGTCGCGACGAAGTACACCGCCGACTTGCCCCACCCGGTGCGCTGCACCACGAGCGCCCGACGCCTCCCGTCGACGAGAGCCTCGATCGCCTCGAACTGCCCATCGTGGAAGTCGGCGTCTTCGCGGCCGACGAGGACGCGAAGCACATCGAGTGCCTGGGTGCGCACAGGCGTCGTCGAGATCATGCCCTCCACCCTGCCTCATGCCACTGACACCGCCCCTCGACGCGAGCGGATCACAAGTTGGTCTCGCTCGAGCCACCCCGCGCCACGCGGGTGACACTGGATGCATGTGGTTCAGGTTCCTCAAGGCAGTCAAGCGCCGCGAGCACCGTGTCGCACCGACGACATGGGTGGCCGCGATCGCCGCCGTCATCTATGCGCTCGCGCCGATCGACGCGATCCCCGAGTTCGTCCTGGGCCCGTTGGGTCTGACCGACGACGTCGGCGTGTGGGGCATCCTCGCGCTGCTCGTCGTGCGCGAGCATCGGCGCTGGCAGGAGAGCCTCCGGACGGCGTAGGAGTGACCTCGGAGTTCGTCGTCCGACGCGCCGAGCCGGCTGACGCGCGCGCCATGGCGAAGGTCGTCGTCGAGTGCTGGCGGGAGACCTATCGAGGGCTCATGAGCGATGCGACGCTCGATGATCCGGGACTCCTGCCGCGGCGCGAGCAGTTCTGGACGGCGGTGCTCACCGATCCGCAGTACTCGCAGAATGTCGCGCGTGTCGCCTCGCACGAGAGCGCGCTGGTCGGCGTGGCGATGTCCGGTCCTCCGCTGGAGGCCGCGGACGAGCATCGGCAGCTGTATCTCCTGTACGTCTACGCCGCCTTCCACGGTTCGGGAGTCGGAGCGCAGCTGCTGGATGCCGTCATCGACCCCGAGGCATCCGCCTTGCTGTGGGTCGCCGACCCGAATCCTCGCGCGCAGGCGTTCTACCGGAAGCACGGCTTCGTCCAAGACGGTGCCGTCAGCGTCGAGGAAGGCATCCGCTCCATTCGAATGGTCCGCCGCGGCGGCGCGAGCGCGGCCGGCCCATAGCGGCGCGATCGGCCCCGACCGGAGCCGGGGCCGATCGCCTCGTCGTCGATCAGGCGCGCGTCGCCATGCCGCTCGGGACCGCCTCCCGAGCGATTCCGAAGCCGGCGCGGAAGGTCGGCGCCTCCGTGTCGAACGGAACGTCTTCGCGAGAGCGCTCGACGGCGTCCATCGATGAGGGGATGTCGAAAGGGAGCACGCCGGTGAGGGACGTGCGTGCCGCGAAGGCATCGATCACCACTTGGTCGCTGGCCCCGAATTCGCCGATGACCGTCGCTCCCAGCGTGAGCAGGGGAGCGAGGATCGCGGGTCGCTCGAGGAACACCGACACATAGAGCGGAGCCTTGTCTGCGTAGACCCGCAGGCGCGCGATCGTGTCTTCCGAGAAGTCCAGCGTGCCGCCGTGGAAGTATTCCGCGACGACCGATCCCCTCCCCGGCTCGAAGGGCGCTTCGAGGCGGACGATGATCGCCTCGGCGTTTTCGATGGTGTCCGTCGTGGCGATCCCGGAAATGTCGCGGACGCCGTCGACGAAGACGCGCGCGTTCTCGTCGAGCGGGCCGGCCCCGTCCGAGAGCAGCACGAGCGACGCGCGCTGCGCCGCGGCTCCCTTCTCGAAGTAGACCGGGGCGCCGCACGTTGCCCGCGCATTCTCGACATCGACGTGGCGGTTCTCGAAGAGACCGAGCTGCAACTTCTCGTGAAGCAGCCGGCGCACCGACCGGTCGAGGCGTTCCTCGGCCACCATGCCGTTGTCGACGAGTTCCTCGATCAGGGTCGTGTTCCGATCGCCACCGAACTGGTCGACTCCCGCGTCGATCGCGATGCGTGCGCGCTCGAGCGGCGAGAGATGCTCCAGGCCCCAGCCGTTGGGCCCGAAGGTGAGGTCGCCCATCTGCTCGCTCTCGAGCAGGTTCCAGTCGGTGATTACGATCCCGTCGAACCCAAGTCGCCTGCGCAGGATGCCTTGCACCACGGGGGCGTTGAAGGCGAAGCCGACTTCGTCCCAGTCCGTGCCGACGGGCTTGCCGTAGTAGGTCATGACCTGAGTGGCGCCCGCGGCGAAGGCCTTCTCGAACGGCTCGATGTGCAGCTCCTGCATGCCGCCGGGGTACACCTGCTCGGGATAGCGGAAGTCGTGCGCGTCGTCACCGCGCAGCTGCGGCCCACCGCCGGGGAAGTGCTTCACGACCGCCGCGACCGACTCGCGGCCGAGCGTCGGGCTTCCGCGGAGTCCCTCGATGAACGCGACCGTCAGCTCGGCGACGCGAGCGGGGTTCTCCCCGAACGTGCCGAAGCCGCGCGACCAGCGGGGCTCGCTGAAGATGTCGGCCATCGGTCCGAGATACACGCGGATCCCCATCGCCAAGAACTCGCGGCGGATGATGTCGGCGTAGTCTCGCGCTGCATCCGTGCCCGGTATGGCCGCGATGCCGGTCGTCTCGGGCCAGCGGGAGAGACTCTCCAGCGACTGGCCGGTGAAGGGGTTGCTGCGGAAACCGTGGCGCGGATCGGACGAGACGGTGACGGGGATGCCGAGCCGGGTGCTCGCCGCCAGGTCCTGGAGGGTGTTGTGCCAGCAGGCGACGGCGGCGCTGTCTTCGCCGCCGAGCACGTTGAAGTGGCTGATCCCGCGCGTCACCACGTTGAGTTCCGCGTCCCGGAGAGCGGCCGCGTTGTCCAGGGCGGGGCCCCCGGGTTCGGTCGTGGGGTGGAACATGAGACCGGCCTTCTCGGCGACGGTCATGCGGGCGAGGAGGTCGTCCACGCGGCGATTGATGGGCAGGGTGGGGTCGAGGTAGTCGTTCATGAGGTTCCTTCCGGGCATGGTCGAGCGGCGCGGCTGTGCACCGCAGAGAGAGTGGAAGCGGATCAGCGCGTGGCGCGGATGCCGATGAGCGGGATGATTCCCAAGAGGGTGAGCACGCCGCCGAAGAGGACGAGGGCGACGTAGTTCGACGTGCCGCCGCCGATGCCGAGCAGCACGGGCGCGATGAAGGGGATGAGCGAGAACGGCAGCGTGATCGCGATGTTGATCACGCCGAGGTTGCGGGCGGCGGCCGACCGCTCGCGCATCGCGGCGATGCCGAACGCGATGTAGGTGCCCATCATGATGCCGGCCGCGACGCCCGAGACAAGCGTCACACCGATCACGAACTGGACCACGCCGGCGGACGTGGCGATCGTGACCATGCCGGCCGCGCCGACGAGGGCCGCGAAGATCATCACCGGCTTGCGGCGGCCGAGCCGGTCGCCCACGAGCCCGCCGAGCGGTCCGACGATGAAGGCGACGATTCCCGGGATGACGTACGAGAGCGTGATCGCGTCATTGATCTGCGCCTCGGGCACGGCCACCATGTCCTGCAGCAGGTAGACCGTGTACGTCGAGACGACTCCCCACGAAGCGAACATGAGGAACAGGGACAGCAGCAGCCAGGCGAAGTCCGGCTCCCGGCGGGGGTTGATGAAGAAGGAGCCGAAGAACTCCTTCACGCCGAAGGCCGGCAGCGGCTCGGCGGCGGGGGAGTCGTCTCGGAAGATCGCGATCAGGGCGGCACCGAATACCAGAGCCACCGCGACCGGCAGGCCGATCTGGGCGAGGATGCTCGACGGGAACGCCTGGATGAAGAACACCCCGATCACGAGCGACGCCGCGGAGGCTGCGCCCGAGAGTGAGCCGATGAATCCCTGCTGCGACTCGGGGACCCTGTCGGCGACGATGGCGAGGGTGGCGGCGATCGCGGCGTTGACGAAAGCCTGCATCAGGACCCACCCCAGCAGCAGCATCGGGAAGGTGTCCGAGAGGCCGATGACGGCGGCGCCGACCGTGGTGCCGAGAAGGCCGATCGCGATCCACGGCCGACGGCGACCGAAACGACTGCGGGTGCGGTCCGAGAGTCGACCGAAGAACGGATTGGCCAGCACGGCGGTCAGCGTTCCGACGCCCGCGGCGATCGAGTAGCTGGTGGTCTTCCCGCCCGGATCGATCTCGGAGATGCGCAGAGCGAGCGTCACGGAGGCCGGCAGGTTGATCGCCATCCAGATGCCGAACATCGCGAGTGCGTAGATCGCGATGAAGCCGGCACTGACCGGGCTGAGCGTTGGGCGGCCGTCGGTGGCCGGGGTGGTCGTGGACATCGGGTTCCTCGTCGTTGAGCATAGAACGGAAATTGATATACGCTACCGGTAACGTTTCCGGAAACGCTACCGGTAAGATAGCGACGAGACTGGCCGAGGTCAAGTGGAAGGTCGGAGGCAGGATGGCGCAGCGGGTGACACTGAGCGACGTCGCGCGAGCGGCGGGGGTCGGCATGGCGACGGTCTCGCGCGCGATGGGGGACCACCCCGACGTGAGCTCGTCGACCCGCGAACGGATCCGCGCGGTGGCGCACGAGCTGGGCTATCGGCCCTCGGTCGCGGCACGGGCGCTGCGCAGCGGCGGGTTCCGAGCCATCAGCGTGATCGTGCCGGACAACCAGTGGGGATGGTGGGAGCCGGTCGCGCATGCGTGCGTGGAGACGGCGGCGGAAGCCGGATATCAAGTGCTCGTCCATCCCGTCGGCGGAGGCGAGGGCGGGCTGGCTGGAGCGATCGACGGCCTGTCCAACGTGCCCACCGAGGGCGTGATCGTCATCAGCGTGCCAGACCAGAAATCCGTCCGCGAAGCCTGTGACCGCATAGGCATTCCGGGAGTCGCGATCGATGACTCGAGCGCCGACATCTGCTTCCCGTCCATCTCGGCGGACAATTACGCCGGCGCACGAGAGGTCATCGAGCATCTGATCGAGACAGGACGATCCCGCGTCGTCTTCGTCCGACCCCGGCTCAGCGGAGGCGCACCCGTCTGGGGCGACGCCTTCTACCTCCAAGAGCGCGAACGGGCCTACCGCGACGTCCTCGCCGAGGCGGGGCTCGAGATCGACGAGAGTCTCATCATCGACACCGCCTTCGATGAGACGGCGCCGGGATGCCCCGAGCTGGGCGAGCTCCTCGACCGCGACGTCGCCGTCGACGCGATCTTCTGCTCATTCGACCAACTGGCCGCGACCGTCTTGCGCGAGCTCGCCGCGCGCGGCCTCCGCGTTCCGGAGGACATCGCCGTTGCCGGTTTCGACGATGAGCGGACTGCCGTCCTCGTCACTCCGCAGCTCACGACGGCGCGGCAGCCGTACGCCGAGATGGGTCGCACGGCAGCCGACCTGCTCCTTCAGTCGCTCGCCGAGACCGCCCCGCCTGTCCGGCGGTATGAGTTCCCGACGCAGCTCGTCGTGCGCGCATCCACGGTCAGCACACCTCGGCTGCAATAGGTTCGGAACGCCGGTCGCCCGGGGTGCTGTTGCCCGGCCACGACGGCAGGACGTCCGACGTCATTCGGCGGATGCCGCGTGCTGCGTTCAGGCGCGCCGATACTGGCGGGTGACGGGGCAGTCGAAGGGATCGCGGGCTGCGAGGCCGACCCGATTCAAGTAGTCGATGACGATGGCGTAGGAGCGCAACAGGGAGGTCTCGGTGTACGGGATGTCGTTGGCTGTGCAGTAGTCGCGGACGATCTCGCGGGTCTTCGCGAGGTGCGGGCGAGCCATGCTGGGGAACAGGTGGTGCTCGACCTGGTAGTTCAGGCCGCCCATGAGCGTCGTGGCCCACCATCCGCCGCGGATGTTCCGCGAGGTGCGGACCTGCTTGGAGAAGAAGTCGAGCTTCGCATCGCGCGCGATGATGGGCATGCCCTTGTGGTTGGGCGCGAAGGTCGCCCCCATGTAGAGGCCGAACACGGCCGACATGACTCCCAGGAACGCGAATGCCATCCCGACCGGGAGCAGGAGGAACAGTGGGGTCAGCACCAGGGCGAACCGGACGACGAGCATCGCGGACTCCGCCCAGCGCGCCTTGACGGGCCCCTTGGCGGTGAGGTGCCGGATGCTGAGGTAATGGAGGTTGAACCCCTCCAGGGTGAGCAGCGGGAAGAACAGCCAGCCCTGCTTGCGGGTGATGAGGCGCCGCAGCCCCCGGGCCTGCGCGGCATCCTCGTCGAGGAAGGAGATCGTATCGACCTCGATGTCGGGGTCCTTCCCGACCCGGTTCGGGTTGGCATGGTGGCGGCTGTGCTTGGAGTCCCACCACGAGTAGCTCATCCCGACGATCGCCACCAGGATCCGGGCGAGCCGGTCGTTGGCGGGCCCGGTCGAGAGGATCTGCCGATGCGCGGCTTCATGGGCGAGGAAGGCGACCTGGGTGAACAGGATGCCGAGAGCGCCGGCCATCAAGAGCTGGAACCAGCTGTCGCCGAGCAGGATGAAACCCGTGATCGCTCCGCCGAATCCGAGAGCGAGTCCGATCCCTACGAGCAGATAGAACCCGCTGGCCCGCTGAAGCAGCCCGGTCTCGCGCACCACTTCGGAGACATGCGAGTACGCGCGGGTGACCGGGGGGAAGTCCGCGGTTCGCGCGTACGTCTGGCGGACGGGTCCAAGAGTGGAGATCGCGGGTGCGGTGGAAGTGATGATCGGCGCCTTCGGGTGGGCCAGCCGCCTCGCGGGGCTGGGGCGAAGCCAAAGGCAGGTGCCGATCGCTACCGGCCACGCTACGCGCCGGTGCATGCCGCAACCTGAATGAACCGTGGACGGGCGCACACCGAGAGGAACACGGACGGGCTTGATTCTGCGGATCGCGGCGCGCATAGTCGGGCCACGGAGAGGTGGCAGATCGATGAAGCGCGGTGCGTGGATCGTGCTCGTCGGTGGTGCCGTCGCCGGCCTCGCGGCGGGCGCCCTCTTGTGGGGGCAGGCGGCGACCGCGCCGCCGCCGATCACGGCCTTCCCGCCGTGGTACCCGGCTGAGGACACGCACGGGGACCCGCCATTCGTCGACTACGAAGCGCACATTCCGTGCGCCATCGACCCGGCACCCGATCCGGACTGCCAGCGAGTGAAGTTCGGACTCGTGCTGTACCGCGACCCCGCCACCGGCGAGCCTACGAGCTATGCCATGTCGATCCTCCGCGTGGGTGTCAGCGACGAGCGCGAATATCACGAGGGGGCATGGCACGTGGCATCCGGAACTGCACTCGATCCGGATGCCACCGCGTATCGACTCGACGGCGTTCCCGAGCACCTTCGCCACTACTGGGCGGTGGGCGACGACATCCTGCTGATTCTCGACGGCGACGGGATGCCGCGGGTCGGTGAAGCCGGGTACAGCTACACGCTCGACAGCATCCCGATCCGGACCGGCGACAGCCGGTGAAGCGCCCCACGGGGTCAGCGCCTCGCTTCGCCGACGTGAGCCTCGAGCGCCGAGAGCCGCTCGCTCCTGGTGCCCACGATCTCGACGGTCCTCGCCCGTGCGCCGACGAGGTCGGGGTCGTCGATGAGTTCGAGGAGGATCTCGTCCATCGCGTCCCGAAGTTCCAGATGCTCGTCGGCGCCCGGCGCGATCCCATCGACGGTGGTGAGGGGAAGCACCGCGAGCAGGTCGACGTGGCTGAGCGCTTTGGCCGTGATCATTCTCGACCGCTCGAGGAAGTCGGGAGCGAGCGAAGCACCCATCCGATCGTCGAGCGCCATCAGGTACGCGAGGAAGTCGAGCGGGCCGCGCTCGGCGATGAGACGAGGGCCGAACTCGCCGGAGGTGAGTCGATCGGCCGCGACGCGGAGCTGTGCCGCGAACATCGCCGCGCTCGGGCCGTCCCATTCTTCGTCGATGACCTCGTACGGGTCGGGGAGAACGGCGAACTCGGGATGCCGCGCTGCGAAGTCCGAGATCAGCGTGCTCTTCCCGCTCGCGTGTGTCCCTGAGACGACGATCCGCATGTCGGGACACTAGCGCCAGATCGACGCCCCGGTGCGGGAAGGGCGTCAATCATTCGCAGGCTCGTGGGGGTGGAGCATGATGAGTGCGTGAGCGCTGACGACGTTTCTGCCGCCGAAGAGATCGATGCGATCATCGCCGACGTCGGCGGCTGGCGGGCAAGCACCCTCAGTGAGATTCGTCGTGTCATCCTGAGCGCGGACGCGGAGATCGTCGAGGAGATCAAGTGGCGCAAGCCGTCCAAACCGGAGGGCGTCGCCACCTGGGTGTGCCGGGGGAACCTCTGCATGGCGGACCTCCTGAAGAGCGCCGTGCGACTCACGTTCCCCAAGGGAGCCCAGCTGGATGACCCGGCGGGCCTTTTCAACTCGCGCCTCGACAGTCGCACAGTGAGGGCGATCGATTTCTTCGAGAACGCACCCGTCGACGACGTCTCGCTGCGAGCGCTCATCGCCCAAGCCGTCGCAGCGAATCGACCGGGCTGAACGGACGAGCCGGTGGGGAGCTCGTATCGCAGCATCTGGGTACTCGCCGTCGCGGCGCCTGCGGTACTCATCCCGTTCCTCATGTTCGTCTGGTTCGGCTGGCCCGGGGATGCCGACATCTGCACGCTCACGAATCCGAACGGCTGCTTCTGCGAGGCGTATGACCCCGCCGCCGTTCTGACGGCCGCGGGCGGCGTGCGTCAGCTGTCGAACACCTGGTTCAATCTCTATGCCCTGGCGTCGGCATCCATCGTCGCTGTTCAACTCTCCGCCGACCGACGCCGGCAGACCGCGGTTTTCGCGCCCGGGGTCATTCCCGACGTCTATGTCTTCGTCGTCCTCTTCTTGGGCCTCGGCAGCATGTGGTTCCACGCCTCGCTCAAGGAGTGGGGAGGGATCGTGGACGCGGCCTCGATGTACCTCTTCACAGCGTTCCTCGTCGCGTTCGCCGCCTACCGGCTCCGTCCGAGCACGGGACTCTTCTGGATCCTGTTCCTGGGCGTGACGGCAGTCGCGACGATCGCCCACGCCGTCATCAATCGGCCGGGAACGTCTGTGGTCCTGATCGCCATCCAGGTCGGCGTGTACATGGTGCTCGAACTCGTCGTCTGGCTGACACGCCTGCGCGGGCACGTTCCCCGCGGTTGGCGCGGGGGACTCTGGTGGTTCGGTGCCCTGGCATCGATCGGCATAGCCATCGTCTTCTGGCTGCTTTCCCAGACCGGCGGCCCCTTGTGCGACCCCGCGTCGATCTGGCAGCCGCACGGGGTCGCGTGGCATCCCCTGGCCGGAGTGTCGGCCGTCCTGCTGTTCTACTACTGGCGTGAATCCGCGCGCGCGACCGAGCCGCGAATCCAGGCGGAGGTGCTGCGATGACGAGTTCACGCCGAATGGAGTTCGAATCCCACCCGGTCAGCACGGGAGAGATCTCGCATGACGTGTATCTGGGGCCGGTTCGCGGCCCCGGGGTGCTGCTCATCCACGAGCTCGCTGGGCTGACCGAGAACACGTTCGAACTCGCGGAGACCATCACCGCAGCCGGCTTCACGGTCGCCGTACCGCATCTGTTCGGCCGCGTACGGGGTGAGGGCACGGGGGCGATGGCGTCCGGGATCGCGGGCCTTCTCGGCCGTTGCATCGCCCGCGAGATGAGCGTCTTCTTCCGCGAGCAGCCGCGCAAGGGCACGAACTGGCTTCAGGCCGCGGTCTCGTGGCTGGGAGAGAACACCGAGTCGCCGCGCGGGGTCGGCGTCATCGGAATGTGCGCGACGGGGTCGTTCGCGATGGCGACGGTCGTCGATCCCGCAGTCGGGGTCGTCATCGGGAGCCAGGCCGCGTCGCCCGCCTTCCGGCCGGCCGGTTGGTCGGTCCCGGGCGGCGACCAGGCAATCGGCCGGTCGGAGGCAGCCGTCATGGTTCTGAGATTCCGGGACGACCGGAAGTCGGCGAAGGCTCGCGTCGAACAGATTCCCGTGCTCAGGGGCAAGACGCCCGTCATCCGCCATGAGGGCCCCGACGATCCGTCACTCCCGCATTGCGCCCGCGGGATCGAGGTCTGGGACGCCGATCGGATGCGCGTCGTCTGGGCGAGCGGGTCGGGTCACTCGGTGCTCAACTTCGATCGGGTCGATCTTGCCGTCGACGAGGTCGTGTCATTCCTGACCCAGTACTTGCGCACTCCTTGAGGATCAATCCGGGTTTGCGCGTCGACCGCGCGGGGTCAGCCGTCACCGTCTTTCGGCGGGATATTCTCGCGCGGTGACCCTCTCGCCACGGGAACGGGCGGCGCGCCGACGCATGTTCCGTCGTCGCCGCGCAGTGGTGCTGCTGGTCTTGGTCCTCATCGTCGTGACCGCGGCCGTCGTGGCCCCGCGGATCGCCGCCTCCGCGGCCGCCGCCGACGCCCGCGCCACCCTCGCCGACCTTGCCGGAGTCGCCGGGGATGCGCTCGCCGATTCGTCGACGCTCGTCTCGTCCGAGGCATCCTCCGCACTGACCGTCGCGCGCGACGCCGCCATGACCGCGGATCCGACCGACGAAGAGGCCGCAGGCGCCACTCACGCCATGGCCGCCGCCGTCACGGCGTTCAAGAAGGCGGCGGTCTCAGACGCTCAGAATGTGCTCGGGACGTGGTCGGATGCCGAGAAGAGCGTCGAAGACGAGCTCTCCACGCGGATCTCGACGCTGCGCAAGGCGACGCCCGAGAAGCTCGCCGCCGCGCTCGCCGCGACCGCGACCGCCGCAGACGCCGTGCGCGCGAGCGCACAGGAGTACCGCGACGGCATCATCGCCGCCGCGAAGGGTTCCAGTTCGCAGCCCACGGGCGGATCGGTGGATGCGCAGCTCGACTACCTGCTCGCGCACGCCACCGACTACAACACGGCGCAGTGGGGCGACTACAACCCCGCGGGCGGTGACTGCGTCAACTTCGCCAGTCAGGGTCTGCTCGCTCGCGGCTGGGTCATGGACGAGTCGTGGCGCTCCGGCGGGCCCTGGAAGGCGTCGAAGGCCTGGCGATCGACGCCCGACATCGACGCCTACCTGGCCGCTCAGGGATTCGCCTACTCGACCATCGACGACCTCGACCGCGTGCGCGTCGGCGACATCGGCGTCTTCAACTGGGGTGACACAGGCCCGGGACTGGATCACACGATGACGGTCTCGAGGGTCGAGTACTCGCCGGACGGCCCCGTGATCTCGTTCGCGAGTCACAACACCGACGGCCAGTACCGTCCCATGCCCGCGACGTTGACCGCCCAGGGATCCGGGTCGACCGTGCGCATCTACTCCATCCCCTGATCGCCGCGGCGAGAGCTATCCTCCCGACATGGTCGACCGCGTGAACAAGCCCGAACTGCACGTGGACACCGTCGCCGAGTGGGAAGCCTGGCTGGACTCCGACCCCGACCCGAGCGGCATTCTCCTGCGACTGCGGAAGAAGGCGACGAACCTGCCCGGCATCACGTACGCCGAAGCGCTCGATGTCGCGCTGTGCTTCGGGTGGATCGACGGGCAGTCCAAATCCGTCGATGCCGACTACTTCCTGCAGACGTTCACGCCCCGACGACCGCGGAGCATCTGGTCGAAGGTGAACATCGGCCACGTCACTCGGCTGATCGAGGAGGGGCGCATGCGGGCCTCGGGGCAGCTCGAGATCGACCGCGCGAAGGCTGACGGGCGATGGGATGCCGCCTACCGGCAGCGCGACGGCGACCTTCCCGCGGAGCTCCAGGACGCCCTGGACGCCGACCCGGAGATCGCGAAGGCCTTCGCGGCCCAGTCCGCGCAGAACCGATTCGCGATGGCCTTCCGCGTGGCCAATCTCAAGCGGCCGGCCTCGCGCGCTGCCCGCGTCGCCCAGTACGTCGAGATGCTCAAACGAGGCGAAACCCTCCACTGACGTCCGTCGCGGGTGGGCGCTCGCTCGGAGCTCACCAACTGACGCCCGGACGCAATGAGGCGATGGGGGTCGCGCGTGGATCGGTGCTTCTCGGACCGCAGTCAGCGTCAGGGCACCACTTGGACGGCGGACTCTGCGACGACCGCTTCGAGGACCTCGAGGGGATCGCCCGTCGTGCAGGTGACGGTGATCAGGAAGCCAAGGCGCGGCCCCGTGAATGCGCGAGCCGCTGTCACCCACCTCACTCCGGCGTCTGAGCCTTCGATGAGTCGCGTGGCGACGAAGTCGTTGCCGGGCATGGCGAGCGCAAACGATCCGTCCACGACGTTCTCGGCCGCGAAGGAGTTCGTGCCGTCGAGCGACGATTCGAGAAGCTCGTCGCTGGCCTCACGATCGCCCGAGGCGTAGACGTCCTCGCCAAGACGAGACTGCACGTACAGCGCCGTGCAGTCGCCGTCCGCGGAGGCGAAGCTCCAGGACCCGCTCGACTCGCCCTCGTGGAACGTCCACGCCGCGTCTTGCATCAGTGCGGCATCAATCCATCGCGCGTTCGACGATTCGACGAGATCCGCGCCGTCGTCGAACGCGAGCGCCTCGACGATGTTCCAGTCGACTCGGCCGAGCCCGACCTCGAGAGCATCCGCGCCGGCGACCTGCGGAAGAAGGTCGAACATCTGCTGGCCGGTCGCCCCGGTCATCGAGCCAGGTTCGCATTCGAGCTGGACGATCAATGCCGAGCCGAGCGCACCGAAGACTCTCACCGCCGCCAGCCATGCGCCGCCGTTGCTCAGGTCGCCGGCGCGCACCCGGAAGTCCGCCGTGGTCGGCCAACGCCCGACCACGGGGAACGGGACATCGGAGCCGTTCTCTGAGATATCCGCGACCGGAATCTCAACGATCTGAGCGAGCAGCTGGTCTGACAGTGTGCGGTCGTCGAGCGACAGATCGAGACCGTCCAGTGAGAATCGGTGGGACCGCGAAGCTTCGCAACCATCCGAGAGATGCTTCTCCTCCCAGTCGTCGCGCGGATACACCACCGCGTAGCCGTTCGTCATGTCGATCGGCTCCACGTGCCAGCCCGCAAGCCACACTTGCGGATCGAGATCGGCTCCCGCATCAAAGGTGAGCTGTTCGGGAGGTGCGGGCACATCCGGCCTCTCAACGGAGGAGGGCGAAGGTGAGGGGGCGGCAGGCTCGATCGCCGGCGTGGCCGCGGGTGGGGGACTGGTGGAGCATCCAGCGAGCACCGCAGACACGCTGACGATCAATACGGTGACGAAGCGCCCTCTAGAGGCCTGGGTGCGTGAATGGTGATCGACCTCGAATCGCATCGGGCCGTTCTCACCGCGCGGATCATCGTCAGACATAGCGCCATCCCCAAGAAGCACCGGTCAGAAGGAGATTCCCCTGTATCGAGAATGATGCACCTCGCGCGATTCGGATGCAATGGTGTATCGAGCTCAGGCACGCCTCCGTAAGCTCAGGCGCCAAGCGGGTCGAGCGGGATCCGCTCGTCGTGATCGTTCTAGTCCGATGGGGATGCCTGTGCACCGAACTTGGTAATCGTGACGAGTTGCGCGAGCGCAACGATGGCGGCGAGTCCCAGGTAGACGCCGCCGATCGAGCCGAGCAAAACGAATCCCGCGGCGGCAAGGGCTGCGATCGGAATCCAGGTCGCCCACCACGCCCACCACTCCAGGTGCCGGTAGGGGATCAGCAGCACGATCACGCTCAACGCCTGCAGGGCGGCGAGCGCGATGAACCTCGCCTGCTCTTCGTCCGACAGTGAGAAGGCAACGGCCCCGACGACGTGGTACACGGCGAAGAGCCCCGTCACGCCGATCAGGATCCACCAGCCGACCTGGAAGAACACCCGCCGCCAGCCTTGGGACGAAGCCCGCGCATCCTCGTTCATGTCCCCGTTCCGATGTTCATGAGAGTCAGCGGTATTGGCCGGGCACGAGTCGCACGCCGGGCTGGTTGGCCCAGGAGGGGATGAAGTCGGGCCCGGCGGCGCCGTTGGTGATGTTCCAGGTGCCGTCGCCGTTGGCGAACGCGACGGGGATGGACCCCCACCCGGGGGTCTGCCGGACGAGGGCGATGTCGGTCAGGCCATTCCCGTTGAAGTCGCCGGGCACCAGCCGCACGCCGGGCTGGTTCGCCCAGGACGGGATGAAGTCGGGCCCGGCGGCGCCGTTGGTGATGTTCCAGGTGCCGTCGCCGTTGGCGAACGCGAT
>NZ_JBIQWL010000020.1:0-273 GCF_044325405.1 Microbacterium alkaliflavum | reverse complement strand
GGCCCGGCGGCGCCGTTGGTGATGTTCCAGGTGCCGTCGCCGTTGGCGAACGCGATCGGGATGGACCCCCACCCGGGAGTCTGCCGGACGAGGGCGATGTCGGTCAGGCCATTCCCGTTGAAGTCGCCGGGCACCAGCCGCACGCCGGGCTGGTTCGCCCAGGAGGGGATGAAGTCGGGCCCGGCGGCGCCGTTGGTGATGTTCCAGGTGCCGTCGCCGTTGGCGAACGCGATCGGGATGGACCCCCACCCGGGAGTCTGCCGGACGAGGGCG
>NZ_JBIQWL010000002.1:381583-882641 GCF_044325405.1 Microbacterium alkaliflavum | reverse complement strand
CTCGACTCGCGCGCCGGGCCTCGACTCGCCCGCGCCGCGCCGCGCCGCGCCGCGCCGGAAGGGTTGACGGCGGCGCGCGCCGACGGTTGGCTGAGGCCATGGCCGACCCGACCCCCGACGCCTGGCAGCGTCTCGACGCCTACTTCGCCCAGACCCTCGTCGGGCACGACCCCGCCCTCGACGCCGCGGTCGCCGACCAGAACGACGCGGGGCTTCCTCCCATCGAGGTCGCGCCGGTCAACGGCAAGCTCCTTCACCTGCTCGCCCGCATGTCGCACGCGCGCCGGGTGCTGGAGATCGGCACGCTCGGCGCCTATTCGACGATCTGGCTCGCGCGCGGCATCCCGGACGACGGCAGGGTCGTGACGATCGAGGCGGAGCCGCGCAATGCCCGGATCGCACGTGCGAACCTCGACCGTGCGGGTGTCGGAGACAAGGTCGAGATCCTGCTCGGCCGCGCCGCCGATGTGCTGCCGACCCTCGAGGGCGGAGAGTCGTTCGATCTCGTCTTCATCGACGCAGACAAGGAGTCGAACACGATCTACCTCGACTGGGCCGCGCGGCTCGGGCATCCGGGGACCGTGGTGGTCGTCGACAACGTCGGACGGGGAGGGCGCGTCGCCGATCCAGCGGCGATGGAGCCGCAGGTGATCGGCACGCAGCGAGGCCTCGAACTGCTCGGCCGAGACCCCCGCTTCGACGCGACGGCGATCCAGACGCTCGACGCGAAGGGCTGGGACGGCGTCGCGATCGCGCTCGTCGTCTGAAGACTCTTCGGACCGCGGCCTGTGGCCGCGGCATCCGTCATCACTACACTCGTTGACGGACCGAAGACGCTCCGTGATCCAAAGCCCTCCCACGAAACAAGGAGTCCTCCGTGGCACTTATCGAGGCAGTCAACGCGCGCGAGATCCTCGACTCGCGCGGCAACCCGACCGTCGAAGTGGAGGTGCTCCTCGACGACGGAACCGTGCAGCGCGCGGCTGTCCCTTCGGGTGCGTCCACCGGCGCCTTCGAAGCGTATGAGCTGCGCGACGGCGACAAGTCGCGCTACAGCGGGAAGGGCGTCCTGAAGGCCGTCGCCGCCGTCATCGACGAGCTCGGCCCCGCGATCGAGGGTGTCGAGGCGAGCGAGCAGCGCATCGTCGACGAGATCCTCATCGAGACCGACGGCACCGAGAACAAGTCGCGCACGGGCGCCAACGCCATCCTCGGCGTCTCGCTCGCCGTGGCCAAGGCGGCCGCCGACTCGGCCGACCTGCCGCTATTCCGCTACCTGGGCGGCCCGAACGCGCACATCCTGCCCGTGCCGCTGTTCAACGTCATCAACGGCGGCGAGCACGCCGACAACGGCATCGACTTCCAGGAGTACTTCCTCGCCCCGATCGGCGCCGACACGTACGCCGAGTCGCTGCGCTGGGGCACCGAGGTCTACCACGTCCTCAAGGGCGAGCTGAAGGCAGCCGGCTTCGCGACGGGTCTCGGCGACGAGGGCGGGTTCGCCCCCGACCTCCCCAGCAACCGCGAGGGCCTCGACTTCCTCATCAAGGCGATCGAGAAGGCCGGCTTCACGCCCGGTCAGGACATCGCCGTGGGCCTCGACGTGGCCGCGACCGAGTTCTTCAAGGACGGCGTCTACACTGTCGAGGGCAAGGCCTGGTCGGCCGAGCAGCTCACCGACTACTTCGCCGACCTCGTCGCGAACTACCCGATCGTCACGATCGAGGACGCACTCGCCGAGGACGACTGGGATGCCTGGAAGGCCCTGACCGACAAGATCGGCAAGCAGGTGCAGCTCGTCGGCGACGACCTGTTCGTCACCAACCCGGAGCGCCTCCAGCGCGGCATCGACCTCGGCGTCGGCAACGCGCTGCTGGTCAAGGTCAACCAGATCGGCACGCTGTCGGAGACCCTCGACGCCATCGCCCTCGCGACGCAGAACGGCTACCGCTCGATGCTGTCGCACCGCTCGGGCGAGACCGAGGACACGACGATCGCCGACCTCGCGGTCGCGGTCAACGCGGGTCAGATCAAGACCGGCGCGCCCGCCCGCAGCGAGCGCGTCGCGAAATACAATCAGCTTCTGCGCATCGAGGAAGAGCTCGGCGACGCCGCGGTGTTCGCGGGTCGTGGAGCGTTCCCGCGCTACAAGGGCTGATGCGCCGCTGAGACGCTGAGGACCGCGCTGCGAAGCAGCTTGCTTCAGGAAGGGGGCGCCGTGACAGAAGGAACGGCTCCCCCTTCCCGCACCCGCCGTCCGCCGCGGTCGGAGCGGCCCGTCCGCGAGCGGCGCCAGGTCGACGTGCGGGAGTGGCTCGGCGGCATCCGCCTCTCCGGCTTCATGGTCATCATGCTCGGGCTCGTCGTGCTCGCCGCGTTCGTGCTCGTGCCGACGATCGGCACGTACGTCGACCAGCGCCAGCAGATCGCGGCGCTCGCGGCATCCGTGCAGCTCAGCAAGGATCAGGTGGAAGACCTCGAGGCGCAGCGTGAGCGCTGGCGCGATCCCGCCTACATCACGACCCAGGCGCGCGAGCGGCTCTACTACGTCAAGCCGGGGGAGGTCGTGTACCTCGTCGACAACGACCTCACGGCCGCGCGGGTGCCCCAGGAGCAGGGGCCCGTCAGCGACAAGGTCCAGGAGACGAAGACCGACTGGATGACGCAGCTCGTGCGCTCCGTGACCGAGGCGGGCCTCGCCCAGACGGTCACGACGACGCCGAGCATCGGCGTGCCCGACCAGACGCCGACCGGCACGCCCGGGCAGACGCCGGCTGCAGGCTGATCAGGCCATCCCCAGCGCGCGACGATAGCCTTTCACGGTGACCACGCCGCCCTTCCCGCCCGTCAGCGACGCCGACCTCGCGGTGCTCCGCGAGCAGCTCGGAAGGCCCGCGCGCGGCGTCGTCGGCATCGCGGCGCGGTGCGTGTGCGGCAATCCGACCGTGGCGGCGACGTCGCCGCGGCTGCCCGACGGCACGCCCTTCCCCACGTTCTACTACCTGTCGCATCCCGCCGCGACGGCGGCGGTGTCGACGCTCGAGGCCGAGCACGTCATGCCCGTCCTCGCGGAGGAGCTCGCCGACGAGGACGTCGCCGCCGCCTACACCGCGGCGCACGAGGCCTACCTGCGCGACCGCGCCCTGTTCGGGGAGGTTCCCGAGATCGACGGCATCTCCGCAGGCGGCATGCCCACGCGCGTGAAGTGCCTGCACGCCCTCGCGGCGCATGCGCTGGCGGCAGGTCCTGGCGTGAACCCCATCGGCGACCGGGCGCTGGAGCTGTCGACGTGGTCGCCCGAGCGGTGCGTGTGCGCCCATCCCGGGGCGGCGGTGCAGCAGGCGACCGCGGCAGAGGCGGGGACCGCCGGGTGAGGCGCCTCGTCGCCGCGTCCTCAGCAGTGCTCACGGGCATCCTCGTGGGCGCGCTGACGATCGCGCCGACCGCCGCGGGCCTCGGGCCCACCGCCGCAGGCCTCGTGCCGGCCGCGACGGGCGCGACCCCGGCGTCCCTCTCCCCACGCACACTCGCGACCCCGGCATCGCTCTCCGCACGCACACTCGCGACCCCGGCGTCCCTCTCCCCACGCACACTCGCGACCCCGGCATCGCTCTCCGCACGCCCACTCGCGAACCCGGCATCCCTGACCGCGCCGTTCGCGAACCCCGTCGCGGCAGCGGAGGACCCGGTCCGCGCGGCCGAATACTGGCTCGACGAGTACGGCATCCGAGACGCGTGGGCGACCACGCGCGGCGCCGGGGTCAAGGTCGCGATCGTCGACACCGGCATCGGCAAGGGGCCGGTCGAGTTCGACGGAGCCGTCGCGGGCGGCACCGACGTCTCGGGCCAGGGCTCGCCCGACGGGCGCACGCCCGTCGGCGCCGTCGACGCCAACCACGGCAGCTGGGTCGCCTCCCTCGCGGCCGCCCGCGGCACCGGACCCGAGACGGGCATGATCGGCGTCGCGCCGGAGGCGCAGCTGCTCTCGGTCTCGGTCGCGTTCGGATCGGGCGCCTCCGTGCCGTTCACCGAGCAGATCGCGAAGGCGCTGCACTGGGCGGTCGACAACGGCGCGAAGGTCATCAACCTCTCGCTCACGACGAACACCGCGGACTGGGACGAGAGCTGGGACGAGGCCTTCCTCTACGCCTTCCAGCACGACGTCGTCGTGGTCGTCGCGGCCGGCAACCGGGGGAGCGGCACGACGCGTGTCGGAGCGCCTGCGACGATCCCGGGCGTGCTGACGGTGGCGGGCGTCGACCCGCAGGGCAAGGCGAGCGTCGAGGCATCCACGCAGGGCATCACGATCGGCGTCTCGGCGCCGAGCGAGAACCTCGTCGGGGTCTCCGCCGACGGCAGCCTCGTGCTGTGGGACGGCACGAGCGGCGCCGCGCCCATCGTCGCCGGCGTCGCGGCGCTCGTGCGGGCGGCGCATCCCGACCTCGACGCGGCCAACGTCATCAACCGCATCATCAAGACGGCGCGTCCCGCCGCCGGCGCGACGGTCGTCCCCGATCCGCTCTACGGGTACGGACTCGTGGATGCCGAGGCCGCCCTCAAGGCGTCGGTGCCGACGGTCGCGACCAACCCGATGGGAAGCCTCGAGGACTGGATCCGGCTCTACCGCCGGGCGGCGGTCGATCCGGCGCCCCAGCCCACGGCGTCGCCGGTCACGGTCGACCCACTTCCGCCGGCCGATCCGGTGACGGTGGCGGGCTCGCCGCTGCTGCCGTCGACACAGACGCTCCTCTACGGCACCCTGCCGCTCGGGGCTGCCACCGTGGCGGCTATACTGGTGGCGCTCGGCGTCACTGCTGCTGTCCGACGCATCCGTATGGCGCGCTCCTCTGGCACGCCGAGCCGATGAACTGCGAGGAGTTCCTCTCACCGTGACCAGCACCGCTACTAGCACTGTGCCCAAGATCCTGATCGTCGGTGGTGGCTACGCCGGCTTCTACACTGCCTGGAAGCTCGAGAAGCACCTGCGCAAGGGCGAGGCCGAGGTCACGATCGTCGACCCGCTGCCCTACATGACGTACCAGCCGTTCCTCCCCGAGGTCGCCGCCGGTTCGATCGAGGCCCGCCACGCGGTGGTCGCCCTCCGCCGTCACCTCAAGCGCACGACGGTCGTCACCGCCAAGGTCACGGGCATCAACCACGCCACGAAGACCGCGACGATCACGCCCGAGCTCGCCGAGCCCTACGAGGTGCAGTACGACCAGATCGTCGTCACGGCCGGCGCCGTCTCGCGCACGTTCCCGATCCCCGGCATCGCCGACAACGCGATCGGTCTCAAGACGATCGAGGAAGCCGTCGCGATCCGCGACCGCCTCATGTCGAACTTCGACCGCGCCGCGACGCTTCCCGCCGGTCCCGAGCGCGACCGCCTGCTCACCGTCGTCGTCGTCGGCGGCGGTTTCGCGGGCATCGAGGTGTTCGCCGAGCTGCGCTCGCTCGCATCGTCGCTCGTCGAGAGCTACCCGCAGCTCACGTTCGACGACACGCACTTCCACCTCATCGAGGCGATGCCGCGCATCATGCCCGAGGTCTCGCTCAAGACGAGCGAGTGGGTGCTGAAGAACCTCGCCAACCGCGGTGCCTACGTGCACCTCGAGACGCAGGTCACCGGTGCCGTCGACGGCAACATCGAGCTCTCGTCGGGCGAGGTGATCCCGAGCGACCTCATCATCTGGACCGCCGGCGTCATGGCCAACCCGACCGTCGTGCGCGGCGGCGACCTGCCCGTCGAGGAGCGCGGCCGCATCCGCACGCGCGCCGACCTCCGCGTCGGCACCGAGGACGAGATCGTCGAGGGCGCATGGGCGGCCGGCGACGTGTCGGCCGTGCCCGACCTGTCCGGCGGCGGCGTGGGCGGCTACTGCGTGCCGAACGCGCAGCATGCCGTGCGCCAGGCGAAGCTCCTCGCGAAGAACCTCGTCGCCGTGCTCCGCGGCGAGCTGCCCCGCGAGTACGTCCACAAGAACCTCGGCGCGGTCGCGGGCCTGGGCCTGTGGATCGGCGTGTTCCAGTCCGGCAACTTCGCCCTCAAGGGCTGGATCGCGTGGCTCGCGCACCGCGGCTACCACGGCCTGGCCATGCCGTCGTGGGAGCGCAAGTGGCGCGTGCTGTGGGGCTGGTGGAACAACTTCTGGCTGCGTCGTGACATGGTCAACCTGCAGACCGTGCAGAACCCGCGCTACGTCTTCGAGGAGTTCGCGGCGCGTCCCCGCCCGCCGCAGCCGGCTCCCGCCGTCGAGGCGAAGCCGGCCGACGCGAAGCCGGCGGGCGAGCCTGAGAAGGTCGCCGCCGCGCGCTGACGCGACACTCTTTCGATTCCCGATGCGGGCGCTCGCTGTGCGAGCGCCCGCATCAGTATGTTGAGGGCATGGCGTCCGTCCCCACCAACGCGCTGTTCGTCGTGGGCACGCGCCCCGAAGCGATCAAGATGCTCCCGCTCATCCGGATGTTCCGGGGGAGCACGAGCGTGAACCCCGTCGTCGTGTCGACCGGGCAGCACGCCGTGCTGGTGGCCGAGGTGCTCGCGCTGGGCGGGATCGCGCCCGACGTGACCTTCCCCGCTCCTGACCGGCGCCGCTCGCTCAACGAGCTGTTCGCCGACGTCATGCTCGGGATGGAGCGCTTCTTCCGCGAGCGCTTCGGCGAGCCGGTCATTCCCGCCGACGCACCATACGCCCAGGGGTACCCGGGGGCGTGCTTCGTGCACGGCGACACCACGAGCGCCGCGGCGGCGGCGCTCGCGTCGTTCCACCTGCGAATGCCCGTCGTCCACGTCGAGGCGGGCCTGCGCACATCCAACACGCTGTCACCCTTCCCCGAAGAGCTCAATCGTCAGCTGATCAGCCGTATCGCCGCATGGCACCTGGCGCCGACATCGCGCAGCCGGGACAACCTCATCCGCGAGGGCGTCTCCCACGGGCGCATCTACGTCTCGGGCAACACCGGCATCGACGCCCTGCAGTTCGCCGCCACGCTCGACGCGCCGTACGGCGATCCCCGGCTCGACGACCTCGAGGCGCCCGGAGGCCCGCGCCTCGTGGTCGTGACGGCGCACCGGCGCGAGAACTGGGGCAAGCCGCTCGGCCGCATCGCCTCCGCCGTCCGCCAGCTCGCCGAGGCCCACCACGACGTGCGCTTCGTCGTGGCGCTGCATCCCAATCCGGATGTCGCCGCCGTCATGCGCGAACGGCTCAGCGACGTCTCGAACGTGTCGCTCGTCGCTCCGCTCGGATACGCGGCCTTCGCGAAGCTGCTCCGGAGGGCCTACCTCGTGCTCACCGACTCGGGCGGCATCCAGGAGGAGGCGCCCTCGCTCGGCACGCCTGTCATCGTCCTGCGCGATTCGACGGAACGGGAAGAGGGGGTGGATGCCGGCACGCTCGAGGTCGTCGGGACGCGCGTCGACGCGATCGTGACGGCCGCCGCTCGGCTGCTCGACGATCCCCACGAGTACGCCCAGCGGCGGGGAAGGCCCAATCCGTACGGCGACGGACGAGCCGCCGAGCGGATCCTGCGGGCGACCGAACACATCCTCGACGACCTGCCGGCGCCTCGCCAGTACGGTCCGACATTCGATCGCATCGAGGTGCTGCGGGCCGCCGGTTCCGACGACCCGAGCGAGCTGCTCGAACTGGTGCGCGAGGACGACACCGCCGCGATCACGATCATCGACCCCACGGTCGAGCTGCCCGTCATCACCACCACGGACGGCTCATGAACGTCGTCGACGCCCTGTACCCGGATGTGCCGCTGTGGGCGCAGGTGCTGTTCACGATCGCGCTCGTCGTCGCCATCCTCTCCTTCGTCTCGGTCGTGACCCTCATCGTCGTCGCGGCACGGTTCCGGCGGCGCCTGCGGCGGCGGCGCGACGGCGCGCGGACGGCATCGCCCGACGACTTCGTGTGGCTGTTCCTCGTCCCGGCGCTCAACGAAGAGGTCACGATCGCCGACTCCGTCGCACGGCTGCAGGAGACGCGCGCCGCCCGGAAGATCATCCTCGTGATCGACGACGGCTCCGATGACTCGACGGGGAAGATCCTCGCCCGCATCGAAGACCCGCGCCTGCACGTGCTCACACGCGCGCTGCCCGAAGCGAGGACGGGGAAGTCGGACGCGCTCAACGCCGCGTACCGCGAAGCGGGTGCGGTGCTCGCGCTCCCCGAGTTCGCCGGCGTCACGCGTGATCGCGTCATCGTCGGGGTCGTGGATGCCGATGGCCGCCTCGATCCGGATGCTCCCGCGAAGATCGCCGTCGACTTCACCGAGTCGAGCGTCGGCGGCGTGCAGACGCTCGTGCGCATCTACAACCGCCGGGGATTCCTGACCTGGGGGCAGGACGTCGAGTTCTCGACGTTCGGGCTCATCTTCCAGGCCGGCCGAGCCTGGTGGGGCACCGCCAACATGGGCGGAAACGGCCAGTTCAACAGGCTCAGCGCGCTCGACACGATCGTGGACGAGGAGCGCGGCGGGCCGTGGAGGGATCGCCTGACCGAGGATCAGGATCTCGGCGTGCGGCTGCAGCAGGCGGGCTGGAAGGGTGAGCAGAACAACGAGGCCACGATCGATCAGCAGGGCCTGAACTCGCTGCGCCGCCTCTACCGCCAGCGCGTGCGGTGGGCCCAGGGCAACTGGCAGGCGCTCGGCCTTCTGCGCCATGCGGGCCGCATCCGCACCTCGCTGCTCGGGCACATCGACGCGGTGTGGTACCTCCTGACGCCTCCGCTGCAGCTCACGGTCGGATTCGCGTTCCTCCTGTCGATCCTGTTCACGGTGTTCGACATCGCGGGATACACACCGCCCTATCTCCTGACGCTCATCTTCTTCATCGCGATCGCGTTCGGCCCGGGCGTCGCCGCCTTGACGCTGCGCGGGGCGCGCTGGTACTCGATCTTCACCGCGATCCTGCTCGTCATCCCGTACACGATCTACTCGTGGATGATCTTCCCCGTGCTGTTCGCCTCGCTCATCCGCCAGCTCGCGGGACGGCGGAGCTGGGCCAAGACGGAGCGGGAGGCGCTCCCCGAAGGGTCGGCCACCGAGGCGCAGCCCGGTTAGTGTGGACAAGCCCGCGCACGCGGACGCCCCCGTAGCCCAATCGGCAGAGGCAGGCGGCTTAAACCCGCTTCAGTCCGGGTTCGAGTCCCGGCGGGGGTACTCCTCGGCACTCCGAAGGCGGTCCCGGGTCCCGGCGCGCGTACCGGCACTGCGTCTCACATGCGCTGGAACTGCGTTTCTTCTGTGAATGTCCGCACCCACGCGGCTGAAGGCCTCACAGGCGGTTCGGGCCGCCGCATCCCGAGCTTTAGGCTGTACCGATGCGCACGGAGGTGTGCGCGAGAGGAACCCCGATGACGCTCGATCTGCTCGCCGCGCCCCAAGCCGCCGATGCGCAGCCCTGGTCGCGCCCCGCCGACTACTGGGGCGCCATGACGGCGGCGATCGCCGACCTGTCCGGACCCGTTGCGGCGCTGCACCTGGGCGGACTGCGCTACAACGCGCTCGACATGGCCGTGCGTGCCGCCGGCGTGCCCATCCGCGTCGCGAGCAAGTCGGTGCGCATCCGCGAGGTCATCGACGCGACGCTCGCCCTGCCCGGATACGCGGGCATCCTCGCCTTCACTCTTCCCGAGGCGCTCTGGCTCGCCGAGACGCGCACCGACGTCGTCGTCGGCTACCCGACGGTGGATCGCGCGGCCATCGCACGCCTCGCAGCCGACGAGGCCGCCGCCGCACGCGTGACGCTCATGGTCGACGACATCGCGCAGCTCGAGATCGTCGACGCTGTGCTGCCGCCCTCGCGCCGCGCCGAGATCCGCGTAGCGATCGACGCCGACGCCTCCTGGCGCGCGCCGGGGCTCGGTCACATCGGAGTCTTCCGGTCGCCCGTCCACGAGCCCGCCGAGGTCGCGAACCTCGCGCGGCTCATCGCCGACCGTCCCGGGTTCCGGCTCGTCGGCCTCATGATGTACGAGGCCCAGATCGCGGGCCAGGGCGACGCGACGGGATCGGGGGATGCCGTCATCCGGTGGATGCAGCGACGCTCCGGCCACGAGCTGCTCGAGCGCCGCGCCGCGATCGTCGACGCGCTGAACCGCATCGCGCCGCTCGAGTTCGTCAACGGCGGCGGCACCGGCTCGCTCGAGCTCACGGCATCCGATCGCGCGGTCACCGAGATCACTGCGGGCAGCGGCCTGCTCGCGGGACGCCTGTTCGACGGCTACCGAGCCTTCGACCCGGCCCCCGCCGCGGCCTTCTCGATGGAGGTCGTGCGCAAGCCCGCCCCCGACATCGTCACCGTGCTCGGCGGCGGCTGGATCGCCTCCGGCCCGCCCGTCGCCTCCCGCCAGCCGTCGCCCGTGTGGCCCGAGGGCCTCGCGACGATGCCCCGCGAAGGGGCAGGCGAGGTGCAGACGCCGCTGCGCGGCGACGCGGCACGCTCGCTGCGGGTGGGGGACCGCGTGTGGTTCCGGCACGCGAAGAGCGGGGAGCTCTCGGAGCGCGTGGAGAAGTTCGTGCTGGTCGACGGCGACCGGCGTGTCGGCGAGGTGCCGACGTATCGAGGCGAGGGGAAGGCCTTCCTGTGACCCGACCTGGCGGCGAATGGCGGAACTGGGGGCGGTCCGAGCGCGTGCGTCCCCTGCGCGTCGAGCGACCCGGCTCGATCGATGCGGTGCGCCGAGCCGTGCTGGCGGCAGGACGCAACGGGATGACCGTCAAGGCGATCGGCGCGGGGCACAGCTTCAGCGGCATCGCCGTCGCCCCGGGCGCGCTGCTCGAGCTCGACGACCTCACCGGCATCGTCGAGGTCGATCGCGAGCGCAAGCGCGTCCGCTTCCTCGCGGGCACGCGGCTGCACCAGATCCCCAAGCTCCTGGCTCCCCACGGTCTCGCGATGGAGAACCTCGGCGACATCGACCGGCAGTCCATCGCGGGAGCCATCTCGACGGGCACGCATGGCACCGGCGCGCGCTTCGGCGGCATCGCGACGCAGGTCGTCGGTGCGACGATCGTGCTGGCCGACGGAGAGCTCCTCACGGTCGACGAGACGCAGAACAGCGAGCTCCTGCCGGCCATCGCCCCCGGCCTGGGCGCCCTCGGCGTGCTCGTCGAGGTCACGGTGCAGTGCGTCGACGCCTTCGTGCTCCACGCCGTGGAGCGTCCCGAGCCCCTCGCCGAGGTGCTCGGCGCCCTCGACGAGCGCGTCGCTGCGGCCGACCACTTCGAGTACTACTGGTTCCCCCACACCGAGCGCGCGATGACGAAGACGAACACGCGTCTGCCGGCGAGCGCGCCGCGGCAGCCGCTCTCGCCGCTCAGCAAGATCGTCGACGACAAGATCGTCGGCAACGGCCTGCACCAGCTCGCGTGCGAGGCGGCGAAGCTGATCCCCGCCACAACGGCTCCCATCAACCGGCTGTCGGTGAAGCTCTGGGGCAATCGCGAGTTCTCGGACGCCTCGCCCCACGTCTTCGTGACCGACCGGGGTGTGCGGTTCCGCGAGATGGAGTACGCGCTGCCGGCCGAGAACGTGCGGCCCGCCTTCGAGGCGATGCGTGCCCTCGTGGACGAGAAGGGCTGGCGTATCTCGTTCCCCGTCGAGGTGCGCTTCGCGGCCGCCGACGAGCTGTGGATGTCGACGGCCTACGGCCGTGAGTCCGGCTACATCGCCGTGCACCGGTACTGGCGCGAAGACCCCGCCGAGTATTTCGAAGCGGTCGAGCAGATCATGCTGTCGTTCGGCGGGCGCCCGCACTGGGGAAAGATGCACACGCTGGGTGCCTCGATCCTGCGCGAGCGCTATGCGCGCTTCGACGACTTCACGGCCCTTCGCGATCGGCTCGACCCCGAGCGCCGGTTCCAGAACCCCTATCTCGAGCGTGTTCTCGGCGAGTAGTCGCTGAGAGAGTGCTTCGGTTCGTGGCCAGCGGGGCGGCGCTGGGTAGGATGTGGCCTATGTGGGAGTGGCTGATCCCTGTCCTGATCGTCGTCGCGCTGCTGCTCGTCGTCGGCATCTATCTGTGGTCGACGTACAACTCGCTCGTGCAGTTGAACGTGCGCGTCGACGAGGCGTGGAGCGACATCACTGTGCAGCTCAAGCGGAGAGCCGACCTGTTGCCGAATCTCATCGAGTCGGTGAAGGGCTACGCGGCGCATGAGAAGGCGGTCTTCGAGAACGTCACGCGCGCCCGCGCCGAGACGCTGTCGGCGGGCGGACCCGCCGAGGCGGGCGTCGCCGAGGGGCATATGCAACAGGCGCTCAAATCGCTGTTCGCGGTCGCCGAGGCGTATCCGCAGCTTCAGGCGAGCCAGAACTTCCTGCAGCTGCAGCAGTCGATCGTCGACACGGAGGACAAGATCCAGGCCTCCCGCCGCTTCTACAACGGCGGTGTGCGGGAGCTGAACACCAAGGTGAAGGTCTTCCCGAACAACCTGTTCGCGCGCAACCTCGGATTCGACGAGCGCGAGTTCTTCGAGGTCGTCGACGGGGCCGCGATCTCCGAGCCCCCGCGCGTGCAGTTCTGACGCAAGCCGGCTGAGTCGTGTACTCGGCGATCGCGCGGAACAAGCGCAACACCTGGTTCATCCTCATCGCATTCATCCTGCTCATCGCCGGCGTCGGCGTGCTCGCGGGGTGGCTCATGGGGAACAACTGGTGGGTGACGGGCTTCATCCTGCTGTTCGCCGCGGGCTACGCGACGTTCCAGTACTTCTTCGCCGATCGCGAGGCCATCGCGATGGCGGGCGCGTTCGAGGTGTCGCAGGCCGATGCGCCGCGCTACTACCGGCTCGTCGAGAACCTCTGCATCACGACCGGCACGCCGATGCCCAAGCTGTACGTCGTCGAGGATGCGGCGCCCAACGCCTTCGCGACGGGCCGGACGCCCGAGCAGGCCTCGATCACCGTCACGACGGGGCTCTTCGAGCTCATGACCGACCGCGAGCTGGAGGGCGTACTCGGACACGAGCTGGGCCACATCCGCAACTACGACATCCGTGTCTCGCTCATCGTGTTCGGCCTCGTCGTCGCCATCGGCATCCTCGCCGACATGCTCCTGCGCTTCGCGTTCTTCGGCGGGGGCCGCCGCAGCGGCAACTCGCAGGCGCAGCTCATCTTCCTGATCTTCGGGATCGTCGCCGCCATCGTCGCGCCTCTCCTGGCGGGAGCCGTGCAGGCCGCGATCTCTCGGCAGCGCGAGTACCTCGCGGATGCCACGAGCGCCATGACGACCCGCGATCCCGACGGCCTCGCCTCGGCGCTCGGGAAGCTGCAGGAGCACGGGCAGCCGCTCAAGCGGCCGAACACGTCGATGGCTCATCTGTGGATCGCGGACCCGCTCCGGCCCAACGCCCTCGAGCGCCTGTTCTCGACGCATCCGCCCCTCGCGGACCGCATCGAGCGACTGCACAAGATCGGGGGCGAGTTCTGATTCGGCTGCGGCGCCCGCGCCTCACCCGACGGCGAGCGTCATCCCCTCGGCCGTGAGCGCGATCGTGCCGCGCAGCGCCCAGTCGTCGGCGCCGCACACGATCGGCGGCGAGCCCTGATCGGGATGCCGCGCCCGCGCCTCACCCGACGGCGAGCGTCATCCCCTCGGCCGTGAGCGCGATCGTTCCGCGCAGCGCCCAGACGTCGGCGCGGCACACGATCGGCGGCGAGTTCTGACCGGGATGCCGCGTTCGCGCCTCAGCCGACGGCGAGCGTCATCCCCTCGGCCGTGAGCGTGGTCGTGCCGCGCAGCGCCCAGAGGTCGGCGCGGCACACGATCGGCGGCGAGTCCGGACCGGGATGCCGCGTTCGCGCCTCAGCCGACGGCGAGCGGCATCCCCTCGGCCGTGAGCGCGATCGTGCCGCGCAGCGCCCAGGCGTCGGCGCGGCACACGATCGGCGGCGAGCCCTGATCGGGATGCCGCGTTCGCGCCTCACCCGACGGCGAGCGTCATCCCCTCGGCCGTGAGCGCGATCGTGCCGCGCAGCGCCCAGTCGTCGGCGCTGTAAGTGAACGACGCCTCGTCGCCCCCGCGGGTCGTGCCCGTCGCCGTGGCGACGACGACGCCGCCCGTCGCGGCGAACGAGCGCAGGTCGGGTGCGAGCGCGACCTGCGGCGTCTGCTCGACTCGGAAGACGATCGAGGAGAGCGTCGCGAGGTCGGCCGCCCACGGCACGCGCAGGCCGCAGTTCGTGGGAACGGTCGTCGCCGCGCGGGTGCAGTCCGCCGCGTAGACGTCGAGCTGCTGCTGCGCGAGCCGTGTGGCATCGGGGGAGACGGATGCCTCGACGGCGGCGTCCGCGTGCGCACCGGGCAGGACGGTGACAGGCGTCGAGCCGTCGAGCAGTCCTCTCGGGGCCGCGTGCACCGGGTAGACGGCCGGAAGCAGCTGCAGGTCTTCGCCGGCGGGCAGGACGGCGTCGCCCACGATCACATGGTCGCCGATCGTCGTGGTCGCCGTCAGCGCCCCGAATCCGCCGGAGTCGACGACCCACCGCCCGTCGTGCCGGGCGAGGGGGAGCGTCGCTTCTTGCGTGCTCCCGTCGAGGCGGAACGTTACCGCCGCGGTCGCCTCGTCTCCGGCGTCCGCGACGTCCCCGACCGAGGGTTCGGTGAGGTACTCGTCAGCGCCCTCGAACGCGCCCTTCAGGTCGGCGTCCGACGGCTGCGCGTACGACAGCGCCCGATCGGCGTCGCCCGCCGCCAGCGCCTCGAGGTAGCCCCGAGCCGTGTCCTCCGGACCCGGGGGGCGTGACAGGAGCCACCAGGCGAGGCCGCCGCCGACCACGACGATCGCGACGGCGATCGCGACGGCGACGACGACGCCGCGCCTCACGCGCGGGCCGTCAGGTCGAGGAGTTCGTCGGCGCCCTCGCTCGGCGCGAAGCCGTCCGCATCGTCGCCGAGCGAAGAGCCATCGGGCTCGTCGCCGGCGAGAGCCACAGGCGCGCCGGGGCCGGCTTCGTGTCGGCGAGCCTCACGCAGCACGTCGGCGATGTCGTCGACGGCGTCGCCCCACCGGGAGACGGAGATCGTCTCGAGCCCCTGCCAGCCCGCCGCGAGGCGGAGCTCGTCGGCAAGGCGAGCCGCGGCATCCGCGGGGCGACCGTGCTCCCACCATGCGGACTGCACGAGCAGCGCCGAGGCGGCGCGGTCCGCCTTCAGATCGACGCGCCCCACGACCTCGTCGCCGACGAGCACCGGCAGGGAGTAGTAGCCGAATCGGCGCTGGGGTGCGGGCGTGTAGATCTCGATGCGGTACTCGAAGTCGAACAGACGCTCGGCGCGCTCGCGGAACCACACGACGGGATCGAACGGCGTGAGGATCGCGGCCGCGTCGACCCGGCGGGGGACGACGGCATCGCCGTGCACCCATGCCTTCGAGGGCCGACCCGCGGTCGTCCACCCCTCGACGGTGACGGGCCGCAGCTCGTCGGCGTCGACGAGGTCGCCGAGGGCGGCGAGGATCGCCTTGCGATCGCGGATGCGCCAGTAGTCGGCGAGGTCGGCAGCCGTGGCGACGCCGTAGGCCGCGGCCGCACGCCGGACGAGTTCGCGGATGGCATCGGCGCGGTCGACCGGCGTCGCCAGCACCTCGGCCGGGATCACGTGCTCGGCCAGACCGTAGCGACGCTCGAAGCCGCGCCGGCCTGCGATGGCGACCTCCCCGCACACCCACAGGTGCTCGAGCGCGCGCTTGACGACGTCCCAGTCCCACCACGGCCCCTTGCGGGCTTCCTTGGCGTCGTGCTCGATCTGGGCGGGGCGCAGCGGCCCTCGCGCTGCGAGCTCGGCGCGGACCCACTCGACGATCTCGCGGTTCGACGAGAACCAGCCGCCGTCGCGCGTCGCGTAGCGCTCGCGCATCTCGTCCATGCGGAAGCCGAAGAGCGACCAGTCGGCGGCGGAGATGAACGAGGCGACGTGCGCCCAGTACTCCACCCAGGTGGGTCGCCGGGCGAAGAGCAGTCGATCGAGCGCCTCGGTGTCGTAGGCGCCCAGCCGCGAGAACAGCGGCATGTAATGGGACCGTGCGAAGACGTTGACCGAGTCGATCTGCAGGGTGCCCATGCGCGCGATCGCGAGGTTGAGCTGCCGCGTACCGGGGGAGTCGGGGCGCGCGCGGGCGAACCCCTGGGCCGCCAGTGCGACCCGCCGTGCCTCGGCGCTGCTCAGCGTCTCCTTCACGTCGGCAAGCCTAACCAGGGCCTCGGACAGCGGCACCGGGCGCGGAGGGGCCGTTCGCGGCGGCATCTAGACTGGGCGGATGAGCGGCCCCGACGAGAAGCCCCGCGGTTCGCTGTTCGACGCCGTGCGCGACCGCACCCGCGTCGTCTCGAGTGATCTGGCTCCGTCCATTCCACACGGGCTGCGCATCGCGACCGCGTATTCGTGGCGCTTCCTCGTCATCGCCGCCGCGATCGGCGTCGGTGTCTGGCTCGTCATCCAGCTCAAGCTCCTCGTCATCCCGCTCCTCGTCGGCATCCTCGTGACGGCCCTGTTCTGGCCCGCGTTCAGCTGGATGCTGCGGCATCGCTTCCCGCGATGGCTCGCGATCGTGATCGTCGCGCTGGGCGCGCTCGTGGTCGTGGCCGGCCTCCTGTGGCTCGTCGTGTGGCAGATCAGCCGCGAATGGTCGGCGGTGCAGGACCGCACGATCACCGCCGTGGAAGGACTGCGTCAGTACCTGATCGACGGCCCGCTGCACCTCACGCCGCAGCAGATCGACGACGTCCTCGCGCAGTCGTGGCAGTTCGTGCAGGAGCAGGCCGGACTCCTGTGGTCGGGCGCCCTCGCGATCGGCACGACGGTCGGGCACATCGCCACCGGTGCCGTGCTGTCGCTGTTCATCCTGCTCTGCCTCCTCGCCGACGGCGCGGGTATCTGGCGCTGGACGACGCGGCTCTTCCCGCGCAAGGCACGCCCCGCGGCCGACGGCGCGGGCCGTGCCGGCTGGGTCACGCTCGTCAACTACGCGCGCACACAGCTGCTCGTCGCGACGATCGACGCGATCGGCATCGGCCTCGGCGCGTTCTTCCTCGGCGTGCCCCTCGCGATCCCGATCGCCGTGCTCGTCTTCCTGGGCGCGTTCATCCCGATCGTCGGCGCCGTCGTGACGGGCACACTCGCCGTCTTCCTCGCGCTGGTCTACAACGGGCCGTGGATCGCGCTGTGGATGCTCGCCGTCGTCCTCGGCGTGCAGCAGCTCGAAGGACACGTGCTGCAGCCGCTCCTGATGGGCTCCGCCGTCAAGGTGCACCCGCTCGCCGTCGTCCTCGTCGTCGCGGGCGGTGCCATGATCGCCGGCATCCCGGGCGCTCTGTTCGCCGTGCCGATGGCGGCGTTCGTCAACGTCGTCGCGGTCTACCTCAGCGAACGGGCATGGGAGACGGGGGAGAGCCCCCACGGCGACCTCATCTGGGAAACCGTCCCTCGCCCGAGAAGGAGACGCGCTTGAGTCTTTCCGCCACCGTCCCGGCACTCGCAGAATTCGAGGATGCCGCGGCCACCCTCGCCGGTGTCATCACCCGCACGCCGCTCGACCAGTCGCAGCACCTCACCGAGCTCCTCGGCGTGCCCGTGCACCTCAAGCTCGAGAATCTGCAGCGCACGGGCTCGTTCAAGATCCGCGGCGCGGCGTACCGCCTGTCGCGCCTGACACCCGAGGAGCGGGCCCGCGGCGTCGTCGCGGCCTCGGCCGGCAACCACGCGCAGGGCGTCGCGCTCGCGGCGCAGGCCCTCGGCATCCCGGCGACGATCTTCATGCCGCTCGGGGTGCCCGTGCCCAAGCTCCTCGCGACGCGCGGATACGGCGCCGATGTCATCCTCGAGGGCGCGACGGTCGAGACGCCGCTGCGTCTCGCGGCTGAATTCGCCGAGCGCACCGGCGCCGTGCTCATCCACCCGTTCGACCACCGCGACATCATCGTCGGCCAGGGCACGCTCGGCCTCGAGCTCTACCGCGATCTGCCCGAGCTCGAGACGGTGCTCGTCGGCATCGGCGGCGGGGGGCTCGCGGCGGGTGTTGCGGCGGCCGTGAAGGCCCGTGCCGACGCCGACGGCCGCAGCGTGCGCATCGTCGGCGTGCAGGCCGAGAATTCGGCCGCGTACCCGGCCTCACTCGCACTGGGGCATCCCGTCGAGGTCGAGACCCGGCCCACGATCGCCGACGGCATCGCCGTGGCCCGCCCCGGAGACCTGCCGTTCTCGATCATCCAGGACCTCGTCGACGAGGTCGTGACGGTGACGGAGGACGACATCGCCCGCGCGCTCCTCGTCCTGCTCGAGCGCGCCAAGCAAGTCGTCGAACCGGCGGGCGCCGTGGGTGTCGCGGCGATCCTGGCGGGCAAGGTGAAGGCGACCGGCCCGACCGTCACGGTGCTCTCGGGCGGCAACATCGATCCGCTGCTCCTGCAGCGCGTCGTGGCGCACGGGCTCGCGGCATCCGGTCGCTACATGACCCTGCAGATCCCGCTGCCCGATCGCCCCGGCCAGCTCGCCCGCGTGTCGGAACTGCTCGCGCAGGCGGGCGCCAACGTCATCGAGGTGCTGCACACGCGGCACGGGCAGGGCCTTCAGATCAGCGAGGTGATCCTGCAGCTCAGCGTCGAGACGCGCGGCGAGGAGCACCGCGCGCACGTCATCGCGACGCTGCGCGACGCGGGCTACAGCCCGACCGTCATGCCCGACTGACCACTCGGCACATATCGCGAACGGGGCCTCGACACGGTGTGTCGAGGCCCCGTCNTCAGCGTCGAGACGCGCGGCGAGGAGCACCGCGCGCACGTCATCGCGACGCTGCGCGACGCGGGCTACAGCCCGACCGTCATGCCCGACTGACCACTCGGCACATATCGCGAACGGGGCCTCGACACGGTGTGTCGAGGCCCCGTCGCGAAGTGCTGGGGATCGGCGTAGGTCTCGACGCTACTGGCCGGCGTACGTCTCGACCTTGACGACCTTGACGGAGATCTGGCGGCCGTTGGGCGCCGTGTACGACGTCTCCTCGCCCTCCTTGAGCCCGAGGATGGCCGCGCCCAGCGGCGAAGCCTCGCTGTAGACGTCGAGCTTTGAGTTCGCCGCGATCTCGCGGTTGCCGAGGAGGAAGACCTCTTCGCCGCCGGCGACGACGGCCGTCACGACCGTGCCCGGCTCGACGATGCCCGTGCTCTCCGGCGCCTCGCTGACCGTCGCGGTCTTGAGGAGGTGCTGGAGCGTGCGGATGCGCGCCTCCTGCTTGCCCTGCTCGTCCTTCGCCGCGTGGTAGCCGCCGTTCTCCTTCAGATCGCCCTCTTCGCGCGCGGCCTCGATGCGCTTGGCGATCTCCTCGCGGCCGGTCGTCGAGAGCTGCTCGAGCTCGGTCGCGAGACGGTCATAGGCATCCTGCGTGAGGAAGGTCACGGGAGCGTCGTTGGACACGTCGGTCTCCTTCTTTCTAAGGGCGGTGCTTGTTCAGTGCGATATCTTCGGACTGATCCACGCCCCTCCGCAAGACGAGCCGGAGGGAGGCGGATAAGCCGAGACGCCCCGGCACCGGCCAGGGCGTCTTCTGCTTTCAGTCCGGTCAGACTATGACACCCAGCACGAGTTGACCAAACCCGTCGTGGCTTCGGCGACGGTCGGTATCGTCTCGCGGAACGCGCGCGCATGGGTGTCGGACGGCTCGATCTCGACGACCTTCCAGCCGACGACGCCGTGCTCGACATCCTGGGCCTCGAGGGCGCACGCGACGGACGCGCCCGCGGGAGCCGAGATCTGGAATTCGAGCACGACGCTGTGCTCGTCGACGATCTGGAAGCCCGTCGTGTCGGAGTCGACGGACGACAGGGAACCGGCCACAGTCATCCACGCGAACGCGACGACCACGGCGACGGCGACCGCGATCGCCGCGACGACCACCCACCGGGGCGCGCCGCGCCGGCTGCGGCCGTATCGCTCGTCGAGCATCTGCTGCGTCGTCATGGGGGTCCTGTCGGGCGAATTAGGCTGGAGACTCCAGGCTAAGCGCTCCGCGGAACGAGGACCCGATGCACGCAGCGTTCGTCGCACTCTTGAGTGCGGCCTCGACCGCGACCCCCACGCCGACCCCGACCCCGGCGGTGAATCCCGACCTGGTCACACCGGGTCCGTGGGGCTTCGTGGCCATCGCGTTCCTCGCGGTCGCGGTCATCGTGCTCGTATGGGACATGATGCGGCGCATCCGCCGCGCGCGCATCCGCTCGGAGGTCGACGAGGAGCTCGACGCCGAGGAGGCCGCCGCCCGCCAGGCCGACGACGCGACGCGCGCCAGCCGCACCGACGACGAGGACATCGACCCGCAGCGCTAGCCTCGGGGCGCGTTAGGCCCCGTGGTAGACGGGGTGCAGGGCGATGAGCAGGCACGCCGTCCAGTGGCAGAGGAACGCCAGGACCGTGCACACGTGGAAGATCTCGTGGAAGCCGAAGTGACCCGGCCACGGGTTCGGCCGCTTCATCCCGTAGATGACGGCGCCGATCGTGTACAGGATGCCGCCCACGGCGACCAGGATCACCATCGTGGCGTTCGCCTGCCAGAGCTGAGGCAGGTACATCACGGCCGCCCAGCCGAGCGCGAGATAGAGCGCGACATAGAGCCAGCGCGGCGCATGGATCCAGAACACGCGGAAGAGGATGCCGAGGAGCGCTCCGCCCCACGCGATCGACAGCAGGATCACGGACTGCTGGGTCGGGAGGGCGAGCACCGCGATGGGTGTGTAGGTCCCCGCGATGAGCAGGAGGATGTTGGCGTGGTCGATGCGCTTGAGGATCGCCTTCGTCCTCGGCTGCCAGTCGAAGCGGTGATAGAGCGCCGAATTGCCGAACAGGAGCAGCGAGGTCAGCACGAAGACCGCGCACGACCACTTCGCCGCGGGTCCCTGCGCGAGCGCGATGAGGACGATGCCGGCGGCGATCGCAACGGGGAAGGTCGCGGCATGGATCCAGCCGCGCCACGACGGCTTGAGCTCCACCTGGGCGCTCGCCTCCGCCGCTTCGAGGAGGGGGAGCTGCGGCATCTCGACGCCGTCGTCGGTCGGCGGGGTCTCGGGCGAACGGTCCACGCGAGAAGCCTACGGCTCCGCGTATTCCGCACGTCGTACGCGACGACCCGCGATCGCACGCGCCCGCAGGCCGAGCGGTACGGTAGGCGTGTGACCGCGTCGAACGAGGGAAGAGGGCCCCTCTATCGGCTGTACATCAACCGGATCCGGCGCCGGCTCACCCCCGAGGCGGTGCCGCGGCACATCGCGATGATGATCGACGGCAACCGCCGGTGGGCCAAGCAGCTCGGCTACGCCTCCGCTGCGCACGGCCATCGCGCCGGCGCCGCCAAGATGCGCGAGTTCCTCGGGTGGTGCGACGACATCGGCGTGCGCGTCGTGTCGCTGTACCTGCTGTCCAACGACAACCTCCGCAAGCGCGACTCGAAAGAGCTCGAGGATCTCGTGCAGATCATCGCCGAACTCGCCGCCGAGCTCTCGCACGAGCGCGACTGGCGCGTGCAGCACGTGGGACGCGCCGACCTGCTGCCGGCCGACCTCGCTCGCGTGCTGGCCGATGCCGAGGAGCGCACGAAGGGAAAGACGGGGCTGCATGTGAACCTCGCCGTCGCGTACGGCGGGCGCGGCGAGATCGTCGACGCGGTGCGCAGCATCATCGCGAAGCACCAGAAGGACGGCGGATCTCTCGAGGATCTCGCCGAGAGCCTCACCCCCGAGCAGATCGGCGAGCACCTCTACACGGGCGGCCAGCCCGATCCCGATCTGGTCATCCGCACGTCGGGGGAGCAGCGGCTCAGCGACTTCCTGCTGTGGCAGTCGGCCCACAGCGAGTTCTACTTCGTCGAGGCGCTCGGCCCCGATCTGCGCGAGGTGGACTTCCTCCGCGCGATCCGCGACTACACCTCCCGCGATCGCCGCTACGGCGGGTGATGGGCGTCGCCGGCGGTTTTCAGCGCTGACCTGGCCCTGACCCACTCCTGCCGCCGCGTCAACCCCCTCTCACGCGGCATTCCGCGCCATGCCAGAATGGGGCGGTGACGGATTGGGAGTCCTATCTCGCCTCCTTCGACGGAGAGCCCGGCTACCTCGACTGGGCGGCTTTCGGCCCCCTCGCGCCCAGCGTGCGCGCCGAGGTGCACGCCGACGCCGAGCTGCTCGGCTCGGGCCGGCCTTCGGGGATCGACCTCGTGTCCGACCACGCGCGCGAAGCCCGCGACCTGCTCGCGCAGCTCTTGGGGACGACTGCCGAACAGGTGGCGCTGCAGCCGTCGACGACGTACGGGATCATGCAGGCGCTGTACGGTCTCGCCGGCGGCGTCCTGGTTTCTCGCGGCGAGTTCCCGAGCCTCACGGTGGCGGCGTCGCGCGCGGCCAATGCCCTCGGCTCGATCGAGGTGCAATGGTTGGAGCCCGAGGGCGGCTACGTCACTCCCGACGCCGTCCGCGACGCGCTGACCGACGACACGACCGCCCTCGCCGTGAGCCTCGTCGACTTCCGCACCGGTTACCGCGCCGACCTCACGGCGCTGCGCGAGGTGATCGGCGATCGGCTGCTGATCGTCGACGCCGTGCAGGGATTCGGCGTCGTCGAAGCCGACTGGGCCTCCGCCGATGTCGTGTGCGGCAACGGCTACAAGTGGCTCCGCGCGGGGCGCGGCACCGGCTTCGCGTGGTTCGGCGATCGCGCCCTCGAGCGGATCGCACCCGTCCTGTCGGGCTTCTCGGGCGTCGACGGCGACCTGCCGGTCGACACCGTGCCGCAGCCTGCGGCCTCGGCGCAGGCGTTCACCGTCGCCGGCCCCGACCACCTCGCCTTCGCGCGCCTGGCGACGGCTCTGCGCGACGTGCTCGACGTCGGCGTCGCCGCCATCGAGAGCGAGCTCGTGGCGCGCTCGGGCGATGTCATGTACTTCGCCGAGCGCTATGAGATCCCCGTCATCACGCCGGCCGAGGCCGAGCGTCGCGCGGGCATCGTCGCGCTGGCACCGGCTCCTCAGGATGCCGCGCCCCTCGCGGCCTCGCTCGCCAACCACGGCATCGCGGTCACGGCGCGCTCGGGCCTCGTGCGCGTGGCGCCCCATGTGGGCACGGGAGCCGACACGCTCCGCCTGTTCGGCGATGCTCTCGCGGCGTTCTCGTCCGCGCGCGTCTGGTGAGATCGGGAGCTGCGGGGGGCGCTTTCGTGTACCGCCGACCGTCGTGCGACGACGACCCCGAGGCGCGCTTGCCTGTCCTGCACTGGCTCCGCCTCCCGCCGTCCACCGGAAGTTAACGAGGTCGTAATCCCTGGACAGCGTGTCTGCGCTTCGCTGTCACATCGCCGACGTAGTTTCATCCCAACGGGCAAGGAGCCCGTTCGAGTCGGCCGCCAGTTCGCGACTCGTGACAGTGGTCGACTCGCTGACTGCCGGGTGACGAACCCGGGGCGGGAGTCGGTTGTGACCACACGAGCACCACACAGGCAGTACCGCGAGACGGCCGACGAGGTCGACGAGCTGGGGGAGGTGCTCAGGACTTATGTGCTGGACACCTCGGTGCTGCTGAGCGATCCGCGGGCGTTCTTCCGCTTCGCCGAGCACAACGTCGTGATCCCGGTCGTCGTGATCACCGAGCTCGAGGGCAAGCGGCACGATCCCGAGATCGGCTATTTCGCCCGTCAGGCCCTGCGTCACCTCGACGAGCTGCGCATCGAGCACGGACGCCTCGACTTCCCCGTCCCCGTCGGCGACGACGGCACGCTCCGCGTCGAGCTGAACAACACCGACGCGAGCGTCCTCCCGTCGGGCATGCGGCTCGGCGACAACGACAGCCGCATCCTCGCGGTCGCCATGCATCTCGCCCACGACGGGCAGGAGGTGACCGTCGTCTCGAAGGACCTGCCGATGCGGGTCAAGGCAGCCTCTCTCGGAATCTCGGCCGAGGAGTACCTCGCGGAGCAGGCGATCGACTCGGGCTGGACCGGCATCGCGACGATCGATGTCGCGGGCGACGAGATCAGCGACCTCTACGAGAGCGAGGTCGGGACGAGCGAGGAGATCATCGGACTGCCGGTCAACACGGGCCTCATCATCCACTCCGAGCGGGGCTCCGCGCTCGGCCGCGTCACCGACGACGGCTCGTACCGGCTCGTGCGCGGCGACCGCGAGGTCTTCGGCCTGCACGGCCGCTCGGCTGAGCAGCGCATCGCGATCGACCTCCTCCTCGACCCCGATGTCGGCATCGTGTCGCTAGGCGGGCGCGCCGGCACCGGCAAGTCGGCCCTCGCGCTGTGCGCAGGCCTCGAGGCCGTCCTCGAGCGCCAGCAGCACAAGCGGATCATCGTCTTCCGGCCGCTGTTCGCCGTCGGGGGTCAGGAGCTCGGCTACCTCCCCGGCGACCAGCAGGAGAAGATGAACCCCTGGGGGCAGGCCGTCTACGACACCCTCGGCTCGGTCGTCTCGGGGAACGTCGTCGAAGAGGTCATCGCACAGGGGATGCTCGAGGTGCTGCCGCTCACGCACATCCGCGGGCGATCGCTTCACGATGCCTTCGTGATCGTCGATGAGGCCCAGTCGCTCGAGCGCAATGTCCTTCTGACGGTGCTCAGCCGTATCGGCCAGAACTCGCGCGTCGTCCTGACCCACGACGTGGGCCAGCGCGACAACCTGCGCGTCGGCCGGCACGACGGCGTGGCCTCCGTCATCGAGACGCTCAAAGGCCACGACCTGTTCGGCCACGTGACGCTCGTGCGCAGCGAGCGCTCCGCGATCGCGGCGCTCGTGACCGACCTCCTGGAGGCCGGCGAGCTCGCCTGATCACCTGCGAGAGGGGCGGGGATGCGGCATCCCCGCCCCTCTTGCCGTGCATGCGGACGCATGAGCATGAGAAGAGTCTCATCTGTCTCTCCTCCTCCTCTCACCCTGGTCTGCGACCATGGAGGAGGCGCACCGGTGAACTGCGGCGCGCCGATCGGGCCCTGCGGGGCGAATCGACACGGGAGCTTCGAGTGGACGGACGAGCGGGATTCGCGGCAGGCGGTTTCGTCGCCGGCGCCGCCGCCGTCGCTGTCGCCTGCGCCGTGACGCTGAGCAACAGCGCCGCGCTGGCCGATGCTCCCGGCACGGCGGTGAACGTCGGCGTCGTCCGCGTGACGCCGTCGTCGAGCACTTCGTCGGCGACCCCCACGCCGACGCAGGCTGCGACCGCCGCCACCGAGATCCCGGCCTCTGCGCCGACGGCCGAGATCGTCCCCGCTCCCGATCCGCAGGATGTCGCGCAGTCGGCGCCTGTCGCGCCCGCCGAATCGGCGGCCACGGCACCGACCGCGCAGACACCCGCCGCCGACGCGAGCCAGGAGGAGATCGTCGCCGACGCGCTCCGCACCCGCTCGTGGGACCGCCTTCGGGCGTGGGCCGAGACCCACGGCTGGTCGCGTGACCAGGTCTCACGCTGGATCGTCAAGCTCCAGGACGAGCTCGATCAGGCGAACGAGAAGTCGTCGAACACCTCACAGACTCCCGCGAATGCGGGTGACACATCCGGGCACGGGAAATCTTCCTGGACCGGATCGAAGAGAGATCAATCGCCCAAGCCCCCACGAGGCGATTGACCCGGGTTGGAGTCCCCCAGCTCCGACCCTTTCCCAGCCCCCGGTGTCCCCCAGCACCGGGGGCTTCTCTTCGTCCTGAGACAGCCCCCGAGGCCGGGGGCAGGACGCCCGCGCCGTCGGCGGGCGAGGGCTACTCCCAGCGGTAGCCGGCCCCGCGCACCGTGACGATGTGCTGGGGTCCGAGCTTTCCGCGCAGGTACCGCACGTACACGTCGACGACGTTCGAGCCCGGGTCGAAGTCGAGGCCCCACACGCGGCTCAGCAGCTGCTCGCGGCTGAGCACGTGACCAGGGTTGCGCAGGAACTGCTCGGCGAGCGCGAACTCGCGCGCCGACAGTTCGACCTCCCGCCCGCCGACGGTGGCCCGGCGGGCCAGGATGTCGAGAACGACGTCGCCGTGCACGAGAGACGTCGAGGTGGGACCGCTGCTCTCGCGCAGTCGCGACCGGACGCGGGCGAGGAGCTCGTCGAACGTGAACGGCTTCGACATGTAGTCGTTGGCGCCCGCGTCGAGACCCTCGACCGTGTCGCGGGTCGACGAGCGGGCGGTGAGCATGATCACCGGCACGAGGCTGCCCCGCGCGCGGAGCTCGCGGAGCACCTCGAAGCCGTCCATCGTGGGCAGGCCCACATCGAGCAGCACGAGGTCGATATCGGGCCGGAGAGCGCGTTCGAGCGCCTCCGCGCCGTCGTCCGAGATGGCCGTCGTGTAGCCCGCCGCTTCGAGCCCACGGCTCACGAAGGCGGCGATGCGAGGCTCGTCCTCGACGATGAGGATGCGCGTCATCCGGATGCCTCTCGCTGGAGCACGACGTCGCCTGCGCGCACGGGCTGGGGCAGCTCGGACGTCGGCAGGGGGACATGGATCGTGAACGTCGCGCCGCCGCCCGGGGTGTCGGTGACGACGCAGCGCCCGCCGTGCCCCTTCATGATGGCGTCGACGATCGCCAGGCCGAGCCCCGACCCGCCGACCGTGCGCTTGCCGTGCGCCCGGTCGAATCGTCGGAAGATGCGATGGCGGGCGGCGGGCGGGATGCCGGGACCGTGGTCGCGCACCCAGAGATGCGCGCCGTCGGCGTCCAGCGCGCTCCCGATCTCGATGGTCGAGTCCGCCGGCGTGTACTTCGCGGCGTTGTCGGCGAGCTGCAGCCACGCCTGCAGCAGTCGGTCGTGGTCGCCCTGGATGGTGCCGCTCGCCTGCTGCACGACCCGCCAGGTGTGACCGGGGATCATCGCGACGAGCTCGCCGACGCGCGAGGTCAGCGCCGTGATGTCGACGTCGCTCATCGCGAACTGCTCGCCCTCGACGGCGGCGAGCAGATCGATGTCGTCGACGAGCCGCGTCATGCGGTCGAGCTCGGCGATGCCGATGTCGCGGGCGCTCTCGACGTCGACGGCATCCCGGGGGTTCATCATCTCGAGGTACCCGCGCACGATCGTGATGGGCGTCTTGAGCTCGTGGCGCACATCGTCGAGCAGCTGCCGCTGCACGTCGACCGACCCCTCGAGCCGGTCGAGCATCGAGTTGACGGTGCGCGAGAGGTCGGAGATGTCGTTGTTGCCCTGCTCCGGCAGGCGCGGTGACAGATCGGTGAGGGTGATCGAGTCGGCGGCATCCCGGATCGACCGGATGGGGGACAGGAGCCGCCCTGCGACGAACCAGCCCACGATCGCGATGGCGAGCACCATCGCGACGGCGGCGATCCAGTAGGTCGTGACGGCGGCCGTGACCGGTGCGAGCTCGGCGGTCAGGTCGACGGCGCGGATGTACACGCCCTGCTCGGAGGAGCCCGGCACTTCGATCGGGATCGCGATGTAGCGCAGCGACCCCTCGTCGGTGACGGCGGTGCCGATCTTCGTCTCGCCGCCGCGCGTCTCGGCCACGGCACGGGCGATGAGTTCCTTGTCGTCGGAGATGTCGAACCCCGAGAGCGTGTCGGGCTTCCAGCGCGGCACGCCGTCGATGACCGCGACGGCGGCCTCGTTCCGTCCCGTCACGAGCCGTGCGACCACTGTCCGCAGATAGTCCGAGACGGAGTCGAACTGGGTGCGGTCGATCTGCTCGGTGGCGGTCGCGGGCGTCGCGGCGGGCGAGGGAGACGGCGTGGTCGTCGGGTCGCCGTCGGCCCCCGCGATCGCGTTCAGGCTCGCCACCTGCGCCTGCAGGCGGTCGTCGACGTCGTTCAGCACGCGCTCGCGCTGCACGAGGAAGGTCACGCTGCCCACGATCGCCAGACCCACGCACGCCACCGCCAGGATCGCCCCGAGGATGCGTGCGCGCGCCGAGATGGGCCGGGGCGAGCGCGTCATTACCTGATTATCGTCCCGCCCTGGCCCGGGCGATACGCAGTGGCCTGGGGATCATCCAGGGTGGGTCATCGAGAGGAGGTCGAGCTTCTCGTCGAGCTGCTCGAGGGTGAGCTCGCCGCGCTCGACATAGCCGAGGTCGATGACGGCCTCACGCACCGTGATGCCCTTCGCGACGGAGTGCTTCGCGATCTTCGCGGCCGCCTCGTAGCCGATGAGCTTGTTGAGCGGCGTCACGATCGACGGCGACATGCCGGCGTAGGCCGCTGCGCGCTCGACGTTGGCCTCGAGGCCCCTGATCGTCTTGTCGGCGAGGATGCGCATCGAGTTCGCGAGGAGGCGGATCGACTCGAGGAGCGCCGTGCCCATGACGGGGATGGCGACGTTGAGCTCGAAGAGGCCCGAGGCGCCCGCCCACGCGATCGTCGCGTCGTTGCCGATGACGCGCGCGCACACCATGAGCGTCGCCTCCGGGACGACGGGGTTGACCTTGCCGGGCATGATCGACGAGCCGGGCTGCAGATCGGGGATGTGCAACTCGCCGAGGCCGGTGTTGGGGCCGGAGCCCATCCAGCGCAGGTCGTTGTTGATCTTCGTGAGCGACACCGCGATCGTGCGGAGAGCGCCGGAGGCCTCGACGAGGCCGTCGCGGTTGGCCTGGGCCTCGAAGTGGTCCTTCGCCTCGGTGATGGGAAGCTCGGTGTCGGCGACGATGAGCTCGAGCACCTTCTGCGGGAAGCCGAGCGGAGTGTTGATCCCGGTGCCGACGGCGGTGCCGCCGAGCGGCACCTCAGCGACGCGGGGGAGCACGGACTGCACGCGCTCGATGCCCAGGCGCATCTGCCGGGCGTAGCCGCCGAATTCCTGGCCGAGAGTGACCGGCGTGGCATCCATGAGGTGCGTGCGGCCCGACTTCACGACCGTCTTCCACTCCTCGGCCTTCGCCTCGAGCGCGACGGCCAGGTGGTCGAGCGCGGGGATCAGGTCGTCGATGAGCTCCTGCGTCACGGCGATGTGCACCGACGTCGGGAAGACGTCGTTCGACGACTGCGACGCGTTGACGTGGTCGTTGGGGTGCACGGTCTGACCGAGATCGGCCGTCGCGAGCGTCGAGAGCACCTCGTTCATGTTCATGTTCGACGAGGTGCCCGAGCCGGTCTGGTACACGTCGATCGGGAACTGGTCGGCGTACTCGCCGGCGATGATGCGGTCGGCGGCGCGGCCGATCGCGTCGGCGATGGCGCCGTCGAGAGTGCCGAGCTCCTTGTTCGCGAGCGCCGCGGCCTTCTTGATCCGCGCGAGGGCGACGATCTGCGCGGGGTCGAGGGCATCGCCCGAGATGGGGAAGTTCTCGACGGCGCGCTGCGTCTGCGCCGCGTAGAGCGCGTCCTTGGGCACGCGCACTTCGCCCATCGTGTCGTGTTCGATGCGGTACTCGGTGTCGGTCACGTCTTCGTCCTCCGGAGTGGGTGTGGAATCAGGCGGCGTCGGAGACGTCGCCCACGATGATGTCGGGCACGGCCGTGCCCTCGGACAAGCGGTAGTTGGCGCCGACGATCGCGAGGCGGCCCTCGGCGACGGCGTCGCTGATGAGCTCGGACGAGTGCAGCAGCTCGGCGACGGTGTCGCGCAGGTGCTCGCGCCCGACGGCCTCGGGCACGACATCGCCGTCGGGTCCTGCGGCCTTGATGACGCGGCGCACTGCGGGCACGATGGGGGCGATCTGGCGCCAGATGTTCGCGGGAAGCGCCGGAGCATCCGCCTGGGTGCTGTCGATCGCGGCGGCGACCGCGCCGCACGCGTCGTGGCCCAGCACGATGATGAGCGGCACCTCGAGCACCGCGACGGCGTACTCGAGGCTCCCGATCACGGAGTTCGAGCTCACCTGGCCGGCATTGCGGATGACGAAAAGGTCGCCGAGGCCCTGGTCGAAGATGATCTCGGCCGCGAGGCGCGAGTCGGAGCAGCCGAAGAGTGCGGCGTGCGGACGCTGGCCGTCGGCGAGCTCGTGACGTCGATCGACGTCCTGCCGCGGATGCTGCGGAGCACCGTCGACGAAGCGGGCGTTGCCGGCGACCATCTGCTGCCAGACCTCGCGCGGGGTGCTCACCTGAGTCATCGTGACCTTTCGTTCATCGTGTCGACCTGGTCGGCGACGGCGGCGGCGGCCCTCTCGGCCGTCTTCTGGTCGGTCGAGCCGTAGATGAGCACCGTGTCGTCGCCGGCCTTCGTGCTCAGGGCGATCGAGACGTTGCCGGCCCGCTCCGGATCGGAGATCTCGTAGACGTCCCACACGACACCGTCGACGGTGACGGTCCCGTCGACGCCCGCGCCCTTCAGGACGCGCGTCGGCCACGACTCGTCGGCGTCGAATCCCTGGGCGACCCGCAGGTACCCGGAGGTCTCGCTCGGCACGTAGACGATCGTCCAGGCGCTCACCGAGTCGCCCTCGATGCGCGCGGAGTTGGCGGTCCACGTGGCGGGAACGTCGGGCACGATGACCGTGCGGTCCTCGGCGGAGGCGACCTGCTCTGCGACGGCGGAGACATCGACGGCCTTCGCGGCCGGGAGCTCGCCGCGTGGGACCGCGAAGGCGATGACGGCGACGACGGCGAGCGTCGCCAGGAGCGCCGCGACGAGGTTGCGCGTGTTCTGGCTCGCCCGATACGCGGCCGAGAAGGTCGCCTTGCGCTCGGCGGTCTCCTCCGGTGTCTCCGGGCGGCCCAGTTCGGCGACCACCCGCGGGGTTTTCGACATCACGCCTCCGCGCCCTCCGGAGTGGCGCGCGCGGCCTCGAGCCGGCGCTTCGCGCCCAGCAGCCACTCCTCGCAGCGCGCCGCGAGGGCCTCGCCGCGCTCCCACAGCGCGAGCGACTGCTCGAGGGTCGGCGCACCCTGTTCGAGCTCGCCGACGACGCGGATCAGCTCGTCGCGAGCCTGCTCGAACGACAGAGTGGCGACGTCGGGAAGCCCTTCGCTCGACACGCTCATGGCTTCCATCCTAGATCGGCGGCCTGACAGCCTCCCGCCGGTTGGCTCGACGTCGAGCGACTGCCGGGGTGCTCAGCGCTCCGCGACCGAGGCATCCGTCCCGCCCTCCGCGATCTCCCCGTCGGAGTGCGCGGCGAACGACCCGCGGCCGACCGTGACGACGACGCTCGCGCCGCTCGGGGCCTGGCTCGCGTCGCGCACGATGACGCCGTCTGTCAGATGCGCGATCGCGTAGCCGCGGGCGAGGGTCGAGGCGGGAGAGAGGGCGCGCAGCGTCGCGCGCAGCTCGGCGGCACGCCGCGACTGCGTCTCGAGTCGTCGGTCGACCACGTCGCGTCCTCGCGCGACCTGCAGCCACAGCTGGTGCGAGCGCGACTCGAGCATCGACTCGGGCGCGCGCAGCGCCGGTCGCGAGCGCAGCTGCTCGAGCTGGGCGATGTCGTGCTGCAGGCGGTGTGTGAGCCGGGTGGCGAGCCGCGCGCGAAGCTGGGCGACGAGCGCACGCTGCTCCGCGACGTCGGGGACCACGCGCTTGGCGGCGTCGGTCGGCGTCGAAGCCCGGAGGTCGGCGACGTCGTCGAGGAGCGGGCGGTCGTTCTCGTGCCCGATCGCGCTGACGACGGGAGTGGATGCCGCGGCCACGGCCCGTACGAGCCGCTCGTCGCTGAACCCGAGCAGGGTCTGCGGGTCGCCGCCGCCGCGGGCGATGATGATGACGTCGACGTCGGGGGCGGCATCCAGCGCCTTCAGCGCCGCGATCGTCTCGGGAACGCACCGCTCGCCCTGCACCGCCGCGTACTTCGTGACGAACCGCACCTGCGGCCAGCGCAGCTCGGCGTTGCGGTGCACGTCCTTCTCGGCGTCGGAGTTCTCCCCCGTGATGAGTCCGATCGTGTGGGGCAGGAACGGGAGCCGCTTCTTGCGCGACGGGTCGAAGAGGCCCTCGGCGCGCAGCTGCGCGCGCAGCCGCTCGAGGCGCTCGAGCTGGTCGCCGAGTCCGATGTGGCGCATCGCCGAGACGGTGAAGCTGAAGTCGCCCTGCTTGACGAAGTAGTCGGCCTTGACGCACGCGACGACGTGGTCGCCCACCTTCAGATCGCCGGGCGTGCGCTGCAGCGTCTTCGACCACAGCCGGAACGAGATGAGGGAGTCGGATCCGAGGTCTTTGAGGCGTCCGAAGACATTCCCGCCGCGCAGGTTCCACGACGTGATCTCGCCCTCGACCCAGACGAAGCCCCACTTCTCGATGAAGCCGCGGATCGTCTCGTTGAGGCGCGAGACCGACGTGGGCGACTGCTGGCTCGAGTCGCGCGGATGCACCGAGTCGGCGGGAGGCGACTGGCCGGGCACGGCGACAGGTTCGAAATGCGTCATGCGGGGGCATCCGATCGGCGGGGGAGGGCGGGGGAGCGGCGGGCGTTCTCCACCACGAGGACGGCGACGACGACGGCGAGGAGCGCAGCCGGCTGCCAGGCCCCCGCGACGGCGATGCCGACCCATGCGGTCGCCGCCGCGAGGGGCGCCGCCACGAGCCGCGTCGCGACGGGACCGAGGTCGAGCGTGCCGCGGTACGCCGCGTCGCCTGCCAGGTAGAGGGCGACACCGCCGCCGATCAGCCACGCGTCGGCGGGCTCGAGCGGTGCGAACGGGTCGACGAACAGTCCGTGCAGCCCCGCGGCCAGCAGCAGCAGGCCGAAGATCATCGCGAGGTGCTCGAGGTAGAAGGCCAGCAGCGCGACGCCGGTGCGACGCGCGGGGGCCACGGCGTTCATCCGCGCCTCGGCGCGCGTGTCGTCGCCGTCGAAATAGCACCACCACAGCGCCGAGACGAGGGCGACGGCCAGCACGGTGCCGACCAGCAGCGAGGCTCCGATCTCGTGCTCGGTGGCGCCGACGCCGACCGAGACGATCGACTCGCCGAACGCGATGATCATGAGCAGGCCGTGGCGCTCGACCATATGCGATGCGCCGGGGTCGAACCCGCCGCGTGCACTCAGCAGGGCGCTGGCGAGGAACAGCAGCAGCGGCACGGTGAACAGCACCCAGTCGAGCGGGCCCTCGACGAAGCCCGAGACGACCAGGAGCACACCGACCAGGACGTTCGACGTGCCGACGACGATCATGCGCCGGCCGGCGGCCGCACCACCGAGCGCGATGAAGAGCGCGGCGTGGATCACGGCGACGACGATGTAGCTCACCCCGAAGAGCACACCCGTCGACCCGAATGCGTCGGGGATCGCGAGCGACATCACCAGGAACGCCGCCATCGCGCCGATGAGGGCGATGCGATACCCGGTGCTGTCGGGCGCGGCCTGATTGGTGAGCCATGCGAACGCGTCGTACATCCACCACACCAGCGCGAGGACGAGGGCGCCCTGCGCGACGCCCGCCGCATCGGGACGATGGACCACGATCTCGGCGACCCGGCTCATCGTGAAGACGAAGACGAGGTCGAAGAGCAGCTCGATCGTCGAGACCCGCGACGCGACGCGCGCGACTCGGGTCTGCGGCCCCGCGGGCGCGGGGCGGGACCAGGATGCCACCCGGTCACGGTAGCGCACGCCTCCGACGGAGGTCCCGTGACGGTGCCGCCGGGCGGGCCTCGGGAACGCCCGCCTAGAATCGGAGGGTGACCACCCCGGCTGTCCGCATGCCCGTCCCGCACGTCCCGCGGCGCCGTGAGCGCCTTCAGGATGTCCCCGTGAGCGGGCAGAAGCGCGTGCTGCTGGCCTCGCCGCGAGGCTACTGCGCGGGTGTCGACCGCGCCGTCATCGCCGTCGAGAAGGCGCTCGAGCGCTTCGGCGCGCCGGTGTACGTGCGCAAGCAGATCGTGCACAACATCCACGTCGTGACCGAGCTCGAGCAGCAGGGCGCGATCTTCGTCGACGAGGTCGACGAAGTGCCCGAGGGCGCGCACGTCGTGTTCAGCGCGCACGGCGTGTCGCCGGCGGTCGTGAACGCGGCATCCGATCGGGGTCTGCAGGCCATCGACGCGACGTGCCCGCTCGTGACCAAGGTGCACCGCGAGGCCGTGCGCTTCGCGCGCGACGACTTCGAGATCCTCCTCATCGGGCACGAGGGGCACGAAGAAGTCGAGGGCACGGCGGGAGAGGCCCCCGAACACGTGACCATCGTGAATTCGCCCGCCCACGCCGACACCGTCGTCGTCCGCGACCCGAGCAAGGTCGTGTGGCTCTCGCAGACGACGCTCTCGGTCGACGAGACGATGGAGACGGTCCGGCGCCTGCGCGAGCGGTTCCCCGAGCTGCAGGATCCGCCGTCGGACGACATCTGCTACGCGACGCAGAACCGCCAGGTCGCCATCAAGAAGGTCGCGAAGGACGCCGACCTCGTCATCGTCGTGGGCTCGGCCAACTCGTCCAACAGCGTGCGCCTCGTCGAGGTCGCGCTGGAGCACGGCGCCAAGGCCGCGTACCGCGTCGACTACGCCGACGAGGTCGAGCAGGCGTGGCTCGACGGGGTCTCGACGGTCGGCGTCACCTCAGGTGCATCAGTGCCCGAGGTGCTCGTGCAGGAGGTGCTCGAAGAGCTCGCCGGCGCCGGCTACCGCGACGTCGAAGAGGTGCGCACGGCCGAGGAGGACCTCATGTTCTCGCTCCCCAAGGAGCTGAGGCAGGATGCCGCCGGCAAGCGCGACGACCGCGCACTGGGCGGTCGGGGCCGCGCATGAGCGACGACGAGCGCCCACGCCCTCAGTTCGGCGAGTACGCGACGCCGGAGGAGCAGCGCGCGCGCATCCAGCAGCCCGACGCCTCGTGGGCCATCGAGACAGGTCAGGCTCCCGGCGAGACGACGCCCCCGGCACTGCCGGCTCCGGCACCCGCGTGGGGTCCGCCGCCGCCGTCACCTCGGGCGATGCGCAATGCCGACCGCACGGCGACACTCATCCTGCTCATCATCGGCGCCTTCAACGTCGCCGTGACGGCCTACTCCTACTTCGACCTCGCGTCGCTCGCCGACCAGGCGATGAAGATCCTCGGCATCGAGGGAGAGTTCACCAACACCGCGTCGGCGCAGCTGTGGGGCCCGATCGCGGCGGGCGTGCTCATCGTCGGTTACCTTCTGACGGCCGTGCTGTCGTGGCTGAACCTGCGAGCCGGACGTGTGACCTGGTGGATCCCGCTCGTCGGCGCGCTCGTCACATACCTCGGCGTCTACGTCTGTCTCGCGGTGCCGCTCATGGGCGATCCCGCCTTCACCCAGTTCGTGACTACCGGGGGCTGAGCAGCCCCTGAACGGCTGAACCTTCCGGGTCAGCGCATCGTGCTTCCTTCGAGGAGGTGTGTGGGATGCCGTCCGATGACGAAGAGCGCTTGACGGCGCTCTACGACGCCCATGCCGCGCCCGTGTGGCGCTACGTGGTGCGCCTGACCGGTGATCGGGCGGGTGCCGACGACGTCGTGCAGGAGACGCTGCTGCGCGCGTGGCGCACGCCGAAGATCCTCGAGGAGGATCCGTCGACGACGCGCGCGTGGATGTTCACCGTCGCGCGGCGACTCGTGATCGACGAGGCGCGCAGTGCGCGGCGCAGGCACGAGCGGGCGGTCGCGGAGCTTCCCGAGCGCGCGATGGGCGACAACACCGACGCCCTGTTCGAGGCGATCCTCATCGAGGAGGCGCTCGCGTCGCTGAGCGTCGAGCACCGGTCGGTCATCGTGCAGGCGTACTACCGCGGACTCAGCATCGCCCAGACGGCGGCCGAGCTCGGCATCCCGGAGGGCACCGTCAAATCCAGACTCCATTACGGCCTGCGCGGGCTCCGGCTCGCGCTTCAGGAGAGGGGGGTGACCCGATGAACCCCGATCACCCGCGCTTCGCACAATGGGATGCCGCGTACGTCCTCGGCGCCCTTTCGCCGGCCGAGCGCCGTGAGTTCGAGGCGCACCTCGAGATGTGCCCGGACTGCCGGCACGCGATCGCCCAGCTCGCGCCGACGGTCGGGCTGCTGTCGCGGATCTCGGCGGAGGATGCCGTCCGGATCGACGCCGTCCCGCCGCCGGCAGAGGAGCCCGACCATCCCGCGGAGGTGCTGTCGCTCGCCCGCGAGCGCGCGCATCGGCGTCGCCGCTCGCGCATCATCGGGCTCGCCGTCGCGGCCGTGCTGGTCATCGTGGCGCTCGCCGTGCCGTTCGCGGTCACGGGGGTGCGGCCGCCCGCGCAGACGTTCGCGCTCGAGAGCGTCGTGGAGACCCCCCTGCAAGCCGGAGTGCGCCTCACCTCGGTCGCGTGGGGAACGCGCATCGACCTGAACTGCCGCTATCCCGAAGAGGACGATGCGGACGGCCCCGTGTGGACCTACGCGCTCGCCGTCGTCGGCGCCGACGGGACCGCGCAGACCGTCTCGACGTGGAAGGCGGGGCCCGGCTCGACGGCCCGATTGTCGGCCGGCACGGCGCTCGATGTCGCCGACATCCGCGCGGTCGAGATCCGCACCGCGTCGGGAACGGTCCTCATGTCCTACGACCTGCCGGCCGCGACGAGCGGGTGAGTTCGCTCGTCAGTGAGAGCCGGACAAGCGGAAGGGGATGCCGCGGCCCGTGGCCGAGGCATCCCCTTCACTGTTCCGAGAGTCAGACGCCGAGCGACTTGCCCGCCGACCCGAGCTGCTGCGTCGCTTCGACGACGCGAGCCGCCATCGCCGACTCGGCGATCTTGCCCCAGGCGCGGGGGTCGTAGGCCTTCTTGTTGCCGACCTCGCCGTCGACCTTCAGGACGCCGTCGTAGTGCGAGAACATGAAGCCCGCGACGGACCGGGTGAAGGCGTACTGGGTGTCGGTGTCGATGTTCATCTTCACGACGCCGTTCGCGACGGCCTCGGCGATCTCTTCGTCGCTCGAGCCGCTGCCGCCGTGGAAGACGAGGTCGAGGGGCTTGGCGCCGGTGCCGAACTGCGCAGCGATGCCCTGCTGGATCTCGCCGAGCAGCTCGGGCTTGAGCTTGACGTTGCCCGGCTTGTAGACGCCGTGCACGTTGCCGAAGGTGAGCGCCGCGATGTAGCGGCCGTTCTCGCCGAGGCCGAGAGCCTCGACGAACTTCGAGACGTCGCCCGTCGTCGTGTAGAGGGCGTCGTTGGTGCCCTCGTGCTTGACGCCGTCCTCTTCGCCGCCGACGACGCCGATCTCGACCTCGAGGATGGCGTTGATGTTCTTGAGGCGGGGGAGGAGCTCTTTCGCGATCTCGACGTTCTCGTCGAGCGGCACGGCCGAGCCGTCCCACATGTGCGACTGGAAGATCGGGTTGCGGCCCGCCTTGACCTCCTCCTCCGAGGCGGCGATCAGGGGGAGCACGAAGTCCTCGAGCGCCGGCTTGGGGCAGTGGTCGGTGTGGAGGGCGACCGTGATGGGGTAGCTCTTGGCGACCTCGGTCACGAACTTCGCGAAGGCGAGCGCGCCCGTGGCACGCGCCTTGACGGTGTGGCCGGCGAAGTAGTCGGCGCCGCCCGTCGTGACCTGGATGATGCCGTCGGAACCGGCCTCCGTGAGACCCTGCAGGATCGCGTTGATCGACTGCGAGCTCGCGGCGTTGATCGCGGGGTACGCGAAGCCGCCGGCCTTCGCGCGGTCCAGCATCTCGGCGTACTGCTCTGGGGTGGCGACAGGCATGTCGTGCTCCTTGTTCGGGGACGTTCACGGCAACTCTAGCGAAGGGGCGTCCGCGCACGGGATGCCCCGCTTCCATGCGGCGGGACAGGGCGGGCCGTCCTTCCCAGGGTGAAAGATTCGCGAATCCTTCACGCCGGAGTGGCCGAAATCCTGATTCTCCGAGAATGCTCGGGGCTAGGCTGACGCCCATGGTGAGCCTGACCGAAGACATGAGCCCTCTGCACCCCGATCGCAACCTCGCCCTCGAGCTGGTGCGGGCCACCGAAGCGGCGGCCATCCGGGCCGTGCCGTTCATCGGTCGCGGCCAGAAGGAGCTCGCCGACGGCGCCGCCGTCGACGCGATGCGCGCGTTCCTGACGACCGTCAACTTCGACGGCGTCATCGTCATCGGCGAGGGCGAGAAGGACGACGCGCCGATGCTGTTCAACGGCGAGGCGGTCGGCAACGGGCGCGGCCCGCAGTGCGACATCGCCGTCGACCCGATCGACGGCACGACGCTGACGGCGGAGGGTCGCAACAACGCCCTCTCGGTGATCGCGGTGTCCGACCGCGGCACGATGCTCGACGCCTCCTCTGTGTTCTACATGGACAAGCTCGTGACCGGTCCCGCCGGGGTCGGCGTCGTCGACATCCGTCTCCCGATCGGCGAGAACATCCGCCTCCTCGCGAAGGCGCTCGGCAAGCCCGTCGACGAGCTCGTCGTCTCGGTGCTCAACCGACCACGCCACGCGCAGCTCATCGAGGAGATCCGGGATGCCGGCGCGGGCACGCGCCTCATGTCCGACGGCGACGTCGCCGGCGGCATCAACGCCGCCCGCCACAACGCCCGCACCGACATGTGCGTCGGTGTCGGGGGCAGCCCTGAGGGCATCGTGACGGCGTGCGCCATCAAGGCGCTCGGCGGGCATATCCAGGGCCGTCTCTGGCCGCGCGACGACGACGAGAAGCAGAAGGGCATCGACGCAGGGCTCAAGCTCGACGACTTCGTCTACGAGGCCGACGACCTCGTCACAGGGAAGAACACGCTCTTCGTCGCGACGGGCGTCACCAACGGCGAGCTGGTGGGCGGAGTGCGCCGTGACGGCGACTGGATCTACACGGAGAGCGTCGTGCTGCGCGGGGCATCCGGCACGCTGCGGCGCATCACGTCGGAGCACCTCACCTCGAAGTGGCTCTGACCAGCCGGTAACGGCGCTCTGAGCGACGCGTGCCGAGCCCTCCCGGGTTCGGAACGAAGGTTCTGGCAGAATGGTCGAGGCGCTGACCCCGGCGCCGAGCACGTCGGAGGGAACCCCATGGCCGCTCAGAGCACGGGCCCGCAGACGGGAGCGCAGGCCGTCGTCAGGAACGCCCAGGACCCCGCGCGCCGACCCGACGTCTTCTTCCGGAAGCGTCGCGACGAGGGTCACCAGCCATCCGTGTGGTGGATGATCGGCGCGTTCGTGCTCGTATCCGCAGCTGTCATCGCGCTCATGAGCCTCGTGCCGGGCGGCGCCTGACCCGCAGTCGGGTCGGTTGGGTCGGCGCGCCCGGATCGTGCGGTGACGCACGTTCGCGGCGCGTTTCGCCTGGGTCATTCGACGGGTGTGATCCGATCGCGGAGGTGGCGTGCGTTCGCGACCCGTGCGCCCGGTCGCTCGACCGGCACGACCGGCACGACGGGTGACGCGCGGGCGCGACCCGTGCCCCCGGCCACTCGCCCGGTGCAATGGATGACGCGTGCGCGAACGGTTCGTGTGGTCACTCGACCGGCGCGATCCGATCGCCCCGTGGGTCGCGTGGCGAACGGTTCGTGTGGTCACTCGACCGGCGCGATCCGATCTGGTCACTCGACCGGTGCGATCCGACCGCGCAGGTCGCCGAGGTCTGCCGTCGTCGTCGGTGAGGCTGAATCGAGCTGCGGCTCGTCCTCGCCCGTATCCAGCTCTTCGAGCAGCTCGGGTGCCGTGAGGCGCCGTGGCGCGCGCTCGATCGCCGGCGGAGATGCCAGCGCGTCGAGCCTCGTCGCATCGATGCCGGGGAAGCGACGGGCAGAGACGAGAACCCTCGACTCCAGCGATCCGGCGAACTTGTTGTAGCTGTCGACGGTGCGCTCGATCGCCCGCCTCAGGTCGTCGGCGTGGCTCGCGAGCGATCCGAGCCGTCCGTAGAGCTCGTTCCCGAGCTCGAACAGCGTCCGCGCCTCCTGCGAGACATCCTGCTGCGTCCAGGTGAAGGCGACCGTCTTCAGCACGGCCCACAGGTTGACGGGCGAGGCGAGCGCGACGCGCCGCCCGAACGCGTAGTCGAGGAGCGCGGGGTCTTCCTCGAGAGCGGCGGCCAGGAGGGATTCGCTGGGCACGAAGCAGACGACGAACTCCGGGCTCGACGACAATCCGGCCCAGTAGGTCTTCTTCGCGAGGGCGTCCACGTGCGCCCGCACGGCCTTGACGTGCTTCTCGAGGAGCGCCTTGCGACGCGCGCCTTCGGGACCCTGCGCCGTCAAAGGGATAGCGCTCGCCTCGAGATAGGCGTCGAGCGGCACCTTCGCGTCGACGGCCAGCGCCTTGTCGCCGGGCAGGCGGATGACCATGTCGGGGCGGCCGGCTCCGGCATCCGTCATGATCGACGTCTGCGTCTCGAAGTCGACGTACCGCGTGAGCCCCGCCGCCTCGACGACGCGGCGCAGCTGCGTCTCGCCCCAGACGCCCCGCGTGCTGCCCGAGCGCAGCGCGCTCGCGAGGGATTCGGTCGTGGCGCGCAGCGCCTCGTCGGAGTCGTGGGCACGACGCAGCTGCTCGGTGAGCGAGCCGAACTGCTCCTGGCGGTCGCGCTCCAGCGCATCGACCTTCTGCTGCATCGTGTGCAGCGTCTCGCTCACGGGGGCGAGTGCCCGCAGGACGGCCTGTTCGCGGCGCTCGCGCTCCTCGCGTGCGGCCTGATCCGAGCGCGTCTGCGCCGCGAGCTCCCGGTAGAGGATCTGCTGGTGGTCGAGCTGCGCCTGGACTCCGGCACGCGCGGCATCGGCGGCGGCGAGCCGCGCCCGGAGGTCGGCGTGCTCGCGCGTGGAGCGCGTCGCACCGCGGGCGAGCCCCGCGAACCACCCGGCCAGCATGCCGGCGGCGAGGGCGCCGATCACGAGGATCGAGACGAGAAGTGCATCCATTCCATGAGGATGACGGATGCCTCCGACATCGCCGCCGCGAACGCGCCGCAGTCGAGCTCCGGAGCCGTGCGCAGCGCCGGGGGCTATGGCTCACCCAGTCGGGGTCGAGCGCTGCTGCGGGACCCGGAGTCGAAGACGGGGGCGCGGCCAGCGCCGAAGCGCCCTATCATCGGCGTGGCAATGGCTCCGGTGGTTGGTTCAGCCGTGGATCTGGGTCGCGAGCCGACCGCGGAGCGCATCAGCGACGTGCCGCAAAGCCGAGGGCGCGCGCGTGCGGAACGTCTATCCGACGGAGGAGGCCCACTCGAGCCTGTTGGCGGTCTTTCACCTCGGACGGTCAGAACGGTGCGTCGTCCTCACCACCCGTGTCGCACTCCGAGGTGTCGATGGCACTCTCGGGACGTTCCTGCCCGGCATGGTCCTGGCCGGCATCGTCCTCCTCAGAACGTTCCTGCGCGGGATCGCCGTGACCTGGATCGTCCTGCCCGGAATCGTCCTGCCCGGAATCCGCGTCGGGACGGAAGCTGACCGGGATGGGCGGACGATCGATGTACACGAGGCCCAGGGGCGACGTCCATTCCATGACGCCGCCTTCGAGCTGACGCACCTGCCACGGAGTGAACTGCTTCATCGAATGATGTCGTTGGCACAGGTGGCCGAGGTTGCACCGGGCAGTCCTTCCGCCCAGCGCCGCGTCGTGGCTATGGTCCACTTCGCAACGGACGGCGGGCAGCCGGCATCCGGGGAATCGACATCGCTGATCGCGGCCCCGCAGGAACCGGTCGAGGGAAGCCGGACGCTCATAGGTGTCGACCTCGATGACGGATCCGCTGACGGGATCGGTGAGGATCCGTTCGATCGGATGTCGCGTGGACCCGAGCAGCGCGCGGGCGGTCTCTGCGTCGATCGGTGAACGCCCCACCAGATCGGCTGGTCCTTCGTCGACTCCGAGCAATGTGAGGGCCGGCACGACGACCTGTACGCGCGCGCGGATCGCGCCGAGGAGGCCTGGTCCGTCGTCTGTGCGAGTCGGGTCGGCGTCGGGTGCGGCGGTCAGGAGCGTGTCTGCCAGGATGTCGGCGCGGATCTGGTCGAGCGTGCGCTCATCGCTCGCGAGCACCTCGTCTTCGTCGTCAGCATTCCTACGCGCGTCGCCAATGGCAAGACCCTGCGCGGTGAGCCGGTCGTAGACCGCATGCGCCAGCACCGTGGGAAGCGTGGCGATGAGGTCGGACATGCCCTCGCCGAGATCCACGACGCGAACGTTTCGGGTCTCACGCGCCTCCTGATGGCGTTCGGTGAAGGGTGCGCGGGTGCAGACGCGCAGCAAGGATCTCCAGCCGCGACTTCACGCGTGCCGGCGTGTCTTCCTGGCAGATGGCGATCGCTACCGCCTCGAAGTCCGAACGGGCTTCGGGCGGCAGAGATGCGCCGATCTCCGTGATCAGACGCTGATGGCGTTCGGTGATCTCGTTGCGCTTTCCGGCCTCGAACGTGCGCGGGTAGAGCTCCGTGAGCTCGCGCGCGTCGCCGATGCGTCGCTGCACCGTGCGGTCGTCCATCGAGAGGATGCCGGCGAACTCGGCGGCTATGGAGCGCAGCGCCATGTCGTGGTCGCGGACCCGGGAGTCGCTCGTCGATGCGACCGCTTCGGCGACTCTGCCGCCCTGTGCGAGAGCGGTCGTCACGGTCGCGCGTGCCTCGGCGGCCATTGCCAGACCCCGCTGCAAGAGATGAACGGCATCGGCGAGCGCCGCCGATTGCGCGCCGGTGAAACCGACGATGCCTTCGTGATGCATGTGCCCCCTCAAGGAGCCGCAGCACGCTGGTGCTGCGACTCGCCGGGGCACTCGGCGTTTTGTCGTCATCGGAAGGTGTCTTCCGACTGGAACAACGATCCCACGGACCTCCGACATCGCCATGCGATGCCGGCGGCCCAGACTCCGACGCGCGCCCCACGCGCAGCGCGGGGCCGGCGCTAGCGCCGGGTCAGGCGACGGCGGCCACCTGATCGAACTCGAAGAGCGACGGCGCCTCGGGGACGGGGATCTGCGAGATCCGCACGCCCGCGGCCTCGGCCAGCGACGTCATGTCGTAGGCGCCTGTGCGCTGCGCGACATCGATCATGATGTGCGCGCAGGCGAGGGCGTCGGCGGAGGCGTCGTGGTGGGCGAAGTCGACGAATCCTGCGACCGCAGCGACCGACGGGAGGCGATAGGAGTCGAGGTCGTACATCTTGCGCGACACCTGCAGGCTGCACATGTAGCGGTAGGGCGGGCAGTAGTCGCCCGTGGCCTCGCACGCGCGACGGATCACCGTCATGTCGAACCCGGCGTTGTGGGCGACGAGCACGTCGGCTCCCGTGAAGGCGGCGAGATCGTCGAGCTGCTCGCTCCACCCCTTCGCGTCGACGACATCCTCTTCGTGGATGCCGTGGATGCGCGTGTTCACCTCGAAGAACCGGTCGTGTCCTGGCGGAGGCTTGATGAGCCATCCCGCCGTCGCGACCACGCGCCCGTCGCGGACGCGGGCGAGGCCCACTGAGCAGGCAGAGGCATTGCTGGAGTTCGCCGTCTCGAAGTCGATCGCGGTGAAGTCCAATGGCACGTCGCCAGCCTCGCCCGGCCTGCGGCGCGCGCGGGGCAGGCGCGCCGCGGGCCCGTGAGGTTTCGCGAGCCCACACCCCGTGAGCGAGCCCACACTCGCCGAGCGCACGGGGGATGTGGGCTCGATCGCGGAGTGTGGGCTCGCGGGCGGAGGAGGGGCCGCGCCGGGTGGATCAGTACTTCATGACGACGCGGCCGTCGATCTTGCCGTGCTCCATCCGCTCGAAGATGTCGTTGATGTCGTCGATCGTCTCGACCGACACCGTGGGGTGGATCTCGCCGCGTGCGTAGAAGTCGAGCGCCTCGATCATGTCCTGGCGCGTGCCGACGATCGAGCCGCGGATCGTGATGGCGCGCAGCACGATGTCGAAGATGTCCGCCGGGAACGCGCCCGGAGGAAGCCCGTTGAACACGACGGTCGCGCCGCGCCGCGTGACCGCGAGCGCCTGCGCGAACGCCTTCGGATGCACGGCCGTGACCAACACGCCGTGCGCCCCGCCGATCGCAGCCTGCACCGCCGCTCCCGGGTCGTCGACCGCCGCGTTCACCGTCACCTCGGCGCCATGCGACCGGGCCAGTGCGAGCTTGCTGTCGTCGACATCGACGGCGGCGACCCGCATCCCCATCGCCCGTGCGTACTGCACAGCGATGTGGCCGAGCCCTCCGATGCCCGAGATCACGACCCACTCGCCAGGGCGGACGCCGGTCATCTTGAGCCCCTTGTAGACGGTGACGCCGGCGCAGAGGATCGGCGCGACCTCGACCGGATCGGCGCCGTCGGGGATGCGGGCGGCGAAGCGCTCCTCCACGAGCATGTACTCGCCGAAGCTGCCGTCGACGGAGTAGCCGCCGTTCTGCTGCTCGGGGCACAGCGTCTCCCACCCGGTGCGGCAGTACTCGCACACGCCGCACGCCGACCACAGCCACGCGTTGCCGACCTTCTGGCCGACCTCGAGCGTCGTGACACCCGGGCCGAGCGCGACGACCTCGCCGTAGCCCTCGTGACCGGGGATCAGCTCCGCCTTGGGTGCGACGGGCCAGTCGCCGCGTGCTGCGTGGAGGTCGGTGTGGCAGACGCCGCTCGTGATCACCTTCACGAGGGCCTGGCCCGCGCCGGGCACCGGGATCGGCACCTCGGTCACGAGAAGGGGCTGATCGGATGCCGTCACGACGGCGGCGCGCATCGATCCGGCGGACACGCTGTCCGCCGCGCCGGTGGGGAGGGTTTCGGTCAGAGTCGTCATCGACATCACTTCCTCTCGGGCGAAGCTCTTCCGCCCATGCCCCAAAAGCTAGGTGGGCGGAGGTTGCACACCGTTGCATCGACCGTGGGGCGGCATCCGTCCCACTCCGCTCGGCGACCCGGGTTTAGTCTCGACGCATGGCCAGCCGCGAGGAGATGTCGACGTCGTTCGGAGCCGCCGCCGGAGCCTACGAGTCCGGCCGCCCCGACTATCCGCGAGAGGCGGTCGACTGGCTCCTCGCCCCCGTGGCGACCCCCGATCGTGCCCTGCGAGTGGCCGACGTCGGCGCCGGCACGGGGAAGCTCACCCGCACGATCGCCGAGACGGGGGCCGACGTCGTGGCGCTCGATCCCGATCCGGGCATGCTCGCCTCGCTGCGCGAGAACGTGCACGGTGTGCCCACCTTCACGGGAACAGCGGAGGGGATGCCGCTTCCCGACGCCTCCGTCGACGCCGTGCTGCTCGGTCAGGCCTGGCACTGGGTCGACGTCGTCGCCGCATCGCAGGAGGCGGGCCGCGTGCTGCGCGCCGGCGGAGTGCTGGGACTCGTGTGGAACATCCGCGACGAGTCCGAGTCGTGGATCGCCGAGCTCACCGCCGCGATGCACGGCAGCCACGCCGAGGAGATGCTCGCAAGCGACGGCCCGCAGGTCGCCGAGCCGTTCGGCGTGCTCGAGCATGAGAGCTGGCGGTGGACGCGCACGATGACGCGCGGCGCGTTCCTCGACATGGTGGCATCCCGCAGCTATGTCATCACCGCGGCGGACGCGGACCGCGCCCGCATCCTCGGCGCGGTCGAGGCGCTGTTCGACGCGCATCGCCGCGTCGAGGGCGATGTCGAGGTCGTCGACATCCCGTACCGCACGGAGGCGTTCCGCGCGATCCGCCCCTAGGCGGCCGCCGAGATTGCGCAGATTGCTCACCCGCCGAGAGGCGAGCGGTCTGTCATGACACGTCGGCGAAGTGTCGACCGGTGATTCTGCGACGCAACAGGCATCCATCTCTTGTCGTCCTGGAGGCGCGCGGCTAGCCTCGGCACTGCGTACCCGATCCCCGCAATCCGGAGTCGGTCGCGTCGCGGCGAGGACGCCGCGGCAGGAACACGGTGCAGTGTCGCGCGACCGCGCAATGCTGCGCCGGAAAAGGAACGGAGCATCATCCATGCGAACCATGAAGAGGCTGGTGGCGCCGATCGGCGCGCTGGTCGTCGCCGGGCTGTGTCTGGCGGGATCGCCCGCCATGGCGGCTCAGACGGCAGCCCCCGCTGTCGTCACCGGCGCACAGCAGACTTATCTCGTGCTCTACAACGGCAACGGCGTGTCGTCCTCGTCGCTCGCCGCTGTCAAGGCCCTCGGCGGCACCGTCGTCAACACCTTCCCGCAGATCGGCGTCGCCGTGGTTAGTTCCGACCGCGCCGACTTCGGCTCCGCACTGAAGGGACGCGACAAGAGTGTCTCCGGCGCCGCCGCCACGGCGCGCCTGGGCGTGCAGGTGCACAACGATGAGGATGCCACGGCCGCCGACCCCGCCCCCGCCGCGCTCGCGGCCGACCTGACCGGTCTGCAGTGGGACATGGACCAGATCAAGGCGCCCCAAGCGCACGCGATCAACCCCGGCAGCCCGGACGTCGTCGTGGGTGACATCGACACGGGCCTCGACTGGAGCCACCCGAACCTCGCACCGAACGTCGACTTCAGCCGCAGCGTCTCGTGCGTCGGCGGCGTGCCGAACACCGACCCCGCAGCGTGGATGGACGACAACGGCCACGGCACGCACACCGCCGGCACGATCGCCGCGGCGAGCACCGGCTCGGGCATCGTCGGCGTCGCGCCGGGCGTCAAGCTCGCGGGCATCAAGGCCGGCAACGCCGACGGGTTCTTCTTCCCCGAGGCCGTCGTCTGCTCGTTCATGTGGGCCGCCACGCACGGCATCCAGGTGACGAACAACAGCTACTTCGCCGACCCGTGGCTCTACAACTGCAAGAACGACCCGGAGCAGCGGGCCATCTGGGAGGCCGAGCGGCGCGCCATCAAGTTCGCTCAGCAGAACGGCGTCGTCGTCGTGTCCGCGGAGGGCAACGAATCGGACGACCTCGCCCACCCGACGCAGGACGTCACGAGCCCCGATGACAGCACACCGGTCACGCGGGAGATCACGAACGCGTGCGCCGTCGTGCCCGTCGAGGTGCCGGGTGTCATCGGAGTCACGGCCAACGGCTACAACATGGTGAAGTCGTACTACTCGAGCTACGGCGTGGGCGTCGCCGACGTCGTCGCGCCGGGTGGCGACCGCCGCTTCCAGATCCCGCCGGCGACCGGAAACGGACGTGTGCTCTCCACCTGGCCGGTGGCCCTGATGGACGCGACCTGCGCCGTGCCGGGACCGGAAGCGGGCTACTGCTGGGCGCAGGGCACCTCGATGGCCTCGCCGCACGCGGCGGGCGTCGCGGCGCTCATCGCGAGCACGGGTGTCACCAACGCCGCGAAGATCGCGTCGATGCTGCAGCAGCAGGCCGACCCGATCGCATGCCCGACCGACATGTCGAACTTCGTGAACTTCCCGTCCGTCAGCAATGGCGCACCGCAGGTGTGCCAGGGCGGCAAGGGGAACAACGGGTTCAACGGCGGCGGGCAGGTGAACGCGCTGACCGCGGTCGGCGGCTGATCCCGCACCCTGAATGACGAGGCGGTCCCGGAGTCCTCCACTCCGGGACCGCCTTCGTTCGTTCGAAGGTCGCGGCGAGCGGGAGCGCCGGGGCGTGGCATCCCGTCCCACGTAGGATGGATGCCCGTGGCTCTCACCATCGGAATCGTCGGGCTGCCGAACGTCGGCAAGTCCACCCTCTTCAACGCCCTGACCAAGAACCAGGTGCTCGCGGCGAACTACCCGTTCGCGACGATCGAGCCCAACATCGGGGTCGTGAACCTGCCCGACCCGCGCCTGGACACGCTCGCCGAGATCTTCCACTCCGAGCGCATCCTGCCTGCGGCCGTGTCGTTCGTCGACATCGCGGGCATCGTCCGCGGTGCGTCGGAGGGCGAGGGTCTCGGCAACAAGTTCCTCGCGAACATCCGTGAGGCGGATGCCATCGCCCAGGTCGTGCGCGGCTTCGACGACGACGACGTCGTGCACGTCGACGGCGCCGTCAACCCGCAGGGCGACATGGAGACGATCAACGCCGAGCTGCAGCTCGCCGACCTCGAGACCCTCGAGAAGGCCATCACGCGGTACGAGAAGGAGGTGCGTGGCAAGAAGCTCGACCCCGTCGTGCTCTCCACCGCCGTCGCCGCACAGGAGGCGCTGCAGCGCGGCGAACTGCTGTCGGCGTCGGGCATCGACCTCGCGCCGATCAAGGAGCTGGGCCTGCTGACCGCGAAGCCGTTCATCTTCGTCTTCAACGTCGACGAGGCGGTGCTGACGGATGCCGAGCGCAAGGCTGCTCTCGAGGCTCTCGTCGCACCCGCCAAGGCCGTCTTCCTCGACGCGAAGATCGAGTCCGAGCTGATCGATCTCGACCCTGCTGACGCCGCAGAGCTGCTCGCGTCGACGGGCCAGGACGAGTCCGGTCTCGACCAGCTCGCACGCATCGGCTTCGACACGCTCGGTCTGCAGACGTACCTGACGGCCGGTCCGAAGGAAGCTCGCGCCTGGACCATCGGCAAGGGCTGGAAGGCCCCGCAGGCGGCCGGCGTGATCCACACCGACTTCGAGAAGGGCTTCATCAAGGCCGAGGTGATCTCCTTCGACGACCTCGTCGCGACGGGTTCGGTCGTCGAAGCGCGCGCCAAGGGCAAGGCCCGCCTCGAGGGCAAGGACTACGTCATGCAGGACGGCGACGTCGTCGAGTTCCGCTTCAACGTCTGACTTGCGGGTCGAGTCCGCCACCGTCGAAGACACCGCCCGACTTCACCGACTCGATACCCGGCGTACACGCCTGAGCCATGGACGGGTGCTCGAGTCGGTGTGACACTTGCGGGCATGGGCATCGACGGAATCTGGCCTCTTCTCGACCCCGACACGCGCGACTGGCTGATCGCCAACAACGGCGACGCGGTGCCGGCTGACATCGCAGCCCAGATCGACGAGGCGGTCGAGGCATCCGGTGCCGACGACGTCTGGGCGCCCCGCGACGCAGCTGGCGGCGAGCGCCCCGCGGAGGAAGACGAGGACGACGAGGAAGAGGACGACGAAGACTTCGACGCCCGCTACCTCAGCGACGAGTCTGTCGACTGGATCGAGGAGTTCGCGAACGAGGTCGAGTGACTTCGCCTCAGACCATGGGCGGCACGATGCCGTCGGGGTAGAGCTCGCGCATCGCGCTGTCGTACCGGCGCTTGAGCAGCAGAAGGTAGAGCAGCCGAACGGGGGCTGGAACGTTTGCGTGGTACCACTCGTCACGCTCAGCCGCGGGAACGCTCGCGAGCAGCAGGCCGAGCTGCAGCGACAGGACGTCTCGCGGCCATTCCTTCCGGCGCGCGGTGAGCGTGGCGCGCGTGTGCGTCTCGAGCTCGTCCCACTCCGGCTGGGAGAGCACGGCTCCCGCGACGGGCATGATGTCGTCCTCCTCCTGCCCGAGGTGGACGAACAGGGTGTCGCGGAGCGCTTCGATGTCCGCGGCGAACGCATCGCGAAGGCCCGGATCTGCCGCAGCGACCCACGGTGCGAGCTGGGGCTCGATCCGGGTGAGCCGCGACGCAACGTCGGCGTGCTGAGCCTTCATCTGGTCCACGTGCGCAACGCACGCGGGGTCGCGGGCTGTGAGGCGATCCCACAGCAGGAGATCTTCCGTCTCGTGATGCAGGTGCAGGGCGTCGAAATAGAGCTTGGCGTACACTCCCACGGTGGCGGCGCGATCGAGGTCCGCCGGCCCGACTTCGCGGATCAGTGTCGGCAGCTGCGTGTACATCCAGCGGAAGATGCGATGCACGAGGATCAGCCCGGACGGGTCGCAGCCGGGTGACTGACCCGAGGGCGCTGCTCCCGACGACGGCAGCTTCGTGGCCATATCGATCCCCCGATCCCGCGGCCGATCGTCGACGTGGACGGGCCGCGCGGTGAACAGCCGCATGGTACACCTGGGGCACCGGTCGCCACATCGGCGAGGGCCACGGTGACACGGCGCTGTTGCCCGGTGCGACGGCGAGAGTACGCTGACGCCGTGGGGAACGGGCCTCGCCGTGGGGACGAGCTCGATCGGATCTCGACGACGGTCGGGTTGTCTCGGAGTGCGAGCGGGCGGCGATGGTCGCGTCGCATCGTGGTCGACGCGACGGTCAACCACGGGGTCGCGGCGGTCTTCCCCTACCTCGCCGATCCGACGAAATGGCATGATTTCGCGCCGGCGGTGGAGTTCCGGAGGCAGATGGATGCCGGACCTGCGTGTGTGGGAACGCGATGGATGGGGACCGACCGCATCGGTCCGTTCCGGATCCACTTCGTGGACCGGCTCGATCTCCTCGACGAGAACCGGCGCGTGGTCTGGGTGTCATCCGCGCCCTGGAACTCCCGTGTCGAATACGCGTGCACCGGCTCAGGATCGTGCACACGCGTGCACGCGGAGTACGAAGGCGAGCTCGGCGATTCATTGCGCTGGCAGGTCGGGTGGCTCCCCGTGTGGGGATGGCACTGGATCCTCGCGCGGGACTTCCTCCGACTCGATCGACTCCTCACGGCTGGAGCCCGCGCGGCCGAGCGATGGGAGCTGCAGCACGGGAGGGTCGAGTGACGGGAAGAGACGACGGGCTCAGGCGTCGAGCCCGTCGAACTCGCGCCGCAGATACTTCGGCGCCTGGGCGCGCCACGCCTCGGTGACGAGCTCGGCGAGGTGGTCGTCGTCGATGCCGGCCATGCGGAATGCGACCTTCGGCTCGCCCCACGGCGTCGTCGTGCGCAGGAAGACGCCGGGCTCCATCTCGACGAGGGCAAGGGCGTCGAGGCGGTCGGCGACCTTCACGCCGACCACGAGTTCGGCGGCGCACAGCTCGCGGATGTCTTCGGGCATGCTCGGCCAGGGGTGGCACTCCCACGCGAACAGCTTGTTGCGCACGAACCAGGCCGCGCCGCCCGTGGTCGCGCGCTCCTCGCTGCCGGGAAGCTCGGTCGCGATGGTGCGCACGTCGTCGAGGGTCGCCATGCCGTGATGGTACGCGGGGGTTCGGACGCCGGAGCCGAGCGTCAGTACTCGCCCTTGATCACGAAGTCGGAAGCGTAACGTCGGGCGATCAGGGTGCTGCCCGCTCGATGGGAGGATTGACGGATGACCGCAACCCTTGTGGCCCAGGGCCTCGCCGGCGGGTACGGCCACCGCACCCTCTTCGATGCGCTCGACCTCACCGTCGCGCCGGGCGATGTCATCGGCGTCGTGGGCGCGAACGGAGCCGGCAAGTCCACGCTCCTCCGCCTCCTCGCCGGCATCGTCGAGCCGCAGGCCGGCACGGTCTCGCTCGCGCCGGCCGACGCGTTCATCGGATGGCTGCCGCAGGAGCATGAGCGCGTCGCGGGTGAGACGGTCGCCGCCTACATCGAGCGTCGCACGGGCTGCGCGCAGGCGACGAGGGACATGGATGCCGCGGCCGCCGCCCTCGCAGACCCGGCGACCGACGGCATCGACCCCGCCGACGTCTACTCGGCGGCGCTCGAGCGGTGGCTCGCCAGCGGCGCGGCCGACCTCGACGAGCGGCTGCCTGTCGTGCTTGCCGACCTCGGCCTCGACCTCGGCGACGCGCCCGATCAAGCCCTCATGACATCCCTCTCGGGAGGACAGGCGGCGCGCGTCGGGCTCGCCGCGCTCCTGCTGAGCAGATTCGACATCGTGCTGCTCGACGAGCCCACCAACGACCTCGACCTCGACGGACTCGAGCGTCTCGAGGCGTTCGTGCGCGGCATCCGCGGGGGAGTCGTGCTGGTGTCCCACGATCGTGAGTTCCTCGCCCGCTGTGTGACGCGCGTGCTCGAACTCGACCTCGCACAGGGCTCGAACCGCGTGTTCGGCGGTGGCTACGACGCGTACCTCGAGGAACGCGCGACGCTTCGCCGGCACGCCCGAGAGAAGTACGACGAGTTCGCGGAGAAGAAGGCGGACCTCGTCGCGCGGGCTCGCGTGCAGCGCGAATGGTCGAGCCAGGGCGTGCGCAACGCGATGAAGAAGTCGCCCGACAACGACAAGATCAAGCGCAAGGCGTCGATGGAGTCGAGTGAGAAGCAGGCGCAGAAGGTGCGCCAGATGGAGAGCCGCATCGCGCGGCTCGAGGAGGTCGAGGAGCCGCGCAAGGAGTGGCAGCTCCAGTTCACGATCGGTTCGGCGCCGCGGTCGAGCACGGTGGTCTCGACGCTGAGCTCCGCGGTCTTCCGCCAGGGCTCGTTCGCGCTGGGTCCCGTGTCGCTGCAGGTCAATGCGGGAGAGCGCATCGGCATCACGGGCCCGAACGGCGCAGGCAAGTCGACCCTGCTGCGTGGGCTGCTGGGCCGCCAGGCTCCGTCCGAGGGAACGGCTGGACTCGGCACCAGCGTGCAGATCGGCGAGATCGACCAGGCGCGCGCTCTCCTCGCCGGTTCCGAGCCGCTCGCAGCGGCGTTCGAGTCGCTCGTGCCCGAGATGTCGTCGGGTGAGGTGCGCACGCTGCTCGCGAAGTTCGGGCTCAAGGCCGATCACGTCAGCCGGCCGGTGGATCGGCTGTCGCCGGGGGAGCGCACGCGCGCCGGCCTGGCACTCCTGCAGGCGCGAGGCGTCAACGTGCTCGTCCTCGACGAGCCGACCAACCACCTCGACCTCCCGGCGATCGAGCAGCTCGAACAGGCCCTCGAGTCGTACGACGGCACGCTGCTGCTGGTGACCCACGACCGTCGCATGCTCGCGACGGTGCAGACCGACCGGCGCTGGCGCGTCGAGGCGGGTCAGGTCACAGAGCTGTAGGCGCTACCGCCCCTGGCGCTTCTTGTACGGTTTCGGCTGCCCCTTGACGATGGGCGCCCGCCCCTTGCCTTTCGACGCCTTGGCCTTGCCGCCCGCTTTCACGACCGGCTTCGGCTCCGCGGTCGGCTCGGCGGCGATCCGCTCCCGCGCCTCGTCGAGCAGCAGCCTGCCCGCAGGCGTGAGCGTCCGGTTCGTCTTCTCGCCGGCGATGAGCGGATGACCGACCTCCTCCTCGAGCTTCTCGACGGTCGAGTAGAGCGAGGGGAGTGGGATGCCGAGGGCATCGGCTGCGCGCGGAAAGTGGAGGTCGTTGTCGACGAGCACGACGAACCGCTGGAGGAGGGCGATCTTCACGGCGGGGCCTTTCGTTGCGACGCGCTGCAGTCAGGCATCCAGGATCGCACGTGCCCGATGTCCTGCCAGCTCCGGCACGTCGACGGGGATCGTCCCGGCCACTCGATCGGGCGCGATCGCCGGATCGGCCGAGGCGAATTCGGGGGCGCCGCCGTATCGGTCGTCCATCGACGCCTGGAGGCTCAGTCGCGCGATGTCGCGTTGTGGCTGCCGGAGCGCTCCTGTCCGCTCAGGCGTGCGATGGCGACCATCATGCGCTCGGTGATCTCGCGACGGGCCTTGCCGTCCGGCACGTCCTGCAGATCGGTCAGGTCGAGCGGCTCGCCGAAGTGCACCTCGAGGCGCGGCCTTCCTGGCAGGAGGTGGCTCAGGGGCTTGGCGGTGCCGGTCCCGATCAGCCCGACGGGCACGACCGCGGCGCCGGTGTCGCGCGCCATCCATGCCGCGCCGCCGTGACCCTCGTGCAGCATCCCGTCGCGTGAGCGGGTCCCCTCCGGGAACACGGCGAACACGCTGCCGGCCCGCAGGATGCTGCTGCCTGCGTCGAGCGCGGCTCTCGCATCGCGACCGGTCGCGCGGTAGACCGGGACACCGCCGATCGATGTGAAGAACCAGCGCTTGCAGCGGCCGAGCATCCCGGAGCCCGTGAAATACGACGACTTGATGAGGAACTGCACCGGGCGTGCCGCGGATGTCGGGATGATGACCGTGTCCAGCGACGCGAGATGGTTGCTCGCCAGCAGCACCGGCCCACCCGCAGGCACGTTGCCTCGACCGACGATGCGCGGACGGTACAACAGCCAGAACAGCGGCCGCAGCACCACCCGCCCGAGGAAGTAGATGGCGCCCGGCCGCGGTACCGGGCCGGGGCTCGGCAGAGCGGGCGCTGTCACCTCGCCACCCTATCTGTCGTCTTAGAGAGCGATGTGATTGCCGGCCGCATCGTTGTCAAAGCTCCGATAGATGACTAGATTCGCCTTGTTCCTGACGGAAGGACAGTTTCATGAGCACCCGCGATCGCTGAAATACCAAAGCGAGCCCCCGCCCGACACGTTCGCGCGGGGGCTTCGTCGTGGAAGCGATCCGGTGCCGCTGCAGGATCCACCCCGGGTCGTTGTCGAGTCGGACGTGAGCATCTCTCTTGACAGTGCCGGTCATCCGGCGCATTGTCGCCTCAGGAGGTAGAGCGATGACGCAGTCTCCCGAGCAAAGCGGTGATCGCGCCCCGGCATCACGTCTCGTCATCGTCGAGCGCGAAGGCAACGATGACAGACCCGATCCGCCGCCTGCCCTGCGCCGGTGGGACTCGCCGACGCACAAGACGCGACCCGCAGAACGCCACGAATAGCCCGCGTCCTCCCGCGCGGTCGCTCGACCCGATGTCTCGCCGAGGCAGATCAGGCGAATAGCTCGTCGAACTCATCCATGCGCACGCGCCGCGTTGCCACGGCCCGCTCGATCGCAGGCTCGGGCGTGACGGCGGCGGTGCTGACAGACTCCATGAGAGCGCGTGCGGACTCGGTCAGGAACCTGCTGGGCTTCGCGGCGACGTGCTTGGCCATGAACGCGGTGGGATGCGTGGGCAGCTGCGAGGGCACGTACACGTCGAGGGTGTCGCGTGCGCGGGTGAGCGCGACGTAGAAGAGGCGCTCCTCCTCGGCGAGGCCTACGCGCGAGCTGAGAGCCATGTCCGAGGGCATCGCCCCGTCGTTCGCGCGAAGGAGGTGCACCGCGTCCCATTCCAGGCCCTTCGCGGAGTGGATCGTGGACAGGGTCAGCCTGTCCTCATCGAGATGCGGCTGCTTCGCCCAGTCGCCGGCGACGTTCACCGGGTCGATCGCCTGCTCGCTCACGAACATGCGGAGATCGCTTTGCTGAGCGGCGGCCTGTGCGATGCCGTCGACTTCCGTCACCCGACGGTGCCAATCCGGATAGTGCGCGCGCAGCAGCGGATCGACCGCGCCGCGGCACGTCTCGACCAACTCCGGGATGGCCGTCGTGGAGTCGACGGCGCCGAGCAGCGACAGTGTCGACGCGAGCCCGGTGCGCGCCTTCGCCGGTGCCGCCGCGACCGCGTCGGCCGCGCGATCGACGCCCCCGTCGGCGAGGATCCCGGCGAGTCCGCGTGCACTCGCCTTCCCGATCGCGCGGTGCCGTGTGAGCAGGCGGTACCAGGACACCTCGTCCGCCGGATTGAGCACCACGCGGAAGGTCGCCAGCAGGTCGCGCACATGCGACGTCTCCAGGTACCCGATCCCGCCGAACTTGTGGAATGGGATCGCCCGCACCTTCAGCTCGACCTCGAGCTGCGCGCTGTGGGATCCGGTGCGCATCAGCACAGCCTGCGAACGCAGCGGGGTGCCGTCGACGTGCGCGGCGAGGATGCGGTCCGCGATCGTGCGGGCCTCGTCGTCGGCGTTGCGGCACGTGACCAGCGTCGGTCGGACGCCCGGCTGCGGACGGTCGGCGACGAGCCGCAGCCTCAGTTCGCCCGGGCGCACCTGGTTCGCGAGGTCGAGGATCGGCTGCGTGGAACGGAAGTTGCGTTCGAGGCGTACGAGCGTGGCGTCGGGGTACGCCTCGATGAGCTCGAGCAGGTGCCCCGCGCTCGCCCCCCGGAATGCGTAGATCGCCTGCGCGTCGTCGCCGACGACCGTGAGCCCGCGACCGTCGGGACTGAGCCCGCGCACGATGTCGACTTGAAGCTGATTGACGTCTTGGTATTCGTCGACGAGCACCCAGTCCCAGCGCGCCCGCAGCCGTGCTCCGACGTCGGGATCAGCGACCAGCGCCCGCCAGGCGATGAGCAGATCGTCCAGGTCGAGCAGGCCACGCTCGCGCTTGCGGTCGCGGTAATGGCGCAAGAGGCCCGCGATCGCATCGACATGCTCGAGCGCCCAGGGAAACTGCTCTTCGATGACGGCGCGGGCCGGGGTCTGGGTGTTGATCGCGCGGGAGGCGATGTCGGCGATGGTCCGTGTCGTGGGCAGCCGCACCTCGGTGCCGTCGAGCCCGTGCTCCGCACGCAGCAGGTCGATCAGGTCGATGACGTCGTCGGGGTCGATGACCGTCACGTCTTCCAGCCCCAGATGCTGTGCATGCTCGGCGATGATGCGATGCGCGACAGCATGGAACGTGCCGCCGGCGATGCGCTGCGCGGCCTGGGCATCGCCGCACATCACCGCGGCGCGGGAGAGCATCGCGGATGCCACACGCCGGGTGAACGTCAGCAGCAGGATCCGTTCAGGCACGACCCCCGCCTCGAGCAGCCGCGCAACCCGTGCGGTGAGCACGCGCGTCTTCCCAGTGCCGGCCCCCGCCGCGACCACAAGCGGCCCCTCGCCGTGCTCGACGGCCTCAAGCTGTGCCGGATCCAGCCCGGCGAGCGCATCGCTTACTGCCACTCGGACGACGGTAACGAGACCCCCGGACATTCAGTCATCACGGCGAGCCGGCGGAGATGCCGAAGCGGCTCCATGTCACCTGGATGGGGGTCGCTGGTGCCGAGGCTCGAATGTCTGCAGAACGGCCGGAAGCGGCATCCTTCACCCGAACGCCGCCGCGGACTAGCGTGGGGCCGTGTCCGTTCCCGCGACCGACGCCCGCATTGCTCACGCCGCCGGCGTGCGGCGGCTGGTCGAGAGCTATCGCGCGGTGCCGCAGGGCGCGCCGGTCCGGCTCGCGAAGCGCACCTCGAATCTGTTCCGCACGCGTGCGAGCACGGCTGCCGCAGGCCTCGACACATCGGGACTGACGGGAGTGATCAGCGTTGATCCCGCGGGGCGCGCGGCACACGTGGCGGGCATGTGCACCTACGAGGATCTCGTGGCCGCCACGCTGCCTCACGGGCTGGTCCCGCTTGTCGTGCCGCAGCTGAAGACGATCACACTCGGTGGCGCGGTGACGGGCCTGGGCATCGAGTCGACGTCGTTCCGCAGCGGGCTGCCGCACGAGTCTGTGCTCGAAATGGACATCCTCACGGGCGCCGGAGAGGTGGTCACCGCATCGCCCGGCGAGAATGCCGACCTGTATCGGGCGTTCCCCAACTCGTACGGCACGCTGGGCTACGCGGTGCGCCTGCGGATCGAGCTCGAGACCGCCAAGCCGTTCGTGGCGCTCGCGCATGTGAGGTTCCATGCGATCGCCGATCTGATCGCAGCGATGGACCGCATCGTCACGACGCATCGCTTGGACGACCTGCCGGTCGACTACCTCGACGGCGTCGTGTTCAGCGCCGACGAGTGCTACTTGTGCGTCGGCACCCAGACCGCGGCGCCGGGACCCGTCAGCGACTACACCGGCCGACAGATCTACTACCGATCTATCCAGCACGACCAGGTCGTGAAAGAGGACCGGCTCACCATCCACGACTACCTGTGGCGGTGGGACACCGACTGGTTCTGGTGCTCGGCGGCATTCGGGGCGCAGCATCCTCTCGTCCGTCGCTTGTGGCCGCGGCGCTACCTGCGCAGCGCCACGTACGGCAGGCTCATGAGGCTGGAACGCCGATTCGACATCGGCGATCGCCTCGAGAGGCTGCACGGCCGCCCTGCGCGTGAGCGCGTCATCCAGGACATCGAAGTGCCGATCGAGCGATGCGCCGAGTTCGTCGAATGGTTCCTCGGGAACGTGCCGATCGCCCCGATCTGGCTCTGTCCACTGCGATTGCGCGACGGTGAATCCTGGCCGCTGTACCCCCTCCGTCCGCGCGAGACGTACGTCAACGTCGGCTTCTGGTCGACGGTGCCGATCGGGGCGACCGACGGCGAGACGAACCGGCTCATCGAGCGCAGGGTGAGCGATCTGGACGGGCACAAGTCGCTCTATTCGGATGCGTACTACGCGCGAGACGATTTCGACAAGCTCTACGGCGGTGCCGACTATCGGTCGGTGAAGACGCGATACGACCCCGCCGCGCGACTGCTCGGGCTCTATGAGAAGGCTGTGCAACGACGATGACGACATTCAAGGACCGGTCGGATGCCGCGACCGGCGACGCGGCAGACCCGGCCGAAGCGGAGCCAGGCAAGCTGACTCTCGCGGAGGTGCTCGAGATCTTCGCGGGGGGTCGACTGCCGCTGCGTTTCACGGCGTACGACGGCAGTTCGGCCGGGCCCGAGGACGCGCCCTTCGGAATCGATCTGAAGACGCCCCGCGGCACGACCTACCTCGTCACCGGGTTCGGCGATCTCGGGCTCGCTCGCGCGTACGTCGCGGGCGATCTGGACATCCAGGGGGTGCACCCCGGCGACCCGTACGAGCTGCTCAAAGCGCTCGCCGAGAGCCTCGAGTTCACGCGGCCTCCCGCGCGGCTCATGGCCCGCATCGTGCGCTCGATCGGCTTCGAGCATCTGCGGCCGATCGCACCGCCTCCGCAGGAGGTGCCGCCGCGCTGGCGGCGCATCGCCGGAGGCCTGCGGCACAGCAAGACCCGCGACGCCGAGGCCATCCACCATCACTACGACGTCTCGAACACCTTCTACGAATGGGTGCTGGGCCCGTCGATGACGTATACGTGCGCGTGCTATCCGCGCCTCGACGCTTCGCTCGAGGAAGCGCAGGAGAACAAGTATCGGCTCGTTTTCGAGAAGCTGCGGCTCAAGCCGGGCGACCGGCTGCTCGACGTCGGATGCGGATGGGGAGGCATGGTGCGCTACGCCGCGCGCCGGGGGGTCCGGGCGGTCGGCGTGACGCTGTCGCGCGAGCAGACCTCCTGGGCGCAGCGCGCCATCGCGGAGGAAGGGCTCGGCGAGCGTGCCGAGGTCCGCTATGGCGACTACCGCGACATCGCCGAGACGGGGTTCGACGCGGTGTCGTCGATCGGGCTGCTCGAGCACATCGGGGTGCGCAACTACGCGGCGTACTTCCGCTTCCTGCGTTCGCGGTTGCGTCCGGGCGGCCTGCTGCTCAACCACTGCATCACCCGCTGCGACAACAAGGCAGAGCCCTCGGCCCAGGGCTTCATCGATCGCTACGTCTTCCCGGACGGCGAGCTGACCGGTTCCGGCCGCATCATCACCGAAGCACAGGATGCCGGCCTCGAAGTGCTGCACGAGGAGAACCTGCGCCCCCACTACCCCCTGACGCTCCGCGACTGGTGCGCCAACCTGGTCGAGCACTGGGACGAAGCAGTCGCCGAGATCGGACTTCCCGCCGCCAAGGTGTGGGGCCTGTACATGGCCGGATCACGGCTCGCCTTCGAATCGGGCGGGATCGAACTGCACCACGTGCTGGCCGTCAACTCCCGGGGTACCGGCGACGATGGTGACCGTCCGATGCGGCCGTGGTGGACACCGTAGGAGCGTCCGGCTCCGCTAACGCTGAGGGGTCCAGCCGGGCGGAAGGGGATCGTCGATCGACGCGCGTTCCCGATCAGCCGACGCTGACCATCCCTGGGCTTCGCCCGCCGTCGAGAATGAACCGCGCGCGACGCGGAGGCCGACGTCGTCGTGGTGCATGCGCGGGGCGCCGCCGCGCCGAGTCGACGCGCGGACGCTCCACGCGTCATCCGCGAATCCTCCTCCGCGGAAGACGCGGTAGTCGCCGTACCGCGCGGGATCGAGCAGGTCCCAGCACCACTCCCACACGTTGCCGAGCGTGTCGAACAGGCCGTGGAGGTTCGGGAGCTTCCCTCCGACGTTCTGCGGGAAGCCGACACCGTCGGCACTCGTCCACGCTACGTCGGCGAGCGGCCCGTAGTGCGGACCCGTCGAACCCGCGCGGCACGCGTGCTCCCATTCCGCTTCCGTGGGAAGGCGGTAGCCGTCGGCCTCGACGTCCCACGCCACCGTTTCCCCGTCGAAGGTGTAGACCGGGTCGAGCCCCTCCCACTCCGAAGCGGCGTTGCAGAAGCGGATCGCGCGCAGCCAGCTCACGTCGCTCGCGGGTCGGCGGGGGTGAGATGGCGCCTCCCCGAGCATCTCGGCCAGCTGCTCCTGCGTCACAGGGTAGACACCGAGCTCGAATGGTTCGAGGTCGACTGTCCACCGCCGTCGGCGCCGTGCATCATGCAGCTGGACAGCTCCGCCGGGGATGCGCGCGAGCTCGAAGTCCAGCATCCACCCAGTCTTCCAGGCGGGGGCGAGCACGGGTCCGTCATCGAGCCGGTGCCCTGGGCGGCCAGCGAAGGCGCCGACGGGTCTTGCCGCGGTCCCTTCCTGTCACCCGCTACCCGACGGCCGCCCCTGGGACGACCACGACCGGCACCGGGGAGTGGCGGAGGATCTTGGATGCGCTCGAGCCGAGGAAGACCTGAGCCAGCCGGTGCGTGGACGACGAGCCGACCACGAGCACGTCGCCATCGGCCCAGTCGACCGAGTCCACGGCTGCGCCCCAATCGGCACCCTCGGCCGTGATCAGTTGCAGATTGGCGCCCGTGAAGCCCATCGACGTCAGATGGTCCGCCGCCTCGCCCTGAGCGGCCGCCGCCTGCGCCGCCCACAGATTGACGACCTGGGTCTCGGCGTGACTGACCGTGTTGGTGACCGGACGTCTCGAAGGATTCACGAGAAAGGTCACGACGCGCAGTCGTGCCGAAGCCCTCTTGCTGATCTCGGCCGCGCGGGTCAAGAGTGACCAGCTCGCATCGTCGTCGCGGAAGCCCACGGTGATCCTCGTCACAGCGCTGGACGTGCGGTATCCGCGAGGGGCGATGGCGACGGGCACGGTCGACGAATGGACCAGCCGGTCGGTCTTCGAGGTGAGGCGGATGCGGCCGGGTTCGGCGTCGCCCCCCGAGCCGACCACGAGGATCGTGGCATCCCTCTCGGCGGCCTGTTCGATGAGGGTCTGAGGCACCGACCTTCCGGCCACCCACACCGCCGATCCGTCGACCGCGGAGTGTTGCGCGAGGTCCGCGAGCGCGAGGGCTGCGCTGTCGTCTCCTTCGCCCGCGGCCCATTGCTCGTACTCGCGATCGGTGCCGCCGGCGCCCGGGGTTCCCCAGCCGCGGGGCACGACCGACACGGCGACCACCGGCTCGGGGAGGGAGCGCGCCAGCTGGCAGGCGAGCTCGATGGCGCTGCGATCGTGCTTGTGGGGGCCGTAGCCCACGACGTACGTCATACCTCGGCCTCCGGGTGGATCGGCTCCGAGATCTCCTCGTCAGAGGTGTAGTTGCTGAGCGTGGCGTGCTTGCGCCCGTAGAGCAGATAGAAGACGAAGACGAGCGCGAGCCAGCTCACGCAGATGATCCAGGTGATCGGGCGGAGACTCGTCAGCACGTACACGCACACGGCCACGGTGAGGATCGGCACGACGGGGTAGAGGGGAACCTTGAAGGGGCGCTCGAGATCGGGGCGCCGGCGGCGCAGGACCATCAGCGAGATCGCGACGACGCTGAAGGCGACGAGCGTTCCGAACGACACACTGTCCCACAGGTAGTCGGAGGGAACGAAGCCGGCGACCAGGGCGACCAGGATCGACACGACGACCGTGTTGTAGACCGGTGTGCCGTACTTCGGGCTGACGGCGAGGAACTTCTTGGAGACCATTCCGTCGCGCGAGATCGAGAACAGGATGCGCGTCTGGCCGTACAGCGTCACGAGTGTGACGGAGAAGACCGATATCACCGCGCCGGCGGCGAGGATCGTCGCCCAGATCGGGGTGCCGGTGACGTTCTCCATGATCTTCGCCAGGCCTGCCTCGCCTGCTTCGGGAGTGGCGAACCATTCCACCGGTTCCGCTGCCAGGCCGGCGATGCACACCAGCACGTAGAACGTCGTGACGATCAGCAGGGCGCCGATGATGGCGCGCGGGATCGCCTTCTGCGGGTCTTTCACCTCCTCGCTGGCCGTCGCGACGGCATCCAGTCCGATGAAGGAGAAGAAGATGACCCCGGCGGCACCGCTGATACCGGATGCCTGACCGAGGAAGTTCGAGAAGTGGTCGGCGTTGAACGCCGAGAAGCCGATGACGATGAACATCGACAGCACACCCAGCTTGATGCACACCATGATCGCGTTGACCGTCGCCGACTCCGATGCGCCGCGGATCAGCAGCAGCATGCACAGGATCACCAGCACGACCGCCGGCAGATTGATGATGCCGCCCGTCGCGGCGCCGTCATCGCCCGGCACGAAGGACGTCGAGAGCTCCGCCGGCAGCTGCCAGCCGAAGAGCTGGTGCAGCAGTTCGTTGAAGTAGCCGCTCCACCCGACGGCCACCGCCGAGACGGCGACGCCGTACTCGAGCAGCACACAGCCACCGACGAGGACCGCCGCACCCTCACCGAGTGCGTGGTACGTGAACGAGTAGCTCGACCCGCTGACCGGGATCGACGAGGAGAGCTCCGCGTAGCACACCGCGGCCAGTCCGGCAGCGACAGCGGCGAGCAGGAACGAGAAGATCACGGCCGGCCCCGCGAGAGGGATCGCCTCACTGAGGACGAAGAAAATGCCGGTGCCGATCGTGGCGCCCACGCCGAACATCATGAGCTGGAAGGTGCCCAGACTGCGTTCGAGCTCCTCGCCCTTGTGGTGCTTGAGTTGGAAGATGATGGGCTTGCGGCGGAGCAACTGCTTTCCGAGACCGGTCATGTCAGACTCCAGATGGTCGTCCCCGGTCCACAGCACGGGGTTGCCCAAGTCTGGTGCTGACCGTCGAGCGGCGGCAAGCCCTCCCGATGCGCTGACGCGCTCCCGGGCCCTCTGGGGAGGTAGCACCAGTGGTGTGGAGGTTGCGATCTGCGTATCGACGGACCCCTGTCGGATGAACGCCTGGGTTATCTACGCTGTCTCCGGACCTCCACGTGAACCGCGGTCCGGCAGCACCGGGGTGCTTTGAGGGGAGAGTGTGATGGTCGATCCGATCGCAGATGTCATCGGTGACTACCAAGGATTCGTCGCGTTGCAGCGATCCCGGCTCATCGCTCGCGGGATAGACATCGATCCCTACGCGTTCAGCCACCTCGCGTTCCGGGTGCCCGAGTGGGATCAGTACGTCCACGTGAGGACGCTGCTGGAGCGCTACTCCGACGCGAACGTGGAGGGGATCTGGAACGGTCGCCCGATGTCGATGCTTCTGCTGAAGAGCCCGCTCAGGGTGAAGAGCGGTGCGGAGATCCCACTGATCGAGCTCATCCCACCTGTCCACCAGCGCGTCTACAAGATGGGGATGGAGCATTTCGGGCTCGTGGTCGGCGAGGAGGCAGAGGAGTTCTCCCGTCGGCACCGTGAGGCGCTGACGGGACAGCAGTTCCAGAACCGATGGAACGAGCCGTATTACATCCTCTTCGAAGACTTCACCCACGTGAAGTTCCACCAGCGGCCGTTGCGCACAGTGATCGAACTGCAGGGCGGCACGTTCGACGGCATCCATCACGTCGAAGACTGGGTGCCGCAGCGACTGGTCACCGCGACCGGCCCCAACAAACTCCCGCGTTAGCTCATCCGACCCACCCCTCAGCGGGCGTCAGTCGATTCGCTCGGGTCCGGCGCGGGCGCGTCGCCGGGCGCACATGCGGTGAGGCACATGACGGCGGCACCCAGAACGAGAATCCTGATGACACGCATCTCGCCTCACTAAGAGATCGATCGATCGCTCACTCGCTCCGGACGGGTACTCCAGCCCATCTGTGATGTACACGCCTGGGATACTGGCGCCGTCAGCGGGTGGACGCTACGTGCGACCAACCGTGTCCCTGTCCCCACCGCCCGGCGAAGGTTCGGCACGAGCACCGTCCTGGTCGGTGCGAAGGGACTGGATCATGGTCTGCAGGATGCGGAGCGCCTGCGCTTGCTCGTCCGCGGTCATGCCGCCGAGCATCCTGAGTTCGACCGAGCGCACTGCCGCGGACGCTGCCTCGAGGCTCTGTCTACCGCGCGGGGTGAGCCGGGTGGGGAGAACCTTTCCGATCGGCGCCGCCGCCGGGCGGGTCACGTATCCCTCCCTCTCCAGGGCCTGCAGCAGCACGTTCATCGACTGCCGGGTGACGAACGCGCCGCGCGCGAGCTCCGAGTTCGACAGTCCCGGGCGCTGAGCCAGCAGTTCCAGACACGAATAGTGGGTCACGGTCATCCCCAGCGGCCGCAGTACGGCCTCCATGGCGGCGCGAAGAGCGCTCGCGGTCTCCTTCAGGGCGTAGCCGAGGGATGTCTCCAGGTCGATGCTTGCTCCGTCTTGCACCATGTCAGCATTCTGACATAGAATCGATGTCAAATAACTGACATAGGTTGAAGGAGTTCTCATGCCCGCCACCGGCCCCGACTTCATCTCGCTCCAGACTCGTGATCTCGACGCGTCCCGGGCGTTCTACGAGGAGTACCTCGGCCTGGTGCGCTCACCGGCGGGACCGCCTCACGCCGTCGTGTTCGACACGTCGCCCATCGCTTTCGCGCTGCGGGACATCGTGCCCGGCACCGATCTCACGTCAGTCGCCCAGCCAGGGATCGGCGCCGCCATCTGGCTCCACGCCACCGATGTCCAGGCGATCCACGACGCCCTCCACGCCGCCGGCCACACCATCGTTACGTCGCCGATCGACGGCCCGTTCGGTCGCACCTTCACGTTCGCCGATCCCGACGGCTACCACGTCACCCTCCACGACCGCACCTGAGGGCGCTGCGGCCCGGGTGATCGCGAGCGATCCCTGTCAGGGCGGACCGGGTTGCGCGAGAAGGAGTCGATCGACCTCGCTGGCTCGGATCCGGCGGTGGGACGGAAGACCTGGTTCGGGATCAACCTCGTGCCTCCGACGCTGCGCCAGCTGCTCGCGGGCCTGCTCGCCCTCCGGTCCGAAGTCGGTGCGGTCCAGGACGCGCCAGTGCCGCAGCACAGGCATGATCACGCCGTCGTAGTGAAGGCGCTGGTCGTAGATCCCGGCCTTCGCGATCATCATCGAGCTGCGCCGGAAGCCCGCCATCGTGGCTCCCGGCATCTCGAAGCCGATGACCTCCTTGGTGATCGCCTGCATCGTGGCATCGGGCGCGATGTCCAGCGCCGCGGAGACGATGTTGCGGTAGAAGATCATGTGGAGGTTCTCGTCCTTGGAGATCGTCGCGGCCGGGTCGGTGCCGCAAGGCCCTTCGGTCGGGCCCGCGTGCGCCCGCGGTTACACTCGGCCCGTGGCGAACGATGATGTGCAGCCGGCGTCGGATCGGCGGATGTCCCGTCGTCCCCGCCCGGAGGACGCGCCCCTCGAGACGGTGTCCCACGTGCCCGGCCCGGCCGGCGACATCGAGGTCGTGACACAGGGAACGGGGCGCCCGATCGTCATCGTTCACGGCGGTACCGGCAACCGCACGTCGTGGGAGGGCGTCGCAGACCAACTAGCCGCGTTCTTCAGCGTCCTGCGCTACACCCGCCCGACCTACCGCCTGGCGCCCCCTGCACGGGGCGCCGCCGCGGTGGAGATCGAGGTGGCCGAAGCGCGCGCGGTGGCGACATCGGCCCGCGAGCCCGTCGTGCTCGTGGGCCACTCGTCGGGAGCCGCGGTCGCGATCGAGGCGGCGCTTGCAGACCCCCGTCCCTTCGCCGCTCTCGTCCTCTACGAGCCGCCCCTGGACGTCACCCATGGCGTGAAGGGCGCCGCGGCCCTCCACCGCGCTCGGGCGGCGCTCGACGACGGTCATCCGGTGCGCGCCATGCGGATTCACCTGACGGACCTCGTCGGGATGCCGAGACCGCTCACCGCAGTTCTCATGGCGATGCCTCCGGCTCGGCGCCTGTTCGCCGACTTCGCCGAGGGACAGATCGCCGACGATGAGATGCTCGATGCCTTGCCGGTCGGGCTCCAGCGCTTCGCAGGCGTAGAGCTGCCCGTACTGCTGATCACCGGGGCCAAGAGCCCCCGCCATCTGCGCGATCGAAGCGCCCAGCTCGCCGCTGTCCTGCCCCGTTCACCCGAGCAGACCGACCTGATGGGCCAGGCTCACGCGGCGAATGACTCCGCTCCGGACGTGCTCGCGGAGGCGGTCGCGGCGTTCGTCGCCCGCCTTCCGACCTGATGTGCTCGCCGGTCGCCGTGCTGCGCGGCTGCCGCGCTGTCGGGCCGACTGGCTCAGTCCTGTGATCGTGATGGCTCCGTGACGCTGTTCTGCAACCGGCAAGGGGCGAACCGCAGGCGCGGAAGCGAGTCGGTCACCGTGCGGCAGCCGGTCGTCTTGCTTGCGACGCGTCAGGCGCTGAAGGTTTGATGGCGTTGGTCGGCGTGTCTGTTCGGGCCAGCGAGAGGTCGTATCGGTCCTGCGGTCGCAACCGAACTGGGGCGGCCCGTGAACGATGAGGCGGACCGATCGCTGGCTGGCAGAGACGTTGTCTCGTAGCGACTGATTGGGTCACGGTCTGCTGCCGTCGGTGATCTTGATAGATATGTATGCCCCGTCGCCCCATGTGAAGGTCACCCGCTGATCGGGTGTCATGCCCTGGGGCCGCTGATGGTCGGCGAGGTTGCCGTAGCCCAGCGACATTCTGAGCGCTCCGTCCGCAGTTTCAGCGCGGGGCCTGCACTTCGCTTCGATCGTGGAACCGTTGGTCAGCAGCAGGCAGTTCTCCCGTTCTTGCCCGCTTGATATCCCCGCGGCCGAGAGCGTCCATCCGTAGTGGACGCCGAGGGGCTGAACCCAGGTCGTCACGTCGTTGGCGAGGAACACGGGCATATCGGGCCGCGGCGAGACGTCGATGAACTCACCGCTCCGTCTATCGACCACGAGGGGGATGATCACGTGTTCGGTCCCCGTGAGATCGGCCGTCGCGGGTCTGGCGGTCGGGGACGCGGTCGCTGCGTCCGCGATGGTCGGGTTCGGCGCCGTCTGCAGGTCACTGAGCGGGCCGAAGGCGACCGCCAGCAGCGCGACCGAGGCAACGAGGCCGGCGATCAGTCGACGGCGGGGCCCGAGTCGGCCGGGTGCACGCCCGACAATCGTCGGGCCCGCGTGAGTGACGGGATCCGGTGCGGGCCGTCCACGCGTCCCGGAACCGGATGTGGGAATCGCGGCCCGCGGGAGGCCCGCCGTCTCGGCCGGCACCGGTGCTGTCTCCGCCCGGGCCGCGAGAGCGAGCTGTTCGAGCTCGGCGAGACGTTCCAGCCCGACCGAGTCGCCGGCAATGTCCGCGTCCCGGGCGTACGCCCGGCGACGTAAGGCCGCCAGTTCGGCCCGGGTGGCGGCGTCCATCAGCCGATCCGGCCTGCACAAGGTTCGCCCTGTGAACTTGGCACGCACTCACGTTACGCCGCGACCGGGGCGTCAGGGCCGAGTCCGTGAGACGTTGCCAGCGATCGTTGGAGTGCCCGCTTGAGAACGGGTCGGTCAGCACCCCCCGAGCCGATCCCTCAGCGTGCGTGTCGACTAGGCGCCCACGGCATGCGCAGGGCCGGCGTCGGTGCGGGCAGCAGATAGAGGGCGGCATCGCGCACAGCCCCGTCAAGCGGCATCTCCCTAGGCCCTAAAGTGAGCGCCATGACGACAAGCGAGCCCATCCCGAGCGACCAAGCCAATACCGGTCACACCCCGACTATCGGACCCGCACCGCGCCGGATGAGCACACTATCCGCCGTGTCGCTCGCGCTCGCGCTCGCCGCCGCCGTGATGACCGTCTACACAGCGGCGTCCGCGTCGGTTGCAGACCTCACCGCGGATGTCTTGCTCGCCCCCGTCTTCTTCACGCTCGGCCTCTTGGCCACGGTCCTGGGCCTTGCCGTCGTCGCGACCGTGCTGGGCGTCCTGGGCGGCATCGACGCCACGCGAGCCAAGCTCGCCGGTGCTGCCCTCGGCTGGGCGGGCGCCATCATCGGCATGCTCGTCGCCGTGTTCATCCTCGTCAACCTCATCCGCTCCGCCGGCTGACTGCCATGCGTCAACCCGGCCGTATCAGCTTCTGACGAAGGCGGCGAGCGGGTTAGGCGGTACTCCCGCATGCCGGTCCGTTCGACATAGGCGACGTACTCGTCGGCATCCGCATTTCGTATGCTGCCCCGCCACATCCGGACGAGGGTCGTCCGCGCTGTCATGCCGCCATTGTGTGTGAAAGAAGGTTGACGCGCACGGTGGTGCGACGCCGACTCTCGCACGCAAACCGCCAGCCCGCGGACAACGGCGGATGCGTTCGCGAGGGTGGATGGGGGCTGACCGCGCGGCGGGATCCATTCTCAGCGTCGGGACCGATCGGCGCAGACGCGGCGCCGGAACAGCCCGCGCGAAGCTCGGCACGGTGCGCTGTTCGGGCAGGGCCGCCCCGCCACGCCACGCCGATCGTCTTCGACGGGATTGCCCAGGCGCGCTCGGCTGGCAGGCTTGGATTGATACGAAAGGAAACCCATGCAGCAGCGCACTCTGGCAGGGCGACAGGTATCGGCGATCGGACTCGGCGCCATGCCGCTGTCGATGAACAACGACAAGGAGTACCCGTCGTTCGAGGACGCCGTGGCCACGATGCACGCGGCGCTCGACGCCGGCGTCACGCTCGTCGACACGGCGGACATCTACGCGCCGGCGTGGGACGAGATGGGACACAACGAGCGCCTCGTCGCTGAGGCGCTGCGCACGTGGGACGGGGACGCGGCGAGCATCTTCGTCACCACGAAGGGCGGTATCACGCGCGGCGAAGGGGAGGCGTGGGGCCGCGACGGTTCCGAGGCGTACCTGCGTTCGGCGGTCGAGAAATCGCTCGAGATCCTCGGCGTCGACCAGATCGAGCTGTACCAGTACCACCGACCCGACCGCTGGCTCGTCTACGGCGACATCATCCGGTCGCTCGGCAGGCTGCGCGAGGAAGGGCTCGTGCGTGCGGTCGGCATCTCGAACGCGAGCGTCGAGGAGATCCAGATCGCGATCGACGTGCTCGGCGAGGGGAACCTGGCGAGCGTGCAGAACGAGTTCTCGCCGCGGCATCCCGGAAGCTACGGCGAACTGCGCTTCTGCGGTGAGCGCGGCATCGCGTTCCTGCCTTGGAGCCCGCTCGGCGGTACCGGCGGGGGAGCGCGCAGCGTCGGCGAGCGGTTCGCAGCGTTCCGTCAGGTCGGCGAGGCGCACGGGGTAAGCCCGCAGCAGGTCGTGCTGGCGTGGGAGCTCGCGCTCGACCCGCACGTCATCCCGATTCCGGGGGCGCGGCGCGCGGCATCCATCACCGACTCGGCCAGGGCGGCGGACCTCGAACTGAGCGCGGACGACGTCGCGCGCCTCTCGGAGTCGGTCGGCATCTTCGCCGAAGACTGGGCCTGAATCGCGCCGACCTCGCTTACAGCGACACGTCGGTCTCGATCGCCTCGGCGAGCTCGTCGATCGCGGCGGGAGCGAGAGAGATGCCGGCTGCCTCGAGTCGCTCGGTGAGCAGCCGACTCATGTCATCCGTCACTCGGCCGTGCCGGATGTCGTCTTCGACCTCGGCGGCTACGCGCTCGATCGCCGCGGTGCGATCGTCGTCGTCGAGCCCTCCATCGAGGTGCGCGTTGTGGATGTCCATGCGCTCACCATCGTCCAGGAGGGCGCTCGGACGCATCCCCTTGACAGTCCGCGGGGGAGTGGATCACGCCAGCTGGTCGACGTGCGCCGGCGCACGGAAACCTCATAGGTGGGAGGGGCCGGAAGCTCTCCCCACGCCGACTCTCCGAGGTGCGCATGTCGATCCGCCAGTCACCGAACGAGCCCCAGCCCCGTTCGCCGTGGAAGCGGTTCTGGAGAAGGGCGACTGGTGGCGTGGCATGACCGAGACCACGAACACCGTCGTGACCCGTTCGAACCGTGGGCAGTGGCAGAACGAGGTGGCGGGGCATCCCGAACTCTCGCGAAGCCATTCGAGTCGCAAGGAGGCCATCGACGAGGGCCGCACGACGGCCGACGAGCTGGGCTGGCATCACCGCGTGGAGGATTCGTCGCCGACCGGCGCCATCACTGATCCTGAAAAGTGACGCTCGGTCCCGCGGCTCTCAACTGCGCGTGTAGCTCAGCATCCAGGAGTAGATGTCGTCGCCCTCGCTTCCGCTGTACGCCTGGTCCCATCCGTCGTGCATCAGTCCCGGGTAGATCGTCAACTGTGCGCGGTCGGGCGTCACACCGGGGCATCCGCTCAGTGCGGTCATCGGGTCGATGCTGCCGAGAGGATTCACGACATCGTCGAACTCGCCGTGGAAAGCCCAGATCGGCACCGCGCCGAGCCCGCAGCCGGCCGTCGCCCAGGCCGGCCGGCCGTCGCCTGCGATCGGAACGGCGGCGGCGGCCTGCTCGTCGCCGTACGCGGCGAGGTACTCCCAGACGCCGAATGCACCGCAGGACAGGCCCGTCACGTAGACGCGGTCGGGATCGACGTTGTAATTCGCCACGGCGTAGGCGATGAAGTCGTGGAGCTCGCCGGGCGTCGTGCACGGGGACACGGCGGGATGTCCGAGATCGTGCTGCTTCTGCATGATGCACGAGCCGCCCCACGGCACGTCGTCGCACACGATCGGGATTCCGGGCGGCTGCTCGATGTGCTGAGTGGACAGCACGACGAATGGCCGATCGAGCGGCCATCCGCCCACGTTGATGAATCGCGGGATGCCGGTTCCCAGGACGTTCTCGAGCCCTGCGGCCGAACCGTCCCCGTTCTCGCCGTACCCGTTCGCGTGGATGATGAGCGGGCTCGCGGCGCCGTCGACGGCGTAGGACGGCGGGAGGTACTCGTAGTAGCCCATCCCGGCGGCAGTCGTGCCGAGCGGGCGCGGAGTGTGATGCTCGGCTGAGGTGTTGCCCGTGATGGGCGCGACGGTCTTGCACAGGTCGGTGGAGAATCCGGGATGCGGTCCGTTCACCTCGGCACCGAGGAACTCGAAGGCGCCGGTCTGGATGTCGGTCGTGAAGTGATACCTGAGATTGCCCCGATCGCGTGAGATCACGACGCCTCCGGCCGTGACGACCTGCGGCTGGCCGGAGCTCTGGAACGTCACGTCGTACGTCGATCCGCCGATCGGCGTGCTCTTCAGGTCTTTCGAGTTCACCTTGCCGGACACGGAGAACGAGGCGCCGGCTGCATTGGTCCAGGTCTCGGCGAACTGGAAGTTCTCATGGACGAGCGTGCGCTCTCCCTGCGGTGACTGTCGCTCGCGGAACCTGCTCGTGAACTGTCCGTCGACCTGCATCGGATATCCGCAGGCCCAGTTCTCGAACGAGTAGTGCTCGGTCGTGGTCACGGGTCCGGCGGCTGTCGCCGCCGACGCGACCGAGAGGCTCGCGAGGACGAGCGCTCCGATCGCGGCGCCCGCGAGCACGCGAGAACGGGACGAAACTGGCCGGAATGGAGTGCGCATGGCGAGGGCACCACCTTAATCGTCGACTGACGCTTTTGAGCAGGTGGGAGAGGCGGGTTCCCGAGCCGCAGTTTCCTCTCGCCCGCGTCGCGCGTCAAGACATCGTGCGACGCAGCAGATTCGCGCCGCGCGGCGGTCAGCCGCGGGTGCGCCGGCGCACGCGGCCGGCTGCACGGGCGAACGGTCGCCGCGGGCGATGCAGCCCCGGCGCCGACGAGATGCCGCCCGGCAGGGTGATCGGCTGGGTGACGACCGCGTCGACGACCATCGAGCCGTCGGTGGGGCCGATCAGCGCGATCGGCGTCGTCGGTGTCATGACCAACGGCGCGACCGGCGTCTTGGCGAGCTTCTTGTGCGCGTGCAGGTAGGCGGGCACGAGCACGACGACGGCGCCGAGCCACGCGAGCGGGTTGCTCGCCGCGACGCCGATGAAGCCGAACATGGTGCCGAGCATGACGGCGGCAGCCACGCGCATGACGAGCTCGATGACTCCGGTCACGGTCGGAATCAGGGTGTGGCCCAAGCCCTGCAGCGCGCCGCGGAGGACGAACAGGATGCCGAGGATCCAGTACGTGGCGCCGTTGATGCCGAGCATCTGCGCCGCGAGGTCGACGACCTCGCCCGAGCCGTCACCGACGAACAGCTGCACGAGCGCCGCGCCGAACGCGATCATGAGGGCGCCGAGCACGATGGCCGCGCCCACGGAGATCCAGGTCGCCTGCGCCACGCCGCGGCGGATGCGGTCGGGGCGGCCGCCGCCGTGGTTCTGCGCGACGTACATCGAGACGGCGAGTCCGAGCGACTGGAGCAGCGCGACGGCGAGGCCGTCGACGCGGGACGCCGCCGTGTAGGCGGCGACGGCGTCGGCGCCCAGCTCGTTGAGCGCAACCTGCACCGAAAGGGTTCCGATCGCGATGATGGATGCCTGGAACCCCATCGGCAGGCCGAGGCGGAGGTGCTGGCCGATGTCGGCGCGGGAGACGCGCCAGTCTTCGCGACGCACGTGGAGGACAGGCATCCGGCGACGTACGAATTCGAGGCACAGGATCACCGACACGGCCTGCGAGACGACTGTCGCGAGAGCCGCGCCGCCGACGCCCCAGCCCAGCGGGCCGACCATGACGATGACGAGGGCGACATTGAGTGCGCACGCCAGGGTCAGGAAGATGAGCGGCGTGCGCGAGTCGCCGATCGCGCGGATGATCGCCGACAGGTAGTTGAAGAACATGAGCGCGCCGGCGCCGAGGAAGCTGATCTGGGCGAAGACGACGGCATCGTCCATGAGCTCGGCGGGCGTCTGCAGCAGCTCGAGCAACGGCTGGCTGAGCAGCGGAGCCCCCACGGTGAGGACGAGCGTGCACACGCCGGTCAGCAGCGTGCCGGCGGCGACCGATCGCCGAACGGCCCGATAGTCCTGCGCGCCGAAGGCCTGTGCGGTCGGGATCGCGAACCCCGATGTCAGACCCCAGGCGAACCCCAGCAGCAGGAACAGCATGCTGCCCGTCGCGCCGACGGCGGCGAGCGCGTCGACGCCGAGATGGCGGCCGACGACGACGGCGTCGACGAACTGGTACAGCTGCTGCACGATGTTGCCGATGAGCAGCGGTACGGAGAACAGGGCGATGACGCGCCAAGGGCGGCCCGTCGTCAGGGCGGTGGTCATGGGGGCGACTCTCGGAGGGAGAAGACGGTCGAGGGGACTGCCGGAAGGGCCGACCGTTCAGTGTATCGAATCGATTCGGAAAAGTCTGGCGATCCGCTGACCGGTTCGGATTCGAGCTAGCTCAGGCCTGCGAACCGGGCCAGCCGAGCGCGGCCGCGGCCGATGTACTCCCTCAGGCGCGCGCTCGCCGCGAGCACGGCGGGATCGGCAGCCCGGTCGGGCGGAATCCGCGCTGGGTTCAGTGTCGTCGTATTCGACCAGGCGCGCAGGTCGGACTCCTTCGACATCGCGAGCGACGCGTCGCCGCCGATCGTCTGCATCGTCGCCCAGTCGCTCGGCGTGTTCGAATACGGCGAGGGGCGGCAGATCCGGTTCTTCTCGGCGTCGTCGTCGCGCGTCGCCTCGACGTATCCCGTGAGTGCCGCGCCGAAGCACGGGAAGCCCACGCGCACGGGCTGAGGAGTGATGGCCGCCGGCGTCCAGATCGGCCGCAGGCCCGGATACCTCAGCCCCTCCGCGGCGCAGTGCACGATGAGCGCGCCCTCGGGAACCTGCACTACGGAGCCGTCCATGAACTCGAGGCGCCCCGCAGCGACGGCCCGAAGGTGCCCGTGTCGCACGACGTCTTCGATCATGCGAAGCAGCTCGAGCTCCCATACGGCGAGCGTCGGAGCCTTCGCCATCGTCGGCACGACGTCGGGGTCGATGCGGAGCATGACCCCGGCATCCTCCATCCGGAGGAAGACGTCGTCCGCGCTCGTGGCGTCCGACGCGGCCACCATGATGTCGGCCGCCATGCCGAGGAAGATCGCAGGATCGGGCTGCACCACCGCGCGATTGAGCAGCCACGGGTCGCGCGGCCGCACCCACGTGATCGCGTCGGGTGACACGCGATTCTGCAGCAGCCATACGCACGTGTCGGTCGCCGTCTTGCCGGACCCGACGATGACGTAGTGCGGCGGCGCCTCGGCGATGCGCACGAGATCGTTGACGGGGATCACCCGCGCGCCGTGCCCGACAGCGAAGGGCGGCGGGGTGAGCGAGGGGATCTCGGGCGAGAGGTACGCGGCATCCACGATCCGTGCGCGTGGTGCGTGGAAGCGCGCCCCGCTCAGCAGCGACACGAATCGGCCGTCGCCGAGGTACTCCGAGCGGCCGTGGAACTGGACGCGACCCGTCGAGACGAGACGCGACAGCACACGCCCGTAGTAGTCGCAGACCTCGGCGGCACTGGCCCGCTCGTGCAGCCCGCGCTCCGGGCCCTCGGTCTGGATGCGACCTCCGCCGAGCAGCGTCGAGGCGACGCCGTAGAACGCGGATGCCTGGTGCACGCGCACGAAGCCGTACGCATCGAGCCAGTGGCCACCGGCGCCGTGCCGTCGGTCGACGATCGCGACCGACGCGTCGGACTCGGTCGTGAGCGAGTCGACGAACGCCATTCCCATCGCCCCGGCGCCCACGACGAGGTAGTCGACGTCGAGGATCGTCTCCATGCGCTCATCAGAGCAGGGGTGGCGGTGGCCGTCAATGGCCGTGATGCGGACAGACGTCGGCAAGACTGGGTGGATGCCTCTTGTGGACCACCTCGGCATGACCGTCGAAGATCTTCCCCGCTCCATCGCGCAGTTCGATCCCGTGCTGACGGCGCTCGGGTTCGTCCGCACCGACGCGGCCGCCTCGGTCTCGTGGTACGCCGATGGCGAGACCGAGCTGATCCTCTTCCCCGCCCGTGAGGCGGACACCGGACCGCATGTCCACGGACGGGTCGGCTGGCAGCACCTCGCATTCTCCGTCGACTCGCGTGCGGAAGTGGATCGGCTGCACGACATCGCGCTCGCCGCGGGGTGGACGGCCGTGCGCGACCCCCAGCTCTACCCGAGGTTCAACGAGCGCTACTACGCGTCGTTCCTCGAGGACGACAACGGCATCCGCGTCGAGTTCATGCACAACCCGCCTCGCGAGATGACCGCCTGATTCACTCGGGGCTGGTGAGCCAGCTGCGGACGGTCCAGGATGCCACGACCCCCTCCGTGATGAACGGGTCGGATGCCGCGAACTGCTCGGCCGCTTCGCGCGACGTGAAGACGTTCATGGCGCCGGGCTGACCCTCGACGGGCTCGGCGAACGGCCCGGTCAGGAGCAGCTCACCGGGCCGCGCGGCCTGGAAGTCGAGCGTGTAGGCGTGATGCGCGGGGAACACCTCGGGCACCTTTGTGCGCCCGTCGGGTCCCGAGAAGTACAGGAGCACGAACCGTTCGACCCACTGCGGCATCTCGGCCATCAGGAAAGCCTCTCTCCCAGTTCGACGATCAGGCCCTCGGGCCCGCGGACGTAGCAGACGAGCCAGATGTCCTCGTAGTTCACGAGCTCGCGGACCAGATCGTAGCCTGCGGCGCGGACACGCTCGATGAGCTCCTCGACGCCGTCGACGCGGTAGGCGATGTGGCGCAGGCCGAGGGTGTCGGACGGGAGCGATGTCGGAGCATCCTGATTCACTGGCTCGATGAAGCGGGACAGCTCGAGCGCGCCCGATCCGTCGGGGGTGGTCATGAAGACCATCTCGACGCGCGTGCCCGTCAGTCCGTTGACCCGGTCGGCCCATTCGCCGCCCACCGTCGCCGTGTCGCCGCGGTGGAATCCGAGGAGCTCGAAGAATGCGGCGACCTTCTCGAGATCCTGGACGATGACGCCGACGTGCTCGAAGCTGCGGACACCCATGGTCGCGATGCTATGCCCGGCCCCGGGGAATCGTCACGGACGACGAGACGTTGCGCACGACACCAGCCGCATTCAGGCCGCACCGACCGAAGGGATCGCACCTCGATGAGCACTGTCTCCGAACTGCTCCACGCCAACCTCCACGACGTCTTCGGCAATCGAGACGCCGGGTCGCGTCGCAGGGTCGTCGAGCGCATCTACGCGGCCGACGTCGTGTTCACCGATCCCGAGGCCACTCTCCACGGGCGCCAGGAGCTCGAGGGCAAGGCGGCTGCGCTCCTCGCCGAAGCCCCCGAAGAGTTCGACCTCGTCGCGGAGGGACTGAGCTATGCCTCGGAGACGACGGGAGCGATGGGGTGGGCGTTCGGTCCCGTCGGCGCGCCGGTGGTGCGGGGCATCGACATCATCCGCGTCCGCGACGGCGTCATCGTCGAGCTCGAGACGTTCTTCGCGGCGGCCTGAGCGCTCCCGTCGTCGGCGCGCGGGCGGCGCCGGCGATGTGGCGTCTTCGGTGCCGGCAACGTGCCGTCGTCGATCAGGACCGGTGCGCGAGTGCCTCGGCGATGCGTCGGACGGCCTCGACGATCGTCTCGGGCGCGCAGGCGACATTGAGGCGCGCGAAGCCCTTGCCGGGTGCGCCGAAGTCCGGACCGCCGACGAGCGCGACCTTGGCATGCTCGAGGATCCACGCCGCAGGGTCGTCGCCGAGTCCGAGCGCCGACAGATCGAGCCAGGCGAGATAGGTCGCCTCGCCGCGCCGGAGGCGCGCGTCCGGCACGTGCTCGACCAGCTGCTGCGCCAGCAGGTCGAAGTTCGACTCGATCGCCGCGACCGTGGCATCCACCCAGTCCCGTCCAGAGGTGAAGCCCTCGCGCGTCGCGATGAACCCGAAGAGTCCCGCGCGCACCGCGACCTCCTCGGGGAGCGAGCGGATGAGCGCCGTCATGCGGTCGGACTCGGCGACGAACATCGCCGTCTTCAAGCCGGCGAGATTGAAGACCTTGCTGCCGGATTCTGCCGCGATGCCGTGGTCACGCGCCTCGTCCGAGACCGTGAGGTACGGCGTGAACGTCGCGCCGGAATGGACGAGCGGAGCGTGGATCTCGTCGCTGATGACGGATGCTCCGTGCCGGGCGACGACGCGGGAGAGCGCTTCGAGTGATTCGCGGCTGTGCACGGTGCCGGTCGGATTCCCGGGGTTGCACAGCAGCACGGCACGGGCGCCCGCAGCCAGTGCGCGGTCGATGCCGTCGACGTCGAGCGTGTAGGTGTCGCCGTCATCGAGCATGGGCGCCTCGACGACCACTCCGCCGGCTTCGGGGATGAAATCCCAGAACGGCGGGTACACCGGGGGAGTGATGACGACGCCGTCGCCCGGCGCGATGAGGCGACGCAGGCCCTCCACGATGACGGTGCTCACGTCGGTCGCGTAGCCCATGCGCTCGGCCCGGGGCTCCCAGCCCCACCGGTCGCGCGCGAACGACGCGAACGCCTCGGCCGTGCGGGTGTCGAGCGTGTTGACGTAGCCCGTGTCGTTGAGCTCCAGCGCCTGAGCGAGCGCCGCCTTGATCGGCGGGGCGAGCGGGAAGTCCATCTCGGCGACGAACAGGGGCAGCACCTCGTCGGGGTATGCGGTCCACTTCTCGCTCTCGCGGCGGCGGAGGTCGTCGATCGGGTCGGCAAGGGTCACGGTGCGGTTCCTTCGTCTCGGCGCGCGGGCGAACGCTCCACTGTCCCATGCCCTGGCTATCGTGGCGCGTATGGACATCGTGACCTCCGCCGACGGCACCCCGATCGCCTACCAGCAGACCGGAGAGGGGCCGGTCGTCGTCATCGTGAACGGCGCACTGTCGATGGCAGCGGATGCCGCACCGCTCGCCTCTGCACTGGCGGATGCGGGTTTCCGCGCCGTGGCGTGGGACAGGCGGGCGCGCGGGTCGAGCGGCGATGCGCCGGAATCCGCGCCCGAACGCGAAGTCGAAGACCTCGCCGCCGTGATCGACGCCGTGGGCGGTGATGCTGCCGTGCTCGGGCACTCGTCGGGAGCGATCCTCGCGCTGTTCGCGGCGTCGCTCGGAGTGCCGATCACGGCGCTCTTCCTGTCGGAGCCGCCCTTCCGATTCGGCCAGGACGAGCCGGGCGACGACTTCGCCGACCGGCTGCAGGCGCTCGTCGACGCGGGCCGCAATGAGGATGCCGTCGTCACGTTCCAGCTCGAGGGCATCGGCCTGCCGAAGGAGATGGTCGAGGGCTTTCGCGCAACCCCGCAGTTCGCCTCGCTCCCTCCCATCGCGCAGTCGGTCGTCTACGACACGAAGCTCACACACCAGGTCTCGACGCCGACGGCCGAGATGCTGGCCGTGTCGCAGCCCGTCACGGTGCTCCGTGGCGAGCAGACCTTCCCGATGCTGATCGGCGCGGCGGATCGGCTCGCCGGCGAGATCGACGGCGCCGAGCTCGTGGTCGTGCCCGAGTCGGTCATGCACCGCGCCGATCCGGTGGCCACGGCGCGGGTGATCGCCGAGCGGCTCGGCTGACCACCCGTCGGGGGCACCCCGCAACCGCTCCGGGTTCGGGGGCAGCTCAGAGGTCGCTGAAGTCGTTCGCGGGGCTCTGGATCTGCTCGACTGTGTCGCCGCTCATGGCGAGCAGGATGTAGAGGATTCCGGGCTCTCCCGGGCGGGTCAGCGACTCGGCGTCGTCGACAGGACGCGAGTTGATCCCCAGGTAGTCGGCGATTCCGTCCTGGTTCTCGTCCCAATCGTCGAACCCGCCGGCTGAGACGGCGTCCTCGCGGCTCGAGCCTACAGAGATCCCATCGGAGGTCGTGAGGGGCACATCGCCGATCGCCGGCGCGAGCGCCGCAACGGACGCGTGCCCGGCGTCCTCGTCGACGGAGACCCGCAGACCCTCCCAGTCGTACCGCGTGATGTGGAAGCCGTAGCCCGTCGTGTCCTCCAGTGCCGTCCCCTCCGGCCTCACGCCTGTGGCGCTCTCCAGCAGCGCGAGGATCTGGGAGCCGTCACGGAAGAGCGCGGACTCGGTCGCCCCGCCCTTCACGAACTCGATTCCGTCGACGGTGATGACGATCTTCCCGGGGTCGGCGAGCGTCGGCGTCGGGGAGGGGGCCGACGCGACCGGCGTGGGTGTCGGGCTCGGTTCCGCCTGGGGAGCTGCCGGCGCGCAGCCGGTCAGAAGGAGCACGGCCGCCAGCACGACAGGGAGGGCACGGAACGGCATGAGCAGAACCTAACGGCTCGAAAAAGCTGTTCCCGTCGTCTTCAGGCGATGCGAGGCATCCGTTATGGAGTCTTGATCCTGGAACGACCGCCGGGCGGGTCCGCTCGCGTTGTACCGTGACGAGAGCCGGATGCCTCGGCGCGACCCGGTCGCCGCGAGCCCGGCGACCGGGAGGAGTCGAGGATGACCCGCAGCGCCGCGTGGTATTCGGGTGATGACCGCAACGCGTACATCCATCGAGCGTGGATGCGGCGGGGTGTGCCGTCGAGCGCGTTCGAGGGGCGTCCGCAGATCGCGATCGCGAACACGGCGTCGGATCTGACGCCGTGCAATGCGCATCTGACCGAGGTCGCGCAGTCGGTGCGCAACGGGATCTACGAGGCGGGTGGCATCCCGCTGGAGCTTCCCGTCGTGTCGCTCGGGGAAACGAACGTGCGTCCGACGGCGATGCTGTGGCGCAACATGGCCGCGATGGCGACGGAGGAGATGCTCCGCGCCAACCCGATCGACGGTGTCGTGCTGCTGGGCGGCTGCGACAAGACGATCCCGTCGCTGCTGATGGCCGCCGCATCGGTCGACCTGCCGGCCGTGGTGGTGCCCGGTGGGCCGATGCTGACGGGACATTTCCGGGGCGAGGCGCTGGGCTGCGGCACCGACGTGTGGCGGCTGAGCGAGGAGGTGCGCGCGGGCACCCTCTCGGAGGAGTTATTCCGCAGGAGCGAGTCGTCGATGATTCGCTCGAAGGGGCACTGCAACACGATGGGCACGGCGTCGACGATGGCGCTCGTGGCCGAGGCACTCGGCACCGTCATCCCGGGCCTTGCCGGAACGCCGGCCCCGGATGCGCGGCTGCTGGAGGCCGCGCATGAGACGGGGATGCTGGCGGTGCAGCTGGTCGCGGAGGACCGGCGTCCGTCGACGTTCCTGACGCAGGGGAGCTTCCACAACGCGATCGTCGCTCTTGCGGCGATCGGCGGGTCGACGAACGCGGTCGTGCATCTGCTCGCGATCGCGGGGCGGCTGGGGATCGAGCTGACGATCGACGACTTCGACCGGATCGGCGCCGAGGTGCCGCTGCTGGTGAACCTGCAGCCCGCCGGCCGTTACCTGATGGACGACCTGTACCGGGCGGGCGGGTTCCTCGCCGTGATGCGGGAGGTCCGCGACCTGCTCGACCCCGACGCGCTCACCATCACCGGCAGACCGTTCGTCGACTACCTCGACGACGCGCGGATCTGGGACCCCGAGGTCATCCGCCCGCGCGAGGAGCCCCTGCTGCCCGCCGCCGGGATCAGCGTGCTGCGCGGCAGCCTCGCCCCCGGCGGCGCGCTGATCAAGCCCGCCGCGGCATCCGCCCATCTCCTCAAGCACCGTGGACGGGCGGTGGTGTTCGACTCGATCGAGGACTTCCACGCCCGCATCGACGACCCCGACCTGGACATCGACGAGAACAGCGTCATGGTGCTCCGCGGCTGCGGGCCCAAGGGGTATCCGGGGATGCCAGAGGTGTCGAACATGCCGCTGCCGACCAAGCTGCTCGAGCGCGGCGTCCGGGATGTCGTGCGCATCTGCGACGGCCGCATGTCGGGCACGGCGTACGGCACGGTCGTGCTGCACGTCACGCCCGAGGCTGCCGGAGGCGGGCCGCTCGCACTCGTGCAGAACGGCGACTGGATCAGCCTCGACGTGCGCGCCGGGCGCCTGGACCTCGAGGTGCCCGAAGAGGAGCTCGCGGCCCGCACCCCGAACCAGGCCACCGTCGACGGGTACGCGAAGCCCCGCCGCGGCTGGGAGCGCCTCTACATCGACCACGTCCTCGGGGCCGATCGGGGCGCCGACCTCGACTTCCTCGTCGGCTCGACCGGATCGGATGTCACGCGTGAATCCCACTGAGCCGACCGTCGCGACCGCGCAGTCCTACTTCCTCGCGGAAGGACCGACCTGGGATCCCGTGCGCGAGCGGGTGCTGTGGGTCGACATCATGGCCGGCACCGTGCAGAGCGGCGTGCTCGGCCCCGACGGCACCATCGCGGTCGAAGAGGTCATCCAATTCCCCGACACCGCGGGCGCGGTGGCCGTCTCAGCCGGAGGGGAGTTGATCGTGGCGGGCCGCCATCGCCTCTACGTGCGCGATGCCGCCGGCTCGATCACGGCGGGTCCCGCGCTCGTCGAGGGTGAAGGCCGCCGATTCAACGACGGCAAGGTCGACCCTGCCGGACGTTTCCTCGCGGGCACGATCGACAAGTCGGGACCGTCTGTCGTGGAGAAGCTGCTGCGCATCGAGGAGGACGGCTCGGCCACCGTCATCGACGACGACCTCACCCTCTCCAACGGCCTCGCCTGGTCGAGCGACGGCCGTCGGCTCTTCAGCGTCGACACGGGGTCGTCGCGCATCTTCGTACGTGACTACGACGCGGCCACGGGTGACACAGGCCCGCGACGAGTGTTCGCGACGCTCCAAGACGGCTTTCCCGACGGCATCACGACGGATGCCGAAGACCACGTGTGGGTCGCGGTGTGGGGCGGCGCGTGCGTGCTGCGCTTCTCGCCCACGGGTGACCAGGTGGATCGTGTCGAGGTGCCGGCCCCGCATGTGTCGTCGGTCGCGTTCGCCGGCCCGGCCCTGGACACCCTCGTCATCACGACCGCGACGGAGGAGCTCTCCGAGGAGGATGCCGCGCGCCACCCTCTCTCCGGCCGGCTCTTCACCCTTCGCCCAGGTGTCGCAGGCCTGCCCTCGCATCTGTGGCGTGGAGTCGCCTCGTGAAGGCGCTCGTCATCGCCGGCCCGGGTCAGGCGAAGGTCGAGGACGTCGACCCGCCCGCGGCCGTGCCGGGCGAAGTCATCGTCGACGTGCACCGCGCAGGGATCTGCGGCACCGACCTCGAGTTCTTCACGGGCGAGATGCAGTACCTGCACACGGGACATGCCGAATACCCGATCCGCATCGGACACGAATGGATGGGGGTCGTCAGCGCCGTCGGCGACGGCGTCGCCCGCGAGTGGATCGGCGCACGCGTCACGGGCGACACGATGCTCGGGTGCGGAGTGTGCCGGCGCTGCCTCGCGGGACGGCAGCACGTGTGCGCGTTCCGCACGGAGATCGGCATCCGGGGCGGACGCCCCGGAGCGCTTGCCGAGCAGGTCGCGGTACCCGCCACGGCGCTGCATCGCCTGCCCGACACCGTCGACGACGCGGCGGGCGCGCTGGTCGAGCCGGGCGGCAACGCCTTTCGGGCGGTGGATGCCGCGGCCCTGCGCCCCGGCGATCGTGTGCTCATCACCGGCCCGGGCACGATCGGGCTCCTCTGCGCCTTGTTCGCGCATGCCGCGGGAGCCGAAGTGCATCTGCTCGGCGTCGAGGAGCGCTCGCTCGCGTTCGCACGCAGCCTCGGTTTCGCCGGCGTATGGACGGAGGACGAGCTGCCCGAACTTCCGTGGGATGCCGTCATCGAGGCATCCACGGCTCCTCATCTCCCCGCGAAGGCGGTGGAGCTCGTCGAGCCGGGAGGGCGCGTCGTCTACATCGGCCTGGCGGGCACACCGAGTCTGCTCGACACGCGCGAGCTCGCGCTCCGCGACGTGACCGCGGTCGGCGTGCTCAGCGCATCTCCAGGCCTCGCTGGGACGATCGAGGCGTACGCTTCGGGTGCCCTCGATCCGCGCACGCTCGTCGCGGCGACCGTCCGGCTCGAGGAGCTGCCCGGTGTGCTCGCGGGCTCGCGCCCGGCCTCGGCCGGTCCCGGTCCGAAGTTCCACGTCGCGATCGGCTGATCGGGGCGAGCACCGACGGCGGACGCGATCTCGGCAGAAGGGAGGACCACATGAGCGACGACCAGCATCTCGGCATCGCCCTCGGCGGTGGGGGAGCGTTCGGCGCGGCCCACGTCGGTGTGCTCCAGGTGCTCGCAGAACGCGGCATCCATCCCGGGATCGTCACGGGAACCAGCTCGGGCGCCCTCGTCGGCGCCGCGTACGCGGGAGGCGCAGACGCGGCCCTCATCGAGCAGGAGGCGCTCGAATTCCGCTGGAACGCGATCGCACGATGGTCGCGCACGCCCCGCTGGGGGCTGCTCGACGCAAGCGCCCTCACCGCGTCGATCACCAGCGCGTTCGGCCACGACCCGCTCATCGAGCAACTTCCGCGACGGTTCGCGGCTGTCGCCACCGACCTCCGCACGCGCCGCGCCGTGCTCCTCGACCACGGGCCCCTGAGCGTCGCGCTGCGATCGACGATCGCGGTGCCGGGCCTGCTTCCCCCGGTGCGCCGCGGGAACACGCTGCTGGCCGATGGTGGAATGGTCGACAACGTTCCCGTCGAGGCGGCGCGCACACTCGGCGCGACGAGGGTGATCGTCGTACGCCTGCACGCGAAGTGGGAGAACGTCCGGATGATGCGCACCCTCACCCGCACCGCCGACCTCGTGACCGATCCGTCGATCGTGCTCGTGCAGCCGGAGATGGAGCGGATGGCGCAGTGGACGATGACCGACGTCCCGCGCCTCATCGCGGAGGGGCGGAGGGCCGCCGTCGTGGCGCTGGACGAAGCGGACCGCCGGGAGCACCGGCTGCATGAGATCGTCGCGCACCCGTAGCGCGGCACGCTCGACAAGAGCCGCGGGGGACGGGTATCCTGATTTCGGTTAATCAGCGATAACCGAGTTTCAGCGGTCCGGCGACGACGGCGGCCGCGGAGGGAGCGGCCATGCCGACGGCGACGAAGCCGACCTATCGCGACCTCGTGGACGAACTGCGCGAGCGGCGTGCCGAGGCGGCGCTGGGCGGTCCAGAGCGGGCGCGGATCCGCCACACGGAGCGCGGAAAGCTGCTCGCCCGCGATCGCATCGATCACCTGCTCGACCGGGGGAGTCCGTTCCTCGAGATCGCGCCGCTCGCCGGCTACGACCTGTACGGCGGCGACTGCCCGTCCGGGGGAGTTGTCGCCGGCGTCGGTCTCATCCACGGCCGGCACGTCATGGTCGTCGCGAACGACGCGACGGTGAAGGGCGGCACGTACTACCCGATCACGGTGAAGAAGCACCTGCGTGCGCAGGAGATCGCGGCCGAGAACCGTCTGCCGTGCGTCTACCTGGTCGATTCGGGGGGCGCGTTCCTGCCGATGCAGGACGAGGTCTTCCCCGACAAGGAGCACTTCGGCCGGATCTTCTACAACCAGGCGCGGATGTCGCGCGACGGCATCCCGCAGATCGCGGCCGTGCTCGGCTCGTCGACCGCCGGCGGCGCGTACGTCCCGGCGATGAGCGACGAGACGGTGATCGTGCGGAATCAGGGCACGATCTTCCTCGGCGGGCCGCCCCTCGTGAAGGCCGCGACGGGCGAGGTCGTGACGGCCGAAGACCTCGGCGGCGGAGTCGTGCACACGCGTGTCTCGGGCGTCACCGACCACCTCGCCGAGAACGACGAGCATGCGCTGGAGATCGTGCGCGACATCGTCGCGACACTGCCGCCGTCGCCGTCCCTCCCGCACGAGCCCGAACCCGTGCGGCCGCCCGCGCACGATCCCGCGACCCTCGCCGACGTCGTGCCCGTCGAGCTCACGACGCCGTACGACGCGCGCGAGATCATCGACCGGATCATCGACGCCGGATCGTTCCACGAGTTCAAACGCGAGTGGGGCGAGACCCTCGTGACGGGCTTCGCGCGGCTGCACGGACATCGCGTCGGCATCCTCGCGAACAACGGCGTGCTGTTCGCCGAGTCGGCGCTGAAGGGCGCCCATTTCATCGAACTGTGCGATCAGCGCGGCATCCCGCTCGTCTTCCTGCAGAACATCACGGGATTCATGGTCGGCCGCGAGTACGAGTCGGGCGGCATCGCCAAGCACGGCGCCAAGATGGTCAACGCCGTCGCGTGCGCCTCCGTGCCGAAGCTGACGGTCGTCGTCGGCGGGTCGTTCGGCGCCGGGACGTACTCGATGTGCGGACGTGCGTATTCGCCGCGATTCCTGTGGCTGTGGCCGGGCGCGCGCGTCTCGGTCATGGGCGGCCCGCAGGCGGCATCCGTCCTCTCGACCGTTCGCCGCGACCAGATCGAGGCGGGCGGCGGCTCATGGAGCGCCGACGAGCAGGCCGACTTCGAGGCGCCCATCCGCGCGCAGTACGAGGAGCAGGGGAGCCCTTACTACTCGACGGCGCGCCTCTGGGACGACGGGATCATCGAGCCCGCGCAGACTCGCGACGTGCTGGGCCTCGCGCTCGACGTCGTCCTCCGCAGTCCCCAGGGCCAGCCGGGCTACGGCGTCTTCCGAATGTGAGCGGCACAACCATGCAGATCGACAAGGTCCTCATCGCCAATCGCGGCGAGATCGCGTGCCGCATCGTCGCGACCCTGCGCAGGCTCGGCATCCGCTCGGTCGCGGTCTACAGCGACGCGGATGCCTCGGCCCGCCATGTCCACCTCGCCGACGAGGCCGTGCGCCTCGGCCCCGCGGCCGCAGCGCAGAGCTACCTCAACATCGAGGCGATCCTCGACGCCGCACGGCGCACGGGCGCCCGGGCGATCCACCCGGGCTACGGGTTCCTCGCCGAGAACGCGGCGTTCGCGCAGGCGTGCGCCGACGCCGGCATCGTCTTCATCGGGCCCCGGCCCGACGCCATCCGCACGATGGGCGACAAGATCACCGCGAAGCTCGCGGTCGCGGAGCGCGGTGTCCCGACCGTGCCGGGCGTCGCCCGCGCGGGCCTCACCGACGAGGACCTCATGGCGGCATCCGCGGATGTCGGCTACCCGCTGCTGATCAAGCCGTCCGCCGGCGGCGGCGGCAAGGGCATGCACGTGGTCTCGTCGGCCGACGAACTGCCCGGCGCGCTGGCTGCGGCACGGCGCGAGGCGGCGGCGAGCTTCGGCGACGACACGCTCTTCCTCGAGCGGTACGTGCAGAACCCGCGGCACATCGAGGTGCAGGTGCTCGCCGACGCGCACGGCGACGTCGTGCATCTCGGCGAACGCGAGTGCTCGCTGCAGCGCCGGCACCAGAAGGTGATCGAGGAGGCGCCGTCGCCGCTGCTGGATGCCGCGACGCGCGCCCGCATCGGCGAGGCGGCGTGCGAGACGGCACGCTCGGTGGGCTACCTCGGCGCCGGGACCGTCGAGTTCATCGTGTCAGCGGATCGGCCCGACGAGTTCTTCTTCATGGAGATGAACACGCGCCTGCAGGTCGAGCACCCTGTCACCGAGCAGGTCACGGGAATCGATCTCGTCGAGCAGCAGCTTCGGATCGCGGCACGGGAGCCGCTGTCGTTCGGACAGGACGACGTGCACGTGAAGGGCCACAGCATCGAGGCGCGCGTCTACGCCGAGGATCCTCAGGCCGGCTTCCTGCCGACGGGCGGAAAGGTCATGTCGGTGCGGCATCCCTCGGGTGCGGGCATCCGCGTCGACACGGCCCTGGAGGACGGCCTCGACGTCTCGAGCGACTACGACCCCATGCTCGCGAAGGTCATCGCGTGGGGCCCCGATCGCGACGAGGCGCGGCGCCGGCTCATCCGCGCGCTCGACGAGACCGCCGTCTTCGGCGTCACGACGAACGTCGAGTTCCTGCGCCTGCTGCTCCAACTACCGGCCGTCGCGCAGGGCGACCTCGATACGGGGCTGATCGAACGCGAGCTTCCCGGCCTGCGCTTCGCGGTTCCGGATGCCACGACCTTCGCCGAGGCCGCGCTCGTGCTCGACGCCCGCGCACCCCGCACCGGCGATCCGTGGAGGCGCGGCGACGGGTGGCGGCTCGGCCCCTCGGCGCCCCGCGTGTATCGGCTGCGCGCTGAGGGCGGATCGACCGCGACGGCGCGCCTGTGGGGTGCGGGCGAAGGGCTCGAAGTCGCCGTCGACGATGACGGGCGGCATCCCGCCCGAATCGTCGTGCGCGACGGTCTGGCGACCGTGACCGTCGGCGGTGCGGCGCGGTCGTTCGCGGTGTGGACGAACGGCGACGAGATCGAGACCGCGCGCGCCGGAGCCGTGTTCCCCATCCGAGTCGCGGATGCCGAGCACGGCGCGGGCGAAGGCCAGGACGAGAGGCCACACCTCGAGTCGCCCATGCCGGGGGCCGTCGTGCTCGTGCCGGCGTCCGAGGGCGCCCGCGTGGAGGCAGGCGATCCGGTCGTCGTGGTCGAGGCGATGAAGATGGAGCACGTCGTGCGTGCCACGATCGCGGGCGTTGTGGCGCTCCACGTCGCGGTGGGTGATCAGGTCAGCCGAGGTCAGACCCTCGCCACCGTCGCGCCGGACAGTCCGGGCGAGGCCTGACTCACGCGTCCTCGTTCGCGCCGCGGACGGCCTGGCTGTGCGCGCGGAGCAGCTCCACGTGCGCCTGCTCGAGGGCGCGCTTCGCCGCGAGGAACGCGGACCGCGCCTCCGACAGGCGCATGTCTCTCTGCTGCCGCGCCGGATCGCTCGAATGGTAGCTGTGCGTCCATGACATGGGCATCCTCCGATGCAGTCGGCTCCCCCCGAAGCGCCCTCACGAGGTGCCGCACGATGGCACACCCGCTCGGTGACTGGACTATCGACCCTAGCGGGCGGGGGCTTCGCGGCTGCGCGACGGGCCGTCATGCGACGCAACCATCCGACATGCGGCGACAAGGGCGCGTGTCGGCAGGGGGTGCGAGGATGGGCGCATGCCGGAGTCTCCCGAAGTGCAGGCGCTCGCAGAGTTCCTCGGCGATCGGCTCACCGGCCGACGCGTCGACGGGGTCGACCTCATCGAGTTCCGCGCCCTCAAGACCCGCGCGCGCCCGCTGACGCAGCTCGTCGGCGCCGAGGTCGTGGGTGCGAGTCGTGTGGGCAAGCATGTCGACCTGCGGCTCACCGGCGCGAATCTCGTCGTCTCCCTGGGGCGCCACGGGTGGATGCGGTGGAGCGACGAGGCGCCCGCAGCACCCGACCCCGAGGCGCCGCCCGCGCTCGCCGCGTTCGTGTTCGACGACGGCGGCGTGCTGGAGGCGACGGATGCCGGGGACTGGGTGAGCCTCGGACTCTCGGTCGTCGACGATGCCCTCGAGGTGCCCGCCATCGCGAAGCTCGGCCCGGATCCCGCAGACGACGCCTTCACTCGGGCGGACTTCGACAAGGCCGTCGCGGGGCGGCGCAAGCAGATCAAGGCGATCCTGCAGGAGCAGGAGTCGCTGTCGGGCATCGGCAACGCCTATTCCGACGAGATCCTCCACGCCGCGAAGGTGTCACCCGTGGCCCATGCCGCCGCGCTCGACGACGCCGCGCTGGATCGTGTGTTCGCGCAGACCCTCGACGTTGTGCGCGGCGCGATCGCGGCGAGGCGCGGCATCCCGATCGATCAGCTCAAGGCCGCCAAGACGGCGGCGATGCGCGTGCACGGGAGGGCGGGGGAGCCGTGCCCCGTCTGCGGCGACACGATCCGCGAGTTCACATTCGCGAGCACGACGGCCGAGTACTGTCCGACCTGTCAGACGGGCGGCGTCGAGCTCTGACGGTCACCGCGCCCAGCCGAACGTGTTGAACCACTCGGCGCGGTGCGCCGCCTCTTCGCGTTCCGCGGCGCCGCGGAACGTGTCGTGCTGTTCGAGCTCTCCGCCTGGACTCAGCTCGACGAAGTCGAGGCAGACGGGGCACACGGCGCGGCCGTGGGGGAATCCGTCGGGCAGGCCTGCGGCCGCTTCCGCACGTGAGCCTGAACCTGGACACTCCGGCGGATCGGCCTGCAGATCCGACCACATCCGGCTCGTGCCGATGCGGTTGTGCAGGCCCGCGTGGCCCGCCGGGCGTGTGCAGACGGCGCCGTCGCGCCGGCTGCGGCACCAGCGCGCGGTCGGGAAGTCGGTCACGGGGCGAGTGTAAGCGGCGAGAGGCCGCGGCATCGGGCCGAACCGTCGGGGTCAGACGATCTGCCCGATGTGCTTGCCCTCGGCGACCTCCTCGACGACCTTCGCGTTGAAGGCGGGGAGATCGCGGGGCGTCCGGCTCGAAACGAGACCGTCGTGCACGACGACTTCCTCGTCGACCCAGGTCGCCCCGGCGTTCTTCAGGTCGGTCTTCAGGCTCGGGTAGCTCGTGATCGTGCGGCCGTCGACGGCGCCCGCCTCGATCAGGATCCACGGGCCGTGACAGATGACGCCGACCGGCTTGTGCAGTTCGAAGAACGCCCGGGTGAAGCGGATCGACGGCTCGTCCATGCGCAGATGGTCGGCGTTGACGACGCCGCCGGGCAGCACGAGGGCGTCGAAGTCCGCGGCGTCTGCGTCGCCGACGGCGAGATCGACCTGCTGCTCGTGCCCGTTCTTGCCCGTCACCGTGAAATCGGCGGGCGAGACGAGCGATGCCGTGGCGCCGGCATCCGTCACCGCCTGCCACGGCGAAGTGAGCTCGCTGTCTTCGAAGCCGTCGGTGAGGAGGAAGGCGACGCGCTTGCCGGTGAGGTGGGCCATGGTGCTCCTTCTTTCGGGTCGTGGATGCCGTCGTCGTTCCACGCTAGGCAGGCGGGGCGGTGCCCGCCCCGGGGTTGCACCGCGGCCCACGATCGTCTACGGCCCGCGTGCATCAGGGCGCCGCTACGATCGAGGAATGGCGACTTCGAACCTGCCCACCCCCGCGCTCCAGCCCCTGGCCGACGACAAGAACCTGCTCACGGTTCAGGGCTCCGACGCGTCGTGCTGCGGCGGCGGCGCCTGCAGCATCGGCTGACGTCAGACCCCTTCGACGGGCGACAGCAGCGCGGCAGTGAGCCGCGGGCCGAGTCCGGGAACCTCTTCGACCGGCACCGCGAGCGCCTGAAGGGCGCGGCTGAAGTAGTTGCGGATCGCCGCCGAGAGCGTGATGTCGACGATCTGGCGATCGCTGAACCCGACGTCGCGCAGTGCCTGGGTGTCGGCGTCGGTCATGTCGCCCGCATCGGTCGACAGCTTCTCGGCGTAGCGCATGACGGCGACGTCCGCGTCGCTCAGTCCCGCGTCGGTGTAGTCGCGTGCGGCGCGCTCGAGCTGATCGGCGTCCATCGCACCGGCCCGCAGCGTCTTGCGTCCGTGGGCGAGCAGGCAATGCGGAGACGGGATGCTGCGCGCCGCGCCGAGCGTCGCGAGCTCGTACGTCCGCACGCCGATCGACGGGACGATCGCCCGCACGAGCGCCTCGAAGGCCTCGTGGGCCTCGGGATTGATGGCCATCACCTGCGTGTGGCTGTAGACGAAGCCATCGGCGTCGAGGTCGCCCCGGTACATCTTCGCGACGTGGCCCTCGGCGCCTTCGATGGGCGGCGGTGTGACGATCATTCGCTCGACCCTCCTCACGGCCGGCACAGCTGCCGGTCATCGCTCAGCATGCCACCGCGCCCGCCCACCCGGGAGGGGCGGACGGGCGCGGTGTGCAGCGCGGTGCGCGAGATCAGTGGCCGATCGGCGCACCGACCGGCTCGTCGGCCGGCTTGCGGATGAAGAAGGCGCCGACCAGCAGCGGCAGCGAGACGATCGCGCCCACGAGGAACGCGGCGTGCACACCTGCCGCACCCGCGACGTCGGCCGCGGCACCGGACTGCGTCGACGATGCCGTCACGGCGGACATGATCGCGATCATGAGCGCGATGCCCGCTGCACCCGCCACCTGCTGCACCGTGCCGACGACCGCCGACCCGTACGAGTAGAACTTCGGCTGGAGCGAGGCGAGCGACGCCGTGAACAGCGGCGTGAACGAGAGCGCGAGGCCGAGCGACAGGATCGTCTGCGCGATCGCGATCGTCCAGATCGTGGTCGTCTCGTCGAACGTCGTGTAGAACCACAGCATCGCGCTCGCGATCACGGTGCCGGGCACGAGCAGCACGCGCGTGCCCCAGCGGTCGTAGACGCGGCCGATGATCGGGCCCGTGAAGCCCATCACGAGGGCGCCCGGGAGCGCGACGAGGCCCGTCTCGAGGGCGCTCGCGCCGAGCACGTTCTGCAGGAAGATCGGCACGACCGTGATGACGCCGAAGAACGCGACCGAGAGCAGTCCCATCTGGGCGATCGAGAGCGAGAAGTTCGCCGACCGGAACACCCGCAGGTCGAGGAGCGCGTCGTCTTTCTTCTGCAGACGGAGCTGCCGCCAGACGAACAGGCCCAGCGCGATGACCCCGACGGCGAGCGACACGATGAGCGAGACCGTCGACACGGTCGCGGCTGCGGCATCCGCCTCTCCCGAGCCGTGCGATGCGGCGCCGCCGATCTGGCTGAGGCCGTAGACGAGACCGCCGAAGCCGAACGCCGACAGGATGACCGACAGCACGTCGATGGGTGCACGCGTGGTCTCGCCGAGGTTGTGGATCCAGCGGGCGCCGACCGCGAGCGCGACGAGTGCGATCGGCAGCACGATGCCGAAGATCCAGCGCCAGCTCAGCGTGTCGAGGATGAAGCCCGCGAGGGTCGGGCCGATGGCGGGCGCCAGCGAGATCACGACGCTGACGCGGCCCATCATGCGGCCGCGCATGTGCGCCGGCACGACCGTCATGAGGGTCGTCATGAGCAGCGGCATCATGATCGCCGTGCCCGACGCCTGGACGACGCGCGCGACCACGAGGAGGCCGAAGCCGGGGGAGAGCAGCGCGATGAGCGTGCCGAGCGAGAAGAGGCTCATCGCCGCGATGTAGACCTGGCGCGTCGTGAAGCGCCGGAGCAGGAAGCCCGTGATCGGGATGACGACGGCCATCGTCAGCATGAACGCCGTCGTGAGCCACTGCGCCTGGAGGGCCGTGATGCCGAGGTCGTTGATGAGGTGCGGGATCGCGACACCCATCGTCGTCTCGTTCAGGATCGCGACGAAGGCGGCCGCGAGCAGCAGCCAGACGACGCGGCTCTCCTCCGGGCGAAGCCCGGGCGATGCCGCGGTGTTCTCGGTATGGGATGAAGTGTCGGTAGCGGCCATGGTCGTCTCCTCGGAAGCTTTGGGCGGGGGGAAGGCGATCACCTGAGGTGGCGCACGATGAACGATAACGGCCACGTCAGACATCGCATTCCCGATGCGGGTGCGAGCATTCGGATATGTCGAAGGCACCGGTGCACTCGAGGGTGCTCCTGCGTGCGATCGTCGCGCTCGCGGTGGGGTTCGTGGTGGGGGCCTGCCTCTGGGTTCTGCTGGATCCGTGGGCAGGCGTGCTGGGCGGGTGGGGGGTGACGGCGGGGATCGCGGCGGGGTGGATACTCGTCGTCGTGTGGCCGATGGATGCCGCCGACACGAAGTCGCATGCGACGGCCGAGGATCCGGGCCGCCGAACGGCCCGCATCATCTCGGTCGCGGCGAGCACCGCGAGCCTCGTGGCGGTCGCGGCCGTGCTCATCCAGGTGCGCCATGCGCCCCCGGTCGAGTCGTGGATCCTCGCCGGGATCGCGCTGGTCGCGGTCGCGGCATCCTGGACTCTCATCCAGACCGACTACATGCTCAGGATCGCGGCGATCTACTACCGCGACCCCGTCGGCGGGATCGACTTCAATCAGGCCGACGATCCGATGTACACCGACTTCGCGTACATCTCCTTCGGACTCGGCATGGCCTATCAGGTGGCCGACACGAACCTCCGCACGAACGAGCTCCGGCGCATCGTGCTCTTCCAGATGCTCATCTCGTACGCCTTCGGCGCGATCATCCTCGCGACGGTCATCAACCTCGTCTCGGGACTCGGCTGAGAGGCTCGACCTCGGTCAGCCCTCGGTCTGCTCCTCGTCGGCGGGTTCGTCCCACTTCTCCGAGCCGATCGCGTCCGTCCGCTCCGGCGTCGGCTCCTCCTTCAGGAGCGAGGCCGGCTCGGGCTCGATGAGCTCGTCGGTGGGAGCCTCTTTGAGCTCGTCGATGTCTTTGCGGAGTTCGTCCAGATCGGGGCCGTCGGGCTGCTCGGGGAGGGAGGTCATGGCGTCAGCCTAGCCCTCGTGTCCGACGCGGTGATTAGGCTTTCAGGATGAGCATGGGGCACGGAGGAGGCGGCGCACCGCCGGTGTTCCGTGGCGTCGACATCGCGGCGCAGAAGCGGCGCAACGCCGAGGCGCCGGAGATCCCCGACCTGGGCAAGCGGGTCGTCGCGCTGTTCCGTCCGTACATCTGGCGGCTCGCGTTCACGGGCTTCCTCGTGGTCGCGGGCGCCGCGATCGCCGTCGTGCCGCCCCTGCTGGTCGAGCGCATCTTCGACGACGCGCTCTTCCCGACCGACGGCGGACCTGTCGACATCCCGCTTCTCATCCGGCTCGTCGCCGGCATGATCGGGCTGTTCCTGCTGTCCGCGGCGCTCGGGGTCGTGCAGACCTATTACACGGCGACGATCGGCAACAGCGTCACGGGCGACCTCCGCGTCAAGCTCTTCGACCACCTGCAGGCGATGGAGCTCGCGTTCTTCACGCGCACCAAGACGGGCGTCATCCAGTCCCGCCTGCAGAACGACGTGGGCGGTGTCTCCGGCGTGCTCACGAACACCGTCACGAGCATCCTGGGCAATCTCGTCACCGTCGTCGCGTCGCTCATCGCGATGATCCTGATCGACTGGCGCCTCACCCTCATCGCGGTCATCCTCATGCCGTTCCTCGTTCTCGTGCAGCGTCGCGTCGGCCAGGTGCGCGCGCGCATCGCGGGCGAGACGCAGGAGTCGCTCTCCGAGCTGTCGGCCATCACGCAGGAGACGCTGAGCGTGTCCGGCATCCTGCTGTCCAAGTCGTTCAACCGGCAGCGCACCGAGTCGGCGCGCTATCAGGACGAGAACCGCAACCAGGTGCGCCTGCAGGTCCGGCGGGCGATGAGCGGGCAGGGCTTCTTCGCCGTCGTGCAGGTGCTGATGTCGTCAGTACCGGCGGTCATCTACCTCGTGGCGGGCTACCTCATCACAGGCAACGCCGACGGGACGATCACGGCCGGAACCATCGTCGCCTTCACGACCGTGCAGGCTCGGCTGCTCATGCCGCTCATGGGCCTGATGCGCGTCGCGCTCGACCTGCAGACCTCGGCCGCGCTGTTCGCGCGCATCTTCGAGTACCTCGATCTGAAGCCGGCGATCAGCGACGCGCCGGAGGCGATCTCGGTCTCGCAGGCGCCCGGCCCGCTCGGGCGCGTCGAGTTCCGCGACGTCGTCTTCCGGTATCCGGATGCCGCGGCCGGCGCCCGTCCGACGCTCGACGGCGTCTCGTTCGTGGCCGATCCCGGGCAGCACGTCGCCTTCGTCGGGCCCTCCGGGGCAGGCAAGACGACGGTGCTCTACCTCACGCCGCGCATGTACGAGGCGTCCGGCGGCTCCGTGCTCTTCGCGGGCACGGACGTGCGCCGGCTCACTCAGGAGTCGATCATCGACAACGTCGGCATCGTGTCGCAGGAGACGTACCTGTTCCACGCGACGATCCGCGAGAACCTCCGCTACGCGAAGCCCGATGCGACGGATGAGGATCTCGAGGCGGCGTGCCGCGCGGCCAACATCCACCACATCATCGAGCGGTTCGAGAACGGCTACGACACGATCGTGGGGGAGCGCGGCTATCGGCTCTCCGGCGGCGAGAAGCAGCGCATCGCGATCGCGCGCGTGCTGCTGAAAGACCCGCCGGTCCTCCTCCTCGACGAGGCGACGTCGGCACTCGACACCGTCTCGGAGCGGGTGGTGCAGGAGGCACTGGATGCCGCGGCCCGCGGCCGCACGACGCTCTCCATCGCGCATCGGCTGTCGACCGTCATCGGCGCCGACGTCATCCACGTCGTCGACGGCGGCCGCATCGTCGAGTCGGGCACGCACGCCGAGCTCATCGCGAGCGACGGACTCTACGCCGAGCTCGCCGCGCAGCAGCTCGCGGCATCCCGCATCCTCGAGACAGAGGCGACCGACGCGCTGGGCCGGCGCCCCACCGATCACGCGCGTCGCCGCGGCGATCGCGCCCCCGACCAGCCGGCCGTCGTCCTGACCCCGACAGGCCCCGTGCGCGTCCCCGACGAGGCCTGACCCGGCTCCTGCCCTCGGGCCGCGTCATTGCTTGAGTCTGCGTTCTCGCGATCCGCCGAGTTGCCAGAAGATCGCGTGACTGCGCGCCGATCTGCCAGATCTTGTGGCGATTGACCGGGGTCGATGCCTTTGCGCGAAAGCGCGCGAGCGTCTACCGGACAGCGTCGGCTCTCGTCGAGTTGCCACAAGATCACCGAAGTCGCAGTCGAGTCGCCACAACTTCTCGCGAATGGCAGCCGACGTCGGACCGGCGCGACCAGGATCCTGAATCAACCGCGGCGGACGATAGCGGCTGCGATATCACCGAGCAGCGTGCGTGGATCGGTGAGATCGGCCTGCATCACGGGGACATAGATCCAGCCGAGAGCCTCAATGCGGCGCCGGCGAGCGATGTCGCGGCGCCATTGCTCGCGATCGCGATGGTGGTCGCCCTCGTACTCGATCGCGATCCGCAGCTCGGGAAGGGCGAGATCAACGCGCGCCACAAAGACGCCGCGATCGTCGCGCAGTTCGAAGTTCGAGGTGAACGGCCCGAATCCTGCGCCGGTGAGGAGCACGCGAAGCTCCGACTCCTTGGCCGACTCCGCGCCACCATCCAGCAGCTCGAGGGCCTGACGGGCGGTGCAGACACCGCGTCTGGTTCCCGCGCGTTCGACTTCCTCGGTGAGCGCGTCGAGGGTGGACAAGGGGCGGTCGCGCTTCAGAATGTGATCACCTACGGCGACGAGAGCCGCGACATCCAGTAGTTCTGCGAGATCGAGGAAGGTTCGAGCGACACCCGTCACCCGAAGTCCGTTCAAGATCTCGACGTCGCCGTCGTCGAGAGCGCGCTGGTGACCGATGAGCGACTTCCTCCGCGGAGCCCGGACACCGACCGGGACGGTGGCGTGCAGCGCCTCCTCAGGGGAGTAGCGCGTGGGCAGAGGCCACTCGCGGACGCCTGCGGCCGTCGTGTGGCTGAAGGCTGCCGACGGCGGAAGCGTGAGCGCATGTGCGAGGCAGCGGCTGCGCAGATCGCGCGCCGCTGCCGGAAGTCGGACGCCGCGTGTCGGACTCCAGAGGTCTGACTGGGCCAGGCGCAGCGGCGAGACATCGGGCACGGCACTGACATGGAACACCCGTCCTCGTACGGCGGCGGGAAGAGGCTTGTGAGGATGCGGCATCCTGCCAGCGTCCGGGGCGTGCGCCTACGCCAACGGGATCACGTCTAATCTGTGGACTGCGCCGCCCGCGGAGCGGCTGGGGAGGTGACGACGACCCCGCGATCCGCCACAAGATGTGGCCACTCGACGTCGAGTGGCGCGATCTTCTGGCAACTCGCGATCCGGAGCCCGGCGCCTACCAGAGCCGGGCGGCGGCGGCGAGCGAGGCGGCCTCGTCGTCGAGCGACGCCGACGAGCCCCCGCGGGCCCAGAGATCACGCGTGAAGGAGCCGAGGGCACGGCGGTAGGCGTCGTCGGGATGCTCCTGCGCGAGGCGCACGAGCGGCGGGAGGTCCATCGCGAGGATGAGCTGCACCCGCTGCCTGACGGCGGCGCGGTGGCCGCCGCGCTCGAGCTCGGCGATGCCGCCGGACATGCCCTCGAGGTAGTCGCGCAGCACCGCGAGCGCGGACTTGCGCTGCGTGATCGACGAGCCGTCGGCGCGCTCGCGCCAGAGCGCGACGACGTCGGGCACCACGTCGAAGGCCCGCGCGGCCGAGTACATCCGCTGCGCCACGACCTGGTCCTCGTAGAGCCGGCCCACAGGGAATACCAGTCCCGTGCGGCGCCAGAACTCGACGCGGCTCACCTTCGACCAGGCGACGATGTTCGCGGATGCCGCGGGGTGCGCGTCGATCGTCGTGGCGCGTCGCTCGGGGTCCGTCGCGGCGGCGACCCACGGCTGGACGATCCCCGTCGTGTACCCGCCCTGCCCGTCGGGCCGCAGCCGCACGTACGCGCCGAGCGCGAAGTCGCTGCCGGTCTCGTCGAGCGTGCCGACGAGGCGCTCGAGCGCCGTCGGCGTGAACCGGTCGTCGGCGTCGAGGAACCCGACGAGGGGCGTGTCGACGAGCTCGAGGCCCGTGTTGCGGGCGGCGCCGAGCCCGAGTTGGCGGTCGTGCCGGATGAGCCGGAAACGCGGATCCCGCGCCGCGGCGTCCGCGAAGATGGCCCCTGTCCCGTCGGTCGAGGCGTCGTCGACGAGGATCGCGACCCAGTCCTCGCGGGTCTGTGCACGCAGGGAATCGAGTGCTTCGCCCGCGTAGGCCTCGACCTCGAATCCGGGAACGACGATCGTGACGGCGGCGCGGTCGCTCGGCAGGCTCACCCGCCCGATCGTACCGCCGCGACAGAGGCCGAGACCGCGTCGGCGACGGCATCCAGCGGCTGGCGCAGCTCGTGCGAGAACGTGAACCGCACCGCGGTCTGGGCCACCTCGGGCGGGATGCCCATGGCGACGAGCACGTGCGACGGCTCGTCGCTCCCGGCGGCGCACGCCGAACCGCTCGACGACACCACTCCGCGACGTTCCAGTTCGAGCAGCACCGCCTCGCCGCTCGTGCCCGCGAAGGTGAAGCTCGCGGTGCCGGGCAGGCGGTGCACGGGGTCGCCGGTCAACGCTGCGCTCGGCACCGCGGCGAGCACCCGCGCGACGAAGGCGTCTCGCCGGGACGACACGCGTGCGGCCGCCTCGACGCGCTCCGACTCGGCGAGGTCGAGCGCGGTCGCGAGCGCGACGGCGCCCGCGACGTCCTCCGTGCCGCTGCGCCGGCCGCGCTCCTGACCGCCGCCGTGCAGGAGCGGCTCGACCGGGATGCGCCCGCGCACCCCGAGAACCCCCGTGCCCTTCGGGGCGCCGATCTTGTGGCCCGCGATCGAGATCGCATCGAATCCGAGTTCCGCGGCGGAGAGGGGAAGCCAGCCGGCGGCCTGCACCGCATCGAGATGGAGCGGGATGCCGCGCGCCCGCGTGACGACGGCGATGGCCGCGGCATCCTGAACCGTCCCGACCTCGTTGTTCGCGTACCCGATGCTCACCAGGGCCGTGTCGTCGCGGAGGGCGTCGGCGACGGCGTCCGCCGAGACCCGCCCGAAGCCGTCGACGGGCACGTGCGTGACGTCGAACCCGTGCACGCGGGCGAGGTAGTCGCCGGACTCGAGGATCGCCTCGTGCTCGATCGGCGTCGTCACGAAATGCCTCGCATCGCGCTGCTGCTGCGCCGCGATCGCGATGCCCTTCACCGCGAGGTTGTCGGCCTCCGTGCCGCCCGACGTGAAGACGACGTCGCCGGCGCGCAAGCCGAGCACCCGCGCGACCCGCCGGCGGGCGTCGGCGAGCGCCTCGGCCGCGGCCTCACCGACGGTGTGGTGGCTCGACGCGTTGCCGAACCAGCGGGTCAGGTAGGGCATCATCGCGTCGAGGACTTCAGGCCGCACGGGCGTCGTCGCGGCGTTGTCGAAGTACAGCATCGACACGTCAGTCCTCCGCGACCTCGATGCGCACGTCGAGGCCGAGGTCGAGCGCGCGCGCCGAGTGGGTCAGCGCCCCGACCGAGATGACATCGACGCCGGTCTCGGCGATCGCCCGCACCGTCTCGAGGTTGACCCCGCCGGATGCCTCGACCGTCGCCCGGCCGGCGACGACCTCGACGCCGCGGCGCAGGTCGTCGAGAGAGAAGTTGTCGAGCATGATCGTGCCGATCCCGGCCGCGAGCACGGGCTCGATCTGGTCGAGGCGGTCGACCTCGACCTCGACGTGGGTCGTGTGGGGCAGGCGCGAGATCGCGGCCCTCAGCGCCTCGGTCACATCGGCGTGCTTCTGGGCCAGCACGGCAAGGTGGTTGTCCTTGGCCATGACAGCGTCGGAGAGCGAGTAGCGGTGGTTGTGGCCGCCGCCGTTGACGACGGCGTGCCGCTCGAAGGCGCGCAGTCCCGGCGTCGTCTTGCGCGTGTCCGCGATGCGCGCGCCGGTGTGGGCGACCTCCGCGACGTAGCGTCCCGTGATGGTCGCGATGCCCGACATCCGCTGCACGAAGTTGAGGCCGATGCGCTCGGCCGTCAGCACGGAGCGGGCGGGACCCGACACGACGGCGAGGACGGCGCCCGGCTCGAACCACTCGCCGTCCTCGACGACGAGCTGCACCTGCACCTGCGGATCGGTCAGGCGGAAGGCGGCTTCGAACACGGCGCCGCCGCTGAAGACGCCCGCCTCGCGAGCCGAGAGGTCGGCCCGTGCGACGGCGTTCTCAGGGATGAGGTACTCGCTCGTGAGGTCTCCCCACGGCGCGTCCTCTTCGAGGGCGGCGGCGACGACGCGGTCGATCGTGGCGTGGGTGAGCATCAGGCGACCTCTCGTCGCCCGGTGCCACTCGTCGGAATCGCCCGCGGTGCACGCAGAGCGGCATCCCGCTCCGCCGTCCGATGAGCCGTGACCGAGAAGTCGTCGCGGCGGAAGTGCGCGCCGACGGACTCCCCCCGGGCGAGCGCCGCGGCGACGAGCCGCTCGGCGACGACGAGGAGGTTCTCGTCCTCGAACTCGGCCTCGGTGTGCGGCGTGCGCGCCGCCGCGCGCCACGCCGCGATGACGGATGCCGCGTGCGTGAGCCCGGCTTCGTCGCGCACGAGTCCCGCGTCCTCCCAGAGGAGGTGCTGCAGGGCGTCGCGCGTGAAGTCGGGGGCTTGCCCGAAGCCACCGCCGCCGCCCGAACCCACACTCGGGGTGCGGGGGTCGGCCACGGAGTGTGGGGTCGCACCGACCAGGGGCCACATGCCGGAGGCGAGGTCGGCCGTGATCGTGTCACCGGCTCGCGCGCCGAACACCGCGCCCTCGAGCAGCGAGTTCGACGCGAGTCGGTTGGCGCCGTGCACGCCCGTGCGGGCGACCTCCCCGACCGCGTAGAGGCCCGGGAGCGACGTGCGGCCGAACAGGTCGGTCGTGACGCCGCCCATGAGGTAGTGCGCGGCCGGCGTGACCGGGATCGGCTCGCGCGCCCAGTCGAGGCCGCGCTCGCGCACGGCTCGGTCGATCGTGGGGAAGCGGTGCGCGAGGAAGTCGGCGCGTTCCTCGTAGGTCGGGCGCAGGTGCGTCGCGTCGAGGAACACCGGGCGGCCGTCCTGCCGCTCCATCTGGTACGCGATGGCGCGGGCCACGACGTCGCGCGGCGCGAGCTCGCCGTCGGGATGCGCGTCGAACGCGAAGCGGCGGCCGCGCTCGTCGACGAGGGTCGCGCCCTCGCCGCGAACGGCCTCCGAGACCAGGAAGGCGTCGCCGATGCCGATGATCGTCGGATGGAACTGGAAGAACTCGAGGTCGCTCACCGCGACGCCCGCGCGGAGGGCCGCCGCGATGCCGTCGCCCGTCGCAACGGGCGGGTTCGTCGTGTACGCGTAAAGCTCGCCGGCGCCGCCCGTCGCCAGCACGACGGCGTCGCCGGTCAGCGTCTCGCGCCGCCCCAAGGCGTCGGGCCCGTCGCCGACGAGCAGCTCCACTCCCGCTGCGCGACCGTCGCGCACGACGAGATCGACGAGGAACGCATGCTCGATCACGTCGACCTCGCTCGCGCGGAGCCGGGCGACGAGCGCCTTCTCGATGGCCGTGCCCGTGGCATCCCCTCCGGAATGCAGGATGCGCGGATACGAGTGCGCCGCCTCGAGACCCTTGAGGAAGTCGCCGTCGGGGTCGCGGTCGAACGAGACGCCGAGATCGACGAGCTCGCGGATGCGCGCCGGCCCCTCCTCGGCGAGCACCCGGACCGCGGCGGGATCGCCGAGGCCTGCGCCCGCGATGAGCGTGTCGCGGATGTGGTCCTCCACGCGGTCGTCGTCGAACATGACGCCGGCGATGCCGCCCTGCGCGAAGCGCGTGTTGGCGTGCTCGAGCACGTCCTTCGTGACGAGGGTGACGCGGCAGCCATGCTCGACGGCGTGCAGCGCAGTGATCAGCCCGGCGATGCCGCTGCCCACGACGAGCACTCGAGGCGGTGTCATGACGCGTTCTCCCAGTCGGCCGCCGGCGCTGCCGGGGGCTTCGCCGCGAGCATGCGCTCGAGCGCGAGACGGGCGGGCTCGGCGACGTCGGAGGTGACCGTGATGCGGTTGAGCACCTCGCCGTCGACGAGACCCTCGAGCACCCAGGCGAGGTAGCCGGGGTGGATGCGGTACATGGTCGAGCACGGGCACACGACGGGGTCGAGGCAGAAGATCGTGTGCTCGGGGTGGTCGGCCGCGAGGCGCTGCACGAGGTTGACCTCGGTGCCGATCGCGAAGGTCGTGGGCTCGGTCGCCCCCTCGATCGCGCGGCGGATGTAGTCGGTCGAGCCCGACTCGTCTGCGGCATCGACGACGGCCATGGGGCACTCGGGGTGCACGATGACGCGGACGCCGGGGTGCTCGGCGCGCGCCTTGTCGATCTGGTCGACCGAGAAGCGGCGGTGCACGGAGCAGAAGCCGTGCCACAGGATGACCCGCGCGTCGGCGAGCTCCGCGGCGGACGAGCCGCCGAGCGGCTTGTTCGGGTTCCACATCGGCATCTGCTCGAGGGGGACCCCCATCGCCTTGGCGGTGTTGCGGCCGAGGTGCTGGTCGGGGAAGAACAGCACGCGGCGCCCGCGCTGGAAGGCCCACTCGAGCACCGTGCGCGCGTTGGACGACGTGCAGACGATGCCGCCATGCCGTCCGACGAACCCCTTGATCGCAGCGGACGAGTTCATGTACGTGACGGGGATCACCGGCACGAGACCGTCCGCGTCGGCCTGGTCCATGTCGCCGTAGACGTCTTCGAGCTGTTCCCAGCACTCCTCGACCTGGTCGATGTCGGCCATGTCGGCCATCGAGCAGCCGGCGGCGAGGTTGGGGAGGATGACCGCCTGCGACGGCGTCGACAGCAGGTCGGCGGTCTCCGCCATGAAGTGCACGCCGCAGAAGACGATGGCTTCCGCCTCGGGGTGCTCGAGCGCCGCATTCGCGAGCTGAAACGAGTCGCCCACGTAGTCGGCGTGCTGCACGACCTCTTCGCGCTGGTAGAAGTGCCCGAGCACGACGACACGCTCGCCGAGGGTGGCCTTCGCGGCGCGGATGCGCGCGTCGAGCTCTTCGTCGGAGGCATCCCGATACTCCTGCGGCAGCTCGCCCTGGCGAGGCGAGCCCGTGGGGATGACGTCGCCCATCGACGCGCCGGGGCCGTAGCCGGGGCGGATGTCGAAGTCCCACGGACCTGCGGCGAGGTCGGTGTTGCAGGTCTCGCCGGTGGAGACACCCGAGACGATCGCCTGGATCTCGTGGTCGACCGAGGGGTCGATGGGGCGGGGCTGAAGCGTGATGTTGACAGCGGGCATGTCGGACTCGATTCAGTGGCGGACGGAGAGCGGGCCGCGTTCGGCGAGCTCCACGTCGCGGTTGTAGCGATAGAGACGGGCGGGCCGGTGGCTGCCCGTGCGGAAGCGATCGGTGGGGATGAGGGTTCCCGAGTTCTCCACCTGGCGGCGGAAGTTCGCGGGATCGAGACGGCGGCCGAGGATCGACTCGTACACCTCTCGAAGGTCGGCGAGCGTGAACTCGTCGGCGAGCAGGCCATGCGCGATGCGGCTGTAGCCGACCTTGTTGCGCAGGCGCCAGAGCGCGTAATCGACGATCTCGTTGTGGTCGAACGCGAGACGCGGGAGGGATGCCGCATCGAACCACCCAGTATTTTCCAGGGCGCTCGCGGGCGCATTCCGGGTTGCACTATCGGGCGCGTCCTTCGTCCGGTCGATGAGCTCGGTCGAGGCGGCGTCGGCGCGCAGGAGCGCCCAGTAGACGATCGACACGACGCGGGAGGGGGAGCGGTCGACGGCTCCGAACGCGTAGAGCTGCTCGAGATAGCTCGGCGCAAGACCGGTCGTCTCGGAGAGGGTGCGGGATGCCGCGGCATCCAGGCTCTCGGCACCGTCGAGCCAGCCGCCCGGCAGCGCCCACAGACCCTCGTAGGGATCGCGCGTGCGGCGCACGAGCGGCAGCACGAGGGTGGGCGAGTCGCTCTCGCGGCGCAGGCTGAAGATCACGGTCGACACGGCGACGCGCGTGACGTCGTCCGCGGCGTCTTCCGCCGTCTGCGCTGGGGTCATGGTTGTTCTTGTCATGCTGACTCTAACTAACGCTCATCATCTTAGAGTCATTCCGACCAGAACACCAAACGGGCGCTCCCCAGGATCGGCACGTAGCCTTGCACTCCACGGCGGGAGGGAGGTCAGCGTGGTCGTCGTCGACGTCGTCCTCATCGTCGTGCTGATCCTCGCTGTACTCGTCGGGGCCCAGCGCGGCCTCGTCGCGAGCGCCGGCACGCTGCTCGGCCTGCTCGCCGGCGGTATCGCCGCGTACTGGCTCGCGCCGATCGTCAACGACGCGTGGCCGTGGCAGGTGTGGCGCCCGTTCGTGGTGCTCGTGCTCGTCCTCGCACTCCTGGCGACGGGTGGCGCCCTCGGTGCGACGATCGGCGCCGCGCTGCGCCGCGGCGTCGACCGCACGACGCCGCTGCGAGTCGTCGACCGCGTGCTGGGTTCCCTCGCGAGCGTCATCGTCGCAGCCCTCGCCCTGTCGCTCGTCGGTTCGAGCATCGCCGCGACCGGGGCGCCCACCCTCGCGCCGGCGATCGCGTCGTCACAGGTGCTCCGCACGATCGACCGCCTCACGCCTCCGCCGGTCGCCGAGGCGCTCGCGCAGCTGCGCTCCGTCGTGCTCGGCGATGCCCTGCCGCGCTTCGGCAACCTCCTCGGCGGCGTCGCGTCTCCGACGCAGCCGCCGATCGACCTCGCCGATCCCGATCTCGAGCGCGCCGCGGCATCCGTGGTACGCGTGTCGGGCACCGCGTACGCGTGCGGCATCAGCTCGACCGGCTCGGGTTTCGTGATCGCCGACGACCGCGTCGTCACGAACGCCCACGTCGTGGCGGGCGTCGACGCGCCCGTGGTCGAGGTGCCGGGCGGCGCGGCGCGCGAGGGCCGGATCGTGTACTTCGATCCCGTGAACGACCTCGCCCTCATCGCGGTGGACGGGCTCGACGCGGCGCCGCTGCGGCTCGGCTCGACCCTCACCCCGGGCGCGGCCGCCGTCGTTCAGGGCTATCCGTACGGAGGCCCGTTCACCCAGACCAACGCCGACGTCCTCTCGACGGGCACCGTCGAGATGCCCGACATCTACTCGACCCGCACGGAGCCCAGGGAGATCTACTCCCTCCAGGCCGCCGTGCGGCCGGGCAATTCGGGTGGGCCGCTCCTCACGGGAGACGGCGTCGTCGCGGGCATCGTGTTCGCGCGGGGCGAGAACGACGACAGCCGCGGCTACGCGATGACGATGGCCGAGCTCGACCCCGTCGCGCAGGAAGCGCCCGGGCTCGACGCGCCCGTGTCCACGGGAGCCTGCACGGGCTGACCGCCGCCACGCCGGCGCGGCGCGCTGTCCACACGCAAGGGCGGGAATCCCCTCCGCCGGTTATGCTGGGACCGCAAAATCGAAGACAGGCCGCATGACGTGTGCGGGAGAGCCCCGGCCCCGGCCGGGCACCGAAGGAGCAAGCCTCCCCGCCAATCTCTCAGGTCCGCGTACCGCCCACGTCCGGCCGCTCTGGAAAGCGGTGCTCGCGCACCCGCCGACGGTGAAAGTCCCGACATCCCACGATGTCCGAGGCGAAGCTCTCAGGCTCGAGACAGAGGGGGAGTTCCTCGGACGCCGATGCGGCGCCCGCCCGACCGCGACCGGGAGAACTCGATGACAGACCCCCGTTACACCCCGCTGCGAGAGCGCCATGAGGCGCTCGGCGCGGCCTTCACCGACTTCGGCGGCTGGGCCATGCCCGTACGCTACACGTCCGACCTCGCCGAGCACCGCGCCGTGCGCGAGGCGGCGGGACTCTTCGACATCTCGCACATGGCCGAGTTCGTCGTCGAGGGACGCCAGGCCGGTGCCTTCCTCGACTATGCGCTCGCCGGGCGCCTCTCGGTGCTCGCCGACGACCAGGCCAAGTACAGCCTCGTGCTCGACGCGTCGGGCGGCATCGTCGACGACGTCATCGTCTACTGCCAGCATCCCGAGCGCTTCATCGTGGTCGCGAATGCCGGGAATCGGGATGCCGTCGCGGCGGCCTTCGCCGACCGCTCGGGTGGGTTCGACGTCGACGTCGAGGACTGGACCGACCGCATCGCCCTCATCGCCGTGCAGGGGCCGGCCTCGCAGCGGATCCTCGAGGCCACCCCCGAGCTCGCCGACTACTCCGCGCCGCTCGGCGACCTCAAGTACTACCGCATGACGCACGCGACGTTCACGGCCGGCGGCGAGTCGTCGCCTGTGCACATCGGCCGCACCGGCTACACCGGTGAGGACGGCTTCGAGGTGTTCGTCCGCTGGGACGACGCCGCCCTGCTGTGGGACGCCCTGCTGCGCGCCGGCGAGCCGTTCGGCCTCGTGCCGGCCGGACTCGCGGCGCGCGACACGCTGCGCCTCGAGGCGGGCATGCCGCTCTACGGCCACGAGCTGTCGCTCGCCATGGTTCCCGCGCAGGCCGGTCTCGGCCGCGTCGTCGTCGCCGACAAGGAGCGCTTCGTCGGCAAGGAGGGCCTCGCCGCCGTCGACGTCGCGAGCGTGCCCGTGCTCGTCGGCCTCACGGCGGAAGGCAAGCGCGCCGGCCGCGCCGGCTACGGCATCTTCGACGGCGAGACGCGGGTCGGCGAGATCACGAGCGGCGCGCTGAGCCCGACCCTCGGGCATCCCATCGCCATGGCCTACGTCTCACCGACCGTGAGCGCTCCCGGAACCGAACTCACCATCGACGTGCGAGGCACGCGCATTCCTGCGACCGTGACCGCCCTTCCCTTCTACAGGAGGACAAAATGACCGATCTCGACAGCCTCAAGTACACCGAGGAGCACGAGTGGATCTCCGTCGACGGTGACCCTTCGGCAGGCTCAGGGCAGGCGATAGCCACCGTCGGCATCACCGACTACGCCGCCGACAAGCTCGGCGACGTTGTCTACGTCGAACTTCCCGCCGTCGACTCGGGCGTCACCTCGGGCGAGGTCTGCGGCGAGATCGAGTCGACGAAGTCGGTCGGCGAGCTCTACGCGCCGCTCACCGGCGACGTCGTCGCGATCAACGACGCGGTCGTCGACGACCCGTCGCTGGTCAACTCCGACCCGTACGGCGACGGCTGGCTCGTGAAGCTGCGCGTCGACGCATCCGCCGTCGCGGGCCTGCTCGACCGCGCGGCCTACGTCGCACTCACCGAAGGCGCGTGATGACGGGGTCCTTCCAGGAGCGCCACATCGGAACGGATGCCGCTGCGCAGCGCACGATGCTCGACGCGCTCGGGTACGACACGATCGACGCGCTCGTCAAGACGGCGGTGCCGGCATCCATTCATCTCGCGGCCCGCGAGACGACCGACATCCCGCCTGCCGCGACCGAGGCGGAGGCCCTCGCCGAGCTGCGCGTGCTCGCGTCGCAGAACCGCGCGGCGCGCCCCATGATCGGCCTCGGGTACTACGACACGATCACGCCGTCGGTCATCGCGCGGAACGTGCTGGAGAACCCCTCCTGGTACACGGCCTATACGCCGTACCAGCCCGAGATCTCGCAGGGCCGGCTCGAGGCGCTCATCAACTTCCAGACGATGGTCACCGACCTCACGGGCCTCGACACGGCGAACGCGTCGATGCTCGACGAGTCCACGGCGGTCGTCGAGGGGATGCTCGTCGCGCGGCGCGCCTCGAAGTCGGCCTCCCACGTGTTCGCCGTCGACGCCGACGCGATGCCCCAGACGAAGGCGCTCCTCCACGCCCGCGCCGGCGCCGTCGGCATCGAGCTCGTCGAGGTCGACTTCGCCCGCGGCGGGACGCTGCCCGACGAGCTCTTCGGAACGCTCGTGCAGTACCCCGGCGCGTCCGGCCGCGTGTGGGACCCGAGCGGCGTCATCGACGCCACGCACGTCGCGGGCGGCCTCGTCGTCGCGGCGGCCGACCTGCTCGCGCTCACGCTCCTCGCATCGCCGGGCTCGCTCGGCGCGGACGTCGCCGTCGGCACGACCCAGCGCTTCGGCGTGCCGCTCGGCTTCGGCGGTCCGCACGCCGGCTACATGGCGGTGCGGTCGGGCCTGGAGCGCCAGCTTCCGGGGCGCCTCGTGGGCGTGTCGGTGGATGCCGCGGGCAAGCCCGCCTACCGCCTGTCGCTGCAGACGCGCGAGCAGCACATCCGCCGCGAGAAGGCGACCTCGAACATCTGCACGGCGCAGGTGCTCCTGGCCGTCATGGCCGCGATGTACGCCGTGTATCACGGGCCCTCGGGGCTTCGCGCGATCGCGTCGGATGCTGCACGCAAGGCCGAGGCGCTCGCGGAGCGCCTGCGCGAGTACGACCTCCACCTCGTGTCGGACTCGTTCTTCGACACGATCCGCGTCGTCACGCCCGGTCCGTCGCAGCGCGTCATCGAGCGCGCCCGGTCGAAGGGGTATCAGCTGCACTGGGTCGATGATGCGACCGTCGGGGTCTCGGTCGACGAGACGACGACGCAGGGCGACCTCGCCGCCGTCGCGTGGGCGTTCGGCCTGCCCGAGGCCGACGAGCACGACGTGCGCGACATCCCGTTCTCTTCGGCGACGCCCCTTGCGGCGGTGCCGCCGGCGCTGCTGCGCGCCGACGACTACCTCGTGCACCCCGTCTTCAACACGCACCGCTCCGAGACGGCCATGATGCGGTACCTCAAGCAGCTCGCCGACCGCGACTACGCGCTCGACCGCGGCATGATCCCGCTCGGATCGTGCACCATGAAGCTCAACGCGGCGACCGAGATGGCGGCCGTGTCGTGGCCGGAGTTCTCGCGTGTGCACCCGTTCGCCCCCGAAGCCGACGTGCACGGCTACCTCGCCATGATCGAGCAGCTCGAGGTGTGGCTGGCCGAGGTCACCGGCTACGACGCCGTCTCGCTGCAGCCGAACGCCGGGTCGCAGGGCGAGCTCGCGGGCCTGCTCGCGATCCGCGGCTACCACCACGCCAACGGCGAGGCCGAGCGCACGGTGTGCCTCATCCCGTCGTCGGCGCACGGGACGAACGCCGCCTCCGCAGTGCTCGCGGGTATGAAGGTCGTCGTCGTCGCCTGCGACGAGGCCGGCAACGTCGACCTCGACGACCTGCGCGCCAAGATCGGGGTGCACGCTTCGTCGCTCGCGGCCTTGATGATCACGTACCCGTCGACGCACGGCGTGTACGAGCACGATGTGCTCGAGATCACGCAGGCCGTGCACGACGCGGGCGGGCAGGTCTACGTGGACGGCGCCAACCTCAACGCCCTCCTCGGCTTCGCGCGCTTCGGCGACCTCGGGGGAGACGTCTCGCACCTCAACCTGCACAAGACGTTCGCGATCCCGCATGGCGGCGGTGGACCCGGCGTCGGGCCCGTCGCGGCCAAAGCGCATCTCGCGCCGTTCCTGCCGGGGCATCCCTTCTCGCAGCGCAAGGACCACGCGGGCGGCGTGTTCCAGGGCGGCGCCGTGTCGGCGGCGCCGCACGGCTCCGCCGGCATCCTGCCGATCTCGTGGGCGTACCTGCGGATGATGGGTGCTGAGGGGCTTCGGGATGCCACCGCAACCGCTGTGCTCGCGGCGAACTACATCGCGGTCAGGCTGAAGGACCACTACCCCGTGCTGTACGCCGGCGAGGGCGGTCTTGTGGCGCACGAGTGCATCCTCGACCTGCGGCCGCTGCGCGAGGAGACGGGCGTGACGGTCGACGACGTCGCCAAGCGCCTCATCGACTACGGCTTCCACGCCCCGACGATGTCGTTCCCGGTCGCCGGGACGCTCATGGTCGAGCCGACCGAGTCGGAGGACCTCGCCGAGATCGAGCGCTTCATCGAGGCGATGATCGCGATCCGCGCCGAGGCCCAGGCCGTGGCGGCAGGGGAGTGGCCCGCCGACGACAGCCCCCTCGTGAACGCTCCGCACACGGCCGAGTCCGTCGTGGTGGGGGATTGGCCGCACCCGTACTCCCGCGAGACGGCGGTCTACCCCCTGGCGTCGCTCGTGCGCACGAAGTACTGGCCGCCGGTGCGCCGGATCGACCAGGCCTACGGCGACCGCAACCTCGTGTGCGCCTGCCCGCCGGTGGAGGCCTTCGCCTGACCCGGCCCGGCCGGCGAAACACTGAGCCTCCATCTGACTGCCGAGAGCGTGGGTGACACCCGCGCTCTCGGCAATCCAGTGGAGGCTCACGGCTGGGAGGCGGTGGGGCTGACGCGGTGAGGCGCGGATGGTGCCACAGCGCGTCGGAGCGAGAACAACGGCACCGGATTCTCGGGACGGATCGGGCGCAGACCGTGTCCGAGGAGGAGAGTCCGCAACGGGTCGACCGTGGTGGCCTCGTACCACCCCCAATGGGCGACCGCTTTCAGCTGCGTTCGCAGACGGGCATCCCGGACTCGCTGGCGCTTCAAGATGTCCGTCGGGCTACCGAATCGGCCGTCGTACTTGAGGTCTCCGTCGGCTTCTCCTGCCACGCGGAGATCAGGCCAGAGGAAGTCAGGTCGGTCCTCGTCCACTGTCGACGCTCGAAGGGTGACTTGCAGCTCCGGCGGGGGAAAGCCCAACCACTCGATGACCGCCCGGCTCACCGATTCGACAGCAGTGGCGGCGAGCGGTGTCGCTGCGCTGAGGGGCCAGCGCGCGATCGCGCGTCCGCGCTTGCTCGACCGCGCCTCGTTGTTCGCGACGAAGTTCGCCACGCCGAGCCGCGGGTCCAAGCGGAGCGCTCCGTCGGCGACGGACAACCCGATCGCCGGGTGTCGAGAGCGAGCCAGGTCGACGGCTGTGTCCGCGACGCTCGTGAGCAGCATCCCGCTCACTTCGATGAGCTCGCGATCCCCGGTCCAGTTGTGCACTCGCACGCCGGCGATGAGCCGTGCGGTGGTTCCCGGCGAGGCCAGAACGTGCACCACTGTCGGGTCGCCGAAGATCGGCAGCCCCAGGAGCGCGGCTGCCGACTCGTGGCTGAACACGGCATCGGGGCGGAGCAGCGCGACCGCGTGGACACGCGCGAGATAACGCTCCCACGGCGCGAGCTTCTCCCATTCGAGCGCCGCAGCGTAAACGCCTGCACGGACTCGCACCAGCTCGCTCCGCCGGACGCCGCGCTCCGGATGGCTGATGTCGGCGAACCGTAGCAGGGCGATGGGGCTCGGCATGATTGCGGGCAGTGTCTGCAGCATCCCGACACTCTCGTCGGAGTCGGAGCGAGCGTCCCGCTCGCCGCCTGATCCTCGTGCATATCCCGCCCGCCGCGCGCGATGTGGAGGAGCGGCCGGCTTGCCCCGGAGACCGTGAGCCTTCATACGACTGCCGAGCACGCGGGGGACACCCACGCTCTCGGCAGTCAGGTGGAGGCTCACGGTTTGCGCCCCCGCGCCGGGTCAGGAGGCGGGGGAGAGGGACGGGGTCGGGGAAGGGGACGGAGCCGCGGGGGGAGGGCCGAACACACCGGGCCACAGGGCGGCGGCGACGGGGTAGCCGACGAATGCGACGACGTCGAGCAGCGTGTGGGCGATGACGAGCGGCATCACGCGGCCCCAGCGCTTGTAGCACCAGCCGAACACGACGCCCATCACGAAGTTGCCGACGATCGCGCCGAAGCCCTGGTACGCGTGGTACGCGCCGCGCAGCGCCGCGGTCGAGAGGATGATCGCCCACCAGTTCCAGCCGAGCCGGCGCAGCCGGTCGAACAGGTACGCGACGAAGATGATCTCCTCCGTCAGGCCGGCCCTGATCGCGGAGAGCACGAGCAGCGGGATCGTCCACCACGCGGCATCCAGCGGCGACGCCACGACCGCGACCGTGATCCCCAGTGCGCGTCCGACGGCATACAGGGCGAGTCCCGGCACGCCGATGATCAGGAAGAGCAGGATGCCGCGACCGAGGTCGCCGCCGAACCTCGTGAAGTCCAGTCCGATGCGACGCAGCGCGTTGCCGCCGGGCTCCCAGAGGAGGTACACGACCAGACCCACGATGGCGAGCGCGAAGAAGATCGACAGCACCTGGTAGAGGACGTCCCAGAAGACCGCGGTGTCGCGTGACGGGTTGAGCTGGGTCTGCTGCTGCGAGATCGGCGTCGAGACGAGATAGCGCCGCACGAGGGTCAGCACGGAGTACAGCGCGGACTGTCCGACGCTGATCGCCAGGACGAGGGCGATCTCCCAGCGGAGTCTCAGTCGGGTCGAGCGGTCGATCGGCGAAAATGCGCCATCTGCTCGGCGAGGCGTGTCCACGTCGCCACATTGCCACATCCGGACCGATTTGAGTAAAGGGTATGTAACGGTTGTGGAAGGGCGGTAGAGCATTGGGTTAATCCGGCTTATCGTGTCTTGGATCCCTCAGCACGCCGAACCCGGTGTGCGTGAGGGCGCATCGATCCCTTGCACAGGAGGACAAGTGAAGCGCAACAAGTTGGCCCTTGCGGGCCTCGCGCTGTTGAGCGTCGGCGGGCTGATGCTCGCCGGCTGCACGAGCGGCGGCGGCACGACGGCGACCGAGACCAGTACTGGTTCGAGCTCCGCCATCATCAAGACGGACGGCACCGAGCCGGAGAACCCGCTTCTCCCCGCCGACACCAACGAGGTCGGCGGTGGCCGCATCCTCGACTCGATCTTCGCCGGCCTGCTCTACTACGACAAGGACGGCAAGGCCGTCAACGACATGGCCGACTCGATCACGGTCGAGGACGAGGACACCGTCGCGGTCAAGCTCAAGGAGGGCCAGAAGTTCACCAACGGTGAAGAGGTCACGGCTGACAGCTTCATCAAGGCGTGGAACTACGGCGCCCAGATCTCGAACGCCCAGCAGAACCAGTCGTGGTTCTCGGACATCGTCGGCTTCAGCGCCGACGCCGACTCCGACCTCACCGGTCTGAAGAAGCAGGACGACCTCAACTTCACGATCGACCTGAGCTCGCCGGTCGCGGCGGACTTCGCTCTGCGCCTCGGCTACTCGGCGTACTACCCGCTGCCCTCGGTCGCCTACGACGACATCGCGGCGTACGGCGAGAACCCGATCGGCAACGGCCCGTACAAGCTCGCCGGCGACGGCGCGTGGCAGCACAACGTCCAGATGGACGTCGTCAAGAACGACGACTACAAGGGCGGCCGCCAGGCGAAGAACGGCGGCGTGACGTTCGTCTTCTACGCGACGCAGGATGCGGCGTACGCCGACCTCCTCGCCGGCAACGTCGACGTCATCGAGGGCGTGCCCCCGACAGCGCTCGCGACGTTCGAGTCCGACCTGGGCGACCGCGCCGTCAACCAGCCGGCCGCGATCTTCCAGTCGTTCACCATCCCGCAGAACCTCCCGCACTTCAGCGGCGAGGAGGGCAAGCTGCGTCGTGCCGCGATCTCGCACGCGATCAACCGCAAGGAGATCACGGACAAGATCTTCAACGGCACCCGCACCCCGGCCTCCGACTTCACGTCGCCGGTCATCGAGGGCTGGTCCGACTCGATCAAGGGCTCTGACGTCCTCGACTACGACACCAAGGCCGCCAAGGACCTGTGGGCCAAGGCCGACGCCATCTCCCCGTGGGACGGCACGTTCCAGATCGCGTACAACTCGGACGGCGGCCACCAGCCGTGGGTCGACGCTGTGACCAACTCGATCAAGAACACGCTCGGCATCGAGGCGTCGGGTGCTCCGTACGTCGACTTCGCGTCGTTGCGCAAGGACGTCAACGACCGCACGATCAAGACGGCGTTCCGCTCGGGCTGGCAGGCCGACTACCCCGGTCTGTACAACTTCCTCGCGCCGCTGTACGTGACGGGCGCCGGCTCGAACGACGGCGACTACTCGAACCCCGAGGTCGACAAGCTCGTCGCCGAGGGTGCCGCTGCCGCCGACCTCGAGGCCGCGAACAAGAAGTACGTCGCGGCGCAGGAGATCCTGTTCCAGGACCTCCCGGCCGTCCCGCTGTGGTACTCCAACGTGACCGGCGGCTTCGCCGACACGGTGCAGAACGTGGCGTACGGCTGGAACTCGGTTCCGCTCTACTACGAGATCACGAAGAGCGAATAAGCTCCAACTGATCGCTCCCGCGAGGCGGTGACGATTCGTCACCGCCTCGCGGTCTGTCGTGAGGGCGTTGCATCTCGCCACCTCGAGATGCACGCTCATGGATAGATGCCACGACGCGGATCGCGTTCGCGGTATCGCAACAGCGGAGGGAGTGCGGATGTTCGCCTACATCCTCAAACGCCTGCTGCAGATCATCCCGGTCTTCTTCGGGGCGACTCTGCTCATCTACTTCATGGTCTTCGCCATGCCCGGAGACCCCATCGCGGCACTGTTCGGCGACAAGCCGCCGTCGCCGCAGCTGCTCGCGCAGATCCGCGCCGAGTACCACCTGGACCAGCCCTTCATCGTCCAGTACTTCTACTACATCGTCGGGATCTTCCAGGGGAACATGGGAGTGACCTACTCGGGCCAATCGGTCAACGACGTCCTGGCCCGGACGCTCCCCGTCACGGCGCGTCTCGCGATCATGGCGATCGCGATCGAGTTCACGCTGGCGATCATCGTCGGGACCATCTCGGCCCTCCGCAAGGGCAAGATCTTCGACAACACGTCGCTGGTGATCTCGCTGATCTTCCTCGCGACGCCGATCTTCGTGCTGTGCTTCGTGGCCCAGTACTTCCTCGCGATCCAGTGGGGATGGTTCAAACCCACCGTGGGCGCGCAGAACGACTGGGGCGACCTGTGGCTTCCCGCCATCGTCCTCGGCGTGAGCCTGTTCGCGACGAGCATGCGCCTCATGCGCGGCTCTGTCATCGACACCCTCAACCAGGACTGGGTGCGCACCGCCTACAGCAAGGGCCTGTCGCGTCGACGCGTCATCCCCGTCCACACGCTGCGCAACTCGCTCATCCCCGTCATCACCAACAGCGCGACCAACTTCGGCGTGCTGCTGGTCGGTGCGACGGTCACCGAGGCCATCTTCAACATCCCCGGGGTGGGCAACACGCTGTTCCATGCCACGCAGCAGCACCAGGGCCCCACGATCGTCTCGTTCGTGACGGTCTTCGTCATCATCTACGTCCTGGTCAACCTCGTCGTCGACCTCGGATACGGCCTGCTCGACCCGAGGATCCGCTATGTCTGATCAGCCACGCTCTGCCGACCATTTCGTCGCGCCCATCAAGGACGTCGTCGTCGACGTCGACTCCGTCAAGGTCACCGCGGCGAAGCCGCGCAGCCTCTGGTCGGACGCCTGGCGCGACCTCCGCAAGCGGCCCGTCTTCTGGATCTCGGTCGCGATCCTCATCGTCGTGATGCTCATGGCGATCTGGCCGACCCTGTTCACGCAGGTGCCGCCCAACGACCAGTGCTACCTCGAGAACAGCAATGCGGGGCCGGAGCCGGGGCACCCCCTCGGGTTCACCTTCCAGGGCTGCGACATCTGGTCTCGCATCGTGTGGGGCGCGCGCACGTCGCTCGTCGTCGGGGTGCTCGCCACCCTGATCGGCTCGTCCATCGGACTCGTCATGGGCGCCATCGGCGGGTTCTACGGCGGCTCGCTCGACTCCGTGCTCTCTCGCGTCGGCGACATCTTCTTCTCGATCCCCTACATCCTCGCGGCGGTCGTCGTCATGACGGTCTTCTCGCAGGGACGGAACATGGTGACCCTCGCCTTCGCGATCGGTGGTTTCGCGTGGGCGGCGACGGCGCGCGTCGTGCGGGCCGAGGTGCTCCGCGTACGACAGGCGGACTTCGTGACGGCGTCACGGGCGCTGGGCCTCTCGCGGTTCCGCACGCTCGTCTCGCACGTCGTCCCCAACGCCATCGCACCGCTCATCGTCGTGTCGACCCTGAGCCTCGCCGGCGCGATCGTCGCGGAGGCGACCCTCGCGTTCCTCGGTGTCGGGCTCGGCAGCAACGTCATGTCCTGGGGCAACGACATCTCCCAGGCGCAGACGTCGCTGCGCGTCGCACCCATGGCGCTCATCTACCCGTCGATCGCGCTGACCGTCACGGTGCTCGCGTTCATCCTGCTGGGCGAACTCATCCGAGATGCCCTCGACCCGAGAGCGAGGGCTCGCCGATGAGCGGCACGCTTACCACTCCGCTGATCAGCGTCCGCGATCTGCGGATCGCGTTCGAGTCGCAGTCGGGCCAGCGGGAGGTCATCCACGGGATCGACTTCGACATCTTCCCCGGCGAGACGCTCGCCATCGTGGGGGAGTCCGGATCGGGCAAGTCGACGACGGCTTCCGCGATCATCGGACTGCTCCCCGGCACGGGCCACGTCACGAGCGGGAGCATCACGCTCGACGGGCGCGACCTGACGAACCTCACGTCGCGCCAGATGGAGCGCGTGCGCGGTCGCGACATCGGGTATGTGCCGCAGGACCCGATGTCGAACCTCAACCCCGTGTGGAGCATCGGCTTCCAGGTCAAGGAGACCGTGCGCGCCAACGGCATCGCCTCGAGCAAGAGCGATGTCGAGGCCCGTGCGGTCGAGGTGCTCAAGCAGGCCGGCCTGTCCGACGCCGAGAAGCGGATGAACCAGTATCCGCACCAGTTCTCCGGCGGCATGCGTCAGCGCGCCCTCATCAGCATCGGCCTCGCGGCCGACCCTCAGCTGCTGATCGCGGACGAGCCCACCTCGGCGCTCGACGTCACGGTGCAGCGGGTCATCCTCGACTACATGGCGAAGCTCACGAGCGAGAAGGGCACCTCGGTGCTCCTGATCACGCACGACCTCGGCCTCGCGGCCGAGCGGGCCGAGCGCATCATCGTCATGAAGGACGGCGAGATCGTGGAGGCGGGTCCCAGCCGTAAGATCCTGGAGAACCCGATCCACCCCTACACGCGCCGCCTCGTGGCTTCCGCGCCGAGCATCGCCTCGCAGCGGATCCAGGCTGTCGTGGAGGACCGGGACGAGATCCAGACGTCCGACGAACCAGCGGAGGCGATCCCGACGCTGCGAGTCCGCGACCTGACGAAGGACTACAGCATCCGTCAGGGCGGTTTCCGCCGTGCCGAGCCGTTCCGGGCCGTCGACTCCGTGTCGTTCGACATCCAGCGCGGCAAGACCCTCGCCGTCGTCGGCGAGTCCGGGTCGGGCAAGTCGACGATCGCGAAGATGGTGCTCCAGCTCGAAACGCCGACCTCGGGCACGATCGAGATCGACGGCAAGGACACCGCGACGCTCTCCAAGCGTGAGACGTTCCGCCTGCGCAGCCGCATGCAGCCCGTCTTCCAGGACCCCTACGGCTCGATCGACCCGATGCGCAACATCGGGAACACCATCGCGGAGCCGCTGAACATCCATCGCGTGGGCGACCGCAAGTCCCGCCGCGAGCGCGTGAGCGAGCTCCTCGACCAGGTGGCTCTCCCGCAGGAAGTGGCGACGAGGTACGCGAACGAGTTGTCCGGCGGCCAGCGGCAGCGCGTCGCGATCGCCCGAGCGCTCGCGCTCAAGCCCGACATCGTCGTGCTCGATGAAGCGGTCTCTGCGCTCGACGTGCTCGTGCAGGATCAGATCCTGAAGCTCCTGGCAGACCTCCAGGGCGAGCTCGATCTGACCTATCTGTTCATCACCCACGACCTCGCCGTCGTCCGCGTCGCCGCCGACGATGTGGTGGTGATGGAGCGCGGACGCCTCGTGGAGCAGGGCACCGTCGACGAGATCTTCAGCAACCCGGCGGAGGCGTACACGCAGCGACTGCTCGACGCCATCCCGGGTGCGTCGATTCCGCTCGGCGGCCGATGACGCAACTGCCCGGCGGCGGCCGGCCACGCACATTCCGGTCTGGCACAGCCATCTTCGGAATGCTCGGGTCGGTCGTCGTCGCGGCGCTGCTTCTGATCGACGCCTTCGTGCGCGGCGGTTTCGTGGAGGGCATGCTCATCACGCCGTGGGTGCTTCTCGTGCTCTGGGGCGTGTACGTCTTCTTCTATGCGCCGAATGTGCGGACGGATGCCTCAGGCATCCGTCTGCACAACGTGCTGACCATCATCGACATCCCGTGGGGTCGCGTGGCGGACGTCCGCCTGCGCTGGCAGGTCGAGGTCGTGCTCGAGGACGGCCGGGTCGTCAGCGGCTTCGGGGGACCCACGCGCGGTCGAGCGACGAAGCGGCGATCGATCGCCGCGGAGACGGACGAGTCCACTCCACCCGCCCCGGTCCGCGAAGTCGGTCTGATCCAGGAAGAGTGGAATCGGGCGCGAGAGCGCGGCACCGACGACGCACCGATGCGGCGCCGCGCCGACGTCGTCGCGCTGATCGCCTTCGCGGTCATCGCGGCGTGGTGCATCATCGCCGTGGTCGTCGCCTACGGCTAGATGGATCGCGGCCACCCCGAGTGAGCACGTCGAGGCTCGCGAGCGCCTCACGGGCGCCTTTCGGGCTCCTGCGATAGTCTGGGAGGGCCGGTTCTCTCGATGTACTCGGGAACCGATGACCTCTTCCCCTCTTCGCAAGGACTTTCCCTCATGGCGCGCGCTCTCCGCCCCGACCTCCGTAACGTCGCGATCGTCGCGCACGTCGACCACGGCAAGACCACTCTCGTCGACGCCATGCTGCGCCAGACCGGCTCATTCGGCGAGCACGCTCACGTCGAAGAGCGCGCGATGGACTCGAACGACCTCGAGCGCGAGAAGGGCATCACGATCCTCGCCAAGAACACGGCGATCACCTACAACGGCGCGCACACCGACGAGCCCGTGACGATCAACGTCATCGACACGCCGGGCCACGCCGACTTCGGCGGCGAGGTCGAGCGCGGTCTCTCGATGGTCGACGGCGTCGTGCTGCTCGTCGACGCGAGCGAGGGCCCGCTCCCGCAGACGCGCTTCGTGCTGCGCAAGGCGCTCGAGGCCAAGCTGCCCGTCATCCTCCTGGTCAACAAGACCGACCGCCCCGACGCGCGCATCGCCGAGGTGGAAGAAGAGAGCCACGATCTGCTGCTCGGGCTCGCGTCCGACCTCCACGAGGACGTCCCCGATCTCGACATCGACGCCCTCCTCGACGTCCCCGTCGTGTACGCCTCGGGCCGTGCCGGCGCGGCGTCCCGCACCCGTCCGGCCAACGGCGACCTGCCCGACAACGATGACCTCGAGCCTCTCTTCGCGGCGATCCTCGAGCATGTCCCCGCTCCGACGTACGACGACGAGGCGCCCCTCCAGGCGTGGGTCACGAACCTCGACTCGAGCCCCTTCCTCGGCCGTCTCGCGCTGCTGCGCGTCTTCAACGGCACGCTGAAGAAGGGCCAGACGGTCGCCTGGGTGCGCCACGACGGCTCGCACTCGAACGCCCGCATCACGGAGCTCCTCAAGACCCGCGCCCTCGAGCGCTACCCCGCGGAGTCGGCCGGCCCCGGCGACATCGTCGCGATCGCCGGCATCGAGGAGATCACGATCGGCGAGACGATCGCCGACCCCGAAGACGTGCGCCCCCTGCCGGCGATCCACGTCGACGACCCCGCCATCTCGATGACGATCGGCACGAACACGTCGCCGCTCGTCGGCAAGGTGAAGGGTCACAAGCTCACGGCGCGCATGGTCAAGGACCGCCTCGACCGCGAGCTCGTCGGCAACGTCTCGCTCAAGGTCGTCGACATCGGACGTCCCGACGCGTGGGAGGTGCAGGGCCGCGGCGAGCTCGCCCTCGCGATCCTCGTCGAGAACATGCGCCGAGAAGGCTTCGAGCTCACCGTCGGCAAGCCCCAGGTCGTCACCCGGAAGGGCGAGGACGGCAAGGTCAAGGAGCCGTACGAGCACCTCACGATCGACGCGCCCGAAGAGTACCTCGGCGCCATCACGCAGCTCATGGCCGGGCGCAAGGGCCGCATGGACACGATGGTCAACCACGGCACCGGCTGGGTGCGCATGGAATTCATCGTGCCGTCGCGCGGTCTCATCGGCTTCCGCACCGAGTTCCTCTCGACGACCCGCGGCACGGGCATCGCGAACGCGATCTCGCACGGCTACGACGACTGGGCGGGGCACATCGTCGCCCGTCAGAACGGCTCGATCGTCGCCGACCGCTCGGGTGTCGCCACGCCGTTCGCGATGATCGCGCTGCAGGAGCGCATGAGCTTCTTCGTGCAGCCCACGGAAGAGGTCTACGAGGGAATGGTCGTCGGCGAGAACTCGCGCGCCGACGACATGGACGTGAACATCACGAAGGAGAAGAAGCTCACGAACATGCGGTCCTCGACCGCGGACGCGTTCGAGTCGATGACTCCTCCGCGCCAGCTCTCGCTCGAGGAGAGCCTCGAGTTCGCGCGCGACGACGAATGCGTCGAGGTCACGCCCGAGAAGGTGCGCATCCGCAAGGTCGTGCTCGACGCGACCGAGCGCGGCCGCGCCGCGTCGCGCCTGAAGCGGCAGGACGCCAACGCCTGACGGTCCGACGGCCACGGATGGCAGAGCGGCCCGCTCCGGGTCGCGCTGACCGTCGGTAGGCTCGAACGGGTGACGCTCAGCCCGCATTTCGACGACGCCCCCGCGGCCGGCGAGGCGCGCCGCGCCGGCCGCCAGGGTCTGGGCGTCGCGCTCGCGACGAGCGCCTACGGCATCTCGTTCGGCGCGCTCGCGGTCACGGCGGGGCTCGACGTGTGGCAGACCTGCGTCCTGAGCCTCGTGATGTTCACGGGGGGCTCGCAGTTCGCGTTCGTGGGCGTCATCGGCGCGGGGGGCCTCGCCGCGGCTCCCGCCGCGATCGCCTCCGCGGCACTGCTCGGCGTGCGCAACGCCGCCTACGGCATGCGCATGTCGCCCGTCATCGGCGGCGCATTCTGGAAGCGCGCCGCGGCGTCGCAGTTCACGATCGACGAGTCCACCGCCGTGTCGCTCGCCCAGACGACCCGACACGCGCGTCTCGTCGGCTTCTGGGTCACAGGCCTCGCCATCTACGTCGGATGGAACATCTCCACTCTTGCCGGCGCGCTGCTCGGCGACGTGCTCGGCGATCCCAAGGCATACGGATTGGATGCCGCGGCGGCGGCCGCCTTCCTCGCGCTGCTGTGGCCAAGGCTCCGCCGACGCCAGGCCATCGCCGTGGGCGTGGCGGCAGCCGTCGTCGCGACGGCGCTGACGCCCGTGCTCATGCCCGGTCTTCCCGTGCTCATCGCGGCGGTCGTCGCGATCGTCGTGGGCTGGTTCAACTGGCTCGGGGACGCCGGCACGCCGCCGGACGAGCCGGTCGACGTGGCCGAGCGAGAGGGGATGCCGTGACCCTCTGGACCGCGGTGCTCGCGGCATCCATCATCTGCGTTGCCTGGAAGACGCTCGGCTACCTCGTGCCGCCCGCCGTGCTCGAGGCTCCGCGACCCGCGCGCATCGCCGACCTGCTGACGGTCGCCCTGCTCGGCGCGCTCGTCGCGGTGCAGACTCTCGGGGCGGGGCAGGCGATCGTCGTCGACGCGCGCGTGCCGGCGGTCATCGTCGCGGCGGGCCTGCTCCTTCTGCGGGCGCCGTTCCTCGTCGTCGTCGCGGCGGCGGCGCTCGTGGCGGCCCTCCTGCGCCTGTGGGGCTGGGCGGTCTGACCGCCTCGCACTCTGGGAAGCCGGAAAGGATCGCGCAGGTACCATCGGGGGATGCGCTCCTCCCTCCTCGCCCGCATCGTGACCTGGATCGTCGCGTTCCTGGTCGGCGGCGTGTACGGACTGGCGGGGACCATCGCGCAGACCTACATGTTCGGCTGGTTCCCGCTCGGGCTCACGCTGGCCCTGGTCGGCAGCGCCGCGCTGCTCGTCGCCGTGCGCCTGCTGACCGGCGACCGGTGGGCGGCTCTGGCCACGGGCCTCGGCATGATGATCGCGACGCTCGTCTTCTCGGGCACCGGGCCCGGCGGGTCGGTCATCGTGGCGCAGACGCCTGCAGGCCAGTTCAACCCGGGAATCGTGTGGACGATCGCGGTCCCGCTGCTCGTCGCGATCGTCGTCGCGTGGCCCGACTTGTCGCGCGTACGGCGGAATGAGCCCTCGAAGGTCGAACTAGACTGAATCCGTGACGTATGTGATCGCCCTTCCCTGCGTGGACGTCAAGGACCGCGCGTGCATCGACGAGTGCCCGGTCGACTGCATCTACGAGGGTGAACGCAGCCTCTACATCCACCCCGACGAGTGCGTGGACTGCGGTGCCTGCGAGCCGGTGTGCCCCGTCGAGGCGATCTACTACGAGGACGACCTGCCCGACGAGTGGCAGGACTACTACAAGGCCAACGTCGAGTTCTTCGACGACGTCGGCTCGCCCGGCGGCGCCGCGAAGGTCGGCGTGATCCACAAGGACCACCCGATCATCGCCGAGCTCCCGCCCCAGGCCGACTGATCGTGGGAGTCGCCGACCTCGCCGACTACCCGTGGGATGCCGTCGCGCCGTATGCGGCGAAGGCGCGGTCCCACCCCGACGGGATCGTCGACCTCTCCATCGGCTCGCCCGTGGACCCCACGCCGAGGGTCGTCGCGGACGCCCTCGCGGCGGCGACCGACGCGCACGCGTATCCCCAGACGGTCGGCACGCCGGCGCTGCGGGAAGCGGTCGTCGACTGGTTCGCGCGCCGGCGCGGCGTGCCGCGACTCACTCCCGAGAGTGTCCTGCCGTCGATCGGCTCGAAAGAGCTCGTGGCGCTCCTGCCGCTCCTGCTGGGCCTCGGTCCCGGCGATGTCGTCGTGCACCCGCGCGCCGCGTATCCGACCTACGAAGTCGGCGCGCGCCTGGTCGGTGCGACGCCCGTCGCGTCGGACGAGCCACGGGAGTGGCCCGAGGGCACGCGTCTGGTCTGGATCAATTCGCCCGGCAACCCCGATGGTCGGGTCTGGGCTGCCGCATCCCTCCGTGTCGCCGTCCTGCGCGCCCGCGAGCTGGGGGCCGTCCTCGCGAGCGACGAGTGCTATGCCGAGCTCGGCTGGGACGCGCCGTGGGATGCGGAGCCGATCCCGTCGGCGCTCGATCCGCGCGTCACGGGCGGCGACCTCACGGGTGTCGTCGCGGCGTACTCGCTCAGCAAGCAGTCCAACCTCGCGGGCTACCGCGCGGCGTTCCTCGCGGGAGACCCCGCGCTGCTCGAGCGACTGCTGACGGCCCGCAAGCACCTCGGTCTGATGCTGCCGCAGCCCGTTCAGGCCGCGATGGTCGCGGCACTGCACGACGACGAGCACGTCGCCGCGCAGAAGGAGCTGTACCGCGCGCGACGTGCTCTGCTCAAGCCCGCCGTCGAGGCCGCGGGATTCCGCATCGACCGCAGCGAAGCGGGCCTCTACCTCTGGGCGACGGAGGGACGCGATGCGTGGGAGAGTCTCGATCGGCTCGCCGGCGCAGGGATCCTGGCCGGTCCCGGCCACTTCTACGGCCCGCACTTCCCGCAGCATGTGCGCTTCTCGCTCACCGCGACCGACGAGCGCATCGCGGCCGCGGCCGCACGACTTTCCGCACTCTGACGCATAGACACGAAGCATCCGTAGCATTCCTCCATTGGATGCCGTGAGCCTTTGGCTGTGTCAGCAGTAGGCCTCGGGGCCCACTAGGCTGTAACGGCGCGAGGCGGCACCTGCCGATGCGCACGAAGGCTCGAAATCGGCTTCACCGGCCCGCGAGCCGACGCACCCCCCGGATCCAACCGCAACCGCGAGGAGGCGCCGTGACCGACGCGAGCACACAGCAGGAGAAGGCGAAACTCATCATCGGCGATCGCGCCGCCGAACTCCCGCTACTGCAGGGCACCGACGGTGTACCGGCGATCGACATCTCGACGCTCAGCCGTCAGACCGGTCACACGACGCTCGACTACGGGTTCGTCAACACCTCCGCGACGAAGTCGGCGATCACGTTCATCGACGGCGACCAGGGCATCCTGCGGTACCGCGGCTACCCGATCGAGCAGCTCGCCGAGAACAGCACGTACCTCGAGGTCGCGTGGCTGCTCATCTACGGCGAGCTCCCCACCGAGACGGAGCTCGCGGAGTTCGACGAGCGCATCCGCCACCACACGCTGCTGCACGAAGACCTCAAGCGCTTCTTCTCGTCGCTGCCTTATACGGCGCACCCCATGTCGGTGCTGTCGTCGGCCACCGCGGCCCTGTCGACCTACTACGAGGACTCGTTCGACCCGAGCAACCCCGAGCACGTCGAGCTCAACACGATCCGCCTGCTCGCCAAGCTCCCGGTCATCGCTGCGTACGCGCACAAGAAGAGCGTCGGCCAGGCGTTCCTCTACCCCGACAACTCGCTGAGCTTCGTCGACAACTTCCTCAAGCTCAACTTCGGCGTGCTGAGCGAGCTGTACGAGATCAACCCCGTCATGTCGCGCGCGCTCGAGCGCCTGCTGATCCTCCACGAGGACCACGAGCAGAACGCCTCGACCTCGACGGTGCGCCTCGTCGGCTCGACGGGCGCGAACCAGTTCTCCTCGATCTCGGCGGGCATCAACGCCCTCTACGGTCCGCTGCACGGCGGTGCCAACGAGGCCGTGCTGAACATGCTCGCGCAGATCCGCGAGTCGGGCGAGAGCGTGCAGCGCTTCGTCGAGCGCGTCAAGAACAAGGAAGACGGCGTCAAGCTGATGGGCTTCGGCCACCGGGTCTACAAGAACTACGACCCGCGCGCGAAGCTGGTGAAGGAGTCCGCCGACGAGGTCCTGCGCGAGCTCGGCGTGCACGACCCGCTGCTCGACCTGGCGAAGGAGCTCGAGGAGATCGCCCTCGAGGACGACTACTTCCAGGAGCGCCGCCTCTACCCGAACGTCGACTTCTACACCGGCGTCATCTACAAGGCGATGGGCTTCCCGACGCGCATGTTCACCGTGCTGTTCGCCATCGGCCGTCTGCCCGGCTGGCTCGCGCACTGGCGCGAGATGCAGTCCGACCCGCAGACGAAGATCGGCCGCCCCCAGCAGCTGTACGTGGGTGCGCCCGAGCGCAACTATCCCGGCATCGGCTGAGCCGGACGCGAGCGTCAGCTCCGCTCGTCGTGGTCGCCCAGGCGCTCCGCGGCGTAGTCGGGCACGTAGTTCGCGAGGTTGCGCGGCGGCCGCTCGTAGCCCTTGGGACCGGGCCGGTCGGGGATCTCGACCTCGGCGCGCTCGACCATCTCGTACGGGATGCGCGACAGCAGGTGCGACATCATGTTGAGCCGACTGCGGCGCTTGTCGATCGACGGCACCTCGAACCACGGTGCCTCGGGGATGTCGGTGTGCACGAACATCGTGTCCTTCGCGCGGGAGTAGTCCTCCCAGCGCGTGATCGACAGGACGTCGTTGGGGCTCAGCTTCCAGCGCCGCATCGGGTCCTCTCCGCGTGAGCGGAAGCGTCGTTCCTGCTCCTCGGGGGAGACGCTGAACCAGTACTTCAGCAGCAGCACGCCATCCTCGACGAGCAGTCGCTCGAAGATCGGCGCCTGATGCAGGAACCGGTGGTACTCGACGTTGGTGCAGTAGCCCATCACGTGCTCGACTCCCGCGCGGTTGTACCACGACCGGTCCATCAGCACGATCTCGCCGGCCGCGGGAAGATGGGCGATGTAGCGCTGGAAGTACCACTGCGTGCGTTCGCGCTCCGTCGGGGCAGGGAGGGCCACGACGCGGGTGACGCGCGGGTTCAGGAACTCCGAGACGCGCTTGATCGCGGAGCCCTTGCCCGCGGCATCCCGGCCCTCGAAGATGACGACGACCCGCGCCCCCGTCGCCTGCACCCAGGCCTGCATGTCGACGAGCCGGGCCTGGAGTCGCCGCAGCTCCGTCTCGTAGAACCGCTTGGGCAGCGTCGCGCTCATGGAACCTCCCTGTTCGAGCACGAGCATAGGGGCCGCGAGCATCGCGGCACGAGCACACGGCGGTGCGCGCTTCTGTCGGCCGACCGCCGCAATCGCTATCGTGAGCGCTGGCGACGATGCCGCCGCCACTCGGGACGGACGGAGCTCGCATGTGGACCCAGCCGGCAGATCCGCTCGGCATCCTCTGGCTGTCGGCGCTTGTCGCAGTCGTGCCGATCGCGCTCTTCCTCATCCTGCTCGTCGTCTTCAAGATGCAGGGCATCGTGGCTGCAGCCATCGCGGTCGTGGCGGAGGTCGTCGTCGCCCTGTGGGCGTTCGGGATGCCTGCCGCGAGCGTCGCGGGCGCCGGCCTGTACGGCTTCCTCAATGCGCTCTGGCCGATCGCCTACATCATCGTGATGGCGGTGTGGCTCTATCGCCTCGCGGTCGCGAGCGGCCACTTCGACGTGGTCCAGGCGTCGATCAGCGGGATATCGTCCGACCAGCGCATCCAGGTGTTGCTCATCGCGTTCGCCTTCGGCGCGTTCCTCGAGGGCGCTGCCGGATTCGGCGTGCCGATCGCCATCTGCGCCGCGCTGCTCGTGCAGCTCGGGTTCCGGCCCGTCAAGGCCGCCATGATCTGTCTCGTCGCCAACGTCGCAGCCGGCGCCTACGGTGCCATCGGCATCCCCGTCATCGTCGGTGCCAATGTCGGCGGAGTCGACGTCATGGATCTCTCGCGCGCCCTCGTCCTGCTGCTTCAGCCGCTCACGTTCTTCGTGCCGTTCCTGCTCGTGATCATCCTGGACGGCTGGCGCGGCCTGCGGGAGACCTGGCTCGCGGCCCTCGTCGCGAGCGTCGCGCTCAGCGGTGTGCAGGGCGGTCTGCTCTGGCTGCTGGGCCCCGAACTCGCAGACCTCGGCGCCGGCCTCGCCGCGATGGCGGCGATCGTCCTGCTCGGCCGGTTCTGGAAGCCGCGTCGCATCTTCCGGGAGGGCGGTGGTGAGGCGCCCGAGGTCACCCGCTACCCGCTGCGTGAGGTGGCCGTCGCCTGGAGCCCCTTCTACATCCTCACGGCGTTCATCCTGGTGTGGAGCATCCCCGCCTTCAAAGACCTCTTCGCCGAGGGCGGCCCGCTGGCATGGGCCGTCTTCAAGATCCCCATTCCCGGACTCACGGGTGTCGTCGAGACGGCCGAGGGCGCCGTCGTGACGCAGACGTGGGACTTCACGCCGCTCAACGCCACGGGCACCGCGATCTTCCTCGCCGTCATCGTCTCGTTCTTCTCGATGCCCAGACTCAAAGCATCCGATCTGTGGCACGAGCTGGCCGAGACGATCAAGGCCCTGTGGCAGGCGATCGTCCTCATCGTCCTGATCCTGATGCTCGCGAACATCGCCAACTACTCCGGCGGATCTGCGACGATCGGGGCCGCGCTCGCGGCCATCGGCCCGCTGTTCCCGCTGGTCGCGCCCATCATCGGCTGGTTCGGTGTCTTCATCACTGGGTCGGTCGTCAACAACAACACGCTGTTCGCGCAGCTGCAGGTCACGACGGCGAAGCACATCGGCGTCTCGCCGACGCTGCTCATCGCGGCCAACACGGCCGGCGGCGCGACCGGCAAAGTGATCTCGCCGCAGTCCATCGCGATCGCTGCGGGCGCCGTGGGGCTGTCGGGCCGCGAGTCGGAGATCCTGCGCGCCGCGATCGGCTACAGCATCGGGATGCTGGCCGTCATCTGCATCTGGACGTTCACGCTCGCCCAGCTCCTGCCGGGCTGAGCGAGCGCGAACACAGCGGTGCGGTCCAGCATTCGCAGGTCCGGAGCATCCGGAACCTGCGAATCCTGGACCGCACAGCGAGGGGAGGGTGCTCAAGCCTCCGCGGCTACCAGCTCCCGCTCGTCGATGCGGCGACCGGGCATGCCGACCTCGCTGCGCCGGCGGCGCATTGTAGCGAGGACGATGACCGCGGCTGCGAGGGCGAGTGCCGCCATGGTCAGCCACGCGATGTCGTAGCCGGACTCGAGCGGTGAGCCGGAGGCATCCAGCGTCCCGAACACGAGCGCACTCGTCAGGGCCGAGCCGAAGGCCGATCCGATCGTGCGGAGGTTGGCGTTCACGCCCGTCGCGACGCCGACGCGGTCGGCGCTCACGCTCTGCACGATGATGCTCGCGGCGGCGGCGTACGACGCTCCGATGCCGATGCCGAAGAGGCCGCCCGCGAGCGCGAGCTGCCACACCTCGGTGTGGAGGACGACGGCACTCATGACGGCGATGCCCATGACGGCCGCGCCGAGGGCGAGCTGCACGCGCAGGGGCAGGACGCGCGACAGCGCTCCCGTCGCGAAGCCCATCGCCGACATGCCGATCAGGAGCGGCAGCAGCACGAGGCCCGCCGCGCGGGCGTCGAGGCCGAGGCCCCAGCCGCTCGCCGACGCGGTCTCGACGAACTGCGGCAGGTAGCCCCAGAACCCGAACGCGGCGGCGCCCACGAGGAAGGCCGCGGCGTTCGTCGGCCAGATGGCGCGGTCGAGGAGCATGCGGATGTCGACGAGCGGCTCCTTGGCGCGAAGCTCCGCGACGACCCACGCCGCGAACAGCACGACCGCGATCGCGAGAAGCGACACCACAGCGGGGCTCGTCCAGCCCCAGCGCGCGCCGGAGGTGAGCGGGATGAGCAGCGCGACGAGCCAGCCCGAGAGCAGCACGGCCGACAGGACATTGAGCGAGCCTGTGGCCTTGGCGCTCGTGCGAGGGACCCACGCGACGGTCAGGAGGATGCCGACGACCGAGAGCACGAGAGGCACGAGGAACAGCCCGCGCCAGCCGACCGCCTCCGAGAGGGGACCAGCGAGCACGCTGCCCGCCGCGCCGCCGATGCCGATGATGGCGCTCATGGCGCCGATCGCACCGGTCACGCGCCGGGGCGGCACCGTGTCGCGGATGAGACCGAAGGCGAGCGGGAAGAGTGCGCCGCCGACACCCTGGAGCACACGGCCGACGAGCAGGATGCCGATGCTCGACGCGTTGAAGGCGACGATGTCGCCGATCACGATGACGACGAGCACCGCGAGGAACGTGGCACGCCTTCCGCGGAGGTCGCCGACGCGCCCGAGGACGGGTGTGGCGACGGCGGCGGCGATGAGCCACGCGGTCATCGTCCAGGACGCGGCGTCGGCGGTGATGCCGAGGTCGGACTGCATGAGGGGGATGACGGGGATGACGAGGTTCTGCAGCAGCGCGAGCGACGCGACGCTGAGAGCGAGAGCGAGGAACGCGCGTGTCGAGGGTGAGCGCACGAGGTGTCCTTCCCAGAGGATGTGATCCGACGAGTGTCGGGGTAGAATTGGAGGGTGGCTCCGATCGGAGGAAGCCTCCGCTTTAGAGATTAGCGGAGGATGCCTCCGGTTAGCAACCCTGTGGGAAAGGAATTCGATGGCCGTCTCGGAACGCGTCCGACCCCTCGACTCCCGGCGTCCTCGCCGTGCGGACGCGGCGCGCAACTTCGACGCGCTCGTCGAAGCGGGACGGGAGGTCTTCGCCGAACAAGGGTCGGCGGCGTCGCTCGAAGACATCGCCCGCCGCGCCGGGGTGGGCATCGGGACGCTCTACCGCAACTTCCCGACGCGAGACGATCTCATCGAGACGCTCTACGTCAGCGAGGTCGAGGCGCTGGCCGATGCGGCCGACGACGTGTCGTCGCTCGAGCCGTGGACGGCGTTCGCCGCTTGGCTCGAGCGGTTCGTGCAGTACATCGGCACGAAGCACGCGCTTCTCGCGAGCCTCAATCGCGAGTCCTCGGTCCTCGGAGAATGCCGCGCGATCATGTTCGAGGCGGGGGAGCCGCTCCTGGTTCGCGCACAGGAGGCCGGCGAGGTCGACCCCGACATCACGATCAGCGACGTCGTGCGCCTCGTGTCGGGCGTCGCGGCGGTGTCATCCTACGAAGACGAGGCGCAGCGCAAGCGCGTTCTCGCGCTCGCGATCCGAGGCATCCGGGTCTGAATCAGACGGGCGCCGCGTGCCCTCCGGCGGCCGGCGCCTCGCCGATCGAGCTCAGGCGTGCAGCGCCTCGTTGAGCGTGACCCCGACGCCGGCGCGCCGCACGGCCTCGATCGCACCCGACAGCGAGTTGCGCCGGAAGAGCAGTCCGTCCCTGCCGGAGAGGTCGGCGCCCTTCACGACGGGCCGCGAGCCGTCGGCGCGCGGCGCCTCGTCGGCGAGCACGATCTTCGAGCCCGCCGTGACGTAGAGGCCCGCCTCCACGACGCAGTCGTCGCCGAGCGAGATGCCGATGCCCGCGTTCGCGCCGAGCAGCGTGCGGGCGCCGATCGACACGCGGTGCGCCCCGCCGCCGGACAGCGTGCCCATGATCGACGATCCGCCGCCGATGTCGCTGCCGTCGCCCACGACGACTCCCTGCGAGATGCGCCCCTCGACCATGGAGGTGCCGAGCGTGCCCGCGTTGAAGTTGACGAAGCCCTCGTGCATGACGGTCGTGCCGGGGGACAGGTAGGCGCCCAGACGCACGCGCGAGGCATCCGCGATCCGCACACCGGGCGGGGTGACGTAGTCGAGCAGGCGCGGGAACTTGTCCAGGCCCTGCACCTGGATGCCGTCGCGCTGGAGGAAGGGGCGAAGGCGCGTCAGATCGTCGGGGTGCATAGGGCCGGCGGTGGTCCAGGCGACGTTCGGGAGGAACCCGAAGATCCCCGTGAGGTCGATCTCATTGGGTTTGACGAGCCGGTGCGACAGGGCCTGCAGGCGCAGGTACGCGTCGGAGGTCGAGGCCGGCGGCACATCCAGGTCGATCTCGACGGTCACGACCTCGACCGTCACGCCGCGGCGCACGTCGGGCACGGCGAGGTGCTCGAGGTCTTCCGGCGGCATCGCGGGATCGAGCCCCAGCGGGATGCGTCCGACCGCGGGCTCGGGGAACCACGTGTCGAGAATCGTGCCGTCGGCCGCCGCCGTCGCGAGGCCCATGCCCCACACCCACCGCTCGTCGCTCATGTGATCAACGGTAGCGCGCGACGCGACGCCGTCCGGACCGCCGAGAGCGCTCAGTAGACTCGGAGGATGCCGGCGCTCGATCTGTCCGCGACTTCCGTCGATCTCACCAGGGCGATCTGCGACATCCCCAGCGTCTCCGGAGACGAGGGCGTCCTCGCCGATGCGATCCAGGACGCGATCGGGCGTCTCGCGCATCTGGACGTGTATCGGGACGGCGACACGATCGTCGCACGCACCGACCTGGGGCGGGCGCAGCGCATCGTCATCGCGGGGCACATCGACACCGTGCCGATCAACGGCAACATGCCGACGCGCGACCTCGAGCTCGACGGCCGCGCGCACCTGTGGGGTCGCGGCACCGTCGACATGAAGGCGGGCGTCGCGGTGCAGCTCAAGCTCGCGGCGGAGCTCGTCGATCCTCGGGTCGACATCACCTGGATGTGGTACGACCACGAAGAGGTCGAGGCCGAGCTGAACGGCCTCAACCGGCTGTCAGCATCGCGGCCCGACCTGTTCGCCGCGGACTTCGCGATCCTCGGCGAGCCGTCGAACGGCCAGGTCGAGGGCGGCTGCAACGGCAACCTCCGGGCGATCGTGCGCACGCACGGCGTCCGCGCGCACAGTGCTCGAGCGTGGGTCGGCGAGAACGCGATCCACAAGGCGGCTCCCGTGCTGGCGCGGCTCGCCGAGTACCGCCCGCGCGAAGTGGCGGTCGAGGGCCTCGTCTACCGCGAGGGGCTCAATGCCGTCCGCATCCGCGGCGGCGTCGCGGGCAACGTCGTGCCCGACCTGTGCGAGGTCGAGGTCAACTACCGCTTCGCGCCCAGCCGCTCCGTCGAGCGGGCGACGCAGCACGTGCGCGACGTGTTCGCGGGCTTCGAGGTCGAGGTCGTCGACCTCGCCGCCGGTGCGCGCCCGGGGCTGGACGCCCCGTTGGCGCAGGAGTTCGTCGCCGCGGTCGGCGCTGAGCCGCGGCCCAAGTACGGCTGGACCGACGTCGCGCGCTTCTCGGCGCTCGGCGTGCCCGCCGTGAACTACGGACCCGGCGACCCGCATCTCGCCCACCACGACGAAGAGCGCGTGCCCGTCGATCAGATCGTGGACGTCGAACGCGGGCTCCGCGCGTGGCTGACGAGCTCCTGACCCCGACCGTCCGCGAGACCCGGAGGCAGCGCCTCGCCGGGCTCCCCGTGGCGGTGCGAATCGGCATCCTGTACGTGGTCGCACGCCTGGTCACGACCGGGTTCTTCCTGCTCGCGGTCACGGTGACGCCGCTCGCCTCACGCTTCGGCACATCGCCCGGACTCGGCACGTACGCCGCGGGGTGGGATGCCTGGTGGTACTGGTACGTCTCGCTGTACGGCTACCCGGCACAGCTCCCGCTGACAGACTCCGGCCTCGTCGCCGAGAACTCGTGGGCCTTCATGCCCCTCTACGCATACCTCGCGGGTGCCGCCGGGTGGGTGCTGGGCAATTGGATCGCCGGTGCCGTGCTCGTGTCTCTCGTCGCGGGGTACCTCTCCTGCCTCGTGCTGTACGCGATCGTACGGATGCGCGGCGACGCATCGACGGCGACGTGGGCGATCGTCTTCTTCGCGGCGGGGCCGCTCGCCGCGATGTTCCAGGTCGGCTACGCGGAGTCGCTCTTCCTGCTCTGGCTGTTCCTCGCGCTGTGGCTCGTCATGCGACGCCGGTACGCGTGGCTGTACCTCCTCGTGCCGCTCATGGGGTTCACACGGCCCGGAGTGCTCGCCTTCGCGCTCTTCCTCGCCCTCCACGGCATCCATCGCTGGTTCACGCGACGCACCGAGCCGCTGCCGCGCCGTGACGTCGTTCATATCGTCGCCCTCGGAATCCTCTCCGTCGTCGTGGGCTTCTCGTGGCAGATCATCGCGACGATCGGCACCGGCGACCCGGGCGCCTACCTCTCGACGGAGCTGGCCTGGCGGCGCAACTGGATCCTCGACGCGACACCGCATTTCCTGCCGTTCGAGGGCTTCGTGCAGGGCGTGCAGTTCTGGGCGAGCCAGTCCGGAATCGGCGCAGCGACGGGCACCGTCATCCTCATCGTCGCGGTCGCGGCGATCGCGGCGCTCCTGCTGTTCGAACCGCACGTCAAGCGGCTCGGCGCCGACCTGCGCCTCTGGACCGCGAGCTACCTGCTCTACCTGCTCGCGGTCTTCTTCCCGCAGTCCAGCCTCTTCCGCCTGCTGCTGCCCGTCTCGCCGCTGTGGGGCGCCGCCGCGATGCCGCGGTCGCGCGTGTGGCGGATCGGGGTGCTCGTGGCGTGTCTGCTGATGCAGTGGTGGTGGATCTACAACATGTATGCCATCGCGGGAACGAGCATCTGGACGGTGCCGTGATCCGGCGCCTGGGGGTGGCGGATCATCCCATGTCCGCGCCTGAGGATAAACTTGATAGGCAGACCTACGACGAAAGGGAGCCGCAATGGCAGCCATGAAGCCGAGAACCGGAGACGGGCCGATGGAGGCGGTGAAGGAGGGGCGCCTCATCATCGTGCGGGTTCCGCTCGAGGGCGGGGGCCGCCTGGTCGTCTCGGTGAACGACGCGGAGGCGAAGGAGCTTTACGACGTGCTGGGCGAGGTCGTCACCGCCGCCTGATCCGTCGCGAAAAAGAGGAACGGCCGGTCTTCGGACCGGCCGTTCCTCTGTGCTCGGACGTCGCGCGCCGAGAGCTTCAGTCGCTCGGGATCGTCGTGAGCTGAAGGAGCCCCTCGCCCACGATCGAGAGCGCGCCGATGACGGCGGGAGACGACTGGGTCTCCTGGATGAGCGAACGATAGGCCGTCGTGACGGGATCGCGCTTGACAGGATCGGCGACGGCGCCGCCCGCGAGGACGCGCGGCACGAGCACGATGCCGCCCGCGCGCACGAGCCGCAGACCGTGCTCGACGTAGTCGATGACCTTCTCGGAGTCGGCGTCGACCAGCACGATGTCGTAGGACGCCTCGTTCATGCGCGGAAGGACATCCGATGCGCGGCCCGTGATGAACCGGGCACGCGCGGGAGGGATGCGGGCGTCGGCGAACGCCTGCCGGGCGGCTGCGAGGTGCTCGGGCTCGCTGTCGATCGTCGTGAGCGTCGCGCGCGGCGCACCGTGCAGGAGCCAGAGCCCCGACACGCCCGCGCCGGTGCCGATCTCGACGATGTTGAGCGCCTGCGAAGCCGCCGAGAGCAGTGCGCACTGTGCGCCGACCGCCGCGCTGACGGGCGCCGCGCCGAGTTCGAGGGCGTGCGCGCGAGCCCGTGCGATGTGATCGGGCTCCACCGCCGACTCGGCGGCGAACCGGTAGTTCGCGTCCTGCTCGCTCATGCGTGCACCTCCCCGGTCAGCCTATGTCCCGCGGCGGCGTCGGCCTCACAGGCACGGCGGTAACCTGAATGCATGTTCTTCGGGCTCACGATCGAGAAGCTGCTGGTGATCGGGGTCATCGCCGCGCTCCTCATCGGACCCGAGCGGCTCCCGCGCTACGCGGAGAGCCTCGCGCGGTTCACGACCCTCGCCCGCGACTACCTCCGCAGCGCGAAGACGCGCGTCAAAGAGGAGATGGGCGACGACTTCGACGCCGTCGACTGGCGCACCCTCGATCCCCGCCAGTACGACCCGCGTCGCATCATCCGCGAGGCGCTCCTCGACGACGCGCCCGTGCCGACGGTGCGTGCCGCCGCGGCGGGCGCCGCCGTCGCCGCGACCTCGACGTCGCCGTGGATCCCCGAGAGCGCGAACCGGACGTTCGTGCCGGGGGAGACGCCGCCCTTCGACTCCGAGGCGACCTGAAGCCCGGCAGCAAGACTCGAAACCCTACCGCGGACTGAACGGGAGCGAGCGGCCGGCGAGGCCGCGCGGCTGCGCCGCGAGGCGCGCCGCAAGCGCGGTGATCGCCTTGGCCGCGGCGTCATCGGGGTGCGCGACGACGACCGGGATGCCGGCATCCGCGTCCTCCCGCAAGGCGGGGCTCAGCGGGATCGACGCGAGCACCGGGACGTCGTCGCCCTCGCTCGACAGGGCTGTCGCGACCGCCGCGCCGCCGCCGGACCCGAACAGGTCGAGCGTCGTGCCGTCGGGGAGCACCATCGCGGCCATGTTCTCGACGACACCGGCGACGCGCTGGCCGGTCTGCCGCGCGACGAGGGCACTGCGGATCGCGACGTCGGAGGCGGCCGCCTGAGGCGTCGTGACGACGACGACTTCGGCGCGGGGGAGGAGCTGGCCGACCGAGATGGCGACGTCGCCCGTGCCGGGAGGCATGTCGAGCAGCAGCACGTCGAGGTCGCCGAAGAAGACGTCGGTGAGGAACTGCTGAACCGTCCGGTGGAGCATGGGCCCCCGCCAGGCGACGGCGGAGCGCTCCTCGCCCTCGCGCAGGAACATGCCGATCGAGACCGTCTTCACGTCGTGGGCGACAGGCGGCAGGATGAGGTCGTCGATGCGCGTCGGCTTCGCCGTACGCCCGTCGGCGTCGACGAGGCCCAGCAGCCCCGGGATCGAGAAGCCGTGCACGTCGGCGTCGATGAGGCCGACGCGCAGCCCGCGCGCCGCGAGCGCGACGGCGAGGTTGGCGGTGACCGTCGACTTGCCGACGCCGCCCTTGCCGCTCGTGACGGCGATGACGCGCGTGAGCGAGTCGGGTCCGAAGGGCATCGTCCTGGCCGCCCGGCCGCCGCGCAGGCGCTCCGTGAGCTCTTCGCGCTGCTCGCGCGACATGACGCCGACGTCGAGGTCGACCGCAGCGATGCCGGCGACGCCGGCGGCGGCATCCGTCACGTCCTTCGCGATGCGATCCGCTGCAGGGCAGCCGACGATCGTGAGCAGGATGCCGACGTGCGCGGTCCCACCCTCGACGCGGACCTCTTGCACCATTCCGAGGTCCTCGATCGGGCGGCGCAGCTCGGGGTCGACGACGGCTCCCACGGCGGTGCGCACCGCCTGGTCGATGGCGCTCATCGGGCCTCGGGCTCCACGGCGGCATCCTCTTGCGCCCACCGGGCGTCGAGATGCTCGACGATCGCCCTGAGCTCGGTGCGCAGCACATCGCGCGTGATGACGTCGTCCGCGAAGTCGGTGACGGCCATGCGCAGGGCGACCACTTCTCGCGCGAGGTACTCGGTGTCGGCGAGATTGCGCTCGGCGCGCTGCCGGTCCTGCTCGATCTGCACGCGGTCGCGGTCGTCCTGGCGGTTCTGCGCCAACAGGATGAGGGGCGCGGCATACGAGGCCTGCAGGGAGAGGATCAGGGTCAGCAGAGTGAAGTTCGTCGCGGCCGGGTCGAACTGCAGCTGGGGCGGCATGAAGATGTTCCACGACAGCCAGACGGCGACGAAGATCGTCATGCCGATCAGGAAGCCGGACGTCCCCATCGCGCGGGCGAAGGCCTCGGAGAAGCGACCGAACCGATCGCTCGAGGGCTGCGGCGCGCGCTGGAGCATGCCCGAGCGCCCGCGGGGCGCGTCGAGTGACGGTGTGCGGGAGGCCCGTGCCATCAGCGCCTCCTCGGGATGCTGGCGGTGTTCGTCGACACGGGTTCGGGGGCGATGTCGTCGCCGTCGTTGGAGCGCCAATCCTCGGGCAGCAGGTAGTCGAGCACGTCGTCGACGCTGACGGCGCCGACGAGCCGGTGCGCCTGATCGACGATCGGCACCGAGACGAGGTTGTAGCTCGCGAGGAGGCGCGCGACCTCGGCCGCCGACGAGGTGGCCGGCAGCGGATCGAGCGTGTCGTCGATGATCGCGCCGAGCCGCTCGTGCGGCGGGTAGCGCAGCATCCGCTGGAAGTGCACGGTGCCCAGGAAACGGCCGGTCGGCGTCTCGTAGGGCGGGAGCGTCACGAAGACGGCGGCCGCGAGCGCGGGGTGCAGCTCGTGCCGGCGGATGAGCGCGAGCGCCTCGGCGACCGTGGCGTCGGCCGAGAGCACGATGGGCTCCGGGGTCATGAGACCGCCCGCCGTGTCGGGCCCGTATTTGAGCAGGGCGCGGACGTCTTCGGCCTCTTCGGGCTCCATGAGGTCGAGGAGCTCCTCGAGGCGGTCCTCGGGCAGCTGCGCGAGCACGTCGGCGGCGTCGTCGGGCTCCATGGCATCGAGGATGTCGGCGGCGCGCTCGTCGCCGAGGGCCTCGAGGATGTGCACCTGGTCCTCTTCGGGCATCTCCTCGAGCGCGTCGGCGAGGCGGTCGTCGGGGAGCTCCTCGGCGACTTCGATGAGGCGCTCCTCCGGCAGGTCGAGCAGCGTGTTGGCGAGATCGGCGGGCTTGAGCTCGGAGTAGGTGGCGACGAGCTGCTCCGCGGACTGCGCCTCACCGGGCACCTGCGTCTCGCGCACCTGCGACCACTCGGCGAACGTCGTGGGTCCCTTGGCGAAGGGCGACGCGCTCGTCTTGGGGCGGCGGAGGAAGAGCTGGCCGACATCCCACTCGCCGAGACGGTTGCGCTCGATCGCGACGTCTTCGATCACGGCGACGCCGGAGCCGTCGGTGAGGTAGACCTTGCGGCCGAGGAGCTCGGCCATGACACGCACCTCGCCGCCGCGCTGCTGGAAGCGCCGGACGTTGATGAGCCCCGTCGTGATGACCTGACCCATCGCGATCGACGTGACACGGCCGATCGACACGAAGACGTGTCGTCGGCCGGGGATCTCGACGATGAGGCCGATCACGCGAGGGGGATCGTCCTTGCGGTAGATCACGACGACGTCCCGCACCTTGCCGAGACGGTCGCCGGCGGGGTCGAAGACCGCGCACCCGGAAAGGCGCGCGACGAATACCCTCTGCTGGCTCACGCGTTCCAGCGTAGACCCGGTCGCGTGGGAGGATGAGGAGGTGAGCATGATGGGCGGACGCCTCCCGCAGGGGGCGGGAGAAGTGGGTGAGACGGTCGCCGAGTTCCGCACGTACGAGGCGGCGCAGAAGGCCGTCTCGACGCTCATCGCCGCGGACGTCCCGGCACGCGAGATCGCGATCGTCGGCCAGGGGCTGCGCTCGATCGAGCGGGTCACCGGGCGTCTCGGCTACGCGGCCGCGGCGCGGACGGGCGCGATCAACGGCCTCCTGCTCGGCATGCTCTTCTCCGCGATCCTCGTTCTCGGCTCGCCGTCACTGCCTATTCAGGCCTTCGTCGGGGTGCTGTTCGTCGGCATCGCGATCGGCATGCTCCTGAGCATCGTGACGTTCTCGATCGTGCGCCGCCGCCGCGACTTCGCCTCCGTCATGCAGGTCGTCGCCGACCACTACGAAGTGACCGTCGGGCCGTCGGCGATCCACCGCGCGCGCCAGGTGCTCGGCCCGGTCGCGCCGCCGCCCGCGCCGCGCACGCCGCCGGCCCCGACGACGGGCCCCGCGCCCGAGGACGACGACGAGCCGCCCCGCTACGGTGAGCGCGTCGCGCCGCCGCACGACGCGGCGACCGACGACCGGCCCGACCAGGCGCCGTGAGCGTCGCCGAATCGGACGAGCGCATCGCCGTCCCGCTTCCCGCGGGGACGGCGGAGGTCTCGGCCGCGTGGGCGCTTCCGGAAGACGCCTGGGGTGTCGTCGCGATCGCGCACGGCGCGGGCACGGGGTACGGGCATCCCTTCCTCGTCGGCTTCTCCCGCGCGCTGCAGGCCGAGGGCCTCGCGACGCTGAGGTTCAACTTCCCCTACTCGGAGGCGGGACGACGGATGCCGGGCCCGGCGCCGCACGGCGTCACGACGTGGGGTGCGGTCGCGGGCTGGGTCGCGGAGCGCGCGGCACTGCCCCTCTGGGCGGCGGGCAAGTCGTACGGCGGGCGGATGGCGTCGATGGCGGCCGCGGACGGGACGATCGACCCCGCGGGGCTCGTGTACCTCGGGTATCCGCTGCATCCCCCGGGTGAGCCGGCCAAGGCGCGCGTCGCCCACCTGCCCGACATCAGGCAGCCGCAGCTCTACGTGGAGGGCACGAACGACCCGTTCGTCGACCCGCACGCCCAGCTCGAGGAGGCCGTCGCCTCGTGCCGGGACGCGACGTTGCGCTGGATCGAGGGCGGCGGGCATTCGTTCGAGGTCAAGGGCCGCAAGCGCCCGGCCGACGAGATCGGTGCCGAGCTCGCCCCGCTCGTCGTCGAGTGGATCCGCGCGCGCCGCTGACGCTCAGCGTCCGGTGGCGTACCCCTGAATGCCGCGCGGATTCGCGGCGGCCCACAGCACGCCGCGATCCCGGTCGATGCCGACGGCCGAGAGGCGCCCGAGCGACCAGTCGCCCGCGCGCACGACGGCGTGCCCCCGCTCCGCAAGCTCCGCGATCACGGCGTCGCCGATGCGATCCTCGACGAAGACCCCGTCGGGATGCCATGTGCGCGGCCAGAACGAGTCGACGAGCGCGATCGTGTGCAGCGCGGGCGCGTCGATGGCCTGCTGCGCGGAGTAGCCGCCCACGAGCATCCGCAGGAGCGCCGACAGCTGCCACTGCTCCTGCTGATCGCCTCCCGGTGTGCCCAGGGCCATGACGGCGCGCCCGTCGCGCAGCACGAGCGTCGGCGTGAGCGTCGTGCGCGGGCGCGCGCCGGGGCGCAGCGCCGCCGGCGCGGCCTCATCGAGCCACGTCATCTGCAGCCGCGTGCCCAGGCAGAAGCCGAGCTCCGGGATCGCGGGCGACGACTGGAGCCAGCCGCCCGACGGCGTGACGGCCACGATGTTGCCCCAGCGGTCGACGACGTCGATGTGGCACGTATCGCCGCGAGTGTCGCCCGTGCGCGCGATCGTCGGCTCCTGGGCGCCGGGGAGCGCATCGGGATCGAGGTGGAGGGGAGGGTGGAACGGCTCGACACCCGCGAGCGCGCCGGGACGCCACTGGTCGGACGCCCGCGGGCCGAGGAGTGCCCGCCGCTCGGCCGCGAACCCGTCGGAGAGGAGCCTGTCGAGCCGGGCGCCGTCGCCGAAGTGCGCGTCGCGATCGGCGAGCACGAGCTTGATCGTCTCGACGATCATGTGCGCGCCACGCGCCGTCGACGGGTCGAGCTCGGCGTCGGGGAGAGGGTCGAGGATGCGCAGCGCCTCGAGCAGCGCCGGCCCCTGCGTCCACGCGCCGGCCTTCGCCACGACGTGGCCGCGGAACTCGGCGGTCGCGGCATCGTCGTAGCCGGCATCGAACGCCGCGACGTCCTCGCGCGTGATGACCGCCGCGTGATCTCCGCCCGTCGAGTGCCGGTGCGGCTGTGCGAGGAAATCGGATGCCGCGGCTCCGACGAGCCGCTTCCATTCGTCGCGCGCCGCATCGATGCGGGCCGCGCGGCCGATCGGCCCGTCGTCGCGCACCGAATGCCCCGCCGCCACGAGGCGGTCGAGCACGTCGGCGTACGCGGGATTGGGCACGAGCGTGCCCGGCTCCGGCACGTCGCCGCCCGGAAGCCAGAGCGCCGACGACGACGGCCAGTGCTCGCGGAACAGGCCCTCGACGCGGCGGATCGTCGCCACGGCCTGCGGCAGGAGAGGCGCCCCGTCCCTGGCGTAGTGGACGGCGGCCGAGAGCACGTCGGCGAGCTCCATCGTCCCGTGATCGCGCAGCAGCACGAGCCACGCATCGACGGCGCCCGGGACCGCGGCGGCGAGGCCGCCGGCTCCCGGGACGAGGTCGAGCCCCGCACCGCGGAAATGCTCGATCGTCGCTCCGGCGGGCGCGGGGCCCTGGCCCATCAGCACGACCGGCCGGCCCGGATCGTCCGCCGTGGCGAACACGCCGACGAGGTCGCCGCCCGGACCGTTGAGGTGCGGCTCGACGACGTGCAGGACGAACCCGCCGGCCACGACGGCGTCGAACGCATTGCCGCCGCGCTCGAGGACCGCCTGCGCGGACGCCGTGGCGAGCCAATGCGTCGACGCCGACATCCCGAATGTTCCCTCGAGCGTCGGCCGCGTCGTGAACGCGGGCGGGGGAGTGAAGGCCACCGCGGCCGCGGCTACGCGCCGATGCCGAGTCGAAGCATCCACTCCTCGACCTCGTCGGCCGCGCGGGGGATGCCGCCCGAGAGGTTCTCGACGCCGTCGGCCGTCACGAGCACGTCGTCCTCGATCCGCACGCCGATGCCGCGCAGCTCTTCGGGCACCGTGAGGTCGTCGATCTGGAAGTAGAGGCCGGGCTCGATCGTGAAGACCATGCCGGGCTCGAGCACGCCGTCGTAGTACATCTCGCGCCGCGCCTGCGCGCAGTCGTGCACGTCGATGCCGAGATGGTGGCTCGTGCCGTGCACCATGTAGCGACGGTGCTGGCCGCCGTGCTCGGCATCCAGAGCCTCCTGCGCCGTGACCGGGAGAAGGCCCCACTCGGCCATCCGCGTCCCGATGACCTGCATCGCCGCCTCGTGCACGGCGCGGAACCTCACCCCCGGCTTCGCCACGGCGAACGCGGCATCCGCGGCCTCGCGCACGGTCTCGTAGACCCGGCGCTGCACGTCGGTGAAGCGGCCGCTCACCGGCAGCGTGCGCGTGATGTCGGCGGTGTAGAGGCTGTCGACCTCGACGCCCGCGTCGACGAGGATGAGGTCGCCCGGCACGACGGCGCCGTCGTTGCGCGTCCAGTGGAGGTAGCACGCGTGCGGGCCGGAGGCGGCGATCGTGTCGTAGCCGACGGTGTTGCCGTCGCTGCGCGCCCGGAGGTGGAAGACGCCCTCCACGATGCGCTCGCCGCGGGGGTGGGCGATCACGCGCGGGAGCTCGCGGATGATGTCGTCGAACCCGTTCCAAGTGACGTCGACCGCCAGGCGCAGCTGCGCGATCTCGTACGAGTCCTTCACGAGACGCAGCTCCGAGACGAAGCGCGTGATCTCTTCGTCGTGGCCGACGACGAGGTCGTCGTCGGTCTCTTCGAAGTCGTCGATGTGCGCCGTCGCCACGCCGAGGTCGCCCGCGACGCCGTCGAGCGCGGGACGCGGGCCGATCCAGAACTCGCCGATCGAGGCATCCCCGTAGAACTCGCTCGTCGTGCGATCGGCGCGCTCGCGGAAGTACAGCGTGACGTCGTGCCCGCCGCCGTCCTTCGGGTCGAAGACGAGCACGGAGTCGGGCTCGGAGTCGGACGCCCAGCCCGTGAGGTGCGAGAACGCCGAGTGCGCGCGGAACGGGTAGTCGGTGTCGTTGCTGCGCTCCTTCAACCCTCCCGCCGGCACGATGAGGCGCCGACCGGGGAACGCCTGCGAGACGGCGTCGCGCCGCGCGGCCGCGAAGGGAGCCTGCTCGCGCTGCGGCGGCGCGAGGTCGGGACGCTCGGCCCAGCCCGTCGAGATGGTCTCGAGGAATCCCGCGCCGAACGGCTGGCGGCGATTCGTGGAGGTCGACGGCTTCGGTGCGGCGTCGGTGGGGGTGTCGGTCGCGATCGTGTCGCTCTCGCCTGTCGTGCTCATCCGTCCAGTCTCGCACGCGGGCGGCGGCCGCGGAGGGGCTTATCCGGCCGGCTCGAGCTGCACGATGAGGGGACGGTGGTCGCTGCCCGATCCGTCGAGCGAGCGCAGCACGATCGAGCCGGTCGGCACCCACGCCTCGGAGGCCATGACGTGGTCGATGGGGGCGCCGAGCAGGCCCGGGAGGTCGGTCGGCCACGTGCCGACGGCGCCGTTGCCGGTCTCGGAGGCCACATCGTGGCAGTGGCCCAGCGTGCCTCCGCCGATGCCGAGCCGCGCCATGTGGTCGACCGTCGCGTTGAAGTCGCCGGCGAGGATCACGTTCGCGCCGTTGCCGCACTGGTCGGCGAGCCACTGCAGGTCGCCCTGCCAGTGCTGCATGTACTCCTCGCGGGGTGCCACGGCGTGCGCTGCGACGACGATCGGACCGTTGCCGTCGACCGGCATCGCGACGGCGCTCGGCACCGTCGAGGTGTTCGTCGTGCCCTCCACCGACGACTCGATGACGGCGTAGTCGCCCAGGTCGGGGGAGATGAGCAGGGTCGTCGAGCGGGCGTCCCAGCCGTTTTCGCCGAACTCGTCGTGGTGGGCCCACATCGGGTGACCGAGGTCGCGCATCGCGAGGGCGACCTGCTCGCCCGTCTCGATCGTGGTCTCGGGCAGGGTCACGATGTCGGCATCCATCGCGACCGCGATCTGCGCGACCGACTGCGGCGAAGTCGCCTCGCCCGCCGTGTTCCAGGTCATGACGCGGATGGCGCCGTCGGTCTTGGCCGGGAGCGTGTCGGTGCCGGTGCCGCGCGAGACGAGCACGACGGTGTTCGCGATGGCGGCGAGGCCCACGATGAGCGCGATGGACAGCGCGAAGACACGCAGCGGACGGATGATCGCGAGCAGCAGCGCGACGACGGTGACGGCCGCCATGGCGACGAGCACGACGGCCCGGAACGCGATGATCTGCGTGATCGGATAGATGTGCTCGACGCGGAAGAATCCGGGCCACGTCAGCACGGCGGCGAGGATGGCGCACACCGCGGCGACGAGGATTCCGAGCACGCGCAGCACACCTCCGACTCTATGTCGACAGGCTGGGAGGACCCTGCCCACTGGCCCCGCGTGGCGAGCGCTACGCTCGAAAGATGCCCGGTGATCGTCGCTTCGAAGGACCGAGCGACCTGCACCTGCACTCGGTCCATTCCGACGGCACCGAGTCGGCTGCGCAGGTGATGGCGGCGGCCCATACCCGGGGCCTGCGCACCGTCGCGCTGACCGACCACGACACGACGTCGGGGTGGGCGGAGGCCGCGGAAGCCGCGACGTCGCTCGGCATTACCCTCATCCCGGGCATGGAGCTCTCGGCGCGCAACGACTGGCGGTCCGTGCACCTGCTCGCGTACCTGTTCGACCCCGACGACTCGGGTCTGCGAGCCGAGATGGAGCGGATCCGCGACGACCGCGTGGGTCGCGCCGAGCGCATCGTGCGCAGCATCGGCCGCGACTACCCGCTCACGTGGGACGACGTCGTCGCGCAGACCGGCGACAACGCGACAGTGGGACGCCCGCACATCGCCGACGCCCTCATCGCACGCGGCATCGTGGGCTCACGCGGCGAGGCGTTCGACACGATCCTCAGTCCGCAGCGGGGCTACTACGAGGGGCACTACGCGCCTGACATCGAGGTCGCCGTCGATCTCGTCGTCGCGGCCGGAGGAGTCCCCATCGTCGCGCACCCGACCCCGTCGGGCCGCGCCCGCATGATGGCCGTCCCGCTGCTCGAGCGGCTCATCGGCCGGGGGCTCGCGGGCTTCGAGCTCGACCACCGCGAGAACACCGAGGCCGGCAAACGGGTCCTGCGCGGCGTCGTCGAGACGCACGATCTCATCGTGACCGGCTCGAGCGACTACCACGGCCTGGGCAAGCCCAACGTGCCGGGCGAGAACACGACGAGCGACGACATGGTCGCCCGCATCATCTCGCTCGGCACGGGGAGCCGTCCGATCTATCCCTGAGCGAGCGCCTTGGCCTTGATGGCGTCGAACTCGGCCTGCGAGATCACCGCGCTGTCGAGGAGTGCCTTGGCCTTCGCGATCTCCTCGGTGGCAGACGTGGGCGCGACGGCGACCTTCCTGATGTAGTCGTCCTGCGCCTCCCGGATCCGCTTGGCCTCGATCTCGCCGCGGTGGCTCATGCTGCGGCCCCGGGCGATGAGGTAGATCAGCGCCGTGAGGAACGGCACGAAGATGAGGAAGATGACCCACAGGGCCTTGAGCCAGCCGTTGAGCTCGTGGTCGCGGAACAGGTCGCCGATGATGGCGAACAGCACGCAGAGGTAGGCGACGAACACGAAGATCCCGACGAAGTACCAGAAGATGCTCGGGTCCGTCGGTGCGGAAATCGGCTGGACGGTCTCGATGATTCGCATGGGAGCCTCTCTCGGGATGGATGCGGCGACGGTGCCGCCTCGCCACACGATAGCGCTGTCGCGGCGCCGACGCTGTCGCGTCGGCTAGCGTCGTCGGATGCACAACTCCACGCCTCTCGAACGGCGCATCGACGCCGTCGCGCATGCGCTGCTGCGCGACGCCTCGGAGCGCGGGGTGCGGGCCGGGCTCGTGGAGTTCGCGGTGTTCGTGCTCAAGCAGGCCTGGGCGTGCATCTTCGGTGCGGCGCTGCTCGCCGTCATCGTCGCCGCCCGGCTGTGGTACCCCGACGACGCGGTGCTCGCGCGCAACGACTTCCTGACGATCGCCGCGATCGTCATCCAGATCGTCATGCTCGCGGCGCGCCTCGAGACGGGGCGCGAGGTGTGGGTGATCGTCCTCTTCCACCTGACGGGCACCGTCATGGAGCTGTTCAAGACGGATGTCGGGTCCTGGGCGTACGCCGCCGACGGGGTGCTTCGCATCGGGGGAGTGCCGCTGTTCAGCGGCTTCATGTACGCAGCCGTCGGGTCGTACATGGTGCGCGTGTACCGCCTCTTCGACCTCGGCTTCACGCACTATCCGAAACGCCGGCTCACCGTCGTGGTCGCGGCGGGCATCTACGTCAACTTCTTCACGCACCACTACTGGATCGATCTGCGCTGGGTGCTCCTGGCCGCTGTCGCGGTGCTGTGGCTGCGCACGACGATGTACGCGCGCATCTGGCGGACCGTGATCAGGATGCCGCAGCTCGCCGCCTTCGCGGGCGTCGCGCTGTTCATCTACCTCGCCGAGAACATCGGCACGTGGGCGGGCGCCTGGAGCTATCCCGACCAGGCCGACGGGTGGCATCCCGTCGCCCTCTCGAAGCTCGTGTCGTGGTTCCTGCTGATGATCATCTCGGTCGTGCTGGTGACGCTGGTCTACCCGCCGCGGCCGCCGACCACGCTCGAGGCAGGCCCCGAAACAGGAGAATCGGCGAGGACAGGGCGATCCGACAGCGGAAAGTCCTGACCTCGCCGATCCTCCTGTTCTCACGACGGTGACGTGGGGATGCCCGGGTCAGGCGCCGGTCGTCGGCGCGCTGGGGCGACGGCGGCGACGGCGGCGGCGCGCCGCGGCGGGCTTGCCGTCGTGGTGCTCCTTGCCCTGGCCGTCGTGGGTGCCCGCGCCTTCGACATCGCGGTCGGCCGAGCCCGAGGCATCCGCCTGACCGCCCTGGCCGTCAGGGGAGACGCCGTCGGCGAACGTCGAGCCGACTCCGCTCGAGGCGCGGGAGCGACGACGGCGGCGGCGCGTCGTGCCGCCCTCGTCGGTGCCCTCGGCCGCGGCGTCGGCGGCGCTGCCTGCCGGCTGCGTCTTGACGGCCTGCGTCTTGGGCGCGGTCGCGATGCGGCCCTTCGTGCCTGCGGGGATGCCGAGGTCGGCGAACAGGTGCGGGCTCGACGAGTACGTCTCCACGGGGTCGGGCTGGCCGAACTCGAGGGCGCGGTTGATGAGGGCCCACTTGTGCAGGTCCTCCCAGTCGACGAACGTCACGGCGATGCCGGTCTTGCCGGCGCGGCCCGTGCGGCCCGCGCGGTGGAGGTACGTCTTCTCGTCGTCGGGGATCGTGTGGTTGATGACGTGGGTGACGTCGTCGACGTCGATGCCGCGCGCGGCGACGTCGGTGGCGATGAGCACGTCGCGCTTCCCGGCCTTGAACGCGGCCATCGAGCGCTCGCGCGACTCCTGGCTCATGTCGCCGTGGACGGCGGCGGCGTTGAAGCCGCGGTCGCCGAGCTCGTCGACGAGCTTCTGCGCGGCGCGCTTGGTGCGCGTGAAGATGACGGTCTTGCCGCGGCCGTCGGCCTGCAGGATGCGGGCGATGACCTCGTCCTTGTCGAGCGCGTGCGCACGGTAGACGAGGTGGTTGATGTTGGCCTGAGTGAGGCCCTCGTCGGGGTCGGTCGCGCGGATGTGGATGGGGTTCGACATGAACCGGCGTGCGAGCGCGACGATCGGCCCGGGCATCGTGGCCGAGAACAGCTGCGTGTGGCGGATCGCCGGCACCTTCTGGAAGATCTTCTCGATGTCGGGGAGGAACCCGAGGTCGAGCATCTTGTCGGCCTCGTCGAGCACGACCTCGGTCGCGTTCGAGAGGTCGAGCAGGCGCTGGCCGGCGAGGTCGATGAGGCGGCCCGGCGTGCCGACGACGATCTGCGCGCCGGCCTTGAGCTGCTCGATCTGCCCCTCGTACGCCTTGCCGCCGTAGATCGCGACGACGCTCGTCGGACGGTTCTGCGTCAGCATGTCGATGTCTTCGTAGACCTGAACCGCGAGCTCGCGCGTCGGCACGACGATGAGTGCCTTCACGCCGGGAGCGGGCTCGAGGCCGAGCCGCTGCACGACCGGGATGCCGAAGCCGAACGTCTTGCCCGTGCCGGTCTTGGCCTGCCCGATGATGTCCTGACCCGGGATGCCGAGCGGAATGGTCTGCTCCTGGATGGGGAACGCGTCGACGATGCCCTTGTCAGCGAGGGTGTCGACGATGTCCTGATCGACGCCGAGTTCGGCGAAGGTCGTCACGATATGAGCCTGTCCGGCGGTGAGATGACCGCCTGTAGAGAAGGATCCACGCCCTTCACTCAGCCGCAGGCGCGGGGGCCCCGATCCGTCGCCGGGGACCCGTACAGGATACTTCAGGCGCGCGCAGGCGCCCGGCGCGCCTCGTGACCGGCATGCCGCGATAGCTAGGCTTATGCCGTGTTCGAGTGGTTGCGCCGTGGCCCGCGTCGGGATTCGCGCTCGCTGCGCCTGCGCTCCCGCGACGAGGTGAGCACCGCGACGCGGGTCGACTTCGAGGAGCTCGCGCCCGACGTCGACACGTTCCTCGGGCAGGCCGCATACCTGCAGCTCGGCTACTTCGAGACCCTCAGCGAACTCATCGCGGTGACGCCCGAGCTCGTCAAGAAGGAGGCGCTCTCGCGCGCCGCCGGAGCCGCCTTGACCAAGCACGAGGAGCTCGTCGCGCTGATCCGCGAACGCGGCGACGACCCCACGGCGCTCATGCTGCCGTTCCGCGAGCCGCTCGACGCGTTCCGTCGCGCGACCCATGGTGTGCGCCCGCAGGAGACGATGCTCTCGGTCCACATCACCGCGGGCATGCTCGACGACTTCTACCTCGCGCTGTCGGCGAGCTACGGCGAGACCGGCCGGAGGGTCGCGCGCATCCTGCGCGCCGACGACGACCGTCAGGCGATCGTCGACATCATCGCCGAGACGATCTCGAGCGACCCCGAGTGGAAGGCGCTCCTCGCGCTGTGGGGCCGCAGGCTCGTCGGCGACTCGCTGCTGATCGCGCGGGCGGCCCTGCGGCCGACGACGCTGCGCATCGCCGACGAGGAGAAGGTCGAGCCCGTGTTCACGGAGCTGATGGCCGCGCACTCGCGGCGCATGGACGCGATGGGACTCGCCGCGTAGCAGTCGATCCGGGATGCCGCGGCCGGCACCCCGGGACCGTGAGGAGATCCGCGTGGGGCGTCAGGCGAGGCGCAGCCGCTTGCGCTCGTTCAGGTCGCGCACGCGGCGCGTGCGGGCGAGGAACGCCACGACGGGCCAGGCGAGCCACGACACGACGAGCGGCGAGAGCCACAGCCAGAGGCTGTCGAGGCCGACGCCCGCCCACGTCAGGATCATCCAGACGAGCCCCGCGAGGAGCGCGCCGATGATCGGCGCGAGGGCGGCGCCGCGAGTGTCGCGGCCGCCGGCGAGGTAGTGGATCGCGAGGCCGATGACGGCCCCGATGATGAAGGCGAGCAGGATCTGCATGGCCGGGTCAGGCGACGAAGCCGACGCGCCGTGCCTCTTCGCTGCCGAGCTCGACATAGGCCAGGCCGGCGGTGGGCACGATGTAGGAATTGCCCTTCGAGTCGGTCAGCGACAGGTGCGTCGAGCCGGACTCCAGTGCGGAGGCGATCGCCTTCTTGACGGCGTCGGCCGGCTCGTTCGTCTCGAAGCTGAGCTCGCGGCCGGTGTTCGCGATGCCGATGCGGATCTCCACGTGTGTGCCTTTCTGCCGCCGGGCGCGGGCCCGGACTCGCCGTTGCATGGCAACTCTACGACACGCGCCGGGAGCGTCCGGCCGGTCTGTCGCACGCTCTGGGCGAACGTCACGGCGGCACGCGGCGGGCGCCGCGGGCGATGTCGGCGACGCGCGCTAGCGTGCTTGATGTGACGCCCGCCGCCGACCTCGACTCCACCCAGAGAGCCGTCGTCGACCTGCCCGTCGGGGCGTCCGGCACGGTCGTCGGGGCCCCCGGCACCGGCAAGACGACCGCTCTCGTCGCGCGCGTCGAGCGACTGCTCGGCGAGGAGGGGCTCAGCGCCGACGAGCTCCTCGTGCTCACCCCGACCCGCCAGACCGCGACGGCCCTGCGCGATCGCCTGGGCGCCGGCCTCGACCTCGCGACACCCGGGCCGCTCGCGCGCTCGGTCGCGTCGTTCGCCTTCCAGGTCGTGCGCGCGACGGCCGTCGCAGCGAACGCCGCGCCTCCCCAGCTTCTGACGGCAGGCGACCAGGACCGCATCGTCGCCGAGCTGCTCGCAGGCGACGAGGAGGATGCCGCGGCGGGCCGCGACCGGTGGCCCGAGGGCCTCGGCTCCGCGCTGCGCGCCTCGCGGCAGTTCCGCGCCGAGCTGCGGGCCCTGTCCGCCGAGTGCAGCGAGCGCGCGATCGCGCCCGCCGAGCTCGCGGCCGTGGGAACGGCCTTCGGCCGGCCGGCGTGGATCGCGTCGGCGTCGTTCCTGCGCGAATACCGCGATGTGCTCGGCTCGATGCGCTCGGCCCACCGCGACCCCGCCGAGCTGGTCCGCGAGGCGGCGGGGCTCCTGGCCGCCGCGCCGTTCGGCGACGCGGGCGAGCGCGTGCTCGGAGCTGCGGCACGGCTCAAGGTCGTGCTCGTCGACGACGCGCAGGAGCTGACTCCGGGGGGCGTGAGCCTCGTGCAGGCGTTCCGCGAGCGCGGCGTCGCCGTCATGGCCCTCGGCGACCCCGACATCGGCTCGGGCGCATTCCGGGGCGCGAGCGCCGACCTCTTCGGCGAGCTCGCCGCGAGCCTCGGCGAAGTGTGGGTGCTCGACGAGCCGCATCGCGCCGGATCGGCGCTGACGCGCCTCACGCGAGGCATCACGCAGGCCATCGGCGTCTCCGGCACGGTCGCGCACCGGCGTGCGCCCGGCCCCGCAGACCCCGACTCCGACGACGCCGTCGTGTGCCTCGTCGCGCCCTCGCCCTTCGAGGAGGTCGATCGCATCGCCCGGCTGCTGCGCGAATGGCATGTGCTGCACGGCATGCCGTGGGGCAGGCTCGCCGTCATCGCGCACGACACCCGCCAGGTCGCCGACCTGGAAGTCGAGCTGGCGGCGCGCGAGGTGCCCACGCGGGCGGCGGCGCTCCCCCGCCCCCTCGGCGGGGAGGGAGTCGTGCGCGAGCTGGTCGAGTTCGTGGCGCTCGGCATCGCGCCGGCGGGCGAGCGCTCGTACGACGAGCTCGTCGCGGCGCTCCTGTCGCCGTTCGGCGGGCTCGACGCCGTGAGCCTGCGCCGACTCCGCGCCCGGCTCCGCCATGCCGCGCTGCGGGAGGCCGACGGGCCCGACGCGCCGCCGGCGCGCGCCGCGCGCGACCTCCTCTGCGAGGCGATGGAGCACCCGGCGGCGCTCGTTCTGCTCGACTCGCCCGAGGCGCGCGCCGCCGAGCGCGTCGCCGAGACGCTCCTGCTCGTGCACGAGGAGGCCGAGCGAGGCGCCAACGTGCATGCGCTCCTCTGGCTCGTGTGGGACCGGGCGCGCGACATCTCCGGTCGGTCGCTCGCGGCGGTGTGGAGCGAGGTCGCGGCCGCGCCCGGCGTCTTCTCGGCCGAGGCGAACCGGGCGCTCGACGCGCTCGTCGCCTTGTTCGACGCCGCGAAACGGTTCGTCGAGCGCGCGCCGCGCGAGAGTCCGTCGGTGTTCCTCCGGCGCATCCTCGACAGCGCCGTGCCGGAAGACATCCTGACCGCGCCGGACCGCACCGACACCGTGTCGGTCCTCACCCCCGCGTCCGCCCTCGGCGCCGAGTTCGACGGCGTCGTCCTCGCGGGACTGCAGGACGGCGTCTGGCCCAATCTGCGCCCGCGCGGCGGAACGCTCGGGGCCTGGCGCCTGGCCGACGACGTCGCGGCGTTCCGGGCGGGGCAGGCCGAGCCGCAGGCGCCCGCCGCCCTCGACCGGCGGCGCGAGGCGCTCTCCGACGAGCTCCGGCTCTTCGTGCGGGCCGTGTCGCGGGCGCGCGTCCGGCTCGCGGTGACGGCGGTCGACGACGACGACCTGGGGCCGAGCCCGCTGTTCACGTTCCTGCCCGAGCCCGACCGCGACGCCTTCGAGCGCGCGGAGGCGCAGCATCCCCTCACTCTGCGCGGGCTGGTCGCGCAGCACCGCCGCACGCTCACGACCTCGGGGTCGTCGGCGGCCCGCGGGCACGCCGCCGAGCAGCTCGTCGTGCTCGCGCGGGAAGGTGTGGCCGGGGCCGCGCCGGAGCAGTGGTTCGGGGTCGCGCCGCCGACGTCGACCGGACCCCTGCGCGATCCGCTCCGCGCCCCCGTTCCCGTCTCCCCGTCGAAGCTCAAGACGTTCGCCGACTGCGGACTCGACTGGGCCATCCGCGCGCTCGGCGGCGACACGCAGACGTGGTCGGCCGGCGCGGGCACGATCCTGCACGCCGCGATGGAGGAGGTGCCCTCGGGCGACCTCGAGGAGATCCGCGCGATCGTCGATGCGCGCTGGGGCGAGCTCGAGTTCGAGGCGGATTGGCTCTCGCGCAAGGAGCGGGCGTGGGCCGAGCTGCTCGCCGTGCGCCTGCACCGCTACCTGCATGCCTTCCACCAGCACGGGGGCCGCACGATCGGCGCCGAGGCCAGATTCCGGCTCGCGGTCGGCATGGATGCCGCACCCGGCGATGTCCCTCCGGTGCGGGTCGTCGAACCCGGAGCCGAGACCGACGAGGGGCGGTGGGCCGTGCTCAGCGGCTCGATCGACCGCGTCGAGGTCTACCCGCCGGGTCGTGGCGAGGCGGTGCCGCACGACCAGCAGCGCCCCGAAGACGAGCGGGTCATGATCGTCGACCTCAAGACAGGTCGCTCCGAGACGCGGTTCAGCGACGACAAGGTGGGTGACGACCCGCAGCTCGCGGCCTACCAGCTCGCTTTCCTCGAGGGTCTCGTGCCCGGCGCGGAGGAGGCCGCGAACGCGGGGGCGCGGCTCATCGTCCTGTCCAAGACGACGCAGAAGGAGCCCGACTACCGTCTCGCACGGCAGGGACCGATGGACCTCGAGGCAAGGACGGCCTTCCTCGAGGTCATCGCGACCGCGGCCCGGGCCATGGCATCCGATCATTTCGACGCGCCGATCGACGCGCATTGCGCGACTTCCCGGTTCGGCGTATGCGCCCTGCACACCGTGAAGGCGGTGTCGGCACCGTGACGATGACGCTTTCCGACGCAGAGCTCCTCGCCTGGACGGGGCCGCTCTCGATCTCCGCCGCGACCGTCGCCCTCGCCCTCGGCCTCCCGCAGCCGACTCCCGAGCAGCGCGCCGTCATCGAGGCGCCCGCGGCGCCGGCGATCGTCATCGCCGGTGCGGGCAGCGGCAAGACCGAGACGATGTCGGGCCGGGTCGTCTGGCTCGTCGCGAACGGCCATGTGCGCGCCGAGGAGGTGCTGGGTCTCACATTCACGCGGAAGGCCGCGGGTGAGCTCTCCGAGCGCATCCAGCGCCGCCTCTCCACGATCGGCGAGTACGAGCGCCGGGGACTCCTCCCGCACCTCGAGGCGATCGCGGCGCGCGGCGACCTCGACCGGTTCTGGGCAGACCACGCCGCTTCTGCGGCGCGTGAGCGTCAGGACGCCTTCGCGCTCTTCCTCGACGCGCTCGCGATCGAGTTCGAGACCGGCGGAGAGCGGCCCGGCGCCCTCGCCGACGCGCTGCTGCAGCGGGCCCGCGTCGCGACGTACAACTCGTTCGCCGATGCGATCGTGCGCGACCACGGCGCGCGCATCGGGCGCGATCCCGACTCCGCTCTGCTCAGCCAGTCCGGCTCCTGGCTGCTCGCCCGCCGGGTCGTGATCGCGTCGGCGGACGAGCGCCTCTCCGAGCGCGAGGAGGCCTTCTCGACTGTCGTCGACGCCGTCCACCAGCTCGCGGGCGAGGTGCTCGACAACCGGATAGACCTCGCGGAGCTCGCAGGGTACGGCGATCGGTGGGCCGCGCGGCTGGGCGACGTCTCGTGCCGGCTCAAGAAGCATCAAGACCTCGTCGACGGCGCCCGCCGCAGCCTCAGCGGACTTCCCGTGCTGGCGGGGCTCGTCGCGGACTACGCCGAGCGCAAGCGCGGCGACGACACGCTCGACTTCGCCGATCAGGTCGCGGGGGCCCTGCAGATCGTCGAGGCGGCGCCGGATGTGGCAGCCGAGCTGCGCGATCAGTACCGCGTCGTGCTCCTCGACGAGTATCAGGACACGTCGGTCATCCAGACCGAGCTGCTCGCGGCGATCTTCCACGACACCCCCGTCATGGCGGTGGGCGACCCGCAGCAGTCGATCTACGGCTGGCGCGGCGCGTCCGCCGACAACCTCGCCGCCTTCCCGCGCGTCTTCGCCCGCGGGGCCACGGCGGCGCGCCACAGCCTCATGATCAGCTGGCGCAACGATCTCGGCGTGCTCACGGCTGCCAATGCCCTCCTGGCCGGAAGCGCGACAGGGCTCGTCGGGGTCGATCCGCTGGCGCCGCGGCCCGGGGCCGGTCAGGGCCGCGTCGCGCACCGGTACCCGTCGAGCGTCGACGACGAGGCCCGCGAGGTGGCGGAGTGGTTCGCGCGCGTGCGCGCCGAGCACGCGGCCGAGCGCGACACGCCGCACTCGGGTGCCGTGCTGTTCCGCACGAAGCGCCACATGCAGCTGTTCTCCGAGGCGCTCGACCGTGCCGGGGTGCCCAACCGCATCCTGGGCCTCGGCGGACTCCTTTCGGCACCCGAGGTCGTCGATGTCATCTCGGCGCTGCGGGTCGTGCACGACCCGATGCAGGGGTCGGCTCTGCTGCGGATCCTGTCCGGTCCGAGGTTCGCGGTCGGCGTGCCCGATCTCGCCGCCCTCCATGCCCTCGCCGAGACGCTCGCGCGCCGGGATGCGAGCCTCACGCCGTTCGACGCCGAGCTCGTCCAGCGCATCCGCGCCTCGGCGGGCACCGATGAGCAGGTGTCGATCGTCGACGCGCTCGAGTTCGTGCGGCGCGCGCCCGACGACTACCGGCTCATCGGCGAGATCTCGCCGGGCGGGCGCACGCGTCTGCGCGAAGCGGGGGAGCTGTTCGAGCGGCTCCGGCGCGCCGTCGGCCAGCCGATCCCCGACCTCATCCGCATGATCGAGCTCGAGCTCCGCCTCGACATCGAGCTGGCCGCGAACGAGTCGCGGGGGCCCGCGCGGCTGGCCTCGGCACGCCTGCGCTCCTTCCTCGACGAAGTGCGCTCGTTCCTCCTCGCCGACGACCGCGGCTCGGTCGCGAGCCTTCTCGCGTGGCTCGACCACGCCGAGGAGACCGACGAGCTCATGCCGCGGCCCGAGCCGCCCGAGCCGGGCGTCGTGCAGCTGCTCACGATCCATGGGTCGAAGGGCCTCGAATGGGATGCCGTCGCCGTCGTGCGGCTCGTCGAGAACGAGCTGCCCAAGGCGCCGCGCACCGTGTCGGGCTGGCTCGGCTTCGGGGTGCTCCCGTATGCGCTGCGCGGCGACCGCGACGCCCTGCCGCGGCTCGAATGGGACCTCGCCGACGACGGCGCCGACCTCGCGCCCGCCATCGAGGCCTTCCGCGAAGCCGATCGCGCCCACCAGGAGCGGGAAGAGCGCCGGCTCGCCTACGTCGCGGTGACCCGCGCCCGCGCCGACCTGCTGCTCAGCGGGTCGCACTGGGCCGGTCAGCAGTCCGCCCGCAAGCCCAGCCGCTACCTCGTCGAGATGCTCGCGGCGCTCGGCGCCGACGAGATCGACGCGACCGATCCGGGGGACAACCCCTACCTCGAGCAGGGCGGGCGCATCCTCAGCTGGCCGCTCGACCCGCTCGGAGGTCGCCGCGACCTCGTCGAGCGCGCCGCCACCGCTGTCGCCGCCGCGCAGGATCGCGATCCCGAGCCGGATGAGATCCTCGGCCCGCTCCTCGCCGAGGCCGAGCGCCGCCGGCGCGGCCACGTGCCCGAGGCCCCCGCGCGCATCGGCGCGTCGCGGTTCAAGGACTTCGTCGGCGACTACGGAGCGACGGTCAGGGCGATCGCGCGCCCGCTGCCCGAGCGTCCCTACGGCGAGACGCTGCGCGGCACGCTGTTCCACGCGTGGGTCGAGCAGCGCTCGGGCCTCGCGGGGCGCGTCGCATCCCTCGACGACGGTCTGTGGGAGATCGACGACGATGCGCCCGACACCGAGGTGTCGGCGCTGGAGGAGCAGGCCCTCACCGACCTGAAGGCGACCTTCGAGGCATCGGAGTGGGGGCCGCTGCAGCCCATCGAGGTCGAGACCGAGATCGACATCACCCTCGAGGGCGCCGCAGAGCTCGGGCACGTCATCTGCAAGCTCGACGCCGTCTACCGACGCGCCGACCGCGGCGACCGCATCGAGATCGTCGACTGGAAGACGGGCCGACCACCCGCCTCAGCGGCCGAGCGGGAGGAGCGGATGCTGCAGCTCGCGCTGTACCGCCTCGCGTACCACAAGCGGCACGGCGTGCCCCTCGAACAGATCGACGTCGCGCTCTACTACGTCGGGCACGACCGCGTCATCCGCTCCGACCGGGTCTACTCCGAGGCCGAGCTCGTCCAGCGCTGGAACGCCGCGCGCGAGGCGCGCTCGGCCTCGCGCTCCTCGTCGAGCTCGACAGGCGCCGGCAGGCCGCCGGTCTCCGATCCGAGCCGCGGCGCGGGCAGCCCGATCGGCGCCGTCGAGACATCCTCGTAGGCGGTCGCCGCCACGGCCGCGGGTGCAGGCTCGGTGTCCTCGACGGGAAGCTCGACCCGCGTCGTCGCCGCATCCGGCGAGACGTCCTCCGTCGTGACCCACAGCGAGAGCTCCTCCGGGTCGTACGCGTCGGTCTGCATCGACGTGTCGACGACAGCGCTCGTCGCCTCCGGCACACGGCCGAGGAGGGCGATCGCGTCCTCGACGTCGAGGTCGCCGTCGGGCAGGAGTTCGTCGCCGCGCACGCCCTCGGCGAGCGACGCGAGGAGCGTCACGGCGTCGTCGACGATCTCTTCGCGGTCGTTCTCGACGCCGTGCACGAGCCACTTCGCGAACTCGAGCTCGGCGTACAGGCGCGACCGCTCGCGCACGAGCGCGTCGGGAGCCCGTGAGCTGCGCGCGGCGTAGGCGCGGTAGACGTCGTCGGCCGCGGCGGGGGCGGAGGCGAGCCACTGCAGGTCGGTCGCGGGATCGCCGACCTGCAGGCCGTGCCACTCGAGCAGGCCCGTGACGTGCGGCACGCCGTCGACGTCCTCGAAGAGGAACGATGCCGCCCCCGCGCCGCCGAGGACGACCGCGGCCTCGAAGCGCCAGAGTGCGGTCGCATCGAGCGCCCGCTGCCAGCGCGCGACGAGCGCCTTGGGCGCCTTGCGGGTCGCGCGGACGCGGTCGACGAGGCGCACGGCGTCGTCGCGGATCTGCTGCGGCGTGCGCACGGGAAGGCCCTCCGTGCGGACGATCGACAGGGGCAGCGCGTGCAGCGCCGCGAGAGCCTCGCCGACGGACGTCGCGGCCCCTCGGCCGGGCGGGAGGTGCGCCGCGTCGACGCGGTAGCCGGGCAGGAAGTCGACGACCACGACGCGGGCATCGCCGAGACCCGCTTCCCCCAGCAGCTCGGGCGCTCGGAAGGGCAGCAGGCCTCGCACACCGGGGGTCAGGGCGCGCAGCGCCCGCACCTGGGCGGCCAGTTCCGACGCGGCGTCGGTGTCGGCGGGCGCGCGCACGACGACGCGGCGCCCGTCGTCGAGATCGGCGACGGCGGAGTCGAACCGACCGGCCGCGCCCTCCGTCAGGGCGCCCGCCCCGACGACGCCGACCCGGGGAAGAGCCGACGTGACGGACGCGGCTAGAGTGAGGGGAGAGCGTGCCATGTGCACCAGGGTAGGTCGGCCGTCGCCGCCCGCCACCGCGCCACGCCCTGGCACGCCCACCCTGCCGAGCGCTCGCCGATCCGCCGCCCGACCACCAGGAGAGAGGTGCTGGATGACGACGCCCGAAGGGTTCCGCTCGGTCCTGGCCGGTCCCGGCCTCGACCGCGCCGCCGACGAGCGATCGATCGACGGGCTCATCGAGACGCTGCGGGCGGATGCCACCACACGCGTTCTCGTCGTGCACGGCGATGCGGCACCGTTGGCCGCGAACGCCGAGGCGGGGCATCCCGCCCTCTTCTACGTCGCTGCCGAGGCGGCACCCGACGAGGCGGTCTGGGCGTTCCTCGGACGGGACGGGCTCGGCGCCGCCGTGCTCGTCGCCGCGCTGCCGGCCGAGGCCGATCAGCCCTTCGCCGCTCCCGGAGGCTGGGTCGGGCTGCGGGTGGTCGGCGGCGAGCTCACCGCGACCGATGCGGGCGCCTTCGTCGAAGCGCTCAGCCTCGGCCGCTGGCTCGTCGACGCGCCGTACTGCCCCGCCTGCGGCTCGCTCACGCGTCTGCAGACCGCGGGGTGGTCGCGCCACTGCCCCGAATGCGGTCGCGAGCACTTCCCCCGCACCGACCCTGCCGTCATCGTCGCCATCACGAGCGACCGCGATCCCGACCGGCTGCTGCTCGGGTCCAACGCGCTGTGGGGCGTGAACCGCTTCTCGTGCTTCGCGGGCTTCGCCGAGGCGGGGGAGTCGCTCGAGGCGACGGTCGCAAGGGAGGTGCGCGAGGAGTGCGGCGTCGAGGTGCACCGTGTGCGGTACCGCGGCTCGCAGGCCTGGCCGTACCCGCGCTCGCTGATGGTCGGATTCCTCGCGGCCGCGATCGACGACGATGCCGCCGAAGCGGACGGCGAGGAGATCGCCGCCGTGCGCTGGTTCACCCGCGACGAGATCGGTGCGGCGCTGAACGGCGAGGGCGATGTGCTGCTGCCGGGCCGCGCATCGATCGCGCACCGTCTCATCGTCGACTGGCATTCGGGGGCCGAGTGACAGGCGGCCCCCTCGAGGGACTCGACGAGCGCCAGCGCGAGGCCGCGACGACCCTCCGCGGACCCGTCGCCGTGCTCGCGGGCGCCGGCACGGGCAAGACGCGCGTCATCACGCGTCGCATCGCGCACGGCGTGGACACCGGCGCCTACTCGCCCGGCCGCGTCATGGCCGTCACGTTCACGGCGAAGGCCGCGGGCGAGATGCGCACGCGCCTGCGGGCGATGGGCGTCGACGGCGTCGCCGCGCGCACGTTCCATGCGGCCGCCCTCGCACAGCTGAACTTCTTCTGGCCGCAGCTCGCGGGCGACCAGGCGCCGAGCATCGTCGACAACAAGGTGCGGCTGCTCGCGCACGCCGCCGACGGCGTCGGCCTCGCCCCCGACGTCGCGACGCTGCGCGACGTCGCGAGCGAGATCGAGTGGCGCAAGGTGACCATGCACAGCATCGCCGCCTACGCAGAGGCGCGGCCGCGCGGAGTGGGCCGGCTCGACGTCGACCAGGTCATCGCGCTGCAGCAGTCGTACGAGAAGCTCAAGGACGAACGGCGCCAGCTCGACTTCGAAGACGTCCTGCTCGCGTGCGCGGGCATGCTCGAGGCCGAGCCCCAGGTCGTGCATGCGGTCCGCGAGCAGTACCGGCATTTCACCGTCGACGAGTTCCAGGACGTCTCTCCGCTGCAGCATCGCCTGCTCGAGCTGTGGCTCGGCGATCGGCGCGACCTCTGCGTCGTCGGCGACGCGAGCCAGACGATCTACTCGTTCGCGGGCGCCGACGCGCGCTTCCTCCTCGAGTTCGAGCATCGCCACGAGGGCGCCAAGGTCGTGCGGCTCGAGAGGAACCACCGGTCGGATGCTCCGATCCTCGCCGTCGCCAATGCGCTCATGCGCGATCGGCCCGGAGCGCTCGTGCTCACCGCGTCACGCCCCGCCGCCGTCGGCGCCGAGCCGACCGTCACGGCGTTCGCCGACGACGAGGCGGAAGCCCGTGGCGTCGCCGCACGCATCCGCACCCAGATCGAAGCCGGCATCGATCCGCGTCGAATCGCCGTGCTCTACCGCGCGCACGCGCAGTCGGCCGAGGTGCTCAAGGCCCTCGCCGACGCCGGCATCGCGGCCTCGGTGCTGGGCGGACGGCGCTTCTGGGACATCCCCGAAGTCCGCCAAGGAGTCATGGCGCTGCGCGCGGCCGCGGTCGCGCCGATCGAGACCGGCTTCGTCGACACGGTGCGCGACGTTCTGCGCAACATCGGCCTCACCGACGAGCCCCCGCAGGCCGGGGGCGCGCTCCGAGACGCGTGGGAAACCCGCGCGGCCCTCCTGCGCCTCGCCGAGGAGGCCCCGCCCGGCACGACGCTGCGCGGCTTCTCCGACGATCTCGTCGCGCGAGCGAAGGCGCAGGACGAACCGGCCCTGCGCACCGTCACGCTCGCGACGCTGCACGCCGCGAAGGGCCTCGAGTGGGACCACGTGCACCTCGTCGGCCTCGCCGAGGGGCTGCTGCCCATCGGCTACGCCACGACGTTCGAGCAGGTCGACGAGGAGCGGCGGCTCGCGTACGTCGGGATCACGCGGGCCGCGCGAAGCCTCTCGCTGTCGTGGTCGCCGGGAGTTCGCGGACGGATGCCGTCGCGATTCCTCCGAGAGATCGGCAGCGACACGCTGCGTGCGGGCGATGCGTCCGCGTCGTCGGGCCGCCCCCGGCGCGCAGCGTCACCGCGGACGTCGACTGCCGCTCGGTCCGACGCAGCCCCTCGCTGAGCAGCCGCGCCGCCACCAGGCCCGCCTCCCACGCGAACGCGAGCGAGACCGCCGGCGCACGGCGTCCGAGCAGCTGGGCCGCCAGCCGCGGCCACGCCTCGTCGGCGTCGCACCGCTCCGCCGCGACGCATGCGAGGCATGCGGTGACGCCGGGCCGCACGAAGGGCCCGACCTCGGCGCTCGCGCCGCCGAACACCACGGGAAGGTGCGGGATGTCCCGGCCGAGGAGCACCGCCGCCTGTCGGGGCTCGACGAGGTGCGCGGCCAGCACGACGACCGGCACGAGCCCGTCGCCCGGCCGGGGGAGGGATGCATCGAACCCGGCCGCTGCGAGTGCGTCGGCGACGCCGCGCGCGGTCTCGGGGGCGATCCCGTCGGCCGCCTGCACCGCCACGACGCGGGGAGGCAGAGGCGTGGACGGCGCCATCGCCCGCCTCAGGCGCCCCACGAACCGGGCCGCCGCACCTGCGGGCGCGCCGAGCGCCTGTGCGACGGCGTCGAGAGCAGCCGGCGGGACGCCGTGCTCGAGCTCGTGGACGAGCCGCTCCTGCCATGCCTCGGTCGTCTGGACGACCGCGACGGCGTCGAGGCCGAACTGCACGGTCGTGTCGTCGCGCCAGAGCGGCGGATGAGCGGGGTCGAGTCGCAGCATCCCTCGATCATGCGGATCTCCGAGCGGGCCGGAGGCTCTTTCCACATGGTCGTCCGCCGGAGACGGCTCTTGGCGGGGGCTGGGGAGGAGAGGGCGGGGTCAGACCGGCCGCTCGTCGCCTCCCCGGTCCTCACCGGTGCCGTCGTCGGGCGCCGACTCGTCAGACTCAGCCGCACCCTCCGCCGAAGCGCCGCGCGCGGCATCCTCGGACGCACCACTCTCCGACGCGTCGTCACCGCCCGCGAGGAGCTGCTCGAGGGCGTCGTCGAAGGCGTCGCGCGCGGGCTCCTCGCCGCGGGCGCGGGCCTCGAGCCGCGCCACGAGCGCCGCGGGGTCGTCGATGTCGTCCGACGTGGGCATGAAGTCGGGGTAGTCCCACAGCGCGTCGCGTGCGGCGACGCCGACGGCGTCGGTGACGGCGCGCCACATCGCGGCGGCCTCGCGCATGCGCCGCGGGCGGATCTCGAGTCCGACGAGCGAACCGAGCGCCTGCTCGGCGGGCCCTCCGACGGCGCGTCGGCGACGCACGGCCTCGGCGATGCGCTCGGCGGTGGGCAGGCGCGTCGTCGCCTCGGCGGTGACGACATCGACCCAGCCCTCGATCGTCGCGAGGAGGTTCTCGAGCCGTGTGAGGGCGGCGGTCTGCGCGTCGGAGCGCGCGGGCAGGAGCGCCCCGCTCTCCAGGGCGTTGCGCAGCTCCTCGGGCTGGGAGGGGTCGAAGCGCGAGGCCAGGTCTTCCAGCGCCTCGGTGTCGACGTGGATGCCGCGCGCGAAGTCCGTCACCTGCGAGATGACGTGCAGGCGCAGCCACCGGGCGTGCCGGAAGAGCCGGGCGTGCGCGAGCTCGCGTGTCGCGATATAGAGGGCGAGCTGGTCCTCGGGAATCTCGAGGTCCCTGCCGAAGTCGGCGAAGTTCTGCGGCAGGATCGCTGCGTCGCCGCTCGGCAGGAGAGGGATTCCGACGTCGCCGCCCGAGACGACCTCGAGCGACAGCCGGCCGACCACCTGGCCGAGCTGCGTCGCGAACAGCGAGCCGCCGACGCTGCGCATGAGTCGCCCGGCGCCCTGCACGAGGTTCTGCATGTCGTCGGGAGCCTGCTCGCTGAGGGCGCTCGTCAGCGCGTCGGCGATGCTCGTCGCGACGGGCTCCGCGAGCTCCTGCCACACAGGGAGGGTCGCCTCGACCCAGCCGCCGCGCGTGAGGGCGCGGGGAGGCTGTGCGAGGTCCGAGATCGTCGTCGCCTCGCTGAGCCACAGCGTCGCGAGCGCGAACGCCTGGTCGAGGTCCGTGCGCTGGCCTGTCGTCACGCCGAGGCCGTCCTGGTTGGCGATGTGCAGCGCCTGACGCTGCGCGAGGTCCCACGAGATCTCGCCGTCGCCCTCGAACGCGCCCTGCAGGTGGCGCATGACCGTCTGCATCATGGCGGGGTCGATCCCCAGGCCGGTCAGCCGGGAGAGCTGTTCGGGGTCGATCCCGTCGGCTCCGCCTCCGAAGAGCTGCCTGATGAGCTCCTGGAACTCCTCTTCGGGACTGCGGTCGTCGTCTGTCACTTCAGCCGCCTTTCAGCCGGGTCATGACGTCGCGTTCTACGCTAGTCGCACGCACCCTCGCGCTCCCCGCCCGGACCCTGCTCGCTGTACGCCGGTCGCGAACGACAGGCGAGTCCCAGGCAGAAAGGTCCTCCGTGGCGCTGTTCGACGAGAACGTCACCATCACGCCCGCACCGCGGCGGCGCCTGACGCGAGGCCAGCTGATCGGCGTATGGGCGCTCGCGATCGCGATGGTCATCCTGCTGGTGCTGACGTTCCTGCCGACCGCCTACGTCATCCAGCGCCCCGGACCGGTCTACAACACGCTCGGCACGGCCGCGAACGCCGACGGCGAGAACGTCCCGCTCATCTCGGTCGACGGCGCCCAGACGTACGAGACCGCCGGCGCCCTCGACCTCCTGACGGTGCAGGTCGTCGGCAACCGCGAGCGCACGCCGTCGTGGTTCGAGCTCGCGACGGCATGGTTCGATCCCACGAAGGCCGTCCTTCCGATCGACGCGGTCTTTCCCGCCGACCAGACCACCGAGCAGCGCAACGAGGAGAGCTCGGCCATGATGGTCGACTCGCAGAAGGAGGCCACCGCGGCCGCCCTGAAGCAGCTCGGGTACGACGTGCAGACGCGCATCGCGGTGCACTCGTTCACGAAGGACTCGGCGGCCGAGGGCGCCTTGCAGGCGGGCGACGTGATCCTCCAGCTCGACGGCACCCCCATCACGAGCGGCGACCAGCTGCGGGGGCTCGTGCAGGAGGCGGGCGGCGCGCCCGTCGAGCTGCTCATCGAGCGCGGCGGCGAGCAGCTCACCGTCACGGTGCAGCCCAAGCAGACCGAGGTGCAGGGCGAGACGCTGTGGCTGCTGGGCATCACGCTGCTCAGCGACTACGACTTCCCGATCGACGTCACGATCCAGCTCAACAACGTGGGCGGCCCCTCTGCCGGCATGATGTTCGCCCTCGGCATCATCGACACGCTGACGCCCGGTGAGCTCAACGGCGGCCAGAAGGTCGCCGGCACGGGCACCATCTCGGCCGACGGCACCGTGGGGCCGATCGGCGGCATCCGTCAGAAGCTCTGGGGCGCGGTCGGCGCGGGAGCCGACTGGTTCCTGGCGCCGGAGTCCAACTGCGACGAGGTCGTCGGTCACGTGCCCGCCGGACTTCGCGTGTTCGCGGTGCAGAAGCTCGAGGATTCGATCACCGTGCTCGACACCATCCGGGAGGGCGGCGATCTCGACGCGCTCCCGACGTGCACCGCGGGCTGAGGCGCTCACCCGACCTGGCGAAACTCCGGGAGTTCGCCCATCGCGGACAAAGCATTCGCCCAGAACCGCCCACCTAGGATGAAACGGTGACCACGACGCCTGCACCGACACCGGCAGCGCCCTCCCGAACCCGTCGAATCATTGCGATCAGCCTCGCGATCATCGCTGCCCTCGTGGTGGCCTTCTTCGTCTTCGCGAACCTGTACGCCGACTGGCTCTGGTACGACCAGCTCGGCTTCTCGTCGGTGCTGGTCAGGCAGTGGGTCGCCCGCATCGTCATGTTCGCGGTCGGATTCCTCGGCATGGCCGTGCCGGTGTGGCTCGCGATCCAGCTGGCGTATCGCCTGCGTCCCGTCTACGCGCGCCTGAGCTCGCAGCTCGACCGCTACCAGGAGGTCGTCGAGCCTCTCCGCCGGCTCGCGATGTGGGGCATCCCGATCTTCTTCGGCTTCTTCGCGGGCTTCGCGACCTCGGCTCAGTGGGAGACCACCTGGATGTGGTTCAACGGCGTGCAGACGTCGACGACCGATCCGCAGTTCCACATGGACACCGGGTTCTACCTGTTCGCCATGCCGTTCTACAGCGCGCTGCTCGGCTTCCTGTCCGCTGTGCTCCTGGTGTGTCTGCTGATGACCGCCGTCGTCTCGTATCTGTACGGCTCGGTGCGCGTCGGCCAGCGCGAACTGCGCATCTCGAAGGCGGCCCGCATCCAGCTCGCCGTCGTGGCGGGCCTGTACCTGCTCGTGCAGGCGGCGAGCCTGTGGCTCGACCGCTACAAGACGCTCATCGAGCCGGGCGACCGCATCGTGGGCCCCGGCTACGTCGGCACGCACGCGATCATCCCGGGTCTGACGATCCTCTCGATCGTCGCCGTGCTCGTCGCGGTGCTCTTCTTCGTCACGGCGATCATCGGCCGCTGGCGCTACCCGCTCATCGCTACGGCGCTGCTCATCATCTCGGCGATCGTGCTCGGCGTCGGCTACCCGTGGGTGCTCAACACCTTCCAGGTGCGCCCGAACCAGCTCGCGCTGGAGGAGCAGTACTACCAGCGCAGCATCGACAACACCAAGGACGCGTACGGCATCGACGGTCTCGAGAAGACCGACTACGCCGCGACGACGGATGCCGAGCCCGGCCAGCTGCGCGCCGATGCGGCCACGACGGCGCAGATCCGCATCATGGACCCGGCGATCATCAGCCCCACGGTGCGTCAGCTCGAGCAGTACCGCTCCTACTACCAGTTCGCCGACCCGCTCGACGTCGACCGCTACGACATCGGGGGCGTCTCGCAGGACACCGTCGTCTCGGTGCGCGAGCTCGACGTCAGCCAGCTCGGCAACGCGGCGTCGTGGCAGAACACGACGCTCGTCTACACGCACGGCTACGGCCTCGTGGCCGCTCGGGGCAACGACCGCACGACGGACGGCAACCCTGTCTTCATCGAGCAGGGCATCCCGGTCGCCGGCGTCCTTACCGACCAGGAGCAGTTCGAGCCGCGCGTCTACTTCGGCGAGGACTCGCCGACCTACTCGATCGTCGGCGCGCCGGCCACCACGGCGCCCATCGAGCTCGACTATCCCGCGGGAGAGGACGGCGCGACCGAGACGAAGACGACGTTCGAGGGCAACGGCGGTCCCAGCGTCGGCAACGTCTTCAACCGTCTGATCTACGCGCTGAAATTCCAGTCCGAGCAGATCCTGTTCTCCGACTACCTCAACCAGGACTCGCAGATCCTCTACGACCGCAGCCCGCTGGACCGCGTGCAGAAGGTCGCGCCGTATCTCGAGCTCGACAAGGACCCGTACCCGAGCATCGTCGACGGCCGAATCGTGTGGATCATCGACGGCTACACCACGAGCGACAGCTATCCGTACTCGACGCTCGTGAGCCTGCAGCAGGCCATCGCCGACGCGAACAACGAGACCCCGCGGGTCGCCCTGGACAACATCAACTACATCCGCAACTCGGTCAAGGCGACCGTCGACGCGTACGACGGTCACGTCACGCTCTACGCGTGGGACGAGAACGACCCGATCCTGAAGACGTGGCAGAAGATCTACCCGTCGACGCTCAAGCCGATCTCGGCGATGTCGGGCGACCTCATGAGCCACGTGCGGTACCCGACCGACCTGTTCAAGGCGCAGCGCGCGATGCTCGGCGTCTACCACGTCGACGACGCGCAGTCGTTCTACCAGCGCGACAACGCCTGGAAGACGCCGGACGACCCGCAGAACCCGAACTTCCTGCAGCCGCCGTACTACCTGACGATGCAGATGCCCGGACAGACGTCGCCCGCCTACTCGATGTTCACGAGCTTCATCCCGGCCGGTGACAACACGAGAAACGTGCTCATGGGCTATCTCGCGGTGGACTCGAACGCCGGGAACAAGGACGGCGTGAAGGCGGCCGACTACGGCAAGCTCAGGATGCTCGTGATCGACGCGTCCACGAGCGTTCCCGGCCCGGGTCAGGTGCAGAACACCTTCGACGCCGACCCCCAGGTCTCCGCGTTCATCAACATCCTGAGACAGGGCCAGTCCGACGTCCTGAACGGCAACCTGCTGACGCTTCCCGTCGGCGGCGGCCTGCTGTACGTGCAGCCGGTCTTCGTCCAGTCGTCGGGTGCCACGAAGCTCCCGACGCTGCAGAAGGTGCTCGTGTCGTTCGGCAACAAGGTCGCGTTCGAGGACACCCTGAACGAGGCGCTGGACACCCTGTTCGGCGGCGACTCGGGAGCCAGCGCCGGCGACACCGGCGTGACGCCGACGCCGACGCCTGAGGCGACCCCGACCCCCGAGGCGACACCGACGCCGGAGGCGACCCCGGCGCCGAACCCCTCGCCGAGCGTCCCTGCCGACGAGTACCAGGCCGCGCTGCAGCAGGCGCAGCAGGCGATGCTCGACCGCCAGGCCGCGCTCGCAGCGGGCGACTGGGCCGCGTACGGCGAGGCCGACGCCCGCCTGACGGCGGCGGTCGAGAAGCTCATCCAGCTCGGCGGCTGATCCGCAGCATCCACGAGACTGAGGCCGGGCGGATGACGCCCGGCCTCAGGTCGTCCGGAGCCAGTACCAGATGAGCAGCAGCGTGACGCCGAAGCCCGTGAGCTGGTTGAGCCACAGGAATCGACGCCAGCCGCGGGTCGCGGCATCCGCGGTGTCATCGGTGATGCCGCGGAACGGCCACACCGTCGCGAGATAGGGCAGAGCGAGCAGCGCCGCGAGCGGGCCCGGCCATGCCGTGACGAGCATGACGACTCCCGCCGCGGCGTAGCAGGCGAGCGCGAACCAGACGGTGAAGCGCGCGCCCCGGGCCGTCGCGATCGAGGAGATGCCCGCCTCGCGATCCGCGACGACGTCCTGCACGGCACCGAACGCGTGCGAGGCGATGCCCCACAGGGCGAAGGCGACGATGACGGCGATCAGCTGCCACGTCCACGCCGCCCCCGCGAGCACGAGGCCGTACACGGCGGGGGAGAAGAAGTGGATGCTGCTGGTCACCGAATCGGCGAACGGCCGTTCCTTCAGCCGCAGCGGCGGTGCGCTGTAGAACACGACGAAGAACAGGCTCGCAGCGAGCACGAGCCACGACGCGGGGGAGCCTGCGACGACGAGGAGGACGACGAACGGCAGGCACGACAGCGCCGACGCCCACAGCGTGACGGCGTGCATGCGTCGGTCGAGCACGGCGCCGTGCGCGCCGCCCTTGCGCGGGTTGCGCAGATCGGACTCGTAGTCGAAGACGTCGTTGATCCCGTACATCGCGAGGTTGTACGGGATGAGGAAGAAGATCGTGCCGACGATGAGCGTCGCGTCGATCTGCCTCGTGGTGAGCAGATACGCCGCCGCGAACGGGTAGGCCGTGTTGATCCAGCTGACGGGACGCGATGCCACGAACAGCTGCCGCACGACGGTTGCGGCCCGGAGGGGCTCGGTCGCGCTCACGGGTGCCGCCGTGCGGGCAGGAGCACGAAGACGCCGGGCACGAGGAACGCGGCGCACACGGGATAGGCGAAGTCCTCGAGCGGGGCGAGGCCGACGCGCAGACCGCTGATCTGGGCGGCGGGGTAGGTGAACAGGCCCGCCGCGATCATGAGGTTGTCGAAGACGGCGGTGAGCACCACCAGCACGATGGCGGCTATGGCCGAGGCCAGCATCCGCCGGCCGAACGCCGCGCGCGGGATCGTCGCGAGCGTCACGGCGAGGGTCGCGGCCGCGAAGGGGATGATGAGGAGTGCGTACGTCACCGCGACACCTCGCGGACGCTCCCGCGCGCTTCTGCGCGCCTCGCCTGGACCTTGCGCGCGCCTGCCCACGCGACGAGTCCGAGGTAGCACAGGAACGCGAGGAACACGGGCTCCTCGAGGGGGAGGTGGGGCGCCAGGTCGATGCCGATGAGCAGGGGGCTGTCGCCCTTCACGAACACGCCGGCGGCGATGCCGACGAGGTCCCACGCGAGGAAGAACGTCGTGCCGATCGCCACGGCGGCCAGGGTGCGACCCGCCGCGACCGGCAGCGCGAGCCGCCATCGGACATCGAGGACCATGATGCCCGCCAGCGACACGACGATCGCGGCGAGGTAGGCACCGGGCACGTCAGGCCCTCGCGGCGACGGGCTCGGGCAGGGGTCCCGGTGAGCGGTCTCCGCGCAGGCGCTTGACCACGAGCTCCGCCGAGATGAGGCACATCGGCAGTCCGATGCCGGGCAGCGTCGACGCGCCCGCGTAGAGCAGCCCGTCGACGCGCTTGGAGGCGTTGCGCGGCCGGAAGACGGCGCTCTGACCCAGCGTGTGCGCGAGCCCGAGCGCGTTGCCGCGCCATGCGTGCAGGTCGTGCTCGAAATCTCCGGGTGCGATCGTGCGGCGCACGGCGATGCGGTCCGCGAGGTCGGGGATGCCGCACCACTGTGCGAGCTGCGCGATCACGGCGTCGGCGGCCTTCTCGATGCGCGGGTCGCCGTCTCCGTCCTCACCGCCGCGGCCGAGCGAGGGATCGGCGGGCACGGGTACGAGCACGAAGAGATTCTCGTCGCCCTCGGGGGCGACGGTCGGGTCGGACGCGCTGGGGCGGCACACATACAGCGACGCGGGGTGCGGGATGCCGGGGCTCCGCCCGAAGATGCGCTCGAAGTTCGCGCGCCAGTCCTGCGTGAAAAGCAGCGTGTGGTGGGCGAGCTGCGGGAGCTTCCCACGCACGCCCAGCAGGACGAGCAGCGCACCAGGGCTCGGCGTGCGGGAGGCCCACCACTCCTCCGGGTAGGTCTGCAGGTCGCGGGGGAGGAGGGCCGTCTCGGTGTGGTGCAGGTCGGCGGTCGAGACGACGAGGTCGGCCTCGATCGTGCGCCCGTCGGCGAGTCGGACGCCCGTGGCCACCCCGTCCGCCGTCGCGATCCCGGCGACCTCCGCGCCGGTCTCCACGACGGCGCCGCGCGCACGGGCGAGACGCTCCACGGCCGCGATCACCTCCGCGAACCCGCCGCGCGGGTAGAGCACGCCCTCGTCGAGGTCGAGGTGGCTCATGAGGTGGTAGAGGCTCGGCACGCCGTACGGTGAGCCGCCGAGGAAGACCGCCGGGTAGCCGAGGATCTGCCGCAGGCGGGGATCGTCGAAGCGGCGCTCGATGTGGCTCGCGAGGGTGCGGGTCAGCAGCGGGGCGAGCCGCGGGAGACGCCGCAGCAGTGCGGGGTCGCGCAGCCCGGCCGTCGTCTCATACGGGTCGTACAGGAAGCGCGAGACGGCGAGGTCGTACGCGTCGGCGGCGGAATCGAGGTAGGCGTCGAGGGCGGCGCCCGCGCCGGGCTCGACGCGTTCGAAGAGGGCGGTCGCGGCATCCCTCCCCGAGACGACGTCGAGCGGCGTCGGGTCGCCCTCCGTGTAGAGCCGATAGGCGGGGTCGAGGCGCACGAGATCGAGCTCGTCGGCCGCCGTCGTGCCGAGCAGGCGGAAGAAGTGCTCGAACACCTCGGGCATGAGGTACCAGCTCGGGCCTGTGTCGAAGCGGAAGCCGTCGCGCTCCCACGAGCCCGCCCGCCCGCCGACCTCGCCGCGGGCCTCGAAGACCGTCGCCTGCCAGCCGTCGGCCGCGAGGAGGGCCGCCGTCGCGAGCCCCGCGATCCCTCCGCCGACGACGGCGACCGTGCCCGGATCGCGCCGGGCCGTGCGTGCAGGGCTCATGCTCGAACGCTCCGCGGGGCGAAGCCCAGCCAGGCGCGCGCGGCGAGGGCCGCCTTGACACCGTCCGGCACGCGCACCCGGGCGGCGGGGGCGGCGTCGCGGCGCAGACGATCGGCGAGCGCCGCGAAGAGGTCGTGGGCCGCGGTCACGGCGCGGCGGCAGTCCGTGGGGAGTCGGGGGATGACTGCCGCCGCGGCCGTGAGGTCGGCGTCGATGCGGGCGAGCACTTCTTCGCGGCTCGACGCGCCGAGGTAGTCGCGGCCGAGCGCCGCGGCGTCGTGGTCGAGGTCGCGGAGGAAGTTGACGTCCTGGAAGGCGGCGCCGAGCCTGCGGGCGCCGTCGACGAGGTCGCGATCGGGCTGGGTCGGCCTGGTGGCGCCGGCGTTGACGAACGTCTGCAGGCACATGAGTCCGATGACCTCAGCCGACCCGTACACATAGGCGTCGTGCGAGGCGCCGTCGTGCGTCGAGGTCGTGATGTCGGTGCGCATCGAGGCGAAGAACGGGCGGATGAGATCGGCGCCGATGCCGCACTCGCGGGCCGTGCGGGCGAAGGCGTGCACGACCAGGTTGGCGCTGAAGCCGCGTTCGACGGCCGCGAGCGTCTCCGCCTCGAGCTCGTCGAGCACGAAGCGCTCCGCCGCCGCGTCGAGGCCGGCGTCGGCGGCCGGCCCGTCCACGACCTCGTCGGCGATGCGCGCGAGGGCGTAGACGCTCCGCACGTGCGGGCGCACGCGCGGCCCCAGCATGCGGCACGCGAGGGCGAACGACGTGGAGTACGCGGTGATGACGGCGGTCGCGGCATCCCGTGCCGTCCTGTCGTAGAGGGCGAGGCCCGTCGGCTGCTCGTCGGTGCGCCGGCTCACGGCACGCGCTCCGAGACGGCGGCGACGAGCTCCTCGACGAGCCGGCGCGCGGCGGGCGGAAGCGACGGGTCTTCGGCGGCGTCGCGGGCCTCGGCGAGCGTGCCGGTGATGACCGCGAGCAGGCGCAGGCGCGCGCCGCTCTCGTCGAGCGCGCGCTGCGCCTCGCGCACGGCGACGGGGCCAGTGTGCGCGACCGCGAGCGCGTCGTTGACGCGGGACCAGGCGCCGGAGTCGCGCGCGAGCGCGACCAGGGGAGTGCGCTTGGCCTCGCGCAGATCGCCGCCCGTCTCGCGGCCCGCCTGCTCGGACGAGCCGAACGCGCCGATCAGATCGTCGACGAGCTGGAACGCGAGACCGAGGCGACCGCCGGCGCGCTGGAGCGTCGCGAGGGCGGCGGCATCCGCCCCCGCGAGCACTGCGCCCGCGCACAGCGGCGCGGTGAAGGAGTAGACGGCGGTCTTGTCGTGCGCCGCCTCGAGGAGCGCGTCGTGGTCGGCCCAGTCGACCGACACGGAGTGCTCGACATCGGCGAGCTCGCCCGCCGCAGAGACGAACACGGCGTCGTCCAGGAGTGCCAGGAGGGCGGCACGGCGGTCGGGCCCGACGTCGGCGAGGGCGACGAGCCGGCAGGCCTCGTGCAGCAGCAGGTCGCCGGCGAGGATCGCCGCCGCGTCGCCCAGCAGCGCCGCTCCGGAGGCATCCGCCCCGCGCGAGCGCGCCCGTTCCCGGAACTCGCCGCCGACATTCGGGATGCCGCGGCGCACGGTGTCGTGGTCGATGACGTCGTCGTGCACGACGAACGCCGTGTGGAGCAGCTCGAACGCCGCCGCGACGGGGAAGAGCGCCGGGGCGGTCTCGGGGTCGCCGCCGAACGCCTGGAAGGATGCGGCGACGAGGGCCGGCCGGAACCGCTTGCCTCCCGCCGAGGCGCGCGCGATGGCATCGCCGAGCGTCGGGAATCCGCCGCCGAGGGTCAGCGAGCGCGCGCGGATCCGGCCCACCGCGTCGTCGATCGCATCGTCGATCGCGGCTGCAGGGGCCGGGGCCAGCGCGATCATGATGCGCGGCGCCGTTCGTGCGGTCGAGAGCGGTCGAAGAGGTGCAGCTGCTCCGCCTGCAGCACGAGCCACGGGCTGAACGCCCAGGGCGTCGCCTCGAGGGATGCCGCGAGGTCGACCGGGTCGACCCACTGGGCCTCGACGACCTCCAGCGGATTGAGGACCGGCTCCTCGTGCGTGCGCGCCGTGTAGACGGGGCACAGCTCGTGCTCGACGATGCCGTTGACATCCGTCGCCCGGTAGCGGAAGAGGGGGAGGGCGAGCTCGATGTCGGTGAGGGTGATGCCGAGCTCGTAGTCGGCCCGGCGGTGCACGGCCGCGAGGACCGGCTCTGCGGGACGAGGATGTCCGCAGAAGGAGTTGCTCCACACGCCTGGCCACGTCGTCTTGCCGAGCGCGCGGCGCGTCACGAGCACCTGACCGTCGTCATTGACGACGTGGCAGGAGAATGCCAGGTGGAGGGCCGTCTCGGTGCCGTGCACGCTGCTCTTGAGAGCTGTGCCGATCTCGCGGCCGTCATCGTCGAGGAGGACGACGTGATCGGTGTCGGTCATGAATCCTCCAGATTCGCTAGTTTAGCTAGCAATATAGTGGTCTCGATGTTACAACGGGACGGAGGGGGTGTCCACATGTCCCAGCGATGGGTTCCCGAAACGGATCGTGACCATGCCGTCATGGACGTGCTCAGGGCCATCCGTGCGCTCGGCGACGCCATGGACCGCATGCACAGCGGCATGAAGGGCGACATGGACATGAACGCGACGGACGTCGCGGCCCTCCGGATGCTCATCATGCGCGAGCAGCGCGGCGAGGTCGTCAGTCCGCACGACCTCGCCGATCACCTCCGCATCTCGACGGCCTCGACGACCAAGCTCCTCGACCGCCTCACGGCGTCGGGCCATCTGGAGCGCCGCGCGCACCCGAGCGATCGCCGCGCGCGCGTCGTCGTGCTCACGCAGGCCTCGCGCGACGAGTTCTACCGGCATTTCGGCGAGCGGCTGCGTGCGATGCGCGGCGTCGCGGAGGGGTTCGACGACCGGGAGCTCGTCGTGGTCACGCGCTTCCTGCTGGAGCTGAGCGAGGCGCTCGACCCGTCCCAGTGAGGCGAACGCGGCAACCGCGGCCACGGTGTATCAGTCGGGCGGCCCGGCTCCTCCATATGAGGGAACCGGAGACTGCGTCTCCGGACCATCGGGTCCTCAGACCCCTCGCGCATCGGAGTCGCCATGAACACCTCTCGGATCGGCCTCGCCGTCGGCGCGCTCATGCTGGCGCTCATGCTGCCGGCCTGTGCGCCTGGGATTCCGCGGACCGATCCCCCCGGGCCTTCCCCGGCGGAAACCGGCGACGGGCCGACCACGCAGCCCGTCGCGCCGCCGATCCTGCAGCCGCTCGATCCCGCACTCGTGGGCGAGTGGCGAGTGAGCTCCTGGCTCGACAGCACGGGGTCCCAGGCTCTGTGGGAGATCTATCGGTTCACCGCCGACGGGCATTACCGGTACACGTTCTCGGAGTGCCGGTCGACGACCGAGTGCGCGCTCATCTCACAGGAGCAGGGAACCGCGCAGACCGCCGGTGGCGTGCTGACCCTGGTCCCGCAGACCGCCTCCGACGTCGGGACTCAGGAGTGGCCCTACGAAGTGGGATTCCTCGACCCCGAGATCACGGTCAGCCTCGAGCTCCATCTGCTCAACGCAGACGGATCCGTGCATCAGATCTTCTACGGCGACGCCTGAAGATGTGATGAAGCGCCCGATCAAGCACGGGAAATGGAAGAAGGCCCCGCTTCGCGGGGCCTTCTCCTCTTTGTTGCGGGGACAGGATTTGAACCTGCGACCTCTGGGTTATGAGCCCAGCGAGCTACCGAGCTGCTCCACCCCGCGGCACATGAGAAAGCCTATCACGGCTTTCTCATGGTCTTGAACGCGGCCGGATCAGGTTGCCCGACGGGGGTCGCGCAGGCAAGGTTGAGACATGTCTCCGGACCCCGACCTGGACCCTCGCGACGAGTTCCGCGACGGCCGTGACGAGACGCCGAACGAGCGCGCCGACCGCAACTGGGGAGAGGTGCTTCAGGAGTTCCGCGTGCTGCAGACCGGCACGCAGATCCTCACGGGCTTCCTCCTCGCGATCGCCTTCCAGTCGGGCTTCGACAAGCTCGATTCGGGCCAGCGGACGTTCTACCTCTTCCTCGTGGTGCTCGCGGCGCTGAGCGCCATCGTCGCGCTCTCGCCCGTCGCGCTGCACCGCATGCTCTTCCAGCGCCGGTTGAAGCGCCGCGTCGTCTCCTTCGGGCACGCGGCGCTCATCACGGCGCTCGCGACGGTCGGTCTGCTCACGGTCGGCGTCGTCGCGTTCATCTTCGACGTCGTCGTGGGTGACGCCGCCTCGACCTTCGTCGCGGTCGTGCTCGCGATCGTCATCGTGATCCTGTGGCTCATCACCCCGTTCCTCATGCGTCGCCGGCGAGAGGAGGACGGGCAATGACCGGATTCGGCCTGGCCGTCGCGCAATTCGCGCCCACGGCGGATGCGGCCGCCAACATCGAGCTCATCGCGCGGCTCGTCGAGACGGCCTCCCGCCGCGGCGCCCGCGTCGTCGTGCTGCCCGAGTACTCCAGCTACTTCGTCGACCCTTTCGACGAGTCGCTGGCCGCGCACGCTCAGGAGGTCGACGGACCCTTCACCCGGGCGCTCACGGCCCTCGCGACCGAGCACGACGTCGTCGTCGTGGCGGGGCTGCTCGAGCGAGCCGGCGACGCGCGGCGCGTGCGCAACACGGTCGTCGCGGTGGATGGGACGGGCGTCGTCGCGCGCTATCGCAAGCTGCACCTCTACGACGCCTTCGGGCAGCGCGAGTCCGACTGGGTCGAGCCGGGCGAGCTCGGACAGCCCGAGACGTTCGAGCTGGGCGGCCTACGCTTCGGCCTCATGACGTGCTACGACCTGCGATTCCCCGAAGTGGGCCGGCTGCTCGTCGACGCGGGCGCGGACGTCTTCCTCGTGCCCGCCGAATGGGTGCGCGGCCCCCTCAAGGAGAACCACTGGTCGACCCTGATCCACGCCCGGGCGATCGAGAACACCGTCTTCGTCGCCGCCGCCGACCATCCGCCGCCCCTCGGCGTCGGCAACTCGATGGTCGTCGATCCGCAGGGGGTGCAGCTCGCCTCGGTGGGCACCGCGACGGACGTCGCGGTGGCGCATCTCGATTCCGAGGCTGTCGAGCGCGTGCGGCGCGTCAACCCGGCTCTGGCGTTGCGGCGCCTGCGCGTCACGCCGCGAGGCTGAGACCTCAGCGCGCGAGCGAGGAGAGTCGGGATGCCGCCTCCTGGAGCACCTCGACGCGTTTGCACGCGGCGAATCGGACGAGCGTCGCGTACTGCGCCCTCCGCTCGGGCGACGCGAACGCCGTGAGGGGGATCGCCACGACCCCGGCGCGGTGCGGGAGCGCGCGGCAGAATTCGGCGGCATCCGTCGCACCCAGGGGAGCGGCATCCACCACGGTGAAGTAGGAGCCCGAGGGCACCGATACCTCGAAGCCCGCGGCCCGCAGGCCTTCGCCGAGGAGGTCGCGCTTTGCGCGGAGCGCGTCGGCGACACCCGCGAAGTAAGCGTCGGGCAAGCGCAGGCCCGCCGCGATCGCGGGCTGGAAGGGGGCGCCGTTCACGTAGGTGAGCCACTGCTTGACCGCGAGCACCGCGTCGATGAGATCGGCCGGACCGGTCGCCCAGCCGATCTTCCAGCCCGTCGTGGAGAACGTCTTGCCGCCCGACGAGAGAGAGACCGTGCGGTCCCAGGCGCCGGGCAGCGTCGCGATCGGCACATGCGGCTCACCGAACACGAGGTGCTCGTACACTTCGTCGGTCACGATGAAGGCATCGTGCCGCTCGGCCAGCGCGACGATCTCGCGGCGCACCTCGGCGTCGAAGACCGCGCCCGTGGGATTGTGCGGGTCGTTGAGGAGGATGATGCGCGTGCGATCGGTGACGGCATCCCGAAGCCGATCGAGATCCGGCTGGAAGTCGGGCCACCGCAGCGGCACCGTGACCAGCCGCGCGCCCGACAGCGCGACGACGGCGGCGTAGGAGTCGTAGTGAGGCTCGAAGACCACCACTTCGTCATCGGGCCCGTCCACGAGGGCGAGCAGTGTCGCCGCGAGCGCTTCGGTCGCGCCCGCCGTGACGAGCACCTCGCGCGCCGGGTCGAGCGTGAGCCCGTAGAAGCGATGCTGGTGCTCCGCGACGGCGGAGAGCAGATCCGGGATGCCACGCCCCGGCGGATACTGGTTGACCCCGCGAGAGATGGCCGAGCGGGCGGCCTCCAGCACCTCGTCAGGGCCGTCCTCGTCGGGGAAGCCCTGACCGAGATTGAGGGCGCCCGTCTGCGCCGCGAGGGCGCTCATCTCGGCGAAGATGGTAGGGCGTGCTACACCATCCGGCCCGATGAGTCCCGCACCGGCAGCGGCGCGCCGCCAGGCGCCGGGAATGTCTCGCATCCGGTTCACGCTACTCGCATAGTGTCGTCCCAACGGGGCCATAGGCAATGCACAGAATTGCCCGCCAGAGTGAAATTGCTTGTCCAGAAGGAGCAATCATGAGCGACACCACGGGCGACCGCCCCGCCGACCAGACCCCCGAGAACGCCGTTCCCACCCCGCCTGCTCCGCCCGCGCAGACCCCTGCCGCTCAGGCGCCTCAGGCGCCCGTCCCGCCGCAGCAGCCGGCCGCACCGCAGCAGCCCGCCGCGCAGAGCCCGGTGGCGCCGCAGCAGCCCGCCGCGCCCCAGCCGCCGATGGCGCCCCAGCCGCAGCAGCACGTCGGCTACCTCCCGCCGTCGCCGCAGGCCGCGGGCTGGCACGCCCCGGGTCAGGCTCCCGCGGGCGCCTACCCCCAGCAGCCCTACGGCGCTCCTCGCCCGCAGACCTACGCCGGCCAGCCGCAGCAGCCGGGTCAGCCGCAGCACCCCGGCCAGCCGCAGTACGCGTCGTCGTTCGGGCCCGGCGCCACGCAGCCGACCGCCCCGGTCGCCCCCGCCACGGGGACGACCACGACGCAGCCCAAGCAGAAGTCGGGCGGCGCGGGCAAGGTCGTCGGCCTCATCATCGCCGCTGCCATCGTCGGCGGCGCCGCGGGCCTGGGCGGCTCGTTCGCCGGTGCGAACCTCTTCGCCTCCGACGCGGCGAGCCCGGCCGCCGGCCCGACCACGGTGACCGTCAACAACACCGACTCCGTCAACCAGACCACCGCGATCGCCGCCAAGGTCGTGCCGAGCGTCGTCACGATCGAGGCCGCGAGCGGCTCGAGCGGCGGCACCGGCTCGGGCGTCATCCTCACGAAGGACGGCTACGTCGTCACCAACACGCACGTCGTCACGCTCGACGGCGCGACGGCCGACGCGACGCTGCGCGTCACGACGTCGGACGGCCACGTGTACGACGCCACCGTGGTCGGCACCGACCCGACCTACGACCTCGCGGTCATCAAGCTCAAGGACGCCTCGGGCCTGACGCCGATCGAGTTCGCCGACTCGTCGAAGCTCAACGTCGGCGACGGCACCGTCGCCGTCGGCGCGCCCCTCGGCCTCTCGAACAGCGTCACGACGGGCATCGTGAGCGCCCTCAACCGCTCGATCCAGATCGCCTCGTCGGCCGCGCCCGACTCGGGCGACTCGGGCGACCAGAGCCAGACGCCCGACCAGGGTCAGAACGGTCCGTTCTACTTCGACTTCGGTCAGGGCCAGACGCAGCAGCAGCAGGCGACCGAGACGATCTCGCTGGCCGTCGTGCAGACCGACGCCGCCATCAACCCCGGCAACTCGGGCGGCGCGCTCGTCGACGACGAGGGCAAGCTCATCGGCGTCAACGTCGCCATCGCGACCGCGGGCTCGTCCAGCGGCGGGCAGTCGGGCAACATCGGCGTCGGCTTCTCGATCCCGTCCGACATCGTCAAGCGCATCAGCGACGAGCTGGTCAAGGACGGCAAGGCCACGCACGGTCTGCTCGGCGCGAGCGTCAAGCCCGCGGCATCCGTCGACGGTGCGACCATCACGGGTGCCTACATCCAGGAGATCGTCTCGGGCGGCGCGGCCGAGGCCGCAGGCCTGAAGGCGGGCGACGTCGTCACGGAATTCAACGGTGTGCCGATCACCGACTCGACGGACCTCACCGCGCAGGTGCGCGCCCTCGCGGGCGGCAGCAAGGCCACGCTCACGTACGTGCGCGACGGCAAGTCGCAGACCGCCGAGGTGACGCTCGGCACCCTCGGCGAGTAGGCCCCGCTCAGGGAACGGACGCCACCCCGCGATAGGCTCGCGGGGTGGCGTCCTTCTCTTTCGGCGCGGGAAACGCGGCGAAGCTGACCCGCCTCCCGCTGCACCTCGCCGGACGCCTCCTCACCCTCGTCGTGCCCCGCTCGAGCGATGGATGGGTGTTCGGCTGCGCCGTCGGGATCGCCGACGGCGCCCTCGCGCTCTGGAACGTCGCGGAGGCCCGTGGTCAGCGCGCCGTGTGGCTCGTGGGGGACCGCCGGCAGGCACGGGATGCCGCGGCCCGCGGCATCCCGCATGCCATGAAGCACTCCCTCTGGGGCCTGTGGCTCACCGCCCGCGCGCGGGTCGTGGTCGTCACGCACGGCTTCGGCGACGTCAACCGCTACACCGTCCCGGGCGCGTTCGTCGTCCAGCTGTGGCACGGCATCCCACTCAAGCGCATCGGCCTGGACTCCCGAGAGACGCTGCGGCCGCCCGCTGCGCTCGGGCACGGCATCCTGTCGCTCCTCACGCGCCGGGTCCTCGGTGTGGCCTACCGGCTGACGGCGCGCCGCATCCGCGTGCTGCCCGCCGCGTCGCACCTCGTGCGCGGACGCCTCGAGTCGGCGTTCGGCCTGAGCGACGCCCGTGTGCCCGTCACCGGCGAGCCACGCGTCGATGTGCTGTCGCAGGGCACCCCGGAAGGCCGTCGCTCCGCCGCGCGCGCGATCGTCGACGCCGTGACCGGTCCCCTCGATCCCGCGACGCGGCTCGTGCTCTACGCGCCCACGTGGCGCGACGGCGAGCCCGATCCGGCTGTGCCGTCCGATGACGAGTGGGGCGCGATCGTCGACGTCCTGACCCGTCGCGACGCCGTGCTGCTCGTGCGGTCGCACCCGCTCGGCGCGGGGGAGTACCGGCCGCCTGTCCTGACCGATCGCGTGCGGGGCCTCGGCAGCGGCGCCGTGCCCGACGTGACCCCCGTGCTGCCCGGACTCGACGCGCTCGTGACCGACTACTCGTCGCTCGTGTTCGACTCGTCGCTCGTGCCGCTTCCCGTGGTCTTCCTCGCGCCCGATGTGTCCGCCTATGCGCGGCGGCGCGGCTTCTACGGGACGTACGGCGACGTGGCAGGCGACGACTGGACGGCCGACTGGACGCATGCCGCGCGGCGCCTCGATGCGCTGCTCGGCGACGAGGCCGTTCGCGCAACCGCCCTCGAGCGCGCGCACGCGCTCGACGCGCGTGTGCACGCGTTCCGCGACGGGGGCAACGCCGAGAGGGTGTACCGTGCCATCCTGGCCGGCCTGGGCCAGAGGAGAGGTCGACGATGACCGACGCGCGCTTCACGACCGAGGCGGGCCCTTCGCTCGTGCTCTCAGGCGTCGGCCCGCGCCCGGCCTCCGTCGAGCTCGTCGGTGCACGCGCGCACGTCGTGGCCCAGCTGAGCGGCCGCGGCAAGACCTGGCGCGCCGTGCTGCCGCTGCGCGCATCGCGCTGGGGCGGCGCCGAGCTGCCGCTTCCCGCCGGCGACTACCCCCTCGTGATCGAGACGGCCGCCGACGCGCCCGCGATCGAGCCCGCGCCGTCGCTGCCGCTCGTGCAGCTCGGCACGCTGCGTGCGTCGTTCGACGGCACGACGGTGCGCGTCGGCCCGCCCATCGACCCCGCATACGACTCCGGCGAGGGCCAGGACGCCCTCGAGCGCCGCTATGCGACGCGCCCCGGCGGTCTCGAGAACGCGGTGTTCTTCGAGAGCTTCTACGGCCGCAATGCGAGCTGCAATCCGCTCGCGATCGACCGCGAGCTGGCGCGTCGGCTGCCCGGGCTCACGCGGTACTGGAGCGTCGTCGACCTGTCGGTGCAGGTGCCTGAGGGAGCGATCCCCGTGGTCGAGGGAAGCCCCGACTGGTGGCGCGCGCGAGGCGCCGCCCGGCTCCTCGTCGTCAACGACTGGCTGCGCCGCCGGTTCTCGCGGCGGCCGGGCCAGGTGGTGCTGCAGACGTGGCACGGTACGCCGCTCAAGCGGCTCGCCCTGCACCGCCCCGGCTTCGACCCGCGGCGGATGGCCGCCGTCGTGCGCGAGTCGCGCCGCTGGAACATCCTCCTCGCGCAGAATCCCTATGCCTCGCGCATCCTCGGCAAGGCCTACGCGTTCCTCACGCGCCCCATCTGGGTCGAGGGGTACCCGCGCAACGACGTGCTCACGACGGGCGACGGCGCCGCGACGAGGCTCGCACTCGGCATCCGCCCCGAGGACCGGGTCGTGCTGTACGCGCCGACGTGGCGCGACGACCGGTCCGAGATCGTCGACTTCGTCGACCCCGTGCGACTGGCCGCCGACACCGATTCCGTCGTGCTCGTGCGCGGGCACTCCCGCACGCTGCTTCCGGGGAAGGATGCCGCCGGCCCCCGCGTGATCGATGTGACGGGCTTCCCCGACACCTCGCTGCTGCTGCTGGCCGCCGACGCGCTCGTCACGGACTACTCGTCGGTCATGTTCGACTTCAGTGTCACGGGCAAGCCCATGTACTTCCTCGTGCCCGACATGGAGCACTACCGCGGCGAGCTGCGCGGCTTCTACTTCGACCTCGTCGAGCATGCTCCCGGGCCCGTCGTGCGCACGCAGGAGGAGCTCGTCGCCGAGCTGACGGCGGGCGACCCCACCCGCTTCGCCGCGAAGTACCAGGATTGGCGGGCGAAGTTCAATCCCCGCGACGACGGCCGCGCTGCCGAGCGTGTCGTCGACCGGATCCTCGACCAGGGCCTGATCATCCGTTCCTAGGTCGCTCAGCCGCGGTGTGTCGGCCGTGTCGTGCGCGCTGCCGAGCGTGTCGTCGACCGGATCCTCGACCAGGGCCTGATCATCCGTTCCTAGGGCAGCGGCGTGTTGCGGTCGCCGAGCCTCGACGTGTCGACCGTGTCGTGCGCTCCGCGGGCCACGCCCGCGAGGAAGCCCGCACCCCACGAGACGTGCATCGTCGGCAGCACGGCGGCCGTCCAGAGCTTGTCGCGCCAGCCCTTGCCCCCGCCCGGGCCGATCGCCCACGCCGCGATGAGGAGGACGTACGCGATCACGGGCAGATAGACCAGGGATGCCGCGACCGACCACCAGCCCGAAAGCACGCCGGTGAGCTGCAGGATGCCCACGACGAGGCTGATGGCGAGCGCCGCGACGAGCGCGGGGGGAGCGAAGAACCGCAGCGAGTTGCCGCGGCCGAAGCGTCGCACGAGCTCGCCGCGCCAGCGCCCGGTCGCGTGGAACTGGCGCGCGAGCCGCGACCAGCTCTCGCGCGGCCAGTAGGTGACCGACAGCGACGGGTCGAACCACACGCGATAGCCGGCGCGGCGGATGCGGAGATTGAGCTCCCAGTCCTCGCCGCGCCGGATCGACTCGTCGAACAGGCCCACCTCGTCGAGGACGGCGCGGCGCATGACGCCGAGGTAAGCCGACTCGGCCTCGCCCTCGTGCGTCCCGCCGTGGTACGCCCCGCCGCCGAGACCGACGGGGGAGTTGTATGCGCGGGCGACGGCGCGCTGGAAGGGAGATCTTCCGTCGGCGCGCATGACCCCGCCCACGTTGGCGGCGCGCACGCGGTCGAGGGTCGCGAGCGCGCGCCGCGTGTAGCCGGGCTCGAGCTCGGAGTGCGCGTCGACCCGCACGACAGTCGGATAGCGGCCCGCCCGGATCGCCAGGTTGAGGCCGGCCGGGATGTCCGCCGCGGGGTTGTCGACGAGCTCGATGCGCGGGTCATGGGCGGCCAGCTCGCGCGCGAGGTCGTTCGTGCCGTCGTTCGAGGGCCCGAGCGCGAGGATCAGCTCGGACGGGCCGTCGACCTCCTGAGCCAGTACGGTCTCGACGGCGCGGCGGAGATAGCCCTTCTCGTTGAGGACGGGCATGACGAAGCTGACACCCGCACCGCTCGGGACCACCGGCGCGTCCTTGCGCCGCCCGGGCTCTGTCGAATGCACCCGTCGATCATGGCATGCGGGCCCGCCGGTAGGCTGAAGGCGTGGGATTGGTCTCGGATGCACGCAACGCCACCACGCTCCTGAAGAAGGCCCTGGCCAGTCGCACGGCGGTTCAGGACGTCCGGCGCATGCTCGCGGTGCGGCCGCAGCATCCCCTTCACCACTACAAGGTGGCCGTCTACTTCGCCGACGGCGCGGTGAACATGTACCAGATGCGGCAGTGGTACAAACCGCTCGCCGAGCTGTCGAAGCGGTGGCCCGTCGTCGTGCTGAGCCGCTCCGCGACGGGCGCGCAGGCGCTGCTCGCGGAGGACGCGCCCCCCGTCGCCTTCGTCCCCACCGTGCGCGACCTCGAGCGCTTCATCGCCACGCAGGACATCCGCGTCGTGCTGTACGTCAACCAGAACACCCGCAACTTCCAGATGTTCCGGTACGGCCGCCGGTGGCATGTGTTCATCAACCACGGCGAGTCCGACAAGATGTACATGACCACGAACCAGTTCAAGGCGTACGACTACGCCCTGATCGCGGGGGATGCCGCGCGCGAGCGCCTGTCGCGCGTGCTGTGGGACTACGACCTCGACGCGCGCACGATCCAGATCGGGCGCCCGCAGGCCGACCACTACTCGGGTGCGCTCCCGTATTCGCCAGATGAGCGCACCGTCGTGCTGTACGCCCCGACATGGGAGGGCGACCGCCCGTCGGCGCACTACGGCTCGGTCGTCACGCACGGCGAGGCGCTCGTGAACGCCCTCATCGCGACCAGGCGCCATCGCGTCATCTACCGGCCGCATCCGCGTTCGGGCGTCGTCGCCCCGGCCTACGGGGCGGCCAACCAGCGCATCATCGCAGCGCTCGCGGCGGCGAATCGCGCCGACCCCGGCGCCGAGCACATCTACGACGACGGGCCCGACCTGGGCTGGCAGCTGGCCGCCGCCGACGTCGCCGTCGTGGACATCTCCGCGATGGTCTACGACCGGCTCGCGGCGGGCAGGCCGCTGCTCATCACGCGGCCCGCCGATCCCGCCGCGATCGTCGACACGCACGGCTACCTCTCGGCGTGCGAATGGCTCGACGCGACCGACGCGCCGGCGATCGTGGATCAGACCGAGAGGGTGCTGAGCGATCCGGATGCCGTCGCCCGCCTGACCGAGTGGGTCGACCGCTATTTCGGGGACGCCTCGCCAGGTGCGGCGACTCGCAGGTTCCACGCCGCCATCGGCCGGCTCATGAGCCAGTGGGAGATCTGGCACGCCTCGGCGACAGACGACGAGCTCGACGAGGACGAAGAGGACGAAGCCGACCTCGACGAGTAGGTCGGGCCTGATCGACCCTCAGCCGACCGCGGCATCCACTGCGCATCGTCGGCGTGCACAGCTGCGGGGATTCCGATCGACACGCCGAGCCTGGCCGGCGCGTCGTGCGATCAGCCCGCCGTTGTGCACGCCCTGCGCGCTGACTGGCGCCGAGAGGCGAGGACCTCAGCCGACCGCGGCGGGCCGCTCTACGAGGCGCATGATGGCGCGCAGCGGGATCGCGACCCACGTCGGGCGGTTGCGCGCCTCGTAGATGGCCTCGTAGACGGCCTTGTCGAGCTCGAGGGCGCTCAGCAGGGCGCTCTGCACGCCGAGGTCGGCGCCCGAGACCGCGGCGTAACCTTCGACGAAGCCCTGCCTGGCCGCGCGCACCCATTCGCGCACGGCGCCCGACGCGTGGTCGGGATGGTCGAGGCGTATCGAGCCGCCGACGTAGTCGAAGGAACGCAGCATGCCGGCGACGTCGCGAAGAGCGTGATCGGGACGCGTCCGCTCGGTCATCGGCCGCAGCGGCTCGCCCTCGAAGTCGAGCAGCACCCACCCTCGGGTCGCATCGTGCAGCACCTGCCCGAGGTGGTAGTCCCCGTGGATGCGCTGCAGCGGCGGCCACTCCGCCTCGAGCGCTCTGGCGTAGACCTCCTCGACGGCGTCGCGCTGGTCGGCGATGGCCGGAACCTCGGCCATCGCGATCGTGAGCCGCCGCCGCCACGTCACGGCCGTCGCCTCGCGGTCGTCGGGGAGCGCGGCACGTGTCGGGAAGAGCCGTGCGAGCGCGACGTGCACGTCGGCGGTGGCCTCGCCGAGCGCGTGGGCGCGTGAGGTGAAGTCGTCGCCGGCGGCCGCCGCGCGCAGCGCGACGCGCCAGGCGTCCTCCACGCCCGGAAGGAACTCCTGCGCGAAGGCCAGGGACCCCGTCACAGAGCCGACCTCGGTCGTCGTGTCGGGCCAGCGGCCCTCGATCGCTCCGACCGCCGGCGGGACATGCGTCGAGCCTGCCGCCGCGAGCGCCGTGGTCAGCTCGATGTCGGGGTTCAGCCCGGGATGCAGCTGCCGGAAGACCTTGCAGATGATCGGCGTGCCGTCGCCGCCCGGCCGGAAGATGAGCGAGGTGTTCGACTGCTCGCCGGCAAGGACGCTCGCCGAGCGTTCGCCTCCGTCCTGGATGCGCTGGGAGGGTCGCCCGACGACCGACGTGCCCGGCCCCGCGGCCTCGCCGCCCTCGACGATAAGACGCAGGAGCGCCGACGAGTAGGCAGGGTCGTGCGGGCCGTCGATGAAGGTCGTGCCGGGCTCGGGGCTGCCGATCACATGGTCGGGGTGCGCGTCGACCGTCGCCGTCGCGCGCGCCACGACGGGGATCTGGTAGAGCACGACGGGCAGGGCGCCCTCGTCGGCGACCAGGAAGGTGCGCACCGTGCAGTCGTGGGCAGGAAGGTCCCACCGGCCCACGAGGCGAAGGCTCGGCAGCCTGCCCTTGGCGGCGTACCAGCGCTGGCGAGGCATCCATGCCGCGAGGCACGCCAGAGTGCTGTCCATAGAGCGAGGTTAGGGCCCGAGGACTACGGCGTGGGGTCGTCGGCGTCCGAGTCGGCGTCCTCGACGGGCTCGTCGTCGTCCTCGGGCTCGTCGGCGACGTGCGCCACCGGGATCACGACCGATCCGCTCGCGCCGAAGAGGTCCCAGGCACCGCCGCCGGCGGGCGGCGCATCCGGGAGGCGTTCCGCGGCCGTCTCCTCGCGGGCGGGCTCCGACGGGAGGCCCGTCCAATCCTCGTTGTCTTCCTCGGGACGCTGCGTGAACAGTCCCATGGTCACTCCTCTCCCGTCGTGAGCTCTTCGGGCTTTCGCCGCGACAGGCTTCCGCCGACACGCCGGCCGGCCGTGCCCGCTGCGTGCACGCCGCGTGTCACGCCGCCCACGATAGCCCCGCCGGCACGGCGGATGCCGCGGCCCGCGGCGTACTCGAGCCGCATGGCGCCTGGCCGCGGCTCGATCTCGGCGGGGAGCACGATGGGCGGGAGGCCGAAGGCGCGCCGCGAACTGACGAGCACGCGACGCCCCAGGATGTTGTTGCCCGCACCGCCCACGGCCGCTCCGATGCCGAAGGGAAGCGCCTTGCCGATCCACGAGGCGCCGCCGCGCACGGCGAAATGGCGCATGAAGACCTTCTTCAGCTGGTCGACCATGGGCCCGACGGCAGCGCGGGGGATGGTCTTGGTGACAAGCTCCCCCCAGTACTTGTCGCGTGTGACGCCCCCGCCCGCGGCCTGGCCGGCCAGCTGCGACACGAGGTCGACCCCCTCCTTGCCGAGCATCAGCGTCAGCACGAGCGCGCGTGCCCGGTCCGGGTTCTCGATGGGGATGCCGTGCACTTCGGCGACCGACTGCGCGAACAGGGCCGTCGTCTCGAGGAAGCCCAGCGTCTCGACGCCGCTCAGGGCTAGCGTGATGCCTGTTCCGATACCGGGCACGACCGCGGTCGCGCCGACTGCGGCGCCGCCGGTCGTGACGGCGGTGAGATACCGGCGCTCCAGGATCCGCACGATCTCCGTCGTCGTCGCCGACGGATGCCGAAGGCGGATGCTGCGCAGATGCGCGAGCACGACGGGTCGCTGGATCGCGAGGACGCGGTCCAGCGCGCGGATCGTCGTGGGATGCTCCTCGGAGCCCACCGGCGGCAGTCCGCCGTCCCACGGCGCGCCGTCGGGGAGGGAGTGGATGCGGTGCACCTTGTCGGCCATCAGGCCGATCCTACGAGCGCGCCCTGAAGTCTGCGTGGGGCTTGACGGCGCGCCCGCTCAGACGAACAGGTTGGCGCGCTCGAGGTCTTCGGCGAAGTCGACCTCGACGGCGTAGAGGTCGGAGATGTCGAGCGGCTGCAGGCGCAGGCCGTCTTCGACGATGGCGAGCTCGAGGCCGCGCTCGAAGTAGTCCTGGTCGTCGACGCGCGTGAGCTGGCGGATGAACGCCTTCTTGTCGGCGGCCGAGATGTAGTTGATTCCCACGGCCTCGCCGATTCCGCCCACGACCGTCTTCGACAGCTCCTTGATGAAGCCCTCGGGGGAGGTCGTGTATTTGACCTCCTCGTCGCTCACCTTGGAGGTGTTGACCGTCACGAACGACTGGTCGCGCTCGATGTGCGCGATCGCACGGCCGAGCACGCGCGGGTCGAAGACGACGTCGCCGTTCATCCACAGCACGCCGCTGCGGCCGGTCGTGTTGAGCGCGCGGAGCAGGCTCTTCGACGTGTTGGTCTGGTCGTAGCGGTCGTTGTAGACGTAGTCGACGTGCGGGAACGCCTCGACGATGGTCTCGGCACGGTAGCCGACGACGGTCGTGATGCGGGCGTCGGAGCCGAAGGCGGCACGGATGTTGTCGTGCTGCTGCTGCATGATGCTACGGCCGTCGCCGAGCTCCGTGAGGGGCTTGGGCAGGCTTCGGCCGAGGCGTGAGCCCATTCCGGCCGCGAGGATGACGGTCTGAATAGTCAAGGTTCTGCTCCTGGAAGTGCGATTGTCCACGGTTGGTTAACCGAATCGACACTCCATCGTGCCTGCTACATGGTAGCGAACCTCACTGTGAGGGTGCATAATGGCCGGTCCCCGTTGTCGGATCGTGACATAACTCTGCGCCACAGTTCCGTCAATGGGGGCGCCGGATCAGTGGCGAGGAAACGGTGTCTTGGTACGTTTGATCGGTGACAGCCTCTCTCCCGGTGCCACAGGACGCCTTCCCCGAAGATCGGGATGGCGCGACGGGCGAGGCCTCCCCGGGTCGCGTCGTTCCGCTCGCCAAGAAGGCGCCGCGCAAGCCCCGCAGGCCGCGCAAGCCCGCGCCCCCCGTCGACCCCGGACCCCCGCCGCCGCTCCCGGTCGACCTGATCGCGCCGCCCAAGCCCCCGCTTCCGCCGGCCGACGTCGATATCCCGCCGAAGCCTCCGCTCCCCGTCGTGGAGCCGGAGGCGGAGCAGGTGGCCGCTCCGGAAGCCGAGGCCGAGCCTGGGGTCGCACCCGAGCCAGCACCCGAACCCGAACCCGAAGCCGCTGCCGCGCCGGCGCCCGAGCCTGCACCGGCGGCTCTCGAGCCCGAACCCCGGCCCGAGTCCGTGCCGGTGCCTGCAGCCGTGCTCGTCGCCGAGCCCGAAGCGCCTCCCGCCCCCGCGCAGCCCGCCGAATCCGCCATCGAGTTCGGGGAGTCGCCCGTCGATCCCGACGACGCCGACCCGTTCGCGGCATCCGTCGTCCTCGACGAGGCCCGGCTCGCGTCAGACGCCGATGCGGCGCTCGTCCTGCGCGGCGTCGTCAAGAGGTTCGGCGCGACGCGCGCCGTCGACGGAATCGACCTCACCGTCCCCGCCGGCACCTTCTACGGTCTCGTGGGTCCGAACGGAGCCGGCAAGACGACGACCCTCTCGCTCATCGCGGGTCTGCTGCGTCCCGACAAGGGCTCGATCCGGGTCGGCGGCGTCGATGCGGCATCCGATCGGCGCGCCGCGAAGCGGCAGATGGGCGTGCTGCCCGATCGCCTGCGCACGTTCGACCGGCTGACGGGACGCCAGCTTCTCTACTACTACGGTGTGCTGCGCGGGCTGCGGTCCTCGATCGTCGAGAGCCGCATCGCGGACCTCGCGCGCGCCTTCGACCTCACCGACGCTCTCGGGCGCGCCGTCTCCGACTACTCCGCGGGCATGCTCAAGAAGGTCATGCTCGCTGGGGCGCTCATCCACTCGCCGCGCCTGCTGGTGCTCGACGAGCCGTTCGAGGCCGTCGATCCCGTGTCGAGCGCCGTGATCCTCGACATCCTCTCCGCGTATGTCGCGCACGGCGGGACCGTCATCCTGTCCAGTCACGGCATGGAATTCGTCGAGCGCGTCTGCACGCGCGTCGCCGTCCTGGTGGCGGGCCAGGTGCTCGCCGAGGGCACAGTCGACGAGGTGCGCGGCGAGCTGACGCTCGAGCAGCGTTTCATCCAGCTCGCCGGGGGCCTCAGCGACGTGGAGGGTCTCGAGTGGCTGCACACGTTCTCCGACTGAGGATCGCGCTGCTGCTCGGCACGCTGCGGGGCGATGGACGGCATCTCTCCCGCGTCGTGCTCGGACTGGCGATCCTCGCCGCCGCGACATTCGCGGCGTGCTGGGGCATCCTGCGACTGCGGGATGCCCCGACATCGGTGGTCTTCGTCGTTACGGTGCTCGGGGGCTCGGCTGTGACCCTCGGCTATGCGCTCGCGCCGCTCATCGGCGGCGCCTCCGATCCGCTCGACCCGCGCCGGTTCGCCGTCTTCGGGCTGTCGCCGGGGCGGCTCGCAGGCGTGCTGGCGCTCGTCGGCTTGGTGAGCGTTCCGACCGCCGTGCTGCTGGCGGTCTGCGTCTGCACGGCCGTCGTCTGGACCGACCACGGCACGCCGTGGCCTGCCGCAGCGCTCGGCGTCCTGCTCCAGGTCGTGACGTGCGTGCTGCTCGCGCGCGTGAGCATGGCCGTGACGTCGCTGTTCCTGCGCGATCGCCGCTCGCGAGAGCTGTCGGGCTTGTTCGCCCTCACGATCCTCGTCGTCGTGGTGCCGGTCGCCGTCTTCCTCGCCTCGCTCGAGTGGGGCGGTGTCGTGCCGACGCAATTGACGGGGGCCGCCACGACGCTCGCGCGCACGCCGCTCGGCGCCGCCGTCGCCGTCCCCCTGCTCGTGGCGACGGGCTCGTCGCAGGCGGGTCTGTGCATCCTGGTGTCCCTCGGCACGATCCTCGTACTGGGACTGATCTGGGCGTGGCTCGTGCATCGCGTGCTGACGACGACGGAGCGACCCGTCTCGACGAGGGAGCGCGGTGGACTCGGCTGGTTCGGCGTGGCGCCCGGCACGCCGGGCGGCGCCGTCGCGGCACGCAGCCTCGTCTACTGGTTCCGCGACCGCCGGTATCTCGCGAACCTCCTCGTCATCCCGATCGCCGCGGGTCTCGCGGTCGTGCCCCTGCTCATCGCCGGCGTGCCGCCCGAGATCGTCGCGCTCGTACCGGTGCCCCTGGTCGCACTCTTCCTCGGATGGCTTCCGCACAACGATCTCGCCTACGACTCGACCGCCGTCTGGATGCACTTCACCAGCGGCATGCGAGGCGTGTCCGACCGCGTCGGCCGCCTCGTGCCGATCCTCCTCGTCGGCGTCCCGGTGCTTGCCATCTCGATCCCGGTGTCGATCTCGCTGCACGGGCGCTGGGCGATCCTGCCCGCGATGGTCGGCGTCTGCGCGTCGCTGTTCCTGACGGGGCTCGGCCTGTCGTGCATCTCGTCGGTCGCGTGGCCGTATGCCGCGACCCGGCCGGGCGACAGCGCGTTCCAGCAGCCGCAGCGCACGGGCGCCGGCGGGGCGATCGCGCAGGCCGTCGTGATGCTCGGCGCGCTCCTGCTGACCGTGCCTGCGCTGTGGTGGGCGTGGCTCGCGATCACCCGCGACATCGAATACGCCGACATGGCCCTGTGGGGCGGTATCGGCATCGGGCTGGGCGTGCTCGTGGTGGGGGTGGTCATCGGATCGGCCGTCTTCACGCATCGCGGCGGTCGCATCATGGAGTTCATCGAGTCGACCTGACCCGCCCCTGGCACAGGCTCGCGGGATAGACTGGCCGACTATGAGCACCCCCGTCGAAGGCCCCGACCAGGGCGGCATCGCGACCCTCGACCGCGAGCTCGAAGAGCTCATCCAAGAGGAGTCGATCGAGCCCGGCGATCATGAGCGCTTCTCGCACTACGTCAAGAAGGACAAGATCCTCGAGTCGGCGCTCACCGGCAAGCCGGTGCGTGCGCTGTGCGGTAAGAAGTGGACTCCGGGGCGCGACCCCGAGAAGTTCCCGGTGTGCCCCACCTGCAAGGAGATCTACGAGTCGCTCAGGGGCTGAGCGGCGTCCGTGTAGACCGTCGGGATGGCGGGATCGGATCGGCTGAGCGCCAAGGCGCGCACCGGCAGCTCCTCTCGCACCATCGCGTGATGCCGCCGCGCGGCGACGACTCCGTCGGGCCCCTCGCACGCGGCGTCGATCTCGCCGTCGGTGACCAGGGCCACCTGGAGGGCGCGGGCATCGGGATGCTGCGCCTGGGTCTCGACGGCCTCGAAGCCGTCGGAGATCGTGATGAGCTCGCTCGTCGCGACGCCGCGCTCGAGCGTGCGGAACGCGGCCTTCCGCCCGCCCTTCGACGCCTTGTCGGTGGACGTCTTGGCGACGGCGACCCAGGACTCGTCGGCGGCCTGCCGCGCGACGAGTTTGTAGACCATGCCGGCCGTCGGCGTGCCCGATCCCGTCACGACCGAGGTGCCGACGCCGTACGCATCGACGGGCGACGCCGCGAGGGCCGCGATCGCGTGCTCGTCGAGGTCGCTCGTCACCGTGATCCTCGTCGAGGTGGCTCCGAGCTCGTCGAGCAGGGCGCGCACCTCGCCCGCCACGATCGGCAGGTCGCCCGAGTCGATGCGCACGCCGCCGAGCTCGGTGCCGGCGACCCGGACGGCGGTCTCGACCCCCGCGCGGATGTCGTACGTGTCGATGAGGAGCGTCGTTCCGACGCCGAGCGAGGCGATCTGGGCGCGGAAGGCGTCCTCCTCGCTGTCGTGCAGCAGTGTGAACGCGTGCGCCGCGGTGCCCATCGTGGGTATGCCCCAACGCCGGCCGGCTTCGAGGTTCGAGGTCGCCCCGAACCCGGCGATGTAGGTCGCGCGTGCGGCGGCCACCGCCGACTCCTCGCCGGCGCGGCGTGAGCCCATCTCGGCGAGCGGTCGGTCTCCCGCGGCGACGCTCATGCGGGCGGCGGCCGTCGCGACGGCGGAGTCGTGGTTGAGGACGCTCAGGGCGAGCGTCTCCAGGATGACGGCTTCGGCGAAGGTGCCCTCGACGGTCAGGAGGGGGGAGCCCGGGAAGTACAGCTCGCCCTCGCGGTAGCCCGTGATCGACCCCGTGAACCGATAGCCCTCGAGGAAGGCGAGGGTCGCGGCATCCACCACCCGCTCGTCGCGGAGGAAGCGCAGCTCGTCGTCGCCGAAGCGGAAGTCCCGCAGAAGCGTGAGCAGGCGTCCCGTGCCCGCGACGACGCCGAATCGGCGGCCACCGGGAAGGCGCCGTCCGAACAGCTCGAAGACGCAGCGGCGCTGGGCGGTCCCGTCGCGGAGAGCGGCGTCCAGCATGGTGAGCTCGTAGCGGTCGGTGTGCAGCGCGGTGCTCATGCGCGTCAGCCTAGCTATTCCGATCGCGGGGAGTTCCCCGCTAGGGCTCGCTCCGCTCGCCGGCGGCTTCGCCGCGCCCCCGACGACACCGCGTAGGCTGGACGATCGTGAACGACGCTCCGATCGGCATCTTCGACTCCGGAGTCGGCGGCCTCACGGTGGCCCGGGCGATCTCGGCGCAGCTTCCGCGCGAGTCGATGCTGTACATCGGCGACACCGCGCACTCTCCCTACGGGCCCAAGCCGATCGCCGATGTGCGGCGCTATGCGCTGGAGGTGCTGGACACCCTCGTCGAGGAGGGCGTCAAGATGCTCGTGATCGCGTGCAACACGGCGTCCGCGGCGATGCTGCGCGATGCGCGCGAGCGCTACGACGTGCCCGTCGTGGAGGTCATCGGACCCGCCGTGCGCACGGCGATGTCGACGACCCGCAACGGGCGCATCGGCGTCATCGGCACGGCCGGCACGATCGGCTCGCGCGCCTACCAGGACATGCTCGAGGTGAACGAGCGGCTCACGGTGTTCGCGCAGGCGTGCCCGCAGTTCGTCGAGTTCGTCGAGGCGGGCGTCACCGATTCGCCCGAAGTGCTCGCGGTCGCCGAGGAGTACCTCGCACCCCTGCGGAACGCGCAGGTCGACACGCTCGTGCTCGGCTGCACGCACTACCCGTTCCTCGAGGGCGCCATCAGCTACGTCATGGGTCCCGACGTGTCGCTCGTCTCGAGCGACACCGAGACGGCGAAGGACGTCTATCGTCAGCTGGTCTCCCGCGACCTGCTCGCGGGCCGGGATGCTGCGCCCCGCCACGTCTACGAAGCGACCGGCGACTCCGCCGACGACTTCCTCCGCCTCGCGCACCGCCTCATGGGTCGCGAGGTCAGCACCGTACGGCTCGTGCAGACGGGCGCAATCGACCTCGTGAAGGGAAATCAATGACCGATCTCGTCCGCAGCGACGGCCGCTCCACAGGCCAGCTCCGCCCGATCGTGATCGAGCGGGGGTGGAGCGGCCAGGCCGAGGGGTCGGCGCTCATCTCGTTCGGCAACACCAAGGTGCTGTGCACCGCATCGTTCACGAACGGCGTGCCGCGCTGGCTCACGGGCAAGGGCAAGGGCTGGGTCACGGCGGAGTACGCGATGCTGCCGCGCGCCACGAACGAGCGCAACGACCGCGAGTCGGTCAAGGGGCGCATCGGCGGCCGCACGCACGAGATCTCGCGCCTCATCGGCCGCGCGCTGCGCTCCGTCGTCGACACGAAGGCGCTGGGCGAGAACACGATCGTCATCGACTGCGACGTGCTCCAGGCCGACGGCGGCACCCGCACCGCCGCGATCACCGGGGCCTATGTGGCCCTCGCCGACGCGATCGAGTGGGCCCGCGGCAAGAAGTTCGTCGGCCAGAAGTCGCAGGTGCTCATCGACTCCGTCGCGGCCGTCTCGGTCGGCATCATCGACGGCGTGCCCATGCTCGACCTCGCCTACGTCGAGGATGTCCGAGCGGAGACCGACATGAACGTCGTCGTGACGGGCCGTGGCCTGTTCGTCGAAGTGCAGGGCACTGCCGAGGGCGCCCCCTTCGACAAGCGCGAGCTCGACGCGCTGCTGCAGCTCGGTGTCGACGGCTGCGCGCAGCTGCGCGACCTGCAGGCGGCCGCGCTCGCGCCCGAGGCCTGAGCAGTGGCCCGGCAGGTCGTGCTCGCGACGCACAATCCGCACAAGGTCGAGGAGTTCCAGGCCATCGTCGCGGCCACGCGTCCCGACCTCGAGGTGATCGGCTACGACGGTCCCGAACCGGTCGAAGACGGCACGACGTTCGCCGAGAACGCCCTCATCAAGGCCCGCGCGGCCGCGGCGCACACGGGCCTTCCCGCGCTGGCCGACGACTCTGGCATCTGCGTCGACGTGCTCGGCGGCGCGCCCGGCGTCTTCTCCGCGTACTGGGCGGGGCACGCGAAGGATGCCTCGGCCAACCTGAGCCTGCTGCTCGACCAGCTCTCCGACATCCACGATCCGCACCGCTCGGCGCAGTTCGTCTCGACGATCGCCCTCGTCGCGCCCGGATCGGGGAACGCAGTCGAGCACGTCGTCGAGGGGGTCTGGCGCGGCCGGCTCGCGCCGGCGGCGAGCGGCGGAGGGGGGTTCGGCTACGACCCGATCTTCATCCCCGACGCGCAGCCCGACGGCGCCGAGCGCACTGTCGGCGAGTGGTCGGCGGCGGAGAAGAACGCGGCATCCCACCGTGCGCGCGCGTTCCACGAGCTCGCACCGCTGCTCGCCGACCTCTGACGGGCACGCGGCAGCATGGCTGGGGACCCCCCGGTGTCGTGACCCCCATCGCCTGGTCGGCGTGGCTCGTCGGGTCGGGGGTCGCGCTCCTGTTGCGTGCCTGACGACGTAGCCTGGGGCTATGCACGATCACGCCCCGAGCGGCATCCGAGGAGCCGGCGCACGCCGTCTGCTGGCGATCTCGCTCGCGCTGACGACGATCGTCATGATCGTGCAGGTCGTCGGATCGGTGCTGTCGGGATCGCTCGCGCTCCTCGCCGATGCGGCGCACATGTTCACGGATGCCGCGGCCCTCATCATCGCGCTCATCGCGTCGTCGGTGGCGGCGCGTCCCGCCGACGACCGCCGCACGTTCGGCTATCAGCGCGCCGAGGTCCTGGGCGCGCTGGTCAACGGCGTCATCCTCATCGCGCTCTCCGTGTGGGTTGCGGTCGAGGCGGTGCAGCGTCTCCTCGACCCGGGCCAGGTCGAGATCGAGGGCGGGCTCATGCTCGTCGTCGCGATCGTCGGGCTCGTGGCCAATGCAGTCGCCCTGTGGCTTCTGAGCGCCGCACAGCGCACGAGCATCAACGTGCGGGGCGCCTACCTCGAGGTGATGGGCGACCTCCTCGGGTCGGCCGCCGTCATCATCGCGGCGATCGTCCTCCTGACGACCGGCTGGGTGCAGGCCGACGCCGTCGCGTCGCTCATCATCGCGGCGATGATCGTGCCGCGCGCGATCGGGCTTCTCCGCGAAGTCGTCTCGGTGCTGAGCGAGTCGTCTCCCAAGGGCGTGCATGTGCAGGAGATCCGCGACCACATCCTCACGACCCCGGGCGTCGTGGACGCGCACGACGTGCACGTCTGGCAGCTCACCCGCGGCGCGCCGGTCTTCACGGCGCACGTCGTCGTCGATCCCGACGCGTTCCGCGAGGGGCGGTCGGGGGAGATCCTCGAACAGCTCCAGGAATGCCTCGCCCACCACTTCGACGTCGAGCACTCCACGTTCCAGCTGGAGCCGGCCGGGCACGTCGAGCACGACGCGCACGCCTAGCTTTCGCGGGCGACCTCTCCCGGGCTCTTGTCGGGCCGCAGTCCTCGCCAGCGCGGGTGCCTCAGGATGCCCGACGGCGTGAACTCGCCGAACTCGACCTCGGCGACGAGCTCGGGTCGCACCCACAGCACGTCCCGGGCGTCGAGGGCCGGCACGCCCACGAGCGGGTTGACGTCGGTGCCGAGCGGCGCAAGCTGCTTCTGCAGCGACCGCAGCGTCGCGTCGCTGAAGCCCGTGCCCACGCGGCCGGCGTACTGCAGGCCCTCGGGTCCCGGGATGCCGACGAGCAGCGAGCCGAACGTCGAGGCGCGCCCGCCCTGGCCGGGCCGGATGCCCGCGATCACGACTTCCTGCGTGCGCGTCAGCTTGACCTTCAGTGACGACTCCGAGCGGATGCCGCGACGGTACGTCGACCGCGGATCCTTGACGACGATCCCCTCGAGGTCGAAGCGCCGGCTCGCGTCGAGGGCGGCATCCACGTCGTCGAAAACCGGAGGCACGACGATCGCCGGGATCGCGCGGGAGGCGAGGTCTTCGAGGATGCGCCGGCGCTCGGCGAGCGGCAGGCCCGTGACGTCGCGTCCGCGCGCGACGAGCACGTCGAAGAGGTAGTAGTGCACCGGCGTGCGCTTCGCGACGCGGGCGACGTCGCCCGGGCCCACGAGGTTCATCCGCGTCTGCAGGAGCGCGAAGCTCGGGCGTCCGCCGTCGAGGGCGACGAGCTCGCCGTCCACGACGCAGGGCTCGTCGCCGAGCCCGGTGTCGCCCCCGGCGATCTCGGGGTATTTCGCCGTGCTCTCGTTGCCGCTCCGCGCCCAGAGGCGCATCGCGGTGCCGTCCCACACGCCCAGCGCGCGGATGCCGTCCCACTTCGCCTCCGCCCATGCCGGGGCGCCCCATTGCCGGGCGTCGGAGCGCGCCCGGTCGGGGGACGCCGTCGTCGAGAGCATGGGGCGCAGGTCGGCCGCCGCGGGCGGCCAGGACGCGACAGGGGCGGCCTCGAGGAGCTGGTCGATCGTGGCCTCGGGGGAGATGCCGTGCGAGTCCGAGGTCGAGTGGGGCCTTCGGGAGGCGCTCGCCCCTGTGCGGCGCCCGCGCGGCTCGTCCGCCTGCGGCGACGGCTCGACGACCATGCCGTCCGGCTGAGGTCGCCCCTCGGCATCCGCCTTCATCCGGTGCAGCAGCCACTGCGACTTCTCACCCTCGCCCTGGGTGCGAAGAAGGGCGAGACGCACGCGACCGAGCGGACCGCCCGGTCGTCCCTCGGCCGTGAAGATGACTTCGTCGTCGCGCCACTTCTCGAGCGCGTAGCGCCCGTCGTCCCAGATCGTCACGGTCCCTCCGCCGTACTCGCCGCGCGGAATCGTTCCCTCGAACGTCGCGTACTCCATCGGGTGGTCCTCGGTCTGGATCGCGAGGTTGTTTCGCTTGTACGAGTGGGGCACGCCGCGCGGCACGGCCCAGCTGACGAGCACGCCGTCGCGCTCGAGGCGGAAGTCCCAATGCAGCGCCGTCGCGTGATGCTCCTGGATCACGAAGATCGGCAGTTCGTCGGGTCCGCGGGCCTCGGCGCCCGGATGAGAGGGCACGGGCTCGGGCGTGCGGCCGGCGGTGCGCTTGGCGATGTAGGTGCTGAGTGGTCCCTCGTCGGCGGAGCGCCCGCCCGCGTGGAAGCCGAGCGGTGACAGGGGGTCGCCGATGCCTTCCAGCCGTTCGAGGACCTCGTCGAACCACAGGTGCCGCAGTCCGGGGTCGTCGAGCTCCTCCCATGTGCGAGGGACGGCGACGGTGGGGTGAGGGCGTCCGCGCATCGAATAGGGCGCGATCGTCGTCTTCGCGCCGTTGTTCTGACTCCAGTCGATGAGCACGCGGCCGCCGCGGATCGACTTCTTCATGCTGCTCACGACGAGGTCGGGGTGGTCGGCCTCGATCGCGCGTGCGAGCTCGTGGGCGATGGCCGACGCCTGCTCGCTGCTCTGCCCGGGCGGCAGTGCCGAGTAGAGCTGGATGCCTTTGCTCCCGCTCGTCACGGGGTAGGGCTCGAGCCCCATGTGTCCGAGGATCTCGCGCGCCCAGCGGGCGACCTCCGCGCACTCGGCAAGGCCTGCGCCGGGGCCGGGATCGAGGTCGAGCACCAGGCGGTCGGCGTCGCCGCGCTCGCCCGACGGGGTGAATCGCCACTGCGGGACGTGCAGCTCGAGGCTGGCGACCTGGGCGAGGTACACGATCGTGGGCACGTCGCCGGCGAGGGGATAGTCCTTCGGGCCGCCTGAGTGGGGGATCGGCAGCCGGTGCACCCACGCGGGCGCGCCGGGCTCGAGGTCTTTCGCGAAGAAGAACTGCCCCGGATGCTCCTCCGTGCCGACACCGTCCGGCCAGCGCTTGCGGGTGACGGGCCGGCCCACGACGTGTGGGATCATCGTCGTCGCGATGCGCGAGTAGTAGTCGATGACCTCGGCCTTCGTCGTGCCGGTCTCGGGGTAGAGGACCTTGTCGAGGTTCGTCAGGCGCAGGCGTCGGCCGCCTATGCTCACGAGCTGGTCCTCCCCGGCCATGGCACCATACTGCCCGGTCTCGCGTGCAGGAGGAGGCCGCATGGACCGAGCCGCGGCGAGGCGCGTACAATCCGGAACCGAGAAGGGCTTCCGGCATGATTCAACGAAGAATGTATGCGCTGTCCGCCTTAGTCATTGCTCTGGGGCTGGCCTCGTGCGCCTCGGGGACAGGCGGCGCCTCGCCGAGTTCGAGCCCCGCGTCTACGGGCTCGACGACCGCAACGCCATCAGCCACTCCGTCGGATGCCGAGCCTGCCATCGCGATCGACGCGCCCGCCGACGATGCGACCGTGTCGGTGCCGTTCGAGGCGACCGGCACGGCGGACACTTTCGAAGCCGCACTCACCGTCGACGTACTGGATCAGGAGGGTTTCACGATGTGCGTGCGGCACATCATGGCGACCTCCGGCAGCGGCACACCCGGCACGTGGACGGCGATCCTCGCGTTCCCGCCCGAGGAGGATCCGCTCCCGGTCACGGTGCGGGCCTACACGCTCAGTCCCAAGGACGGCGCGATGACCGACCTCGTCACGAGGAACATCACCGTCTCGACCGACCGTCCCGACATCATCATGACGAGCCCGACATGCGGGCAGGTCTATCCGACGGGCGGACTGATCTTCCTCCTCGGCACGGCGAAGCTCTTCGAGGCGGCGCTCACGGTCGAATTGCGCGACGCCGGGGGCACAGCCGTCGTGAGCGTGCCCGTGACGGCGGAGGAGTGCTGCGTCGAATCGCAGTTCTCCTCGAAGCTCACGGTGCCCGCCGATCTTGCCCCCGGGCTCTACGATGTCGTCGCCTACAGCCTGTCCCCGGCCGACGGTTCGATCCAGAATGAGTTCACGGTCCAGATCCAGGTGACGGGCTAGGCCATCGGCGCCGGGAGCCACCCCTCCAGACCTCCTGTGACGGCTGTCGCCCCTGGCCTTGCCGGGTCAAAACCGGTGTACTGGTGTGATGAGAGCGATCTGGAAGGGCGCCTTGACCTTCGGCCTCGTCAACGTGCCCGTCAAGGTATATGCCGCGACGGAGGATCACGACGTCTCGCTGCACCAGGTGCACAACAAGGACGGCGGGCGCATCCGCTATCAGCGCATCTGCGAGATCGACGGCGAGGTCGTCGCGTACCAGGACATCGACAGGGCCTACGACGACGGCGAGAAGACCGTCGTGCTCACGAAGGACGATCTGGCGTCGCTTCCCGCCGAGCGCAGCCGCGAGATCGACGTCGTCGAGTTCGTGCCGAGCGACCAGGTCGATCCGCTGACCTTCGACCGGGCGTACTACCTGGAGCCCGACTCCGCGTCGCCGAAGGCCTACGTGCTGCTGCGGCGGACACTCGAGCAGACCGACCGCACCGCGATCGTGCGGTTCTCGCTGCGGCAGAAGACGCGCCTCGCTGCACTGCGCGTGCGCGGCGACGTGCTCGTGCTGCAGACGCTCCTGTGGTCCGACGAGGTTCGCGAAGCCTCGTTCCCGTCCCTGGACGAGTCGGTGCGGATCTCGGCGAAGGAGCTCGAGCTCTCGGCATCCCTCGTCGACAGCTTCGCGAGCGACTTCGACCCGGAGCAGTTCACCGACGAGTACCAGGAGGAGCTGCGCACGCTCATCGAGGCGAAGCTCGAGAAGGGCGACGCGCTCGACACCTCGGAGACGTTCGGCGAGCAGGAGGAGGAGGCCGGCGGCGAGGTCATCGACCTCATGGCCGCACTGCGGGCGTCGGTCGAGAAGTCGCGAGCGGCGCGGGCCGGCGGCGGGAAGGCGGATGCCGCTTCGCCCGAGAAGTCCGACGCGAAGGCATCCGGGAAGCCCGCGACCAAGCCCGCCACGAGGAAGAAGGCCTCGAAGGCGTCCTGACTAGGCGGTCGGCGCGGGCGGCGTGGCGTCGCCGTGGCGGTGGTCGTGGCCCCGTTCGAAGACCTCGGGATCGAGCACGAGGTGGGCCGCTTCGTCGGCGCCCACTTCGCCCTCGCCCTCGGCGGCTTCCTTCTTCGCCTTCGAGCGCTCGCGCACGTAGTGCCAGATCGTGATGGCGGCCGTCAGGACCACGACGCCGATGAGGATCACGTCGATGTACTCCGTCACGATGTCGGCAACCCACTGGATGTAGCCGATGCCGTAGCCGAGCATGACGAGCCCGAAGCCCCAGAGCAGGGCGCCGATGGCGTTGTACAAGGTGTATCGACGCCACGGCATGTGTCCGACACCCGCGGCGACGGGGGCGAAGGTTCGCACGATCGGCACGAACCGCGCCATGATCACCGTCAGCCCGCCGTAGCGCTCGAAGAACATGTTGGTGCGCTCGACGTTCTTCCGGCTGAACACGCCCGATTCCTTGCGCTCGAACACGGCAGGCCCGCCCTTGTGCCCGATGAGGTAGCCGACCTCACCGCCGATGAAGGCCGCGACGGCGATGAGCAGCGCGACGAGCCAGATGTTGAGGCCGAAGACGTTGTTCGTGTGGGTCAGCAGGCCCGCGATGACCAGGAGCGTGTCTCCGGGAAGGAGGAAGCCGACGAGCAGGCCCGTCTCGGCGAAGACGATGAAGCACACCACGAGCAGCGCCCACGGACCGGCCGCGCTGATGATCGTGTTGGGATCGAGCCAGGGGATGAGAGCGATGCTGTGCACAGGGGTTCCCGTCGGTCGGAGCGGTCGGCGGTCGAAGGATGCCGCGAGGGCGGTGACGCCGGCGGCACCGTGCGGAAGGTGGGACTTGAACCCACACGCCCGGAGGCACAGGAACCTAAATCCTGCGTGTCTGCCAGTTTCACCACTCCCGCGGGTGCGTTCAGTCTACTGAGCGACCTGAGCGGCGGCTGGGGGGCCGGCCCCCGTCGGGCGGTGTCAGCGGCGCTCGTGCTTGATGCCGAACAGGAAGTACGACGCCGGGCCGATCCAGTTGACCAGGAGCGCCGCGCCCCACGCCCACTTGCTGCCCCGGACGGTCTCCTCGGGACGATGCCAGAGGTCCCATGCGGCGAGGAACGCGAAGGTCACCTGAAGCAGGCCCAGGATCGCCGACCCGACCTTCTCGGGCGGGGTCAATTCGCGCTTGGTGTGGGTCATCGCTCGTCCTTCCAGGGTGTGCTCCCCATCGTGTCACCGGATGCCCCGGATCACCACGTCGCCGAGCGCCGTGTCCGCCGCATCAGAAGGGACTACCCCCGTCACGACGAGCCGTTGGCGCGCACCGCGAGCGCGACCGCCTCGACCCGCGAATGCACGCCGAGCTTCGACAGCAGGTTCTGCACGTGAGCGCCCACGGTCTTGACGCTGATCCCCAGCACGGTCGCGACCTGCTTCTGCGACCGCCCCTCCGCGATGAGCGTCAGCACCTGCCGTTCGCGCTCGGTCAGCATGGAGAGCCTTCGCAGATCGACCGTCGCGTTGCCGTTGCGCCTGGTGCGGTCGATGAGGCGCCGCACGCGCGCGACGAACTCGTCGGCGTCCATCGACTCCGCGGCATAGTCGTCTGCGCCCACGAGGAGTCCCGCGACGACGTCGGCCGGCGTCGTGCGATCGGCCGACACCAGCACGACCGGTACGTCGGGACCGAATCGATCGCGGAGTTGCCGGAGCAGTGCGCAGCCGCCGTCCTCGACCTCGAGGATCGCGACAGCAGGAGGGTGCGCGCCCAGGCCGGTCTCAGCATCCATCGCCCTGGAATACGAGTCTGCGCGCAGGCCGAGGCGCGCCAGCAGCCGGGCGTAATCGGCTCGCACGTGGTCGCCTGCGACGACCAGTGCGTACGTGCCATCGCCGTCGATGTCCACGTCGTTTCCCCATGTGCCGCGTGTCCGGGGCTTGCCCGCCCTGCGGGACATCCGGGCGGATGATGCCGTCACCACCCGCGATGTCGCCTCCCCACGGCGGTACCAGCGTAGAACCGCGGGACGCTTCGGGAAAGAGGACCTAGGGAATCGACCCTAGGTCGGATGCGGCCTTCTCCCGATGGTCGCGTTCTCAGCGGATTCCTAGCCTGGGGCAAGGACCGACCTGAGGAGGATCGCCATGCACATGCCACGCTCGAACGCGCGCCACGCCTCGCCCACTGGACGTCGCAGGAAGCCGTGGCTCATCGGCATCTTCGCCGTCGTCGTCACGATATCGGCGATGGCCGCACCCGCCGCGATGGCCGCTGACGGCCCGTTCAACATCGACGGGAACGTGCCCGACGCGGGCGCCACCGAACTGCCCGACCAGTTCGGAAACGTCAAGGAGCTCGGTCCGCTCAACTCGAACACGACGAAGATCGGCGTCATCCACAGTGACGCGGTGCCCACGCTGGGTCTGACGAACCCGAACGCGCAGGTCGACCTGCGCCGCGCCTGGCTCACGACCGCGAAAGAAGGGACGCACGACTGGCTGTACTTCGCGTGGGAGCGCGACAGCAACAGCGGCAGCGGCTTCATCGCCTACGAGTTCATGCAGAACCCCGTGCCTGCGGGCTGTGCGTACGACACCGCGACGAGCGACCAGCTGATCGCGAACTGCAACCCCTGGGCGAACCGCAAGGCCGGCGACTTCATGATCCTCTGGGACCAGCAGGGCGGAAGCAGAGACCTCTACCTGCGGACCTGGAGCGGCACGGCGCCGAACCTGACCCTGGGAGCCGCGACTCTGCTGAACTCGGCCGTCTCGCAGGCCCAGTACAGCGCGAACGGCTTCTTCGGCGAGGCCGCCGTCGACCTGACGGCGACGATCTTCGGGGGTGCGACGAACTGTCTGTCGTTCGCCAACACGATTCCGAGCACCGTCACCGGCAACTCCGACACGGCCGACTACAAGGACACGATCCTCAAGAACGCGCCGCCGATCAGCAACTGCGAGTCGACTACCGTGACCACGCCCAAGACGGCGGCGGGCGGGGCCATCCCGGGCGGCGGGCTCTCGATCGGCACGGGCGTCGTGGGCGTCAAGGACTCTGCGGTCGTCGACCTCCAGGGCGGTACGGCCACACCGGCCGGCTCGGTCGCGTTCTTCCTGTGCAAGGTCGATGCACCCGGACTGTGCGACACGGGCGGCACGAGCGTCGGGTCGACGAACCTCACCGGCACGGCCTATCCGGCGACCGTGGTGTCGCCGACGGCGTACGTCACGTCGGCGGGCCGCTACTGCTGGCGCGGCGTGTTCAGCGGCGATCCCGCGAACGGCATCCCCGGGTCGAACGACTCGGCGGTGAACGAGTGCTTCACGGTCAATCCCGTGACGCCGGGGCTCGCGACGACCGCGGGCGACGACGTCTACCTCGGAGGCTCCGTGAGCGACAGTGCGACGCTGAGCGGCACGGCGACGCAGCCGGCCAACCCGGTGATCAACCTCACGGGCACGGGCGGCGCGGCGGCCGGCGGATCGGTCACGTTCACCCTCTACGGGCCGAACGACTGCACGACGGTCGCGTACACGTCGGCGGCTGTGCCGGTGAGCGGCGACAACACGTACGCCACCCCGAACCCGCAGTTCGTGCCCGGCGCCGCCGGCACGTACCACTGGGTCGCGTCGTACACCGGGAGCTCGCCCAACACGAACTCCACGAGCCACAACACGGCGTGCGACGACACGAATGAGGACGTCGTGGTGAACACGGTCGCCTCGAGCCTGTCGAGCGCGCAGACGTGGGTGCCCAACGACTCCGTGACGGTGTCGGCACCCAACGGCGGAGCTCTCGCCGGCACGGTGTCGTTCGAGCTGTTCGCCCTGGCGAACTGCGGCGGGTCGTCGATCTACAGCACGACCGTCGCCGTCGCCGGTGCGTCGCCGCAGACCGTGTCGAGCGCGAACACGACGCCGCAATCGGTATCGGGAACGTACTCGTGGCGGGTCGGCTACGACAGCACGAACCCGGCTCAGCGGGACATTCCGGGCAGCTGCCATGAGGCATCCACGCTCACGATCACGAACGGAGGCACGATCACCGGTCCGTGATCTGCACGGCTTGGGACGCCGCGGCCGGGGTGGGGGAGCCCCGGCCGCCGGCATGTCCGGGCATCGCCGGGGCCTGTGGATAAGTCCGGGATGCCGCTTCCGGCGCTTGCGAGGATGCTTCGGTGCTTCCCCTCGTCCAGGCGCCGCCCGCCGCTCTCGTCGCCGAGCGCGTGCGCGAGCGGCTGCGCGCGGAGCACGCGGATCCCGCTCGCGACCCCGGATACGCGGCGCAGATCGTGCGCGCCGAGGTGCGCCGGCACAACGACTTCGCGCTCGCGCGCGGCCTTGCACCCGTCGACGACGAGGCCTCGTGCGTGCGCGACGTGCTCGCGACGGTCGCGGGGTACGGTCCGCTGCAGACGTACCTCGACGATCCGACCGTCGAGGAGCTGTGGATCAACGCGCCCGATCGCATCTTCATCGCCCGGGGCGGAGTCTCCGAGCGCGTGCCGCTCGCACTGACCGACGTGCAGGTGCGCGACCTGGTCGAGCGGATGCTGCACGCGAGCGGCCGCCGAGTGGATCTCTCGCAGCCGTTCGTCGACGCATCGCTCCCCGATGGCAGCCGCCTTCACGTGGTCATCCCCGACATCACGCGCCGGCACTGGGCTGTCAATGTCCGCAAGTTCCTGCCCGCGTTCCGCGACCTCGACCGGCTGGTCGCGGCGCGGTCGCTCTCGCCGGCCGGTGCCGAGCTGTTGCGAGGCGCGATGCGCGACGGCAGAAGCGTCCTCGTCTCCGGTGCGACGCATGCGGGCAAGACGACGCTCCTCGGCGCACTCATCGCGGCGGCGCCTGCGCACCACCGCATCGTGACGGTGGAGGAGACCTTCGAGCTCGCGGTCGACGCGCCCGACCTCGTCGCGCTGCAAGGTCGGCAGCCCAGCCTCGAAGGCACCGGCGAGGTGAGCATGCGGCGGCTCGTGAAGGAGGCGCTGCGCATGCGTCCCGACCGGCTCGTCGTCGGCGAGGTGCGCGACGCCGAGGCGCTCGATCTGCTCCTCGCCCTCAACACCGGCGTGCCGGGCGCCGCGACGATCCATGCGAACTCCGCGCGCGAGGCGCTCACGAAGCTGTGCGCACTGCCACTTCTCGCGGGGCGCAACATCGACGCGGGGTTCGTGCAGCCTGCGGTGGCGGCATCCGTCGACCTCGTCGTGCATTGCGAGCGCGACGCGTCCGGCCGCCGAAGGGTCGCCGAGATCGTCGTGCCGACGGGGATCGGTGCGCTCGGCGTCGAAGCGCGCACCGTCTATCGAGGGGATGCCCCGTGACGATCGTGTGGGGCGCGGTTCTCGCGGCGGGGCTCCTGCTCGCGATCTCGCCGTGGGTGTGGCCGGCCCGGGCCGAGCGTGCGCAGAGCCGCGCCTCGAACGCGCTCTCGCGACTGCTCGAGGAGGCCGGGCTCTCGCACGCCGCGCCTGCAGGCGTCGTCGCCGCGTCGGTGATCTTGGGTCTCGTGTCGGCTGCTGTCGCATGGCTCGTCGTGCCCGTCCCCGCGATTGTGGTCGTCGCCGCAGCGGCCGGCGCCGGCGCACCCTTCGTGTGGCTGCGCGCCCGGCGGATGCGACTCGTCCGCAGCCGTCGGGCGCTGTGGCCCGATGTCTGCGACCTGCTCATCGCGTCGGTGCGCGCGGGGATGTCGCTGCCCGACGCGGTAGCCGCGCTCGCCGATTCGGCGCCGGCGCCGCTGCGGCCCCCGTTCGGCTCTTTCGCGCGCGACCTCGCGGCGTCCGGGCACTTCGACTCGAGCATCCTGCGACTCAAGTCGGCCTTCGGCGACCCCGTCGCCGATCGCATCGTGGAGACGCTGCGCATGGCGCGGCAGGTCGGCGGCACGGAGCTCACGCCCGTGCTGCGAGCGCTCGCGACGTCGGTGCGCGCCGACGCCACACTGCGCGCGGAGGTCGAGGCCCGGCAGTCCTGGATCCGCGGCGCGGCCGTACTGGGCGTGACGGCTCCGTGGGTCATCCTCGGCCTTCTCGCGATGCGCCCAGAAGGCGCCGCGGCCTACACGAGCCCTGGCGGGGTCGCGCTCATCGTCGCGGGCGCGGCGGTGTCGTTCGTCGCGTACCGCATCATGCTTCGCGTCGGCCGCCTGCCTGAGCCGCGGCGGTGGTTCGGATGATGCCGTTCGCGCCTACGGACGCGGCCCTGGCGATCGTGCTCGGGGCGGCTTTCGGCCTCGGCGTGTGCCTGCTCGTGTCGCTCGCCCCGCGCTGGGGTGCACCGACGCTCGCCCGCCGGATCGCTCCGTACATCCGCGACGTGACAGACCCGCGCGGTCTCACGCCCGCGAGCGCGGGCCCGCGGCTCGCTGATCCGCGTGCGCTGTGGGGTGCGGGTCTCGAGCGTGCCGGGCGCCTCATCGGCGGTTCGGCATCCATCGAGCGTCGCCTGCGACAGGCGGGTCGCGGGATGGATGCCGCGGCCTTCCGCGCCCGTCAGCTCGCGTGGGCGGTCGCGGGCCTCGCCGCCGGAGGCGCTGCCGCCGTCGCACTCGTCATCGCGGGTCGCGCCTCGGGCGGACTCGTCCTCATTCCGCCCGTCGCAGCATTCGCCGCCGCGGCTCTCTACGACCTCGCCCTCAGCCGCGCCGCCGCGGCGCGCGTGTCGCGCATCGAGGAGGAGCTGCCCACGGTGCTCGAGTTCCTCGCGCTGTGCCTCTCGGCCGGGGAGGGTATCCTCGATTCCCTCCGACGGGTGTCCGACGTGGGCGCGGGCGAGCTGACGGCCGAGCTGCGCGGCGTCGTGCTCGCGGTCGGCACCGGCTCCTCGCTGTCGGAGTCGCTGCTGCGCCTCGCGGCGCGCCTCGACATCGCGTCGGTGACGCGGTCGATCGACCAGCTCGTCGCGGCGATCGATCGCGGCGCGCCCCTCGCGCACGTGCTGCACGCGCAGGCGCTCGACGCCCGGGAGGACGCGAAGCGACGCCTGATCGAGCGCGCCGGACGCAAGGAGATCTACATGCTCGTGCCGTTGGTCTTCTTCGTGCTGCCGCTGAGCGTCCTGTTCGCGGTGTTCCCCGGCATCTTCATGCTTCGACTCGGAATCGGCTGACCGGCCGGAAGGAGAAACCATGTTCCACTGCCTCGCAGGCGCGCTCCGCGCGCGCTTCGCCCTGACGATCGACGACGAGCGCGGCGACGTGCCGGGCTGGGTCCTGATCACCCTCATGACGGCCGGCCTGGTCGTCGTGATCTGGGCGCTCGCCGGGCCGGCCCTGTCCGACCTGTTCCAGCAGGCCATCGAGCGCGTCTCCGGCTTCTAGGCATGCCCCGCGCCGTCCGTCTTCGGGAGCGGCTCCGCGCCGCGCTCGGCGACGAGGGCGGCGCGAGCCCCGTCGAGTTCGTGCTCGTGGGCACCCTCCTCACGCTGCTCACGCTCGGCGTGCTGCAGCTCGGACTCGCCCTGTACGTGCGCAACGTCGTGCACGACGCCGCCGTCGAGGGGGCGTTCTACGCGGCGCTCGCCGACACCTCGCTCGCCGAGGGCGCGGCCCGCACCGCCCGCATCGTGGAGCGGACGGTCGGCGCCGAGTACGCGGCAGACGTCGCCGTTCGCGAGACGTCCGCGCTCGGCCATGCGGCCGTCGAGGTCACGGTGCGCGCGCCGTTCCCGCTCGTCGGGCTGCTCGGCGTGCCCGGGCTCATGGAGGTGTCGGCGGATGCGCCGCTCGAATCGCTCGACTGAGTCGCTCGCCGACGATCCGGAGCGTGGCTCCGCGGCGCTCGAGTTCATCCTGGTCGGGATGCTGCTGCTCGTGCCGCTCGTGTACCTCGTCGTGGCGCTGGGGCTGATCCAGAGCCAGGCGCTCGGGGCGGAGGCCGGCGCGCGGCACATCGCGCGGGTCATCTCCACGGCCGCTGACGAGTCGGATGCCCGGACCCGCGCCGATCTCGTGCTCGAGTCGGTCGTCACCGAGTACGGGATGGATGCGGCATCCGTCAACCTGTCTCTGACCTGCCGCCCGACGGGAAGCGGCTGCCCAGCGCCGGGGGCGATGCTCGTCGTGACGCTGCGCACCCGCATCCCGCTGCCGCTCGTGCCGCCGGTGCTGGGGCTCGACCGGCTCGCGAGCATCCCCGTCGAGGCGACCTCGCTGCAGAAGGTCTCGCGCTTCTGGAGTGCCGAATGAGGAGAGCGCTGCGCCAGCGGCTTGGAACGCGACAGGACGACGAGGGCAGCGTGCTGATCCTCACGCTGGGCTACGCCGTGCTCGCGCTCGTCGCGATCCTCGTCTGCGTCGACGCGACGAGCCTCTATCTCGCTCAGAAGCGGCTCGACGGACTGGCGGATGCCGCGGCCCTGGCGGGCGCGGACGGGTTCACCCTCTCGGTGGTCGGCGACGAGGCGCGGGCCGAGCTGACGGACGCGGGCGTGCACGACCAGGCCGCGGCCGTCCTCGAGCAGGTCGCCGGAGCGGCCGCGCTCGTCTCAGCGAGCACGCCCGACGGCGTGTCGGCGCGCGTGACGGTCGCGGGGACGTGGCATCCACCCGTCCTCACGATGTTCGTCCCCGACGGCCTTGGCCTGCAGGCGACCGCGACGAGCCGCACGGCGCTGCGCTGATCCCGCCTCGATAGGGAGGTCGGCGCCGACCGAATATGGGGAGGTGCTCCCGATGTGGCGCGAAGGGCCCCGGAACGACCATGGATCCACGCCGGTGAACACCGGCCCGACAGAACGGATCCCACATGGACACCTTCCTCATCGAACGCGAAGTTCCCGGCGCATCGAAGCTCAGCCACGCCGAGCTCGTCGAGATCGCGAAGACCTCCAACGCGGCGGTCGCCTCGCTCGGCATCCCATACACGTGGGTCACGACCTACGTCGCGGGCGACAAGCTCTACTGCGTCCACCGCACCGACAGCCCGGAGACGGTGCGCGAGCACGCTCGCCGAGGCGGCTTCCCGGCCAACCTCGTCGCCGAGGTCGTCGCGGAGTTCGGCCCCCAGACGGCGGCGAAGGCAGCCTGATGACGGTCCTGCCGCCTCCCACGTTCGCTTCGCCCGGAGCGCAGGCCGAGCACTTCCTCACGGGCCTCGGCAGGGCGCTCGGCGAGCTGGGGCGAGTGCTCGGGGAGCGCGTGCACGCCCTGCGGAGCCCCCGCCGGCCGATGAGCCACGAGGCGCTCCTGCTGCACCGCGAGAACGAGCGGATGCGCGACGCGCTCCGCCTCGAGCGCGACTCCCTCGCCGTCGCCGCGGGACGGCTGGTGCACTGAGGGTGCCCACCACCCTGCTCGCCCGCTCGGAACAGCCCCATGGCGCATACCATGCTCCCATGGGGCTGTTCGAGCGCGAGCTCGAGGCGGAGGCGCTCCGCGCGGAGCTCGGAAGCCTGTCCGACGCCGGCCGTGTCGTCACGGTCACCGGCGACGCGGGCTCGGGCAAGACCGCGCTCCTCGCCGCCGTGCTCGGCGGTGACGACGCGGTGGCCGCACCCGCTGCGGGCATCCGGGTGCTGCGCGGCCTCTGCGACCCCCTCGGCACACCCCGCCCGCTCGGCCCCGTGCGCGACATCCTCCAGCTTCTCGGCATTCGCGATGTCGACGGCGCCGAGCTCGAACGCACGTTCCTCGAACGCGTCTCGGGGCAGCCCACGGTGCTCGTGATCGAGGACGCGCAGTGGATCGACGCCGCGTCGTCGGAGATCCTGCGGTTCCTCATCCGGCGCATCGACCGGCTTCCCGTGCTGCTGGTCCTCAGCTATCGCGACGGCGGCATCGGGTTCGGCCATGCGCTGCTGCCCCTGCTCGGCGAGGTGTCGCGCACCGAGCATTCCCGCAGGCTCGCGCTGCAGCCCCTCTCGCGCGGCGCGGTGCGGGAGATCCTGGGCGACGCGGGGCCCGACCCCGTGCGCGTGCACGATCTGACCGGCGGCAACCCGTTCTTCGTCACCGAGATCGCGCGGCATCCCGATGAGGAGCTGCCGGCGACCGTGCGCGATGCCGTGCTCGCCAGCACCTTCGGCCTGACCGACGGCGAGCTCGACGTCCTCCAGCTCATCGCCGCGGCCCCCGACGCCCTCGACGACCGGCTCCTGCCCCTGCTGCGCATCGATGTGCCGACGCTGCGCAGGCTCGAGGCGACGGGGCTGCTCGTGCGCACTCGTCGCGGGATCGGATTCCGCCACGAGCTGGCTCGGCGGGCGATCGTCGACGGGACGCCCACGGGTCTCGACCGGGTTCTCCACGAACGCCTTCTGGATGCTCTCGCGGCGATCGGCTCGGCCGACCAGGCCGTGCTGACGCATCATGCCGTGGCGGCCGGCGACGCGGCGCGCATCCTCCGGCACGCGCGGCTCGCCGCCGGCGAGGCGACGCGCACGGGCTCGCACTCCGAGGCGGTCGCATTCCTCGGGCTCGCGCTCGCGCACCTGCCCGGAGACACCGCGGAGCGCGCGCAGCTCCTCGAGCGGCTCAGCACGGAGCAGTACATGGTGAGCCGGCTCGCGGAGGCACGGGGATCGGCGCGCGCGGCGCTGGCGATCCGCGAGCGCCTCGGCGACGCCGATGGAATCGCAGCCGCGCACGATCGGCGCGCCATCATCGAGTACTACTCGGCGAGGCGCCGCGCCGCCGAGGAGCAGGCGGATCTCGCCGCGCAGGCCGGTGGAGGCGCCGCCGCCTCCGCCTCGGCTCAGGCCACGCGCGCCTATCTCGCGTACCGCCGGCAGGATCTCACGACGGCACGCGAGATCGCGGCCCGGGCGCGCGAGCTCGCAGAGGCGACGACCGAGGAGGAGACGGATGCCGCGCGCCGGCGCCTCGCCATCACGGAGGCCGCCGCCCAGCTCGTCGAGGGGAGGACGGCGAGTCGCGCCCTGCTGCTCCTGCAGGCGTCCGCCGCGATCCAGGTCTCGCTCGACGAGATCGGCACGACGGCCTATTCGAACCTGTCCGCGCTCGACATCGAGCACCGCCGTCTCGCCGAGGCGGAGGCTGTGCTCGCCGAGGCGATCCCGCTCACGATCGAGCGGGAGATCCCGATCTGCTACCAGTGGCAGACCGGCATGCGCGCGCGGCTGCATTTCCTCCGCGGCCGGTGGACGGCATCCGGCGAGGATGCGGCAAGGGTGCTCGACGACCACGGGGCGCCGCTCGCGAGCATCTGGCCGCACGTCGTGTCGGCACTGCTCAGACTGCGCCAGGGTGCGGAGCCCGCCGCGATCGACGAGCACCTCGCGCAGGCGTGGGATCATGCGCGCGAGCTCGACGAATCGCCGCTGCTGCTGGCCGTGCTCGCGGCGTACGCGGAGCGGGCCTGGCACACCGGGGAGTGGCATCCCGTGCTCGACCACGCCGCCACGGAAGTCGCGCGCGCCGATGCGTTCCCCGGGAATGCGTGGGCGATCGGCGACCTGCTCGTATGGCTCGCAAGGATCGGGCGGCCGATGGCCGCGACGCAGGTCGCCGAGCCGCAGCGTCTCGAGCTCGACGGACGGCATCAAGAGGCCGTCGATGCCTGGCTCGCCCTCGGCACACCGTTCGACGCGGCACTCGCGGGCCTCGGCGATCCCGCACCGGACGCAGCCCTGCGCGCGCTCGCGCGCCTCGAGCAGCTCGGCGTCGACGGCACGACCGCTCGCGCGCGGGAGCTGCTCTCGGGTCGCGGCATCCCTCTTCCCGCGCGTCCACGGCGCACGACCGCGTCGAACCCGTCGGGGCTGACGAACCGGCAGCTCGACGTCGCGCGCCTCGTCGCACAGGGGCTGACGAACGGCGAGCTCGCCGAGCGCCTCTACATCTCGCCGAAGACGGCCGACCACCACGTCTCGGCGGTGCTGGGCAAGCTCGGCGTGTCGAGCCGGCGCGAGATCGTGCGTTCCGCGGTCTCGCTCGGACTCGTCTAAGCGCTGTCGCCGAGGCCAGTCTCGCCGCCGAGGCTGCGCGTGTGCGGCACGAACCGCGGCACGAAGACGGCGAACAGCGCGGCGCCCGCGAAGCCGATGAGCCCCATCAGACCGGTCGCGAGGGCGAGACTCGAGAGGGCGGCGACTCCCGACACGAGGAGCGGCGCGGCCGCGCCGCCGGCATCGGTGAGGGTGCGCCACGACCCGAGGAAGGGTGCGGGGTCGGTCTTGGGCGCGACGTCGGCGCCGAGGGTCAGCAGGATGCCGCTGGACAGGCCGTTGCCGACGCCGAGGACCGCGCCGAACATCGCGAACCACATGGCGGACGAGTCGAGGTCGTGCGTGAAGGCGAGAGCGAGGAAGCCCGCGCCCATCAGGACCATTGCCGGGAGGGCGGCCCAGAGGCGCCCGAAGCGATCCATCACCTGGCCGCTCGCGTAGAAGAGGGCGAAGTCGATGGCGCCGGAGATGCCGACGACGAGGGCGATCGTCTGCGCGTCGAGTCCGATCAAGACGCCCCACAGCGGCAGCACGACCTGGCGTGCGGAGCGCACGGCCGAGAGCGTCGCGGCGGCGAGGCCGAGTCGCGCGAGCACTCGTCGGTAGCGCCACATCGTGCGGAACACGCCCGCCCGCTCGACGGTCGGAATCGAGCCCGAGACGGGCTCGCCGGTGTCCTCCTGTTCGAAGGTGCCGTTCGCGGGGTTCGCGAGCTGCTTCTCGGGGTCGGGTCCGAAGAGCACGAGGAGCACGCAGGCGATGAGGCATCCGCCGAAGAACCAGATCGTGGCGTGCTCGTCACCGAACACCGCGAGGAGGCCCGCCGCGATGAACGGGCCGATGAACATGCCGAGGCGGAAGGTCCCGCCGAGAAGCGACAGGGCGCGGGCGCGGAACGTCAGCGGCACGCGGGTCGTCATGAACGAGTGGCGGGCGAGGCCGAAGGCCGCGGCGCAGAATCCGATGAGGAACACGGATGCCGCGAAGACGCCGAGCACGGGAGCCAGGGCGAGCGCGACCACTCCGACGAGCGAGATGGCGCCCGCGATCGCCATCGTGAGGCGTTCGCCGATGCGGGCCACGGCCCAGCCCGCGGGGATGTTGCCGCACAGCTGTCCCACGACGAGCGCCGACGCGACGAGGGCGGCGGTTGCGACATCCGCTCCCAATTGGGCCGCGATGACCGGGATGAGCGGGATGACGGCGCCCTCGCCGAGGGCGAACAGGACAGTCGGGCCGTAGATCATCGGCCCGAACTTCCAGAGCACGGCCCTTGCGTCGGCGGGCTCGGTGCTGTCGGACATCGCTTCCACGTTAGTCTGGACTGTCATGCTCGACTTCGATCCGTCCGCCGATATCCAGGCCCTGCGCTCCACGTTCGCCGACATCAAGGCGGTGGTGGACGTCGAGGGCCTGAACGCCGCGATCGCGCGACTGAGCGAAGAGGCGGGTGCCCCCGATCTGTGGGACGACGTCGAGAAGGCGCAGAAGGTCACGAGCGCCCTCAGCCACCGTCAGGCCGAGCTCAAGCGCATCACCGATGTCGAGCAGCGACTGGACGATCTCGACGTGCTCGTGGAGCTCGCCAACGAGATGGACGATGAGGACTCCGCTGAGGAAGCGCGTCACGAGATCGCCGAGCTCGAAGACGTCATCGGCGAGCTCGAGGTGCAGACGCTCCTCGACGGCGAGTACGACGACCGTTCCGCCGTCGTGACGATCCGCTCGGGCGCCGGTGGCGACGACGCGACCGACTTCGCCGAGATGCTCATGCGCATGTACCTGCGCTGGGCCGAGCGCCACAAGTACTCCGTCAAGGTCATGGACACCTCCTATGCGGAGGGCGCCGGCATCAAGTCGGCGACGTTCGAGGTCGACGCCCCCTACGCCTACGGCACGCTCTCGGTCGAGGCGGGCACGCACCGTCTCGCGCGGATCAGTCCCTTCGGCTCCGCCGACAAGCGGCAGACGTCGTTCGCCGCCGTCGAGGTCATCCCCGTCATGGAGGAGGCCAAGGAGGTCGAGATCCCCGAGGGCGACATCCGCGTCGACGTCTTCCGCTCCTCGGGTCCCGGCGGGCAGTCGGTCAACACGACCGACTCCGCCGTGCGCCTCACGCACCTTCCGACCGGCATCGTCGTGTCGATGCAGAACGAGAAGTCGCAGATCCAGAACCGCGCCGCCGCCATGCGGGTGCTTCAGACGCGCCTCATGCTGCTGCAGCGCGAGGAGGAGGCCGCGAAGAAGAAGGAGCTCGCCGGTGTGATCACGGCGAGCTGGGGCGACCAGATGCGCTCCTACTTCCTGTACGGCCAGCAGCTCGTGAAGGACCTCCGCACGGGCTACGAGGTCGGCAACCCCGCCGTCGTGTTCGACGGCGACCTCGACGGCTTCATCTCGGCCGGCATCCGGTGGCGCAAGCGCAAGGACGACGAGTAGGCTGCGTCCCCGGCGCCGCCGGGGACTCGCTCATGTGCGGGAATCACCTCGTCGTCGGCTCGTACGAGGCCTGTGGCGCGACCCCCTGAACCGCGAGCCGCGTCGGCTGCGCGCACAGGACGATCAGCACGATCGCTCCAGCGATCGGCAGGAGCACCCAGAACAGGTGGCCCCATCCGTACCCGGCATCGCGCAAGCGTCGTACCGTGACCGCGAGTGTCGGCAGCAGCACGGCGATGGCCCACATGCTGGCGAGAGCTGTCGTCATTGTGAGGGCCAGCTGGCCCTGATCGGTGATGGTCCACACCGGCGTCGGGATGCTCGTCAGAAGCATCGAGACGAGGGTCGTGAACACGATCCACCACCAGAACTCCGACCGTGGGGCGCGACCTGGGAACTCGGTGTACTTCTTGAAGACGATCGAGATCGCTTGACCGAAGGACATCGTTCTCTCCTTCCTTCCGATATCACCTCCATTCCACGCCGCTCGTGGCGCACGGCTCGGGCCGAAAGTCCCGTCGAGAGGGATCCCCTTCGTCGGGTGTCGCTCGGACGCTGCCCGCCCGCTCCGCTTAGGCTCGTTGAGCCATGATCCGGTTCGAGAACGTCACGAAGCGCTTTCGCGGCACCGCGAAACCCGCCCTGCACAACGTCGATTTCGAGGTGACTCGCGGCGAGTTCCTCTTCCTCGTCGGTCCGTCCGGATCAGGGAAGTCGTCGTGTCTGCGACTCATCCTGCGCGAAGAGACACCGTCCGACGGCCGCGTCGTCGTGCTCGGGCGCGATCTCAAGACGCTTCCGAGCCGCAAGGTGCCGTATTTCCGTCGCCACATCGGCGCCGTCTTCCAGGACTTCCGGCTGCTGCCGACGAAGACCGTGTTCCAGAACGTCGCATTCACCCTGCAGGTGATCGGGTCGTCGCACGCGTTCGTTCAGCAGGCCGTCCCCGAGGTGCTGGCCCTCGTCGGGCTGAAGGGCAAGGAGAAGCGGCTCCCGCACGAGCTCTCGGGCGGCGAGCAGCAGCGAGTCGCGATCGCGCGCGCTCTGGTGAACCGTCCGCAAGTGCTGCTCGCCGACGAGCCGACGGGCAACCTCGACCCCGCGACCTCCGTCGACATCATGCAGCTGCTCGCGCGGATCAACGCGGGCGGCACGACCGTCGTGATGGCGACGCACGAGGCCGGGTTCGTCGATCAGATGCAGCGCCGGGTCATCGAGCTCTCCAATGGCGAGATGGTGCGCGACGAGCGGCACGGCGGCTACGGCGACACGTCGGGCCTTCCGAGCCTCGCTCCCGAGCCCGAGAAGGGCGCGGCGGCCGTCGCGGCGCTCACTGCCGTGCTCGAGCTGCACCGCGAGATCGTCGAGACCGGCACCGTCGACTCAGAGTCGGTCGACGCCGCCGTCGCGGCCGCGGCGGCGTCTGCCGAACGCGCGACCGACGCCGATACGCCGCCCGATGTCGCCGAGGCGGTGGAGGCCGCCATCGAGGAGTCGGCCGAGGCGCTCGCCCAGGCGAACGACGGCGTCGCAGCCGACGATGTCGCGCGTCCGCGCACGGCCCCCATCCCGATCGCCGAAGAGATCGAGCTCGACGTCGCCGAGCTCGGGCTCGCGGATCGCCTCGGGCTGGGCCACAGCGCGACGGAGGGCGAAGACGAAGTGGGGCCCACGTCGTGAGGCTCGGACTCGTGCTCGGCGAGGCGATGACAGGCCTCCGCCGCAACGTCTCGATGGTCATCTCGGTCGTGCTCGTGACGTTCGTATCGCTCACGTTCGTCGGAGCCGCCATTCTCATGCAGATGCAGATCGGCACGATGCGCGACTTCTGGGTGGATCGCGCGCAGGTCGCGATCTACATGTGCACGTCGGTGTCGCAGACCGCGGAGTGCACCGGCGGCGCGGCCACACAGGAGCAGATCGACGAGGTGAAGTCGAAGCTCGAGGGCGACGCGCTCGCGCCGCTGATCCGCACGTATCAATTCGTCGACCATGATCAGGCCTATCAGGAGCTCCTCGACCTCGTGGGCGAGGAGGCCGCGAGCGTCGTCACGCCCGAGCAGGTGAACCAGACCTTCCGCGTCAACCTCGTCGACCAGACGCAGTCCGACGTCATCATCGAGGCGTTCCGGGGCATGCAGGGCGTCGAAGAGGTCAAGGACCAGCTGCAGTACCTCGAGCCCCTGTTCTCAGCGCTCACCGTCGCGACCTACATCGCCGTCGGCATCGCTGCGCTCATGCTCATCGCGGCGGTGCTCCTCATCGCGACGACGATCCGGCTGTCGGCCTTCGCCCGCCGACGTGAGCTCGGCATCATGCGCCTGGTCGGGGCATCCAATGGGTTCATCCAGACGCCGTTCATCCTCGAGGGTGTCTTCGCGGCGCTCCTCGGGTCGATCCTCGCGAGTGGTGCGGTGCTCCTCGGCGTGCATTTCGGGGTGAACGAGTATCTGCGCAACCGCGTCGACTTCGTCACGACCTGGGTCGGGCTCGACGACGCGTGGACGGTCGTGCCGATCCTGATCCTCATCGGCGTCGGGCTCGCGGCGGTGTCGGCGGGCTTCGCGATCCGCCGGTGGCTCCGCGCCTGAGATAGACTGGCGGGCCGTCCAGGTTCAAGGAGTTCTGTCATGCCCAGGGAACGCGGTGAGAAGATCATCGCGACCAACCGTCGCGCGCGCCACGAGTACGCCATCGAGAAGACGTACGAGGCCGGCCTCGTGCTGACGGGCACCGAGGTGAAGTCGCTGCGTGAGGGTCGCGCCAACCTGTCGGACGGCTACGCGTACATCGACGGGGGAGAGGCCTTCCTCGACGCGGTCAACATCCCGGAGTACTCGCAGGGGCATTGGACGAACCACTCCGCCAAGCGCACGCGCAAGCTGCTGCTGCACAAGGAGGAGATCGTCAAGCTCTCCCATGCCATCTCGGCCGGCGGCTACACGCTCATCCCGCTGCGGCTCTACTTCTCGGACGGCCGCGCGAAGGTCGAGATCGCCGTTGCGAAGGGCAAGCGCGAGTTCGAGAAGCGTCAGACGATCCGCGAGCGCGAGGACAAGCGCGAAGCGGAGCGCGCGATGCGCACCCGCAACCGTCTCGGCGACTAGCCGGGGATGTTGCGGGCTGTCATCGACCTGCGCTGAGCGGATGGAGCTTCCGCGGCCTGAGACGGCGGGCTCGCCGAACTGACGTCAGAAGCCCGGTGGATCGCCTTCGTCCACATCGACCCAGGTAGACGGATCACGGAAGTCCATTCGTCGCCGAGCAGGCTCCGGCATGAACCGAACGATCGGATCGGGAACGTCGGTGTACACCCGGCCGGTCGGGCTGGTCCACTCGAGCACCCCTGCCTCGAGCTGGCGGACGGTCCAATGACTGTTGTGCTTCAGGATGTGGTGCCGCTTGCACAGATGCGCCAGATTTCGGCAGCTCGTGGGTCCGCCGTGCGCGGCGTCGACCGTGTGATCGAGGTCGCATCGCCACACCGGCTGCCGGCATCCCGGGAAGCGACAGCGCTCGTCGCGCGCCCAGAGGAACCGCTTCATGTCGGCGGTGCATCGATAGCGATCGACGGCGAGCACCTCGCCGGTGGCGGGGGAGGTCATGACGCGCTCCCACCCCGTTGCTCCCGCAGCGAGGCGACGCGCGGTGTCAGGGTCGATCGGCCCGAATCCGGCCAGCACGGCGGGTTCGTCGCTCGCGCCGACGGCCGTGAGCACGGGGATCGTGATCTGCACCGTGGCGCGGATCGTCTCGATCCCTTCGCCGGCGGCACACGACTGCGGCGTGCCGGTCAGGAGCAGATCGGTGACGATGTCAGCCCTCAGCTGATCCATCGTCCGGTCGTCACGCATGACGTCATCGGCGCACGAGTCATCAGCCGTGTCCGCGGCGGCGGGTGCGTCAGCCCCCGCACCGCGGCTGAGGGCTGGACCGGCGTCCGACGACGCAGCCCCGTCGGACGCTCCAAAGGTGTCGGGAGCTGCGCCGACGTCTGACACCGCACCTGCGGCACCCGGGCCACCCGCGCCGCCACCGTCAGGTTCACGGGCGGGACGGGCCGCGATCACGGCATGGGCATCCTGCGTCACGCGATCGTAGATCCCATGGACGAGGACGGCTTCGCCCGTCAGTGTCAGATCGGACAGCCCGTCCCGACGGTCGACCAGCCGCACCATGCGCTGCGCTCGAGCCTCATCGTGTCGCTCCTGCACGGTGCGCGTGTCGAGCCGCGCGGCCACGACCTGCAGGATCGGCCGCAGGCGCCCTGGCGTCATCGTCTCAGCCTGCGCGATCGCCATGACGACGAACTCGGCGCGCGCCCCGTCATCCTGGATCGCGAACCCGGCGTCATGGATCACCCCGACGTGTGCACGAGAGATGCGAGCCGCGTCGAGCGCCTCGACGACGGGCGTGAACCGATCGCACAGATCTGCAGCCTCGTCGAGTTGGCGCTGGACGGTGCGTTCGCTGACGCGGGCCGCAACTGCGAGCTCTGCGACCATCGTGCGCGCCGGCATGTCGGATTGGAGCGACGCGCGAGACGTGAGGCGCGACCGCTGCTCATCGACCAGCGCCGCCGCCGCCGCGAGGGTGCGGATTTCACGAGCGTCGTCGGCGGCCTTGCTGGCCTTCGTCGCAAGGAACGCCGAAACGAGCTCGGAAGTCGCCGCCTCGTCACGCGCGCGCACATGCGCGGGGTCGGGATGCGGTTCGGGGATGGAAGACATCGGGGTCGCTCGACTCAGGGACGGGGAGGTGGTCCGAGATCCGGTCCGTGCGGGCGTCCGCACTCTTCCTCTGCCCTGTGTCAGCGATCACTCGATCAGCTCTTGCTCCTTCGAATCTCTCTACGCATTATCGCACGAAAAGTCAGATCGGATCAAGAGGAAAATCGAAAAAATATGCGAATCACCTCGCGGAGAACCGGGCCTCGACCGCCGCCGAAACGATGATGTCCTCGGGCTGCAGCTCGACGCCCGGGCCGCCCCCGGCGTCAGCGGCGAACGATGCCTTCATCATCCGCGGCATCGGTGCCGGCATCGGCTCGTCCCGGGAGAGCAGCCCCACATCCGCGATCTCGAGGGGGCTCACCGCTCCGAGACCGATCGCGCGCGCGTAGGCCGTCGCCCGGTCCACGGCGACGCGCACCGCCTCGGCGGCGACGTCTGCCTCCGCCTGCTTCGCGGTCGCGCGCGTGAGCTGCCAATCGATGCCGTCGACCTGCACGCCGTCTCGCTCGGCGACCTCCGTGATCCACCACGAGAGGCCTGCGAAGTCGGTGAACACCGCCGAGAACTCGACCGAGGCGTAGTGCACGAGGGCCAGCTGCTTGCCGTCGGAGCTCCATGGCCGGTTGGCCCAGACGGCGACTCGCTGGCTCGACCACTCCCGCACGCCACCCTGCTGCTTACGGGTGCCGAGGTCGGTGCGCAGCGGCTCGGCGAGGGCGGAGATGCGCTCGACGACACCGCCCCGCTCGGGACCCTCTGCCCGCACCGAAAGTCGCACGACCCCCTCCTCGGGGGCGACGCGCGCCTCATGCTCACCGCGGACCGTGATGACGACATCGCTCATGAGGGGCATCGTACGCGGCCGAGCCGAAGTTCAGCCGTCTTCGTCGGGAGCCTTCACGTACGCGACGTCGGCCTTCGTCATGGCCCACCGCACGTCGTCGGCCGTGAAGAGATAGGTCTCGCCCCAGCCTTCGTCGTCGGCGAATGTTCCCGCGCCCGTCATCGCGAGATAGAGGCCCTCGGGTGCGTCGATGCTCTGGTAGCCCTCGGTGACGAGCAGCTGCTGGGCGGCGGTCGCGGCATCGGGCTCGATCGGCGACCAGGCGAGATCGATGATGTTGTCGGTCGCGAGGTCGGGCGACTCGCCCCATCGGCAGACGATGTGGCCTGCGGGTGCGCCCCCGGGGAAGCGGTCGAACGGGCGCGCGCCGATCTGTTCGCTCTGGGTCTCCCAGGAGACCCAGCCGTTCTCCGTCATCATCTGCTGGACCGCCGTCCTGGAGATGCTCTGGCACGAAACGTCCGCAGGCGCCTCGCCGGACGTCAGCGACGGCGTCGGCGTCGGGGAGGGCGTCGCGGAGAGCGTCGGAGAGACAACGGATTCCGTCGGCGTGGACGTCGCTTCACCGGCGGCCTCTCCGCGCCCATCGAGCAGCACCGCGGCAGCGACGCCGACCACGATGACGATGACGACCGCGCCGATCAGGATGCCCCACCCACGTCTGCCCATCGCCTCAGGCTAGCGGCGGCATACCAGGCACCCCGGGAATGCGTCTTGTCGTCGATCCGTTGTATTCTGATGTGCTCGGGTGCGAACGCTCCCGATTTGGAAACTCCACAGCGTGACAACGGCCGCTTCGAACGAAGCACCACCTCGATTCGAGGACACGGGGATGATCGGTTTCGACATCGCCTGCGAATCTGCGTGAAGCGGGCCGAGGATGCAGGGTTATCTCGTGAACGCCCCCTGCAAACCAATAACTGCCGAACACAAGCAGTCCGAGTTCGCCCTCGCTGCCTAAGCAGCGAGCCCGACTCCGTCAATCCGTGACTGATCCCGTCACGGTCCTTGGCGTCATCTAGGGATCTTGCTGCGTGACGACGCCTGAGCGTCACGCGGGACTCTTTTCAGGCTGGGCCTGTCGACTTAGGTGTCTGTGACAAAGGTCGGGGCCGAGCAGAACGCTCATACAGACTGCGCCCGGAGAAACCGCCGTTACTCAGCGATGGACGGGGGTTCGATTCCCCCCATCTCCACCAGCCGTTGTCACCGATGAGAGCCCGTCTCCCGCGCAACCGTGCGGAAGGCGGGCTCTTCTCGTCCACGCCGACTCAGTCCGCCCACAGCCCGTTGATCGGCACCGCATGCCCGAGGACGTTCTCCGCGGCGCGATGGCCCGAGTACATGGCGGCCGGGACGGTCGCCGGGTCGTCGGTCCAGGTCGCTTCGCCGGCGAGGTGGAGCACTCCGCCGATCGGCGTCGCGAGGTCGTCGTGATCGTCCGTCGTCGAGCCGACGGTCATGTAGGCGTAGGACCCGTGCGAGTACGGGTCGTCCTGCCAATCCGACACCAGGACGTGACTGGGGGCTTCGACGCGGTTCGGGTAGAGGCGTCGCAGCTGTGCGACCACCGACTCGGCGATCCGCTTCTCGTCCCAGTCGCGCGTCGCGACGGCTGCCGGGCCGGCGGCGAACGTGAGCAGCGTGGGCTCGCCATGGAGGGCGGTGAGGTCGTACCAGGAGTGCCACCACCGGCCCTCGGGCCCCTGCTGGCGGATGGCGTAGACGCCGTCGTCCCAGAACTTCGTCGGGAACCGGAGCACCACCTTCTCGAACGCGTTCATCCGCAGGCGACCGAGCGCGCTGCTCACCGGCTCGGGCAGTGGGGGATCGATGACGAACTCCGCGGACTGCAGCACTCCGACCGGCACCGTCAGGATGGCGGAGGCCGCGGAGAAGGCTCCGCGATCCGCTGTGACCACCACGCCGTCCGTCGACCAGGCGACGCGTGACACCTCGTGCGTGAGGCGGACGTCGAGCCCCTCGGCGAGGCGCGCCGGCAGGCGGTCGTAGCCGTCGGGGAACACGACCTCGTCTCCCTCGATCGAATCGTCGTCGAGGCCGTGCGCGGCGAGGTCTTCGATCCACGCCCCGTACTGCTCCTCCGAGCGGTGCTCGAGATACTCCCGCACGCGCTGGGCGCGTTCCTCGCTCCAGCCCTGGAGAGCCAGCGCTGCCTCCGTGACGTCGCGGTAAGAGGCATCCGGATCCGACTCGGCGACGACCCCGGACAACGCTTGATCCACGGCGTGGATGTCATCGACGAACGCCTGGGTCGCGGCATCCGACAGCCGCCGTCCGTCGGGACCGTAATAGGCGATCGGTCGGCTGTCGGGCTGATAGCCGCCCACGGTGAACTCGACGGTCGGCATGCCGAACGTCTCAGCGGCGGCGGCGACCGGGCTGTCCGTGACGCCGTGGATCCAGGATGCCCCGAGATCGGTCACGTGGCCCTCGTGCCGGACGGTCCACACGCGGCCGCCCACGCGATCGCGAGCCTCGAGCACGACGACGCGCTGACCCGCCCGCGTCAGGAGGCGAGCCGCGCTGAGCCCCGAGACGCCCGCCCCGACGACGATCGTGTCGAACTGCTCCATCGCATCACTCCTCGCCGGGCGAGCATCGCCCACGGTCCGACGCTATCGCTCAGGCGGCGCTCTGCTCGTGCACGTCCGACTCGTACGTCGCGCCGTTCAGCTCGAGGTACAGGCGACGCTCGATGACCGAGACCGTCATCGTGCTGCGGCGCTCGAGGCCCGCGATCGCGGCGTCGATGAACCCGGGGTCGAAGCTGTAGAGGCGCACCTCGCCGGCCCGATGGATCTTCTTGCCCGCCCACGCCGCTGCGACCTTCGCGGGATCCCGATGCGTGTATACGGCGACCCGCGCGGCCTGAAGGCTCCCCGAGTGCAGGCGCGCGGCATCCGGAGCACCCACCTCGATCCAGGCGGTGAGCGCCCCCGTCAGATCGCGCGCGTAGACCGCGGGCTCGTCGGTCGCCGAGACGCCCTCGCTGAACGCGATGCCGTCCTCGTACTCGAGGCAGTAGGCGAGCACGCGGGTGAGCATGAAGGCATCGGTCTCGGAGGGATGCCGCGCCACGCGCAGCGTCAGATCCTCATACACTCCGCGGTCGACGTCGGCCAGCTGCACCGCGAACGTGTGGATGGTCGCTCCGATTGCCATAGCGATCGAGCCTAGCCGGGGCGAGCCACGAGCGTTCGCGGCCACCACATCGCAGCGCATAGGCGAACCATTGCCGCCTCACAGGTTCCCGGCTAGCGTGAAGCCATCGACCCTCGCCACCCATCCGAATGGGGGGTCCTCATGGTCACCGTCACGCATCGTTCCGCACGCGCCGCTGCCGGCGTCCTGCTCAGCGCAGGTCTCGCTCTCGCCGCGGTCGCGGCCCCGGCATCGGCGTCCCAGGTCTCAGTCGCGGCGGGACGACCTGCGCCGCCGGCGCCCTCGACCTCGACGGGGTACGGCGGTGCCGTGGCATCCGTCGATGCGGAGGCGAGCGCCGCGGGGCTCGAGGTGCTCCGCAAGGGCGGGAACGCGGCCGACGCAGCTGTCGCGACGGCGGCCGCGCTCGGCGTCACCGAGCCGTACAGTGCCGGCATCGGCGGGGGCGGGTACTTCGTCTACTTCGACGCCGCCACCGGCACCGTGTCGACGATCGACGGCCGCGAGACGGCGCCCGCCGGCATGACGGCGACGTCGTTCATCGACCCCGCCACGGGGAAGCCGTACGCCTTCGCCGATGCGGTCTCCTCGGGACTGTCGGTGGGGGTGCCCGGCACCCTCGCGACCTGGGAGACGGCGCTCGACCGGTTCGGCACGCGCTCCCTGAAGGACATGCTCAAGCCCGCGATCCTCGTGGCCACGCGCGGCTTCCGCGTCGACCAGACGTTCGCGCAGCAGACGGCCGACAACCAGCAGCGATTCGCGCAGTTCCCCGCCACGGCTGCGCTGTTCCTGCCGAACGGCGCTCCGCCGGCGGTGGGATCCACCTTCAAGAACCCGGATCTCGCCCAGACGCTGCGCGAGATCTCCCTCCGCGGCACCGACGCCTTCTACGAGGGGGCCATCGCCGACGAGATCGCGTCGATCGTCCAGCATCCCCAGACGACCGCGGACGCCCCACTGCCGGTCTATGCGGGCTCGATGACGGCGGACGACATCGCGCACTACTCGGTGCGCGAGCAGGCCCCGACGCGCATCGACTATCACGGCCTCGACGTGTACGGCATGGCGCCCTCGTCATCGGGCGGCACGACGGTGGGAGAGTCCCTGAACATCCTCGAGGACTTCGACCTGTCGGCGACGAACATGCCCGAGAGCCTCCACCTGTACCTCGAGGCGACGGCCCACGCGTTCGCCGACCGCGGCGCCTACGTCGGCGACCCGGCATACGTCGACGTGCCTACGCAGACGCTGCTCAGCCAGGAGTTCGCGGACGCGCGCGCCTGCGTCATCGACCCTGCCGTCGCCTCGGTGAAGCCCGTGGCTCCCGCCCCGCTCGACGCCGCCGGATGTCAGGCCGCCGCCGCCGCGGCGGCGCCCGACACCGAGAACATCTCGACGACTCACCTGTCCGTCGTCGACCGGTGGGGCAACGCCGTCGCCTACACGCTCACGATCGAGCAGACCGGCGGGTCGGGCATGACGGTTCCCGGCCGCGGGTTCCTGCTCAACAACGAGCTCACCGACTTCAACTTCGCGCCCACGAGTCCGACCGATCCGAACCTGCCCGCTCCGGGCAAGCGTCCCCGTTCGTCGATGTCGCCGACGATCGTGCTCGACGACGGCGCCGTGCGCTACGTCGTCGGGTCGCCGGGCGGCTCGACGATCATCACGACCGTGGCGCAAGTGCTCATCAACCGCATCGATCTCGGGATGACCCTGCCTCAGGCCGTCGCGGCACCGCGTGCCTCGCAGCGCAACACGGCGACCGTGGTCGCCGAGCCCGCGTTCCGCTCCGCGTACGAGGCGCTGCTCACGCCGTTCGGGTATCGGTTCAGCGACATGGCCGAGATCGGCGCCGTGGCCGCGATCGAGGTGTCGCCCGATGGGCTGATGACAGCGGTCGCCGAACCTGTGCGCCGGGGCGGAGGGACGGGATTGGTGGTCCAGCCGGCGAACTGAGGCCGGCGCAGACGGCTACTCGTCGTCGCGGCCGGGGCCCTGCGGGAAGTTGTGCACGCCGCCGATGTGGCGCACGGTGCGGCTGCGCTCGACGATGATCGCGATCGAACCGGCGAGCCAGAGCGGGATCTGCGTCAGGAAGGCCATGCGGAACGCGTCGAGCGAATAGGTCGCCGGCGTTCCGGCGCCCTGCAGGTCGAGGGCGATGCCGATGAAGAGGATCGCGATGAGCGCGGCGATGAATCCGCCGCCGTTCACGATCCCCGTCGCCGTGCTGAGCCGGTGGCTCGGGTTGAAGGTCCTCGCATGGTCGAAGGCGATCATCGAGGCCGGCCCCCCGGTTGCGAGGGCGAACATCAGGATGAGCAGCAGCCACACTGGCGCGGCGGTCGGCCAGAGGATCACGACGATCCACATGACGGCCTGGAAGACGACCGTCGGCAGCACGAGCCAGCGCGAGCGCCTGGTCGGATGCCTGCTCGAGAGCGCTCCGATGACCGGGCCGAGCACGATGCCGAACACGACGAACGCCGTCATGACGAAGGAGGCCGTGGCGGGGCTGAGGCCCTCTCCGGCCGTCAGGAACGGGAAGCCCCACAGCAGCATGAACGCCGTGCCGGCGAACGGGGTCGTGAAGTGCGACCAGAAGCCCAGCCGTGTCGCCGGGTGTCCCCAGGACTCGCGGAAGCCCTCGCGCAGATCGGCGGACGAGCGCACGATCTTGATGGCGCCCGTGTCGGTGTTGACCGAGACATCGACCGGATCGGATTCGCGTTCGGGTGGGCGATTGCGGATGATCGCGAACGTCAGGATCGCGAAGAGCACGGCGAGTCCGGCGAGGCTCCCGAAGGCGACGGTCCACGACGTCGCGTGGAGGAGCGCCGCGAGCGGAACGACGGCGAGGATCTGCCCGAACTGGCCGATGATTCCCGTCAGCTGCACGAGCAGAGGCGCCCGCTGCTGCGGGAACCATGTCGCGATGACCCGCAGCACGCTCGGGAAGACGGCCGCGTCGCCCGCGCCGATGAGCACGCGCGCGACGATGCCGATGCTCACGACGTCGGCGAAGGCCATGACACCCTGTCCGATCGCCATGAGCACCATGCCGATCGCGATGATCGGCCTCGCGCCGAAGCGATCGAGGAGGATCCCCACGGGGATCTGCATGCCGCCGTAGACGGCGAGCTGGATGACGGCGAACATCGACAGGGTCGAGGCATCCGCATCGAACCGGACTGCGGCATCCACGCCGACAGACGACAACGACGTGCGGTTGATGATCGCGACGACATACGCGAGGACGCCGATCGTCCAGACCGTCCAGGTACGCCAGCCGGGCGCATCGAGGCTGGTCGAGCGCGACAAGCGTGGTCCTGTCCGTCGGGAGGGGAGAAGGGGATGCCGCGGCGCGGCGTCCCCTCCAGGCTAACCTGCCGCGCGCGAAGCGGGCACCGCGGGGATCACGAACCGGACAGCGGGGCGGCGTCGAGAGCCCGCGCGATGACGTCGTGGACGGCTGCGGGCCCCGGCGACCGGCGGATCGCCTCGCCGATCGCCGCGGAACGCTCGGCGAAGCCCGGGTCGGCGAGCACCCGGCGCACCGCCGTCCTGACCTGGGCGGGGGTCGGCTCGTCGGTGCGCAGGTCGACGCCCACGCCGCTCCAGGCGATCCGCGCGCTCACCTCGGTCTTGTCCTCCGTGCGCCCTGCCACGACGATCGGCACCCCGTGCTCGAGCGCGAAGTGCACGCCGCCGTAGCCGCCGTTGGTCACGTAGACGTCGGTGAGGGGGAGGAGGCGGTCGTACGGCAGGAAGCTCGCGGCCCGGACGTTCGCGGGCAGATCGCGGGGAAGTGTGTCGACTGGGCGGCCGCCGGTGCTCACGACGACGAGCACCGGCTCGTCGGCGAGCGCACGGACGGTGGGCTCGATGAGATTCCACTCCGAGTTGGCGACCGTGCCCTGCGTCACGTGCACGACGGGCGCGTCACGGGACAGGTCGTCCCACCAGTCCGGCAGGGGCGTCGTCGAGGCGACCGCGCGGGTGACGGGACCCGCGAACGTCACGGTGTCGGGCAGTCCGGGCCGCGCATACTCGAACTCCGGCACCGTGAACTGCACGAGGGCGTCGGCGCCGGCGGCCCAGTCCAGGAAGAAGCGCGGCAGCGGACGACCGACCTCCTGCTTCGCGAGATCGTCGGCGAACTTCTGCACGGGCCCGAAGACACCCTTCTCCGCCGTGATCGTGAGGAGCGCGTTGCGCAGTCGCCCGAGAGGGCCGGGCATGGGCGGGATGCCGAGCCCGAACGGAGCGACATCGGGATGCTTCAGACCGAGCGGGATGATCCCGAGCGCCACGACGAGCGGGCGCTCGGATCGCGGCAGAGCGGTCAGCAACGCGGCCGCGGCGAACATGGGCTCGGTGAGGATCGCGTGGGTCGGCTCGGCGACGAGGGCCCTCCGCACCGCGCGGAGCTGCACGGGAGCCGGCCGCAGGAAGATCTCGATCATGTCGTAGCGGATGCCGCGCGGCCCGGTGAGCCCGACTCGTCCCGGGAACGCGCGGTCGACGTCACGATCGTCGAAATCGGCGTCGGCCGGGAGCGGCAGATACTCGGCGCCCGTCGCGACGACGTCGTCGCGGTAGCGCGTACCCGTCATGAAGCGGACGCGATCGCCCGCGGCGACGAGCGCGGTCGCGACCGCGCTCGTCGCCGCGGGCGGTCGCGTCCGCTTCAGGACGGGTGCGCGCTACCGCGACGACGTCGTCGCGGTAGCGCGCACCCGTCATGAAGCGGACGCGATCGCCCGCGGCGACGAGCGCGGTCGCGACCGCGAGCAGGGGTGCGACGTGCCCGCGGACGGGCGTGGACAGGATGAGGACGGAAGTCATGGGCGGCACCTCGAGCGGATCGGAGCGTGGTCTACGATTGGAGCTACCGTTGGAGTATTCACTACCTCATGAGGTTAGTCAATAAGGGGACACGGATGACGGCCACTTCCACTCGCGCCTATCGTTCGGCGCTGCGCAGCGAACAGGCCGCGGCGACCCGGCAGCGCGTGCTCGAGGCATCCGCCCTCTGCTTCGCGGAACGCGGCTACAGCGGCACGTCGCTCGTCGACATCGCCGAGCGTGCCGGGGTGTCGCCCGAGACGGTGAAGGCGAACGGACCCAAGCGCGACCTGCTGCTTCGAGCCTTCGAGCACGCCTTCGCGGGCGCGGAAGGTGAGGCGCCGATCGCCGAGAGTCAGACCGGCCGCGAGCTGACCGCCATTGCCGGTGACGCGGAGTTCGTGGCCTCCGTCGCCCGTTTCATCGCCGACGCGAACGCGCGCACGAGCGTGCTGTGGACCGAGCTGCTCAGCGCCGCGAACGCCGATCCGGAGATCGCGATCGCCCTCGACGGGCTGCTGGCTCGGCGCCGCGACGACTACGGCAGGGTCATTGCGCTGCTGCGGGATCGCGGAATCGTCTCGGGCGACGCGGAGGCCGAGGCATCCGCGGACGCCCTGTCGTTCCTGTGGTCGCCGGAAAGCCACCAGCAGCTCGTGCTGCAGAGCGGCTGGACGATGGAGGCCTACCGGTCGTGGCTCGCCGACACGCTCTGGCGGCAGTTCCGCCGCTGACGCGTCAGCTCTGCGGCCACTCGATCAGGATGATCCCCTGCTTCGTGTCGGCGTACTTCACCCAGCCCTCGCCGAAGAGGTACGTCAGACCGTAGCCCTGGTCGTCGGGCGTCTGGACGGTGTCAGCGCTCTCGGTGACGTACACGCCGTCCGCCGACTCCTCGACGCGCCATCCCTCGCCCTCGAGCGCGTCCTGCGCCTTCTTGGCCTCTGCGTCGGTGATGGGTGCCCAGCCGAAGATCTGCACGTGGTCGCTCGCGGTGGAGAAGTCGCCCCAGATGCACTGGACGCCTCCGTCGAGATCGACGCCGCCGACCGAGAACGGGTCGCTCAGCGAGGTCCAGCCGAGCGACTCGAAGTCGGCGACCGTCGTCGACGAGATGATCGTCTCGCACGTCGGATCGGCACCGGCGTCGGCGGTCGCGGTGGGCGTGGCCTCCGGTGCGACGCTCGGCTTCACCTCGGCGGTCTTCGTCGGGGCGGTCGTCGGCTCGGGTGCGGGTGACGAGCAGGCGCTCGCCAACAGCGCGGTCGCGGCGATCGTGGCGATCGCGACGTACCGCGGGAGGAGTCGGGTCATCGAGAGGTCTCCGTGGGGGCGGGGGGATGCAGGAGGTCGAGGAAGTCCTGATGGAGCACGCCGTTCGTCGCGAGCGACGAGCGGGCCGAGATCGAGTCGGAGCCGTCGAACGACGTGAACCGGCCGCCGGCTTCGAGCACGATCGGCACATGCGCCGCGATGTCGTACTCCTTGACGTCGAATTCGGCGACGAGTTCGAGACGCCCCTCGGCGAGGAGCATGTACGGCCACGCGTCGCCATAGCCGCGGTCGCGCCAGACGGCGCTCGTGAGGCGCTCGAGCGCGTCGAGCCGGCCGGCGCCGCGCCACTGCGCGATGCTCTGGAAGCTCACGCTGGCGTCGCTCACGGCGTCGATGCGGCTCGCGCTGATGCGGCGGGTACCGCCGTCGGTCGTGTTGGTCCAGGCGCCGAGGCCGGATGCTCCCCACCAGCGTCGCCCGATCGCGGGTTGGCTCACGACGCCGACGCGCGGCACGCCGTCGACGCTCAGCGCGATGAGCGTCGCCCACATGGGGATGCCCTTGAGGTAGTTCGCGGTGCCGTCGATCGGGTCGATGATCCACTGGCGGACCGAATCGCCCGTGACGCCGAACTCCTCGCCGAAGACCCCGTCGCCGGGCCGCTCCGTCTCGAGCATGCCGCGGATGGCACGCTCGGTGGCGAGGTCGGCCTCGGTCACGGGGCTCGCGTCGGTCTTCGTGCGCACGTCGAGGTCGGGCGCGTCGAAGCGCGCCATCGACGCGGCGTCTGCGGCGTCGGCGAGCCGGAGCGCGAGATCGAGATCGGCCTGGAGGTCCCCGTCGAAGGGCGCGTCGAAGCGCGGGAGGTCGTGGGGGGTGGGCACGACTCAAGGATAATCGCCCGCGCATGCCTCGATTTCCATGTAGCCGCATCGTGAGGTAACGTGGTCCCTCGGTTCGCCCCGTGCGAACGGATGCACCTCTAGCTCAATCGGCAGAGCAACTGACTCTTAATCAGTGGGTTCTGGGTTCGAGTCCCAGGGGGTGCACAGATCGGAAAGGGCCCCGCGTGAGCGGGGCCCTTTTCTGCTTCCGGGGTCAGTCATCCGACCCCCCCACGCGGACGATACGCCGTCGAGGGCGTCCCGCGGCTCGGCTCGGTGGGGCTGAAGTGCTGGAACCCGGCGCGGTGTCGGCGTGTCGTCACATCCAGCCGAGATCAGGGACGGGTGAGCGAAAGGGCGAGGAGGGCCCCCGCGAAACGGCGGGAGCCCTCCTCGGGTCAAGCGGGTCTCAGCGGCTGTCAGGCGGCGTCGCCGACCAGCACGGACGCGGCCTCATCGGCGATGTCCGCCTCGATCGCGTCGATGTGGCGCAGGCGCCGACGGCCGATCGCCAGGGTCGCCGTCGCGATGAGCACCGACAGGGCGGCGAACACGTACGGAACCGACGGGCCGAAGGCGTGCCACAGGAGCGCCGCGATCGGGGGAGCGGCGGCGCCGCCGAGGAAGCGCACGGCGGAGTACGCCGACGACGCCACGGCGCGGGGGTGGTCGGTCGCCTCCATGACCGACTCGGTGAGCACGGTGTTCATGACGCCGAGAAGCAGGCCGCCGACGATGATGCTGATCACGAGCGCGGTGGGAATCGTGACGAAGACGGCGGCCACGAGCAGATCCAGCGCGAGGAGCGGCAGCACGATGAGCATGACCGCCGTGCGCGTGAGCCGGCGCAGCAGGAGCGGCGCGACCCACACGCTCGTGATGGCGAGAGCGACGCCCCAGCCGAAGAAGGTCAGGCCGATGCCCATGGCGCCGAACCCGAGCGGGAAGGGCGAGAAGGCGAGCAGCACGAAGAAGCCGATGTTGTAGAAGAGGGCGGCGATCGCGAGGATCGCGAGCGCCGGGTGGCGCAGCGCCTTGAACGGTGCCGAGAGCGGCACCGGGGCGCGCTTCTCGAAGGGTCCGCGCAGGAGCACGAGCACGGCGACGAACGCGATCGCCATGAGCGTCACGACGCCGAAGAACGGGCCGCGCCAGCTGACCTCGCCCAGGATCCCGCCCAGGAGCGGACCGATCGCGATGCCGAGGCCGAGCGCGGCCTCGTAGAGGATGATCGCGGCACCGCTGCCGCCGGTCGCGGCGCCGACGATCGTCGCGAGCGCCGTCGAGATGAACAGGGCGTTGCCCAGGCCCCAGCCGGCGCGGAACGCGATGATGGCGTCGACGCTGCCGCTCAGCGCGCACAGGAGCGCGAAGACCACGATGAGGCCGAGGCCGGTCAGGAGGGTGGCCTTCGCGCCGATGCGGCTCGAGATCCAACTCGTGACGAGCATCGCGAGGCCCGTGACGAGCAGGTAGCTCGTGAACAGCAGCTCGGTCTGCACGGGGCTCGCCTCAAGCGAGTCCGCGATCGCCGGGAGGATCGGGTCGACCAGGCCGATGCCCATGAACGCGACGACGCACGCGAAGGCGACGGCCCAGACCTGGCCGGGCTGCCGCCAGACGGCAGAGCCGGTGGAGGCGCTCATCGGGCGACCTCCACGGCGGCGATCTTGCGGGACAGGACGGCGGCGGTCGTGCGCACAGCGCTCCATTCATCATCGGTGAGGTCTTCGAAGTGCGGCGCGAGTGCGGCGGTCAGCTGGACGAGCCACGTGTCGAGCGCCTCGAGACCGAGGGGAGTGACCGACACGATCGTCACGCGCGAGTCGGAGGCATCCGTCGATCGCTCGACCAGCCCCTGCTCGGCCATCTGGCCGACGAGCCGCGTCATGCCGGGCTGTGTCACTCGGCTGAGGCTCGCCAGCTCGCCGACGCGCAGCGGGCCGCGATCGCGCAGGATCGTGACGGTCCGCCACTGGGCGGAAGGCGTCTCGTTGCGGGTCTCGAGCGCCGCCACCCGGGTCAGGGCGTGCGCCGCGACGATGAGCGTCTCGATGTCGTGGTCGTGGTCGTGCGTCACCGGAAAAGCATACCAAAGATATATACCGAGGGTATCGATCGAGCCGACTTGACGAAAGCCGGTTCCGTTTCCTACATTTGCAGGAACCTGAATCACCCTTCAGGTAGCACCAACAGCAGAACCTTCCAACGGTGAAAGGCACGCACATGCGGGTTACGAAGAAGTTGCTCCTGGGCTCCGTGGTCGCCACGGCCGCCCTCGTCCTGGCGGCGTGCGCGCCGACCACCGCGGGCGGCGAGCCCGCCTCGACCGACGACGCCGGCCCCGCCGAGGTGACGGTGGGCATCGTCACGAGCGAGACCGGTCCGCTCGCAGGCTACGGGAAGCAGTATCTGGATGCCTTCACGGCGGGCCTCGACTACGCGACCGACGGATCGGGCGAGATCGACGGCACCACGATCACCGTCGAGAACCGCGACGACGCCGGCGATCCCGACAAGGCCGTGACAGCCGTCAAGGAGCTCATCGGCTCGGGCGTGAACATCATCGCCGGCACGGCGTCGTCCGGCGTCGCGCTCGCGGTCGCCGAGCAGGCCGCGCAGAACAAGATCCTCTACATCTCCGGCCCCGCGGCAGCCGACGCCATCACGGGCATCAACGAGTACACGTTCCGCTCGGGTCGCCAGAGCGCGCAGGACGTCGCGACCGCGGGCACCTTCCTCGACGATCTGGAGGGCAAGACGATCACGGTCCTCGCGCAGAACACGGCGTTCGGCACGGGCAACGAGGCCGCGGTCAAGGCGATCCTGGGCGCAAAGGGCGCGACGGTGAACTCCGTGCTGGTGCCCGAGGACGCGACCGAGTTCACCCCGTTCGCGCAGCAGGTGCTCGCCGGGAACCCCGACCTCGTCTTCGTGGCGTGGGCCGGCGCGACCTCGGGCGCGATGTGGCAGGCCATGAGCCAGCAGGGCGTGCTCGATGCGATCCCCGTCGTGACGGGACTCGGCGACTCGGCGACCTTCGGCGCCTACGGCGAGGCATCCGAGAAGATCAGCTTCCTCAACCACTACTTCCCGGGCGCTCCCGACAACGACGTCAACGACGCCATGGTCGCCGCGATCGAGGATGCCGGAGGCACGCCCGACCTGTTCAGCCCCGACGGCTTCAACGCGGCCATCATGATCGTGCACGCCATCAAGGAGGGCAAGGGCGACGTCGCGGCCATGATCAAGGCGCTCGAGGGCTTCGAGTTCGACGGTCCGAAGGGCAAGACGACGGTCCGCGCGAGCGACCACGCGCTTCTCCAGGACATGTACCAGGTGAAGCTCGTCGCCGACGGCGCCACGTTCACTCCCGAGCTCGTCGACACGGTCTCGGCCGACGACGTCGCTCCCGCCGAAGCCCAGTGACCCGCCGGAGAATCAGCGCACGATGAACGCTCCCATCCCGTCCGCACCGCGCGGATCCGCCCTCCGAGTCGAAGGCCTCGGATTGCAGATCGGCGGCGCGACAATCCTGAAGGATATCGACCTCGACGTCGCCGCCGGCTCGCTGGTCGGCGTCATCGGGCCCAACGGCGCCGGGAAGACCACGCTCTTCAACGTGGTCTCCGGCCTCGTGAAGCCGACGTCGGGCCGCGTCGTCCTCGACGACCGCGACATCACGACGGCGTCGGTGCCCGCGCGGGCGCGGGCGGGACTGGGGCGCACCTTCCAGACCTCGAGTCTGTTCCCGAAGCTCACGGTGCTCGAGAACGTGCGCCTTGCAGCTCAGGTGTCGATCGGCGGCGACTACTCGCTCTTCCGATTCCCGCGGGGAGGGGATGCCGCGACCCGCGTCGCACTCGAGAAGCTCGAGGCGGTCGGACTCGGCCACAAGAGCGACGCGCTCGCGGGCGATATCTCGCACGGCGACAAGCGCAAGCTCGAGATCGCCGTGCTGCTGGCGACGGAGGCGAGCCTCGTGCTGCTCGACGAGCCCATGGCGGGCGTGGCGTCGGGCGACGTCGCGGGGCTCGTCGAGAACATCCGCGCGATGCAGCGCGAGAAGGGCTGCACCGTGCTCATGGTCGAGCACCACATCGACGTGCTCATGGGGCTCGTCGACAAGGTCGCGGTGATGTACTTCGGCACGATCATCGCCTTCGACACCCCGCAGAACGTCATGGCGAACCCGCTCGTGCAGAGCGCGTACCTGGGGACGGCGGCATGAGCGGCCCATCCACCTCTGATCCTGCGGGGGGATTCCCTCCCCCCGCACCCCCGATCCTCGAGGTCTCGAACCTGCGCTGCACGATCGGCGGTCAGCAGGTCGTGGAAGACGTCACGTTCTCGGTGCCGTCGACGGGGATCACGGCGGTCCTCGGACGCAACGGCGCCGGCAAGACCTCGACCATCCGCGGCATCCTCGGGCTCATCCACCGACGCGGCGAGGTGCGCCTCGCCGGCGAGCGCATCGACGGGCTCGCGACGCACCGCATCGTGCAGCGGGGCGTCGGGTACGTGCCCGAGGATCGCGAGGTCTTCTCGAAGCTCACCGTCGCCGAGAACCTCGCGCTCGCGGAGCGTCAGCGCAGCCCGCGCCGCGAACTCGTCGAGGCGCTGTTCCCCGACCTCGTCGCGCGCCGCGACCAGGCCGCCGGGACTCTGTCGGGCGGCCAGCAGCAGATGGTGTCGGTGGCGCGCGCGCTCCTCAACGACAACCGGATCCTCCTCGTCGACGAGCCCACGAAGGGCCTCGCCCCGAAGATCGTGACCGAGGTCGCCGACGCCCTCGAAGAGGCGGCGAAGTCCGTGCCGATCCTGCTCGTCGAGCAGAACCTCGACGTCGTGCGGCGGCTCGCGGGCGACGCGATCGTCATCAGCGGCGGGCGCGTCGCGCACGCCGGCCCGGCGCGGGACATCCTCGCGGACGAGGACCTGACCCGCCGGCTTCTCGGCGTCCACGCGGAGGCCGAGACACCCGACGCCCTGAGCGAGCGGAGCGAGTCGAAGTGAGCACCCTCGTCCTCACCCTCATCACGGGCGTCGGCCTCGGCGCCCTCTACTTCCTCGTCGCGAGCGGGCTCAGCCTCATCTACGGCCTCATGCACGTGCTCAACTTCGCGCACGGCGCGTTCCTCACCCTCAGCGCGTTCCTCGGCTGGATCGTCGCGCAGGCGCTCGGCACCGACTCGTGGTGGTCGTTCCTCGCGTCGATCGCCGTCGGCGCGATCGTCGGCGCCCTGTTCGCGACCCTCACCGAGCTCGTGCTCATCCGTCCGCTCTACGAGCGGCACATCGAGCAGGTGCTCGTGACGGTCGGGCTCTCGTTCGCCGCGGTGGCGCTCTTCGAGGGCATCTGGGGCACCGACCCCATCCACATCTCGGGGCCCGCGTGGCTCACGCAGACGACCGACGTCTTCGGCGCCCGCATCCCGAACACCTACTGGGTGCTCATGATCGCCGCCGCGCTCGTGCTCCTGGCCCTCGTGCTGTTCCTGCAGAAGACGCGCTACGGCATGATCATCCGGGCCGGCGTCGAGAACCGGTCGATGGTCACGGCGCTCGGCATCGACGTGCGCCGCTCGTTCACGCTCGTCTTCGCGATCGGCGGGGCCGCCGCGGGCATCGGGGGAGTCCTCGCGATGCACTACTCCACCTTCGTGTCGGCGACGCTCGGTTCGACGCTGCTGATCTTCGCGTTCATCGTCACGGTCGTCGGCGGTCTCGGATCGCTCACCGGTGCGGCCGTGGCATCCGTGCTCGTCGCCGTCCTGCAGCAGTTCGCGAACTTCTACCTCGGCGGAACCGGCGACTTCATCGTCGTGGCGCTCCTGGCCATCGTGCTGCTCGTGCGGCCCTCGGGACTCCTCGGGAGGAAGGCATGACCTCCGTCCGCCGCTTCCTGCCCGCGATCGCGGGCGCAGCCCTCGTCGTCTTCATGGCGATCCTGCCGCTGCTCAACCTCTCGCTCCCCGGCATCCTGCCCACGCCGACGTACATGCCCGGCACGCTCGCCCTGCTGTCGCTGTGCATGGTGTTCGCGGCGCTCGCGCTGTCGTACAACCTCCTGCTCGGAAGTGCCGGGATGCTGTCCTTCGGCCACGCGCTCTACTTCGGCGCCGGCGCCTACGGCCTCGGAATCGCGCTCGAGCACTTCGGCGTCCCGCTGTGGCCCGGAGTTTTCGTCGCCCTGCTCGGCGGCATGGTCATCGCCCTCGCGACGGGGGCCGTCGCGATGCGGGTGTCGGGCATCCCGTTCGCGATGGTGACACTTGCGTTCGCGCAGGCGGGGTCGGTGCTCGTGCGCCGCAACTCCGGGGTCACCGGCGGCGAGGAGGGCCTGAGCCTCGACACCGAGCAGGTGCCCGACTTCCTCATCGGCGTCGTCAACACGCGAAACCTCTACTGGTTCGCCCTCGCGGTGCTCGTCGTCGTCTACCTCGTGACGCTGTGGGTCGACACCTCGCGCCTCGGCCACCTCGTGCGTGCGACGCGCGAGAACGAGCAGCGCGTGCGGGTGCTGGGGCTGCGCCCGTATCGCGCGAAGCTCTTCGTCTTCGTCATCGCCGCCGTGCTCGCGAGCCTCGCCGGCGTCGCGTACATGCTCCTGCAGTCGGGCACCGTGCCGCGGTCGGTCTCGGCCGACCTCACGATCACGATCCTCGTCATGGTCGTGCTCGGTGGCGTGGGATTCCGGTGGGGTGCCATTGTGGGCGGTGTGCTCTACACGCTGCTCGATCAGCGGCTGACGGTCCTCGCCGGATCCGAGGCGATCGCGGGACTCCCCGACGTCCTGCGCATCCCGCTCTCGGAGCCCCTGTTCCTGCTCGGCGTGCTCTTCATCGTCGTCGTCATGTTCCTGCCCGGCGGCATCGCGGGCACGATCGACGCCGCGGCGCGTCGGCGACGCGGCGAGCGCGCGCGGGTCGCGCTGCTGGCAGCGGACGACGCCGAGATGGATGCCACGAGCGACCTGGAGGTGCGGGTATGACGTGGGACGCCCTCCTCGACGACGGTCCGCACACGATCGGTCGCTGGATCACCGACCGCGCGACGCAGTCGCCGACGCGCATCGCGATCGACGACCGCGGCGTCACGATCGACTACGGCACGCTGGCCGGCCGTGCCGTGACCCTCGCGGAGGGACTGCGGGCCGCCGGCTACGGGCCCGGCCATCGCATCGCGACCGTCACGGGCAACTCGACCGACCAGGTCGTCGTGTTCTTCGCCTGCGCCCTCGCCGGCGTCGCGCTCGTGCCGCTGTCGTGGCGTCTCACACCGCGGGAGCTGTCCGATGTGCTCACGCGGTGCGAGCCTGCGCTCGTGCTGGTCGAGGACGAGTACGCGACGCTCGCGGGGGAGGCGCTGCGCACGGTGGGGTCGGTTCCGCGTGTCGCGGCCCTCGGCACCGCCGGGATAGAGGCATCCGTTCCTGCTGCGTCGCTCCCTGCGAGCGCGCGCCACGTGCACGATGACGACCCGCTGCTCGTCATCTACACGTCGGGCAGCGAGGCCGCGCCCAAGGGCGTCGTACTGACGCACGCGAACTGCTTCTGGACCAACCTCGCGCTCGCCCGCGCCCTCCCGCTCACGCACGACGACGTCGTGCTCGCAATGCTGCCGCAGTTCCACATCGCGGCGTGGAACTGCCAGCCGCTGCTCGCGTGGTGGGTGGGCGCGACGGTCGTGCTCGAGCGGTCGTTCCAGCCGTCGCGGGCGCTGCAGCTCATCACGGAGCGCGGCGTCACGGCGATGATGGGCGTGCCGACGCAGTACGCGCTTCTGGCAGACGATCGGGCGTGGCCCTCCGCCGACCTGTCGCGCCTGCGCCTCGCAGTGGTCGGGGGCGCCACGATCCCGTCTGCGCTGCAAGCGGAGTGGACCGGCCGCGGCGTCGCGCTGACGCAGGGCTACGGGCTCACCGAGGCCGCGCCCAACGTGCTTTACCTTCCCGCGGAGGAGGGGGCGCGGCATCCCGGAGCCGTCGGCCGGCCGTATCCGCACGTGTCGGTGTGCGTCGTCGACCCCGAGTCGGGACTGCCGCTCGACGGCGACGCGACGGGGGAGCTGTGGGTTCGCGGACCGAGCGTGTTCGCGGGGTACCTGGGGGATCCGGATGCCACGGCCCGCGCGCTCGCGGGGGACTGGCTGCGTACGGGCGACCTGGTGCACCGCGACGGCGACGGCGTGCTCCGCATCGTCGACCGACTGAAGGACATCTACATCTCGGGCGGCGAGAACGTCGCCCCCGCCGAGGTCGAGCTCGCCCTGACGCTGCATCCGCTCATCCGCGCCGCGGCCGTCGTCGGCATGCCCGACGACGTGTGGGGCGAGCGCGGCGTCGCCTTCGTCGTGCGCGAGCCCGGCGCCGTGCTGTCGGCCGACGAGGTGCTCGCGCATGCGCGGCGCAACCTCGCGGCGTTCAAGGTTCCCGTGCGCGTCGAGTTCGTGGCAGAGCTGCCGCGCTCGACGATCGAGAAGCTCGCCCGTTCGCGCCTGCGCGAGTGGGCATCGCGTTCGACGGAAGGAAGCGATCATGAGCGCACCCGGTGACCTGCTCGACGAGCAGCAGGAGCTCGTGTCTCCCGCGACGGGACGCCCGCTGACCAAGCGCGGCGAGGCGACCCGGCGCCGACTGCTGGAGGCAGCCGAGGCGGTGTTCGCCGAGCAGGGCTACCACGAGGCATCCATCGTGAAGATCACAGAGCGCGCCGGCATCGGCCTCGGCACGTTCTACCTCTACTTCGACAGCAAGCAGACGATCTTCGAGGCCCTCGTCATCGACCTGAACCGCCGCGTCCGCCACTCGATGTCGGAGGCGATGGAGGGGGCGTCCTCCCGCCTCGAGGCGGAGCGCGCGGGCTTCGCAGGCTTCTTCCGGTTCACTGCGGAGCATCCCGCCCTCTACCGCGTCGTGCGCGAAGCCGAGTTCGTCTCGCCCGAGACCCTCCGCCTGCACTACACGCGCATCGTCGAGGGGTATGAGGCCGGTCTGCGCGCCGCGCAGCGGGCCGGCGACGTCGACCCCCAGCTCGACCCCGCCGTCGCGGCGTGGGCGCTCATGGGCATGGGAGAGCTCATCGGCATGCGGTTCCTGTTGTGGGAGCGGGATGCCGAGGGGCGGCCGCCCGCAGAGATCGACCCCGTCGTGTTCGACGCGATGGCCCGATTCATCGACAACGCCCTCGCGCCGCGGCGCGGGCAGGACGGGGACGCGAAGTGACGGAGCAGGACCTGGCGGGCAAGCGCGCCGTCGTGACGGGCGGCGCGAGCGGCATCGGGCTCGCGTGCGCGCACGAGTTCGCGCGGCGCGGGGCGCACGTGGTGATCGCCGACCTCAACGCCGAGGCTGCGCAGTCCGCGGCGTCGGAGGTCGGGGGAGAGGCGTGGGTCGTCGACCTCTCCGACACCGCTGCCCTCGAAGACCTGAGCCTCGACGCCGACATCCTCGTCAACAACGCGGGCATCCAGAAGGTCGCCCCCATCCACGAGTACGAGCCCGAGACGTACCGGTTCATCCTGCGGCTCATGCTCGAGTCGCCGTTCCTCCTGATCCGGGCCGCGCTCCCGACGATGTACGAGCGAGGCTGGGGCCGCGTCATCAACATCTCGAGTGCCCACGGACTGCGCGCGAGCGCCTTCAAGGTGGCGTACGTGTCCGCCAAGCACGGACTCGAGGGCCTCTCGAAGGTCACGGCTCTCGAGGGCGCGCCGCACGGCGTGACGAGCAACTGCATCAACCCCGCGTACGTGCGCACGCCGCTCGTCGAGAAGCAGATCGCCGATCAGGCGCAGCTGCACGGCATCCCGGAGAGCGAGGTCGTCGAGAAGATCATGCTCACCGAGACGGCGGTGAAGCGGCTCGTCGAGGCCGACGAGGTCGCGTCGCTCGCAGGCTGGCTCGCCTCCGACAAGGCCGGGATGGTCACAGGAGCTGCGTACACGATCGACGGCGGATGGACGGCGCGATGACGGGCCACACCTACCGGACGATCGACGTCCCCGTCTCGGGCGGCTCGCTGCGGGTCGCGGTGTGGGATCCGGAGGGGGCTGCCACGGCAGATGTCCTCGTCGTGCACGGCGTGACGGCATCCCATCTCGCGTGGCCGTTCGTCGTCGACCGGCTTCCCGGCGTGCGCGTCATCGCCCCCGATCTCCGCGGGCGCGGACGCAGCAACCAGCTCGCAGGGCCGGCGGGGATGGCCGCACACGCGGCCGACCTCGACGCCGTACTCGAGGCGCTCAGCGTGTCGCAGACGGTGGTGGTGGGCCACTCGATGGGCGGGTTCGTCGCGGTCGTCTTCGCGCACCTGCACCCGGAGCGAGTTTCGCGGCTCGTGCTCGTCGACGGCGGACTGCCGCTCGACGTGCCGACGGGTCTCGATCCCGAGGACCTTGTGTCGCGGATCCTCGGGCCGACCGCCGCGCGCCTGTCGATGCGGTTCGCCGACCTGGGGGAGTACCGCGAGTTCTGGCGCGAGCACCCCGCCTTCCGCACCGACTGGACGCCCGAGTTCGAGCGCTACATCGAGTACGACCTGGTGCCGGACGGCGACGCCTTCCGGCCCGCGACCAGTTACGAGGTCGTCGTCGAGGACAACATCGACATGAACACGAGGGCGACGGTGCCCGATGCGCTCGCCGCGCTGCGGCATCCGACGGTCCTCGTGACCGCGCCGCGGGGGCTTCTGAACGAGCAGCCCGGGCTGTACCCGCCGGAGCACCTCGCGCGCCTGCTGGTCGCCTACCCCGAGGTGCGACACGAGCGGGTCGACGACCGCAACCACTACACGATCGTCATGTCGGAGCAGGGGGCGGATGGCGTCGCCGCGATCGTGCGTCGGGAGCTGGAGGCCGCTCGGGCCGACGCGCTGGCTTCTCCGTAGCCGACGCTCCTCGGAAACGTTTGACTCGACCCCTCGACAAGCTCGGGGACCAACCCTGACCCGGTCGCTGAGCTTGTCGAAGCGTCGCAGTCGACCCCTCGACAGGCTCGGGGACCAACCCTGACCCGGTCGCTGCGCTTGTCGAAGCGTCGCAGTCGACCCCTCGACAGGCTCGGGGACCAACCCTGACCCGGTCGCTGAGCTTGTCGAAGCGTCGCAGTCGACCCCTCGACAAGCTCGGGGACCAACCCTGACCCGGTCGCTGAGCTTGTCGAAGCGTCGCACTCGACCCCTCGACAGGCTCGGGGACCGGCCCAGAGGAGGGTCAGCGGGCGCTCGAGGCTATGCGGGTCGTCAGCTGGTGCGCGTGGGCGAGGAGCGTGCGGCCCAGCTCCGCGAGGCGGTCGGGCCCGAAGCGGAATTCGACGCCCGTGAGGCTCAGAGCCCACTGCGGGTGGCCCTCCTTCGTGAACACGGCCGCGCCGAGGCCGTAGCTGCCCTCGACGATGAGCCCCGGGTTCAGCGCGTAGCCCCGGCTCTGCGTCTCGCGCAGGCGTGCGCGCAGGCGCGGCTCGGCGTGCGCGCCGCCCCACTCGGTGCCCAGCTCCGGATGCCGCTCGAAGTAGGCGTCCACATCGTGAGGCGGAAGGAACGCGAGGATCGCGAGTCCGGCGGACGCCACGCCGAGCGGGAACCGCACACCCTCCGACAGCACGAACGAACGGATCGGGAAGCTGCCCTCCTCACGCAGCAGGCACACGGTCTCGTCGCCGCGCCGCACCGACAGGAACGCGCTCTCCTCCGTCCGCACCGCGAGCGATCGCACGATGTCGCGCGCGATGGCCGTGATGTCATACCGGGATGCCGCGACAGTGCCCATCAGATACAGCTCGGGGCCCGGCATCCATCGTGCCGTGCGCTCGTCCTGGTCGACGAGGCCCTCGTGTCGCAGCGCGGTCAGGAGCCGATGCGCCGTCGGGCGGGTCAGCTCGGCGCGGCGGGCGATCTCGGCGACGGCGAGCCCTTCATCGCCGGCCGACGTCACGAGCCGCAGCACGCGCGCCGCACGCGCGACCGATTGTGCTCCGGGGATCGATCGCGAGGTCGGGTTGTCCACGATATGGACGGTACGCGGCATCCCTTCCATATGGCAACCCGTGCCGTTCCCCCGCGCGCGCCGAGCAGTCAGAATCGCTTCACACGAAACGAAGGAGTGAACGTGATCGACAAGACCGTGGCGTCGGCGGCCCAGGCCGTCGCCGACATCCCGGACGGAGCGAGCCTCGCCGTCGGCGGGTTCGGGCTCTCGGGCAACCCCATCGCACTCATCGAGGCGCTGCTCGCGCAGGGCACGAGCGACCTCAGCATCGTCAGCAACAACTGCGGCGTCGACGACTGGGGCCTCGGGGTGCTGTTGAACGCGAAGCGCATCCGCAAGATGACGTCGTCGTACGTCGGCGAGAACAAGGAGTTCGAGCGGCAGTTCCTCTCCGGCGAGCTCGAGCTCGAGCTGACCCCGCAGGGCACCCTCGCCGAGAAGCTCCGTGCCGGCGGGTCGGGGATCGCCGCGTTCTACACGCAGACCGGCGTCGGGACGCAGGTCTCCGAGGGCGGCCTGCCGCGCAAGTACGACGGCCAGGGCGGCATTGCGATCGCGTCGCCGAAGAAGGACGTGCGCACCTTCGACCTGCACGGCGAGCCGCGCGAGTTCGTGCTCGAGGAGTCGATCACGACCGACTTCGCGCTCGTCCACGCCCTCAGGGGCGACCGCCACGGCAACCTCGTCTTCAACAAGTCGGCGCGCAACTTCAACCCGCTCGCCGCGATGGCGGGTCGCGTCTGCATCGCGCAGGTCGAGGAGCTCGTCGAACCGGGAGAACTCGACCCCGACAGCATCCACCTGCCCGGCATCTACGTGCACCGCATCGTCGAGGTCGGCACCGGCATCGAGAAGCGCATCGAACGTCGCACGGTCTCCGTGTCCGAAGGAGCATGACCATGGCCCTCACCCGCAACGAGATGGCCGCCCGCGCCGCCCAGGAGCTCGGCGACGGCGCCTACGTCAACCTCGGCATCGGCCTGCCGACCCTCGTCCCCAACTTCGTGCCCGACGGTGTCACCGTCGTGCTGCAGTCCGAGAACGGCATCCTCGGCGTCGGCCCGTACCCGACGGAGGAGCACGTCGACCCCGACCTCATCAACGCCGGCAAGGAGACCGTGACGACGCTCCCCGGCGCCGCGTTCTTCGACTCCGCGACGAGCTTCGGCATGATCCGCGGCGGCAAGATCGACGCCGCGATCCTCGGCGCCATGCAGGTGTCGGCCTCCGGCGACCTCGCCAACTGGATGATCCCCGGGAAGATGGTGAAGGGCCCCGGCGGCGCCATGGACCTCGTGCACGGGGCATCCCGCGTCATCGTGCTCATGGAGCACGTCGCGAAGGACGGCACGGCCAAGATCGTCGACGAGTGCTCTCTGCCGCTCACCGGCAAGGATGTGGTCGACCGGATCATCACCGACCTCGCGGTCATCGACGTGACCGAGGAAGGGCTCGTGCTCGTCGAGCTCGCTCCGGGTGTCACGGTCGACGAGGTGATCGCCGCGACCGAGCCCGAGCTCATCGTGCGCGTCGGAGAGAGGATCGAAGCATGAACAACAACGACGACGTCGTCATCGTCGCCGCCGCGCGCACGCCGCAGGGGCGACTCAAGGGCCAGCTCGCGCCGCTCACGGCGGTGCAGCTCGGATCGATCGCGATCAAGGGCGCGCTCGCGCAGGGTGGCATCCCGGCAGAGTCGGTGGATGCCGTGCTCGTCGGCCAGGTGCTCGCCGCCGGCGCCGGGCAGAACCCTGCCCGCCAGGCCGCCGTGGGCGCCGGCATCGGCTGGGACGTGCACGCCGGCTCCGTCAACAAGGTGTGCCTGTCGGGCCTCACCGCCGTCATCGACGCCGCCCGCATGCTCAAGCTCGGCGACGCGACGGTCGTCGTGGCCGCCGGCATGGAGTCGATGACACGGGCGCCGCACCTCATGATGGGGTCGCGCGACGGCTGGACGTACGGCTCGATCGAGGTGCTCGACCACATGGCGTACGACGGCCTGACCGACGCGTACGACCGCGAGAGCATGGGCGCGTCGACCGAGCGGCACAACGGCCGGCTCGAGATCACGCGACAGGATCAGGATGCCGTCGCCGCGAGATCGCACCAGCGCGCGGCTGCGGCGCAGGCAGACGGCGTCTTCGAAGGCGAGATCGTGCCCGTCGAGATCCCGCAGCGCAAGGGCGCCCTTCGACAGGCTCAGGGACCGGTTGTGCTCACGAAGGACGAGGGCGTGCGCCCCGAGACCACCGTCGACACGCTCGCGGGCCTGCGCCCCGCCTTCGCGGAGGGCGGCTCCATCACGGCCGGCAACTCGTCGCAGATCTCGGACGGGGCATCTGCCGTCGTGCTCACGACGCGCTCGCACGCCGACGAGCAGGGCTGGCCCGTGCTCGCGGTCGTCGGCGCGGCGGGGCAGGTCGCGGGGCCCGACAACTCGCTGCACTCCCAGCCCGCCCGCGCGATCGAGAAGGCGGTCGCGAAACAGGGCATCTCGACCTCCGACCTCGACTTCGTCGAGATCAACGAGGCGTTCGGGGCCGTCGTGGCGCGTTCGCAGCGCGAGCTCGGACTGTCGGACGACGTCGTCAACATCCACGGCGGCGGCATCGCCATCGGCCATCCCATCGGCGCTTCGGGCAACCGGCTCGTCGTCCACGCCGTGCATGAGCTCGTGCGGCGCGGCTCGGGAACCGCGGCCGTCGCGCTGTGCGGCGGCGGCGGTCAGGGCGATGCCCTGATCCTCACGCGCTGAGCTTCAGGGCGCAGTAGCCGAGACAGGGGATTCCGGGCGAGACCGAGGGCAGCGCCCTCGGTCTCGCCTGGGATCCCCTGTGTCAGCCGAATGTCGTAGCGTCTTCGACATGGTGAGCATCGCGCCCCTGACCCCCGCCGATCGCGACGAGTGGATCGCGCTGTGGCGCGGGTATCTGTCCTTCTACGAGACCGCCCTCGCCGACGACGTGACCGAGTCGACCTTCGAGCGTCTCGTCGCGGGCGAGGATATGCACGGCGCGATCGCGCGGGATGACGCAGGCCGAGCCATCGGCATCGTGCACTGGCTGACGCACTCCGCGACCTGGTCGACCACGCCCTACTGCTATCTCGAAGACCTCTTCGTCGCGCCTCAGACGCGCGGCCTCGGCGCGGGAGGATCGCTCATCGAGTACGTGCGCGCGTGGGCCGAGACCAACGGATGCCACAAGGTGTACTGGCTCACGCACGAGCGGAACACGGTCGCCCGTGCCCTCTATAACCGGGTCGCGACGCAGTCGGGCTTCGTGCACTACGAGATCCGGTTCTGACGCGGCCTACTGGCCGTACAGGCGGCGCTTGCGCACGAGCCGCTTCTGAAGCAGGCGCTCCTCCTGTCCCGCGATGGGGGAGTCGGGGTCGACGACGTGCCCGCGCTCGGCGCGACCGATGTCGATGATCGTGCCGATGGCGAGGGTGAGCGAGATGGCCCAGCTCACGAACGCCAGCGCGACCCGCCACGTGAACGGCGCGTTGCCGCGCACCGCGCGAAGCAGCCCGACGCCGCCGAGGATGACGCCGAACAGGCCCGTGCCGAACAGGTACTTGCGCATATCGCCCACGCTATCGGCCCGCTGCCCTTCGGCGCACCGCCCGGATCGCCGAGGATGCCGCGCCTAGCACACGTCGCCCGAAGCCGCATACCCCGGTCGGCCTCGCGGGGGCGCTGTTAGCCTGGTCGCATCTACGGAACCGGAGTGAATGTGACGCTTGCTGACCTTGTCGTCGTCGCCAACCGGCTTCCTGTGGACCGCGTCTCCGATGCCGACGGCGGCGACGGGTGGCGCAGGTCACCGGGAGGCCTCGTCACGGCGCTCGAGCCCGTCATGCGCCGTGAGGACGGCGCATGGGTCGGATGGCCCGGCCAGCCCGACCTGGAGGTCGAGCCCTTCGAGTTCGAGGGGACGCATCTGGTTCCCGTCGCGCTCAGTGCCGACGAGGTGGAGAACTACTACGAGGGCTTCTCCAACGACACGATCTGGCCGCTGTACCACGACGTCATCGCGGCCCCCCAGTACCGACGGGTGTGGTGGGAGGCCTACGTCCGGGTCAACCGCCGATTCGCCGAGGCCGCGGCATCCGTTGCGGCCGAAGGCGCCACCGTGTGGGTGCAGGACTACCAGCTGCAGCTCGTCCCGCAGCTGCTGCGCACCGCGCGCCCCGATCTCACGATCGGCTACTTCCACCACATTCCGTTCCCCGCATACGGCCTGTACTCGCAGCTCCCGTGGCGTCGCCAGGTGCTCGAAGGGCTCCTCGGCGCCGATGTCATCGGCTTCCAGCGGGTGACGGATGCCTCGAACTTCGCCCGTGCCGTGCGGCGCCAGCTGCGCTACGAGACCAAGGCGACGGGCATCCGCGTCCCCGATGCCGACGGCACGACGCGGCTCGCACTCGCGAAGGCGTTCCCGATCTCGATCGATGCGACCTCGTACGCCGATCTCGCCCGGCGCCCCGACATCCGCGCCCGCGCGGCGGAGATCCGCGAGGGGCTCGGAAATCCCCACACCGTCTTCCTCGGGGTCGACCGGCTCGACTACACGAAGGGCATCCGCCACCGCCTCAAGGCGTTCGGCGAGATTCTCGAGGACGGCCGCCTCGGCGTCGAGAACGCGACGCTCGTGCAGGTGGCGAGTCCGAGTCGCGAGCGCGTCGAGTCGTACATCCAGCTGCGCGACGAGATCGAGCTCATGGTGGGGCGCATCAACGGCGACCATGACACCGTCGGGCACACCGCCATCCGGTATCTTCATCAGGCGTTCCCGCGCGAGGAGATGGTCGCGCTGTTCCTCGCCGCCGACGTCATGCTCGTGACGGCTCTGCGCGACGGCATGAACCTCGTCGCGAAGGAGTACGTCGCGAGCCGCATCGACAACCGCGGCGTGCTCATCCTGAGCGAGTTCGCGGGCGCCGCCGACGAGCTCGGCAGCGCCGTGCGCATCAATCCGCACGACATCGACGGCCTCAAGGACGCCATGATGCGCGCCGCCGAGATGCCCGCCGCCGAGCAGGGCCGGCGCATGCGCGCCCTCCGCCGCAAGGTCATCGAGAACGACATCTCGGCCTGGTCGGCCTCGTTCCTCGCGGCGCTCGACGCCGTCCGCACCCAGAAAGACGCCCGATGACTCCCGCCCCCCTCGCCACCGAAGACTCGCTCGCGGCCATCGCCGCGACGCCGCGGCTTCTCGTCGCCCTCGACTTCGACGGAACGCTCTCGCCCCTCGAGGACGAGCCGATGGATGCCCGCATGCTGCCCGCCGCGCGCGACGCCCTCGAAGCGCTCGTCGCGGTGCCCGACACGTTCGTCGCACTCGTGTCGGGCCGGAGCCTCCACGACCTGCGGCTCATCGCCGAGCATGCCGACGACTCGCGCATCTACCTGGCGGGGTCCCACGGCGCCGAGCACTGGATCCCCGGAGAGGGTGCGATCGAGCCGCAGGACGACGAGGGCGACGTCGAACTGCGCGACCGCCTGCGCCGTGAGGCGGAGGAGGCGACGAGCGACCTCGAAGGGATCTGGATCGAGCCCAAGACGTTCGGCTTCGGCGTGCACACGCGAAGGGCGGACGCTGCCGACGCGGATGCCGCGAACCGCCGCGTCGATCGCATCGTCGAGGCCGAGGCGCCGCACTGGCGTCGGCGCACGGGCCACAACATCGTCGAGTACGCCTTCCGGCATGAGGGGAAGGACACCGCCGTCGCGGCGCTGCGCGAGCGCGTCGGCGCGACCGCCGTGCTCTTCGCCGGCGACGACGTGACCGATGAAGACGCGCTGCGCAAGCTCGGGCCCGACGACCTCGGCGTGCATGTGGGGGTGCGCCCCACGTCAGCGCGCGTGTCCGTGCGCGACATCCCGGCGATGGCCGACCTCCTGGCCTCGCTCGCGGCTCAGCGGTCGCACGCGCGGGAATAGACTTCGAGTCATGCCCCAGCCGTCTGAAGACACCGAGAACGCGATCGACATCAAGCCCCGCAGCCGGGTCGTCACAGACGGCATCGAGGCGACGACCTCGCGCGGCATGCTCCGTGCCGTCGGCATGGGCGACGAGGACTGGGACAAGCCCCAGATCGGCATCGCGTCGAGCTGGAACGAGATCACCCCCTGCAACCTGAGCCTCGACCGGCTCGCGCAGGGCGCGAAGGAGGGTGTGCACGCCGGTGGCGGCTACCCGCTGCAGTTCGGCACGATCTCGGTCTCGGACGGCATCTCGATGGGCCACGAGGGCATGCACTTCTCGCTCGTCAGCCGCGAGGTCATCGCCGACTCGGTCGAGACCGTCATCATGGCCGAGCGCCTCGACGGCTCCGTGCTCCTCGCCGGCTGCGACAAGTCGATCCCGGGCATGCTCATGGCCTCAGCCCGCCTCGACCTGTCGAGCGTCTTCCTGTACGCCGGTTCCATCGCGCCGGGCTGGGTCAAGCTCAGCGACGGCACCGAGAAGGACGTCACGATCATCGACTCGTTCGAGGCCGTCGGGGCGTGCCTCGCGGGCAAGATGAGCGAGGCCGACCTCAAGCGCATCGAGTGCGCCATCGCCCCGGGCGAGGGCGCGTGCGGCGGCATGTACACGGCCAACACGATGGCCTCCGTCGCCGAGGCCCTCGGCCTCTCGCTGCCGGGCTCGGCCGCGCCGCCCTCGGCCGACCGCCGCCGCGACTACTTCGCGCACCGTTCGGGCGAGGCGGTCGTGAACCTGCTCAAGCAGGGCATCACGACGCGCGACATCCTGACCCCCGAGGCGTTCGAGAACGCGATCGCCCTCGCGATGGCGCTCGGCGGCTCGACGAACGTCGTGCTGCACCTCCTCGCGATCGCGCGCGAAGCCGAGGTCGAGCTGAACCTGCACGACTTCAACCGCATCGGCGACAAGGTCCCGCACGTCGCCGACATGAAGCCCTTCGGCAAGTACGTCATGAACGACGTCGACCGCCACGGCGGCATCCCGGTGATCCTGAAGGCGATGCTCGACGAGGGCCTCATCCACGGAGACGCCCTCACCGTCACGGGCAAGACGATGGCCGAGAACCTCCGCGCGCTCGACCCCGACCCGGTCGACGGCACCGTCATCCACAGCTTCGCCGATCCGATCCACGAGAAGGGCGGCATCACGATCCTGCACGGGTCGATCGCGCCCGAGGGCGCCGTCGTGAAGTCGGCCGGATTCGACAGCGACGTGTTCGAGGGTCCCGCCCGCGTGTTCGAGCGCGAGCGCGCCGCGATGGACGCGCTGGAGGCCGGCGAGATCAGCGCCGGAGACGTCGTCGTGATCCGCTACGAGGGCCCGAAGGGCGGTCCCGGCATGCGCGAAATGCTCGCCATCACGGCCGCCATCAAGGGCGCGGGGCTCGGAAAAGATGTACTACTCTTGACGGACGGACGATTCTCAGGCGGCACAACCGGCCTGTGCATCGGCCACATAGCACCCGAAGCGGTGGACGCTGGTCCCATCGCCTTCGTGCGCGATGGTGATCTGATACGGGTCGATATCGCGGCTCGCACTCTCGACCTACTCGTCGACGAGGCTGAGCTGAGCTCCCGCCGCGAAGGCTGGGAGCCCCTTCCTCCGCGCTATACCCGTGGCGTCCTTGCCAAGTACTCCCGTCTCGTGCGCTCCGCTTCCGAGGGCGCCGTCACCGGGTAACTCGGTTTCCGACATCCTTTCCTCGTCGAGATACGAAGGTCCCATCATGTCTGCCGACTCCGTCACGGCCGTGCCCCGGCCGCCCGCCCGAACCGCGTCCTCCGCTGCGCCGGTGCTCACCGGCGCAGAGGCGGTCGTCCGCTCGCTCGAGCTGCTGGGGGTGACCGATGTGTTCGGTCTCCCCGGCGGCGCCATCCTCCCCGTCTACGACCCGCTCATGGACACGTCCGAGATCCGGCACATCCTCGTGCGCCACGAGCAGGGCGCCGGCCACGCGGCCGAGGGCTATGCCGCGGCATCCGGTCGCACGGGCGTCGCGATCGCGACGTCCGGCCCCGGAGCCACGAACCTGGTCACCGCGATCGCCGACGCCTACATGGACTCCGTGCCGATCGTGTGCATCACGGGCCAGGTGTTCTCGAACCTCATGGGGACGGATGCCTTCCAGGAGGCCGACATCGTGGGCATCACGATGCCGATCACGAAGCACTCCTTCCTCGTGAAGCGCCCCGAAGAGATCCCCGCCGCGATCGCCGCCGCGTTCGAGGTCGCCGGCACGGGCCGACCCGGCCCCGTGCTCGTGGACATCACGAAGGACGCCCAGCAGGCCGAGGCGCCGTTCATCTGGCCGCCCAAGGTCGACCTGCCCGGCTACCGCCCTGTCACGAAGGCGCACGGCAAGCAGATCCAGGCTGCCGCCCAGCTGCTCGCGACGGCCAAGAAGCCCGTGCTCTACGTCGGCGGCGGCGTGATCCGCGCCCACGCCTCGGACGAGCTCCTGACGCTCGCCGAGACGACCAACGCGCCCGTCGTCACGACGCTCATGGCGCGCGGAGCGTTCCCCGACTCGCACTCGCAGCACCTCGGCATGCCCGGCATGCACGGGACGGTGCCCGCGGTCCTGGCGCTGCAGGAGGCCGACCTCCTCGTGGCCCTCGGCGCGCGCTTCGACGACCGGGTCACGGGCAAGGCCGCGCTCTTCGCGCCCCATGCCCAGGTCGTGCACGTCGACATCGACCCCGCCGAGATCTCGAAGATCCGCACCGCCGACGTGCCGATCGTGGGCGACGTGCGCGACGTGCTCGTCGACCTCGACGCCGCCTACCGCACGGCGATCGAGGGCGCACAGCCCGACATCGCCGAATGGTGGTCGTTCCTCGATGGCCTCCGCGACGAGTTCCCGCTGGGCTACACGCAGCCCAGCGACGGCCTCATGTCGCCGCAGTACGTCATCTCGCGCATCGGCGAGCTCACGGGGCCGGAGGGCGTCTATGCCGCCGGCGTCGGGCAGCACCAGATGTGGGCGGCCCAGTTCATCAAGTACGAGCGCCCCAACTCGTGGCTCAACTCGGGCGGCGCCGGCACGATGGGCTACTCGGTGCCGGCCGCCATGGGCGCGAAGGTCGCCGAGCCCGATCGTCACGTGTGGGCGATCGACGGCGACGGATGCTTCCAGATGACCAATCAGGAGCTCGCGACCTGCGCGATCAACAACATCCCGATCAAGGTCGCGATCATCAACAACTCGTCGCTCGGCATGGTGCGCCAGTGGCAGACGCTCTTCTACGACGGCCGCTACTCGCACACGAACCTCAACACGGGCCACGGCACGGTGCGCATCCCCGACTTCGTGAAGCTCGCGGAGGCGTACGGCTGCCTTGCGATCCGCGTCGAGAAGGAAGAGGACGTGGATGCCGCTGTCAAGACGGCGCTCGAGACGAACGACCGTCCGGTCGTGATCGACTTCGTCGTGAGCGCCGACGCGATGGTCTGGCCGATGGTGCCGCAGGGCGTCAGCAACAGCTATGTCCAGTACGCGCGCGACCACGCGCCGGCGTTCGAGCAGGAGGACTGAGCCATGCCCAGCCACGTGCTGAGCCTCCTCGTGGAGGACAAGCCGGGTCTGCTGACCCGCGTCGCGGGCCTGTTCGCCCGTCGCGGCTTCAACATCGAGTCGCTCGCGGTGGGCGTCACCGAGGTGCCGGGCCTGTCCCGCATCACGGTCGTCGTCGACGTCGAGGAGCTCCCGCTCGAGCAGGTGACGAAGCAGCTCAACAAGCTGGTCAACGTCATCAAGATCGTGGAGCTCGACCCCGTCGCGTCCGTGCAGCGCGAGCACATGCTCGTCAAGGTGCGCGCCGACAACCAGACGCGCTCCAACGTGCTCGAGGTCGTCAACCTCTTCCGCGCGCAGATCGTCGACTACGCGCCCGACGCGCTGGTCGTCGAGGTGACGGGCGATAAGGGCAAGGTCGAGGCCTTCCTGCGCGCCCTCGAGCCGTTCGGCATCAAGGAGCTCGCCCAATCGGGCCTGCTCGCGATCGGCCGCGGCGGCAAGAGCATCACCGAGCGCGTTCTGCGCGGCTGACGCACAGCATCCATCAACTTCCCGAACCGCAATCAAGGAGAAACACGAAGATGGCTGAACTCATCTACGACGCCGACGCCGACCTCGGCCTCATCCAGAGCAAGAAGGTCGCGATCGTCGGCTACGGCTCGCAGGGCCACGCCCACGCGCAGAACCTGCGCGACTCGGGCGTCGAGGTCGTCATCGCCCTCAAGGAGGGCTCGAAGTCGACGGAGAAGGCCCAGGACGAGGGCTTCGAGGTCAAGTCGGTCGCCGACGCCGCCGAGTGGGCGGATGTCATCATGATCCTCGCGCCCGACCAGCACCAGCGCGGCATCTACAACGACTCGATCAAGGACAACCTGAAGCCCGGCAAGGCGCTCGCGTTCGCGCACGGCTTCAACATCCGCTTCGGCTACATCGAGGCGCCCGAGGGCGTCGACGTCATCCTCGTCGCGCCGAAGGCGCCGGGGCACACGGTGCGTCGCGAGTATGTGGCGGGTCGCGGCATCCCGGACATCATCGCGGTGGAGCAGGATGCCTCGGGCCAGGCCTGGGACCTCGCGAAGTCGTACGCGAAGGCGATCGGCGGCACGCGCGCCGGCGTCATCAAGACGACGTTCACCGAGGAGACCGAGACCGACCTCTTCGGCGAGCAGGCCGTCCTCTGCGGCGGTGTGTCGCAGCTCGTCGAGTACGGCTTCGAGACGCTGACCGAGGCCGGCTACCAGCCCGAGATCGCCTACTTCGAGGTGCTGCACGAGCTCAAGCTCATCGTCGACCTCATGTGGGAGGGCGGCATCGCCAAGCAGCGCTGGTCGGTCTCCGACACGGCCGAGTACGGCGACTACGTCTCGGGCCCCCGCGTCATCGACCCGCACGTCAAGGAGAACATGCAGGGCGTGCTCGCCGACATCCAGTCGGGAGCCTTCGCGAAGCGCTTCATCGACGACCAGGACAACGGCGCCAAGGAGTTCTTCGAGCTCCGCGAGAAGGCCGCGCAGCACCCCATCGAGGGCGTCGGCCGTGACCTGCGCTCGCTCTTCGCATGGAAGCAGCAGGACGCGGACTACACCGAGGGCTCGGCCGCGCGCTGACCCTCGCCTGATACCAGCCGGCACACCCGCTCGGCTTTCGCCGGCCGTCGTCGCTCCCACCCGGAGCGGCGGCGGCCGGTTCTTGTCGCGTGCGCCGACCGAGTGGTTGCCGCTAGCCTCGCACCGAGGGGATCGCTCCGATCCGGGGGAGACGGAACAGGAGCACAGATGAACGTCGAACCGTGGAGCACGGTCGGTCAAGGGGCCACCGGGGCCGTCGTGAAGGGGATCCAGTACCTCCTGCGCGCGCAGGGGCACATGGTGGACCCGGACGGCATCTTCGGGCCCGCCACGAAAGCGGCCGTGGTCGCCTTCCAGTCGGGCCCTGGTCTTCCCGCGGACGGTGTCGTCGGTCCCGTGACCTGGCCGCTGCTGGTCGTGCCGGCGAGCCAGGGATCGACGGGCGACGCCGTGCTCGCCGTTCAGCAGTTCGGGCTCGTGCAGTCGCCCCAAGAAGTGCCGCCGGTGCCCGACGGGTCGTTCGGGCCGGCGACCAAGGAGCGGGTCGAGTTCTTCCAGTGGTCGTGGGGCCTCACGATCGACGGCATCGTCGGCCGCGAGACGTGGTCCTTCCTCAGCACCCTCGCACCCGGGCCGCGCCCTTGGGCTCTCGTCAAGCAGGGCTCGAAGCAGTCGACCAACTGGCGCGTGCTCGCGGCGCAGCACCTGCTGCGGGCTCACGGTGCGTCGATCCTCGCCAACGGCGACTTCGATGCCGCGAGCGGCGCAGCGGTGACCGCCTACCAGAAGACGCTCCGCGCCACCGAGGTCTCGACGACGCTGGGGCAGCTGGACTGGCCGGCGATCATCGTGACGGTGCGCCGGAACGATCACGGCGAGGCGGTCAAGGCCCTGCAGACGCTGCTCCCGGGTGAGCTCGCGATCGACGGCGACTTCGGCCCGGCCACCGAGAACGCGGTGCGCGAGTATCAGCAGCTGTTCGCGCCGCCCGTCGACGGCGTCGTCGGCCCGATCACGTGGCACTCGATCCTGCTGCAGGGCCTCGAGTGAGCGTCAGGAGCCCAGCTCGTCGCATGTCGCCACCTGCGGCTCGCCGGGGAAGTAGGTGCTCCACTCGGCGGCGCTGAACTCGCGCCCGGCGAGGGCGCACGCGGCACGCGCTTCCGCGTCCGGGCGGAGGTCCCACGCGAGCACGCCGTTGGGCGAGTTGGTGAGCAGCGTCTTGCCGTCGGCGGTCAGGAAGCCGCCCGGCCAGCCCTGAGGGGTGTCGCCGTCGATCGTGTCTCCGAGCGGGATGTCGGCCGTGAGATCGTACAGGCGCAGCCGATTGTCGTAGCCGACGTTGAGCAGGGTCTTCTCGTCCAGGCTCGCCATGAGGAGCTGGCTGCCGCCGTCGGCCTGAGCCAGAGTCGAGGACGGCTCGAAGGTCTTCGGGTCGACTCGTTCCACGGATTCCCCGCCCGCGGCGATGATGGCACCCGATGGGGTGATGACGACGCGGTCCCTGTCGGGGAGACCCTGCGCCAGCATCTTCCCGTCGGAAAGGCGGAACAAGGCCGACTGCGACTTCCCGAGACCGAAGTCGAGCCAGTCGATCACGACGAGTCTTCCGTCCATCGACTCGCTGATCGACTGCACGTAGTCGAAGGGCGAATCGGGCACGGCGAGGGTCGCGCCGACCTGCCTCCCGGTCGACGGATCGAACGCGACCGACTTGCCGTCGAATGAAGCGAAGGCATCAGGCCCCCAGCCGCCGTCCGTCAACGCGAAGTCGTGCGGAAGACCGGGAATGCGGTATGGATGCTGCGTCCCGGTGGCGATGGTCTGAAGGCCCTCGACGCCCTGGTCCTCGTGGTAGAAGTCGACGGTTGCCGTGCTGAGCAGCGCCATCCCGTCGGCCTCGATGCCCGTCGGAGAATCCGTCCCGAGGGTCCAGAGCTGAGCCGGTCCATCGTCGATCGGCACCGTGTTGATGAATCGGCCGTCGGCGCTGGGCGGGTCGACGATGGCACGTCCCCGCGCGATCGGCTGAATCGCCGCTCCGCTCCCGTCGAGGCGCCACCGCATCCAGCTCGCACTGGATCCGGCGTCGATCAGGATGGTGTCGTCGTCGATCACCCCGATGCGGTATGAATCGTCGAATTGCGTGTGCACGGCGCGGCCGGTGCGCAGGCCCGTTGCCGGGTCGAGCACGGCGACGGTATCGAGCCCCGAGCAGACGAGCACGCCCGAGTGCGTCAGCGCGAGGTTGAAGCAGACGTCCGAGAAGCTCACCGGCCGTTCCCACACGACGGCCCCCGTCGCGGGTGTGACTTTCGCCAAACCGTCGCGACCCGAGGCGATGAGTCCTCCAGCGGCGTCGGCGAGCAGCCAGTTGTCGGCGTAGCGGGCGCTGAGCGCGATCGACCGCACGAGTGCGAGCGTCTGGCGATCGAAGATGTCGACCCGATCGGCCACCGCAGCGGCGACCAGCCGATCGTCGAGGACCGCCACGCCGTTGTACAGACCGCCCTGTCCGGAGAAGTCGTCGAAGGCTGCGGGGCTCGACGTGCGCACATCGCCGGTGCGGGTGCCGACCGCGATGAGGTCCCCGGTGATGGGGTGCACGAGGTAGGCGACCGACCCGTCGCCACCGAGATCGATGTGAGTGCTGGTGCGGATCTTGAGCAGCTGGCTTCCGGGCAGCTCGGTGCCGGCGACGAGATCGACGAAGGTCAGCTGGTTCCAGCAGCATGTCGGGTCGTCCGGATCGACGGAGACCGGACTCTGTATGACAGCGACGCGTCCGTCACCGCTCACATCGACATCACGGGAGTTCGCGAACCAGCGATCGGGGACGTCGAGCTCCACATCCAGCTTGCGCACGACGTCTCCCGTCGCGGTCTCGACGATCTCGAGCGCGCTGCCGGCGGCGCCGTCTCGGACGCGGAGGGCTCTCGTCGTCCCCGGAATCATCCTCGTGATCGTGCGGTCCGCGCCCTTCGTGCGATGCGTGTCGAGCAGGCCGTTCGCCGACGTGATCGTGCCGAGCAGGGCGGAGCGCACGCGCGCGTCACCGGGCCAGCGGCGATACGCCTCGGCGGCGAGAAGGGCCGCGGCATCCCGATCGTTCTCGCGCAGCGAGAGGGAGGTCGCCGTGACCGCCTCGATCTGGGCATCCTTGGCCGCGGCGGCCGCGTCCTGCCCGCGCACGACGGCCAGGCTGCCCGCCACGACGGCGGCGACGAGGAGGAGCCCGGCGACGGCGAGCGCGCCGCGCAGCACCCGGTTGCGCCGCTTCTCGTGCGCCGCCCGCTCGCTCAGCTCGCGCAGAACCCCCTGCGAATGGAGATCGGATGCCACGAGGTAGGCCCGCTCGACCGCTGTCAGGTCAGGATCGGCGGCATCGCGCCACGTGAGGGCGCTGTGCAGCCGCGCTCCGCGCAGCAGGTCGTCGTCATCGTGCTCGCCGGCTTCCCAGGTCGCCGCGGCGCCCTCGATGGAGCGCAGCGTGCGGGCGCCGTCCGCGTCTTCTTCGAGCCACGCGTCGAGCCGCGGCCAGGCCGTTGCGACGGCCTCGTGCGCGACCACCACGGCGTCGCCATCGAGCGTCACGAGACGCCCGCGGACCAGACCCTCGAGCACGCGGCGGCGCCTCGGGTCGGCCAGGAGCGGATCGGCCGGCACCCGGCGCCGCGTGGAGATGCCGTCGGCGCCGCGGTCGACGAGGCGGAGCAGCAGCGAGCGGCAGATCGCCTGATCCTCAGGGGAGAGAACGCGGAACGCCTCCTCGGCAGACTGCGCGATCGCACCCGGGATGCCGCCCGAGAGCCGGTAGCCCTCGACGGTGAGGGTGGCACCCTCGCGCCGTGACCAGGTCTCCTGCATCGCGTGGGACAGGTGCGGGAGCGTCGAAGAACGGTCGCCGGCGTCGCGGACGGCGACCTCGACGAGCCCCGGCTCGAGGGCGAGCCCCGCCTGGCGGGCCGGCTGTTCGATGGCGCTGCGGTACGCGGCATCCGTCAATCCGCCCAGGAGGTACACGCCGCGACCGATCTCGTCTCCGATTTCCGGCAGCGCACGCAGCGCGTCGAGCGCGTCGGAGCGTGCGGTGAGGAGGATCGTCCCGCCGCCGTCGAGGAATGTCCGTGCGACCTCCGCGAACGCGGCGCTGTCTTCGATCCTGAGGAGCTCTTCCGCCTGATCTACCGCGACGAGGTGTGCGCGCTCGACCGCGCGGCCCAGTGCAGCGGCCCCGTCGACGCTGGGCCGGATCACCTCGACGACGCCCCCGCGCGCCCGCAGACGGGGGACGAGGCCGGCGAGCAGGAGCGACGACTTGCCGGTGCCTGACGCGCCGGCGATCGTCACGATCGCGCCGGGTGCGACGCGGTCGAGGAGGATTTCTATGTCGCCGTCGCGGCCGAAGAACACCTCCGCATCGTCGGGGCCGAATGGCCTGAGGCCGGGATAGGGACAGACGCCGATGGTGGGCGGGAGCGGGATCGGCGCGTCGAGAGCGGGATCGCGGCGCAGCATCGCGAGCTCGAGCTCCGCCAGCCGCGGGCCGGGCTCGATGCCGAGCTCGTCGGCGAGGCGCTCGCGTGCCCGCCGCACGACCGCGAGGCCTTCGGCCTGCCGGTTCGCGCGGTAGTTGGCGAGGGCGACGATCGCCCAGCGGTCCTCCCTGAGCGGCTCTTCACGCAGCAGCCGCTCCGCATCGGCGATGACGGATCGGTGCTCGCCCGCGGCGAGCCGCGCGTCGAGCAGCTCCTCTTCGGCGCTCGCGCGGATCTCGTTGAGCCTCATCGCCTCGACGACGCCGGGCTCCCAGCGCGTGACGTCCTGGAGGGGCGCGCCGCGCCACAGCGCGAGGGCTCGGCCATAGGCATCCACCGCACGATCCTGCTCGCCCCGCAGGGCATGGCCGCGTGCGGTCGAGACCAGCCGCTCGAACCTGACGGCGTCGATCGCGTCCGGATCCAGCCCGAGGCGGTACTCCCAGCCGAGTGTCTCGATGCTCGTCCGGCCGAGGCGTGCGCGGATGCGTGCGATCGAATTGCGGATCTGCTGCTCCCACGTGCGCGGGGGAGTCTCACCCCACCAGGCCTCGGCGAGCTCGGCCGGTGCGATCGTCGATCCCGCCCGCACGATGAGCGCGGACAGCACCGTCCGCTCGCGAGGGCTGAGCGGATCGGTTCCGGTCTCGAGTGGGCCGAGCACCTTGACGACCATGACGGAAGTGTCGACCCCCGGCTGCGCGCCGGTCAACGGGTGCGCGTCACCACGGATATCGGCCGGATATCGCCCGACGCGTCGGCGGATATGCGGTCGGCGCACGGTCGATATCGAACGACCGGCCGCCCGTGGCCGGCGAAATCAGGAGACGAAGCCATGAACACCACATCCATCGCACGAGCGATCGCCGCGGCCGTCATCGTGGGCGGCGCCCTCGGACTGAGCGGGTGCGCCACCGCGACGCTTCCCCCGGGTCCGCAGCCGATCCTCGTGCCGCAGCAGGCGCCCGCCGACCAGACGCTCGTGAAGGAGTACGCAGGCCGCCCGGCCGATCGCGTCGCGGAAGAGCTGCAGCGGCGGGTGGGTGCGGGAGAGCTGCCCTCCTCGACATGCCGGCGCCACACCGTGGTCGAGCACCCTGACGGGGGCTACCACCTCGTCTGCACGATGCCCGCGCCCGCGAAGTGACCGTCAGCGCGCGGTCTCGCGTTCGCGGCTGCGCGTGACCGAGGCATCCTCTCGCGTTCACCTCCTCCTCTCGACGCGGGCGGCGGGCGTTCACCCCGCGGCGCGACGGTGGGCGTGTGCGGATGCTCCGGCCCGTCGCGGCCTCCTCGCTCGTGTTGTGTCTTGCGCTTGCCGCATCCGTGCCGGCGGAGGCGGCCGAGCCGCCGGACGCGGTCGCCGCGGCAGCCGGCGACGTCGTGATCTCGGAGATCGCCGCGGAAGCACCCACGCACGGCTTCTTCGAGCTGCAGAACGGCGCCGACCACGCCGTGGATCTCTCGGGCTGGACCGTGTACCGCTGCGACGCCGAGGGGCTGCGGGTCAAGCCGACCGCACCCGATGCCGTGCTCGACGGTGTCGTGCTCGTGCCGGGTGAGAGATTCCTCGCGGCGCAAGCGGGCGGACGATGGGATGCCGCGCCCGACGCCGTCTTCGCCGAGCCCCTGTCATCGCTCGGATTCGGCCTCGTGCTCCTCGCGCCCGACGGCGCCGTCGCCGACGGCGTCGGCGTGTACCCGTCGGAACCGGCGCCGACCGAGGGGGAATGCGGCGACGGCAACCTCCCCGTGGCGCTCGCCGGTGCGCTCGACGAGAGCTGGCAGCGCACCGCGTCAGGGGACTGGGTGCGCGCCAGGGCGACGCCGGGTGAGGCCAACGCCGAGGCGGCCGACACCACGACGGACGAGCCCGTGCGCATCGACGAGATCGCCGCGGCCGGGCCCGCCGGACACGGTGACGACCTCGTCGAGCTGCGCAACACGGGCGGGGCGCCCGTCGATGTCGGCGGCTGGCGCGTCTATCGCTGCACGGCTCTCGGCACGACCTCGGCCGCGACGCTGCAGTACTCGTTCCCGGAGGGGCGGTCGCTCGCCGCGGGGGAGCGCTTCGTCGTGGTCGGCCCCGATTTCACGGGAGAAGCCGACGCGCGCGCGGCGATCTCGCTCGCCGACGTCTTCTCGGGCGTCCTGATCGCGACGGCCGACGGCCGGCGGGTCGACGGCGTGACGGTGTCCTCGGAGCGCGACACGGCGTGCCAGACGGGCGACGAAAAGCTCTCCGGCATCCTCGACTACCGATCGGGTGAGAGCTGGCAGCGCACGCCCGCGGGGGAGTGGCTCATCGCGCCGCGCACGCCGGGTGCCCGCAACGCGGCGACCGACACGCGGCTCGCCGCCGAGGCGTTCGCCTATCCCGAGCAGCGGGGAGTGGCGATCAGCGAGCTCGCCACCGACCCTGCGCTCGACCGGAACGACTACGCGCGCCACACCTTTGTCGAGCTCGGCAACTACGGCACGGATGAGGTCGACGTGTCGGGCTGGAGGCTCGTCGCGTGCACGGCCGACGGCTTCCGCTCGACCGAGGACCTCGCCACGATCGCGCCGGGCACGACGATTCCGCCCGGTGCGACGTGGCTCGCGGCGCTCGCGGGGACGGATGCCGCATCCCGTGCCGACGCCGTCTTCTGGGCGCCGTTCGCCCTCGCGGGTGCCGGGGTGTGGGTCGAAGACGCGCACGGCGACCGCGTCGACAGCGTCGGCGTGTACCACCGCAACGAGATGGATGAGAGCGTCGAACGGTACAGCCCCTGCACGAAGGGCCTCGCCCTCGCGACGTTCGCGGTGGACCGGCTGCGCGGCGAGACCTATCAGCGCGCAGGCTTCGCGGGCGACGATGCGAGCGACTTCGTCGCGGCCGGCGCCACCCCGGGCGTCCTCGACCTGCGCGAGCCGCCCGATCCCGATCGCCTGCTCGCCGAGGCGGGGACGCAGCCGATCGCCGCGTCGGCCGATGCACCCGCCGAGCCGCGGCTCACCCGCGCCGTCGCGACATCAGGCGTGCCTGCCGAGGTGCGTGTCGCCGTCGCGGGCGCGTCCGCCGCGCCGCTCACGACGCTGAGCGCGCCCGGTGAGCATGAGGTGACGCCCGACGCGCTGCTCGCGCGCGATGAGGCGTACGGCCTCCCCTACGTGCGCCTCGAGGTCGCGCTGCCCGTGGAGGGCGGCGTCGTGTCATGGTCTGGCCGAACCGTGGGCCGCAGCGCCGTGCGCCTCTCGGTCTGGGATCGGGGTGCCGCGGCCTGGCGCCCGCTCGACACCGCGTCGGGTGCCCAGAGCGCCGCCTCGACGGTGGCGGAGGCATCCCTCACGCTGTCGGGTCGCGCGCTGCCCGCTGAGGTGAGCGACGGGACGGCTCAGCTGCTCGTCCAGGTCGTCCCCCGCGCGGACGCCCTCGCCACGGAGGGCGGCGGCATCGCGCAGCGTGGCGATTACGACGTCGCGCTCGCGCACCTCACCGACACGCAGTACTACTCGGAGGCGTACCCCGAGGTGTACGCGGGCGAGATCGCGTGGATCCTCCGCAATGCGCAGGCGCGCAAGATCGGGTTCGCGATCCACACGGGCGATCTCATCCAGAACTGGGTCGACCCGGACATGCGCGAGGACCGCGCGCGGCGGGAATTCGCAATCGCTTCGCGCTTCGAGGCCGGGCTCGATGAGGCAGGGCTGCCGAACAGCGTGCTGCCGGGCAATCACGACAACAAGCGCGGTGTCACGAACGACCTGTTCAACGAGTACTTCGGACCCTCGCGCTATGCCGGCCGGTCCTGGTACGGCGGATCGGTCGCGCCCGACGACAACAGTGCGAGCTGGTCGTGGTTCCAGGCCGGCGGCGCGAGGTTCGTCGTGCTGTCGCTCCCGTACGCCTATGGCGAGCGAGAGATCGTGTTCGCCGAGCAGGTCGTGGCGCAGCATCCCGATGCCAACATCGTGATCGCGACCCACGAGCACGTCGCCCCCAAGTCGGAGGGCGTCGCCGCTTCGCGCTCGAACTCGTCCAGGTGGGTGTCGCACGCCGACCTGCTGTGGAACCGGGTCATCGCGCCGAACCGCAACGTCGTGCTCGTGCTGTCGGGGCACTTCCACGGCATCGGCGCGATCGTGACCGAAGACGCCGGCGGCATCCCCGGCCACACCGTCGTCGAGGCCCTCGCCGACTACCAGGAGTTCCGCACGCACACGGGGGAGCGGGCGACCGGGTTCCAGCGCCTCCTCCAGCTCGACCTCGCCGCCGGAATGCTGGCCGTCGACACGTTCTCGGTGCCGCTGAGCGCGACGGCGAGCTATCCGTTCGACTACGGGCAGTTCGTCGTCGACGACGGCAGCGAAGGCGTCGAATCGAACGAGCGGCCGTGGAACGTCGTCGACGCGGGACTGCAGCACCGCTACACCGAGGCCGACGACTCGTTCTCCGTTCCACTCGCCCTGCAGCACGCGAAAGCGGTCGAAACGGATGCCGTGACCCTCCGCTGACCCGCAAGGCTGCTGGTCAGTCGGCGAGGAAGGGCTCCGTATGGAAGTCGTCGGGGTCGAGGACCGTGACGGTGGACTCAGGCACTTCGATGAAGGCGCCCGGCAGGTCGCTCAGCGGTTCGGACACGACGACGCGCGCCTTCGCGCCGAACCGGTGCAGCTTCTCGTTGTGCGGGTAGGTCTCCTGCAGCGTCGCCATGTCGGCCGAGTGGAACAGGGTGCGGGAGCGGCCCACCGTCGAGTAGCGGAACGCCCACAGGGTGCGGCCGTCGCTCACCGCGAAGGTGCCCTGGACGACATCGCGGATGCCGAACCCGTCGGCGGTCTTCTCGACGTGGCGGATCGCGCGTCCGAGCCCGCGGATCGGGTCCTCCTGCAGGCCGTACGTGACGGCGAGATGGAAGAGCACCTCGGAGTCGGTCGTACCGCGGATGTGCGGGAACAGCTCCGGATCGACCGCGAGCATGAGGTCGCGACGCAGGCGGGAGAAGTGCGCGAGCCCGCCGTTGTGCATGAACAGCCAGTGTCCGTGCCGGAAGGGGTGGCAGTTGGTCTGCTGGATGGGCGGTGCCGCCGCGGCCCGCACGTGCGCGAGGAACAGCGGGCTCTCGATCGCCTGCGTGAGCTCGCGCAGGTTCTCGTCGTGCCAGGCCGGCTCGATGCTGTGGAACATGGCGGGCGGTGTGCCGGGCGCGGCATCCTTCCCGTACCAGCCGACCCCGAACCCGTCGCCGTTGACCGTCTCGAAGCCGAGCGGCGAGTTGAGCGACTGCGCGACGAGCGAGTGCTTCGTCTCGAGGATCAGAGTGGACGGCTGCAGCGGTTCTCCCGCATAGGCGAGCCAGCGGCACATGCGATCACCCCCAGGTGGCGGCGCCTTCCTCGGCGCCGTGCATGCCCGAGGCTAGCGGGCCAGCGGGGTCGCGTCATCCGATCCGGGGGAGACCGCGCCACTACGCTGGGGGAGTGACCCGCGGACGCGACGATGACGCCCTGAGCTGGGACGGCGACGACGATCCGACGCTCGACGTCGGCAGCGGTTCGCCCGCCGACGCCGATCCGGTCCCCGAGCCTGTCGAGGGGTCGAAGCCCACGCCCTTCGAGGAACAGTCGCCCGCCGACGCCGCTCCGGTCCCAGAGTCCGACTCGGTCCCCGAGCCTGTCGAGGGGTCGAAGCCCGAGCCTCCTGAGGAACTCGGGGAGGAGCCCGAGCGCCGTCAGATGAGCAGCGCGGCGCTCGTCGGTCTCGGCATCCTGGGCGGCGTCTACCTGCTCCTCACTCTGGGCTGGCTGCTCGGAGCCGCGCGGCTGCAGCTCGTCGCGTCGCTCTTCCTCGAGCCCGCGGCCTTCCAGATCACGCTGTGGCTGGCGGTCGCCGCGCTGCCGCTGTGGTTCGTCACGGTCCTGTGGCTCACCCGCACCGGGCGCTCGTGGCTGCGCTTCGTACTGCTCGTCGCGGGTGCCGTCCTCCTCATCCCCTGGCCGTTCGTCCTCGCGGGAGCGCTGCTGTGACCACCGCCGAAGCATCCGTCCGCAAGCCCGCCCTTCCGGTCTGGCTCATCGTCACGATCGCCGGCGTCTTCGCGCTGCTCTACGCCTACGTCGTCTGGACGGCACTCGGATTCCTCATCCAGCAGGCGAGCGGCGTCGAGGGTCTGAGCGGCTACGGCTGGTTCGTCCTGATCCTGCCGATCGTCTTCCCGATCGTCGTCTTCGGCGCCGCGTTCGCGATCGGCTGGCGCCGGCGCGCAGGCCAGTTCGCGCTCGTCATGCTCACCGGCCTCGCTCTCGTCGCGGCGTTCTGGCTGAACGTCTTCGCCTACGCCGCCGCTTCGACGGCGCTCTACGGCGGCTGACGAGCGTCACACGGTCGGGGCCGGCGCCGGGCGCACGGTAGGCTGGCACCGCCGGCCCCGACGCTGTGCGGCACGGCATCCCCACCGTCTCTGCCGCCGTGCACCGCCCCGAAGGTCTTTCGCCGTGTCCAAGCCCGTCGTCCTGATCGCCGAAGAACTCTCACCCGCCACGATCGACGCCCTCGGCCCCGACTTCGACGTGCGCAACGTCGACGGAACCGATCGTCCCGCCCTGCTGACCGCGCTCGCCGACGCGAACGCGGTGCTGATCCGCTCCGCCACCCGCATCGACGAGGAGGCGATCGCCGCAGCGCCCCTCCTCAAGGTCGTCGCGCGCGCGGGCGTCGGACTCGACAACGTCGACATCAAGGCGGCCACGACCGCGGGTGTCATGGTCGTCAACGCCCCGACGTCGAACGTCATCTCGGCCGCCGAGCTCACGGTCGGCCACATCCTGAGCCTCGCGCGCCACATCCCTGCCGCGCACGCCTCGCTCGCCGCCGGCGCCTGGAAGCGCAGCTCGTTCACCGGAACCGAGCTCTTCGAGAAGACGGTCGGCATCTTCGGCCTCGGCCGCATCGGCGCGCTCGTCGCCGAACGCCTGCGCGCCTTCGGTGTGCGCGTCGTCGGCTACGACCCCTACATCACGCCGGCTCGCGCGCAGCAGCTCGGCGTCGAGCTGCTCTCCTTCGACGACGTGCTCCGCCAGGCCGACTTCGTCACCGTGCACATGCCGAAGACGCCCGAGACGACCGGCATGATCTCGACTGAGCAGTTCGCGCTCATGAAGCCGACCGCGTGCGTCGTCAACGTCGCACGCGGTGGACTCATCGACGAGGAGGCGCTGCACGAGGCCCTCACGAGCGGCCGCATCGCGGGCGCCGGCCTCGACGTCTTCACGAGCGAGCCCCCCAAGCCCGACACGGCCGCCGCTCGTCTGGTCGCCCTCCCCAACGTCGTCGGCACCCCGCACCTCGGCGCGAGCACCGCCGAGGCGCAGGAGAAGGCCGGCGTTTCCGTCGCCCGCTCGGTCAAGCTCGCGCTCGAAGGCGACCTCGTGCCCGACGCCGTCAACGTCGCCGGCGGCGTCATCGACCCGTTCGTGCGCCCCGGCATCGCCCTCGTCGAGATGCTCGGCCAGTTCTTCACGGGCCTCTCCCACTCGGCGCTCACGAGCCTCGACATCGAGGTGCGCGGCGAGCTCGCCGCCTACGACGTCAGCGTGTACAAGCTCGCGGCGCTCAAGGGCATCTTCACGAACATCGTGAGCGAGAACGTCTCCTACGTGAACGCCCCCCTGTTCGCCGAGCAGCGCGGCATCGACACGCGACTGATCGTCGAGGCCGAGAGCCCGCTGTACCGCAACATCACGATCCTCCGCGGCACGCTCGCCGACGGCACGGTGCTCACGGTCGCCGGCACGCTCGCCGGCACCCGCATGGTGCCGAAGGTCGTCGGCATCAACGGCTACGAGATCGAGGTGCCCTTCGAGCGGTACCACGTCGTCATGCGCTACGCGGACCGCCCCGGCATCGTCGCGATCTACGGCAAGGAGCTCGGCGACGCCGAGATCAACATCGCCGGACTCCAGGTCGCCCACCCCGACGCGACCGGCCGCGCGCTCTCGGTGCTCACGGTCGACTCGCCCGTGCCCGACGACATCCTCGAGCAGATGCGCACGGCCGTCGGCGCCGACCTCTTCCGGCAGATCGAGATCGCCGAGGTCTGATCGTGTCGGCGCCGGAGTTCCGCAGCCTCGCGCTCGAGGGACTCCGGCGCTTCGACTGCGGCGACGTCATCCCCGTCGCCAAGCCGCGGAAAGCCCCCGCGCATTCCCGGAGATTCAGCCCCCGAACCTCAGGAAGAGCACCTCGCGAGGACCCTCAGCAATGCCGGGGGAGTGAAGGTCGCCGCCGGACGGGTCAGCCCCGCGCGGCGGCCTCGACGAGGGCGATGAGCCTGTCGAGATCGGCGCCCTTCGGCACGGCGCCCGAGACGACGCCGCCCTCGAGGGCGTTGTTGAAGTAGAGCCCGTCGCTCACGAGCATCACGAGGTCGAGGGCCGCGGCGTCCTTCGCGTGCGGTCGCAGCGCCTCCTGCCAGCGCAAGCGCATGTCGCGGAGCGCGGTTCCCGCCGCGCCCGAGCCGCCCTGGGCCAGGCGTGACACCGCGATGATGGCGCGGTCGAGCGGATCGTCGTCCATGACCGACGTCCGCAGGAAGTAGGAGACCGCACCCTCGGGGGCGGCCGCCATGAGCGCGATGTCGTCGTCGACGAGCGCGCGGAGTCGCTCGATGAGGCCGGCCTCGAGGGCCTCCTTCGACGCGAAGTGGTAGAGCAGCCCGCCCTTGGAGACGCCCGCGGCGCGCGCCGTGGCATCCATCGTCGCCGCGCGCTCACCCGACTGGATGAGCGTCGCCTCGAACGCATCGAGCACGCTCTCACGGGCGCGGGGAGGTCGGCTCATTCCTCGATCGTACCGACGGGATTCTGATACTATACCGGCTGGACGGGTTAGAAATGATGACACTCACTCAGGAACTCCGCATCGCCGACGAGCGCGCCGAGCGCGTCGGCTGGCGCGGCTGGGCCGCGCTCGTCGTGCTCATGCTGCCCGTGCTGCTCGTCTCGGTCGACAACACGGTGCTCAGCTTCGCGCTGCCGCAGATCGCGCTCGACCTCGAGCCGAGCGGCGCGCAGCAGCTGTGGATCATCGACGCGTACCCGCTCGTGCTCGCGAGCCTGCTCGTGACGATGGGCACCCTCGGCGACCGCTTCGGACGGCGGCGGATGCTGCTCATCGGCGCCACCGGCTTCGCGCTCGTCTCCGCGGCCGCCGCCTTCGCCCCGACGGCGGCGCTCCTCATCGCCGCTCGTGCCGCGATGGGCGTCTTCGGGGCGATGCTCATGCCGTCGACGCTGTCGCTGCTGCGGAGCATCTTCACCGACCGCGACCAGCGCCGCCTCGCGATCGCGATCTGGGCATCGATGTTCTCCGCCGGCTCCGCGCTCGGCCCCATCGTCGGCGGCTTCCTCCTCGCGCATTTCTCGTGGGGCTCGGTCTTCCTCATGGCCGTGCCCGTGCTCATCCCGCTGCTCGTCCTGGCGCCGATCCTCGTGCCGGAGAGCCGCGACCCGCACCCGGGCCGCCTCGACCCGCTCAGCATCCTGCTGTCGCTCGGCACGATGGTGCCGATCGTCTACGGCATCACCGAGATCGCGGTGCACGGGTTCAGCCCGACGATCGCGGTGCTCTTCGCCGTGGGCCTCGGGTTCGGCATCCTGTTCGTCCGTCGCCAGCTGCGCGCCGAGACGCCCATGCTCGACATGCGCCTCTTCCAGCGTGCGACGTTCACCGGAGCGCTGCTCGTCAACCTCCTGAGCGTCATCGCGCTCGTCGGGTTCCTCTTCTTCGTCGCGCAGCACCTGCAGCTCATCGTCGGACTGTCGCCGATGGATGCGGGCTTCGCGCTCGTGCCGGGCCTCGCCGCCATGATCGTCGCGGGACTCGTCGTCGTGCCGATCTCGAAGCGGTTCTCGCCGCGCATCGTGGTGCCGGGCGCGCTCACGCTGTCGATCGCGGGCTACGTCACGATCGCGGTCGTGGCGGGCAGCGACAGCCTCGTCGCCATCATCGCGGCCTTCGTCGCGCTCGGCATCGGCATCGGCATGGCAGAGACCGTCTCGAACGAGCTCATCCTCTCGAGCGCGCCGCCGTCGAAGGCGGGGGCCGCGAGTGCCGTCTCCGAGACGGCGTACGAGCTCGGGGCCGTGCTCGGCACGGCGATCCTCGGCGGCCTGCTCACGGCGCTGTACCGCGGGGGCCTCGTGCTTCCCGAGGGCCTCTCGCCGTCGGAGGCCGTCGCAGCACGCGAGACGCTCGCGGGCGCGATGCACACCGCTGACAGCCTGGGCGGCGCGCTCGGCGATGCGGTTCGGGATGCCGCATCCCACGCCTTCGACGCAGGCGTCACGACGACGGCTCTCATCGGCGCGGCGCTCGTCGCGATCGCGGCCGTCGTCGCGGCGACGATGCTGAGCCGCTCCCGCTGACTCCCCGTCCGCGAGCCGATACGCCTCCGTCGAGCCGACACGCTTCCGACCGTCGGAAGCGTGTCGGCTCGTCGCGACCGTATCGGCTCGACACACCGACGGGGATCCAGACGCTGCGGCTCTAGGCTGGAGGGATGCCACGCGTCGTCAAGCTCGCCGTCATCCCGGGTGACGGAATCGGTCCCGAAGTCATCGCCGAGGCGGAGAAGGTGCTGGATGCCGCGACCTCCGGCAGCGGCATCCAGTTCGACAAGACACGGTTCGAGCTGGGCGCCGCGCGCTTCCTCGAGACGGGCGACACGCTCACCGATGCCGATCTCGACGCGATCAAGGGCAACGACGCGATCCTCCTCGGCGCCGTCGGGGGAGTGCCCGGCGACCCCCGCCTGAAGGACGCCAACATCGAGCGCGGCCTGCTGCTCAAGCTCCGGTTCGAGCTCGACCACTACGTCAACCTGCGCCCGTCGAAGCTGTATCCCGGTGCGCCCGGCCCGCTCGCCGACCCGGGCGACATCGACTTCGTGGTCGTGCGCGAAGGCACGGAGGGCCCGTACGTCGGCAACGGCGGCTCGATCCGTCGCGGCACGCCGCAGGAGGTCGCCAACGAGACGTCCGTCAACACCGCCTTCGGCGTGGAGCGCGTCGTGCGCTACGCGTTCGACCTCGCCGAGCGCCGCCGCAAGAAGCTCACGCTTGTGCACAAGACGAACGTGCTCGTGCACGCGGGCGGCATCTGGAAGCGCGTCGTCGACGAGGTGGCGAAGGAGCATCCCGAAGTCGCCGTAGACTACATCCACGTCGACGCGGCCACGATCTACCTGGTCACGAACCCCGGTCGCTTCGATGTGATCGTCACCGACAACCTCTTCGGCGACATCCTGACTGACCTGGCCGGCGCCGTCACCGGTGGCATCGGTCTCGCCGCTTCGGGCAACATCAACCCCGACGGCGCGTTCCCCTCGATGTTCGAGCCCGTGCACGGTTCGGCGCCCGACATCGCGGGACAGCAGAAGGCCGATCCCACGGCCGCGATCCTGTCCATCTCCCTGCTGCTCGATCACCTCGGGCTGCGGGACGAAGCCGACCGCGTGACCCGCGCGGTCGAGGACGACATCGCAGACCGCGGCACCGCGAGCCGCACCACCGCGCAGATCGGCGACGCGATCGCCGCGCGACTCCAGGCGTAACCTGGAAGCCGCGCGCCGCCGACGTCGCCGCACCAGACATCTCAGTCAGGACACGACATGACCCTCATCGACACCGACCCCGACACCGGACTCGCCCCCCTCGAGTTCGCCGTCACCAAGAACCTCGCCGCCAAGAGCCCGGCCCAGCGCGAGGAGATCCTCGCCGATCCCGGCTTCGGCAAGAGCTTCACCGACCACATGGTCGACATCTGCTGGTCGGTGAACGGCGGCTGGCACCGCCCGCGCGTCTCGCCGTATGGCCCCATCACGCTCGACCCGGCGGCAGCCGTGCTGCACTACGGCCAGGAGATCTTCGAGGGCATCAAGGCCTACCGCCACGCCGACGGCTCGGTGCACACCTTCCGTCCCGACCAGAACGCGCGCCGCCTGCAGCGCTCGGCGCGGCGTCTCGCGCTGCCCGAGCTGCCCGTGCCGTACTTCCTGCAGTCGCTTCGCGAGCTCATCGCCGTCGACGGCGCGTGGGTGCCGTCGGGCGAGGATCAGAGCCTGTACCTGCGCCCGTTCATGTTCGCCAAGGAGGCCTTCCTCGGCGTGCGCCCCGCGCACAAGGTCGCGTACTACCTGATCGCAAGCCCTGCCGGCCCGTACTTCCCACGCGGCATCGCGCCCGTCTCGATCTGGCTCAGCGAGGAGTACGCGCGTGCCGGCAAGGGCGGCACGGGTGCGGCGAAGACGGGCGGCAACTACGCCGCGAGCCTGCTCCCTCAGTCGGAGGCGTACGAGAACGAGTGCGACCAGGTCGTCTTCCTCGACCAGGACCGCAACGTCGAGGAGCTCGGCGGCATGAACGTCGTGTTCGTCTACAAGGACGGCACCCTCGTGACGCCGCAGTCCGACTCGATCCTCGAGGGCATCACGCGCGACTCGATCCTGCAGCTCGCGGTCGACCGCGGCCACAAGGTCGAGGGCCGCGCGGTCTCGTTCGACGAGTGGCGCCAGGGCGTGGCATCCGGCGACATCGTCGAGGTGTTCGCGTGCGGCACGGCCGCCGTCGTCACCCCGATCGGCCTGCTCAAGGGCAAGGACTTCCTCGACGAGCAGCCCTCGGGCACGCTCGCGCTCGAGCTGCGCCAGGAGCTCACCGACATCCAGTACGGCCGTCGCGAAGACAAGCACGGCTGGCTGCTGCGCCTCGACGCCTGAGGCTTCGACGAGAGAACGTGATGAGGGGTGGATGCGGAGGCATCCGCCCCTTCGCGTGTGCGGCGCGTCGCTAGGCTGACCTGGTGAGGATCGCCCGCTTCAGCCACCAGGACGCCATCCGCTTCGGCATCGTCGATGAGGGCGAGCTCGTCGTCCTCGCGGGCGACCCGATGTTCGCGGGCTTCGACACCACGGGTGAGCGCGTTCCGCTTCGCGACGTCGCCCTCCTTGCGCCGGTCATCCCGCGCTCGAAGGTCGTGTGCATCGGCCGCAACTACCGCGAGCACGCGGCCGAGCTCGGCAACGAGGTGCCCGCGGCGCCCATGCTGTTCTTCAAGCCCAATACGGCGGTCGTCGGTCCCGGCGACGCCGTCGTGCTGCCGAAGCACTCCGACTTCATCAGCTTCGAGGGCGAGCTCGCCGCCGTGATCGGGCGGATCGCCAAGAACGTCTCGGCGTCCGACGCCCTGGACTATGTCTTCGGCTACACGATTGCCAACGACCTCACGGCACGCGACTGGCAGAAGACGGACGGGCAGTGGGCGCGGGCGAAGGGCTTCGACACGTCGTGCCCGCTCGGCCCCGCCATCGAGACCGAGTTCGACCCGGCCGGACCCGCCACCCTCACCACGCTCCTCAACGGCGAGGTCCGCCAGCAGGGACCGATCACCGACATGATCTTCTCGCTCGCCGAGATCATCGAGTTCGCGTCGGCTGCCTTCACGCTGCTGCCCGGCGACGTGATCCTCACGGGCACGCCCGCCGGCGTCGGTCAGATCGTCGCGGGCGACACCGTCGAGGTCGAGATCAGCGGCCTCGGCATCCTCCGCAACACCGCGCGCGCTGCCTGACGGCGGTCGACATGACTCAGGACGAGAGGATGGATGCCGCGGCCCCGCCCGCTGCGGAGGTCGCTCGCGTCCAGCGCCGCACCGTCTGGGTGCTGTCCATCGGACAGGTGCTCGGCGGCCTCGCGTTCGGCGTGACGATCTCGCTCGGCACCGTCATCGCCGCTTCCGTCTCGGGCGACGAGTCGTTCGCGGGCCTCGCGACCGCCGCGATCACGCTCGGGACCGCCGTCCTCGCGGTGCCCCTCGCCGCGTTCGCGCGCCGGTTCGGTCGCCGCAGGTCGCTCGCCTACGGCATGGCGATCGCGCTTGTCGGCGTCGTGCTGGTGGTCACGGCCGTGCGCATCGACTCGTTCCCGCTGCTCCTGCTCGCCTTCCTCCTGATCGGCGCCGGACAGGCGGCGAACCTGCAGTCGAGATTCGCCGCCGCCGACCTGGCGACGGACGCCTCGCGCGCCCGCGACCTCTCGATCGTCGTCTGGGCCACGACGATCGGCGCCGTCCTCGGCCCGAATCTCACGGGGCCGGGCGAGAAGATCGGCGCGGCGCTCGGCATGCCGACGCTGACCGGTGCATACGTGTTCACCCTCGTCGCCCAGGTGCTCGGCATCCTGCTGTATCTCGTCGCGCTGCGCCCGGATCCGCTGCTCATGGCACAGCGCGTCGTCGCGCATCGCGCCGCCACGCAGACCGTGGGCGCCATCGCGAAGCCCGACCGGCCTGTCGTCGCCCGCTATGCGATCTTCGCCGTGGCCGCGACGCACGGCGTCATGGTGTCGGTCATGGCGATGACCCCCGTCCATCTGCTGCACCACGGCGCGGATCTCACGATCATCGGCATCACGATCAGCCTGCACGTCGCCGGCATGTACGCGCTCTCGCCGGTCTTCGGCATCCTCGCCGACCGTATCGGGCGCGTGCAGACGATCCTGGTCGGCCAGGGCTTCCTCGTCGCGGCTCTGCTCACAGCGTCGTTCGGGCAGGACTCCACGACGTCGGTCACGATCGCGCTCATGCTCCTCGGGCTGGGCTGGAGCGCGTCGACCGTCGCAGGATCGGCGCTGCTGACCGAGGCCTCGTCGGAAGACAAGCGCACGCGGCGTCAGGGCATCAGCGACTTCACGATGAGCATCGTGGGCGCCGCGGGGGCGATCCTCGCCGGCGTCACGCTCGGCGCGATCGGCTACGGCGGACTCGCCCTCGTGGTGGGCGTCGCCGTGGTCGCCGTCGCCGCGCTGTCGCCGATCGTCCTGCGCACCGGCGTGGCGCGGCGGGGTTGATCGGCTTGACTCTGGGCGGGTTTGGGGCGTGCGCGGTGCGTCGACACGCCGCTCGCCCGGCGTGTCGCAGGCGAACGACGCCCCGAGCGCGGCGCTGAGTTCGGCCGGTGGCGCTCCCCGCCGTCAGCGCCCGAGTGCAGCGCAGGCCAGGTCGACGTCGTCCTCGTCGTTGAAGACGTGGAAGGCGACGCGCGCCCGGCCGGCCCGCCCCGAGGCTGTGATGCCTGCGGCCGTCAACCGCGCCACATCGCAGCCGTCGGGATCGGCCCACGTCACGATCGCACTCGCACGCTCGGGCTGGTCGAGGCCGAGACGGTAGCGGAAGGCCGCCGCGAGGCCCGTCGCATGTGCGTACAGCGCTTCGCGTTCGAGCCCGGCGAACAGGGCGAGGGCGGGCTCGGCGCCGACGAAGGCCTGCCACGCGGGCGAGACGTCGAGGCGGCGGGCGTCGCCGGCGAGCACGACGTCGGTGCCGTAGCACGAGGACCACGGGTCGTCGCCCGCATACCAGCCGGCGAACAGCGAGGGGATGTCTCGCGCGAACTCGCGCGTCACCGCGAGGAACGCGACACCCCGCGGTGCGCACAGCCACTTGTAGGCGTGGCACACGAGCGCGTCGAACATCGTCGCGTCGACCGGCAGCCACCCGACCGCCTGCGTCGCGTCGCAGAAGGTGCGTGCGCCGTGACGGCGTGCGGCGTCGACGATCGCGTCGACATCGGCGACGTCCCCCGTCGCCGACTGCACGAGCGAGAACGCGACGAGCGCCGTGTCGCGCCGGATCTCGGCGGCGAGATCCTCGAGGGGAACGGTGCGCACGTGGATGCCGCGACCCGCGTGCACGAACGGCAGCACGACCGACGAGAAGTCGCCCTCGGGGGCGAGCACCTCCGCACCGTCGGGAAGCGCCGCCGCGACGAGGGCGGCGAACGGCGAGACCTGCGACCCGATCGCGACGCGGTCCGTGGCGACACCCACGAGCCGCGCGAAATGGCCGCGGGAGCGCTCGACAAGGGCCGAGTACGACGCCGGATCGGGGCGTCCCGCGGCCGACGCCGCGACGTCGGCGATGACGGCGTCGCGGACGGCACGCGGCGGGAGTCCGACCGTGCACGCCGCAAGATAGCCGCGGCCGCCGAGGAACTGCGACTGAGCGGTGACGAGCGGAGCGATCGTGACGGGCATGTCTTCGAGTGTGCGGGAGAGGCATCCATTGGTCTACGGCAGGTTCTTCATGGGAATCATGCCGTGCAGTTATGCTTCGTGCATGACCGATGTGTTCCTCGATGACGGCGACCTGGATGCGCAGGCGCTCCGTCTCGTCAAGGCGATCGGCGACGAGGGATCGATCACGGCGGCCGCGGCATCCCTCGGGTACAGCCAGCCGGCCGTCAGCCAGCAGTTGAAGCGGCTCGAGCAGCGCCTCGGTGTGCCGCTCGTCGAGCGCGTCGGGCGGTCGGTGCGCCTGACCGAGGCCGGACGCGTGCTCGCCCGGCACGCACCCGCCGTCACCACCGCGCTGGACGCGGCAGTGGGGGAGCTGGCCGAGCTGCGCGGCCTGCGCGCGGGCAGAGTGCGGCTCGTCGGCTTCCCGTCGGCCTCGCCCACGATCGTGCCGCGACTGCTCGCATTGCTCGGGGAGAGGCATCCCGGAGTGTCCGTCACCTACCTCGAAGCCGAGCCGCCCGAAGCCGTCGAGGCCGTGCGCGAGGACCGCGCCGACATCGCCCTGACCTTCAGCTATCCCGGCGACCGCGACGATCCGCACCGGTCGAGCGCGAGCGGTCTGCAAGTGCGCTCAGTGGGGTCCGACGACCTCCTCGCGGTGCTGCCGATCGGGCATGCGGCGGCCACGGGCGAGCACGTCGACGTCGCCGTCCTCGCGGAGGAGGACTGGATCGCGGGATGCCCCCGCTGCCGTGGCCACCTCCTCGAGCTGTGCGGACGCGCGGGCTTCGAGCCGCGGATCGCGTTCGAGACCGACAACTTCGTCGCCGTCGAGGGGCTCGTCGCGCAGGGCATCGGCGTGGCGACGCTTCCCAGGCTCGCGGTGGAGTCGTTCCCGCAGCTCCCGGGCATCGTGACGCTCGCGCTTCCGCCGGGAGAGCGGCGCACGCTGCACGTCGTGACGGCGCACGGCGCCGAGCGCGTGCCGTCGGTGCGGACGGTGCTCGCCGCCCTCGCGCACGTCGTCGACCCGGCTTCGGTCGCGCGGGCTGCGGTCGCCCAGGGGGGCGCGGCATCCCGCAACTAGACTGGGCAGGATGTCTTCCGCACCCGATCCCCGCACCACGACCGCGACCGGCGCCGACGTCCGCGTCCGGTTCTGCCCCTCGCCCACGGGTCTTCCGCACGTCGGACTCGTGCGCACGGCCCTCTTCAACTGGGCCTATGCCCGTCACAACGGCGGTAAGCTCGTCTTCCGCATCGAAGACACCGATGCCGCGCGCGACAGTGAGGAGAGCTACCAGCAGCTGCTCGACGCGCTGCGGTGGCTCGAGATCGACTGGGACGAAGGAGTCGAGGTCGGCGGCCCGCACGCTCCCTACCGCCAGTCGCAGCGTCACGGCGTCTATCGCGAGGTGCTCGAGAAGCTCGTCGCCGCCGGTGCCGTGTACGAGAGCTATTCGACGGCGGAGGAGATCGACGCCCGCAATGAGGCGAACGGCCGCGCCAAGCAGCTCGGCTACGACAACCACGATCGCGACCTCACCGACGAGGAGAAGGCGGCCTTCCGCGCCGAGGGTCGCGAACCCGCCTGGCGCCTGCGTGTGCCCGACGAGGACCTCACCTACGTCGACCTCATCCGGGGCGAGGTGACCTTCCCCGCAGGCTCGTTCCCCGACTTCGTGATCGTGCGTGCAGGCGGCGTGCCGCTCTACACGTTCGTGAACCCCGTTGACGACGCGCTCATGGGCATCACGCACGTCATCCGCGGCGAAGACCTCATGCCGTCCACGGCGCGCCAGCTGTCGCTCTACCGTGCGCTCATCGCGGCCGGGGTGACCGACTTCGTGCCCCGGTTCGGGCACATGCCGCTCGTGCTGGGGGAGGAGGGCAACAAGAAGCTCTCCAAGCGCGACCCCAAGGCCGACCTCTTCCTGCAGCGCGACAAGGGCTTCATCCACGAGGGCCTGCTCAACTACCTGTCGCTGCTCGGCTGGTCGCTCGCTCCCGATCGCGACGTCTTCTCGCTCGAAGAGCTCATCGCCGCGTTCGACATCGCCGACGTCAACCCGAACCCCGCGCGCTTCGACCAGAAGAAGGCCGAGTCGATCAACGGCGACCACATCAGGATGCTGGATGCCGCCGACTTCGCCGCGCGCATCATGCCGTACCTGGCCGCTGCAACCGTCGTCGGCGAGACCCCCACGCCGGAGCAGCTCGCCCTCATCGAAGCGGCCGCGCCGCTCGTGCAGGAGCGCGTGCAACTCCTGGGCGACGTGCCCGGCCTGCTCGGCTTCCTCTTCACCGACGGGGTCTCCTACGACGACGACGCGCTGAAGTCGCTGCCCGCCAACGCGAACGAGGTCATCCTCGCGGCCGTGTCGGCGCTCGAGCTGGTGCCCGAGTCGGAGTTCACGACGGCCGCCGTCCAGGACGCGCTGTCCGCCGCCCTCATCGACGGTCTCGGGCTCAAGCCGCGCGTCGCCTACGGGCCGCTGCGCGTCGCGCTGAGCGGCCGCCGCGTCTCGCCGCCGCTCTTCGAATCGATCGAGCTGCTCGGCAAGGAGAAGACCCTCGCACGCCTCGGCGCGTTCGTGACGCGCCCGGCGTGACGGCTCAGTTTGGCCGAGGCCGCGCCGTCGTCTAAGCTTGATCTTCGGCACGACCTCGGTCGAAAGCCTTGGGGTATGGTGTAATTGGCAACACGGCTGATTCTGGTTCAGTTGTTCTTGGTTCGAGTCCAGGTACCCCAGCACTGTTTTCCGCAGGATTCCGCATCAGAATCCACCCTCGTTTAGAGGCTTCTCGACCTGTCTGATCAGGTCCGGGACCAGAAACGGGACCAAATACCCTTCTGCACGTCTGTGCGCCGGGTCGGTGTCCCGATCTTCCCGCTCTGGCGGCATCCCGTACGGGGGTCCACGGACGACGCCCGCGCACCTGATGTGCATGGACATCGTCACTTCCGGAGTCGCATCGCCGGACTTCAAGACGCAGGCGGAGATCGCCGAGATCATCAAGGTGCCCGAGCGCACGCTCGAGGACTGGCGCCTCAACCATGTCGGCCCGCCGTACATGAAGCTCGGCCGGCACGTCCGCTACGACCTTCTCGAGGTCGTGGCCTGGGCGAGGGATCAGCGCCATGCCTAGACCTCGGATTCAGGCCGGCGAAATCGGCGCCGTGCAGATCACGCAGCTCGCCGGCGACCGCTTCCGCGCTCGCGCCCGCATGCGCGACGACGCCGGTGAACTCCGCCAGCTGAAGGTCACGGCCGGCACGGAAGAAGCGGCCCTCGCTGACCTGCACCGCCTCGCCGCGCAGCTCACCTCGGGCGGTGCGGGGGCGCTCACCGGATCTAGCACGATCGCCGAGGCCGCCGACGCGTGGCTCGTGCACGCCACCGGGCGCGCCGACGCGGGAAGCCTCGCCCACTCCACGCTCGAGTCGTACGAGTCGGCCGTGCGGCTCATCCTCAAGCCCGTGTGCGGCGCCGTCCCCCTCGACCAGTTGACCGTCGGCCGGTGTGACCGGATCATCCAGGCGATCATGCGCGAGGGCTCGCTCTCGAAGGTGCGGAAGGCCCGCGCGGTGCTCGGACTGATCTGCGGCTACGCCGTGCGGGATGACGCGATCCCACGCAACCCCGTCCGCGACGTGCAGCGACTGCCGATGCCGGAGAAGAAGACCTCGGCGCTGACCTCCGAGCAGGTGACGGCGATTCGCGAGCTCATGCACGAGTGGCGGGCCGCGGGTGGCTCCGGACCGAGACCGAACTACCGCGCGCTCATCGACGGCATGGACATCATGCTCGGCACCTCAGCGCGGGTCGGGGAGTGCATCGGGCTGCGGCGCAAAGACGTCGACATGACGACGTCACCGCCGACCGTCCTCGTCGACGGGACCATCGTGAGCACCAAGAAGCAGGGGTTGCATCGCAAGGATGCGCCCAAGCGGGCCCGGCAACGGCGGCGCATCGCTCTGCCGGCAGTGGCGGCGGCTGCAGTCCGCAACCGCCTGGTGCTGGCGGGGTCGGGGGAGGATGCGTATCTCTTCCCGACGAAGACCGGCAGGCCCATGAGCGTGAGCAACTACGAGCGGCTGCTGCGCACCTTCGTCGACGACAACGTTGCGGCGCTCACCGCCCTGGGGGTTGACGTGGACGAGTTCACGACACACCTGTATCGGCGCACGACGGCGACCTTTGTCGAGCGCGCCGCGGGCATCACGCTGGCCTCCCGGCTGCTCGGGCACGCGAACGAGCAGATCACGCGTGCGAGCTATGTCGTCTCAGCAGTCGAAGTCGACCCGATGCCAATCGACATCCTCGACGACGTCCTCGGATCCTGACAGGCAAGGAAGGCACGACATGCGAACAGGACGACCGCCCCTCGAACTGGGCACACACGGCAAGATCACCACCCGGGCCGTCGGCAACGGGCGCACGTGCGCCATCGCGCGGCTGCGGCTGTGGGATGGGGAACTCCACCGAGTCACCGCCACCGCAGACGCCGCGCCCGCCGCCCGCGCACTCCTGGAACTCCGAATCGCAGAGCGACTGCGGCTGTCCGAGCTCGACGCGTGGCGATATCTCACGCCGCGCGACCCCTTCGACGAACTCGTGTACGTGTGGCTCGAAGACCATACCTGGTGCTCGGAGGTGAGCGCCGCTACGCGCGCCGCGTGTGAGCGCATCGTTCGAACGCAGCTTGCTCCGGCCTTCGGCGATCTGGCGATCGGCGAGGTCTCCGTAGAACGGATCGAGCAGCACGTGGATACTCAGCGAGCGTCGTCGGAAGCAGCCGCCGTTTCCTCGCGTGACGTCATCGAGCTGCTGCTCGATTTCGCGGTCGGTGAGGGTGTGCTTATCGCGAACCCGATGGAAGCGGTGTCGGGGGCTCGAGCGCCTTCGGGGCTGGGTGATCTGGATGCCTATCGGCGTTTGGTGCGCGGACGCATAGACCTTCGCCGCGAGGAGCAGCTGCGCGACGGGGGACGAGCCGATGGGTGACGATGGTCGTCGCGAGGAACTGCCGTCCTTCGGGACCGACAAGGGAAACAGTCTCATTTGTACCAATTCTTGGTACCCTGACGCCATGGCGACGAACACGTCCATCAGTCTTGATGATCACTTCACGGACTTCCTGGCCCGCGAGGTGGCGACCGGCCGCTACCGCTCCGCGAGCGAGGTCGTCCGCGCAGGTCTTCGACTGCTCGAAGACCAAGAGTCGCAGATGAGCGCGCTGCGAGCGGCCCTGGTGGCCGGCGAGGAGAGCGGCGAGCCCGAAGCGTTCGACTTCGACGCGTTCATCGCCTCGAAGCGCGCGTGAGCACGTACCGGCTCACTCCGGCAGCGCAGGGCGATCTCTCATCGATCTGGGACTACACGCGGGAACGGTGGGACGAGAACCAGGCAGAGACGTACATCCTCGAGATCCGGAACGCGATCGAACGGATCGCGGAGCTGCCCCACCGTGGGCAGGCAGTCGACGAGATCCGCTCCGGGTACCGGCGTTACGCCATCGGCCGTCACTTGATCTACTTCATCGCCCGTCGCGATGGCATTGACGTCATCCGGGTTCTGCATCAACGGATGGACCCCACGCGGCACCTCTGAGGGATGCGAGCTCGCAGGTCTGGTCCAGGAGCGAGGGCCGTCCCGTCTGAGCCGGCCGCTCGCTCTGCGCGCATCCGCCAACCCCATGCAGGGGGTCAGGGGCTCGAGTCCCCTCGGGTCCACATCCGGGGCGGAGAGCTGGTCACGCCGCGAGCCTCTGTCGGTGGCACGCAGTCGTTCGCCGAAAGCGCTCATGGGGTGCAGTGCCGCAGGGCCGCCGGATCCCCTCGGGCGAACCACGGGCCACCCCCACCCAGTGGGGTGGGCGTGGCCCGTGCGTATGTGTCAGGCCGCCTGGATCGACGGCTCGGGCAGCTCCGAGGTCTTCGGGTTCACCCGGCCGCGGATGAAGATCATCAGGATCAGACCGACGACGATCACGACGATGTTGCCGGGCCCGGCGAGCTGCGCGGCGACGCCGTCGGCGGGGAACCCCGTCATCAGGTAGATCGACGGGTCCGTCGACGCGTGCAGCAGGATCGGCCAGATGAGGTTGCCCGTCACCCGCAGCGTCAGGTACATGCAGATACCGAACGCGAAGGTGTAGACGACCTGGAGGGCGGCCTGAGCCACCGGCGCGCCGCCGAACACGTTCCCCATGTGCATCGCGGCGAACAGTGCCGCTGACACCACCGCGACGACGAACTCGCCGTAGCCCGCTTTGCGCATGAGGTTGACGACGTAGCCGCGCGTCAGCGTCTCTTCGGCGAAGCCAATGAACAGGCCCGAGATCAACCACGCGATGACGAAGCTCGGGCCCGCTTTGCTGTAGTCGATCGCGAGGAAATGCAGCACGTTGAACAGCAGCACGACACCGACGGCGATCCACATCCACCAGCTTCCGCGGATGGGCTGCTTGCCGAACAGTTCGCGCAGCCACCCCAGCGATAGGGCGAACAGCACGAGGAGCACCGCGCCAAACGCGATGGGAATCGTCTGGTAGACCCAGATCTGTGCTGCCGGGTCCTTGATCCCCTGGACGAACGGGCCGAGCGTCCACAGCGGCACGAGCTCATACAGCGCGTAGTACACGGCGACGACCAGCAGCGCGCGCCACCAGCCGCCCCTGTTCCAGAATCTGCGCCAGCCGTTCTCGGTGGCGGGCGTCGACGTGTCGGTCACAGTGTCTCCTCCAAGTCAGGGCGCCTGTACTCAGGCGCTTCACAGGTTACGAGCAGGCATCACGCTGCCCGCCGAACCACACGGGTCGTTCACCTAGGTGATTTCCCGTCCGCCACAATGGATCGCGATGTATCCAGCGACCAAGTTCCGCGCCCCAACCGTGAGCCCGCGCTCGATCACGCGCGACGGTCTGGTCGCCGACGCGGACGACCTTCCGGCCATCGTCCTGGTGCGCGCACCCGCGGGCTACGGCAAGACGACGGCGGTCAGCCAATGGCTGCAAGAGCTCGAGCTGGCCGCCGATCCGCCGCGTCGCGCGTGGGTGAGCCTCGATGAGGACGACGACGATCAGACGGGATTCTGGGATGCCGTCGCCGCGGCGCTCACCGGCGCCGAGCTGGAGGGCGCTGCGACCTCGGCGACGACCGATCTCGGCACTGTGAGGTCGAAAACCGTGATCCCGCTGATCGACGCGCTCGCGGCATCCGAACGTCGCTGGGTCATCGTGCTCGACGACCTGCACCGCATCCATCACGACGACACCCTCGCGAGTCTGGACTGGTTCGTCGCAAGGATGCCCGAGAACGTCACGATCGTGCTGATCACCCGCACGCCGCCGGCGCTGCCGTCGCTCGACGGGTTGCGTGCCCGTGCGGCGCTGCGGGAACTGTCGGGCGAACGGCTGCGGCTCGACGACCGCGAGACCGCCGCCGTGCTCAGAGACTCGTATGGGCTCGAACTGGGCCCCGATGACGTCGACCGCGTCATCGAGACGACAAGCGGCTGGCCCGCGGCAGTCGCGCTCGTGGGCTCCGCCGTGGAGCGAGGAATCGCGCCCAGCCAGGCGATGGCGGTGCGGGTGGACTCCACCGGCATCGGCGCGCTCGTGCGCCAGGGTCTGGCCGGCAGCGCGCCGGACGACTACAGCCTGCTCCTGTGTCTGTCGGTGTTCGAGCGGTTCACAGCCGACATCGTCTCCGAGGTCGTGCAAGACGAGCGCGCCTGGCCCGCCGCCATGGACGTGGCGGCGCGCAGCGGCCTGGTCGCCACCCTGGACGACGACGAACACTGGTGGCGCATGCACCACCTCGTGCGCGAGCACCTGCATGCCGAGCTCGGACGGACGGACCCGATGGTGCGGCGCGAGCTGCACGAACGCGCAGCCGTCGCCTTCGAGCGCGAGAACGACATCGCCGCCACGATGCACCACCTGTTGGGTGCGGCCGACTACGACGCGATCGCCGACATCCTTTCTAACGTCCGGGCGAACTCTATGGTTCCGCGCCAGGCGCTCGGGCTCAGCTGGCTGGAGCGGATTCCCGAGTCGGCGCTTGACCACGACCCGCGGCTGGCCTTCTGGGAGGCATGGGCGAGCGCGACGGGAGGCGACCCGACGCGCCGTGACCGCGCGCTCGCGCGCGGACGGCTCGCGGCCGCCGCGCGGAAGGTCGAGGCGTTCGACTCGTGGGACGACGTCGAGGACTTCGTACACGCCTCCGCCTGCTACAGCGATGTCGGCGATGCGCGGCGTGCAGCCGAGCGCTTCCTGACCCGCTACGGCCCGGAGGCCCCGCTGACCCCCCTCGTCGAGAACCGGCTCGGCACGATGCTGTACCTCGAAGGGCGCTGCGACGAGGCACTCGCGGTGTTCGACCGCCTCGACGCGGGCGGCCCGGTCGCCCGGCCGCTGCGGCTGCTCATCCCCGCCTACCGCGCCCTCTGCCTTCTCGAACGCGGAGACGTGGATGCCGCCTCCCGCGAGGTCGATCGCGGCGCCGAGGCCCGCGTCGCGTTCCGGCTCGGGCTTGATCACGTCTACCTGCCGGCCGAGCAGGCGCTGGCACGACTGCAGACCGAGACGGGTGGGCCCGCACTCGGACGCGCAACGGCGGCGAACGCGCTCGAGCGGGCACGAGAACACGGCGACACCGTCCTCGTCGTGCCTCATCTGCTTTTGGAGCTCGCTCGCGCCGACCACGCGCTGGCGCGACCGGGCGACGCGGCGGTCGCCCTCAACCAGGCCGAGGAGCTCTGCCGGGACGCCCCGGATCCCGGCGCCCTGCCCGCACGGATCGCGACGCTACGCCATCGGTTCGCGTTCGATGACCCGTCCGGTGACGCGCGGGAGCGGCTGAGCCGTCGCGAGCTCGATGTACTCACCCTGCTGCCCGGCCCGATGAGCGCGACCGCGATCGCGTCGGAACTGTTCATCTCGGTCAACACGGCGCGCACCCACATAAAGTCGATCTACAGAAAGCTCGGCGTCACCACGCGTGCGGACGCGATCGCGGCCGCGCGCCGCGCCGCTCTGATCAGTTGAGCCGGTCCGGACGTCTGCGTGGACGGCGGCGCCCGACCGGCACCCGGACCTGCTCGAGCGTCGCCGCCAGCATGCCGGTATCGGCCCCGTTGTGGTCTGGTCGTCCAATGGTGTCCGGAGTGGGATCGGTTAGACCCGACCGCCAGGTGGACACATCTCGTGATTCCCCAGCGACGTCGCGTCCCCGCTTTCGGAGTCCGCCTCCGCCGACGCTACCGTGGTGTGTCGCGCCGCCGGAACCCGATGATCCCCGCTGCGCACAGCACGACGGCGATCACTGTGAGCACCCACTCCGACTGGGCGGACACCTCATCCACCGGCACGGTGCCGACCGCGTAGAGCGGAGACATGTTCAGGGCCCAGTCCGGAAGTTTGAGCGTCTCACCGAGGAAGGCCACGAAGGCGACATACCCGACGACAGCCCAGATGAGCGCCGACAGCCGGGGGAGGAGCCCGAAAAGGACCCACGCGATCCCCGCGACGAGCAGGACCGCCGGGATGTAGGCAAGGGTAGCGGCGGGGATGCCGTCGACGGTGTCTCCTGCCGTCAGCTCCAGCGCGGCGCCACCGATGATCAGGGTCAGCGTCGCCGTGACGGCTGAGGTGAGGAACTGCGCCGAGCTCCATCCGGGGCGTGAGACCGCCCGTGCCAGCACGGACTCCAGACGGCCTTCGGACTCCTCGGCCCGGGTGCGCGACAGACCCTGGCCGAGAACCCCGAGCGACATCAGCGCAATCAGCAGCAGCGATAGGCCGATGTAGGAGGCGTTGGCATCGGCGGGATCGGGGAACGAGGCCGCCAGCTGCGGATTGGATGCGATCGCATCCGCGATGTCCCCGGTGAAGGCGCCGAAGACCAAGCCGATGACCGCGGCGCCGGCGATCCAGCCGGCGGCAGTCGGCGCTTGCATCCGCACGGCGACTCCGGGAGTCGTGCGCAGGGTGCCTCCGCCACGCGCTGGACCGGGGCGGGAGGCGAACAGGGCCGCACCGAGGTCGCGGCGGTCGACCAGGATCAGCCCCGCGGCGACGAGCAGGATGGCGACGCCGAGCGAGAGCAGCAGCGGCCAGAGCCGCAGGTCGTCGGTGAACGGGCGGGTCTCCTGCTGCCATGCCAGGGGAGAGAGCCATTTCCACCCGCTGCCGCGTACGTCGCCCACTGCGCGTGTGATGTACGCGGCGCCGAGAACGCCGATGCCGATGGCGGTGATTCCGGCGCCACGACGGAACAACTGGCCGGCGAAGACCGCGATGCCCGCGAAGACGAGCCCCAGCGCCGCCATCGAGGCGCCGTAGGTCACCGCTCCCGGGAGATCCTCGCCGAAGGCGAGGAGGGTCGCGGTCATGCTCGCTCCCACCAGGGCCAACGCGATGGTCGTGGTGAGCAGCGCCGCGGACCACGGGGCGCGGATGCCGACGCCCCGGGATCTCAGGAGCTCCAGCATCCCCCGCTCCTCCTGCGTGCGGGTCTGGCGTACGACCAGCAGGAGACCCATGAGCGGGATCGCGATCGCTGCGATGAATCCGAACTCGTTGGAGACGACGCCGCCCAGGGTGTCGGCGCCGTAGGGGGTGCCGTTGATGGCGGCCATGGCGGGATCGGCGGCTACCGTGTCGTTGTACCCTGCGAGCTGCGCGGGCGTGCCGTAGAGGCCGTTGACCGCGGCAACGGTCGCGGCGTAGCCACCCGCGAGGGCGAAGATCCAGACCGTGGGCGCGAGCCAGCCGGTCCGCAGTTGTGCCCGCAGCACGGTCCAGAATCCACCGCGGGAGGCGGGGGCGTTCATTTCGCCGTCTCGTATGCGTCGAGGAAGAGCTCGTCGAGGCTTGGAGGCCGGACCGTCAGCGCTGTGGTGCCGGCGGCGAGGATCGCGGGAAGGACTCTGTCGAGCGCTGCGGGATCTACCGCGAACGACAGCTCCGTGCCGCCGTCCGGTGCCGGTGTCGATTGCGCGTTCGATACCGCGGGGTCGTCGGGGGTCGCGATGGGAGCACGGGTGACGGCGTGCACGGTCGTGCGGGACAGTCCGCGCAGTCTGGCGACGCTGCCGGACTCGACGACGCGCCCGCGGCGGATGATCGTGACGTTCTCGCAGAGTGCGTCGACTTCGCTCAAGATATGGCTCGACAGCAGCACCGACACGCCCTCCTGCGCCCGCTCGCGGACGCACTGGCGGAAGACCTCCTCCATGAGCGGGTCGAGCCCTGAGGTCGGCTCATCGAGGACGAGGAGATCGGCGGTCGTCGCGAACGCCGCGACGAGAGCGACCTTCTGGCGGTTGCCCTTGGACAGGTCGCGGACGCGCTTGGAGGGGTCCATGTCGAACCGCTCGATCAACTCGCGGCGCCGGTTCTCGTCCAGCGGTGCCCCGGACGTCCCGAGGAGGTCGATGCATTGGCCGCCCGTGAGCTGGGGCCACAGCGCGACATCGCCGGGCACGTACGCCAGTCGCCGATGAAGGGCAACCGCGTGATGCCACGGATCCTGCCCGAAGAGTCTCGCGGTACCGCCCGAACGGCGCACCAGGCCGAGCAGGATGCGAATGGTCGTGGACTTGCCGGCGCCGTTGGGCCCGAGGAAGCCGAGCACCTCGCCGTCGCGCAGGGTCAGGTCGAGACCGTCGAGCGCCGTGAAACGACCGAACCTCTTGATCAACCCCGCGATCTCGATGACCGGCTGATCCGCCATGATGTCTCTCCAATTGTCTGTGATTGCCAGATGGGCGACCCTCCCCGGTTAGGGAGCGTCGACGTGCCGGCGAGGGCCGGACACGGTGAGATCTCTAAAGCGACATCGCGCGGCGCATCATGTCGATGAGTGCGTGGATGTCGGTGGCGAGCTCGGGCTCGGTTGAGGGGCGGGTGATGAGCCAGGTGTCCATGGCCTGTCCCATGCCGAGCGCGACGGCGATGAGGAACTCTGCCGGAAGGTCGGTGCGTATCGCCCCGATCCGCTGCCCGTTGGTGATCGTCTGCGTGAGCCAGGGCAGGGTGGCTTGCTCGGCGTTGTGCTGCGCTTCGCGCAGGGCTGGGGATGCGGCTCCGGTCAGCCAATCTCGCAGCAGCGTCGCGGTCTGCGGTGTTGCGATGAGGAGTCGCATCAGCCGGAGATAGTGTCCCTCGATGATGTTCCAGAACTCGTCGGCGTCGGTTGCCTCGGGAACGAGGAGCGGCCCATCCTGAAAGAGTCGCTCGACCTGTCTGCGGATGACATCAGCGTAAAGGTCTTCCTTGCTGTCGAAGTAGTAATACATCGAGCCCTTGGACAGACCCGCCCGGGCGATGATCCGGTTCAGTGACGCCTCGGCGAATCCGTGAGCGGAGAACTCGTCGAGCGCCGTGTTGAGGATGGCCTCCTGTCGTTCGCTGGGCAGCGTGCGGAATCGCGGGCGCGCCACCGGCGTCAACCGACCGGGACCGGAGGCAGGTGAATGGGGTCGACCAGGCTCCGCCCCATGGCCATGTTCGCGATCGGGGGGATCGCCATGAGGCCGACGATGGTGTTTCGCAGCAGCAGTTGCAGGTGGTTGCGGGGGGCGAAGGCGGCCCCCAGCCTGGTCGCGGCGTCCTGCTTGCCCCGCACGAGCTGTGCAAGTCGCCGCTCGTAACCTGCGAAGGCTGCCTGGTGGTCGCCGTGCGCTTCGTGCAGCTCATGGGCCAGGATGTAGGCCTCGATCATCGCCAGCGCGGACCCTTGACCGGCCAGCAGCGAGGGTGCTGCCGCAGCATCGCCGATCAGCGCGATGCGGCCACGCGACCATGACGGCATCCGGATCTGGCTCGCCCGGTCCAGGTAGAAGGTCCGTGCCTGCGGCATCTGCTCCAGGATCGTCGGGACCTCCCAACCGACGCCGCGCATGCGCCGGCGCAGGAGGTCCTGCTGGGCGGCCACGTCGTCCTGCGGCACGTCGCCGTCGTACCGGAACATGAAGCAGAACATCGTCGCATCATCGTGCAGCGCGAGGCGCAGCACCTGATCGCCCACCTCGGTGTGCATGACCGCGACCAGCTCGTCACGGGGGCGATATCCCGCCACGTCGAAGGCGGCGACGGTGATGCCGAGATACCGTTCGAAAGCCGCATCCGGACCGAACACCAGCTTCCGCACCCGCGAGTGCAGCCCGTCCGCGCCCACGACGAGGTCGAACTCGCGCGGTGCTGCGTGCTGGAACTCGACGTGCACTCGGTCGCCGTCGTCGTTCAGCGCCGTTACAGTGTCGCGGAAGAGCGTCTCCATGTTGCCGTCCGCGGCATCGTAGACGGCCCGGGACAGGTCGGAGCGCCCGATCGTGACGAACCTCCCGCCGCTGATGCCGATCACGTGACGCGGATCGAAGTGGGCGATCCGCCGGCCGGAGCTGGAGACCTCCCGCGCCTCGCGGACGACGTAGCCCTCGTCCATCAACCGCGGCACGATCTCCATCCGATCGGCGACATCGAATCCCGCACCCCAGAAGTCCACGACGTAGCCGCCCTCCCGCAACCGTGGAGCGTGCTCGACGAGCGTGACCTCGTGCCCGAACCTCTGCAACCAATACGCGAGCGTGGGACCCGCAATTCCCGCGCCAATAATCAAGACACGCATGGACAACCTCCCAGACCGTCAGTTCGACCAGTGGTCGAATCTTCTCACTTCGAAGCTGTCGCCACAATGGCGGGTCCGGACCCTCCTCTCACGCTGCGGACGGGTCGTTGCCTCCGCCGAGGAGATCCCGGTACTGCCGGTCTTGGAGCTTCTCGATGTCGTGGCCGCGGCGGAGGAGTTTGGTGGTGTAAGTGGTGGCGCACGCGACGGACCGGGAGACGACGGTCGCGATCGCATTGCTGAGCATGATGGGCAGGACGAGCGCCATGTCGCCAGTCACGAGCTTGTACCACCGCGGTGCGCTGCCGAGGAAGTTCCGAGCGAAGGCGATCGGGTACGCGCGGATCAATGGTGCCTCTCCTTGCCGAGCGGGCGATACATTCGCCCATTGCCGACCAGACTTCCGGGCACACCGTTTGGATTCCGCTTTTGGACGGTACCAGCATCCGGCTCGAGGGGGTGGGGACGGATAGACCCCGACGGAACGCCTGTATAGCATCCTGAACGTGAGTTCAGCGCTGACGGACGGCGACCTGACGATGGCGGGGATCGGGGTGTTCCGAGCACGTCTTGATCACCTCGCCTGTCTCGTGGCAGAGCCCGGTCCCTCGGGGGAACAGGTGTTCGACGCGTTCTTGGAGGACGCTCGGCGGATGCTGCGCGACGCCCCCGCGGACGGCTCGGTCAGGTCGATGGCCGACCCTGATATCACCGCGCTTCTTCTTACGGCCTCCGGGTTGGCGCCGCTGATCCTGCGGGCGCACCTCGCGCGCCCTGGGTGTCGACCCGCTGTCACCCGAGGGTGCCCGACGTATCGCGATCCCGGGACTCGAACTATTCACACGGGGCCTGTACAGCGACGATGCGCTCCTGACTGCCGCGACCGCGGCGCTGTCCGACCCGACCGGCCCCCGCAGCGACAAGGGAGACGGTGACCCGAATCAGGATCCGGACCCGCCGGCGCGCTGACCGCCGACATCCATCATTCTGATTCGAAAGGAACCCCCGCCATGAGCATGGCGATTCACACACGCGCGCTTCGCAAGCGCTATGGCTCACACACCGCGCTGCACGGACTGGACCTGGCGGTCCAGCCCGGGTCGGTGTTCGGCCTCATCGGCCCCAACGGGGCCGGCAAGACCACAACACTGCGACTGCTCCTGGACATCATCCGCCCCACCTCCGGCGAGGTGACCGTCCTCGGGCAGACCCCACGCGAGGGCGGCGCCGCCCTGCGCCGCCGCATCGGCTACGTCCCCGGCGAACTCCGGCTTGAGGGCCGGGTCAAAGGTGGAGCGCTGCTGCGTCATCTGGCGGAGGTCAGCGGCCCGGTCCAGCCCGGGACGATCGAGCATCTCGCCGAGCGCCTGAGCCTGGACTTGACCCGGCCCGTCCGGACGCTCTCCAAAGGGAACAAGCAGAAGCTCGGGCTCGTGCAGGCGTTCATGCACCGGCCCGCTCTGTTGATCCTCGATGAGCCCACCAGCGGGCTGGATCCGCTGGTCCAGCGTGAGGTCCTCATGATGTTGCGCGAAGCGCGCGAGGCTGGCCAGACCGTTCTGCTGAGTTCGCACGTGCTGAGCGAGGTCGAGCAGGCCGCGAATGACGTCGCAGTGCTCGCCGCTGGGCGCATCGTCGCTGAAGGGCCCGTCTCGTCGCTCCGGATCGCGAGCGTGCGGCGCATTCGTGCCACCCTCACCGCGACCACCCCGGAGGCCATCGGCGCCGCACTGGATGCCGCCCCAGGCGCCGAGGACGTCGATATCGCGTCGGCATCCCCTGACGGACTCGTCCGCGTGTCCGCGACCGCCCGTGGCGAGATCGACCCGGTGATCCGCGCACTGACCACGGGATCAATACGCGATCTGACGGTTGAGGAACCCGACCTCGAAGAGTCGGTCCTCGAGCTGTACGCCCGGAACGAGGTCGCCCAATGACCGCCGTCGTTCTCGCGCCGGCGCGACACGCTCCTATTCCGGTGCTACGCCGCTGGCTCGCCGACGGCTGGCGGGGCCTGGCGGGCTGGTCGGTGGGCATCGCCTCAGTGGTGCTTGTCTATCTGCCGCTGTACCCGTCGATGAAGTCGCCGGAGCTGATCGGCCTGATGGACTCGCTGCCACCGGAACTCGTCCGCACCCTGGGCTACGAGAACATCACCACCGGCTCCGGATACGCCCAGGCAACCTTCTTCGGTCTCATCGGACTCGTGCTGATCACGATGGCTGGGATTTCGTGCGGCGCGGAGTTCACCGGCGGTGCCGAGGAGTCCGGCCGGCTCGAGCTCACCCTCGCGCACGGTGTGGGACGGTTGCAGTATGCGCTGGAAAGCTCCGCCGCCCTCCTTCTGAAGCTGCTCGTGCTGGGCGCCGTCGCCTTCCTGGTGATCTCCGCGATCGACCGCCCCTCCGAACTGGAACTCGAGGTGGTCAACCTCACAGCGGTGACGATGGCATGGGTGGGTCTCGGTCTGCTCGCTGCGACAGCAGCTTTCGCCGCCGGGGCGCTCACCGGCAGGCGGTCCTGGGCCGTGGGGGTCGGCGCCGCCGTCGCGGTCAGCGGGTACGGACTGCAGGCCGTCGCGAACAACAGCGAAGACCTGGACTGGCTGCGCGCAGCATCCCCCTTCGAGTGGGCATACGGACAGGCCCCGCTCGCGAACGGATTCGACTGGTCCGGCCTTGGACTTGTCTGGGCAGCATCCGTCCTCTTCATCGTCATCGGCAGCGCCGCCCTGTCACGACGCGACATCGTCGGCTGACGGCTTCGGAGGGCGGGTTGCCCCCCCCCCGATGCCCTCGGCGCGCGGAGCCCGGCCCAGAACCGCTTGCCCGAGCAATTGTTGGTAACCAACAATCATCGGGGACAAGTGAAGCGGTCTCCAAAGCGCGCGCACTCTCGCGCGGCTGCTCGACGTCGGTGGGGCGCTTTTCGAGCGACAGGGCTACGACGACACGACCGTTCGGGAGATCGCGGCGGCGGCCGGGGTGACGGAGATGACGTTCTTCCGCCACTTCTCCACGAAGGAGTCGCTGCTTCTCGATGACCCGTACGACCCGATGCTCGTCGAGGCGATCGGTGGGCAGCCGATCGGGCTTCTGCCGTTCACGCGTGGGCTCCGCGGCGTCCCTTCGACATCGTCGACCGAGCAACCGGACGACGGCGGCCACGTCATGCTGGGCGTGAGGGCGATGTGAGGAGACCCGAATGCTTCCCAGCCGCCGCGAGTCTACCCTCCACCCTCGCCGGAGTGCGTCCGATCAACGTGAATCCGCGCACACGCGGGAGTATGATCCCACGCGAATGTCTGCACCGGTCCCTGGGGGGAAGGAAGACTCGGATGGCCTATTTGCCGCGGGCGAGACGCAGGTGGTTCGGTTTCGGCAGCATTGGGGGTGTCTTGGTCGCCCTTGGCGTCCTGCTCGTCGGTTCAGCCTCAGCCTCCGCTGCTCCCGACAATCAGTTCTGCGTTTCGGTCATGCAGGCCTCCGTCGCTTGGCCCTTCGTGAACCTCGACTACCCGGGGCAGCCCTTCTTCCAGGACGGGAACGCCGACGGGTTTGCCGATCAGCTCGTGCAGGGTCACGACAAGCTCCCGGCGCTTGCTGACACGCTCGATGAGCTCGCTACACAGGCAACGACCGACGATCTGCGCGCGAACCTTCATGCGGTTGCGGCCGCGATCCGCCAGTTCGGTAGCGAGGCGGCGCCGACGACCGCCGAGGCGTCGCAGACTGCAGTCGACGCCGTTGCGGCGCCGGCCGCGGCCATCCAGGACGCGCTCGAGGCCCAGGGATGCCGCGCGGCTCCGGCGGGTACGCAGGGGCAGGACCAGTCCGACATGGGCGGCGGTTGGGACCCCGTCATCGTGGGCCTCGCCATAGGCGCGTTCGTCATTGCTATCGCACCCATGGTCTACGTCGTTGTGTACTGGTTGCGCCGACGCGGCCCCGTTTCGGTGGCACCCTCAGGGGATCGCCTCGCCGGGCGGCTTTCTGGGTGGGCCGTTAGCACGTTCACCGGCCGCGTCAAGAGCGTGCATATCTACACCCGCACCACCGGCACGGTCAGTGGTGGGCACACCTCCGTCGACGGCAGCACCTCGCCGGTCACCGCGAGCATAAGCACGTCTGTCCATCAGACTGTGTTGCTGTCTGCTGCGGATGGCCGGGAGGTAAGCTTCGAGACGTTGGGCGGCGACCTGTTCGCCGACCAGGTCGTCACTCTGTGCGCCGCGGAACGACACGGCGCAAGGGTGAACTTCGCGGTCCTGAACCACTCCACACATACTCAGCACGCCTTCGCCGAAGAGATCAAGCTCATCCAACTCGGCAGACGCAAGGGCTGCCTGTTCATCCTCATCCAGTTCGTCGGCGTGCTCGGACTCCTGCTGTTCACCGTCGGGCTCGCGCTCATCCTGGTTCCCATTGCGTGGCTGCTGAATCGGAAGCTGGGCCAGCTCGGCGACACTGGGCCCCTCTGGCGAAACTCGGCCGCCGAGGCCCAGGATCTGCTGCGGGTCTGAGCGGAAGCGGGGAACCCTCGGTTCCCGGCGTCACCGTTCTGCGATCGGCGGATGCAAGTGGGAGCGATCGGTCATCGCGGATCGGCGGACGCTTCTGTGAACCTCTCATTGAGAAGGTCCCTCCGGGCACTCAGTCGATTGCCGTGACGGGAGAAGGGGCCGGTTCGCGACGGAGTCGCATGCAGAGCCGCTTCCGAATCCGCGAGTTGCCTCAGTCTGGGAATCCGGGGAGTGTGATGGCGTCATGGAAGCTCCGACCCATGATGAGGTCGGCTACCTTGGGCAGGCTCATGACCTTCATCGCCAGGTTTCGGGTGAACAGCTCAGTCTTGTTCTTGGGGGCGAAGGCGAGCCCGAGTCCTTTCGCGGCGTCCTGTTTTGAGCGGAGGAGGGTGGGGAGCTGTCGGTGATATTCCGCGTAGGCGAGCGAGTGGGTGGGTTGGCGTGCGAGTTCGGTGGCGAGGATGTAGGCCTCGATCATGGCGAGTGCCGAACCTTGGCCGGCGAGGAATGAGGGGCAGGCGGCCGCATCGCCGAGCAGGGCGACCCGCCCGGCGGTCCAGGAGGGCATGCGGATCTGGCTGACCGAGTCGAAGTAGAGGTCCTTCGCCCGGATCATCGCGTCGAGCATGTCGGGCACCTCCCATCCGCCGTCGCGCAGCTTTTCCTGCAGGAGCCGTTGTTGAGCGTCTCGCTCGGCAGGGAGGTCGCCGTCGTGGCGTGCGGAGAAGAGGATCAGCGTCGTGTCGCTTCGGAGGCTGAGCCGAACGGCTTGGAACCCGACGTCCGCGTACATCATCGCGACCAGCTCGTCGCGGTTCGGGTAGTGATCGGCCTCGAACGCGGCGACGATCAAACCAAGGCGTGTCTCGTAGGCGCTGTCCGGGCCGAAGACGAGACGGCGGATCCGGGAGTGCAGTCCGTCGGCGCCGAAGACGAGGTCGAAGTCCCGCTGGATGCCGCTGTCGAACGTGACGTGCACGACGCTGCCGTCATCGTCAAGGTGCTGCACGGAATCGCTCAGGACGAGTTCTACGGTCGGTGTGATCGACTCGTAGATGGCGGCCGCCAGGTCCGAACGGGCAATGCTCACGTAGCGGTCGTTGGACTCGACGATCACGTCAGGGCTGAATCCGCCGATGCGGCGACCGTTGCGGTTGATGGCCCGCGCTTCGGTCATCACATAGCCCCTCTGCCGAAGCTCCGGAACGATCCCCATCTTGTCGGCGACATCGAACCCCGCGCCCCAGAAGTCGATCAGATAGCCGCCGGAGCGCAGCCCGCCTGCTTGTTCGACGACGGTCACATCATGCCCCGCTCTGCTCAGCCAGTAGGCCAGGGTGGGGCCGGCGATGCCCGCTCCGACGATCAGATCCCGCATCGGATCCACCTCCTCGATGTGTGTCGGCTACTCAGCGATTGGCCCAGACGCTCGTACCTCTCCTGCGGAATGCCGGGTGCGGTGCCGTCGGCCGCGCTCGCGTCCGCGTGGGCTCCGTCGCCCGGGCCTTGATCGACCGGTCCGGTTGTGATGTGCTGTTATACAAATATTGCACTGTTGCATGTGTTTGTCTTGATCGCTGTGCGGATCGTCCGGCACGTACCTGCCGGTGAAGGAGAACAAAATGGCGTCCGTCACGTTCGACAACGCAACCCGCCTGTACCCCGGGGGCACGCGCCCCGCTGTGGACAAGCTCAACCTCGAGGTCGGAGATGGCGAGTTCCTCGTCCTCGTCGGTCCGTCCGGCTGTGGCAAGTCCACGTCGCTGCGCATGCTGGCCGGCCTCGAAGAGGTCAACTCCGGCCGCATTCTCATCGGCGAGCGCGACGTCACCGACGTCCCGCCGAAGGACCGCGACATCGCGATGGTCTTCCAGAACTACGCGCTGTACCCGCACATGACCGTCGCCGAGAACATGGGCTTCGCCTTGAAGATCGCCGGTGTCGGCAAGGACGAGCGCGCCGCCCGCGTCCTGGAGGCCGCCAAGCTCCTCGACCTCGAGCAGTACCTCACGCGCAAGCCGAAGGCCCTCTCGGGTGGTCAGCGTCAGCGTGTCGCGATGGGCCGCGCGATCGTGCGTCAGCCGCAGGTGTTCCTCATGGACGAGCCGCTGTCGAACCTCGACGCGAAGCTCCGCGTGCAGACCCGCACCCAGATCGCCTCGCTGCAGCGCCGCCTCGGCGTCACGACGGTCTACGTCACCCACGACCAGACCGAGGCTCTGACGATGGGCGACCGGATCGCGGTGCTCAAGGACGGCCTGCTCCAGCAGGTCGGCTCGCCCCGCGACCTGTACGAGAAGCCGAACAACGTGTTCGTCGCCGGCTTCATCGGCTCGCCGGCCATGAACCTGTTCCCCGTGCACCTCGCCGAGGGCGGCGTGCAGTTCGGCGACAGCACCGTGGGTGTCGAGGCCGACACGCTCAACAAGGCGCACGGCACCGAGGTCACCATCGGCGTCCGCCCCGAGGACATCGTGGTCGCTCCGGCCGACGGCAAGGGCCTCTCGGTCGTCGTCGACCTCGTCGAGGAGCTCGGCGCCGACGGCTACCTCTACGGCCACGCCGACGTCAACGGCAAGCGCACCGACCTCGTCGCACGCGTCGACGGCCGTCGCCACCCGAACGCTGGCGAGACGGTCGTTCTCGCGCCGGTCCCCGGCCACGTGCACGTCTTCGACGTCGAGTCGGGCGAACGCCTGCACCAGAACGCGAATGCGTCTATCTGATCCACGGAAGCGGTGGGCGGGCTCGGAGACTACGTTATCCGCGCTGACCGGCCCAGCCGGGCCCCCACCCCGGCCAATACTCGAGGCTCAGAGACCGAGTGTCAGCAAATCCGTCGCATCCGGCTCACCGGCGGCGGCCGCAAAGAGCGCCATGCCTTCGTGGACGCGGTTCTGCTCGTCGGGTGTGAGCCGGGCGAGGATCTCACTGATCTCGGCCGCGCGACGCGCGCTGACTCCGTCGACGAGCGCCCGCGCTGCGGAGGTGGGTTCGAGGAGTGTCTCGCGCCTGCTGTCCTGGTTGACTTGACGCTCGACCCATCCTCGGGCAACCAATCGGTCGACGGTTCGGCTGAACGTGGAGGGGTGCGAGCCCATCATGGCGGCGATGGAGCCCATGCGCAGGGGTCCAGATGCCGCCAAGATGACGAGGACTCGAAACTGCGGCATCGTCACTTCCTGCAGGGCGTCCGAGAGACTGCGCGCGATGACGCCCAGCAGGGCGCGCGAAGCGACGAGCGTTGTTGGCACAGCAGGGCAGGGGCCCGTCTGAGGTGGTGCGATACGCATGCCGGCTCCTTTACGTCGTTACCGACCATCCGTCTGTCGAACTCTACGACGCCGTCACGGCCGATGGGCGGGATCGTGGGCATGGGCGCGCCGATCAGCTGCACCGTGAGACTCGTGAGCAATGACGGAGCCTGCGACCGCGGCAGCGACTCCGGAAGAGGAGCTCACGAACCGTCGCGACTGGTTGGGCGCTCCCATCGGGGCAGTCGGCGTTGGCGTTACTCCGCGGATTCGCTCGCGCGTGACGGGCGAGGTGACCGTACGGCGATCCGGGTGTGCGCGATGATCTGCCCATCGCGAAGGTGTCGGAGATGCTTCAGGTGCTGATTCTGTGGACGCAGCCGAAGCCACCCGACGAGGACACAGCCGCATCGGACCTCGGTTCCGGCGGGCAAGCGGGCAACGCAGGGGCGATCAGGATGTGGCGACGCCCTCCTGCGATGGTTCCCGGTTATGGAAGCAGCGGGGGAGGCAGCTCACTCGTCCTTCTCGCGCACGAACAGATTCACCGCGCCGGACGCGATCTCGGCGTCGATCTCCTTCGACGCCAGATACGGGGCAACTCCGCGATCCAAGAATACCCGCGCACCGTTCTTCTCCACGATCGCATCTCCCGGAGATGGCTTCATCGCCAGTTCGACAAGCATGCCGCTGGATCTGGAGGCATCCGGACGGATACGGATCCCGGCCCGGCGCCTCTTCGATCCCTTCACGTAGTCGGCGATCACGGTGGCGGCGTTGTCGGTCAGAGTGAGCATCATCGCTTCCCCTCGAGGATGAACAGGTCAACTTATAGTTGCACTACAGCAACTGTTGCACAATGCGAAGTCAATTCCTGCGAGTTCTCGGATACCTGTACGCAGCATCGTCCGCCGCTGTCGCGGTGATCCTGTTCATCACGGTGATGCCCGAGACCGCGTGTGAATACCTCGATAGTCCCGACGGCCGGGGAATCTGCCGAAGTGGTGACATCACCGGTACGAGGCGTGTCCAAGCCACATCGCCCCGTCTGAGCGTGTAGCAGACGGGGCTGTTCTCCCACCCTCAGGACGTTCCCGGCATCGGGGTAGGACCAGTCATCGAATTACGACCTCCACACCCTGCCCCACTTCTACGATCAAACCCACGAACGACGGCAGAACGGGATCAAGGGCGTCTCGTAAGCCGTCGACGGATGGAACGTCACCATCAGAAGTCGTGGCGATCACGGTCGCCGTCGTGCCGGTCCACTCCAATCCGTAAACCCGTGCGCCATCGTCGTTCGCCAGCCACTCGGCGGTGGCATCCTGGATTGCCACCGACCACCGCGCCAAGGCAACGGACACCACCGAGTTCGCCATCAGCGGCAAGGCGATGACGACCGTGAGCACAGTCACGATGGCATAGGCGCGGCGGCGGTTCGCGACACGCGAGGACCCAGGATCCCGCGCGTACCCCGCCAACGTGAAGACAATGCTGCCCGCGATCACGAGCGCGAGCACGTTCGAGAAGAACAACCACAGCGCTCCGAAAGCATCCCCCCAAAGCCCTTGCCCCGCGCAGACGCCCACGACGCCCAGGGGCGGCACAAGGGAAATCGCGATGGCGACACCCGGCAGAATCGCGCTGAGATCGCGGCGGCACATCGCGAACCCGCCTGCGAAGCCCGTGGCCAGCGCCGCAATCAGATCCAAGAAGCTCGGAGAAGTGCGGCCCACTACCTGCGAATTGCTCTGCAGACTTTCGGGCGTGGCGACGAATAGCGAGAACGCGAGCCCCAGCACGATCACGATCGCCATTCCGAGCAACACCCACAGGATCGAGCGCACCACGAGACTCAAATGCCCCGTCACGATGCCCAGCCCGATCGCCAGGATCGGCGTGCCCAGCGGCGCGATGATCATCGCGCCGATGACGGTCGCAGTAGAGTCAGCGAGCACACCAGCGATCGCGATGATGCCAGCCAGGGTGAGCATGATGAGAAAGCCGCTGCGCTTGCCCCCGCGATCACCGGAACCGAGGTCGATCGCCGCCGCGACCTCATCCGCCGTCTGCCGCTGCGACGGCGGAACCAGGGTGTGCAGCATCCCCGAAAGCCTCACCATGCGCACATCATCGTGCACAACCCGGCGGAGACGAACGTCCCACCGACCGTGTCGTGGCCGCGAGCCACCCGAACGTCACCAACTGACCCACCGTGGGACTGCCTGAGCAACGGTAGAAGGGTCAGGCCGATTCGGAAGGAGACGACGGGCCTGACACGACGGCGTTACACGCTGGCAAGCGCGTCGAATCGCGGGCGCGCCGGCGGGGACCGGCGGGAGGCGAATGGGGTCGACAAGGGTCCGTCCCATGGCGATGCTCGCGATCGGCGGGATCACCGTGAGGTCGACGATGTGATTCGCCGGCCCAGTTGCAGTCGGTTGCTTGCGGGAAGGCGACACCCATTCTTGGTTGCGGCCGCACATTTGCCGCGCACGAGCTGCGCCAGCCGCCGCTCGTGTCGCGATGGCGTGCGCCGTGGCGGCGCGGTCCCGGCGCTACCAGCGCGTGTACAGCAGCGTCTGAACGACGATCGCGAAGGCGACCTGGACGATCAGCCCGACGCGTCGCCAGGGCGGTGGCAGAAGGCCCGTCGCAAGAAGCATCCAGGGCACGAAGGGGAGCCAGATGCGCTCGACCTCCGCGCGACTCATCTGTGACGCCGCCGCGGCGGCGCACATCAGCGCTCCCGCGATCGCCAGCCACGCGACGACCCGACGCCCCGTGTCCGCCTCGTCGGCTGTGCTGCGCCGTACGTCGACGATGGCCACGGCGATGCCGGCACCCACCCACGGGCCGGCGCTCACGGTCACCGCGGCGAGATCGGCCCACGTCCAGTACAGGCCCGGCCGGTGCTGCGCGATGCCGGCCCAGTAGCGGTTGCGCAGCACCGGCAGAGCCTCCCACCAGGCGAAGCCGAGCATCGCGAACCCGGCGACCACGATGATCACCCCGGCGGCCACCCAGGGGAGCGGTCGCCAGGCGCGCGCGAGCGCCAGCACGATCACGGCCAGGATGCCGAGAATCGGCAGGCCGTAGGACAACATCAAGCACATCCCGTACAGCACCCCGGCACCGAGTCCGGCCGTCATCGTCACCCAGTTTCGGCGGCTGGTCGCTGCACAGGCGAGCAGCAGCGTCGCCCAGGCAGCCACGGCGGCGAACATCGCGTCGGCGGACACGCACATCCAGATCGCGGCCGGCCCGACTGCAAGGAAGGGCGCTGCCGCGCGCGCAGGCGTCTCGCCGCCCAGCCGGCGGGCGACGAGCAGCGTCGCCACGGTGGTGCTCGCGGCGACGAACGTCACGACCATCCCGGCAGCGAGGGCGCTGCCCAGTCCGATGCGCACGAGACCCGTGAAGAACAGCAGCGCGGCGGGCGGGTGACCGGCGATGTGCACGGGCCAATGGCCGGTGCTGTCGAGTGGGATCCGGTCAATGTACCCGCGCAGCAAGGCACCGACATCCGTCACCGAACGGGCCGTCTGCAAGTACTCGGTCTTCGCATCGAGGATTCCGCCGATCCCCTGGATCCCGTCCACAGTGGCGAGGGCCAGCATCCAGAGCACGCCGAAGAGGTACACCGCGCCGAGCAGCTGTGGCCATGACCACCGCGCCGCCCGTTCGGCCCAGACGCACGCGAGTACGCCGAGCAGCACGGCGAGCGGCGTGCCGGGTCCGACTCTGGGCACCCAGATGGAGTGCAGCGGGGGGAACGCGCCCGCCCGCACGTCCCACCCGGTGACGGCAGGGACGGCCATGGCGGCGACCACGAGCAGGATTGCCACGCAGAGCCCGACACGTGCCGCCCGTTCCCGCGTCGCCACGAAGTGGGCCTGGATCGTCTCCGATGTCACGTGTCGACCCCCGCGGTTCCGCGCATGCGCGCCGCGGCGAACTCGCGCATTCCGTCGGCGAACGACACCACAGGTGCCCATCCGAGCTCGGCGCGAGCGCGGGAGGCGGAGGCGGTGATGTGACGCACGTCACCCAGTCGATACTGTCCGGTCACGACGGGCAGCGGCCCTCCGTAGGCGTCGGCCAGCGCGTGCGCCATCTCCGCGATGGTGTGGATCTCACCCGACGCGATGTTGAAGGGGCGTGCCGTACCGGACTCGGCCGCGTGCGTCCACTCGACGGCGGCGAGGTTGGCGGCGGCGACATCGTCGACGTGGACGAAGTCGCGCCGCTGACCGCCGTCCTCGAACACCGATGGCGCACGACCTGCCTCGAGGGCCGAGCGGAAGAGCGATGCCACGCCGGCGTATGGTGTCGACTGCGGCATCCCCGGGCCGTACACGTTGTGGTAGCGAAGCAGGGCCGCCGTGCCGCCGGTCGCGGTCGCCCAGGCGCGGGCGAGCTGCTCCTGCGCCATCTTCGACGCCGCGTACACGTTTCGGATCCCCGGCCCTGACCACGGTGAGGGCGGTCGGTATCTGGTGATCCGTGAGGGCGACGACCCTGGTATCGACACCAGCGACTATTTCGTCTACACCAGCCCCACGAACGCGATCTACATGCTGCTGCGCGGCTTCTTCCCCACGGTCGACGACCTCGCCCCCGGGGTCGCGAGCATCGAAGGGATCACGATCCGGCCGTTGCGCGAAGGCGGTAAGCCGCTGGCATACGTGCACGCGTCGGAGATCACGGCGAACGCCCTGTTCCCTTCGGACGGGAGCTTCTTCGACATGCTCGACCGGCTCATCCAGAGCGAGCGTGAGGACACGGTCGACCCGTACATGCACGGCGTGGTCGCCGCGCTCGGCATCCGCCGCGGGCACCCCTTCGCGCCCTCTCCGGCGCAGCGCGAGCTGCTCGATCAGGCGGCGAAGACGGCCTGGCGGATGGCGAAGACGATCGCCGCCGACTTCGACGAGCAGGACAAGACCTTGTGGTGGGAGGACCGCCGCTGGATCGCCCACGCCCGCACTGAGCAGGACGACTTCCGCCGCACTCTCATCGACGAGCTGTTCCGCGATCGTGAAACCCTCTACACAGACGTGGACGCGAAAGCGCACATGTTCATCAACCACTTCTCCATCTCCACCGGCATGATGCCCGTAAAGCCCGGCCCGGGCGCCAAGTACTGCAACGCGTACAAGGACAGCGAGGGCGAGTACCTCCGCGGCGAGCACACCTACAAGATCGAACTGCCCGCCGACCCGCCCGCCGTGGTGCTGTGGTCACTCACCGTGTACGACGCCGAGACGGCATCCGGAGTCGACGCCGCCGGGCAGACGTACCCGTCGCTGAACTCCAAGGATCCCGTGCGCCCCAATGAGGACGGCACTTTCACCGTCCACGTCGGTCCTGAGCGGCCGGAGGGCGCCACCAACTGGCTCAAGACGGTTCCCGGGCGCGGCTGGTTCGGACTGTTGCGGTGGTACGGCCCAAAGCAGGAGTTCTTCGACCGGCAGTACAAGCCCGGCGACTTCGAGCGCCTCAGCTGACCGACGATACCCTCTGGCACCATGGCGTGCCGAAGAACGGTCTCGTCTGACGAGGCTGCCGAACCGGCCGATACCTTGCGATTGAGGGGAGCAACCCATGAATGCCGTGATCGGTGAGATCCTGCCGCTCGCTCTCGGTGTGGCGATCAGCCCGATCCCGATCATCGCGGCGATCCTCATGCTCCTGTCGCCCCGAGCGCGAGTCACGAGCGTCGGGTTCCTGCTCGGCTGGGTGCTCGGCATCGTCGTCGCGGTAACGGTGTTCACGCTGTTGTCGTCGATCCTCCCCGAGCAGGACACGGATGCCTCGAAGCCGGTCCAGGGCGTCATCCAACTGCTCCTCGGCGCGGGGCTGCTCCTAGTCGCGCTGCGCCAGTGGCGGAGGAGACCAAAGGCCGGCCAGGAGCCCACGATGCCGAAGTGGATGCAGGCCATCGACAAGGTCACCTTCCCCGTCGCATTCGGCCTCGGCTTCCTCCTCTCGGCGATCAACCCGAAGAACCTGCTCCTGGCGGCCGCGGCCGGCATCGACATCGGGTCCGCCGGACTCGGCATCGGCGCGATCGTGCTCGTGATCGCGATCTTCACGCTGATCGCAGCATCCACCGTCCTCGTCCCGGTGGTCGGCTACTTCATCGCCGCCGAGAAGCTCCGCGGCCCGCTCGACGGCCTGCGGGTGTGGCTCGGCAAGGAGAACGCGATCATCATGGCGGTGCTGCTGGTGGTGATCGGCGTCTCGCTCATCGGTAAAGGCATCGGCAGCTTCTAGCTCATCGCCGTCCCCATCGAGCGGGATCGCCCGAGGCGCTTCGCCTCGGGCGACGTCGTCTGTCGTTCGGGACCAGAAAGGGACCAGAAACCCCTCGCGCGTCCCAGATTGAGCCCGCCCGCGCCCGTGCTCGCCGTTACACTGGACCGATGAGAACCGCGGAAACACGCGGTTTCCTGCGTATGCAGGGTAGGGGAGTCGAGCCGCAGACGACCTTCAGTTGTTCTTGGTTCGAGTCCAGGTACCCCAGCAAGACGAAAACCCCCGCTTCGGCGGGGGTTTCTTGCATCCCGGCCTCCGCTGATCTGCCCCTCCGAGGAGCCGCCGCTTTGCAAGCGCGAGACTCCGTGCTCCTTACTCGTGCGTGTGGTCGAGGAGGATGGCAGGTCTGCGCTCAGAGCTTTCGGTGGAGGACGATCGCGGCGGGGAATCGCTTGATCACCCGATCGAAGGGTGCCTTCGCGAGTTCCGCGGCTTCCGCCGCCTCGATGATCCGTGGCCGGGTCAGAGCGACGTCGCGCCCATGGCGACGCAATGATGCGTCCCCGCTGCTCATGACGTTGCGAGCCCAGTTGGTGTCTCGACCCCAGGGCAGCCCGATCATCACGATCGACGAATCCCGGGTCGGCACGACCGCGATCGGCGTCTCGTACGCGGTGCCGCTGCGTCGCCCGCGGTGCCGGATCAGCGCCCACAGCGGCATACCGCGGCGCCCCGCCAGGGCCTTCGCCAACGGCGCGGTCGCAGTCACGAGGCGGCGCGGTGGTCCCGATGCCACGCGGGTCGGCGGTGTCTGCTGGGTGAGAGGTTCGTTGTCCACACAGGGAAGACGGGCGAGCGGCCGCCGATGTGACAGAGGGGATAGCATCCGGCTGTTGCGTCACATCCGCCGGTCGTGGATCGTCGTTGGGACATGACCGATTTCGGGCAACTCTGGATGGCGTATCGACCGCTTGTGCGCGATGTCGCCTACCGCGTGCTCGGTTCCGTCGCGGAAGCCGAGGACGTCGCCCAGGAGACCTACCTGCGACTGCTCGCACGCGGCGATGAGCCTCTCGATGAACCGCGCGCGTGGCTGGTCACAGTGTCCTCCCGGCTCGCGATCGATCGGCTGCGTGCGCACGAACACTCCCGCCGCGCATACGTCGGTCCCTGGCTGCCGGAACCGATCGTCACCGATGAGCGGACCCTCCCGGAGGACCGAGTCACGCTCGACGACTCAGTCCGCATGGCGCTGCTCATCGTGCTCGAGCAGCTCACCCCCGCCGAGCGGACCGCGTTTCTGCTCCACGACGTGTTCGACCTCGAATTCGACCGGATCGCCGACGTGCTCGGCGTCTCCCCGGCCGCGGCGCGGCAGTCCGCATCCCGCGCCCGCAGACGCATCGCCGACCAAGGAACCGCCCGATTCACCGTCGATCCGGCAACCGCCCGTCGACTCTCGGAACGGTTCGCCGCCGCTGCATCCGACGGCGATCTGGACGGGCTCATGACTGTGCTCGCCTCCGATGTCCGCGGCCATTTCGACTCCGGCGGAACCATCCCCGAAGCACCGCGGGGCGTCACCGTCGGCGCGAGTGCGGTGGCCCGGCAATTCCTCGCCTCGGTCGGTGGACGAGGACTGGCCTTCACGCCGGCCGAGGTCAACGGAAGCCCCGGGGTCATCGCCCGCCGTCGCGGACGCATCATCACCGTCCTGGCCCTCGAGTACGCGGACGACCGAATCACCTTCATCCACGGCATCGGAAACCCGCAGAAGCTCGCCCACCTCAACTGAGCACGCCACGCAGCCGGGGGAGGTCGGAGGTGGGCGGAGTCAGCTGGATCCTCGCGCCCGGAGTCGACGATCGGAAGAAGCACGCCGCGGACGGCGATCCGGCAGGGGCGCTGGGATAGGCCTCAAATCTTCGACCGTGCGGTGGGAGTCTGGCCCTTTGAGCGCGCTGGCCGATATGGTCGCTGCATGGCGGAGAGTGTGGTCGAGAAGCTTGCCGGGTCCGTACCCTCATGGGGCGCCCGGATCGCGTATGGAGAGAAGTCGTCGATCGGCGGGCAGGACGTCGTGCCCGTCGCGATCGTCGTGTTCGGGTTCGGCGCGGGGGAGGGGTCAGGCGAGACGCCCGCCTTCGAGAAGGTGCCTCAGGGTAGGGGAGAAGGCTCGGGTGGAGGTGGTGGCGGGATCGCGTTGCCGATAGGCGCATACGTCCATAGCCCCAACGGCGCGGTCTTCAAGCCCAATACGATCGCCCTCGTGCTGGCGGCCACTCCGATCGTCATGAGCGTGGTCGCGGCGATCGCCGGTGTATCCGCTGTGCGGAGTGCCGCAAAGATCTTCCGCTGAGGCATCCGGCGAGCCGACGGCGCGCGGTGCTCGACGGGCGACGACCTCGATCGGCCCGGGCGTCACGTCCTGTCGTCCTCGCCGGCGATATAGCGGGCCGGCTCCGGTCCGCGCGAGAAGCGGCGACCGGTGATGGACACGGGTGAGATCCGCACCCAGCGGTACTTGAGGGTGGGGAGCCAGGAGGTCAGAGGCAGCGCATCGGCCTGATCGATCTCTCGCTGCTGCTCGAGACGCGCTGCCGTGCCCTTGATCACGACGCTCGAGGCGGATTCTTCGTCTACTCGTCCACTTCGAATGCGACCCTTGGGTTCGCGGTCAACTCGGCGAGCTTCGACCCCGGAGCAGTGCGGAATAGGACGCGAGGGCCGTCCACGACATAGTTCACGGGGAAGATCTCGGGCTGCCCGTCGATGGCAACGGCGAGGCGCCCGAGCGAGCACCGCGCGAGAAGGTTCCAGCATTGGTCGTCCGTCAGCGCCTCGGGTTTCACGTCGGCTCCACTGTTCATGCGATCGTCTCCCAGTTCGTCTAGCCACGGCTTCGCGGGTCTCACCCCACCGAACCGCCCGCGTGCGGTCAGCGCTCGGGTCGAAAGTCCTGTGGCGCATTCGAAATGCCTCACAGCGATCCTTCGCCGCCGACGTCGTGAATCGGTCCGGGCCGTTGGTCCCGTGGTCGAGGATGGGACCTTCGTCCCGACGGCGGGTGCCGCGCGGGCCGAAGCTGAGGTTCTGAGGCGGACCCGCATGGTCGGGCCGCCCACGTCCGAAGGGACTTGTGGCGATGGCTGCGGATGGCGAGACGGTGAACGTCACGGCGACACTTCCCGGCTCCCGCGCGACAATCAGCCCGGTTGCGGCGCGATTCGGCTTCTGGAGCGCGATCGCAACCGCCGTGCTGACGCTGATCACGTTCGCGCTGGCGATCACGGCGCTCCCGAACAGGGTCGACTACCCGTTCACGAGCGAAGAGATCGTCGCGCAGTGGCCGGGGGACTACTACTGGATGTTCCCGGGCATGCTTCTCCCGGTGCTGTTCGTTGCGCTGGTGGCTGCGGTGCATGAGTTGGCGGGGGCCGACCGAGCCGTCTTCAGCCGACTTGCGCTGAGCCTGGCCGTGATCGCTTCCGCCGTGCTGCTGTCGGACTACTACGTCCAAGCTGCGGTGATGCAGGTGAACCTCGAGAAGGGGCAACTCGACGGCTGGTCGATCCTCACCCAGTACAACCCCAACGGCGTGTTCATCGCCCTCGAGGAACTCGGGTATGTCCTGATCAGTGGGGTCTTCTTGTGCTTCGTCCCGGTCTTCGCGGAGCGGACCCGCCTCGATCGAAGCCTCCGCTGGCTCTTCGTGGCGAGTTGCACTGCGACAGCGGTCTCGTTCGTGACGGTGGGTGTCGGGATGGGCATGGATCGAGGCGATGCGTTCGAGATCATCGTCGTCAGCATCGTGTGGCTGACCCTGGTGGCGGCCGCGCCGCTGCTCGCGGTCCGCTTCCACCGAACAACGAACATCGCGTGAATGAAGGAGTGGTGGGATGAAAGTCATGGTCGCTTATGCGAGCAAGTACGGCGCGACACAAGGCATCGCACAGCGTCTCGGCAAGGTCCTCGACGAGTGCGGCTACGAGGTCGATGTCGTCAAGTGTGCCGATATCGACAGGGCGTCGGGGTACGACGCCTACCTCGTGGGATCGGCGACCTACGAGTTCAACTGGCGCAAGGATGCCAGGCGGTTCGTGGAACGCAACGAAGCCGAGCTCTCCGCCCACCCGCTATGGCTGTTCAGCAGCGGACCACTGGGAACGGAGCAGGTCGACAAGGACGGCAAGGACGTTCTCGAAGGAGCGCGGCCGAAGCAGTTCGCGGAGTACTCCGACACGCTGCACCCCCGCGGGATGCAAGTGTTCCGTGGCGCGTACGACCCGGACAAGATCCGTGGAGCTGATCGCATCATCGCCTGGATGCCGGCCATCCGCGACATCCTGCCCAAGGGCGACTTCCGCGAATGGTCCGCGATCGATGCGTGGGGAAAGTCGATCGCGGACGACCTTCAATCCGCCGATGCGCGACCGTAGGTGCCCGGAATCCCTCGGCTGACTCGCGTCGGATGCCGATAGAGGAACGGAAGCATGAAGCCGCAGTCGCGTGACACGACACGACCTCTCGCCAAGGCCTGGTGGTCGCTCGCTCTGTTCCTCCCCTCCGTCGCAACCGCATTCCTCGTGGGTGAGGGCATTCCGGGCATGTTCGGGTGGACTGAGCCGTCCAGCCGGCCCGCGTGGTGGGTGCTGGCACTTGCACTGGGGGTTTCGACCCTCATCCTTGCGTCACCGCTCCTACTGACCGCACGCTACAGCGCGAAAGCGTCGCGCGTCGGTGTCGCCGGAGCGTGGCTGCCGGTGATCGTCGGGAGTGCGATCGTCTTCGGATTCGTCGGCATCAATCTCTCCAGCGGCATCCTGGTTCTCATTGGCTGATGGACGCGATCGTTCGCGACACACGGCGCCGATCGGAGATCGCCCTCGGGTCACCGCGACGGTGAGGAGATCTCGAGCGACCCCCCGCTGGGAAGCAGCATCGGAGTCCCGTCGACGACGACGGTCAATGGGCGTGCAGCGGTCGAGCGTGACGTGATTCGTGTCGTCTCATGAGTGAACGTCAGGGTGATCAGGTGACCGCGGAATTGCAGATCGCACGTGAGTCTGGTCAGCGGATCGGGGAGTCGGGGATGCAGATGCAACGCGGCCGCCCGGATCTCCAGGCCTGTGAAGCAGCGTTGCAGGATGTCGATGCTCGCCGCCATCGCGCCGAGGTGGATGCCTTCGCGGGTGATGCCGCCCCTGCGATCGGCGAGATCCGCCTCGAGCGCCTCGCACAGGAGGCGCCAGGCCGCCGCGCGGTCGCCGCGCGAGAGCACCCACGCGTGAGCGACCGCGCTGAGGGTCGATCGGGACTGCTGCACGGATAGGTGACAGGTTGTAGTCACGCCGCCAGTGCGACGGTCGTGTTCATGATGGTCTCGAACTCGATGGGCGTCAAACGACCGAGGCGGGGTTGGCGTCTGCGGCGGTGGTAGGTCCGTTCGATCCAGGTCACGATCGCTATGCGCAGCTGCTCGCGGGTGGTCCACGAGCGGCGGTCAAGGACGTTCTTCTGGAGCAGGGCGAAGAACGATTCCATGGCCGCGTTGTCTCCGCTGGAGCCGACTCTTCCCATGCTCCCGACCATGCGGTGGCGAGCCAGAGCGCGGAGCATCTTCCTGCTGCGAAATTGACTGCCTCTGTCGCTATGCACCACGCAGCCGGCGACGTCGCCGCGCATCTGGACGGCGTTCTCGAGGGCTTGGACGGCGAGGCGGGACTTCATCCGCGAGTCGATCGAGTACCCCACAATGCGGCCGGAGAACACGTCCTTGATCGCACAGAGGTAGAGCTTGCCCTCCGCGGTCCTGTGCTCGGTGATGTCGGTCAGCCACAGCTCGTTCGGCGCGTCCGCGGCGAACACGTGCCGTGTCCTGCCCGCCTCGTCGATGACCGCGCAGAGGTCATCGTGGACGGGCGGGCCGGGCCGGCGTCCCTTGCCCCGCTCGGGTTTGCCGAACGCGCTGAACCAGCCGTTCGCGGATGCGATCCGCCACGCGGTGCGGTCCGCCATGGCCTCGCCGGCGTCGCGGGCCTCGTCGGCGAGCAGCCGGTGCCCGAACTCGGGGTCGTCTTTGTGTGCGTCGAACAGCGCGTTAGCGCGATACGCCTCCACCACCTCGCTGGTGGTGATGGGGTCCGCCAGCCACCGGTAGTAGGGCTGGCGGGAGAGCTTGAGCACCCGGCACGTCACCGTCACAGGGATCCCTGCAGCGGCGAGCTCCGTCACGAGCGGGTACATCATTTTCCCGGCAGGTTCGCCTGCGACAGATACGCCGCCGCGCGCCGGAGCACCTCGTTCTCCTGCTCCAGCAGCCGGATCCGCTTGCGCGCTTCCCGCAGCTCGGCACTCTCGGTGCGAGTCTGGCCGGGCTTGGCGCCCTCGTCGATGTCGGCGCGACGGAGCCACTTCTGCAGCGTCATCGGGTGAACACCGAAGTCCTTGGCGATCTGCTCGATCGTCACTCCGGGCTCGCGGTTGCGCGCGACGCGCACGACGTCGTCACGGAACTCGCTCGGGTAGGGCTTGGGCACAGCAACATCCTTCCAGGCCCACCCCAGGGGCAAGCCAGATCAGATGTCACCTACTCGTGCAGCAGTCCCATCCATGTGTCGTGCGTGCGAGGTAGTACTCGATGGTTGCGGGGATGGTCTCAGGATCGAATTCGTACCCGAGCCGGGTCAGGATGGCAGTCAGCTCCTCGGCGCTGAAGAGATAGAAGAGCATCAGCACGTCTGCCTGCTTCGTGACCTGATACCGGTTGGTGGTGTCGTCCTCCGCTTCCAGCAGCAGATCGAGGCGCGCGATGTCGCCGTACTGCGCCCGGTAGCGATCGAAATCGAACTCCGTCAGTGCCTCGTAATCATCGAACTGCGCGAGCAGTCCGCTGGGAAGGAACGGGACGTAGAGCCTTCGACTGACTTCTCTCCATCGGTCGAGCTCGTCTGTATCGACCCGAAGGCGTTCCCAGAGCCCGGCGTTTGCGTCGCCGCCGAGCGTGTGGTGGGCCCGAAGAGCCGTGTCGAGGACCCAGGATGCCATCACCGCGACGTAGGCGTTGTCGTCGATGCCTTCGCCGCCGTGGTCGGGATAGCCGTCGTGGAACTCGTCGGGCCCCATCATGTGGCGGAGGTGGTACCGGTTCGTGCCGGGGTCGAACTCTGCTCGTTCCGACCAGAATCGCGCAATCTCGGTGATGAGCTCTGCGCCGTACGAGGCAAGGAAGTCCAGGTCGTCGGTGACCTGGAAGTAGTGCCAGGTGCTGTACGCGATCGCCAGACCCGAGTGGAGCTGCAAGGAGGATCGATCGGGAAGCCAGCGTCCCGAGCGCGGATTGAAGAGGGTCGCCGGCGTCTCCTCTCGCCCGTCGCTGCCGCTCTGCCACGGGAAGAGCGCACCCCTGAGGCCGATACTCTCGGCGAGTCTGCGAGCTTCTGGAAGCCTGCGATATCGATACATGAGGAGAGCACGAGTCAGCTCGGGCATGCGCAGATTGAGCATGGGAAGCACGAACAACTCGTCCCAGAACACCCGGCCGCCATAGCCCTCGCCATGGAGCCCGCGCGCCGAAACTCCGACGTCAGCGTCCGACGTGTGGCGGGAGAGTGTCTGCGCCACATGGAACAGCTGGAGGTTCGCGTCGCGCTGCACTTCGATGGTGGCTGGATGCCGGCTCGCGTCGATCTCGGTTTCCAGGCGCATGCGCAGCCAGATGTGTTTCCACTCCGCTCGATGCGCGCCCCGCGCGTCGGAATACGGAAGGGCATGAGCAAGCTCGCGGTGTGCCGCCGCAGAGGGTTCGCTGATCGCATGGTCGCGGGAGGTGAAGATGGCGACCGTCTTGTCGATCACGACAGGGACGCTCTCCGACGCCCGGACCTCCCATCGCAGTCGGGTCGCGCCGGCTTGGTGCGCTGACACCGACGCGAACCCGTTGTGGATCTCTGTGCGAGACGCGATCGCTATTCGGATGCGCGACTGCGTCGTCTCGACCTCGAGCCACTCCTGACCGCCATCGCTCGTATCGGCGGCGACGTTCATAAGGTGTCGATTCTGCAGCCCGCGGAACGAGGGAACATTGTTGTTCGTCACCTCGGCATCGATCCACGACTCGACATTCATGACGCCTGACCAGTTCAGAGGGGTAACCGTGACCCGCAGGTAGGCGAGGTGTGGATCGTGCATCGATACGATCCTTTCCTCTTGCATCCGCGTGCGGTGCTTGCCCGGGTCGACCGAGACAACCTCGCGCAGGAGCGTCCCCGTGGCCATGTCCAGCCGCCGATGATCGTGGGCTATGCGAGCGTTCGATCTGTCCAGCAGACCTCCAGCCGAGGTGTGAACAGCGATGGGCAGCCAGTTCGGAAGGTTGACCAGACTTTCGTCCGCGCGATGTCTTCCCTCGATGACGGATTGGAGGCGGTTGTAGATTCCCGCGACATAGGTTGCGGGATAGCGCAGTCCATCGTCGGTGTCCTCGGCCGCCACGCCGCGGGTGGCGAGATAGCCGTTGCTCAGGGTGAGCAGTGACTCTCTTGAGCCGATTCGATCCCGGTCGTCCTCGGTCTCCGTGTCCGAGAAGTCCAGATGCCATGCGGTGGTTGGAGTGGCGCAGAGCGTGCAGGCCTCTCGCCTCGCGGGCGCTGCCTGTGCTTGCCGGGTACCGACCCGCGAGTTGCTCATCGAATCTTGCACATCAACGGCCAACCCCGCATCGGGCGCCGGGAGGGTATCGATCCATCGCCACGTCATCGCCTGCGGCCTTGCCCGAGCGGTCTGAGGTGCGGGATGGGTTCCGGACGACTGCCGCGCCTCGGACGGCTGTTCTGCGCGTCGGCGTCATCGATTGCCCGACGCACCGTCGCGGAGTTGTCGCCGGTGGGATGAGCGCCGCCGAGATCGGCCTGTGGACGCACTCTCTCCGACGATCCCGGTGAATCGCTCCGCCTGAAGCGGCGACCGCTGACAGTGTGCGGTGTGATCTTGACGGCGTACGGCTTCTGACCGGGACTCCACGAGACAAGGACTCCCGCGCCGCTTGCCTCGAATTCCTCGCCATCGACGACGCGATGCGCCCAACCTCGGACAACGACGCTCCATTGGGTCTCCGCGTCCTCCCCGTCGATTTCGAGCGCTGTGGCCGGGTGCGCCAAGATCCGACTCAACTTCGTTCCCTGTGCGGTGCGTACGTAGATCACACCCTCGTGGGTGGTGAAGTTCACCGGGAACAGATCGGGGGCACTACGAGAGTCGGTCACCGCCAGCCTGCCCAGCCGGCTGTCTTCAAGAAGACGCCAGCATTCGGCGGTGGTCAGCTGCGTGACGGCTGAATCGGAGCGCGCCACAGAGGTCCGACCGAGCAAGCGCTCGGTGAAGTCGGGCGGGGGATCCTCACGCTGGTTCGTCATCTCGCCTCCCTTCGTCCGACACGGTTCATCTCACCCCGAAAGGCAAGGGCGTCCAGGGACGAAGGTCCCACAGATGATCCGAGCGGACCGCTCCATGACGACCTCCGACTCAGCGCTCCCGCGCGCGCTCTCACCCCAGACGCTGTGCGGCACCTGCCGTGCCGATCGGCCGAAGGTCCCAACGCCTCGTCACGGGACCTTCGACCCGAGTCCGCCGTGCGATCAGGTGTGCGCTGAAGCGGAGAGAAGGGGATGGCCTCATGTTCCACGTCGATCGAGTCGCTGACCGGGAGCCCCGATGAGCACCACGACACACCACCCGCCCCGCGTGGCGGTCGTCTACGAATCGATGTTCGGCAACACGCGTCGCATCGCCGAGGCGATCGCCGAAGGCGTCTTGGAGAGCGCGACGGTCGAAGTCAGAGCGGTCCACGGGCTCGAACCGTGGCCCCTCACTTCCGATGTCGTGATCGTCGGCGCGCCGACACATGTCCATGGACTGAGCCGGGCATCCACACGTGCGGAAGCGGTCAGATGGTCGGAGGATCAGGCGCGGGATCTCCAACTGGACGAGTCCGCCGACGGCACCGGCATCCGCGAGTGGCTGAAAGAATCTCCGCCGAAAGCGCTGCTCTTCGTCGCATTCGACACGCGTGCCGACATGCCCCGCATCTTCACTGGATCCGCCGCGGTGGCGATCGATCGCAAGCTGCGTGCGCGGGGAATGAGCCGACTGGCCGACCCGAACAGCTTCGTCGTCGACAAGCAGAGCCGGCTCGTGGACGGCGAAGTCGACCGAGCACGGGAGTGGGGTCGCGAGCTGGGCCGGACTCTCGCTCCGCTCCACGCCGAGTCCAAGGGCTGACGAGTACTTCGATGAGCACTCTTCGATTCCTCGGCGCGACCGACACCGTCACAGGATCGCGCTACCTGGTGGAGAGCGAAGGCCAGCGAGTGCTGATCGACTGCGGTCTCTTTCAGGGGTTCAAACAGCTGCGCGAGCGCAACTGGGCCCGATTCCCCGTGGATCCCGCAAGCATCGATGCGGTCGTGGTCACCCACGCGCACCTGGACCACACCGGATACCTGCCCGCCCTCGTGCGAGACGGCTTCCGCGGGCGCATCCATGCGACACACGGCACCACGGATCTCAGCCAGCTCGTCCTGGCCGACAGCGGCCGGCTTCAGGAAGAGCAGGCCTCTTACGCCGATCGACACCACACGTCTCGGCACAGCACGCCGAAGCCCCTGTACACCGAGGACGATGCCCGCGCCGCGCTGGGGCGATTCACGAGTCATCCCTTCGACGAGGATCTCGAACTCGGTGCTCTCCGAGTGCGATTCCTCCCGGCGGGACACATCCTCGGCGCTGCTCAGGTCCAGGTGCAGGCCGAAGGAACGGTCGTCCACTTCACCGGCGATCTGGGCAGGGTCGATGATCAGCTCATGAAGCCGCCGCGGCCTTTCGAGGGTGCCGACGTGCTCGTTTCGGAATCGACATACGGCGATCGGCTGCACCCGAGCGACGATCCCGAGTCGGCGCTCGGCGACGTCATCAGAAGAGTGTGCCGGCGCGGCGGAGTCGTGGTGATCCCCTCCTTCGCGATCGGACGCGCCGAGGCGCTTCTTCTGCACCTGAGCAGGCTGCGTGCTTCCGACCGCATCCCGGACGTGCCGATCTACCTCAACAGTCCCATGGCCGTCGATGCGTCGGAGATCTACGAGCGGTATCCGGAGGAGCACCGCCTCACTTCGCGCGAGTTCGAGGCGATGTATCGTGTCGCAACGCTCGTGCGATCCGTCGACGAGTCGAAGCTGCTCAACCTGCGAGGCGGTCCCGCCGTCATCATCTCCGCCAGCGGCATGCTCGAGGGCGGCAGAGTCCTCCACCACGTTGCGGCATACGGTGACGACCCGCGCAACGCGATCGTGCTCACCGGGTTCCAGGCGGGTGGCACGCGCGGGGCGGCACTGCTTCGCGGCGAGCGCAGCCTGCGCATCTACGGTCGCGACATTCCGATCCGAGCAGAAGTGCATTCGCTGGAGATGCTGTCTGCGCATGCGGATGCGGCGCAGCTCGTCGCGTGGATGGGCAATGCGCCGCGGCCTCCGCGGGCGGTCTTCCTGACGCACGGCGAACCCACCGCCGCGGATTCCCTCCGTGTGCGGATCCGACGATCGCTCGGGTGGACCGCGCGGGTGCCGACGTTCGGCGAACGCGACTCGATCGGAACCGAGAGGTCTGCTGCTCCCAACGTTCAGCCGGCGCACGCGGCGCATCGCGGGTCGGCCTCACGGGCCTGAAGCCGGCAGGGAGCCTGCCGACGATCGATGGAGGAGAATCATGGTTCGCACATACGTCGTCACCGGAGCTGCGAGCGGCATAGGACAAGCCTCGAGACAACTGCTCACCGAAGCCGGTCACCAGGTCATCGGGGTCGACATCAGGCAGTCCGACGTCACGGTGGATCTGGGCACTCCGGCGGGACGCGCAGAGCTGGTCGATCGAGTGTGGGACCTGTCGGGCGGGACGGTGGACGCCGTGCTCGCGGTCGCGGGCCTCGCGACACCGACGATCGCGACCGTCGCGGTCAACTACTTCGGCACGATCGCGACACTCGAAGGTCTGCGCCCGCTGCTGGCCAGCTCCAACGCACCTCGCGCGGTCGCCGTGTCGTCGATGGCCGCGCTGTTCCCGCCCGACGAGCCCCTCCTGGAGCGCCTGATCGCTGCCGACGAAATGGGTGCGCTCGAGCGAGCATCCGAGCTTGCCGCCGACCCGCAGACCGGTGGGCTCATCTACGGCACCGCGAAGCGCGCGCTGTCGCGTTGGATCCGCCGGACCGCTCCGACTCCCAAATGGGCTGGCGCCTCGATCGCCCTGAACGCGATCGCACCGGGTGTCGTCCGCACACCGATGACCGCGGATCTGACAGCTACTGAGGAAGGGCGACGGCAGCTCGCGGAGGTGGTGCCGATGCCACTCAATGGATTCTTCGAGCCCCGAGATGCCGCCGAGCTTCTCGTCTGGCTCGCCAGTGAAGCGAACGCTCACCTCTGCGGGCAGGTCATCTACATCGACGGGGGATCGGATGCCGTCATCCGCGGTGAGTCCGTCTGGTAGCAGGACCCCGGAGAAGCGCCAGTTTCGCCGCAGCCGGCAAATCATGGCGGGCTGCCCTCGGTTGGAGTCGGCGAAGGTAGAACTTCGATCGAGCGGCAAACTGCCGTTTCACCGGACAGCGACCTGGGGCGGGCTGCGTCCTTCTGAGTTCGCCCCGGCAGGCGTGCCGGTTCGTCCATACGAGCGGACGTTAAGCAGCTCCGCGGTCGGGTGGGAGTAGATGAGGCAGAGGGAGCGAAGCGAGTCCTGATCGGCGCGGTCGACTTGAGGCTCTTGACCGTCGATCTGGAACAGGTCGTTGCGCAGATCGACGCGCATCGCGGAGGCATCATCGGAGTCCGCGGATCGGGCGTGCCGGACACGCGTCGGAAGCGCTTGGGCAAGGCTTCCGGCGATGAGAAGTTGCATTCCGGCCAGGGGAGCGACCTGGATTTCGTCCCCCATCAGCAGCGCCGCGGTCAGGTGGCGGAAGTAGCTCTCCATCGCGACATCGGGAAGGGCGTCGATTCTGAGTGCGCCGAGCGGAGCGTGATCGCGAAGAAGAAGGCGACCGGGTCGGAGCACTGTGAGTCGTGGCCCGAGCGATGCGGCGGCCGAGAGCAGCTGGTCGAGCTCGGTACGAAGCGTCGCGAACGTCGGGTGCGTGAACCGGGATCGGATAGCGAAGTACGTCGGCTGAAGGGCAGTCACGACGTCGATTGTGGGAGGTGAGAGCGGTGGCCTTCGGGACGAAGGTCCCGCGCGCTCTTGCCGCGGGCGGCTCACCCCGCGAGATGCTCGGTGAGACCATGCCCCCACTGGCGCGCGAGCTCGAGCTGTCCTTCCACGAGCGGGCCCTCGTATCCTTCGACGAGGAAGCTCGCCGGTTCGCTCACGTCGAATCCCAGACTCTCGGCTCGCTTGGAGGCGGCGCGGGATGCAGCGCCGGGCAGGAGCGGAAAATCGACGCGGGTGTCGAAAGCCGCGAACGACACGTGAGTCGTTGCAGCAGGGAGGGCCTCGAGCCATTCGCGGATTCCGCCGGGGACGTCCGTGAAAGCAGCCCCCCGCCGCGCGGCATTGCGACGAGTCGAAACGCGCGACATCGAGAAGACGTGGGTCGGACCACCGACGACAACCATGTCGATTCCGGCCGGGATCTCGGTCGGCGCGTCGACGACATCCATAAGCGTCACGTCGGCGCCATCCGACATCCCGTCGGCGACCGCGGCGGCGACACGACCCGTGTTGCCGAACATCGTCTCGTAGACCACGAGTGCACGCATCGATACCTCCCAGTGGCCGCCTCGCCGGCGGGCCGTTCTCACGCGACATCGATCATTCAGCACCGACATCCACGCGGGTGGGACGTTCGTCCCGTTCGATGCGTGGGCGGCGTCGATCGCGGACGCCCTCGAACGTCGATAGGACTTTCGGCTCTGTTGCCACGCCTGGCCGCCGCCAGGCTCTGATGTATGAGCGAGGGGATCGAACCTCTGTCGAGCACGAGAGCGACATCTGTCCGGACGGTCGATACCGCTCGCCGAATCATGATCGCGGGTTTGAGGGCGGGGCGGCGGGTCGCACCGATGACCGCTCTGCTGGAGTTGGATGTCACGGAAGCTCTTCGGTTGCTGAGAGCGCCTGACAAGAAGCCGCTCTCGATGACGGCGTACCTCGTGGCCTGCCTGGGGCGCGCGGTGGCACACAACCCCGAGGTGCACGGCTACCGGAACTGGCGAGGCCGAATCGTCGTCCATTCGTTCGTGGATACCACTGTGCTCGTGGAGGTGCCCACGGTCGACCGGCCGATCGCGTTTCCGCGTGTTCTGCGCGATACGCAGTCCCGGTCGGTCGCGGATCTCACCGCTGAGATCGAAGCAGCGAAGCGAGAGCCGTTCGCCGGCGCGCCGGGGCAACTGCTGCATCGATGGGGACGTCTTGTCGCGGCGATTCCCGGTGCGAGCAGGCTGATGTACGCGACGATGTCGCGTTCGGTGCGGATCCGGCAGAGGATCGGCACGGTGGGTGTGACGAACGTGGGGATGTTCGGGGGCGGGGGCGGCTTCGGGATGTCGCCACCGACAGTCATGTCGCTCGAGATGGTCGTCGGAGGCATCAGTCGCCGTCCCCGAGTCGTCGACGATCGTATCGAGGCTCGCGAGATCATCGACGTGACCCTGGCGATCGACCACGTCGTCGTCGACGGCGCCCCTGCCGCGAGGTTCATCGCCGACCTCCGCGACCTGGTCGAGTCCGCGGCGGTCCTCACCTCCGATGCGCCGCGTCTGCAGCAAGGGGAAAGCTCATTCTGAACCGGCTGCCGAGTTCGTGGGACGGTGGTCCCGCGCAACGGCCCTGGAGCCGATCGATCATTGTCCGCGACGGCGTCGTGCGGGCGACAGGGGCCGCAGAGGAGCGGGAGCATGAAGCCGCAGGTGCGTGAGATCAGCCGCTGACCACGACGTGCGAGGGGGGTCTGTTCACGCGCGCGCCGCGATGTAATCGATGAGCGACTTCACCGTGGTCAGGCTCGAGTAGTCGTCCTCGGGTGTCGATACTCCCGTCGAGGCGGCAAGCCTCTCGAGCAGTTCGAGGAAGTCGAGGGAGTCGAGTTCGAGATCCTGGCGCAGCCGCTGCGACTCGTCCAGGTCGGCGGCGTCGACATCGGGCGCGATCTCACCGAGAGCCGCGAGCACTGCTGCGCGGGCATCCTGTTCGTTCACAATTCCTCCGGTTTCTGCAGCAGCTCGTCGATGCGCGCGAGGAGTCGTCCGCCTGCGAGTCCGTCGCTGGCGCGGTGATCGGCCGACAGCGTCGCGACGACGCTCGGCCGGACGCCGATGAGACCGTTCTGCGCGACGGGACGGTCGAGCACCCGCCCGAAGCCGACGAGGGCGACCTGGGGCGGATAGATGACGCCGAAGATGGTCTCGACGCCGAGGTCTCCGAGATTGGTCACGGTGATGGTGGGGTCTGCCATCTCGCCGCGTTGCAGACGGCCCGCTCGCGCGCGTGAGACAAGGTCTCGCAGTCGCTCCATGAGCGCATCCGCGGTCAGCTGGTCGGCATCGTGGATCGCGGGAGCGATCAGGCCGCCTCCCCGCAGCGCCACCGCGACGCCGAGGTGCACCGCGGCACTCGGCTGGAAAGCGCCATCGAGGAAGAACCCGTTCATGTCGGGCACGTCCTTCGCGGCCTTCGCCGTCGCAGACAGGAGAAGCGCGGCTGGGACGAGGCGCTCTGCGATGGCGCGGCCCGCGTTCTGGCGCTGCATCCACTCCGAGGCCGCGGAAAGATCGATGGTCGTACTGAGGTAGTAGTGCGGGATCTCGCGCTTGGATCGTGCCATCAGCGCGCCGACGGCACGGCGCATGCCGGCTGCACGCCGAGCGCGCTCGCCTTGTGGGGTCGCCGGCGGCTTGGTCTGCATCGGCTCGGTCTGCATGAACGGCGCCGGGGGCTCCGTCTGCATCGAGGGGGCCAGGGGCGCCGTCTGCCTCGAGGGCGCCGGGGGCGCGGGAGCCGAGGATTCAGCGATCTCCGAACCGGCGCGCTCGACGTCGAGTGAGGTCACTGCTCCGCCGGGACCCGTTCCGCGCACGCGGGTGAGATCGACGCCCAAGCGCTCGGCCAGTCGGCGTGCCCGCGGGGATGACCTTGCACGAGCACCGGCTTCTGCTTCGATCGCCGAGACGCTTCCCGGCGGGGGCGCCGATGCCGTCTTCGGCGCGGCCGCTGCCTCGACATCCGCTCGGGTGATGGCGCCGTGCGCCCCGGATCCGTGCAGTCGGTTGAGGTCGACCCCGAGATCGTGCGCGAGCCGTCGGACGGGCGGGGTGACACTTACCGTCGGCGCGGCAGGGGCACCGGTTCCTGTCGGCGAGCGCGGCGATGGGGGAGCTGGGGCGGAGGATGCTGCGGCGGGGGACGGTGCTTCGGGGGCCCGCGGTGCGGCATCGGCCCTCGGACCGACATGCGCCCCGTCGGCCGGTGTCGCGGTGATGACGGCGAGGGGTGTGCCGACGGGGACGACGTCGCCGAGCTCGACGAGGAACTCGGCGACGACGCCTTCGTCGAAGGTCTCGACCTCCATCACGGTCTTCTCGGTGTCGACCTCGGCGATCACGTCCCCGCGGTGGACGTAGTCGCCGGGCTTGACGAGCCACTCGACGACCTTGCCCTGCTCCATATCGGCTCCGAGCGACGGCATCCTGAACTCAGCCATCGCTGCCCACCGCCTCACGAACCGCTGCGACAACACGCTCTTTGGAGGGCAGCGCGGCGGCCTCGAGGTGCCGCGCGTACGGTATCGGCACCTCTGCGCTGCAGACGCGACCGACCGGGGCATCCAGTTCGTAGAACGATGCTTCGGTGATGCGCGCACTGATCTCGGCCGAGATGCTGCCGCTGCGCCACCCCTCGTCGACGACGACCGCACGATGCGTCTTGGCGACGGTCGCCAGGATCGCCGCCTCGTCGAGGGGACGGAGTGAGCGAAGATCGAGCACTTCGGCTTCGATGCCGTCCGCGGCGAGCGCGGTCGCGGCCTCGAGCACCGTCGGAAGGGTCCCGCCGTACGTGATGAGTGAGACGTCCGCCCCCTCGCGGAGAACCTCGGCGTGATTGATGTCCGTCGGCCCGGCATCGTCCGGGAGCTCGCCCGGAAGGTTGTACAGCGAGCCGTGCTCGAAGATCAGAACCGGGTCGGGGTCTTGCAGCGCTGTCCAGAGCATGCCGCGCGCATCCGCGATCGTCGCGGGAGTCACCACGCGCAGACCCGGGATGTGTGCGATCCAGCCCTCCAGGCTGTGCGAGTGCTGGGCTGCGAGCTGGCGTCCTGCACCCGTGGTCATCCGGATGACGATCGGCACGTTGAACTGGCCGCCGGACATGTGCAGGAGGGATGCCGCATTGTTCATGATCTGGTCGAGCGCGAGCAGACTGAAGTTGACGGTCATCACCTCGATGATCGGGCGCATGCCGCCGAGCGCGGCGCCGATTCCGGCGCCCACGAACCCGGCCTCGGAGAGGGGCGTATCGCGGACGCGGTCGGGGCCGAACTCCTCGAGCAGGCCGAGACTCACCGCGAACCCGCCTCCGTAGCGTCCGACGTCCTCGCCCATGAGGAAGACGCGGTCGTCCCTGATGAGCGCGTCGCGCATCGCCGCGCGGACTGCCTCTCGATACGTGGTCTTCATGCTCGTGGCCGATCGCTGTACACGAATCGCGTGAGTTCCTCGACCGGCTCGAGGGTGCCTTCTTGACCGAAGGCGACGGCGGCGCGCACTTCGTCGTCGACGTCGCTTTCGATGGCCGCCCATGCCTCTGGGGACAGCGCTCCTGCGCCCTCCAGCCAGCCGCGGAGCAGCTGGATCGGATCCCTTTCCATCCAGTGCTGGACTTCGGCCTTCTCGCGGTAGCGTTCGGGGTCGTACATGGAGTGAGCGCGGAACCGATACGTGCGCATCTCGAGGAAATGAGGTCCCGCGCCTCCCCGGATGGCCTCGACGGCGCGACGCGCCGCATCCTCGACCGCGAGCACGTTCATTCCGTCGACGGCCCAGGCCGCGACGGCGTACCCGGACGCCTTGAGCGCGAGATCCGTCTGCGACTCCGACCGCTCCAGAGCGGTTCCCATCGCGTAGAGGTTGTTCTCGCAGCAGAACAGGACGGGCAGATCCCACAGCGCGGCGAGATTCATGCTTTCGTGGAACTCGCCTTCGGCGATCGCCCCTTCGCCGAAGAAGCACACGGTGACGCGGTCACGATGCTGCATCTTGTCCGACAGTGCCAGCCCCACGGCGAGCGGCAGCCCACCGGCGACGATCGCATTCCCCCCGAAGAATCGCGTCTTCTTGTCGAAGAGATGCATCGATCCTCCGCGCCCGCGGCAGCATCCCTCGGCGCGCCCGCACATCTCGGCCATGATCGCCGTCGCGGGGACCCCGCGCAGCAGCGCATGACCGTGCTCCCGGTAGGTGGCGACCACCGCATCGTCCGGGCCGATCGCGTCCAGCACCCCCGCCGCCACGGCTTCCTCGCCGATGTAGACGTGGAGGAAACCTCGGATCGTCGTCGCGCTGTACAGCTCGACGCAGGCTTCTTCGAACCTGCGCACGCGCAGCATCTGCCGAAGCAGCAGTCGCGCGTGGTCCGGGTCTGCAGTGATGCGCGCGAGAGCGTTGTCCGGCATCATCGTCCGGCCTCCAGAGTCGATGTGTCGCCCTCGGGAAGTCCGAGCTCACGCGCCTTCAGAAGGCGACGGAGGATCTTGCCGCTCCGGGTGCGGGGGAGGGCCGCCACGAATTCGATGCGGCGCGGCGCCACCGCCGTGCCGAGCCGCTTGCGAGCGAAGCCGATGAGCTCCCGATTGAGGACATCGGATGCCTCGAACCCGGGCTTCAGTTCGACGAAGGCCTTCACCACCTCGCCGGCGACGTCGTCGGGAACGCCGATGACGCCCACTTCGGCGACGGCGGGGTGCTCCATGAGCGAGCTCTCCACCTCGAACGGGCCGATGAGGTGGCCCGACGACTTGATGACGTCGTCGCCGCGTCCGACGAACCAGTAGTAGCCGTCGGCATCCTTTCGAGCGAGGTCACCCGTCAGGTACCAGCCGCCGACGAAGCATTTCCGGTACCGCTCCTCTTCGTTCAGGTACCCGCGGAACATCGATGGCCATCCGGGGCGGAGCGCGAGCTCGCCCACGACCCCGGGGTCCACCACGAGTTCGACCTCGCCGTCTCGGATGACGGGCTGCGCATCCTCGTCGCGGGCGACGATCGCCGCCTCGATCCCGGGGAGCGGGCGCCCCATGGATCCGGGCCGGATGTCCATCGAGGCGAAGTTCGCGATCATGATCCCGCCCGTCTCGGTCTGCCACCAGTTGTCATGGATCGGCAGGCCGAGCGCCTCCTGTCCCCACACCACGACTTCCGGGTTCAGTGGCTCGCCGACGCTCGCGACGAGCCTTAGTGCTGACAGGTCGTGCAGCTTCGCCCGTTCTGCGCCGGCCTTCATGAGCATCCGCAGAGCGGTGGGCGCGGTATACCAGACGGTCACGTGCTGCTCGGCGAGGATCCGGTACCACCTCTCCGGGTCCATCTCCTCCTCATCGACGATCGTCGTCACGCCGTGCAGGAGAGGCGCGATGATCCCGTACGACGTTCCGGTCACCCACCCGGGGTCGGCGGTGCACCAGTAGACGTCCTCCGGGTGGAGGTCGAGGGCATAGCGCCCGGTCGCCGAGTGCGCGGTCACGGCGTCGTGGACGTGTACAGCGCCCTTCGGTCGACCGGTGGTGCCGCTCGTGAAATGCAACAGCGCCATGTCTTCCGGGCGGGTCGCCGCGGCCGATCCATACGGCGCTGCGTGCCGCATGAGCGTCTCGAAGTCGAGCGTTCCCGGTTCGGGGCGCCCTGCCGAATCGATCAGGATCACGTGTCGCAGCTCCGGAAGATCACTGCGCTGATGGGCTATGCGCTTGAGGTAGAGCGCGCGCGTCGTGACGAGCACCTTTCCGCCACCAAGTTCGAGCCTCTGCCGCACGGGTTCGGGGCCGAAAGCGGAGAAGAGCGGGCAGAACACCGCGCCGTGCTTGAGGGTTCCGAGAGCAGCCGTATAGAGCGCCGGCACGCGTCCGAGGAGCGAGAACACCCGCTCGCCCCGTCCGACGTCCAGCACCCGCAAGACGCTCGCGAATCGGCCGGTCGCATCCGACAGCTCGGCGAAGGTCACACCGCGCACGGTTCCGTCGCGGCCGACGAACCGCAGGGCGTCATGAGCGGACCGGGCGCCGGCGGCATGCCGATCCACCGCCTCGTGGGCGATGTTCACACGCCCGCCGCCGAGGCCGTCGAGCGTTCGACGCTCGTCGTCCCACCGGAAGGACGCGCATCCACCGTCATAGTCGAGGAGGTTCGGCGTGACGGTGAGCCGAGCGGGATTCTTCACGATCACCGTCCAGGGTGATGTGGTGGGCATGATCGCGGTCATGGCGGGACGGTAACCGCCCCAGTCCACCGATTTCGGGCCTTTCGTCCCATCGAGTCACCGCGAGCCTTCGCGGTGGGACTTTCGACCCGGCGATGGGTCATGATCTCCCGTTCACTTGGCGCAAAAGGGAGGATGACATGTCTCACGTTGCTCACCGCTTCACCGGCTCCACGGTGATCGTCACGGGGGCCGGCTCTGGAATAGGGCGTGCGACAGCGGAGAGGCTGCTCACGGAAGGCGCTCGCGTCGTCGCGGTCGACCTCGTGTCCGATCGCTTGTCGAGGCTCGTGGAAGAGGTCGAAGGGGAGGTGATCTCGGTGCCGCTCGACATCACCGAGCCCACCGCCGCCGCTCACATCGTCGACGTCGCGGGAGCCCGGATCGACGGACTGGCCAACGTCGCGGGGATCATGGATGGGTTCGAGCCCACCGCGGAAGTGAGCGACGCGACCTGGGAGCGGGTGATGGCGGTCAACGTGACCGCCATGATGCGTCTGACACGAGCAGTGCTTCCTCACATGCTCGAGCGCGAGCACGGGAGCATTGTGAACGTGGGGTCGGAAGCTGGACAGCGCGGATCCGCGGCCGGAACGCCTTACACGACGTCCAAGCATGCCGTGAACGGGTTCACGCGCAGCACCGCGGTCTTCTATACGCCGAAGGGGGTTCGGTGCAATGCCGTTGCGCCCGGTCCGGTGGCCACCGGCATCGAGGCGCCGTTCCACTCCGAGTGGGCCCAACAGCGGCTGGGCCCACTCTTCCAGACCAACATCCCCGCCGTCGCACGCCCAGAGGAGCTGGCTGCCGCCATCACCTGGCTTCTCAGTGAGGACGCGTCCAACGTTTCGGGCGCCGTCCTGTCCGTCGACGGCGGCTGGGCGGCGATCTGAATGGCTGCGGCCGAATCCGAAGCCGTCGGCGAAGCGCCAGAACCACTGCAACCACGGGCGCGACCCGGGCTACTGGTCGGCGTCGACGGGTCGCGCGAGTCTTTCGACGCGCTGGCGGTCGCTGTCGACATGGCTCCGAAGCTCAACCTGCCCCTGCACGCACTGGTGGTCTGGGATCTCGCGACAACGCTCTACGACGACTACTTCACGCCCGACGCGGTGTCCCAGCCGCGAGATGACGCCAGCAGAGTCGTCAGGGTGATCCGGAAGACCTTCTTCCCGACCGGAGAACCGCCCTGGTTCACCGTCGGGACCGAGCGCGGACGACCGGCGGCCGTCCTGCTGCGCCACTCCGCAGAGTGCGAAATACTCGTTGTCGGTCGTCGAGGGCACGGTGGATTCACCGGGTTGCTGCTCGGCTCCGTCAGCGGCGCATGCGTCTCACACTCGAAGTGCCCTGTGCTCGTCGTCCCATGACAACCCCGGGTCGAGATGCCGGACGCTCAGGAACCTCACGATAGCCCCGACTCCGCGCCCCACGGGACCTTCGGCCCGATGGCGAAGGACCCTGATATCAGAGGCTGGGGTAGGGCCGAAGTGGAGGATGGGCAGGGCAATGCAGTGTGCAGAGGCGCCTCAGGGCGCTCGCCGTCGTTCTGAGGTGCGGTCGGTCGGGGGAGCGCTTCCCACGGTCGATCGAGGCCTTCCTTTCGAGAACCGCCAGGACGCGGGCCGACGCCTTGCGGACGCGATCTCGGATCTGCAGTTCGCTCATCCGGTGGTGCTCGGGCTTCCACGCGGCGGAGTGCCCGTCGCTGCGGAGGTCGCGCGCGTCCTCCGCGCCCCGCTGGATGTGATCATCGTGCGCAAAGTCGGACTGCCGATCCAGCCCGAGGTGGCTATGGGGGCCATCGCAGAGGACGGAACCACGGTGATGGACGTCCTGTTCCTTGATCGCGCAGATGTCTCGCTCCCGGAATTCGAGCGCATCGCGGCCCGGGAGCGGAAGCACCTCGCCGAACGGATCACCGACATCCGGAGCGTGCACCCGCCACTCGATCTCGCCGGTTGCACCGCGGTGATCGTGGACGACGGAATCGCCACGGGAGAGACCGCTTCGGTCGCCTGCCTCAGCGCGCGTCGGCGAGGCGCATCGACGGTTGTCGTCGCCGCTCCGGTCGCCGGACCGCGCGGGGTCGATCGGCTCGAGGGCGCCGACGTCGTCTGCTGTCTCTTCACTCCGGCCGGCTTCGAGTGCGTTGGAGATTACTACCTCGACTTCGACCAGACGCCCCGGATGGAAGTGCTCCGGCTGCTGGACGAACTCGCGGTCGCTCACGCGTGAGCGGCTGTCAGCGTCCGATCACCTCCCACACGATCGTCCCGCCGACCACGATCGCGAAGGCGCCGACGGCCGTCCAGGCCGCGATGCGCGACCACGCGACCCGAAACGGCGAGCGGTGCCCGGGACCGAAGCCGGCGGCATCCCACCACGCCACGAACTCCTCGTATCGCAGCGTGACCGGAACCGCGTGCGCCTGCGGCGCAGGCCCCGGCGCGGGGCGACGCGCTCGCGGAGTCGTCTGGGGAGCGGGCGTCGCCCGCGGAGCCGGTCGACTCGCGGCAGGAGCCGGCCGAGCCGCGGGTTGAGGAGAAACGGTCGCTCGCGGGTCCTGGGTGAACCGTATGAGGATGTCGCGCGCCTCGCGTGCGCGGTCGAACTCGGCTTCCAGAGTCCTGAGTTCTTCGGGACCCGCATCCGGATGGCGGTCGGGATGCACGATGCGCGCGCGACGGCGGAACGCCTGGCGGATCTCGTCCACGGTCGCACCGTGCTCCAGATCGAGGCACTGTCGTGCCTCGTCGAGGGTCACCCGACCGCCCGTCGGTAGCGCTGGTATTCGCGGAGCATCCGCTCCTGGCGTTCCTGTTCGGCGACCGCCGCGGCCTCGACGAACACGCGTCGAGTGAGGCGGCGCCGCAGGATCGCGTAGACGACCCAACAGGCGATGGCCACCGCGCCGACGGCCCAGCCGGTGGCCTCGACGGCGAGCGGGATCTGTGCGAGGAGGGCGACCACGACGAAGACGAGGAGGAGCGCGCTCAGTGCCCTCGATGCCCGCGCCCAGGGTCGGAGCGAACGATAGAGCGGAGCCGTGGCACTTCGCCATTCAGGATTTGGTGACCAGTATCGCCACCCGTTCGGCGCAGGGCGCAGGCCGGGTCGAGGCATCCAGCCTTGCGGCGGTTGCCAGAACGCATTGTCCTGAACCCATCGGTCGATCGGAGTCGGCCAGCCGGCCGGCACCCGGAAGTCCACCGGAACCCCCGGTACCCGGGCTCTTCGTGAGAGCATCGCCAACTCCGTCGCACCTCTCTCCTCGCCGAAGCGGTTGTGACCGCACGATGCACGACGCACGCCGAAAGCACAAGCCTGGACTGCTCGCGCGGATCCACGAGACGCCGGGTGCGTGCGCGCTCGCGGTCAATCCTGACGGCCGGTGACGCCCAGGAAGCGGACGAAGACCGCGATCCACGCGAAGATCAGCGCGAACACGATGATTTCGAATGCGGTGAGCGAGAAGTAGCCGATCGCGGGGATGAACAGGATGATCGAAGCGATCATCGCCGCGAGGAAACCCGCAGCGGCGACGAAGTACGTACGGGGCATCCCACGGAAGAATCTCGGGCCTGCGCCGAGCAGCACGAGGTACATGATCCCCATGCCCGAAGCAGCGAGGCTGTGCACGACCATGTTCACATCGACAGGGACGATGCCCACGAACGCGAGCATTATCCCCATCACCACGAACAGCACGGGAACAATCCGCGGGCTGCGCGAATTCTCGAGCACCCCCGCCGCGGCGAGCTCACGCATGTCGTTCGCGACGTACACCGCGAATGTCGTGACGAGGAGACCCGCCGCGATGAGGGTGCCGTTGAAGATCCAGCTCGACGGGTCATCCTCGAAGGTGCCCAGCTGGCTGAAGTGGACGGTCCACCAGTCCTTGTCGGGCGTGGTGACCATCGCGGTGAGCACGCCGATGGCGATGAACGCGAGAAGGAGCATCGCCATGCGCTGCGTCGTCATCGACCACACCGAGAGCGAGACCGTCCACGCCGTCAAGCCCAGGGTCACCGCCATGAGCACGACTGCCCAGAACGTGACGATGGGCAGTCCGACGAATCCCGTCGCGAGGACGCGGTACAGGGCGTACACGAAGACGAGCGCGAGGGCCGTGTGAACGATGACCACGGAGGTCGTGTTGACGATGAACTTCCAGGAGGGGAGTGACCGCCGCCACTCCTGGCCCGGGCGGTTGCGGGCGCGCCAGTATTCGATCGTCGACGCGGCGGCGGCCACCACGGCCGCTCCGGCCGCCGCCCAGACCCCGAACGAATCGGCCATGCTCGCGATCTTCAGATCCGGCGCGGACAGGCCGACGAGCAGGCCGTACAGCGCACCCACCGCGCCCCCCGCCAGGGCGGCGTACACCGCCTCGGACTCGGCCCGTCGACCCGGGCCGGCACGCAGCGGCGCGGGGCTGAGAGGACCTGCGCTCCGGCCGGCCGATGCGGATCGGCTCGCAGTGTCGTTCCCGTTCATGGAATCGCGTCTCCTCTCATCCACGGGGCGTTGGGGGCCCGGGTCGAAGCCGTCAGTCGGATGTCGGCTGGTGCAGAGCGCTGACCGGCTCGAAGGCGAAGACGAGTCGTGCGGGAACGGTGCCTGCGAGGACTTCGTCCACCGAGGTATTGACCTGCTCGAGCTCGCGCGTCTGCGTGACGACGCGAGTGCGCCCGGCCGCGTGGAGATCGAAGACTTCGATGAGATCCCGCCGGGTGCCGACGATGGAGCCGATGACGCTGATGCCCTTGAGCACCGTGTCGAAGACGGGAAGCGTGAGGACGCCATCTGCCGGCAACGACACGAGCACGAGGCGGCCGCCGCGGTTGAGCGCCTCGAACGCCTGCTCGAAGACCGTCGGGGCTACCGCGAGGACCACCGCGACATCCGCTCCTCCGAGTCCGCGAATCGCGAGGACCGGATCGGTCGCTGCGGCGTTCACGACATGGTCTGCGCCGAGCTCCGTCGCGAGTGCCAGCTTGTCTTCGCTCACGTCGACGGCGATCACCTTCGCGCCGACGAGGCGGGCGTACTGCACGGCGAGGTGGCCGAGACCGCCGATCCCGAAGATCGCGACGGTCTCGCCCGGAACGACATGCGCGTTCTTGATCGCGGCATACGTGGTCACGCCTGCACAGGTGAGGGGGGCCGCGTCGAGCGGCGTGATCCCGTCGGGGACCGGGACCGCGAAGCGCGCATCGGCGAGCATGTATTCGGCGTAGCCGCCGTCGACTCCGTACCCGTTGTTGTACTGCTGCTCGCAGAGATTCTCGCGACCGTCGACACAGTACCGGCACTCGCCGCAAGCGTGGCCGAGCCAGGGCATGGCGACACGCTGCCCGACGGTGCGGGTCGTGACATCCTCGCCAAGCTGCTCGATGATCCCGACGCCCTCATGTCCGGGCACGAGCGGGAGCGGGGGCTTCACTGGCCAGTCGCCGCGCATGGCGTGGATGTCGGTGTGACACAGACCGCACGCCTCGAGCCGGACCAGAACCTGACCCGTTCCCGGCTGGGGGACGGGGCGTTCCTCGATGCTCGCCTGTTCACTGAAGCCGCGGACGACTGCTGCCTTCATGATTGCTCCTCGATCGGGATGGATACCTGGCAGTGTGCTGCGCGGACGCGCACGTCTGCGGGACGTTGGTCCCGCCATCGGCTCCTGCGCGACGTGACGATGGGCTCATGCCTGAAGCCATCCGCGATCCCGGTCCGAAGAAGAGTATCGACCCGCTCCCGTGGGCGAAGCCCGGGATGCTGGTGGGCTTCGACGGATCTGAGAGTGCCATCGGCGCGCTTCGCACTGCCGTGCGCATGGCGCCCGCGCTCGAGATGCCCGTGCACATGATCGTGGTCTGGGACTATCCGACGATGATGTACGGCGATCACTACTCGCCGGCCATCGATCCTCGACCCTCCGAGGTCGCCGAAGAGCTTCGCGCCCGAGCCGTCTCGGGAGCCTTTCCCGACGGAGCACCCGATTGGTTCACCTCGAGCACGCAGCAAGGTCGACCGTCTCGCACGCTCGTCGAGCTCTCCCGCGAGGCGGAGATGGTCGTGGTCGGAAGCCGCGGACACGGCGGATTCAGCGGTCTGCTCCTGGGCTCGGTGAGCGCGGCCCTCGCCTCGCATTCCGAGTGCTCCGTCCTCGTGGTGCGTTGACTGCCCTGCAGCGACGCTGATTCAGCTCGACTGCCGGAGGTATGACGAAAAGGTGTCTCAGGCCCCGCCGCGACTGCGGAAGGATCGGCTGAGGCTCCGGAGCAGAAGCAGCAGGCCGCCGAGTGCGAGGACGCTGCCCAGGAATGAGAACGCGCGCATATCGCCCGTCAGCATCGGGCCCGTGTCGCTCACGCCCAGGAGCACGCCGGCGATCACAAGGGTCACGCCGACGATCGTGATGGTGAGCCGCGAGACGAGCGAATCGACCCAGGAACGCTCGGTCGGGCTCTCGAACATGCGCATGCGGAGCGCGAATCTGCCTTCGTCGAGGCTGCGGGAGATGCTCTCGATCCGGCGACCCAACCGACGAGCACCCTCGATGAGCGTCGCACCCTGCGATTCGGCCGTCATCATCACCTCGCGCACCGACACCTGTCGCAACGCGGTGACGGGGGCGAGTTCGAGCCCGCGGCGAGTCAGGTCGTAGTGCGGCTGAAGAAGTCGGAGAGTTCCATCGAGAGAACTCAGTGTGCGAAGGACCAGCAGCAGCGAAGGCGGGATCGCGAGCCGGTGGCGTCGCAGGGCGTCGACGAGCAGTCGGAAGATGTTCTCGTTCACCGGGCTGTTTCGGACCCGCGTGATGACGACGCCGATGTCTCTCTGCAGCACGTCCTTTCGGAGAGCCTCACCGTATCCGCAGATCATCAGAACGAGATCGGTCGCGACGGTGTCGTCCTCGTTCTCGATGGCGACGAGCAGAGGCACCAGCATGCGCCGCAAGCTCTTCTCGACGATGCCGACCGAGCCGAAGTCGATGAGGGTGACGGTTCTCTCATCGCCGTCGGGCTCGCCGAGGATCAGGTTTCCGGGATGCAGGTCGGCATGGAACACACCTTTGAGGAGCACCTGATCGAACACCGCGCCGACGATCCGATCCGCGATGGCGGTCGCATCCTCCGGCGGCATGCCGCCTGACGGCAGGCGTGCGAAGGCTGTGCCCCGCACCCGTTCCTGCACGAGCATGCGCTCCGTCGAGAGGCTCTCGTAGCTCCGCGGGATGAGCAGCGAAGAACCGGATTCCTCTCCCACGGCGCGCAGCATCTCGGCGTTCTGAAGCTCGATCCGGTAGTCCAGCTCATCGTGGAGCCCGCGGGAGAATTCGTCGACGAGGGCGATGGCCCCGTACTCCCGCGCCCAGTCCGTCCGATGCTCCAGGTCGGTAGCGAGACGACGCAGGATGTCAAGGTCGGTCGTGACCTGCCGACGGGCGAGCGGACGCTGGATCTTGATGACCACCTCCTCGCCGGCGACGAGTCGGGCGGCGTGCACCTGCGCCACGGAAGCCGCCGCGAGCGGGTCGGGATCGATCTGCGAGAAGACCTCTTCGGTGGGCCGCCGCAGTTCCGCCTGGATCGCCGCGTGCGCCTCGCTCCAAGGGATCGGAGTCGACTCCATCTGGAGGGTCGCGAACGCGTCGACGAATTCGCGCGGCAGCAGATCGTCACGCGCGGAGAGCATCTGTCCGAGCTTCACGAACGTCACGCCTGCTTCGTTCATCGCGGCGACGAGAGCCGGCGGAAGCTCTTTCGTGGTCGATTCTCTGCTGCCGAACAGCGCGATCCCGTGGCGCGACGCGATGGACAGGATCTGGGCGTAGCGCCTTGCGCGATCCCTGCGGCGAAAGGCCTCGCGGATCGAGGTGACGGGGTTGCGGAGACCGCGCGATGGCCAGGCGAACTCGAGAGTGACGATGCACACGACGACGGCGGCGAACAGCCACCCAGCCGTCAAGGCGACGAACGAGATCGTGATCGGGGCTTCCGTCACCACCTGATCGCCCCGCACGACCCCTGCCGCCCGAAGCGACCAGACAGTCAGAGGCAGCGCAACGAGGAACACGACGAGTGCGGTGATCGAGGAGCGGATCCAGCCGACGGAGCGGTCCAGGAGCCGACGAGCCGCCCACGCTGCGAGGACTGCGAACCCGAGCGAGATCAGGCCGAAGGTGAGCCAATACGGCATGACGCGATTCTGTCAGTCGACCGCTCACCTCGCAGGCGCACCCGCCGGTCGTGCTCCGTCGCCCGCGGGACCTTCGTCCCGGACGGGGACGCTCGCTTGTCGGGAGGATGTCAGTGCCGTTCGGGGATTGTTCGAAGGAGGTCCGGAGATGATGTGGGGCTGGGGTCTCGGTGGATGGTGGATGTGGGCCAGCGGCGCGATCCTGCTGCTCGTCCTCGTCGCCGGCTTCGTCATCGCGATCGTGCTTCTCGCACGACTGAGTCGCCCGGGCGATGGTCACGCCGCGGATCAGCGCCGTCTTGACGACTCCGCGTACAGGATGCTCGAGTCGCGGCTGGCCGGCGGTGAGATCACGACCGACGAGTTCCGGGCGCTGTCGCTGGCGCTCGAAGAAGGTGCGGCTCGCCGCCGTGCCGCCGCGTGACCGACGAGCAAGCAAGCCCGACCCACCGACCCGTCGAGCTGCTGCTGCGGGACCTGCGGACGAGCGAGGCGGGCCTCGGGGGCAGGGAGGCCGCCCGGCGTCTGGCGGTCTACGGTCCGAACGTGCTGCCCCGTGCACAGGGGATCAGCTGGCCGCGCGAGATCCTTCGACAGTTCACGCACCCCCTCGCACTGCTTCTCTGGGTGGCCGCGGCCCTCGCCTACGTAGCCGGGACCCCCATCCTGACGTGGGCGATTCTCGTCGTCATCCTGATCAACGCGGTGGTCGCGTTCCTGCAAGAACGCCAGGCGGAAAAGGCCGTCGAGGCTCTCGCCCACTATCTCCCTCTGCAGGCCCGCGCCCTCCGGGATGGATCCGCCGTCACGATCGCAGCGGTCGATCTCGTGCCCGGCGACATCCTGCTCGTCTCCGAGGGGGATCGTGTGTCGGCGGATGCCCGCCTGATCAGCGGCACCATCGAGGTGGACATGTCCGCGCTCACCGGAGAATCCGCGCCCGTCACGCGGTCGGCGACGGGCGATGACACGGCCGAGAGGCTCGTGGATGCTGGGGACGCAGTGTTCTCGGGCGCGGAGTGCACGGCCGGTGATTGCCGAGCCCTGGTCTTCGCGACCGGTGCGCATACGGAACTCGGGCGGATCGCGACGCTCTCCCGCCGGGGCGCGCCGGCGCCGAGCCCGCTCGAGCGGCAAGTGCGGCGGTCCACGTGGCTCATCGCCGCGGTCGCCGTCGGGGTCGGAATTCTCTTCCTGCCGCTCGGCATGCTCGCAGGCCTCAGCCTTCCGGAGGCCGCCGTCTTCGCTATCGGACTGCTCGTAGCCAACGTGCCGGAGGGCCTCCTCCCCACGATCACCCTCGCTCTGGCCGTCGGCGTGCGGATTCTCGCAAGGAAGGGTGCCCTCGTCAAACAGCTTTCGGCGGTGGAGACGCTGGGCTCGACCACCGTCATCTGCACCGACAAGACGGGGACGCTGACGCAGAACGCGATGCGGGTCAACCGCCTGTGGACCCTGGACGGCGACCACGACGTCTCGGAGCGAAGTGGGCTGCTCACCGCTCTTGTGGAAGTCATGGCCGACTGCATCGAACTGGAACGTACGGCCGACCCGATGGAGACGGCTTTGAGAGATGCCGCCGCCGAGTACGGCATCGTCACAGCGCCTCGGGTCGCCACTTTCCCCTTCGATCCGGAACGCAAGAGGATGAGTGTCGTCAGCCGCCGGCGGGATGAGCTGATCGTCTCGGTCAAGGGTGCTCCGGAGGGCCTCGTGCCACTGTGCGATTCCGTACTCGGCGAACGGGGGACTGCGCCGATGTCCGCGGCGGAGCGTCAAACGGTCACGGACGCCGCTGACGGGTACGCGAGACGAGGACTGCGGGTGCTCGCGCTCGCCGCGCGGCACATCGGGAACGTGCCCTCCGATGCCCAAGCAGCCGAGTCGGAACTGTGTCTGCTCGGCCTGGTCGCACTCCTCGACCCGCCGCGGCCCGAGGTCGCCGACGCTGTGGCGGCGTGTCACAACGCCGGCATCACGATCCACGTCGTCACCGGCGACAACGGAAACACGGCCGCCGAGATCGCACGACAGGTCGGGATCAGCGCCGAGCGGGTCGTGGCCGGGCCGGATGCGGATCGCATGTCGGAGCCGGAGCTGGACGCCCTCCTCGCGCTCCCGGGTGAGATCGTGTTCTCGCGCAGCACCCCGGAGGGCAAGCTGCGGATCGCCGAAGCGCTGCAGGACACGCGACACGTCGTCGCGATGACCGGCGACGGAGTCAACGACGCCCCCGCGCTGCACCGCGCGGACATCGGCGTGGCGATGGGGCGATCCGGGACGGATGTCGCGCGCGAGGCGGCCACCATGATCCTCACCGACGACAACTTCGCCACGATCGTGACCGCGGTTCGGGAGGGCCGTCGCGCCTACGACAATCTGCGGAAGTTCGTTCTCTAAATCTTCGTGCACGCCGTGCCCGAGGTCGTTCCGTTCGTCGTCTTCGCGCTCTCCGGTGGACTCGTTCCCCTTCCGCTCACCGTTCTCCAGATCCTCGCCATCGATCTCGGAACCGAGATCCTCCCGGCTCTCGCGCTCGCACGTGAGAAGGGCGAGCCTGACCTCATGAGCCGCCGACCCCGCCCGCGAAGCGAGCAGCTGATCACTCGCCGATTGCTGTTCCGTGCGTGGGTTCTGATGGGCAGCATCTCGGCTGTCCTGGCTCTGGCGGTGTACTTCGCGGTGCTGTTCGCTGGTGGCTGGTTCCCTGGCGCTCCCGTCGGGCAGGGCGACGCGCTACACGGCACCTACCTGCAAGCGACCACCGCCACCTTCGCGACCATCGTCGCCTGCCAGGTCGGCACGGCCTTCGCCGCTCGGACGGAGCGCGCGTCGCTGCGCACGCTCGGATTGTTCACCAACCGGCCGCTCCTGGGCGCGATCGGAGTCGAGCTGATCTTCGTCGCGGCGCTCTGTTATCTCCCGTTCCTCCAGATCGTCTTCGGGACCGCTCCGCTGCCCGCCTGGGTCATCGCGCTCCTGATCCCCTGCCCGGTGATCGTCTGGGGAGCCGACGAAGTGTGGCGGTGGATCGCCCGTCGGCGCGAGGCGCGGCGCTCTGTCGAAACCGCGATCACCGAGACGACGTCATAGGGCCCGACGGAGAGCAGCCGGTCAGGCCGAACGGCGCACCGAAGACTGCGCCTGTTCCTGCGCGCCGCCGGCGGCTCGGTAGTAGTCGCGCCAGACGACCCGGTGCAGCGGGATCCATCGCGGAATGGTCCGCAGCCCGGGGATGAACGGCAGGATCGCGAGCAGGACGGTGAGCACTCCCATGATGAGGACGATCACCAGGTCGGCGTTGGCTGCCGATGAGAAGGGTGGCACCTGATAGAACAGCGAGAACAGCCAGAGCCAGGATTGCCCGGGCGTATTGCCGGTCTCGTTCATCATGCCCCACTGGTCTCCGGTCAGATGCGGGGCGGCCGCGAGGTTCTGGAAATACTGCCCGTCGCCCAGGAAGAGGATGGCCGGGGTGTAGTCCAGTCCGTAGAACCCGCTCTGCGCGGCAAGCGCACCGTCGAGTGCGCCGCTGCGTGCCATTTCGGTAATCGCGGTGATGAGGCCGGGAACCGGGCCGTAGTCGCCGGATGCTGAATCGGGGAGCCTCGACCCCTGGTCGGCGGTGAGCGCCTTCGCGTAGGCGTCGATCCAGGCCGTCCGCTGCGCATCGGTGGCGGCCGTCCATTGCGCGACCTCCGGGGCCGCACTGGCGAGCGTCGTGAGTGGGGCGATCACGAACGCGTCAGCGGTGTCGATGGGGATGCGGACCCCGGACAGGCTCTGCAGGTCGAGCGGGCCGAGGGTCTGAGTGGCGTCGGCCGTGCTGTCGTACGGCGGTCCGTATTGGGCGGTGTCGCTGGTGCCTGCGAGCTCTGCCGTCGCCGTCGTGGCGAAGTCCACAGGGTCGTGCGCAGACCAGGAGGCGAACGTCGCACTCGGCTCATCGGGGGAACCGAAGATTGCGGCGAGCACGAGTGTCAGAGCGCCGACGACCAGGAATCCGATCGTGACCTCCTTGATGAGGTCGTAGTCGCGGACGCGGCCTCGCCACGGCTCGCTGAACAGGTCGCCCCGTGCGCGCCAGGTCATGCTCGATATGCGGTTCATCGCGATTCCTGCGATTCATTCCGGGGATGCAGGAGCTGGTCGTCCGTCTCCTTCGCGTCGATGGGCGGCACGACGCCGTGCATGCGCACCAGCAGCACGTGCAGCACGACGATGGCGCCCACGCCGAGCGGGAGGAGGACGATGTGCCACGCGAACATCTGCCCCAGATCGGCCACGTTGAACCATGCCCCGATGCCGACCGCATTGAGCGCGTCCTTGGCCTCGAAGGCGATCCACTGCGAGTCGAAGTTCGTCTGGAGGAGATAGCCCGTGAACGCGGCGCCGATGGAGACGGCGAACGCGATCACACCGGTGATCCAGGTGAGGACGCGGCCGCCCCGCCATGCCGCCATCCAGTACTTGCCCCAGAGGTGCACCACCATCAGGAGGAAGAACAGTTCGACGCTCCACAGATGCACGCTGTTCGTGAATCTCCCGAGGCTGGACAGGTGATACCAGTTCGGTCCGTTCAGGGCGAGCACGAATCCGGACGCGATGACGACCGCCAGCGACGTGAGGGACAGCATCCCGAACACGTAGATCCAGGAGGCGACATAGCTCGGCTGCTCCTGCGGCAGCAGCCGGTCCGGAGGGAGGCGCTTGAGGAGCCAGCCACGAGCGCGTCCCGTCCAGGTGTAGATGTCATCGCCGTCCGGCTGACCCGGACGTTGCGCGGGTTGTTCGTGGTGCTGTGCCGACGGTGGGGCCGGCGGCTCCTTGATGCTCATCTGCGGCGCCTCGGTTTCGGGAACGGCAGCAGCAGCGCGAGGGCGAACAGCACGAGCATGGTCAGGATGACGATGAGATTGCCGAGCTGGATGGTGTAAGGACTCCAGCCGAGGTAGATCCCCGGCGCACTTGCGACGATGACCACGATGACCTCCTCTTTCGTCGTCACGGTAGGTCGCGCGATCTTGGACGTCCGGGACGAAGGTCCTGTCGACGGACACGGCGCTTTCGCGGTTGCTATGGAGTTTCTGAGAACGGGGAATTCTTGGCTCTGTCTGGGTGCCGGGTCCCGAGCATCGACGCATGACCTCCGTTGCCGGCCGACGAACCGCCCTGAACTCCGCCCCCGGCGGTCGGCAAACTCGCCGATCCCGTCGGGCGCTCTGGCATCTTGCAGCGACCGTCGTGATCTGGGGCACGAGCCTGTTCGTCGTCGCGCTGTGGGTCTCGGGTGCCGGCGTCCAGGCCCTCGTGGGGTTCGATGCCGAGATGCTCAACTCCCTCGGCCGCCTCACCGGGCTCGTCTCGGCGAACCTGCTGCTCTATCAGGTGCTGCTGATGGCCCGCGTGCCGCTGTTCGAGCGGGGATTCGGGCGGGATGACATCACGCGGATGCATCGGCTCGTGGGGTTCTGGTCCTTCTGGCTCCTCGTCGCCCACATCGTGCTCCTGGTGCTGGGGTATGCCGCGCAGGCCGCGATCAATCCGTTCGTGCAGCTCTGGCAGTTCGTGTGGGACTACCCGGGGATGCTCCTGGCGACGGCGGGCACGGGCCTGCTCGTGATGGTCGTCGTGACCTCGATCCGCCGAGCCCGTCGCCGGCTCCGCTATGAGTCCTGGCACCTGCTCCACCTGTACGGCTACCTCGGCGTCGGCCTGGCGATCCCGCACATGCTGTGGACGGGTGCGGACTTCGTGCAGAATCCCGCGGCCACCTTCTACTGGTGGACGCTGTGGGCGATCGTCGCGGCATCCGTTCTCGTATTCCGGGTCGGCCTGCCGCTGTGGCGGTCGCTGCGCCACGGCGTCAGGGTCGTCTCGGTCGTGCCCGACGGGCGCAACGGTGTGAGCGTGCGGATGCGGGGCCGCGGCCTCGAGAGGCTCGACGCGCGGGCCGGACAGTTCTTCGTGTGGCGCTTCCTCGACGGCCCAGGCTGGACCCGCGGACATCCCTACTCGCTCGCGTCGGCACCGATCGGTGATGAGTTCGTCATCTCGGCCAAGATCGTCGGCGACGGCACGAAGCACCTGACCCGGCTGCGCCCCGGCATCCGCGTCCTCTTCGAAGGCCCGTACGGCACGATGACCGGAGATGTCCGCAGCACGCGCAAGCTCCTCATGATCGGCGCGGGCGCCGGTGTCGCCCCTCTGACCGCGCTGCTCGCGTCGGAGGCATACGCCCCCGGAGACGCCGTGCTGATCACCCGCGATCATGACGACGCCGACGGCATGCGACTCGACGAGATCAGCCGGCTCATCACGACCAGGCGACTGCGGCACTACCTGCTCAACGGACCTCGCGACCGGACCCGCGCCACGTGGCTCCCGGCGTCCCACGCCGCCTGGGCAGGACCCGACCTCCTCCGGCGGCTCGCACCGGATCTCGAGGACTACGACGTGTTCCTGTGCGGACCGGCACCGTGGATGGATGCGGTGAAGGCGGATCTGATCGGCGCAGGCGTTCCGGATCGCCGCATCCACAGTGAGGCGTTCGCCGTCTGACCGGCGGGAGGAGCAAATCATGAGGAAGATCGTCTTCGGCATCCTGGCCACCATCGCCGGCCTGGTGGCACTGTTCAGCTACCGCACGTCACTGGATGCATCGCCCGCTACGATCCCCGCCACCGGGGGCCAGACCCCGGGGTCTTCGAGCGGATCCGGAACGCTGAAGGACGGCACCTTCGACGGCGGATCCGTGAACACGCGGTACGGGCCGGTGGACGTGAAGATCACCGTCTCGGGCGGCAAGATCACGGCCGTGGACGTGCCGGTGTACCCGGACGGCAACGGCACGGACCGGCGGATCAACTCGTTCGCGATCCCGCGGCTCGTCTCCGAGACCCTCTCTGCGCAGAGCTCGCATCTCGACATGGTGTCGGGCGCGACTTTCACGAGCAACGGCTACGTCCAGTCGCTGCAGTCCGCGCTCGACCGGGCGGGCCAGTGAGTCTCGAGCCGCGATTCGCCCCGTCAGCCGGGCGGCAGAACGAGAACGAATGTCGAGCCGACCGCTGACGTCGACTCGAGCCGCGCCGATCCGCCGTACCGCACGGCCGTCTCCCGCACGAGCGCGAGGCCGAGACCGAATCCGCGTCGGCGACCCGACTCACCGGCCCGGGCGAAGCGCTCGAAGATCCGATCCCGGTCGGCGGGATCGACCCCGCCGCCCGCATCCGTGACCCGGATCTCGACCATTCGGCCGGCACGCATCGCGACGACGGACACCGTCGATCCGGAGGGCGAATGCTGCACGGCGTTGTCGACGAGCGCGACGCACAGGCGTGACAAGGTGACGGGCGGGATCCGGGCGACCATGGGGGACTCGACGTCGCTGACGAGCGTGACACCCGCATCCCGGGCGAGCGGTTCGAGCGTCGCGAGCGCCGAGGTGAGGCATCCCTCAATGTCCGCGTGGGCGTCGCCGGAGTCCGCGCCCTCCGCGCCCAGGAGCATGTCGGTGAGCACCTCGTCGAGCACCCGCGCATCTGTGCGCAGCGCCTCGATCGTCGGGTCGAGCGGTCTGCCTGCGGCGTGCCGGCGCTGAAGGATCTGGATCCGGCTCGTGAGGGCCGTGAGCGGCGTGCGAAGCTCATGGCTCGCGTCGGCCACGAAGCTGCGCTGCAGCCGCAAAGCCTCGGCGAGCGGCAGCACGGCCCATCGTGCGGCGAGCCAGGCGATGAGCCCGAGCAGGACGACGCCGATCACCCCGAGCAGGAGTACGACGGGGAGCACCCGGTCGACATCTACGACGATGTGGTCGCCGACCGCCTCTCCCGGTTCGTTCTCGCGCCCGCCCTCTGGCCGGCCGGCGACGAGCAGGACCAGCACGAGCACTCCCACACCCGCTGCAATCACGACCGCCGACCCGGCGGCGACCAGAATGCCGACTCGCAGCGCGGATCGCTGCACGCGCACTCGGTCGGTGGAGGCGCTCATAGGGGCGACGCCGCACGGTAGCCGCGTCCGCGCACCGTCTCGATGATCTCGGGCGCCGACTTGCGGCGGATGTAATGCACGTAGGTGTCGACCGAGTTGAGCGAGTCGTCGGACGAGAAGGCCGTGCCGAGGAGCTCCTCGCGCGAGAACACATGGTCCGGGCTCTCCGAGAGCACCGACAAGAGCCTCACCTCTGTGGCCGTCAGCGCGACGCGGCCGCCGGCGGGCCCGTAGAGCGCCGCGGATGCCGGGACGAACACCCATTCCCCGATCTCGCGGCGTTCCCCCGCGATGCGGTAGCCGCGGACGAGCGATCTCAGCCGTGCGACCAGCTCGTCGTAGTCGAACGGCTTCACGAGGTAGTCGTTGGCCCCGGCATCCAGTCCCTCCACACGATCAGCGACCGATCCGAGGGCCGTGAACAGAAGCACGGGCGTGGTGATGTGCGCCGTGCGGATCGCCCGGACGAGGTCCATCCCGTCGAGCCCCGGCAGCCGGCGGTCGATCACGATGACGTCGAACCTTTCGCTGAGGACGCGATCCTTCGCGAGGCGGCCGTCGGCGACGTGCTCGACGCGGTAGCTCTCGCTGAGGACGTCCACCGCCATCTCGGCGATCACCTCGTCGTCTTCGACGTACAGAAGTCGCGGAAGGGCGTCGCGTGGAGCGTCGTGCACAGACACCTCCCTCGACCGATCTCCGTACATCGGCATCGAAGCGAGTCAACCAGGAAAGCACTGAGGCAGGACCAAGAATCCGACCTCCGCGGCTCGAGGGGTCGGTGGGATGCCGGCATCCGGGCACTCAGGCGATCGCGACCTCGTCCGGCCGACGGCGTCGGGGCTGCGCTTTGAGGAGACGCAGCCAAGTGAGTCCCGTCGCCGTCGCCATCGCGACAGCCATGAGTGCTCCGGCGAGGACGCCGACGAGCAGGGCGATCGGCATCGGCTGGCCTTCCTGCCAGAGGGGAGGCGCCACCGCGAAGAAGGCGGCCAGCCCCGCGATCCATCCGAGCGAAGTGCCGACGATCCACCACCACGCATGGGCCACGACGCGGCGGAGCACGAGCCACTGAGCCACGCCGATGGAGAGCAGAAGAGTCGCGAAGAGCGCAATCGCGACCGTGATGCGCACCGCCGGTGGCCAGCCGGCCCACTCCGTCGCCGTTGTGGAGGGTCGCATGAGCGGGCGGATCGTACTGTCCATCAGCGCACCATCACGAGTGAGCCACGGGCCCGGCCGGACCGGAGATCGTCGATCGCGGCATGCACGTCCTCGAAGGCGTATTCGCGAACCGTCGGCGCGAGCCTGAGCGTCTCGGCGAGACGAAGGAACGCTGCACCGTCGGCGCGCGTGTTGGCGGTGACCGTCCTCAGGTCGCGCTCGTAGAAGAGGTCTGCCGAGTAGTCGAGCGTGGGCACGTCCGTCATATGGATTCCGGCGAGGACGACAGTGCCGCCGCGGGTCGTCGCTCGAAGTGCGAGCGGCACGAGCTCGCCCGCCGGCGCGAAGACGATCGCCGAGTCGAGCGGCTCCGGCGGTTCGGCCCGTTCATCGCCGACGAACTGCGCACCGAGCTCACGCGCGAGTCTGCGGTTCTCCTCGCCGCGCGTCAGGACGAAGACGCGCGCGCCGGCCGCCGCGGCGACCTGCGCGGCCAGATGCGCGCTCGAACCGAAACCGTAGAGACCCAGGCTGCCGCCAGGAGGAAGCGCTGCGCGGCTCAGAGCGCGGTACCCGATGATTCCGGCGCACAGGAGCGGCGCGACCTGAGCGGGTGGGGCATCCGTGCGCAGCGCATACGCGAACGCCTCGTGCGCGACGGCGTACTCGGCGAAGCCCCCGTCCTCGTCCCACCCCGTGTAGGTCGACGACGGACACAGATTCTCACGCCCCTGCATGCACCACGCGCAGACTCCGCACGTCGATCGCAGCCAGGCGATGCCGACGCGATCCCCTCTGCGTGCTCGCCGGACGTCGGCGCCTGTATCGGCCACCGTGCCGACGATCTGATGGCCCGGGATCACAGACGGCCGGTGCTCGGGAAGTTCGCGATCGATCACGTGGAGGTCGGTGCGGCAGATCCCGCACGCCTCGACCTCGATCATCACCTCCCGATCGCCCGGCGAGGGATCGGGGCGCTCGGTCATGACGAGTTCACCGTGAGCCGGCGTCACCCAGGCCTTCATGAACGGCTCTCCGCTCGCCGGATCGTCAGGACACGGCAGCCGTAGCCGGTGCCCGCTCCGCCAGCTGGAGCCACGTCGCGATCACGGCATCCGGATTCAGCGACATCGAGCGGATGCCCCGTTCCATGAGCCACGCGGCGAAGTCCGGATGGTCGGAAGGCCCCTGCCCGCAGATGCCGACGTACTTGCCGCGCCTGTTGCAGGCGCCGATCGCGCGGTCGAGGAGATCGAGGACTGCGGGGTCGCGCTCGTCGAAGGCCGCCGCGACGAGCTCGGAGTCGCGATCCACGCCGAGCGTCAGCTGAGTGAGGTCGTTCGATCCGATGGAGAACCCGTCGAACAGGTCGAGGAACGCATCCGCGCGCAGGGCGTTCGAGGGGATCTCGCACATCATCATGACCTGCAGCCCGTTCTCACCGCGGCGAAGTCCGTTGCGCTCCATCGCGGCCAGTGCGTCCTCTGCCTCCTGCGGCGTCCGCACGAAGGGGATCATGACCTGCAGGTTGGTGAGCCCCATCGCGGCGCGTACGTGCGCCAGCGCTTCGCATTCCATCGCGAAGCAGGCCGCGAAGCCGGGACTGGCATAGCGCGAGGCGCCGCGCCACCCGAGCATCGGGTTCTCCTCGTGCGGCTCGAAGAGCTCTCCGCCGAGGAGGCCGGCGTATTCGTTGGTCTTGAAATCGCTCAGCCGCACGATGACGGGCTTCGGTGCGAAGGCGGCTGCGATGCTGGAGACCCCTTCGGCGACCCGTCGCACGAAGTAGTCGCGCGGCGACGCGTACGCCGCCGTCCGCGCCAGCACCTCCCGGCGCAGATCGTCGGAGAGCGCGTCGACTTCGGCGAGAGCGCGAGGGTGGATGCCGACCATCGTGCTGACGATGAACTCGAGTCGTGCGAGCCCGACCCCGTGGTTGGGCAGCTGTGCGAGCGAGAAGGCCTGATCGGGCACGGCGACATTGAGCATGACCTCGACCGGGAGCTCGGGAAGCGCGTCGACCACCGTCTCGTCGATGTGGAACCCCAGCGCTCCGCGATACACCAGACCTTCGTCGCCTTCCGCGCAGGAGACGGTGACGCTCTGGCCGTCGGGGAGGGTCGCGGTCCCGTCGAGGGTGCCGACGACGGCGGGGATGCCGAGCTCTCGGGCGACGATGGCGGCGTGGCAGGTCCGTCCGCCACGGTCAGTCACGATCGCGGCGGCCCGCCGCATGATCGGCTCCCAGTCGGGATCGGTGCGGTCGGCGACGAGCACGTCGCCCTCTTCGAAGAGGTGCATCTCGGTGAGGTCGTGCATGACCCGCGCGCGGCCCGCACCGATCTTCGCGCCCACCGCGCGGCCTCTGCCGAGCACTTCGCCGCGCTCGTGCAGCACGTATCTCTGGACGACGCGCCTGTCGTGACGCGCGACCGTCGTCTCGGGACGGGCCTGCACGATGTACAGCGAGCCGTCGACCCCGTCGCGGGCCCACTCGATGTCCATCGGCCTGCCGTAGTGCGCCTCGATGACGAGCGCCGCGCGTGCGAGCTCTTCGACGTCGGCGTCGGTGATGCTGAAGCGTGCGCGCTCGGCTCCGGGTACCTCCACCGTGACAGTGCTCGCACCTGCGCGGGTGCTCTCCCCGAACCGCATCGCGATCGCCTTCGATCCGACCTCGCGCTTGACGATGGCCGGCCGTCCCGCGCGGAGGGCCGGCTTGTAGACGCAGAACTCGTCGGGATTGACGGCGCCCTGCACGATGGTCTCGCCGAGACCGTAGGCGCTCGTGACGACCACCACGTCGTCGAAGCCGGACTCGGTGTCGACGGTGAACATCACGCCCGACGACCCGACATCCGATCGCACCATCCGCTGGATCCCCGCAGAGATGGCCACCGCCTCGCCGGCGAACCCGTGCTCGGCCCGGTAGACGATGGCCCGATCCGTATAGAGCGACGCGAAGACGTCGCGGACGGCATCCAGGACGTTCTCGATGCCCGCGATATGCAGATACGTCTCCTGCTGCCCCGCGAACGAGGCATCCGGGAGGTCCTCGGCCGTCGCCGACGACCTGACCGCCCACGTCACTTCGGAGGAGCCGTCCTCGGCGCCGCCGAGCGCGTCATACGCGGCACGGATGTCGCGCGCGAGGTTCTCGGGGAACGGTTGGGCGCGGACCCACTCGCGGATGGCTCCGGCCGTCTCAGCCAGGTCTGCGACGTCCTCGACGTCGAGGGAGGCGATCGCGGTCTGGATGCGCCGGTCGAGGTCCTCGTGTCGCAGGAACTCCCGGAAGGCATCGGCCGTGGTGGCGAAGCCCTCGGGCACGCGTACACCGGCGCGCGAGAGGGTGCCGATCATCTCGCCGAGCGAGGCGTTCTTACCCCCGACCTGGGGAAGATCCGCCATGGTGATCTCACGGAACGGCAGAGTCGAGCGTTGTGTCATGCGGCCAGACTCATGCCTTCCGAGCGATCGGAGCGGGCCGAAGGTCCCGTGATCCGTGCCCGTGATCGCCGAGGTCCGGTGTCGGCCCCCGCAACGCCCTGAGTGCGAACAGGATCGTCGTGAGGTCGACCACCTCCTGGATGAGCGCCCCCGCGATGGCGGGGATCAGACCAGTCGTCGCGACGAGCATCAGCCCGATGCTCGCGCCGATGCCGATCCAGATCGCCGTCAGCGCCACCTGCATGGTGCGCCGGCCGATCGAGACAGCCTCCGCGACCTTCGCGAGCGAGTCGACCAGTACGACGACGTCGGCCGCCTCGCCTGCCGCCGTCGCACCTTTCGCGCCCATCGCGACACCGACATCGGCGGCGGCCAGGACGGGCGCGTCGTTCACGCCGTCACCGACCATCATGACGGGGCGGGGCTGAAGCCCGCCGGCGAGATGGATCTTCTCGGTGGGCAGCAGATCGGCGTAGATCTCGTCGATCCCGACCTCGGCGCCGATCGAGTCGGCCGTCGACCCGCCGTCGCCGGTGAGCATCGCCACACGGGGGATGCCGTGCTCGCGGAGCCATCGCACGACGGCCGCGGCCTCCGGCCTCGGGCGATCCGAGAGCATGAGGGTCCCCGCGAAGTTTCCGTCGATCGCCACGTAGGCCGCAGCCTGACCCGACGTCGTTCGCGCGGTCGGGATATCGCCGACGAGCCGCGCGACGAAATCGTGCTTGCCGACCGTCACCGAGCGTCCGGAGATGTCTGCCGTCACGCCGTTCGTCGCGATCTCGCTCGCGTCGGTGGCGCCCACGAGCTGGAGTCCTCGCGCGTCGGCGGCCCGCCGCACTCCATCCGCGAGGGCATGTGTCGAGTACTGCTCGGCGGAGGCCGCGAGACGCAGGAGTTCGTCGGAGTCACCTCCCCGTGCGGGCCGCACCTCGACGAGTGCAGCTCGGCCGCGCGTCAGGGTTCCCGTCTTGTCGAAGGCCGCCGAGACGATGCGCGAAAGGTTCTCGATCGCGGAGCCGTCCTTCACCACGATTCCCGCACGTGCTGCTCGCGACATCCCGCTGACGAAGGCGACCGGGGCGGCGATCAGGAGGGGGCAGGGCGTTGCGAGCACGAGCACCTCAGCGAATCGGGTCGCGTCGCCCGACACCAGCCATGCCAGCCCCGCGATCGTCAGGGAGACGGCCGTGAACGGGATCGCGAACCTGTCGGCGAGACGGACGACCGGCGCCCTGGATGACTCGGCCTCACGGACGAGCGCCACGATCTGCTGATACTGGCTGTCGCGACTCCGGCGCGTCGCCCTCATGCGGACGACCTGCGTGCCGTTGACAGCGCCGGACATCAGCTCGTCGCCGGGAGACCGGGTCACGGGCATGCTCTCGCCCGTCAGGGAGGACTCGTCGAAGCTCGCCTCCGGACCCAGGAGGACACCATCCACCGGCACGATCTCGGCAGGTCGGACAAGCAGCACGTCGCCGATCTCGACCTCCTCCACTGGGATGTCCGCCAAGGCGTCCGGGCCATCGTCTGGCAGACGGTGGGCGACGCGCGGGGAGCGGTCGAGAAGCGCCGTCAGGTCGCGGCGCGCCCGCCGCGCGGCGAAGTCCTCGAGCGCCTCGCCGCCCGCCAGCATGAGAACGATGATGAGCGCGGCCACGTACTCGCCGACGGCAAGGGTGGCGACCATCGCCACGATCGCGAGCACGTCCAGCCCTACGTGCCCGCGCAGCACATCCCGGACCATGCGCGCGATCGTCCAGGCGACGAACAGCGTGACATAGCCGATCGCGAGACCGCGAGCTGTCGCGTCCGCCCCGGCAACAGACAGGGCGAGGACGCTCCCGAGGACGAGCAGTGTGGCGCAGATGATCCCGTAGCGGCGCATCCATGACCTCATCGCGAAGGCACCTCACTCAATCCATTGCCATGGCGATGAACGTGAAGATCGCGATGTCGCTCAGGACGTGGATGAGCCACGGCCAGAACAGGCCCCGGGTCTCGATCATCGCCTTTCCGAGGATCCATCCCATGAAGATCGCGGCGACGGCACCCATCATCCCGCCGGGAACGCCGAAGTAGTGCGCGACTCCGAAGAAGAACGCCGACTGCCACAGCGCCGAGCGGGCGTCCACGGCCGGACCGAGCGTGGCGATCATCGGCGCCCGATAAGTCATCTCCTCGCTGAACGCGTTGAGTGCGGCGAACAGGACGATCGCGGGGATCATCGGCAGCATGCCGACGAGCTGTGCGCCGGTGGGATGGAAGACCAGCCACTCGACGGCGAACAGCACTGCCGCGATGCCGACACCCCAGATCAGTCCGAACCGCGCCCACCGGTCGGCACGCGGGAAGCCGAGGAGCGGCACGGGGCGGATGCGCGCATCGAGGTCTCCCACACTCAGGTAGAACTGCCGCCGATGCAGCCCCAAGAGGAGGAGGAGGCAGATCATGAATGCCGCACCGATCAGCTTCGCTCCCTGCTCGACGATCATCCGCGAGACGAAGGCCGGCTGCCCCGCCGCCTGGGCGAACGGCTGCACGGCGGAGGCCAGCTGCGGCATCGTCTCGACCAGGACAGTCAGGATCGCCATCGAAAGCGCGAATCTCCAGAGCGGTCGGGCCGGCACCCACCAGATTGACGAGATCCCGATGAGGGCAGCGACAGCGACCTGAGCCCAGGGGAGCCACGCCGGAGACCGGCCCGTGAACTGCATCCACAGGATGACGGGGATCGTGCTCGTCGCCACTGTGACCGTCCAGGCGACCGCCTCGGTCGCGCGTCGGGAACGTCGCGGGGGCACGGACATCGCTTCGGTGGCGAAGCCGCCGCGCGGCGCCCACTGTCGGGAGAACGACTGCTCGGAGTCGGTCATGTGCAAGGTCTCCTTCAGCCTCCAGCACACTCCCGGCGCCGTTCATCACGGGGGACGAAAGTCCCCTTCACTCGGACGACGGCCGCTCCTTGCCAGTGGCGATGCAACGCGGCGGCGCCTAATCTGGCACTTGCCGGCGACTGCGGAAGGTGGACGCTGTGTCCGAGACCGATTCGCTCTCCTTCCCGGACGGGCCGCGGGCAGATCTCGAAGACGCGATCACGAACCTGCTGACCCAGGGGGAACGCGTCATGCGCACACAGGGGCGACTGCGCGCACTGCTCCGGGCCAGTCAGACGGTCGCCGAGCAGATCGATCTTCGCGAGGTGCTCCGCCGGACGGTCGAGGCGGCGACCGAGCTGGTCGAGGCGGACTACGGCGCGATGGGCGTCCTCACACCGGAGAAGGATGCGCTGGAGGAGTTCATCTACGTCGGTCTCACGGCCGACCAGGCGCGCGCGATCGGCGACCTTCCCAGCAGACACGGCCTTCTCGGCGCTCTGATCGACGATCCCCGCCCCATCCGGACGGCACACATCGCCCTCGACGATCGCGCGGCCGGGTTCCCGCCCCACCATCCGGCGATGCACAGCTTCCTCGGCGTTCCCGTCAGGGTCCGCGGCGAGGTCTTCGGCAACCTCTATCTGTCGAACCGCCGCAACGGCGAGTTCACGGAAGAAGACGAGCAGCTCCTGAGCGCCCTCGCCGCGACAGCGGGATTCGCCATCGACAACGCGCGCCTGTTCGCGGACGCCGAAGTGCGCGAGAAGTGGGCGAAGGCTGCCGCCGAGCTGGCCTCCGGCATCGTGTCGACCCCGAGTGACACGGTCCTCGACCTCCTCGCGGGGCGGCTGCATGAGGTCGCGGCGGCGGAGCGTGTGGTCGTCCTCACGGCGACGCGAGAGGATCTGCTGCGGATCGCGGCATCCCGAGGCGACGACGACATACTCATCGCGGGTTCCGTCCTCGACCCGGTTCCCAGGCTCGTCGCCGCCGTTCTCGACGACGCCCTCCCGCACGCGCAGGGACGGGCGGACTCGTCCGATGAACCGCTCCTCTCGAGGCCGGACGCGGCATGCGGCCCCGCGCTCGCCGTGCCGCTGAAGGCGCGGGCGGGAACGTGGGGTGTCGTTCTTCTGATCAGGCCACCGGAAGCAAGCCGGTTCTCTCCGGCCGAGGTTGCGAGCGCGAACGACCTCGCATCTCGGGCGAGCATCGCGCTGGAGCTGGCTCGTGCGCGCGAAGACGCTCAGCGGGCGCTCATCGCGGACGACCGTCGTCGTATCGCGCGGGATCTCCATGATCACGTCATCCAGCAGCTCTTCGGGACGGGACTCGCGCTTCAGGGCGTTGCCGCGCGTGTGGGTCCGGGCGCGGACAGCGACGAGATCGGCGAGGCGATCGAGCATCTCGATGACGCCATCCATCAGATCAGGACGGTGGTCTTCGCGCTCTCGCACCGCGACGAGGCATCTGTCCGCCATCGGCTGCTCGATGTCGTCGGCGAGCTCTCCTCGCACGGGCACCGCCCGCCGGCGATCCGATTCAGCGGTCCCGTGGATCACCTGGTGCGTGACGGCCTGGCCACCGACGTGGTCGCCGTGGGGCGCGAGCTGCTGAGCAACGCGCTCCGTCATGCGAAGGGGGACCGCGTCTCGATCGACGTTTCGGCATCCGACGACGGTGTGACAGTCACCGTCGCTGACGACGGCCAGGGGATCCCCCTCGACGCCGAGCTGCGGGGCCTGGCGAATCTGGACGAGAGGGCGCGAGCACGCCAAGGGCGGTTCTGGGTCGACTCCGGACCCTCCGGAACCACGGCGACGTGGAGTGCGCCGCTGGAGATGCCGTCCTCCGTCATTCAGCCGGAGGAGGCGGGATGATCCGTGTCTTCCTCGTCGACGACCACGAGATCGTCCGGCGCGGCCTCGCGAACCTGGTCGACGGTCAGACCGACATGGAGGTCATCGGCGAGGCCGGGACGGCGCGTCAGGCACTGGGGCGGATCCAGGCCACCGTTCCCGATGTCGCCGTGCTGGACGTGCGCCTGCCCGACGGGAGCGGCATCGACGTCTGCCGAGACATCCGCTCGCGGCTGCCTGCTGTCGCGTGCCTCATCCTGACCGCCTACGACGACGACACAGCGGTCTCCGCGGCCGTGCTCGCGGGTGCCGCCGGCTACGTCCTGAAGGACATCGGCGCATCACGGCTGATCGACTCGATCAGAGCGGTCGCGGCGGGTCGCTCGCTCCTCGACCCTGGAGCGCTGCGTTCTGCGAAGACACGGATGCGGGATGCCGCGGCCGACGATCCGCGACTCGGCTCGCTCGGCCTCCGCGAACGCCAGATCCTTCGGCTGATCGCCGACGGCATGACGAACCGTCAGATCGGCGATCGCCTCGGCATCGCCGAGAAGACGGTGAAGAACTATGTCTCGTCCCTGCTGAACAAGCTCGGTCTGGAGCGTCGCACTCAGGCAGCCGTCTTCGAGCTGGGGCACAGGGACGAAGACCCGCGCGACGACAGGACCTAAGGCCCGGCATCCCACCCGTGAGCGACCTACCGTGACCTCATCGCATCGGGAGGTGCCGTCATGGAACGCATCGTCATCGGCTTCGACGGGAGTCCGGGAGCGGAATCGGCCCTCGACTGGGTCACCGACCGCGCGCACCGCCATCCCGTGCTGATCGACCTGGTCGGCGTCGCGAACATGTTCGCCTCGGATCGGACCGGCGCGCTCGAACGTCTGGAGGATGCCGAGGCCCGCATGCGCTCGAGGCTGCCCGGAACCGCCGTCGAGTCGCACCTCGTCGACGGCACGATGCCGGGGACCCTCGTGCACGCCGCCCGGAGTGCGGATCTGCTCGTCATCGGCATCGATCGCGAGCACCTCGTACGCACGGCAGTGAAGGGATGGATGCCGCTTCGGGTGGCCGTGCGCTCCCATCTGCCCACGTGCCTCGTCCCCGGGGGCTGGAGCGCAGCCGACGGTCCCGTGTTCGTGGGGGTCGATGAAGACTCCTCGGACGCAGCGCTTCTGTTCGCTGCAGCGGAAGCCGCCGAGGCGACCTCGACGCTTCGGATCGTCCACGCGTGGAGCGAGGAGCACCCGGTCCGGTCGGGATCGCTGGTCGTGATGACGGCCCCCCGGACGCGCGCCGACCATGAACGCCTGATGCGACGAGCCACGGAGAAGGCTCGAGAGACACACCAGGGCCTGACGGTCGAGAGCGATCTCATCCACGAGGACGATGCCGCGAACCTGCTCCGCTCCCTGACGACCGGGGGATCGCTGGTCGTGCTCGGCACGCACGGACGCGGGCTGCTCTCCGGAGCGATGGCCGGATCGGTGGCGCAGAAGGTTCTCTGGGACCTCAGGGCACCCGTGTGCGTCGTTCCCGATGAGAACCGGTCTTCGGCGGCGTGAGAGGTCGCAGGACACCCAGCCCGAGCATCACGAGCCCGAGTTCCAGCATCCCGATCACGAAGTACACCGCCTGCAGCGGGCTGAAAGGGATGAAGATCATCTGGACGAAGATCCAGATCGCGCAGGAGAACCCCGCGGCCGCGCACGCGACCATCGCGAACCGCCAGCGCACTCCGGTCAAGATGCCGGCCAAAGCCTGGGGTGCTCCGACGAAGAGGATCAGAGTGAGGCCCGGAACCGCGTAGCTGTCGAAGGGGGAGCCGCGGAGATAGTCGGCGGGCGGCACCAGCACCGAGCTCAACGCCGGAACCGTGCTGCCGAGAATCAACGCGATCCCACCCGCGAGCGCCGTGACGGCAACGAAGGCCGTCACCGTGACGAGCGTCAGCCGGAGACCGCGGGTCATTGCAGCACCGCCCGGCGACTGTCGCTCGGCACGACGCACACCGGGCAGTCCGCGCGCCAGAGCACCTCCTGCGCGACCGACCCCAACAATGCCCCCGTGAGAGGGCCGTGATGGTGCGTGCCGATCACGAGCATCGACGACGTCTTCGCGAACTTCAGCAGTGCGGCCGCGCGGCTGTCCCGGACGAGCTCCCCGTCGACCGCGAGTGACGGGTGCCCTTCGATGAGGTTCTCCATCGCATCGTCCAAGACGACGCGATGGCGTTCCAGCTCATGATCCGGTGCAAGTGCCAGGGCTGTCGAACCGTAATGAGCGGGGGTGGGCATCAACCATGCGTGCGCGAGGCGAACGCTCGTCGACATCAGGCGTGCCTGCCGTGCCGCGAACGCGACGGCCGAATCCGACGACGCGTCGTTCGCGACGCCGACCGTCACCGGACCCCCGGTCTCCACCCAGCCGGCCGGCACCATGCAGACCGGCACGGTCGATTCCATCGCGAGTTCGAGCGGGACCAGCCCCGCGAACGCCGCCCGGATCAGGTGTCCGGGATCGATGCCGACGACGATCAGGTCGACCCCGCGGGCGAAACCGCCGAGCGTGTCGGGCATCGCGCCTTCCAGACGGTGCAGTTCCACAGGCATCCCCGGCGCTCTCTCGCGCAGATAGGTCTCCGCATCCGCAAGCTGCTCGATGCCGAGCGACCGATCGCGTGTCATCGGCGAGATCACGTTGACCACATCGACCTTCGCGCGCGAACGGCCCCGTCGCTCCGCTGTCCATTTGAGTGCAGCAACCGCCGCGGCGCTCCCGTCGTACCCGAGGACGATGCGCTCCATGACGACCTCCGACCGAGCGCTCCCCGGCGCCCTCACCGAGGACGCTAGGCGGCACGCGTCAGTATGGGGCGGGTCGAAGGTCCCGCCGCCTCCGTCGCGGGACCTTCGACCCGACTCCGCCGCGCGATCGGGTGCGCGCTGAAGAGGAGAGAGAGGACCGCCCCATGTTGCGGACTCGAACTCGATAAGTGTGCCGACGGCACCGACCGCGGCTCTGGCGCCGAAGAACAGACGCGCTGTCGTGACCGGCCGACGAGGATCCTCACGGCTTCCATACGCGGAACGGCGCGTTCCCTACGCAACCGAAACACGGGCGTCAGGGCCGCCGGATTAGCATGCGACCGTGAGCGACAGTGCCCCGATCAGCGACCTTGCCCCCGACACGGCGGACGCCGGCAGCTCGAGTGCCGTCATCGAGGTGTCACCGCCGCAGCCGTCGCGCACCCGGTTCGGCCGGTGGCTGATGACGGGTCTGATCGACGACCACGCCCAGCACCAGGGGCCCATGGCGCGGCGGGCGGAGCAGACCCATTCCTGGTGGCGGGTCATGTGCCTGACCGGTCTCGACTACTTCTCGACCCTCGGTTACCAGCCGGGCATCGCCGCGCTCGCGGCCGGGCTGATCTCGCCGTTCGCGACCATCGTCCTCGTCGCGCTCACCCTGCTGGGCGCGCTGCCTGTGTACCGGCGAGTGGCGAAGGAGAGCTTCCGGGGGTCAGGGTCGATCGCGATGCTCGAGCGGCTGCTCCCGTGGTGGGCGGGGAAGCTGTTCGTCCTGGTTCTGTTGGGCTTCGCGGCCACCGACTTCATGATCACCATCACCCTGTCTGCGGCGGATGCGTCGGCCCACGCGATCGCGAACCCCTTTGCTCCGGCCTGGCTCGGGGGAGGGCAGGTCTGGCTCACTCTCGCGCTGGTCACCCTGCTCGGTCTCGTGTTCCTGAAGGGCTTCCGTGAGGCGATCCGTGTCGCGGTGCTCCTCGTCGCGGTGTACCTGCTGCTGAATGTGGTGGTGGCCGTCGTGTCGATCGGACACATCTTCACAAACCCGATCGTCGTCGAGGACTGGTGGTCGGCACTGTTCGAATCGCACGGCAATCCGCTGCTCATCGCCGGTGTCGCCCTGATCGTCTTCCCGAAACTCGCCCTGGGCCTCTCGGGTTTCGAGACCGGCGTCGCGGTCATGCCGCAGATCACCGGTTCCGACGCGGATGCCCCGGACAATCCGAAGACCCGCATCCGTGGCACCAAGCGCCTGCTGACCACGGCGGCCGTGATCATGAGCGTGTTCCTGATCACCTCGAGCTTCACCACGACGCTGCTGATCCCGCAGGCCGACTTCCAGCCCGGCGGGCCGGCGAACGGGCGGGCGCTGGCGTATCTCGCACACGAGTACCTCGGCGAGGCGTTCGGCACCGTCTACGACATCAGCACGATCCTCATCCTCTGGTTCGCAGGCGCCTCGGCCATGGCCGGCCTCCTGAATCTGGTGCCCCGCTACCTGCCCCGCTACGGCATGGCTCCGCAGTGGGCGCGTGCGGTGCGTCCGCTCGTGATCGTCTTCTCGCTCATCGCGTTCCTGATCACGATCGTCTTCAGGGCGGATGTCGACGCGCAGGGCGGCGCGTACGCGACGGGCGTCCTGGTCCTCATCACCTCGGCATCGGTCGCGGTGATGATCTCGGCGTGGCAGCGCCGGCAGCGTCCGCAGACGATCGCGTTCGGTGCGATCACGGTGGTGTTCATCTACACCACCGTGGTGAACGTGCTCGAGCGCCCCGACGGCATCCGCATCGCGGGCCTGTTCATCCTCGGCATCGTCACCGTTTCGGTCATCTCGCGCATCGGACGCTCGTTCGAGCTGCGAGCACCGACCGTGACTTTCGATGTGGATGCCGCGTCCTTCCTCCGCGGTGACGCGAAGTCGGGGGAGCTGCTCATCATCGCCCACGAACCGCATGAGGGCACCGACAGCGAGTACGTGAAGAAGGACCGTGACGAGCGACGGTTCAGCAAGATCCCGCTGAAGGCGCGGACGATCTTCCTCGAGGTGCATCCCTCAGACTCGTCGGACTTCGAAGAGGAGCTGGAAGTGACGGGGTCGATCCGCGCGGGTTATCGGGTGATGCAGGTGCGCAGCGGCAACGTCCCGAACACCATCGCCGCTGTTCTCTTGGCTGCGCGCGACCTCACCGGCGTCGTGCCCACCGTGTACTGCGAGTGGACAGAGGGCAATCCGATCGGGAACATGTTCCGCTACCTCATCACCGGCGTCGGAGAAGTGGCACCCGTCACCCGGGAGGTCCTTCGCGAGGCGGAGAAGGACATCAAACGGCGACCCGCCGTGCACGTCGTGTAGCGGCGATGGCGGCCGCCGCCACGGAAGGCATGCCGATGATGCCCTCAGATCCGCTCGAGCGCCGAGCGCCCCAGCTGCGTCAAGGTCAACACGTCGAGGGTCTCGAATCGCGCCCACCCTTCCCGCACCAGCGCGTTGACGAGGTCATACATCTTCGCCTGCACCGTCGATATCGCGCTGGTGTAATCCGGATCGCTCACGTCGACACTGCCTGACCTCAACAGTCCCAGGAAGGTGGAGGTGAACATGTCCGGGTTGGCCAGAAGAGCTTTCAGGCTCGGGTTGAGGTACTCGTCGTAGGCCGCCGCGTCGGGGTAGCCGAGCAGTGCCGCGGCCGCATCAGCCTCTCCGTCGCTGCGGTCTTCGGCCGGCGAACTCATCCCGGTTTCTCGCAGCTGCTGGCGTATCTGGTATGCGGCGTAATACGTCGTCTTGGCCAGGTCTCGGTCTTCATCGGCTGCCTGATATGCCGGATCAGCCAGCTTGCGTCGGCTCTGAGCGCGTTCGACAGCCAGGCATCTCGACACGAATCCCAACCCCGTGATCACCTCGCCTGCGACTTCGGATGGCCCGAGCAGCCGCGCCGCAGCGCCGAGGCGGTCGAGCGCGGTCTCGCAGGCGTCCGCGGCACGCAGCCTCGTCGTGGGGCTTACGGCCCAGCGCGCGGACTCGAGGGCGTTCATGACCGTCTCGTAGCCGAATGCCACCGATGATTCGCTGGGCGGTCCGATCTGGACTTCCTGCCGAACGGACGCAGCCCGATCGCCATCCGCGATGAGCGTCGTGAGACGGTCGCGCGCAAGGGTGAACCTCTCCTGGCTGAGCGCAGCCAGCGCGAACTCCTTCAGCCTGCCGATGCTGGCCACTGCTCTCAGAACGCGCAGCCTGACGTCCGCGGCGGGACCGTCCCAGTCGATGCTGTCGACGGGAATCCCCAGGATCTCGATGAAGTCCCGCATGTCCTTCTTCTCGGGAAGCCCGATCCGGGCGATCGCGAGCAGCTCCGTCGCGCGGGGATCGCTGAGGGTGAACGGCTCATTCCAGAAGGACATCGCTCACGGTTCTCCCGTCCCCGCATCAGGCGCAGTGTCCGCTGTGACCATCCGGACCATGACGCACCACGGTGAGGATCCCCCAAGAATGGCGGGCGCTGCGCGGCGCGTCAACGCTTGCCATCGCAGCCGGGCTCGCCCTGGACATCCGTCACCCCTTGGCGGGATGATGTGTCCCATCCTGCTCGGGACTCGAGGTGTGGGCCACGCTCGCCTCGCCTCGGCATACGTCGCAGACCTGGGGGCCTTGATGACGAGCTTCTTGGATCGGCTGCCGCCGTACGATTTCGCCGATCCCGCGGCGCGCGAGCTCTGGGGTCTGCTGGCCACCAACTATCAGAGCAAGCAGGTCGTCCGCGACCTCCTGACAAGGGACGACGTCGACACGTCCGAGATCGACTGGGACCAGCCCATGCGGTGGGTGTGGCACGACATCCTCGACCTCACGTTTCGACGCGACCGGCTCGTGCCTCTCCTCGTCCTGATCAAGGAGGGAGGGGATGCCTCCATCTCGACCCGGATCGAGGAACTCGTCGCCGCGGCGCCCGTCACCGCCCCGCCGGACCCGCGGGGTGCGGAGCCTGTCTGGCGTGGCTTCGGGGATCCGGGGATGGAGAAGGTCCTCGCGGCCGAATCCACGTTCCTCGACATCGCGTTCCTTCGGCGGGGGCTCGAGCTGGGAGGAGCCGTCTGCCGCCTCCTGGTGACGCTGTCCGGCACGGACTACTACGGGACGGCGTTCCGCATCGGTGCCGATCGCGTTCTGACGAACCATCACGTGCTGTTCGACCACGACCACGGCAACGCCCGGGCGACCAAGGTCGTGGCGTGGTTCGGCTACGAGCGGTCGTTCGAGGGTCTCACCGCCGCGCCGATCGCGCTGATGGGCGATCCCGCGTCGATCATCGGGGACGTAACCCACGACTGGGCGGTCATCACGCTCAAGGGCAAGATGCCGAAGACGGCAGTGACCATTCCGCTGGCGAGCGCCGCGCCTGTGGGCGTCGATGACCGGGTGTACATCATCCAGCATCCGAACGGGGCGCCCAAGAAGATCGGGATGATCCACAACGTCGTCCGCTTCGTCGACGACGACGTCGTGCAGTACCTGACCGACACGGATGGCGGATCCTCGGGCGCGCCCGTCTTCAACGAGAAGTGGGAGCTCGTCGCGCTCCATCACCGATGGGTCGAGGCGAAGTCGAACGGTGTCGCCGAGATCCGCAATCAGGGAAGACGAATCGCACGAGTGGTCGAGGGCCTCACTGCCGCGAAGGTGATCTAGGCGATGTCCTTCTACGACGAACCCTTCACCCTCGACAACGAGCGCGCGAAGACCGTCCTCAAGATCGCCCTGAAGGGATTCGCCGAGAAGAAGCCGATGCGGACGTTCCTCGCCACCATCGGCATCGACCCGATCGACATCGAATGGGAAGGCACGATCCGAGTGATCTGGCCATCCGCTCTCGAGGTTGTCGCGAAGTCGGGGAAGCTCCGGCAGTTCCTGATCGCGGTACGAGACGCCCCCGATTACACGCTGTATCGAGCGGACGTGGAGCGGATCATCGCGGACTGCGACGCAGAAGCAGAATCGGAGACGAAGGACGGCTTGCTCCCCGCTGCTCCCGTCGACCACACGACCGCGACGATCATCGGGCGCCGCCCGTTCGTGGACCGGGTGAATCTGCGAGAGAATCTGAAGTCGCTGTTCAACGCGGACGGCGACAAGGTGCTGATCGTCAACGGCCCTCCGTCATCGGGGCGCAGTTATACCTGGGTGCTGATCTCCTACGTCGCGAAGAAGACGAGCGGGTTCGACACCAGGCTGATCGATCTGTCCATGTTCAGCGATACGCAGGCGACGCCGGTGGATGTGGCTCGGATGATCGCGGCGACCTTCGGATGGCCGCCCCCGGAGGTCGATGAGACCGCGATGGATGCCACGAATGCGCGTGTGCTGAGGCCGTGGATCGCCCAGCATCTGAGCGAGATCGGGAAGGTCTGCCTCGTCTTCGACGGACTCGACGGCGCCAATGTCGCAGAGACGACGCTCGAGTTCATCGGGAGCATCGCCTCCGCGGCGGGCAACGACGAGCTGGGAGAGTGCCGCATCGTGCTGCTCGCGTTCGACAGGGCGTTGAGCAATCCCAACGTGGATCCGTTCGTCCGGCGCGAGCCGACCCTCGCGAGCATCCCGCTGAAGGAGATCGTCGCGTACTTCCGGACCGTCGCCGCAGAGCGAGGGGACGAATTGTCTCTCAAGCAGGCCAAAGCCCTGACCGTCACTCTCTTCGGCAAGCCCCCGCCCGATCCGCTGCCCATGTCCACGCTGCACGCGCGTGCGGCCGAATTCAGCACAGCGGCGTGCGCGCTGCGGGGGTACTGACGTGCCCGAGCTCGCCCCGATCTCCGACCACGTTTTCGCCGAGCTGCTCGGCTCCCTCGCGCCGACAGGCCACGACGAACCCCCGCGTCACGAGTCCCTGCGCGAGTTCGTCGTACTCGTCGCCGCATTCGACGCCGACTCGCTCAAGGCCGTCGGGGCGACCGACGATGACCTCGACGACTTCCTGGTCGAGGACTGCGAACAGGTGTTCACGAGGGCGGGCAGGCAGTGGGGGCTTCGGCTGGGCGTCCGTCAATCGACCCTTGCCGCGCTCGAAGCCGCCGGTCGGCTGGAGGGCCTTCATGGCGCGGTCGATCCCAAGGACGTCGCCTCGACGATGGCCCTCCGGTACATCGCAGGCACCGCACCCTCCCTCGAGGACCAGACCGTCGAGGAGCTGCAGGGCACGGCGATCGCGTCGGACTGGCTCGCACGCACGAACGTGAAGCTGCCGCGGTCGGTCGAGGCGAAGGCGCAGCAGAGCATCGACGCGATGCTGAACCCCCTGCGCCTTCTCGTCGCCGACGGGGTGTTCGGTCGCGATCACGAACTGGCGGTGCTCGCCGATTACGCCGAGGTGCTCTCCCCGTCGAGCCGCGCGAAGGGCGCTGTCCGCCGGGTGAAGCGCATCTTGAATCTCACCGACAAGCCGCCTCTGGTGATCCACGGACTGGGAGGAGTCGGGAAGTCGACGCTCGTCGCGCGATTCGTGCTCGACCATGTGGATGCGGGGGCGAGCTACCGATTCCCCTTCGCCTACCTGTCGTTCGACAGACCCGAGCTTCAGCTCGAGCAGCCGCTGACGCTGCTGGCCGAGGCCGCAACGCAGCTCGCGGCGCTGTTCCCGGATGTGGCGAGTGACGCGGCGGCCGTCGCCGAGAGCACCCGCGGCGCCGTGGCGTCCGCGCTGCTGACGTCACTGTCGGACCGACGTGCATCGAAGGTCTCGTGGTCCACTGCCAGGGGATACACCGACCGCGATGTCGACGTGCTGCTGGATCGCTTCGCTCAGCTCGTCGCCGCGGCGACAGGTCGGCACCAGCTTCCGACGGTCTGGGTCCTCGACACTTTCGAGGTCGCACAGCGGCAATCGCCCGTCGCGGCGGACGAGCTGTGGGACTTCCTGGAACGCCTGCAGCGCGCCTGCCCGCGACTTCGCGTCGTGATCTGCGGGCGAACGCCCATCGAAGGGCGCCGCACGCGCAGCCTCGCGCTCGGCAACCTCACTCCGGCGGCGGCCCACGACCTGCTGCGCACGCAGCTCGCGCCGCTGGACCTTCCCGACTCGTTCATCGCGGGCGTCGCACAGGCCGTGCCTCCGCACCCTCTGAGCCTGCGGCTGGCGGTGCTGCTGATCCGTCGCGAGGCCGAACTCGGCCTGGCGACGGACGAACGCCGGCGAGACGTCCTCTTCCAGCTGGAGGGTGCGAACGTGCAGGGCGTGCTCTACCGAAGGGTGCTCGCCCACATCGAGGATCCCGATGTCCGCCGACTCGCGAACCCGGGTCTCGTCGTGCGGCGCATCACGCCCGACGTCATCCAGGACGTGCTGGCGAAGCCGTGCGGCCTCGGGGCGATCGATCGCGACGCGGCGACCGCGCTCTTCGACAAGCTTCAGCGCGAAGTCGCGGTCGTCATCCCGATCGAGGGCGGCACTCTGATCCAACGCCCGGAGCTGCGCAAGCTGATGCTGCCCCTCGTGACCCATGATGACCCCGAGCTCGTCGCGAAGCTCCGGCGCGCGGCTCTCGCGTTCTATCGCCGACGCGGATCGGTTGAAGACAAGGTCGAAGAGCTGTACTACCGCCTGGCACTCGGTCAGTCGACGGCCACGCTGGACAAGTCGTTCGACCCCGAGGCCGCCCGCGTCCTGATGGAGGCGGTCGACGAGTTCCCACCCTCCAGTCAGGTCTATCTCGCCAACCGGATCGGCGTGACCGTCGACCCTGCGATTCTGCACGAGGCGGATGATCTCTCGTGGGCGCGCCAGGCGGTGCTCAGCTCGCGCCGCCTGCTCGACTCCGGCCGAGCCGAGGCCGCCCTCGAGATCGTCACCGGGCGCCGCAACGACACGATCGTTCCCTTCACGGGGGCGATCGAGGTCGAAGCACTCGCAAGCCTCCACCGCACCGACGAGGCGCTCACCGCGGCGCGAGCCACGCTGAAATGGGCGACGGAGCATCACGACTCCGACACTTTCATCGACGTCGCACTGCTCGCCGCGCGGATCGCGGAGGATGCCGGGGACACGACAGCGGCGCTGAGCCTGTTGAGCCAGGCGGAGAGCGCGGCCGCCTCCGCCCAGGACATGATCGCCGGATGGGTCGCGCGAGTGGCGATCGTGCGGGTGCATCGCCGGTCAGGCTCGTCGGACAGCGACCAGGCCCTCAAGGCGCGCGCGAGGCTCGTCGACGAGATCGATCAGCTCACGCCGCGCGACCGATCGCGCAACCCTTCGCTCGTCCGCGATCTGGCCGCCGAGATCGGCGACGACGTCCCGTCGATCGCGCGCGATGCGCTGCGACTGTCGGGGCACACGGCGGGACCTGTGCCGACCACGCGGCGCCGGCGCAGGCATCCCGATCCGAACTCCCAGCTGACCAGTGCCGAAATCGGGCGGAGCCTCGCGGTCGACATGTCCGCCGACGAGAGCGGAAGCATCCGCGAGCACGTGTCGGAGCAGCTCCGGTTCGAGTCCGACGGGGCGGCCTTCTGAAAGGTGGCGCAGATGCGCGAGATCGATGTCGTACAACAAGACCTGAAGTCCATCTGGCGCCGGCTCGTTGCGCTCCTCGGCGAACGCGCGGCCCCCTTCGCGGCCGAGCTGCTGCTCCTCCTGCGCGACCTCGATTCCGACCCGGCTCGGGATGCCGCGGCCGAGGTCCGTGCGCTCGTCGCCTCGTATGCGAACGCCGACGAGACGATATCGCGACGGGTCGCGGCCCTTCTCGAACGCACACGCAGCCTCCGTGCCGAACGGGCGCCCGATGAGGGCGACCCCCGGGACATCGGAGGCGACGAAGGCGAGGCCGTGCCGGTCGAATCCCCGAGCCCGCGGCACGTGTCGGTGCCGGTCTGGTATGCGACCGACCGCAACCATCAGCCAGGGCAGCCCGCGTCGCGTCGTTACGGGATCGATCGCTCCGCACACGAGGCAGGCGAGTCTCCGCTCGCGTATGGACTGGCCGCCGTCAGCATCCCCGACGGCCATCGCAAGGGCCGCATGGAGAGTCCGAAGTGGTACAAGCTTCAGTTCCGCGAGAACCCCGATCTGCACATCATGGTGGAGTCGGTCGACGAGCTGGGCCACTCGAGCTGGCTCGAGTCTCTCCGCACCGCGGGGGGCGCCGGCGCGGCTCTCGACGCGACGGATACGAGCGATGACATCCTCGTGTTCGTCCACGGCTACCGCACCGGCTGGGCGGACGCGATCAAGCGTGCCGCACAGTTCTCCTACGATCTCGAATTCGACGGCCGGACAGTCGCCTACACCTGGCCGTCTCAGGGCAAGCTCCTGTCCTACACCGTCGACGAGAACAACGCTGCCTGGGCCGGACCGCACTTCAGCCAGCTGCTTCGAGACCTGCTCGAGAACAGTGGCGCTCGCCGGGTGCACCTCGTCGCGCACAGCATGGGGAATCGGATCATGTCCGCGGCCATCCACGATCTCGCAGACGCGCTCGCCGGATTCCCCACTCATCTGGGCAACGTCATCTTCGCCGCGCCCGATGTCGACGCCGACACCTTCCGCGAGCTCATCACGGCGTTCCAGGCCGTCGACGCCGTCGAGGAGCATCCCCGCCCGCGCCTCACCCTCTACTCGTGCGGCGCCGACGCGGCATTGGACCTCTCACGCCGCATCCACAAGCTCCGACGGGCGGGGGATGCTCGAGACGGGATCGTCGTCGTGCCCCCGATGGACACGATCGAGGTGACGCAGATCGTCCTCGACGACCCGACCGACGACCGCACCGGGCACGCCTACTTCTGCTCGAATCGGCACGTCATCGCCGACCTCAACAGCGTCGTGCTCCGCGGCGCGGCTCCGCCGCGCTTCGGGCTCGAGCCCGCCGACGGCGGTCGGTACTGGCGACTCTGACCGAGGTGTCGTCTTGTCACCGCACAGGGCGCGCGCACTACCCTGAAGGGTGACCACGTCCGATGCCCCGATCGAGGAAGCGGCTTCGCAGGAGCCCGCCACGATGACGTTCGCCGCCCTGGGATTGGGTGATTCGGTGCTCGCGGCGCTGCGCGACGTCGGGTACGAGACGCCGTCGGCGATCCAGGCCGCGACGATCCCGACCCTTCTGGGCGGTCGCGACGTCGTGGGTCTCGCGCAGACCGGCACGGGCAAGACCGCGGCGTTCGCACTGCCGATCCTCGACCGACTCGACGTGTCGCAGAAGACGCCGCAGGCGCTCGTGCTCGCCCCGACGCGGGAGCTCGCGCTGCAGGTGTGCGAGGCGTTCGAGAAATACGCGTCGCACCTGCGCGGCGTGCACGTGCTTCCCGTCTACGGCGGCCAGGGCTACGGCGTGCAGCTCTCGGCGCTCCGCCGCGGCGTGCACATCATCGTCGGCACGCCCGGACGCATCATGGACCACCTCGACAAGGGAACGCTCGACCTCACCGAGCTGAAGTATCTCGTGCTCGACGAGGCCGACGAGATGCTCAAGATGGGCTTCGCGGAGGACGTCGAGACGATCCTCGCCGACACTCCGGAAACGAAGCAGGTCGCGCTCTTCTCGGCGACGATGCCCGCGGCGATCCGGCGCATCTCGCAGCAGTACCTGCACGACCCCGAAGAGATCACTGTCAAGACCAAGACGACGACATCGTCGACGATCACGCAGCGGTACCTCATCGTGTCGTTCCAGCAGAAGATGGATGCTCTGACGCGCATCCTCGAGACCGAGAACTTCGACGGCATGATCATCTTCGGCCGCACGAAGATCGTCACGGAGGAGATCGCCGAGAAGCTGCGCGCGCGAGGATACTCGGCGGCCGCGATCAACGGCGACATCGCTCAGCCCGTACGCGAGAAGACCATCAACCAGCTCAAGTCGGGCAAGCTCGACATCCTCGTCGCGACCGACGTCGCCGCGCGCGGCCTCGATGTCGAGCGCATCTCGCACGTCGTGAACTTCGACATCCCGACCGACACCGAATCGTACGTGCACCGTATCGGCCGCACGGGTCGCGCCGGACGGTCGGGTGACGCCATCAGCTTCGTGACGCCGCGGGAGCGCGGGCTCGTGCGGGCGATCGAGCGCGCCACGCGTCAGGAGCTCACCGAGATCCCGCTGCCGAGCGTGGACGAGGTCAACGTCACGCGCCTCGCACGCTTCGACGACCGCATCACCGCGGCCCTCGGCGAGACGGAGCGCATCGACCGCTTCCGCGACATCATCGCCCACTACGTGCGGCACAACGACGTTCCCGAAGTGGATGTCGCGGCCGCCCTCGCCGTGGTCGCCCAGGGGGAGTCGCCGCTCCTTCTCGAGCCCGACCCGGAGCCCGCGCGGCGTGAGCGTGCCGACCGCGACCGCGGCGAACGGCCGGGGCGCTTCGACCGTGATCGCGACGGCGGCGAGCGGCGGCCTCGCACGCCCCGCGACGGGATGGCGACTTATCGGATCGCCGTCGGCAAACGCCATCGCGTCGAGCCCCGTCAGATCGTCGGGGCGCTCGCCAACGAGGGCGGCCTCAAGCGCGACGACTTCGGCGCGATCCAGATCCGACCGGACTTCTCCCTCGTCGAGCTCCCCGCCGATCTTTCGCGTGCGACACTCGAACGGCTCGAGGGCACGCGCATCTCGGGACGGCTCATCGAACTGCGGCTCGACACGGGTGGCCCCGGGCGTCGGGCGCGCCGCGACGACGACCGTCCCTACCGCAAACCGCGCCACTGACCACCGCTCCTGCGGGACTTCGCGCCGGCCGTGGGCGGCCACGGTACGCGATGCGAAGTCCGTCGCAGCCGATTTGCGCTGCGCTGTCGCGGCGTTGAGCTCGCGTTGGATAGGGTTGCCTCCAGCGGGCGTGGGGTGCCCGGTCTTGGGCGTCTGGAGCAATGTTCCAGCGCGGGCGCCCCACGCGTGCTATCCGGCTTCGACGCGGTCGCGTCGCTGCCGAGCGCGCCCTGCGTCTCCGGCGCGCTGCGCCCTCTGGTGCGCGCAAGCGCGGAACCACTATCGTGGGCACCGGTCGCGGCAGTGGCGCCGCAGAGGCGGGGGTCTCGATGGCTGAAGTTGTGGTCGTGGATTCGAAGGCGGCGGCCGGCGCTTTGATCGCCGACGAGATCGCGGAGCTGATCCGCCGTCAGCCCGACGTCGTGCTCGGACTCGCGACGGGTTCGACGCCCACCCCCGTCTACGAGGCGCTCCCCTCGCGCCTGCAAGGGGTGGATGTCTCCCGCGTGCGGGGATTCGCGCTGGACGAGTACGTCGGGCTTGATCCCCAGCATCCCGAGACCTACCGCAACGTGATCACCCGCGAGGTGGTCGAGCCGCTGGGACTCAACCCCGAGCTGATCCACACTCCCAACGGCGATCCCGCGAGCATCGAGCACGCCGGCGACGACTACGAAGCCGCGATCCTCGCCGCGGGCGGGGTGGAGCTGCAGATCCTCGGCATCGGCACCGGCGGGCACATCGGCTTCAACGAGCCGGGCTCGTCTTTCGCGTCGCAGACGCGGGTGAAGACGCTGACTGCCCAGACCCGCAGCGACAACGCGCGTTTCTTCGATTCGATCGACGACGTTCCGATGCATTGCGTCACGCAGGGGCTCGGCACGATCCTGCGTGCTCGCCACCTCGTGCTGCTCGCCTTCGGTGAGGGAAAGGCCGACGCGGTCGCGGGCGCCGTCGAGGGTCCCATCACGTCATCGCTGCCCGGCTCGGCGATCCAGCTGCATCCGCACGCGACAGTTGTCGTCGACGAGGCCGCGGCGTCGAAGCTGCAGCACCTGGATTACTACCGCTACGCGTACGACAACAAGCCTGATTGGCAGGGGCTGTAAGGCCCCATTCTCGATGAGGAGAAGAGCATGAAGTTCCTTCAACGACTCGGCAGGTCGATCATGCTTCCGGTGGCCGTGCTGCCGGTCGCGGCGATCCTGTCCGGCATCAGCTACTGGATCAGCGCCGGCGGCAAGAGTCCCAACATCTTCTCGGCGTTCCTCGGTGCGGCCGGTGGAGCGCTGCTCGACAACATGGCATTGCTGTTCGCCGTCGGCATCTCGATCGGCATGGCGCGCAAATCCGATGGCACGTCGGCCTTGGCGGGCCTGGTGTCCTGGCTCGTGGTGACGACGCTCCTCAAGCCCGAGACCGTCGCGCTCTACACCGGAGTCGCCGACGTCAACAAGGTCGACCCGGCCTTCCTCAAGGTGCAGAACGTCTTCGTCGGCATCATCTGCGGTCTGATCGGCGCCTACTGCTACAACCGGTTCAAGGACACGAAGCTCCCGGACGCGCTGTCGTTCTTCTCGGGCAAGCGCTCCGTCGCGATCGTCACGGCCGCCGTCTCGCTCGTCGTCGCGATCATCCTCTACTTCGTGTGGCCCTGGGTGTACGGCGGGCTGGTCGTCTTCGGTGAGTGGATCGTCACTCTCGGCCCCTTCGGCACCGGCATCTACGGCTTCCTCAACCGCCTGCTGATTCCCGTCGGTCTCCACCACGCGCTCAACTCGGTGTTCTGGTTCGACGTCGCGGGCATCAACGACCTCAACAACTTCCTGTCCGGGACAGGCACCTACGGCGTCACGGGCCAGTACATGACCGGGTTCTTCCCGATCATGATGTTCGGTCTCCCGGGCGCCGCGCTTGCGATGTATCTCACCGCCAAGACGACGCGCAAGAAGCTCGCTTACGGCGTGCTCTTCGCCGGCGCGGTGTCGTCGTTCTTCGTCGGCGTGACCGAGCCGCTCGAGTTCGCGTTCATGTTCTTGGCACCTGGACTGTACGTCGTCCATGCGCTGTTCACGGGCATCTCTATGGCGATCAGCCAGATCCTGCCGGTGCGCATGGGCTTCGGGTTCTCGGCCGGCTTCGTCGATCTCGTCCTCAACTGGATGAACCCGATGGCGCAGAACCCCTGGCTCATCCCCGTCATGGGCGTCTTCTGGTTCTTCATCTACTTCGGCGTGTTCTACTTCTTCATCAAGCGGTTCAACCTCAAGACGCCGGGGCGTGAGGACGACGACATCCTCGGCGAGGGCACGGAGTTCGACACCCACTCGAAGGACGATGCGTACAACATGACCGCCGTGCGGTTCATCGACGCGCTCGGCGGCAAGCAGAACATCACCGACCTCGACAACTGCGCGACACGCCTTCGCATGGAGATCGCGGACGTCTCGCAGGTCGACGAGACCGCCCTCAAGCGCGCGGGCGCGGCCGGCACGATGAAGACCGGCGGGCACTCCGTGCAGGTCGTCTACGGCACGAACGTGCAGTTCGTGAAGGATGCGATGGAGCGTGTGATGTCCGGCGAGGTCGTCCTCGACGTCGCGGAGCCGGAGCCGGCTCTCGCAGCTGGAGACGGCGAGACCGCGACGGGAACCAAGACCCGGACGACGATCACCCTCCGCCAGCCGGTCGAGGGGACGGTGGTGGATCTGACGACTGTTCCGGACCCGACGTTCGCGGAGGGGATCATGGGCCCGGGTGTCGCGATCGAGCCCTCGGGCACCACCGTCGTGGCGCCCGCCGACGGCACCGTCGGCGCCACTTTCGACACGAGCCATGCGGTCGCACTCGTCCTGCAGGACGGGACCGAGCTGCTCATCCACGTCGGCATCGACACGGTCCAGATGAAGGGCGACGGGTTCAAGACTCTCGTCGAGAAGGGGGCCAAGGTGACAGCGGGCACGCCGCTGCTGGAGTTCGATCTGAAGAAGATCGCGGCAGCCGGACATCCCGCGGTCACGCCGGTGATCGTGCTGAACAACGAGGACGCGCAGATCGAGTTCACGGAGTGATCGATGGGCGCACGCGCAGTCGAGATCGCGGTTCAGGATGCCGCCGGTGCGCGTGTCGCCCTCGACGCCGGCGCCGACCGGCTCGAGCTGTGCCAGGCGCTGGAGACGGGAGGACTCACTCCGTCGCTGGGAATCCTCGAGGCGGTCCTCGCCGCGGTCGACCCGCTCGTGGTGAACGTGCTCGTGCGTCCGCGCGGGGGCGGCTTCGTGTACTCCGCGGAGGAGGCCGCGGTCGTCGAGGCCGACATCCGGGCGTGCGTGGAGCGGGGAGCCGGGGGAGTCGTGGTCGGCGCCCTGACGGGAGACGGTCTGCTCGATCGTGACGCGATACGCCGCTGGAGGGATGCCGCGGGCGGCGCGACCCTCGTGTTCCATCGTGCGATCGACGCGAGCGCCGATCCTCGAGCCGTGTTCGATGCCCTGATCGAAGAGGGAGCGGACCGCGTCCTCACGTCGGGAGGCGCTGCGCGCAGCGTCGACGGCATCCCGCTCCTCTCGGAGTTCGCCGCGGCATCGGCCGGCCGGATCGAGGTGATGGCAGGCGGGGGTGTGACCGCGGGGGACATCCCGGCACTCCTCGCGGCGGGCGTCGATGCGGTGCACCTCTCCGCGCGGGAGCGCGCAGGCGCGGATGCCCCATCCGGACCGGGCGGCGGTGCGAGCGGGCATGACGTCACGAGCGCGGAGCTCGTGGCCGAGGCCGTGCGGGAGGCCCGGCGCTGACGCTGTCCATCGGTGGTGCCGAACCCGCCCGTCATCCCTGCGCCCTGGAGGCCGCGTGACCTACCCCGCCGTGTCACTCCCGGACCTCGCCGGTTCGCTCGCACTCGTGACGGGCGCCAGTGACGGCATAGGCCGTCAGATCGCTCTGGGCCTCGCGCACGCGGGCGCCGACCTCGTCCTTCCCGTGCGCGATCGCGCCAAAGGCGAGCGCGCGGCCGCCTACATCCGAGAATCCGTCCCGGGTGCGCGCATCGAGCTGCGCGCCCTCGACCTCAGCCGGCTCGAGTCGGTCCGCGAGCTGGCCCTGGACCTGAGCGGCAGCCCCCCGATCGACGTCCTCGTGGCGAACGCCGGCATCGTCTCGCTCGGCGACCCGATGCGGCACGTCAGTGAGGACGGATTCGAGCTGCACTTCCAGACGAATTTCCTCGGACATTTCGCTTTGACGCTCGCACTGCTCCCCGTGCTGGCGAACGCTCGAGTCGTCATGCAGTGCAGCTACGCCGCCGGGTTCGCCCGCATCGACTGGGACGACTTGCAGTCCGAGCGGCGATACTCACCGATGCGCGCATACGCCGTGTCGAAACTCGCACTCGGGCTCTTCGCATACGAGCTCTCGCGACGCAGCACGATGAACGGGTGGGGAGTGCGGGTCTCGGTGTGCCACCCCGGCGTCGCGCCCGACACCGGCATCAGCCCCCTCATCCGCGAGCGCGCCTCGGACGGCCGCCTCGCCGCGCTCGCGCGCCGTCTCGGCAACACCCCTGCCGAGGCCGCCCAGCCGGCCCTCCTGGCAGTGGCGACGGAGGCCGCGGACTGCGAGTTCTACGGTCCCGCCGGCCTCTTCGGGATCTCCGGTCCGGCGCGGAGACGGCGTCCGTACCGGCGCCTGACGGACCGGACAGCAGCGACGCGGATGTGGGAGCGCGCGGAGGAATTCGCCGTGACGACCCGCCGCTGATCGAGTCGGCCGGCCGGCCTCAGCTCACGGCGAAGGCGGCGGGCGGCGCCGCGGCAGCCTCGGCTTCGACAAGGCACGAGAAGCGATGCGTCCCCGAGCTCACCTCGAACGGCGCAGAACCATCGGGTAGGACGATCTCAGCCTCGGTGCCCGCGGGGACCCTGACATCGAGCGTGAACGCGCCGTCGTCGAGGGTCCAGGCGACCGACGCCTGCCCGTACGGGGTGTCGTGCGCGGCGCGGACCCACGTGAGCTGAGGCGTCGGAAGAGGTGCGATGCGCAGCCGGCGGTATCCCGGCGCGGCGGGGGCGATCCCTGCGACGCGGCGGTGCAGGAAGTCGGCCACGGCGCCGAAGGCGTAGTGGTTGAACGAGGTCATGCCGCCCGGGTTGATCGAGCCGTCGGGGAGCATGGAGTTCCACCGCTCCCAGATCGTCGTCGCGCCCATCGTCACGGCGTAGAGCCAGGATGGGCACTCGGTCTGCAGCAGCAGGCGCCACGCCGTCGCAGCCTGACCCGAAGACGCCAGCGCGTCGCACACGAACGGCGTGCCGAGGAATCCCGATCCGACTTTGTAGCCGTCGGCCGCCACCTGCGCGGCGAGCAGCTCTCCCGCGTGGGCTTTCTGGTCCTCGTCGAGGAGGTCGAAGACGATCGCGAGCGCATAGGCGGTCTGTGATGGGAACGCCGCGCGGCCAGACGGGGTCGTGTATTCGCGGCGATAGCGTGCGGCCGCCCGCTCGAACAGGCTGCGATACCGAGCCGTCGCCTCCTGGTCGCCGAGGATCCCGGCGGTGCGGCTCATGACGTCCGCCGTGCGCGCGAGGTAGGCCGTCGCGACGGCCTGCCACGGAAGGCGCGCCGCCCAGGGCTGGTCGTCGGGGGCGGCGGAGTCGAGCCAGTCGCCGAAGGAGATGCCGCCCTCGGGGAAGTCGATCGCCTCGCCGGCGCGGCGCGCGAACGCGTTCGTCCACGCGACCATCGACGGCCACTGACGACGGAGGATCCCCTCATCGCCGTAGCGCTCGTAGAGCGTCCAGGGCACGACGGTGGCGGCATCACCCCACCCCGCCTCGGCGCTCAGTGCGGGGAGGCCGTCGTCGACAGGCATCCAGGGCACCCACACCGGGACGTTCCCGTCGGGGAACTGGTCGGCGGCGAGGTCGGCGAGCCAGCCCGTCAGCATGCCGGACACGTCGTACAGGTACGCGGCCGATGGTGCGAAGACCTGCAGGTCGCCGGTCCAACCGAGTCGCTCGTCGCGCTGCGGACAGTCGGTCGGCACGTCGAGGAAGTTGCCGCGCATGCCCCAGACCACGTTCTCGTGCAGACGCGTGAGGAGGGGATCGGATGCCTCGAACCAGCCTGTGCGCCGCAGATCGGTGTGCGTGACGACGGCCTCGAGGTCGTCGGCGTCCAGGGTGCCGGGCCATCCGTCGATCTCGGCGTAGCGGAAGCCGTGGAAGGTGAATTCGGGCTCCCACACGAACTCCCCGCCGCTCAGCACGATCTCGTCCGTCGCGCGGGCTGCGCGCAGCGGCCTCGTCCCGAGCTCGCCGCCCTCGAGCACCTCGGCGTGCCGGATCGTCACGATCTGGCCGGGACGCCCGGCGGGAACGCGCACGCGGAGCCGGCCGACGAGGTTCTGGCCGAAGTCGACCAGGGTGCGGCCCGACGGCGACGTCGAGATCCCGATCGGCCTGAGCGTCTGGGACCGACGGACGGGCGGGCCGTCGGGCGCGATCAGCGTGAAGGCGTCGAAGGACAGCTCCTCGACGGCATCCCAGCCGGTGTCGTCGAAGCCGGGCTTCGACCAGCCGAGGTGCGCCCGCCGGGCATCGAAGGTCTCGCCCATGTAGAGGTCCGCGCGCGTCACGGGGCCCAGGGCCGAGCGCCATGACGCGTCGGAGCCGAAGACGGCGAGCGTGCCGTCGGCGTGCTCGACCTCCAGCTGCACGAGCGCCGCGGTGCGGTCGCCGTAGAGCTCACGGCGTCCGCCGAATCCCAGGTAGCCGCGGTACCAGCCGTCGGCGAGATGCACGCCGATCGCGTTGCGGCCCTCGCGGACGAGATCGGTGACGTCCCACGTGCGATAGCGCAAGCGCGAGTCGTAGCTGGTCCAGCCCGGGTGCAGGACGTCGTCGCCGACCGGCTCGCCGTTGACGGCGAGAGTCATGACTCCGTGCGCCGTCGCCCGTATGCGGGCGCGCACGACGTCACCGGCGACGGCGACCTCACCGCGCACGAGCGCGGCCGGCTCGCCGCCCTCACCTGGGACCGGGAGCACAGGGGCGACCATGCGCGCCGACCACAGCGAATGGTCGAGCAGCCCGGTCTCGAGCCGGGTGGGCTCGCTCCACGCCGACGCGGTGCCGTCCGCCCCCCACACCCGCACCCGCACCGAACGGCGCGCGCGGCTGCCGAGCGGCGCCGCCGGCCACGCGACCAGGACGCTGCCGGCGCTCTCGACGCGTCCCGTCGAGAAGGGTTCGTCGTCGGGAGCGGTGATCTCGAGTTCGTAGGCACCCTGCCGCCAGTCCGCGATCGCGGCATCCACGATCCAGGAGAGCCGCGGCGCGATCTCTCCGATGCCGAGCGGCTCTCGATGGTGTTCAACGGTGACAGGGCGAACGACGACGTCCACAGGTGCTCCTCGGCGGTCGGGAGAAGAGGGGGAATCAGGGGTCACAGCGGAGCGGCGAGGAACTGGTCGATGTGATGGCGGATGTCTTCGGCCATGTCGACGTCGAGGCCGTTGAGCCAGAGCATCTCGAGCCCCTCGACCATCGCCAGCGTGCTGAGCGCCGCGTGGTGGGGATCGACGCCGGGCTTGAGGTCTCCGGCATCCCGCGCCTCCGCGAAGGCCTGCGTCGTGCCCTCCAGGATCCGCCCGATGCGGGTGCGGAAGTACTCGTGGGCGGGATGGTCGGGCGCCGTCGCTTCGGTGGAGAGCACGTGGTACAGCTGCACGACGCCGCGCTGGGCTGCCTGCCGGCGAGAGATCTCGACGAGCTCCGCGATGAAGGCCCGACCGTGGTGGTCCGCGAGCGCACCGACGGCGAGCGCGTCGCGCTGCTCGAGCACGGCCATCAGCAGTGCGGTCTTGCCGCCCTCGAAGTGGTGGAGGACGGCCGTCTGGCTCACGCCGACCACGCGGGCGATCTCGCTGACCGAGCTGCCGGTGTAACCCGTGCGCGCGAAGACCTCGACGGCCGCGTCGAGGATCTGGGCACGCCTCGCCGCGCTCTTTCGGTATTCGCCCCTGGGTCCGGCCATGCGAGGGACCATACCAGAGAATTCCGCAAAATGTTTAAGGATCTACATTTTCAGATCGTTAGGCATCGGCTAATGCTCGTGCCCCGAATCCGAATGGTGAATCCGAGCACGGGCTCGCACTCTTGACAGAAGGTCGATTCGCCCGAACTCGATCTGGACACAGCAGTCAGACCTCACACCGATCACAGGAGATCAGGATGTCTCGCATATCAGCAACCGCGCGCGGCCTGGCCGCACTGGCGGCCGTCGCCGTTTCCGCCTTGGCGCTCACCGCCTGCACCGGATCGGGCGGCGGCGGCAGCGCCGGGTCGGCCGACACGAGCAAGCTCGTCATCGGCCTGGACTCCGACCAGGCGCCCCTCGGCTACGACCCGCTGCGGTACGGCGGCGGCCAGCGGATGTTCTTCGAGGGCGTCTACGACTCGCTCTTCGTCTACGACCAGGACGCCAAGGTCGTGCCGAGCCTCGTGACGACGTTCGAGTACAACGCCGACAACACGCAGCTCACGCTCGACCTCGACACGAGTGCCACGTTCGACGACGGCACGAAGCTCAGCGCCGATCTCGTCAAGCAGAACCTCGACTCCCGCGACGACACCGACCTCACGGCCTACAGCTCGCTCGCCAAGGGCGGGCAGCAGGAGATCACCGACGTCGCCGTCGTGGACGACGACACCGTGACCCTCACCTTCGCGAAGCCGCAGCCGGGCTTCGAGTCGAATCTGACCTTCCCCGCCGGCGTCATCGTCGGCCCCAAGGGCGTCTCGGATCGCAAGAGCCTCGATGCCACCGCCGACGGCTCCGGCCCTCTCGCGATCGACTACGACAAGTCGGTGAAGGGCAACACGTACCTGTTGACGAAGAAGAAGGATGCCGCCAAGGCCGAGGACTACGCCTTCGACTCCTACGAGTTCCGTCCCATCCTCGACACGCAGGCGCGCGTCAACGCCGTCATCTCGGGTGAGGTCGATCTCGCGTACGTGACCTCAGACACGCAGGAGCAGGTCAAGTCGGCCGGCGTCGGCCTCGTGGCCAACGGCGGTGTCGTGCAGAACCTCATCGCCTTCGACAAGGTCGGTGCGCTGGCCCCGCAGTGGGGCGACCCGGATGTGTGGAAGGCCCTGTCCATCGCGATCAACCGGGACGAGTTCGTGAAGGCCATCCACCCGGGCGAGATCCCGACGGCCAACGTCCTGCCGAAGGACAGCCCCGGATACATTCCCTCGCTCGAGAAGGACTACGCGTACGACCCCAAGGAGGCCAAGCAGCTGCTGGCGGATGCCGGCTACCCCGACGGATTCTCCTTCGACTTCGTCTCGGGCGCGAACAGCCAGCGCGACCTGGAAGCGATCCAGCAGTACTGGAAGGCGATCGGCGTGACCGCGAACCTCAAGAACGCGGCGACCACCGAAGAGGCCTTCGCGGCCGTCCAGACAACGCCGATGGGCGGGCCGATCGCGATGTCCTGGACGAACCCCGCCGGCAATGTCTTCGGCGCCCTGTTCGGCTTCGCCAACTTCCACGGTGCGAAGAACGACCAGATCCAGGCCGCCGCCGGAGCCTACGCAGCGGCCGGCGACGACGCGGACAAGCAGAAGGCGGCTCTCACCGACCTGAACAAGGCGATCGCCGAGTCGGGCTGGCTGATCCCGCTCTACGAGCAGCTCTCGCCGTGGGGCTACAACACGGGCAAGGTCGCCGAGCCGACGTTCTCCGGGTCCGACTCCTTCCCGATCCTGGCGACGCTCCAGCCCGCGTCCTGAGACGCGTCGCGGTGTCGGCCGAGGACTCCTCGGCCGGCACCGCGAACGCATCGGAGTGAGACATGCTCATCTTCATCACCAAACGAGTCGGGTTCGCGATCCTGACGCTGGTCGTCGCGACCTTCCTGGCCTTCGTGCTCGTGCACCTCTCGGGCTCCACGCCCGGGGGCGTCGTGCTGGGCAGCTCGGCCACGCCCGAGGAGGTCTTCGCGTACAACGAGAAGATCGGCTGGTACGACCCCTGGATCGTGCAGTACGCCGACTGGGTCGGCCAGGTGCTGCAGGGCGACCTCGGCACGTCGCTCATCGACGGCCGCCCGATCGGCCCGGACATCGCCAAGCGACTTCCCGTCACCGCCGCGCTGGCGGTCTTCGGCACCCTCCTGAGCGCGGTGGCGGGCATCGTGCTGGGCGTCACCGCGGCGGTCCGTCGCGGGGCCATCGACCGCACGATCACCGCCGGCTCGGGCATCCTCATGTCGCTCCCCGTCTTCTGGATCGGCATCCTGCTCGTCTACGTCTTCGCGGTGCAGCTGCGGCTGCTGCCGGCGACCGGCTTCGTCCCCTTCACCACCGACCCGCAAGCCTGGGCCCGGTCGCTGGCCCTGCCGGTGCTCACGATCGCCATCGCGTCCGTGGCGGGCATCGCACGGCAGACGCGCGCGTCGATGTCGGAGTCGCTCGCTCAGGAGCACATCCGCACGCTCCGCGCGGTCGGCACCCCGACCCGCGAGATCGTCTACGTCCACGCCCTCCGCGGCGCGAGCCTGCCGATCCTCGCGAGCGTCGCCATCCAGTTCATCGTCCTGTTCAGCGGGTCCGTCGCGATCGAGGTGCTCTTCGCGCTGCCGGGCATCGGCCAGGCGATGCAGGGCGCCGTCGGATCCGCCGACCTGCCCTTCGTCCAAGCGCTCGTGCTGGTTGCGACCCTCGTCGTGGTGGTCGTCAACTTCGTGATCGAAATGCTCAACCGGACCCTCGACCCGAAGCTGCGTGCCTCATGACCATCTCGACCACCTCGATCGTGCGCCCGCGCCGCACCGAGCGGAAGCTCCGGCTGCGCATCCTGCGCTCGCCTGCGGCCGTCATCTCCCTCGCCTGGCTCGTGGGCCTCGTCGTCGCATCGGTCACGTCGCCGCTCTGGCTGCGATACGGCCCGCTCGAGCAGGACCTCTCGGCCGTCTTGAAGCCCCCGTCGCCGGCGCATCTGCTGGGCACGGACGAACTGGGCCGCGACATCCTCTCCCGCCTCGTCACCGCGGCGGCGCCGACGATCGTCATCGGCCTCATCGTGCCGATCATCGCGGTCGCGGTGACGATCCCGCTCACCCTGTGGGCGGCCCGGAGCCGACGCGGCGAGGGCTTCATGAACCAGGTGAGCGAGATCGAGCTCTCGCTGCCGGGGACCGTCATCATCCTCGCGTTCATCGCCGCCGTGGGCACCAACATGCCGCTCGTGATGATCGCGTTCGGCCTGCTGCTCTTCGGCGCGCTCTACAAGGTGTTCTTCGGGCAGGCGAAGTCGCTGCACACGCAGCTGTACGTCGAGGCGGCCGCCATCGACGGCGTCCGTCCGATGAGTGCCAGCATCCGGCACGTCCTTCCCAACATGTCGACCACCGTCATCGTGCAGTTCGTGCTGCTCTTCGGCGTCGGCATCGGCATGCAGGCCGCGCTGGCCTTCATCGGCCTCGGGCCGCAGCCGCCCGAGCCCACGTGGGGCGGCATGATCCAGGCCGCATCCCGCTTCATCTTCCAGGACCCCTGGATGATGGTGCCGACCGGCGGCATCCTGGCGCTCACCCTCATCGCCGCCAACACGCTCGCCGACGTCCTCGCCGGCGGCACGGCCGTTCCGCCGCCGCTCGTGGCGTTGGGCCGGCGCAAGAAGTCCGCCTCGTCCACGCAGATCGCCGCGGCTGGTGTCGCCCAAGACCTCACCGCCGCGGGGCGGGTCGACGAGCCCGCTCGCGAGTCGTTCGACATCATGGGCGACGCCTCGATCGCGGGGTCCAACGCCGACCCGATGCGGGCGGTTCAGGCGCCCGTCGATGTCATCTCGCTCGCAGGGCTCGACGCGAACACGCCCGCTTCCGGGTGGGCCGCCCCGGGCTCTTCCGTCTCGCACGAGCGTCTCCTCGACGACGGCCGTGGACTCGTCGTCGAGGACCTCGTCATCGGCGTCGACGACGGACCCGCGCTGGTGACGGGTGTGTCGCTGCGTGCGCCCCGGCACCGTCCTGGGGCTCGTCGGCGAATCCGGATGCGGCAAGAGCGTCACCTCGTACGCGCTGCTCGGACTCCTCGCGCCGGGCCTCTCGGTGCGCTCGGGCCGCATCGGGTGGCACGGGACGGACCTCGCCACCGCCACGGAGAAGACGCTTCAGAAGGTGCGCGGGAACGAGGTCGCGTTCATCTCGCAGGAGCCCACACGAGCGCTCGACCCGATGTTCACCGTGGGATCGCAGCTGACCGCCGCCATCAAGCGGCTCCGTCGCGTGGGCGCGGGCGAGGCGAAACGCATCGCCGCCGAGCTGCTGGACGATGTCGGTATCGTCGACCCGCCGAAGGTGCTCCGCAGCTACGCGCATCAGATCTCCGGCGGCATGGCGCAGCGCGTCGCCATCGCACTCGCCCTCAGCGGCGAGCCGAGCCTCCTCGTCGCGGACGAGCCGACGACGGCGCTGGATGTGACGATCCAGGCCGAGATCCTCGCGCTCCTTCGCGGGCTCGTCGCCGAGCGGGGGATGTCGGTCATCCTCGTGACGCACGACCTCGGTGTCGTCGCCGACATCTGCGACGACGTGTCCGTCATGTACGCGGGGGAGATCGTCGAGACAGGGTCGGTGCGCGACGTGCTGCTCCGCCCCGAGCATCCGTACACGATGGCACTCCTCGCGGCCGACCCCCATTCGAGCCTCGACCTCGCGGGAACGGCGCGGCTGGCATCCATCCCTGGGCAGGTGCCGCTGCCGGGATCGTGGACGAGCGGATGCCGGTTCGCACAGCGCTGCCGGTTCGCGCGCGACGAATGCCTCGTGACCGTTGCGCTGGACCCGCGCGCGGAGGGCGACGGCGGCGTGCGATGTGTGCGCCGCGACGACGTGCGCGGCCGGCAGGACGAGTGGCGGGTCGCCGTGAGCATCGGAGGAGAGCGATGAGCAGCGTCCAGACGACAGCCGAGGCCGATGCTCCGCTCCTGGAGGTGCGGAACCTCATGGTGCGCTACGGGAGGAAGGGACCCGCCGCTGTCGAAGACGTCTCGTTCTCGATCGCGCGCGGAGAGACCCTCGGTCTCGTCGGGGAGTCCGGCTCGGGGAAGACCACCATCGGGCGCGCGATCCTCGGCCTGCTGCCAGTCACCGAAGGGCAGATCATCTTCGACGGCCGCGACATCACGCGGGCGAGCGTGGCGGAGCGCCGGGCCCTGCAGGGAGACCTGCGAGCCGTCTTCCAAGATCCGTTCTCGTCGCTGAATCCCCGCCGCGTCATCGGGGACGCCCTCACCGAACCGCTCCGCGTGGCCGGTGTCGGGCGCGGCCAGCGCATCGCCCGCGCGAACGAGTCGCTGGCCGCCGTCGGGCTTCCCGCCGGCTCGTTCGATCGGTACCCGCGGCAGTTCTCGGGCGGACAGCGCCAGCGGATCGCGATCGCGCGCGCTCTCGTCACCGATCCGCGGCTCGTCGTATGCGACGAGGCCGTGAGCGCGCTCGACCTGTCGACACAGGCGCAGGTACTGAACCTCCTGGCGGAGCTCGGGGCCGGCGCGGATCTCGGCTATCTGTTCATCGCGCACGACATGGCCGTCGTCGAGTTCCTCGCACAGCGGGTCGTGGTCCTGTACCGCGGCAAGGTCATGGAGCAGGGGCTCACCGCCGACGTCATCCGCAATCCGCAGAGCCCCTACACGCGCGTCCTGATGGCGGCATCCCCGGTGCCCGATCCCGACGAGCAGGCCCGGCGTCGTGAGGTGTGGCGGGCGCTGCGGAACGAGGCGAAGGCTCCCGCAGCCTGAGCCACGACATCGGGATGCCGCTCCTCAGCTGGTCGCGGTGAGCTCCGGCTCGCGGGACCGCGCGCCCAGGATCGCCGAGGCGATGGCCGCTCCGATGACGAACACGAGCGGGATCAGCAGGGCGTTGCGCAGCCCGAACTCCTCCCCGCCGAAGCCCAGGGCAGGGGGCCCGACCAGGAAGGCGACATAGCCCGCGGTCGCGACGAGCGAGACGCGCGCCGCGGGATCGGGTCCCGAGTCGCCGGCCGCCGAGATCGCGACGGGGAATCCGAGCGAGGCGCCGAGTCCCCAGAGGACGACGGCGGCCCCCGCGACGACCTGGTTGTCGACGAAGATCACGAGCACGAGCCCGACGGCCGCGAACACGGCACTCGCGCACAGCACGGCGGGTCGCCCGAAGCGATCGATGAACCAGCCGCCGGCGAAGCGGCCGATCGTCATGGCGGCGGCGAACACGGCAAAGACGAGCGAGCCGAGCGCCGGGTCGAAGCCGTGCCCGTCGACCATGACCAGCGGCAGCCAGTCGTTGGCGGTGCCCTCCGCGAGCGCCATCGCGAGCAGGATGAATCCGATGAGGAGGAGCCGCGAGTCCTTCCACAGCGCGGATCGGGGGGAGCGGATGCCGTCGGCCGCACGAGCCTCGGCGCGTCCGGTGTGGGCGGGCAGGCGCGGGACGCTGAGCACGACGGCGATCGCCGCCGCGATCCCCGCCAGCACGAGATGCCACCCGACGGGGAACCGCACCGCGGTCGCGATCATGCCGAGCGTGGCACCCACGACGGTGCCCAGGCTGAAGCAGCCGTGCAGCATCGGCAGGAACGAGCGCCCCGTCGTCTGCTCGACGTCGGCGCCCTCGACATTCATCGCGACCTCGCCCGCGCCCATGCCGGCACCGAAGAGGAACAGTCCTGCCGCGACCGCGAGCCCAGCGCCGCCTGCGGCGCCGAGGCCCATCGTGGGCAGGCTCAGCGCGATGAGCGCGCCGCCGACGCCCGTGATCGGGCGCGCCCCGAACCGGGCGACGAGAGCGCCCGATGACAGGATGCCGATCATCGAGCCCAGCGAGAGCCCGAACAGGATGAGGCCCATCTCCGCTGTCGTCGCGCCGAGCAGGTCTCGGACGTCCGGTGTGCGCGTCACCCACGACGCCATCCCGACACCGGGGACGAAGAAGAGCGCGGCCAGGGCCAGCTGGCGCGTTCGTACGGACGTGGTCATCCGGCATCCTCCAAGACATGTACGTACGTACACAAGTAATTGGTACTATCGTACACATCGCACGAGGGAGGGTGGAACGTGAGCACCAAACGGGGCGCCAACGATCCCGAGCGCAGGAATCGCATCATCGACGCCGCGCTCGAGGTCATCGTCGAGGAGGGGGTCCATCAGACGACCCATCGGCGGATCGCCGCCCGCGCCGGTGTGCCGCTGGGCTCGCTCACCTACTACTTCGAGAGCCTTTCCGAGATCCTCGAGGAGGCGTTCGTGCACCTGTCGGGGCGGATGGCTGCCGAATACAGCGCCGCCCTCGTGGCCGCCCGCACGCGCGACGAGGCGTGCGAGGCCGTCGTCGATCTGATCTGCGGGGGATCGTATGCCGACGAGGGGGGTGTGCGGGCCCTGTTCGAGATGTACTCCTACGGCAACTACAACACGCGGGTGCACGACCTCTGCCGCGACTGGCTGTTCGCGAGCCGACACAGCCTCGGGCGGCACTTCTCGGAACCCACGGCGCGGGCGCTCGACGCCCTGATCGAAGGCTGGCCGATGCATCAGGCATGGGAGCGGGCGGCGGTGGACAGGTCGCTCGTGCGCGCGGTCGTGGGCGCGATCGTCGAGCGGCTCGAAGGCCGGGAAGCGACCGCGTGAGCGCCGTTCAGTGCGGGTGCATCGAGGCGCCCACGAGCGGCGACAGCTCCATCGCGGTCTCACGGAACACGGGCACCATCGGGTTGCGCGTATCGACGATGCTGCACAGGACGATCGTCGCGGGGTCGATGTCGTCGATGAGGACGTAGACGAGCTCGTCCCGGCGATAGTGGCGACTCGCCGACTCGCCCGCGATGTTGACCCCGGTCCCTGCTGCCACGAGTTCGAGCAGACCCTCGACGCTGTCCGCCGTCGGTCCGCGCCTGGGCCGCGAGCCGTCCGGGCGAGGATCGACGAGCCACCAGTCGACGACTTCGGGCACGCCGCCCGCCGCGGCGACGAACACCTCGTCCGACGTCTCGAGGATCGAGATCGACTCCCGGTCGGCGAAGCGATGACCGGCGGGCACGACGAGGACCCTCGGCTCACGCCAGAGCGGCTCGACGCGCACCCGCGGGGGGAGCCGCAGCGGCCAGGGGGCGAACACGACGTCGACGCGCCCCGCTTCGAGGTCGTCGGCGACGTCGAAGAATCCCAGGCGCCGCATCTCGATGCGCGCCGCGGGGACCTTCTGCAGCGTCGTGGCGATCGCGGCGGCCGTGAGGTTGCCGGCCCCGGCGGCCACGACGCCGACCCGCAGCACGGGCGCCTCGAGGTCTCTGCGCACGGAACGCCCCCACGCGATCACCTGGTCATGATCGTCCTGCAGCCGACGCGCGAGGGGGAGGAGCTCACGACCGTAGGAAGTGAGCTCGACCTTGCGCGGGCTGCGATCGAACAGCTTCACGCCGAGCTGCTGCTCGAGACGGCTGATCTGCTGGCTCAGCGACGGGGGAGTGATGCTGAGCCTCTCCGCCGCGCGGCCGAAGTGCAGCTCTTCGGCGAGCACGCAGAAATAGCGGATGACGTGGACCGGCACATCCATGCGGCGATCTTAGTCCGCGGCTGACGCCGACATCGCAGCCAATCGATTGTCGAGAGAACGCGAGCCGGCTGCGCCGACTCCAGCCGATGAACGCGGTCTTGTTGGGAATCATCTTGTGCAACCGATTGCCAGAAACGAGAATCTGTGCGACCATGAGCTTGTCATCGTGAGGGCGCAGGAGCCCCGCGGACGAGATCAAAGCGAAGGGCGCATCGATGACGAAGGACTCCCCGGCCACCTGGACCCTCTCCGGTTTCGGGGACGAGATCGATCCCGACCCGCGCGTGCAGTGCGCGGTGCTCGAGGCCCTCGGTGCCCGTCACATCGAGGTGCGCAGCGCCTGGGGGGTGAACGTCGTCGATCTCTCGGACGAGCACCTGGCAGATCTGGCGGCGCTCCTGAAGACCGCAGGCTTCCGGGTGTCGGCCGTCGCATCGCCCATTGGCAAGGTCGACGTCGCGCTCGACGCCGACCTCGAAGTCGCCCGGCTGAAGCGGATCATCCGCGTCGCGCATGCACTCGAGACCGACAGCATCCGGATCTTCTCGTTCTTCCGCGGACCGGGAGTCGCGGCCGAGAGCACGCGCGACGCCGTCATGGTGCGGATGCGCGCCCTCGCAGACGAGGCGGAGCGTGAGAAGGTGACCCTGCTGCACGAGAACGAGAAGGACATCTACGGCGACACACCCGAGCGCGTGCTCGACCTCGTCGAGACCGTCGGATCGCCCGCGCTCCGTGTCGCGTGGGACAGCGCCAACTTCGTGCAGGTGGGCGTCGCGCGTCCGCACGACGAGGGATACGCGCTCCTGCGCCCGCACCTCGACTACCTGCAGGTGAAGGATGCCCGCTCGGCGACGGGCGCGGTCGTACCCGCGGGCGAGGGCGACGGTCAGGTCGCCGCCACGATCGAGGCGCTGGTCGCCGACGGATACACGGGCTTCGCGTCGCTCGAGCCCCACCTCGCCGACGCCCACGAACTCGGCGGGTTCTCGGGGCCCTTCGCGTTCGGCGTCGCCGCCCGCGCCTTCCGTCGCCTCGCCGACGACGCCGGCGTCGCACTGGCCTGACGCGACGACACGACCTCACACGAATCAGGAGACAGCACATGACTCGAACCGTCCGCCTCGGCATCATCGGACTCGGCGCGCAAGGCCAGATGTACGCGACCTTCATCGCGGAGGGCCGCGTGCCCGGCATGACGATCGGCGCGATCGCCGACACCGATCCGGCCAAGCTCGAGGCCGCGCAGGCGCGCTTCCCCGACGTGCCCCGGTATGCCGACCACCTCTCGATGATGGAATCCGGCGACGTCGACGCCGTCATCACGTGCGTGCCCCACTACCTCCATCCCGAGATGGCGATCGACGCCCTCGAGCGCGAGCTGCACGTGCTCGTCGAGAAGCCCGCGGGCGTCTACAGCAGCCAGGTCGCACGCATGAACGAGATCGCGGCGGGAAGGCCCCACCTGCGCTTCGCCGTCATGTTCAACCAGCGCAACAACCCGCTCTACCAGCGCATCAAGCAGATCGTGGATGCCGGCGAGATCGGCCGCATCATCCGCTCCAACTGGATCATCACGACCTGGTGGCGGCCGCAGGGCTACTACGAGCAGAGCGCCTGGCGCGCGACGTGGGGCGGCGAGGGCGGCGGCGTGCTCGTGAACCAGGCGCCGCACCAGCTCGACCTGTGGCAGTGGATCTGCGGGGTGCCGGCATCCGTCTTCGCGAAGGTCTCGTACGGACTGCAGCGCGACATCGCGGTGGAGGACGAGGTGACGGTGCTCGCCGACTTCGGCGGCGGAGCCACCGGCGTCTTCGTCACCGCGACGCACGACCTCGTCGGAACCGACCGACTCGAGATCCAGGGCGACGCCGGCAAGATCGTCGTCGACGGCAGCACGACCGCAGTGGTGACCCGCCTGAACAGCCCCGAGCGCGAACTCAGCGACGGGATGGGCATCGACGACGTGCGCCGCCTGTTCATGGGGGAGCTGGATGCCTCGACCCTGTACACGCAGGAGACGATCGAGTTCCCGTCGGGGTGGGGCGAGCAGCACGTCGGCGTGCTCGCGAACTTCGCGGCGAGCATCCTCGACGACACCCCACTCATCGCGCCCGGCGCCGACGGCATGATGGGGGTCCGCCTCGCGAACGCCATCCACCTGTCGAGCTGGACGGGCCGCGAGGTTCCCCTCGACTTCGACGACGGCGAGTTCCTGCGGCTGCTCAACGACCGCATCGCGGACGAGGGGCTCTACCCCGTGCGGCAGGCCTCGGCGTGACGGCGCTGCGGATGGCCCTCGTGGGGGCCGGAGTGATCGCGCGCACCCACGCCCGGATCGCGCACGCGCACGACGACCTCGTGCTGGCCGCGATCATCGACCCCGTGCTGCCCGCCGCGCGTGCGCTCGCGGCCGAGACGCCCGGCGACGAGCCGGCGGTGTTCGGTTCTCTCGCCGACGCGCTGGCCGCGGCATCCTTCGATCTCGTCGTCATCACGACGCCGAGCGGAAGCCACGCGGGGCTCGCCGAGGAGGCGCTCGCGGCGGGATGCCACGTCATCATCGAGAAGCCCGTCGACATCGACCTGGCCCGCGCGCGGCGGCTGGCCGCCCGCGCGGAGCGGTCCGACCGCGTCGTCAGCGTCATGACCCAGCGCCGCTTCGCGCCGGCCGTGGCCGCCGTGTCGCGCGCCGTGCGCGAGGGGCGGTTCGGCGGGATCACCTCCGGCACCGCGACGCTCGCGTGGTGGCGCGACGACGCCTACTACGACTCCGCCGCGTGGCGCGGCACGTGGGCGAGCGACGGCGGGGGAGCGCTCATGAACCAGGGCATCCACACCGTCGACGTGCTGGTGTCGCTCATGGGACGACCCGTCACGGTGTCCGGCATGGCCGTGACGGTCGGCCACGACCGTCTCGAGGTCGAAGACGTCGCAGGCGCGCTCGTCTCGTTCGAGAACGGCGCCGTCGCGACGCTGCTCGCGAGCACGGCGGCATTCCCCGAGAACTCCACGCGCATCCAGGTGCACGGCACGCGCGGCTCGGCCTATGTGCAGGACGGGCTGCTCGAGTACTTCCACGCCGACGATGCCCACGACGGCGCCTCGCCGCGCGGCTGGGCCCGCGCCGGCAACCAGGCCGCGAACGAGGTCGGAGCCGCCGACCTTCCGGGCGGAGGCGACGCCGTGCCCGATCTCTTCGACGACCACCTGCGGCAGTACGAAGACGTCATCGCGGCGATCCGCGACGGGCGCGAGCCCGCCGGGTCGATCGGCGACGCCGTGCAGGCGCTCGCCGTCATCATCGCCGTCTACGTCTCGAGCGCCCTGGGGCACCCGGTACGCGTCGACGACGTGCTCGCCGGCATGTACGACCACTTCGACTACACGGAAACAAGGAGGATCGCATGACACGCATCGGCGTCCAGGCCATGATGCTCAAGGACAGCGTCGCGGAGATCGGAGCGTTCGAGTCGCTCCGTCGCGTGCGCGAGATCGGCTACCGGGCCATCGAGGTCTCGCAGATCCCGATGATCGAGGCCAACGTCGCGCAGCTGGAGCGCGCGAAGCACGAGCTCGGCATCGAGATCGCTGCGCTCTCGGCCGGTCTTTCGGCGGGGCCCGGCGGCAACGACTCCCTCGAGGACGACCTCGACAAGATCGTCGCCGACAGCCGCCGGCTCGGCACCCGGATGGTGCGGATCGGGATGCTGCCGTTCGACGCGATGCGGTCGCTCGAGGCCGTCGTCGACTTCTGCGATCGCACCGACGCCTACGCGCGGAAGCTCGCGGATGCCGGCATCCGCCTCTACTATCACAACCACCATGTCGAGTTCGCGAAGCTCGACGGGCGGCTCATGCTCGACATCATCGCCGACCGCGCGCCCCACGTCGGGCTCGAGCTCGACGTGCACTGGCTGCAGCGCGGCGGCGTCAACCCCGTCTCGGTCATCGAGCAGTACGCCGGCCGCGTGCGGATGGTGCATCTGAAGGACTACCGCATCGGCCGGCTCCCCGGCGCGGCGTTCCAGGCGCTCGAGAAGGGCGACGTCGCGGGCTTCATGACGGCGTTCGCCGGGGTCGTGCAGTTCGCCGAAGTGGGGGAGGGCAACCTCGACTTCGCGACGATCATCCCTGCGTCGATCCAGAGCGGCGCCGAGTACCTGCTCGTCGAGCAGGACGACCTCTACGGCCGCACCGTCTGGGAAGCGCTGCAGACCTCGCACGACAACCTCGTGGCGCTGGGCTTCGCCGACCTGTTCTAGGCACGCTCCCGGGCCGGCGCGCTCGGGTGGCAGGTTCTGCGGGGTCGCGCGCAGGGAGCCCGCAGAACCTGCCACTCGAGCGCGCCGAGCATTGAGCAACCGCTTGCACGAACCGCCTTCTCCGGCCATCGGAGAAGGCGGTTCGTGCAAGCGGTTGCTCAATGCTCGGCGCGCTCGAGTGGCAGGTTCTGCGGGGTCGCGCGCAGGGAGCCCGCAGAACCTGCCACTCGAGCGCGCCGAGCATTGAGCAACCGCTTGCACGAACCGCCTTCTCCGGCCATCGGAGAAGGCGGTTCTTCTTTGGTTCATAGAGACGAGATTGTCTGGCAATCGGTTGACAACATGGCGAATCGCGAGCATACTGGTGTCATGTCAGGGACGACCGAGCTCACCGCAGCGGCACTCATGCCGGCCGACGAAGCCACCCGCGAGATCGCGGAAGACCTCTATCGGGAGGTCGTGGACGCGCCGATCATCTCCCCCCACGGCCATGTCGATCCGGTGCTCCTCCTGGAGGACGCCGCGTTCCCCGACCCGAGCAGCCTCCTGATCCGGCACGACCACTACGTGACGCGCCTCCTGTTCGCGTCGGGCGTCTCGTTCGCCGATCTGGGTCTCGACGCCGCCCGTCCGGCCGAACCGCGCGCCGTGTGGCGACGCCTCGCCGAGAACTGGCACCGGTTCGCCGGCACGGCGAGCGGGTACTGGCTCCAGCACGAGCTCGCGAGCCTCTTCGATGTGCGCAGCGAGCTGTCGGAAGCCAACGCTGACGAGGTGCACGACCGCATCGAGCGCGTGCTCGCCGAGCCGGGATTCCGCCCCCGGGCCCTTTTCGACCGCTTCCGCATCGAGGTGCTCGCCACGACCGACGACCCGCTCGACGACCTCGCGACCCACCGCGAGCTCACTGCGACCGGTTCCGTCGCGGGCCGCGTCATCCCGACCTTCCGCCCCGACGCGTATCTCGACCCCGCGGGCGCGGTCTTCGCCGACCGGGTCGACGCGCTCCTGGACGCGACGGGCCGTCCGGGCTCGTTCGACGGCTACCTCCGCGCCCTCGAAGACCGCCGCGCGCACTTCCTATCCCACGGCGCGGTCTCGACCGACCACGGCGTGCTCGAGCCCTTCACCGCCGACCTGTCCGCCGACGACGCCGAGCGGCTCTTCCGCGGGGCCCGCGAGGGCAGGCTCGACTCCGACGAGCAGCGCCTGTTCCGGGGGCACATGCTGTTCCAGATGGCGCGGATGAGTGTCGACGACGGCCTCGTCATGACGATCCACCCGGGTGTGAGCCGCAACCACCACGAGCCGACGTTCGCGGCCTTCGGGCCCGACACGGGCCACGACATCCCCGTGCGCACCGAGTACACGCAGAACCTCCGGCCGCTGCTGAACGCCTTCGGCACGGCGCCCGGATTCCACGTCGTGCTGTTCGCCGTCGACGAGACGGTCTACTCGCGCGAGGTGGCACCCCTGGCCGGGTTCTACCCGAGCGTCTTCATCGGCGCGCCGTGGTGGTTCCTCGATGCGCCCGACGCAGTGCTGCGCTTCCGCAGCGCCGTCACCGAGACGGCGGGTTTCTACCGGGGCAGCGGCTTCATCGACGACACGCGCGCCTTCCTCTCGATCCCCGCCCGCCACGACATGGCCCGGCGCCTCGACTCGTCGTTCCTCGCGCGTCTCGTCCGCGAGGGGCGCGTGAGCCTCCCGACCGCGCGGCGCATCGCGCGCGACCTCGTCGACGCGGTTCCCCGCAAGGCGTTCAAGCTGTGAACGCCGTACACCTGGACGACCGCGCGCTCGCCGAGCGGGGCGGATCCGCCCGCCCGACACGCGTGCGCATCGTGCACCTCGGTCTCGGCAACTTCCACCGCGCCCACCAGGCCTGGTACACGGCGCACGCGGCGGATGCCGCCGGCTGGGGCATCGCCGCCTTCACGGGCCGCTCGCCCCTCCAGGCCGACCTGCTGCAGGAGCAGGACGGGCTCTACTGCCTCGTCGTCCGCAGCGAGGACGCCGATCGCGTCGAGGTCGTGCCGAGCATCCTCGAGGCCCATGACGCGGCTCGCGTCGACCGGCTCGTCGAGCTCCTCGCCGACCCCGCGGTCGCCCTCGTGACGCTGACCGTGACCGAGGCCGGCTACCGCCCCGGCGAAGGCGACGCCGCCGAACTCGCGCGGGTCTTCGCGAGCGGACGGCTCCAGGATGCCGCACCGCAGTCCGCGCTCGCACGCCTGCTGATCGGGCTCGAGGCCCGCCGCCGCGCCGGCGGAGCGCCGATCGCGATCGTGCCGTGCGACAACATCCCCGACAACGGGGACTTCGTCTCGCACGCGCTCGTCGCACTGGCCGCCGAGGTGTCCGACGTCCTCGCGGGCTGGATCGCCTCGGACGTCTCGTTCGTCGCCACCTCGGTCGACCGCATCACGCCGCGCATCGACGGCGACGTCGACGCCGTGCACGCGGCCGGCTGGATCGACCACTCGCCCGTCGTCACCGAGCCGTTCGCCGACTGGGTGCTCTCCGGCGCGTTCCCGGCGGGCCGGCCCGCATGGGAGACCGCGGGCGCGCGCTTCGTCGACGATCTCGCGCCGTGGGAGAACCGCAAGCTGTGGCTGCTCAACGGCGCCCACAGCATCCTCGCCTTCGCGGGGCTCGTGCGCGGCCATGAGACCGTCTCGGCCGCGATCGCCGACCCCGAGTGCCGGGCACTCGTCGACGACTTCTGGCACGAAGTCGTGCAGCTGCTTCCCGACGGCATCGAGCACGTCGACTACCGGCGCGCCCTCCTCGACCGCTTCGCCAACCCGCGCATCGTGCACCGCCTCGCGCAGATCGCGGGGGATGCCACGACCAAGGTCCGCTACCGGTTCGCGGCCGTCGCGGAGCGGACGCTCGCCCGCGGCGGCGAGCCGCGCGGATCGGCGGGCGCCATCGCGGCGTGGATCGACGCCGTGCGCCGCGGCGTCGTGCCCGAAGACGCGTTCGCCGACGACATCGCGCGGCCGCTGAACGAACCGGCATCCACCCGCGCCCTCATCCACCTCATCTCGCCCCAGCTGGCGACGGACGACGGGTTCCTCGAACTCGCCTCCGCAGCACACCACCTCACCACCGCATAGAGCGCGCCACCCGGCGCCGCATGACCGAAGGAGATCACATGCGTGCACACCTCGACCGTTCGGCGGTCTCTGATGACTGAGATCAGCAAGCCCATCGACGCCACGCAGGCGCAGCGCACCCACGGCACCGACACCGGCTCGACGCGGGTCGACAAGGTCAAGGGCCGTGGCGGCGGCCTCGTCGCTCTCGCGTTCGCGAGCATCGTCGACGGCTTCGAAGGCGGGCTCGTCAACACGCTGTTCCCCGTCATCCGCGACGCGCTCGGCCTGCAGACGAGTGCCCTCGGCATCCTGACGGCGATGAGCCGCTTCGCGCGGATGATCTTCGGCCCCGTGTGGGCAGGTCTCGCCGACCGGTACGGGCGCAAGCGGATCCTGTTCATCGCGACGGGTCTGTGGGGATTGTGGACGATCGCCGCCGGCTTCGCGCAGGACTCGACCCAGCTGTTCATCCTCTACGGCATCGGCGTCATCGGCACCGTCGCGAGCGAGCCGATCAGCAACGGCCTCATCGTGGACATGTACCGCTCGAAGGAGCGCGGCCGGGCCTTCGGCACACTGCGGACCCTCGCGCTGTTCGCGTCCGTCTTCGCGACGCCCCTCATCGGCCAGTTCGCCAATGTCGACGACGGCTGGCGGTACGGCATGTTCGCGATGGGCGGCATCAGCGTCTTCTCCGGCATCCTGATCCTCCTTCTCGTGCACGAGCCGAAGAAGCACACGCCCGTCGGCGCGATCGACCCCGACGCCATGAAGTTCAATGTGCGCGACGCCGTGGGCCTGCTCCGCAACCGCACCATCCTGTTCATGGCGCTGCAGGTCATGCTCACGACGAGCCTCGTGCTCTTCGCGTTCTTCATCACGTACTGGGTCGACGACCGCGGATGGACGACGGCGGATGCGGCCTTCCTGATGTCGGCCTACATGCTCGGCGCCGTCATCAGCGGCTTCGCCGGTGGCCTCCTCGGCGACTGGTTCGAGAGGCGGTTCGGCTACAAGGGCCGCGTCATCATGATGCAGGGATACCTCGTCGCCTACGCGGTCTCGACCGCGCTGCTGTTCCAGATCGACTGGGGCACAGGTGTCGCGGTGTATGTCGCCGTCTTCGTGACTGGTCTGCTGAGCTCGCTCGGCCACCCCGGCGCCGTGCTCCCGATCGTGGGCTCGGTCGTGCACCGGAGCGTCGTGGCCACGGCGTACGCCCTCATCTTCTCGTTCGTCCAGGGTCTGTTCGCCGCGATCCTGAGCCTCGCGTTCGGCTTCCTCGCCGACTCGCTGGGTCTGCAGGCGCTCATGTTCTGGGTCATCTCGGTGCCGTACGCCGTCAACGCCGTGCTATGGACACTCATGTACCGCATCTACCCGAAGGACGCCGCGGCGCAGCGTGCGCTCGACGACCAGGAAGAGGCGGCACTGGCCGAGGCTTCCCCGACCTCCACCGACTCCGACCTCCGCGCCTGACCCGCGGCACCTGCACCCGAAAGGACCCCCCGATGCTGAAGCCTCGCTCCACCGCCACGCGCGAGCTTGTCCGTCTCGACGGACTGTGGCGCTTCGCCCTCGACACGGCGGCCGGCGACGCCCCGTGGACGGCGACGCTCGACACCCCGCTCGAAGCGCCCGTGCCCGCCAGCTACAACGACCTCTTCGTCGACAGCGCCATCCGCGACCACGTGGGCTGGGTCTGGTACCAGCGCCGGGTGCGCGTGCCCCGCGGCTGGGCGGGAGAGCGGGTACTCGTACGGGTGGATGCCGCGACCCACGCCGGCCGCGTCTACATCGACGACACGCTCGTGGTCGAGCACGTCGGCGGCTACACCCCGTTCGAAGCCGACGTCACGGACCTCGTCCGGCCCGGTGAGGAGTTCCGTCTCACAATCGGCGTCGACAACCGGCTGTCGAACGAGACGATCCCGCCGGGGGCGGTCACGGTCGACGAGCGCGGGCGCAAGAAGCAGACGTACCTGCACGACTTCTACAACTACGCGGGACTTGCGCGCTCGGTGTGGCTCTACAGCGCACCGGCCGCGCGGGTCGACGACATCACGGTCGTCACCGACGTCGACGGGGCGGCGGGCGTGATCGGCTACGAGGTCGTCACATCCGGCGACGCCGACGTGCGGGTGCGCATCCTCGATGCCGCGGGCGCCGAGGTCGGCACGGCCGACGGCGCCCGCGGCGAGATCCGCATCGTGGACGTCACGCTGTGGCAGCCCGGCGCGGCGTACCTGTACGAGCTCGTCGCCGAGGTCGTACAGGACGGTGAGGTGGTCGACACCTACCCGCTGGCGATCGGGGTGCGCACCGTGAAGGTGGAGGGCAACCGGTTCCTCATCAACGGCGAGCCCTTCTACTTCACCGGGTTCGGCAAGCACGAAGACACCGCCGTGCGCGGCAAAGGGCACGACGACGCCTACCTCGTGCACGACTTCGAGCTCATGAAGTGGATCGGGGCGAACTCGTTCCGCACCTCGCACTACCCCTACGCGGAGGAGGTGCTCGAGTACGCCGACCGGCACGGCATCGTCGTCATCGACGAGACGGCCGCCGTCGGGCTGAACTACTCGATCATCGGCGGGCTCCTCGGGGGTCCGATCGTTCCGACCTTCGGACCCGACCAGGTCAACGACAAGACGCAACAGGCGCACGCGCAGGCCATCCGCGAGCTCATCGCCCGTGACAAGAACCACCCCAGCGTCGTGATGTGGTCGATCGCCAACGAGCCCGACTCGGGAGTCGACGAGTCCCGGCCGTATTTCGAGCCGCTCGCGACACTCGCACGCGAGCTCGACCCCACGCGCCCCATCACGTTCGTCAACGTCATGATGGCGCCGGTCGGCACCGACAAGATCTCCGACCTCTTCGACGTCCTGTGCCTCAACCGCTACTACGGCTGGTATGTCGACACGGGCGACCTCGAGGCGGCCGAGGCTCACCTCGAGGCGGAGCTGCGCGGCTGGGAGGCCGCCTACGGCAAGCCGATCATCATGACCGAGTACGGCGCCGATACGGTCGCCGGCCAGCACTCGGTCTTCGCGCAGCCGTGGACCGAGGAGTACCAGGTCGCCTACCTCGACATGAACCACAGGGTGTTCGACCGGATCGAGTCGTTCGTCGGCGAGCAGGTATGGAACTTCGCAGACTTCCAGACCGCCGTCGGGATCATTCGCGTCGACGGCAACAAGAAGGGCGTGTTCACCCGCGACCGCAAGCCGAAGGCTGCCGCCCACGCGTTGCGGAGTCGCTGGACGCGACTCGAGAGATAGAGAGAGAAGACCATGTTCATCGACAAGGCCGAAGTGATCGTCACGAGTCCGGACCGGAACTTCGTCACGCTCAAACTGACCACGGACGACGGGCTCACGGGCCTGGGCGACGCGACGCTGAACGGCCGCGAGCTCGCCGTCGTCGCCTACCTGACCGAGCACGTCGTGCCGCTGCTGATCGGAGCGGATGCCTCGAAGATCGAGGACACGTGGCAGTTCCTGTACCGCTCCGCGTACTGGCGGCGGGGCCCCGTCACGATGGCGGCGATCGCGTCGGTGGACATGGCGCTGTGGGACATCAAGGGCAAGGCGGCCGGGATGCCGGTCTACCAGTTGCTGGGCGGCGCCTCCCGCAACGGGCTCATGGCGTACGGGCACGCCTCGGGCAAGGAGCTGCCCGAGCTGTTCGACTCGATCCGCGCCCACCAGGAACAGGGGTACAAGGCGATCCGGGTGCAGACCGGGGTGCCCACGCTGAAGGCGATCTACGGCATCGCGGCGCAGGGCGCCGACGTCGGCGACGCGTCGGTCCGCTACGACCATGAGCCGGCCCGTCGCGGCGCGAAGCCGGTCGAGGAGGACTGGGACACCCGCGCGTACCTGAACCACCTGCCCGGTGTCTTCGAGGCGGTGCGCAACGAGTTCGGCCCCGACATCCCGCTGCTGCACGACGGTCACCACCGGATGACGCCGATCCAGGCGGCGCGACTGGGCAAGGACCTCGAGCCGTACGACCTGTTCTGGCTCGAGGACTGCACGCCCGCGGAGAACCAGGAGGCGCTGCGACTCGTTCGCCAGCACACCACGACGCCGCTCGCGATCGGCGAGATCTTCAACACCGTGTGGGACTTCAAGGACATCATCCGCGATCAGCTCATCGACTACGTGCGCGGCGCCGTGACGCACATGGGCGGAATCAGCCCGCTGAAGAAGACCCTCGAGTACGCGGCGATGTACCAGATCAAGTCCGGAATGCACGGACCGACCGACATCTCCCCGGTCGGGATGGCCGCCGCGATGCACCTGGGACTCGCGATCCACAACTTCGGCATCCAGGAATACATGCGCCACGGCGCGAAGACCGACCAGGTCTTCCAGCAGTCCTTCACCTGGCAGGACGGCTACCTGCACCCCGGCGACAAGCCTGGACTGGGCGTCGACCTCGATGTCGACGAAGCGGGCAAGTACCCGTACGCGCAGGCCTACCTGCCGTACAACCGCCTGCTGGACGGCACCGTCCACGACTGGTGAGCAAAAGGGCGCGGATACTTCACTGAGGCGGGCGTGGCAATCGATGCCACGCCCGCCAGGACCGATATTGTCGAGACGGCAGCACCGTGGTGGAGGTCGTATGGCAAGTGACGCGGGAGCGGACAAGGCTCGCCGGAAGGGTGGCGCGGCGACGATCTACGACGTCGCGGAGCTCGCCGGCGTCAGCCCGTCGACCGTGTCGCGGGCGCTCGGGAAGCCCGGACGCATCAGCGCCCCCACGGAGGCCCGCATCCGGGCGGCCGCCGAGCAGCTGAGCTTCCGCATCAACCCGATGGCGCGCGCCCTGCACACCGGCCGCACGAGCACCCTGGCTCTCGTCGTCGCCGACATCACCAACCCCGTCGTCTTCGACATCGTCCGCGGCGCCGAGAGCGCCGCCAGTGCCGGGGGCTACACCCTCGTCATCGCCGAGTCCCAGGAATCGAGCGATGCCGAGGCCGAGGCGGTCCAGCGCCTGCTGCCCAGCGTCGACGGCATCATCCTGGCTACGAGCCGGCTCGAAAGCGACGTCATCCGCGAACTCGCCGCGCAGAAGCCCGTCGTCCTCATCAACCGCGCCGTGGACGGCGTCGCCGCGATCCTGCCCGATGTCGAAGAGGGCGTCGCGGCGCTCCTGACCCACCTGCACGACCTCGGCCACCGCTCGATCGCGTTCCTGTCCGGTCCTGCGACGTCGTGGGTGAGCGCGCAGCGGTGGGAGCACCTGCTCGAGGAGACCGAACGACGCGGAATGGGCCTGGTCGAGATCGGCCCCAACGCCCCGACCATCGACGGCGGGCGGGAAGCGTTCCGCCGCGTGCGGGCCGCGAAGGTCACCGCCGTCGTGGCGTTCAACGACCTCATCGCGATCGGCCTCATGCAGGCGATGTCGAGCGCGGGCGTGCGGGTCCCCGGCCAGATGAGCGTCGCCGGCTTCGACGACATCTTCGGCAGTGAGCTCATCGTCCCCGCCCTCACCACGGTGCGCAGTCAGCTCGGGCTCGCCGGACGCCGCGCGTCGTCGTATCTGGTCTCGCGACTCGAGGATCAGGACGCGACGTCGGAGGAGGAGCTCCTGGCGACCGAGCTCATCGTACGGGGGTCCACGGGACCGGCCTGACCTGGATGAATCGGCCTCCCGCCGCCGTGTATCACGCCGGAGGTCGTCGGCTCTTCTCTCATGAGACTGGAGGGCCCACCCATGGAATTCAACGACGCCTCTGCGACCTTTCTTGCCGTATCCCCGATCCTTCGAGAGAGGGCGACACTCGTCGCCGACATGGCCGTGGCCGGGTCGGGCCGTGCATCCGACGCGGCGAAGGCCGCGGTCGCCGAAGTCGAGCTCGCGATCGCCGACGCCGACGCGGCGTACCAGCGGCAGTCGTATTCAGCGGCACTCGACGGGTACGAGCGGGCCCGCGGACTGATCTACCGGTTCCTGCACCCGGGATTCGACGTGCACACCTGGCTGGGCGACGTCCATCGTCCCCCGCTCCCGATCGGCGCCGTGCTCGAGAACTCCCTGCTCGAGGCGTCCGCCAACCTCGCCGGCGTCATCCGCCCGACCGCCGTCGATCCCGTGCCGGTGACGGGGCTGATCGCCACCGCGGCCGTGGAACCCGACCTGGTGCGATTCACCACCACGGGCTTCCGGCCGACGCAGGAGGCGCGGGCCGATCTCGGCCTCGCCTCGAACCAGGCGCTCGCACTGATCACCGACGGCAAGCCCGAGCTCGCCGTCCCGCTCCTGAAGAGCGCCCTCGAGGCGGCCGGCGCGCCCGACGTGGAGAAGCAGACGGTGGGCGCGACGATGCTGACCCTCGCGACGGCGCTCGTGCAGACGGGGCAGGGCGAAGAGGCCGCGAAAGTCGCCGCGCACGCAGCGGATGCCTTCACCGCCGCCGATGACAAGATCGGCGCTGCGCATGCCGTCCACACGCAGGGCATCGCGGTCGCGCTGACGGGAGACCAGGCCGCGGCCGACAAGCTCTTCGACAAGGCGCGCGGCGCCATCACCGACGCACCCGACCCGGCTGCACCGGGTGGAGCCGCGCCAGGCGGAGCCGCGCCAGGCGGAGCCGCGCCAGGCGGAGCCGTGCCGGGCGGCGGCATCCGCGTGCCCGGTGGCCTCCGGCGAGACAACCGCGACGTGCCGGTGGGGCTCGTCCGCCCGCTCGATCGCCTCCGTGCGCGTGTCGACGCGCCCATCGATCGCGTCCTCGTGGACCGGCTGAACCGCGTCGACGACGGCGGGGTCGCAGGCATCCCGATCGCGACGACCTTCGCCGCTTCGGCGGGCCTGCTCGGGGGCCTCGACTCGCGATCGCCGGAAGTGCTCGCGGCGGTCCGCGACAAGGACCCCGAGACGCTCGGCGTGCGACTTCCCGGAAGGGTCGACGGCTGGACGACGACGACCGTCGTCGATCCCGCCGACCGCGCGGCGGTGACGAAGGACTGGGCCGTCGGCATCAACGTCGGCACCGACATCGTCACGCTGGGAATCGAAGACGGGGCGATGCCCGCCGCCGGGAAGATCGCCGACGCCGTCTACCGCCGGCGCATCACCGCCACGAAGCTGATCGATCTGGGCATCGTCGCCGGTCAGTCGTCCACGACGACCTACTATCTGACGCACCTGTACGCCTATGTGCTGCCCGTCAAGATCGGCGACACGCGGTTCGAGCTCGGCCAGCACGGGCTCGCCGAGGAGAGCTACGTCGAGGCCGCGGGCTACTCGTATCTCAACGATCCGATCGAGTCGACGGCACTGTGGATCCGTCTTGCGAAGAATGCCGTGGAGTGGGGCAGCGTGCTCTACCGGGCGGAGAACGTCGACGGGGCGAAGGCGCAGTACGGAAAGGTCATCGACGACCAGGGGAACGTCCCGGCGTCCACGCTGTTCACCACGGCAGGGCTGCACACTCCCGCCGACGTCGCGCGGGGACTCATCCAGCACCTCGCCGACCGGCCGCTGCCGAGCGTGCAGTGGGAGATCGCCTCCCTCGTGCTGACGGCCTTCGGATTCATCCAGCAGATCCTGCAGGGGCTCGACTACTACGGCCTCGCGCTCTCGCCCATCCACACCTTCGAGTACCTCCAGTCGGTCGCGAAGGGCTTCGCCGCCGAGGCCGTGCAGGCCGAGCGCGACTACGTCAACTTCAAGACCCGTCAGGAGGCGACCGAGGCCACGCGGCGCGACCTCGAGGCGGCCGTCGCCATGGCGCAGGCGCAGGCCGAGGCCCAGCGTCAGCAGTACCTGTCGGCAGTCGACGACCGGCAGTCCGCGCAGGCCGCCCTTGACCTCGCGAACAGGCGGCTGCAGGACGCCATCCGGCAGCGCGACGACTATGCCGCCTCGAGCTGGACGCAGATCTGGTCGCAGGCGGCGTCGACGGCACAGGGCATGGGCTCGAACTCGTGGTTCAGCGAGATCAGCGAACTCGCCGACAAGCTCGATCGCGGCGAGAGCATCTCGGGGGAGCGCGGCAAGCTCGCGGCGGCGTACGTCTTCAGCGCCGGCCGGAAGAACCGGGCCTATGAGCTCGCGAAGATGCAGGACAACATCGCGGAGCTGAACGCGGCCATCCCGGTCGCGCAGGAGCAGGTGCAGTCGGCGCAGCACCGCGAGCTCGGCGCCGAGATCGCGTGGCAGGCCGCGCTGCAGAAGTCGCAGCTCGCCTCGGCATCGCTCGACGCGTTCGATGCGAACCTCTTCTCGGCGGATGCCTGGTCGATGATGGCATCGGTCATGAAGGACATCACCCGCGACTACATGTGGCGCGCGATCCGCATCGCGAAGCTCATGGAGCGGGCGTACAACTTCGAGAACGACACCTCTCTGAGCGTCATCAAGGCCGACTACGGATTCGTGGTGTCCTCCGGTCCGGGCGGCGAGGTCAAGCTGCTCGGCGGCGACGGACTGATCGACGACATCGAATCGTTCACCTACCAGGCCATCGTCACGAAGGTGCGCAAGAGCAGCCGGATCAAGGACGTCATCTCGATCGCCGAGGCGTACCCCGCGCAGATGGCCGCGTTCCGCGCCACGGGCCTGCTCAGCTTCGAGACCGACCTCTACGAGTTCGATCGCCTGCACGCCGGCTACTACGGCCAGCGGATCGAGGCAGTCGAGCTCGAGTTCGTCGGCCTCGTGCCCGAGGACGGGATCAACGGCACCCTGACGGCGGGCGGCGTGACCCGCTACCGCACGCGGACGGGAGGCGTCGCCCAGCGCACGCACGTCGTCGACACGATGGCCGTGTCGGAGTACCGGCTGCGCGACGACGTCTTCGTCTTCACCGCCGAGACGGGGGTCCGAGGGCTCTTCCAGGGCATCGGCCTGGGCACGACGTGGCAGCTGCACCTGCCCAAGCGCAGCAACGAGTTCGACTTCGCACGGATCGTCGATGTGCGCATCGTCGTCTATTACACGGCCCTGTTCGACTCGGCGCTGCGGTCCAGCGTGCTCGCGGCGCCGCCGCGGGCGGGCGAGCTGAACCGGGTGCGCGACTTCGACCTGCGCTACGACTTCCCGGAGGCATGGTACGGCTTCTACCGCTCCGGCACGGCCGCCGTGCGGCTCGACGAGGTGCGGATGCCCGCCAACCAGGAGTCCTTCGCCATCGACTCCGTGCACCTGCGCGTCGTCGCCAAGGCGGGGGTCGCGGCATCCGGAATCTCCCTCCACGTGGTCGCGCCCAGCGGGACGCAGACCGACGTCGTAACCGATGCGAACGGCGTGGCCGACCTCACGGCGGCGGCACCTGCCCTCGTCGGGTCGACGCCCATCGGCGACTGGCAGTTCGCCGTCACGGGTGGCGCGTCGCTCACCGACGGGGCGGGCCTGCACTTCGATCGCGTCGTGAGTCTTCAGCTGGGGCTGGACTACTCGTTCGAGTATCCCGCCGAAGCGCTCTGACTCGGGGGCCTGTCATGCGCGAAGACACGGGAGTCGCACCCGGCCTGACCGACGTGCCCGGCGGGGGCGGGGGCATCTCTCCGCTCGGCGACCGGTTCCAGCCCGACCTGGTGCGCGGCACCGGCAACTACGCCGTTCCGCTCAAGCTGCCCAAGGGTCCGAACGATCTGCAGCCGCAGGTCTCGGTCACGTATTCGACGGGTGCGGGCAACGGGCCCTTCGGCCTCGGCTGGCGGTACGAGCCGCTGCGGATCGACAGGCGCAGCGACCGCGGCGCACCCGCATACGACGACAGTGACACGTTCACGCTCGGCGGCGCCGAGACCCTCGTGCCCGTCGGCGGCGGCCGGTTCCGGCCTCGCACCGACACGCAGTCGTGGCTCATCGAGCGCGACGGCGACGGCTGGCGCATCCGCGACGGCAAGGGCGGCACGCGCCGGCTGGGGATCACCTCCACCACGCGGGAGACGGGCCCCGCCGGCGCCGTGTTCGCATGGCTGCTGGAGGAGGAGACGGATGCCGCAGGCAACAGCATCCGGTACACCTACGAGGCCGATGGCGGCCGCCTCTGGCTGACCAAGGTGGAGTGGTCGGTCTTCGCACTGCTCTTCCATCACGAGACACGCGCCGACGCTTCGACGGATCGGCGTGCGGGCTTCGCCCGCACGCTCACCCGGCGCGTCACGTCGATCGACCTCGTGTCCGAACGCGCCGATCCGACCCGCCTGCGCACGTGGGAGTTCGAGTACGTCGCCGCGGCGAACGGCGTCTCGCTGCTGCATCGTGTCGAGCTCTCGGCAGGCGAGGGCCCCGATCGCGTGGCCGAGCCGGCGCTGACGTTCGAGTACACGCCGTTCGACGTCGCGAACGCCGACGTCGTCGCGCTGCCGGCCCTCATCCCGCCCCCGGGCCTCGATCAGCCGGGGACCATGCTCGCGGACCTCGACGGCGACGGCGTGCCGGAGGTCCTCAGCATCACGGCAGGCAGCGCGCTTCGCTGGCGCCGGGCGAACGGCGCCTACGACGGGCCGTTCCCGGTCGGCGACCTGCCGGCATCGGTCTCGCTCACCCGCGCGAACGTGGCGCTCGCCGACCTCGACGGCGACGGTCGCGTCGACCTGTTCGCGACCGATCAGCGCCTGTCGATGTGGTTCCACGCCGACGGATCCGGGGGATTCGACCCTTCGCCGCAACTGTTCGCCGAACGGCCGAGCGTCCGGCTCGATGCCCCCGACACGCGGCTGACCGATGTCGACGGCGACGGTGTCACCGATGTGCTGTGGACGGGACGCGACGCGACGGTCGTCTTCAGGCTCGGCGCGGACGGCATGGTGGAACCGCCGGTCGTCCTCGGCAGCGGGGCGGACCGTCCGTCGGCGCTGTTCGGCGAGCGTGGTGTGCGGCTGGCCGATATGACCGGCGACGGGCTGCAGGATCTCATCTCGGTGCGCAGCGGCCAGGTCGTGTACTGGCCGTCGAACGGCGACGCCTCCTTCGACGACGCCGTCGACATGGCGAGTCCGCCCGTGCTCCCGCCGGGCTACCGCGACGAGAGGCTCCACGTCGTCGACATCGACGGCGACGGCTGCGCGGACGTCGTCTATCTCGGCGACACGGTCACCACCGTCTGGATCAACCAGTCGGGCCTGCGGTTCGCGCCCCCGGTCGAGCTGCCGATCGCACCGCCCGCCGGCAGGCGGGCGCTCGTCGCCGATCTGCTGGGGGATGGGCGGCCGGGATTCGCGTGGACGGTCCCGCAGCGGGATGCCCAGGACAGCGGCATCCGGTTGCTGCGCTTCGCAGCCGGCGGCACGGCTCCGCGCCTGCTGACCGCGATCGACAACGGCATGGGCGGGGCCTACCGCATGGCGTACGCGACGACGACCTCGATGCGGGAGGCCGACGAGGCCTCCGGTGCGCCCTGGTCGAGCCTTCTGCCGATGGTCGTCAACGTCGTCGCCTCCCTCACCGAGCTCGACGCCGTCTCGGGACGCGAGTCGACGTCGACCATGAGCTATCACGACGGCGTGTACGACGGCTGGAACCGGGAGTTCCGCGGGTTCCGCAGGGTCAGCGTCGATCAGGCGGGGGACGACTCGATGCCGGCCACGCGTCAGGAGGTCGAGTTCTTCCAGGGTGAACCCGACGAGCTCGATCTCGTCGAGCGCGAGAGGCAGCGTGCGCTCGCGGGCTCCCTGACGGCGACCTCGGGCCGGACGCGGGTGGGCGAGGCGTGGATCGACCGGAACCGCTCCACGCAGACGTGGGACGCACGCCTCGAGCACGACGGCGGAGCGAACGCCTCGGTGTGGTTCCCGCACGTCGTGCGCATCGAGACGACCGAGCTCGCGGGCCCCGCAGGCGGACCGGACCGCGTCGAGGTCACCGAGCTGTCGTCGTTCGACGCCCACGGGCACCCGACGCTGCGCACGCGGACCGCGTTCGCCTCCGATGCGCCGGGCGACGCCCTCCGCTCCCAGGAGCGGCTGGCATACGTCGCGGACGAGGCGCACTGGCTCGTGCACCTGCCGTCGCGATCCGTCATGCTCGACGCCGACGGCATCGTCAACTCCGCGCGCATCACGCACTACGACGGAGCCCCCTTCGTCGGCCTTCCGGAAGGACAGGCGACGAGCGGGCTCGTCACGTCGGTGCTCGAGGCGCGCCTCCTCGACAGCCGCCTGCCCGCCGACTACGCGGGCGGCCGCGACTTCGCAGCACTGGGATACCTCCGCCTCGACGGCGGCGACACCGCGGGGTGGTACGCCCGCACGTACAGCGCGCGGCGCGACGGTCACGGCAACGTGCTCGAGCAGCACGATCCGATGGGCGCCGCGATGGTGTTCGCCTACGATGCGGACTCGCTGTTCCCGGTGACGACGGTCGACGCGCTCGGACGTGTCTGCACGACGACCTTCGATCTGCGCTCCTGCGAGCCCGCCGAGACCCTCATGCCGGACGGACGGGGCACGCGCGCGGAGTTCGACGCGCTGGGCCGGCTCATCGCGCAGTCGGAGACCGACGATTCCGGTGCGTGGCAGCTCGTGAAGGCCTGGGTGACCGACACGGCCTCGGTGCCGGCATCGATGACGTCGTTCTCGGTGCTGGAGACCGGGCTCACGCGCGAGGAGCTCCTCGCAGTCGACCCGCTCACCACGACGGCCGCGGGGGTCGCCCGGACGTTCCTCGACGGCTTCGGCGCGAAGGCGGCGACCGTCGCCGTCGCGCCCGCGGCGGCCGACGGGTCGGCGCGCACGTCGGTGACGGATCGCCGCGTCGTGAACACGCGCGGTCTCGTCGCGGCGGCCCTCGCGCCCGAGTTCGGCGCGACGCTGGCCTGGCCGGGTCGCCCCGCGATCGTTCCCGCCTCCGCGGTGCGCACGGTCTACGACGGCGACGCGCTCGTCCTCGAGAGCCACGGGCCTTCAGAAGCGGGATTCATGGTCGAGCGCACCCCGTTCACCGTCGTCCATCGCGATCCGGCGGCAGCCGGTGCGGTGCTGCGCACCGAGCACTTCGATGCGCACGGGCGCCTCGCGCAGCTGGATTCCGTCGCCGCACCGGGTCACATCATCACGACCCGCTACGATCTCGAACTCGACGGGCGGATCACGGCGCTGCGGGAGGGTGGCGGACCGGCGCAGGCGGCGTGGGTGCACGCAGGACCCGGCGAGCCGATCCGCATCACACAGGCGGATGCCGGCACCCGCACGTACTACCGCGACGCGGCCGGACGCCTCGTCGAGAGGGTCGATCCCGACGGCACGTCGCTGCGCTTCTCGTTCGACGCGCTCGGACGGGTCACGGCGATCGATCACCATGCCCCGACAGGCGACACGCGTCTGCGCACGGTGCACTACGACGTGGATCCGGATGCCGCGCATCCCGCCGCCGGCAGGTTCCTCGAGGGGCGCGTGGCGGTCGTCGACGAGGGCGATGTGCGGTGCCGCTACAGCTACGACCACGCGGGGCGCCCTGTCCGCGAGGAGTGGAACGTGGATGCCGACACGATGGCCGTCACGCGCACCTACGACCGGCAGGGCCAGCTCGCGAGCGTCGCGTACCCCGACGGCAACTCCGTCGCGTACGAGCGCCATGCGAGCGGGGCCGTGACACGCGTCGTCGGAGTCGCTGACGACATCGAGCACGCCGCTGACGGACAGGTGCTGGCCTGGCGCGCCGCGAACGGCGTGCGGATCGAGCTCACGCGCGACGAGATCGGTCAGCGGATCACCCGACGCAGGGCGGTCGACGCCGGCGGCGTCGAGCTCCGGTCGCTCGGGTACGGGTTCGACGCGATCGGCGCGGTGACGTCGGTCTCGGACGCCGGCTCATTCGGCGCCGAGCACCACGAGTACGCGTATGACGGACTCCGCCGGCTGACGGCGGCCACGGTCCGCGACGGCGGGCCGGGGGGAGCGGTGCTGCGTCAGCACGCCTACGCCTATGACGACCGGGGAAATCTCACGTCGTTCGACGAGTCGACGCCGCTGACCCTCGGATACGCCGACGCCGTGCATCCGAACCGGGTCACCGCGGTGTCGTCGGGCGGCGGGCCCGCGACCGCGGTGTCGTACGGCGAGCGTGGCGAGATCGTGGCGGGATTCGGACTGTCGGCCGTCGCGCTCGATCCGCAGATGCGTCTGACGACCGCGACGCGCGGGGACGGCGCCGTCATGCGCGTCGCGTACGACCCGCAGAACCGGGAGGTGCGGCGGACGGTCACGCATGCCGACGGTTCGGTGTCGACGACGCTGACCGCCGCCGGACTGTGGACTCGGCACGACGAGCGGACGACGTGCCGCATCTACCTCGAGAGCACGCTCATCGCGAGCATCGAGACGACGAACGGCGCCGCCGAACGGACCTATCACCTGCTCGACCACCTCGGGTCGGTCGTGCTCGCGACCGATTCCTCCGGCGCGGAGGTCGAGAGCCAGCGGATGAACCCGTTCGGCAGCGCCCTCGACCCGAACTCGGCGAGCCTCTTCCTCGGCCGCGAGATGGAGGCCGGCTTCGGCATCGTTCCGCTCGGCGCGCGCTTCTACCTGCCGTCGATCGGGCGGTTCCTCTCGCCCGACTGGTATGTGCTGGAGCATCCGAACAAGGCGGTCCGGCTCCCTCAGGGCTTCAACGTGTACTCCTATGCCCTGAACAACCCCATCGCCTTCAAGGACCCGTCCGGCCTGTGGTTCGGCATCGACGACCTCATCGTGCTGGCGGCGGGCTTCGTCGTCGGGTTCGTGGGCGGTCTGATCTACGGGCTGGCCAATGGCCAGGGCTGGGGGAGCCTGCTGACGGCGCTCGAGACGGGACTCACGACGGCGGCCGGCGCGTGGCTGGGCTGGACGGTCGCGGGCCCGATCGGGCTCGTGATGGGCGGGATGAACGGCTTCGTGGGCGGCATCCACGGCATCTACGACTGGTCGAGCCCCTCGGGCTGGTTCGCCTTCCTGTCCGATTCGACGTGGAGCCTCATCGGGACGTCGCTGGGCAACATCGTCCACATCATCAATCTGTTCTACAGCGACGCGAACTATCGGGACGACCTCAGCCGTCGCCAGAACCGGCACGTGTACGAAGGCGGCTTCGCGCTCAAGAAGGACTTCGCCTTCACTGAGGGCAACGTGATCTCCAACGCCGGCCTCGGCACGCATTCGGTGGACACGTCGTTCATCGCCAACCACGAGGAGCTGCACATCTGGCAGCAGCGGTTCTTCGGCCCCATCTTCCAGGGCGGCTACATCGTGTGGGCGGTCGGCGGGTTCATCGTCGGCAGCATCGCGTGGTTCTGGCACACCGACCAGAGCTACGGCAGCTTCATCGAGACCGCCGCCTACTACGACAACCCCTTCGAGTACTGGGCCTACAAGAACGACAACAACTGGCCGCCGTCCGGAGCGAACCCCAGCATCAGATGGTGACCACCGGACCGATCAGATCCCCGACGTCGCGGTTCCCGTGCATTCGTAGAGGGTGCTGCTCGGCGAGTCGCTCGGCTGGGTGCAGCTCTGCTCGACCCAGTCGAGGATCGCGCCCGAGCCGGTCTGGCCGCCGAAGCCCGCCTGGCCCCCGAAGCTCGGGCCGCCGCGTCCCGTCGTGATCACGTAGCGCACGTCGCCGTCGGCGACGAGCTGCTGGAAGCGCTCGAGGGTCGGCACCGGGTCGGCACCGTTGAAGCCGCCGATCGGCAGGAACGACCCGCCGTCGGACGCGATGATGAGGCCCGCCGCCGACTGGGCGCCGAACGTGGCCGCGAGATATTCTCCGCCGCTCGAGTGCTCCCGCAGGTACGCAATAAGCGCCGTGTCGTCGCCGGAGCCGCCGAACCCCGCGCCGCCGAAGCCGCCCTGGTTGGCCGGGGGAGCGCCCTGCGGCCTGCCCTGCGTCACGCCCGCACCAGGGCCGTTCCGGAAGCCGCGGGTTCCCTGGCCCGGGAAGCCCTGACCGCCTGGGTTCGCGCCGCCCAAGCCGCCGGCGCCACCAGGCGCTGCGAAGCCGCGCATGCCGACGTCGGCGACTCCGCCCGCGACGGGGTTGGTCGAGCTGGGGTTCGCGATCGCCACGGCCGACCAGACCAGGGGAGTGAGCAGCATCGCGGCGCCGGCCAGCGCCGCGACCGCCGCGTGACCGCCGCGTCCGCGCAGGCGCTCGCGCAGGATCACTGCGATCGCGATGCCCGCGAGGGCGGCCTGCGCCACGGCGACGGCGATCGAGTAGCCGCCGTAGGTGAACCCGATCCCGAGCGCCGTGACGGCGGCGAGGGCGAGCATGCTGACCTGAGCCCACGTGACGCGACGCCGGCGCGCGAGGGCGAAGGCGAGGCCGATCGCGAGAGCCATCGGGATCGCGAGCGCCGCCGTGTAGAACTGGTGCATGCCGGCGACGGCTGAGAACATGGCCGCGAAGGTCACCAGCCACACGCCCAGCAGCACCGTCACGGGCCGGGGGAAGCGCAGCACCCAGAGCACGACGATCGCGAGCAGCGCCGTCGGGACAAGCCAGGCGATCTGACCCGCGAGCTGTTCGTTGAAGAGCCGGAACACGCCCGGATCGCCCGAGAACGGCGGCGTGAACGATCGATAGGCCGTCGTGTCCGCCGTCGCCTCGCCGAACCGGCCGAGACCGTTGTAGCCGAACACCATCTCCCACGGGCTGTTGCCGAGTGTGCTGCCGATGTAGGGGCGCGAACCGGCGGGCACGAGGGACACGACGATGATCCAGAGGAGGGATGCCGCGAGGCTCAGGACTCCCGCGATGCCGAGCTGCCAGAGCTTGCGCCACCACGGTGCCCGGGTGAACAGCCACGCTGCCGCGAGGGCGGGCCAGACGGCCCACGCCTCGAGCATGTAGGTCTGGAACGAGAGGGCGATGAAACCGCCCGCCGCGAGGAGCCAGCCGAAGCTGCGGCGCGTGAGCGCCTTCGCCGATGCCCAAGCGACCGCACTCAATCCGAGCACGAAGAACGTCTCGGGCTGGTTCGACCGGGCGACCGCGACGAGGATCGGCGTCGTCGCCACGACGGCGCCCGCGAGCAGACCCGCCGTCGGGTTCAGCAGCCGCTTCGCGGTGACGGCGACGATCACCGTGGCGCCCACGGCTGCCAGAGCGTTGGGCAGCACGACGGTCCAGGTCGAGAACCCGAACGCCTTCACGAACAGCGCGGGGATCCAGAAGGAGCCGGGGATCTTGTCGAGCGTCACGGTTCCCGCAGGATCGATCGCCCCGAAGAAGAAGTCCGGCCAGGTCTTGCTCATCGACAGCGCGATCGAGGCGTAGTAGTCCGATCGCGAACCGGTCCACACCGACCACACGGTGAGGAGGCCGGCGCCCACGGCGAGCAGCACGAGCCCCGTGTGCCAGGCCGTCCATCGGGGAGTTCGCAGGGATGCCGCGGAGGCGGGCCGCTCGAGCCCGCGGCTCTCGACGATGGATGTCACGAGCAGAACGTAATGATGCGACCATTCACCCGGTTATGCCGAGGTTATGAATCACCTGGGTCTGCGCGGCCGCCCACCTGTCCGTCGGCGCCCGCCCCGCGCATAATGAGGCCATGCCCGACGACGACGTCGAGGAGCTCGCCGCGTTGCGTCGCAGGGCCTACGGGCCGAACGCCGACATCGATGGCGATGCGGTCGCGCAGGCACGGCTCGCAGAGCTCGAGCTGGCCCTGGCTGTGGCGCGCTCTCGAGAGACCCCGGCGCACACGACGACAGTCTCGCAATCGCGTGGGGAGGGCTCGGACGAGCCCGAGACGCCGGATGCCTCGGCGGCGGTCTCTGCGGACCAGCCTGAACCGGCGACGCCCGCAGAGCCGAACCCCCGCGCGCGCGAATCGAGTCGCGGCCGCCGGCTTCCGTGGATCCTGGCCGCCATCGCGGGGATCGCGGCCCTCATCGCGACCCTCGCGGCGATCGTGAGCATCGAGGCGAGCCCCACTCCCGTCGTGAGTCTGCCCATCGCCTCCCCTCCCGCATCGGTGCGCGAGCCGGATCTCGGCCTCGGAATGCTGGGATTCTTCGGCGCGCGGCGTGCCACACTGCGATACCACGGCGCCGTCGGCTCGCTCGACGTGTGGACGGTCCAGGGCCGCGACTCCGCGCAATGCGTCGTCCTGAGCCTGCGCGGCGAGATCTGGGATCAGGACTGCGCGCCGAGGCCTCTCCCGGCGGTGCTCGACGTGACCGCGGACTACGGGGCTCTGCACTCCGAGTCCCCGGGGATCGACATGCCGTCGGGTTCGTTCGTGCGATTCGCCTGGCAGGGCGGCGCCGTCGACCTCTATGTCGTACGAGGCACGGCCAGGTTCTGACCGGAGCGTTCGGCCGCGAGCTCCTCGAGCGTCTCACGGCCCAGAAGGGCGTAATCGGGGTTGTCGTCGCTCTGCACGAGCAGGAGCACGGCGAACGCTGCGGCCCAGGCGCGCGCCCGCATCCAGGTCGCCGCATCGGTGCGGTCGCCGATGGCGGCGCGGAAGCGCGCGCGGCCGGTCGCGTCGAAGGCGAGCCAGGCGATCGCGAGATCGTAGGCGGGGTCTCCCGCCGTCACGTCGCCGAAGTCGACGATCGCCGCGACGCGTTCGTCACCCACGATGAGGTTGCCCGGGTGGAGGTCGCCGTGGATCCAGACCGGCGGACGGGCCCACGGCTGCGCGGCGAGCCCGTCGCTCCAGGCCCCCTCGGCGACGTCGACCAGCTGCGTGGGAATGCTGCCGCGAAGCTGCGACAGCCGTTCCGCGACCGCCTCGGCTCGGGCCGCGAGCGGCACGCCCCGCACCGGATTGACCGGATGATCGGGATCGGCGGCGACGTGCAGCGCGCCGAGCGCGCGAGCCACAGGCTCTGCCCACGCGCCGCGAAGCGCGCGCGGAACGTCGAGTCCGCGCACGCCGTGGAACCACGGGACGATCGACCACGCCCACGGATAGTCCTCGCCCGGTGCGCCCGCGAAGACGGGAACGGGCACGCGGATGCCGGTGGCCTCGATGGGCGGCCCGAGCCGGGGGAGCACCCGCTGCTCGTGGACGACGAGGGGTGCGGCGAGCGACCGCCGGGGCAGCCGCACCGCAAGGTCGGAGCCGAGGCGCCACAGCTCGCAGTCCCAACCGCTCGCCGCCTTCGCGAGGGGCAGCGCCGCGGCATCCGGGATCACCCGCGACGCCTGCGACACGAGCATGGCGCGCACGAGTTCAGCGGTGATCTGCACCTCGGCGGCGGGCATGTCCGGCATCTCGCCGAGGGTATCGGCTCCGCCGCAGGAAAGTGGATCTGTCTTTATGTGGGAATCGCTTGTTTTGCGTTGGTATCTGTTGTATCTTGGAGTTCACCTTGAGGACGAGGATCCATATGTACGCGACGGAGCGCCAAGCTCACATCACTCGGCACCTGGCCGAGCGCGGTCGCGTTTCGGTCGTCGAACTGGCCGACGATCTCAGCGTCACGACCGAGACCATCCGCCGCGACCTCGCCGCCCTCGAGCAGCAGGGCATCCTGCGCCGCGTCCACGGCGGGGCCGTGCCGCTGCGCACGGGCAGCGTCGTCGAGCCGTCGATCGCCGAGCGCATGATGGTGAACGCCGACGCCAAGCGCGCGATCGCGCACCGCGCCCTCGACGCGATCACCGACGGCTACCGCGGCGCGGTCGTGTTCGACGCGGGCTCCACCGTGGGAGCGATCGCGGCGGGCCTGGGGGAGCGCGTCGCCGCGACGGGCGCGCGCCTCGACGTCGTGACGCACGCCGTGCCGGTTGCGCACACGCTGTCACTCCTTCCCGACATCGGGCTCACCGTCCTCGGCGGCCAGGTGCGGGGACTCACGGCTGCCGCCGTCGGCACGTCGACACTCTCGGCCCTCGCGTCGTTGCGGCCCGACCTCGCGTTCATCGGCGCCAACGGCCTCTCGGCCGACTTCGGGCTCAGCACCCCCGACCCCGCAGAGGCGGCCGTCAAGGCCGCGATCGTGCGCTCCTCGCGGCGCGTCGTCGTGGTCGCCGATCAGGCCAAGTTCGGCGTCGAGTCGTTCGTGCGCTTCGCGCAGCTGAGCGACATCGACGTGCTCGTGACCGACGCCGCACCCGAATCGTCGCTCGCCGACGCGCTCGAGGCGGCCGATGTGGAGGTATGGATCGCATGATCGTGACACTGACCGCCAACCCGTCGCTGGATCGGACCATCACGCTCGCCGGCGCGCTGCAGCCGGGCGAGGTGCAGGCGGCGACCTCGGCGCGTGAAGACGCCGGCGGCAAGGGCATCAACGTCGCCCGCGTCGTCGCGGCAGCGGGCGCCCGATCGCTCGCCGTGCTCCCCCTGGCGACCGACGATCCGTTCGACGCCGCGCTGAGCCACTCGGCCGTCGCCGCCAAGCGCGTGCCGATCCATGGCCGCGTGCGGGCGAACGTCACGATCACCGACCCCGCGGGCGTCACGACCAAGCTCAACCTCCCCGGCGCAGCGCTCGACGACGACGACGCCGCCGCCGTCATCGCCGCTGTGGTCGAGGCCTGTGCGGGCGCCCGCTGGCTCGCGCTCGCGGGCTCGCTGCCCCCCGGTGTCGGCGACGGGTTCTACGTCGACGTCATCGAGGCCGTGCGCTCGCATTTCGGCGATGACGCGCCGCTCATCGCCGTCGACACGTCGGGAGCGGCTCTCGCGGCCGTCGTCGCCGACGGTCGCCCCGACCTCATCAAGCCCAACGACGAGGAGCTCGCCGAACTCGCCGGAGTCGAGCTGGAGACCGGCGACGACCTCGCCGCCGCAGTGCTGCCCGTCGCCCGCAGGATCGTTCCCGCCCGCGTCGGCGCGGCGCTCGTCACGCTCGGGGCCCACGGCGCGGTCCTCGTCGATGCCGACGGCGCCTGGGCGGGCACGCCGCCCAGGATCCGCGTCGCGAGCACCGTCGGAGCAGGCGACAGCTCGCTCGCGGGCTACCTGCTCGCCGACCTCGACGGCGCCGACCCGGAAGAGCGGCTTCGCCGCTCGATCCGCTACGGCGCGGCCGCGGCATCCCTCCCCGGCACGCAAGCGCCTTCGCCCGCCGATCTGCCGACGGGCGACGTGCCCGTCCGCACCCTCGCCTGACCCACCACGACCCACGACACCGCCACACCGACCAAGGAGGTCACCGTGTCCACCATCACACCAGAGCTCGTCAGCCTCGACGACGCGCTCGGCGGCGACAAGGCCGCCGTCATCAAGGCCCTCGCGGCCCGCGTCGTCGCGCAAGGACGCGCGACCGACGCCGACGCCCTGTACGCCGACGCCTGGGCGCGCGAGCAGAAGGACGAGACCGGCCTCCCCGGCGGCATCGCGATCCCGCACGCCAAGAGCGGTGCGGTGACCGAGCCCACGCTCGCCTTCGCACGTCTGCAGCCCGGCGTCGACTTCGGCGCTCCCGACGGTCCCGCCGACCTCGTCTTCCTCATCGCGGCGCCCGAGGGCGCGGCCGAGGCGCACCTCGCCGTGCTGTCGAAGCTCGCACGCAGCCTCATGCAGGACGACTTCACGAGCGGCCTGCGCGCCGCCCAGACTCGCGGCGACGTGGTCTCGATCGTCCGTCAGGCGATCGGCGAGGAGGAGGCCGCGCCCGCCGCGCCCGCGGCAACGGCATCCGCCCCCGCCGCCGTCTCCTCCGGACTCGACGTGGACGGCCGCCCCGCGCGCCTCGTCGCCGTCACGTCGTGTGCGACCGGCATCGCCCACACCTTCATGGCCGCGGACGCCCTCACCGCGGCCGGCAAGAAGACAGGTGTCGACCTCACCGTCGAGCCGCAGGGCTCGAGCGGCTACCAGGCGCTGCCGCAGCACATCATCGACAGCGCCGACGCCGTGATCTTCGCGACCGACGTCGACGTGCGGGAACTCCAGCGCTTCGCGGGCAAGCCCGTGGTGCGCTCGGGGGTGAAGCGCGGCATCGAGGAGCCCACCGAGCTCATCGAGGAAGCCGTCGCCGCCGCCAAGAACCCCGCCGCGACGCGCGTGTCGGGTACCGCGGGGGCCGGCAGCTCGGCCACCTCGACCGAGTCGCTGTCGTGGGGGGCCCGCATCCAGCGCATCCTCCTCACGGGCGTCAGCTACATGATCCCGTTCGTCGCGGGCGGCGGTCTGCTGATCGCCCTCGGCTTCCTCCTCGGCGGCTACAACGTCACCGCCGACGCGGCCACGGTCATCACGCAGAACGCGCTGTGGAACCTGCCCGCGGGCGGCCTCGGCCAGTACCTCGGCTCGGTCGCCTTCATGATCGGCGCGACCTCGATGGGCTTCCTCGTCTCGGCGCTCGCCGGCTACATCGCGTTCGCGATCGCCGACCGTCCCGGCATCGCACCCGGCTTCGTCGCGGGCGCCGTGGCGGTGCTCATGAACGCGGGATTCATCGGCGGCATCGTCGGCGGTCTCCTCGCCGGCGTCACCGCGTGGTGGATCTCGAGCTGGCCCGCCCCGCGCTGGCTCCGCGGCCTCATGCCCGTCGTCATCATCCCGCTGCTCGCCTCGATCGTGGCCTCCGGTCTCATGATCCTGTTCCTGGGCCGCCCGATCGCGACCCTCATGACGTGGCTCACCGACTGGCTCACGGCTCTGTCGGAGAGCGGCGTCGGCGCCATCGCCCTGGGCATCGTGCTCGGTGTGATGATGTGCTTCGACCTCGGCGGTCCCATCAACAAGGTCGCGTACTCGTTCGCCGTCGCGGGCCTCGCCGCCGGCAGCGCGGACAACCCCGCGCCGCTGCTGATCATGGCCGCCGTCATGTGCTCGGGCATGGTGCCCCCGCTCGCGATGGCCCTCGCCTCGACGGTGCTCGCCCGCAACCTCTTCACGCCGGTCGAGCGCGAGAACGGCAAGGCCGCGTGGCTGCTGGGTGCGTCGTTCATCTCCGAGGGCGCCATCCCGTTCGCCGCGGCCGACCCGCTGCGCGTGCTCCCCGCCTCCATGGTCGGCGGTGCCGTGACGGGTGCGCTGTGCATGGCGCTGGGTGTGCAGTCCTACGCTCCGCACGGCGGAATCTTCGTCCTCTTCGCCATCCAGCCGATCTGGGGCTTCCTGGTGGCGCTCGCGGCCGGTACCGTCGTGACGGCGTTCCTGGTGGTCGCCTTCAAGCGCTTCATCGCTCCCAAGGAGCTCGAGGCGGCTGAGGCCGACCTCACCGCGGCCGCCGTCCCGGCGTGATCCACGGGACCGTCATCGAGGAATGAGACAAGGAGCAGAAATGGCACAACGTCAAGCCACCATCGCGAGCAGCTCGGGCCTTCACGCTCGCCCGGCCAAGCTCTTCGTGCAGGCCGTGCAGCAGAAGCCGGTCCCCGTCACGATCGCCGTGGAGGGAGGCCCCGACCTCAACGCGGGCAGCATCCTCTCGCTCATGGGCCTGGGTGCGTCGCAGGGTACGGTCGTGACGCTCAAGGCCGAGGGAGACGGCGCCGACCAGGCGCTCGACGAGCTCGTGGCTCTGCTCGAGACGGATCTCGACGCGCAGTGACCGACGCGGAGTGACCGAAAGCCGGATGCCGCGGGCCCTGTATGGGCTCGCGGCATCCGGCTTTGTCGTGTCCGGGTTCAGATGTCCGCGGCGTCGCCGGGATCGAGCGCGAGGAATTCGCCGCCGTCCTGCTCCACCGCCCACTTCAGCCGCGCACGGCCCATGTCGCGGCCGATGACCGAGAGCGTCATGTCGTGTGTGCCGAACGCCTGCCGCGGTGCGACGGCCAGCACGAAGTCCATCGCCTCGCCGATCTTGAGCCACGGCGCACCGACGGGCGCCGCGAGGAGCGTCACCTTCGCACCCTTGGGCACCGCATAGGAGTCGCCCGGATAGTAGAACTCGTCGTTGACGAGCACGCCCACGTTGTCGACGATCGGGATCGACTCGTGGATGACGTTGTGCTTGCCGCCGAAGAACTTCAGGGTGAAGGCCTCGAGCGTCACGGTGTCGCCGGGCGCGACGACAGTGACGTCATAGCCGCCCGCCGCCTTCGCGACACCCTCCGGTCCGTAGATCGGGATGCCCGGCGCATACTGCAGGATGCGGTCGAGATGGTCGGCGGTCCAATGGTCGGGATGCTCGTGGGTGATGACGACGGCGACGACGCTGTTCAGGTCGTCGAGGGGCAACGTGAAGCTGCCGGGGTCGATCACGAGCTTCGCGCCGTCGTTCTCGATCGTCAGGGCAGCGTGCTCGAATTTGGTCACTCGCATGCCTCGAGTCAAGCGCCGAGGGATGCCTCCGGCAAGGCCGTCTCGGCGATTCCGGCCTCGATTTGGCGCACTCGAATCGCCATGGCATACTTGAACGGTTGCCTGACGGCCCCATCGTATAGCGGCCTAGTACGCCGCCCTCTCACGGCGGTAACGCGGGTTCGAATCCCGCTGGGGTCACCAACAACGAAGAAAGCCGGTCCACTCGGACCGGCTTTCTTCGTTCCTGCCGTCCTACCAAAGCCCTCTACGACGGTCAACCCGCTTGGCCGGCACTCGCCGACGCGCCACCATGTGAGGAACGGATCAGTCGGGCTGCGTGCGCCCCCTGGACCGGGTGAGTGATGCGATGAAAGATCTCTTGATAGGCGGTAGCCGATTCCTCACGACCGACGACGTCGCAGACGCCGTCCTCGACTATGCGAGAGCCCTCGCGCAATACGGAAGATCCGACATCGTGCGGTTCCCGGCCCTCGTCGACGGGGTCGCGGCCACGTCGTGGCTCACGCTGGGACCGAGTTCGGGCTCGACGCTGGCGGCCGTGTCGGTCAGCGACGCTCCGATCGGAACGCTCGAGGGCGCGAACGAGGCCTCGGAGGAGATCTCACGTCGGACGCGGACCCTCGAGGGCGACGTCTGACCCGTCACTCGACGGGGGAGTCGTCGTCCTTCGCCGTGGCGTTCTTCACCGTCGCCGGCTCAGGGCGCGCCCGCGATGCCCGGCGCCGCCGCACGAGGCGCACGGCGCCCCACACCACCAGCACCACGATGGCCGCCACGGCGATCCACGGAAGGATGAAGCCGAGCGCGACGACGATGCCGTTGAGCGTCGCGACGAGCCCGTTCCAGCCGGCCACGAGACCGTCGGTGAAGCCCGCGGGATCGGCTTTCACCGGCTCGGCCACCGGCGTGAGCGTGACGGTCAGCGACGACATGTCGACCTGGCTCTGCAGCGACTCGAGCTGCTGCTGGTACGACTCGAGCGTCGCCTGCCGATCCGACAGCGCCGTCTCGGCGGCGATGAGGTCGGACAGGTCGCCCGCCTGCGACATGAGCTGGGTGAGCCGGTCGACGGATGCCTGGGTCGCGTCGATCCGCGCCTGCAGGTCGATCGTCTGCTCCGTGACGTCCTGCCGGTTGACCGAGGTCGCCGTCACGTCGCCGAGATCGGACAGCTGATCCATCATCGTCGTGAGCTGATCCGACGGTACGCGGACGGTGATCCAGGCGCCGTCGGTCGTCGGATACGGGAGGGTCGTGTCGTACACGACGCCCGGATCGACGGGGATGGGCTGCCCGCTCTGGCCGATGCTCATCGACTCGACGTATCCGCCGAGCGCCTCCGCCGAGTGCGCGACGTCTCGTGTCGCCGCAGGCACGTCCTGCACGACGACGGTCGCCGACGCCGTCGTGATGATGTCCCGCCCGGCGGTCGGGTCGGCCGCCCCGGGGACGGAGGACACCCCCAGCCCAGCGCTGTCGCCGGCGGACTCGTCGGTCGACGCGCTTCCCGCCGAGGTGTCGGGGGCAGCCGGAGCGACGGGGGCCGAGCCGACCTCGCTCGAGCCCGCGGTGCCCGACACGAGCGGCACGATCATCGGCGAGACGACCGCGGCCACGACGACGACGGCGGCGGCTGCTGCGCCGCCGATCCACCAGCGCCGTCGCCGTGCGCGCGCCGACGTGCGGTCGCGGCCGATCTCGGCGAACAACGACTGCTCGATCTCGGCGATGCGCTCGTCCGTGAGTTCGGGAAGGTCGGGCTGACGGTCGCCCTGGACGGGCGTCTCGTCATGCGGCGTGCTCATGTGCTCTCCTTGACAGTCGTCCGCAGACGCGTGCGGATGCGGGAGAGACGATTGCGCACGACGCCGTGGGCGACGCCGAGCTCGTCGGCGGCGGCCTGATAGGCGTATCCCTCGACGGCGCAGAGCCGGAAGATGTCGCGGTCGATCGGGCTGAGTCCCGCGACCTCGCGCAGGATGCGCTCGGCGAGGTCGTCGTCGATCACCTGCTGCTCGACGTCGACGGTGGCGGGCAGCGACTCGTCGGCCTCGCCCGCGGTCCGCTCGCGATCGCGGCGCTGGCGCCGGATGCGGTTCGCGGCCTGCAGACGGCAGATCGTCGCGAGCCACGGCAGCAGCGACTCTCCGGCGAGCTCGAAGCCGTGCAGCTTCCGCCAGGCCGCGAGGAACGTCTCCTGCGTGACGTCCTCCGCGTCGGAGGCGTTGCCGACGAGCCCGTGCGCGATCCAGTAGACGGGTCGCACGTAGGCGCGGTACAGCGTGCGGAAGGCATGCTCGCTGCCGTCCCCAGCCGCACGCACGAGCGCGGCATCCGTCGTCTCGATGTCAGTCATCCCCGTCCGTTCGTCGGCCGGCCACATTGTCTCTCAGTCTTGAGGTGTCGGGTCGGAACCGTCCGTCTCACCTGTAGTCTGAACGGGCGAGAGGGAGTATCCCAGCCTCGCGCGTCCGTCATCACGGGAACCCGTCGTGGATCCCCGGGCGCGCGCCGCCTCCGGCGGGGGAGAGACTTTCGGCCCTTTGCGACCCCCTCCCGAAAGGCCTTCATGCCCTACGAGATCCCCGTCTGGTTCGAAGTCACCGCCCTCGTCGTGCTGACGCTGATCCTCCTCGCCGATCTGCTCCTCATCATCAAGAGGCCCCACATCCCGTCGCTGAAGGAGGCGACGCTCTGGGTCGTCTTCTACGTCTCGCTCGCCCTCATCTTCGCGGTGGTGCTCCTGTGGGTCACGCAGAGTCCACAGGCGATGGGCGAGTTCGTGGCCGGCTGGCTCACCGAGTACAGCCTGTCGATCGACAATCTGTTCGTGTTCGTGCTGATCATGGCGCAGTTCTCGGTTCCGCGCCGCTACCAGCAGCAGGTGCTCATGGTGGGCATCATCATCGCGCTCATCCTGCGCGCCATCTTCATCCTGCTGGGTGCGGCCCTCATCGAGAGCTTCAGCTGGATCTTCTACATCTTCGGCGCCTTCCTCGTCTTCACCGCGTGGCGGCAGGCGTTCCCGAGCGCGCACGAAGAGGACGCGCAGGCCGAGGCGGGCATCGTGCGCTTCATGCGCCGCTTCGTCGACATCAGCGACCACTACGACGAGGGAAAGCTCCGCACGGTCGTGCGCGGCAAGAAGGTCTGGACGCCGATGATCCTCGTGTTCGTCGCGATCGGCGTGACCGACCTGATCTTCGCGATCGACTCGATCCCGGCGATCTTCGGCATCACGCAGAACCCCTTCATCGTGTTCACCGCGAACCTGTTCGCGCTGATGGGCCTGAGACAGCTCTACTTCCTCCTCGGCGGCCTGCTCGATCGCCTGAAGTACCTGCACTACGGCATCGCGTTCATCCTCGGATTCATCGGGCTCAAGCTCTTCTTCCACGCCCTCCACGTCAACGAGCTGCCGTTCATCAACAACGGCGAGCCCGTCGACTGGGCGCCCGAGATCTCGACGTGGACATCGCTGCTGGTCATCGTCCTGTCCATGGCGGTCGCCACGATCGCGAGCCTCGTCTCGTCGGCCCGCGAGAAGAAGGCGGTGACCGTGGATGCCGCGGCCGCGGCCGTCGCGGAGGAGAAGGGCACGCCGCCCACCGTCGACCAGCCGCCGAGCCCCGACGACCACCGCTGAGCGGAGGCGAGGGACGGAGCGATCCGCACCCGGTGGTAGTCTGACCGGGTGCGGATCGCTCGCCTTCTCCTTAGCGGCCGCGGCGAGATCTCGTTCTGAGCCCTCCTCGTCGCGGAGTCCGTTGTGGGCCCATCCCATAAGGGGAGCAGTCCCCTTCTCGAGGAGAACGACCAAGCAATGAGCACCCCTGTTTCCGACGACTTCGGCATTCCCGATCGCCCCCGCACCCTGGCCGAGAAGGTCTGGGACGACCACCTGGTCGTGAAGGGCGAGAACGGCGAACCCGACCTCATCTACATCGACCTGCACCTCGTCCACGAGGTGACCAGCCCGCAGGCATTCGACGGGCTCCGCGCCGAGGGCCGGCCCGTCCGCCGCCTCGATCTGACGATCGCGACGGAAGACCACAACACTCCGACGCTCGACATCGACAAGCCCATCGCCGACCTCACCAGTCGCACGCAGATCGAGACGCTGCGCCGCAACGCCGAGGAGTTCGGCGTGCGCCTGCACTCGCTGGGCGACAAGGAGCAGGGGATCGTCCACGTCGTCGGCCCGCAGCTCGGCCTGACGATGCCGGGCATCACGGTCGTCTGCGGCGACTCGCACACATCGACCCACGGCGCGTTCGGCGCGATGGCCTTCGGCATCGGCACGAGCGAGGTCGAGCACGTGATGGCGACGCAGACGCTGCCGCTCAAGCCGTTCAAGACGATGGCGATCACGGTCGAGGGCGAGCTGAGGCACGGCGTCACCGCCAAGGACGTCGTTCTGGCGATCATCGCCAAGATCGGCGCGAACGGCGGCCAGGGCTACGTCCTCGAGTTCCGCGGCAGCGCGATCCGCTCCCTCTCGATGGAGGGGCGCATGACCATCTGCAACATGTCGATCGAGGCGGGCGCCCGTGCCGGCATGGTGGCCCCCGACGACATCACCTTCGAGTACGTCAAGGGCCGCGAGCACGCGCCCAAGGGCGATGACTGGGATGCCGCCGTCGCGTACTGGCGGACGCTGCCCAGCGACGAGGGCGCCGTCTACGACGCCGAGGTGTTCCTCGACGCGAACGAGCTCGAGCCCTTCGTCACGTGGGGGACGAACCCCGGCCAGGGCGTCTCGCTGTCCGGCGTCGTGCCGGATCCCACCTCATTCGAGGACCCCAATGAGCGCGCCGCGGCACAGCGGGCGCTGGAGTACATGGACCTCGCGGCCGGCACGCCCCTCAAGGACGTCCCCGTGGATGCCGTCTTCATGGGCTCGTGCACGAACAGCCGCATCGAGGACCTTCGCGCGTTCGCGTCGGTCGTCCGCGGCCGGACGAAGGCGCCGAACGTCAGGGTGATGGTCGTGCCCGGCTCGGCCCGCGTGCGCCTGGAGGCCGAGGCCGAAGGTCTCGACAAGGTGTTCGAGGAGTTCGGGGCGGAGTGGCGCTTCGCCGGCTGCTCGATGTGCCTCGGCATGAACCCCGACCAGCTCGCACCGGGGGAGCGCTGCGCCTCCACGTCGAACCGCAACTTCGAGGGCCGTCAGGGCAAGGGCGGGCGCACGCACCTCGTGTCGCCGCTCGTCGCCGCCGCGACAGCCGTGCGCGGCACGCTCTCGAGCCCCAGCGATCTGCCGGCCCCGGCCGTGCTTCGACAAGCTCAGCATGAACAGGAAGGGGTGGCCTGACATGGAGAAGTTCACAACCCACACGGGCATCGCGGCTCCGCTGCGCCGCTCGGCCGTCGACACCGACCAGATCATCCCCGCCGTCTACCTGAAGCGGGTCACCAAGACGGGATTCGAGGATGCCCTCTTCGCGAGCTGGCGCCAGGACCCCGAGTTCGTGCTCAACCAGCCCGCCTATGCCGGCGCGTCGATCCTCGTCGCCGGACCCGACTTCGGCACCGGCTCCAGCCGTGAGCACGCCGTCTGGGCGCTGCGCGACTTCGGCTTCAAGGTCGTGCTGAGCCCGAGGTTCGCCGACATCTTCCGAGGGAACGCCGGCAAGCAGGGCCTGCTCGCGGGCGTGATCTCGGAGGCCGACCTGGAGGCCATGTGGACGACGATCGAGGCGCAGCCGGGTGTCCGGATGACGGTCGACCTCCAGGCGCGCATGGCCTCGATCGGCGACCTCGCAGTGCCGTTCGAGATCGACGATTACACTAGGTGGCGCCTTCTCGAGGGCCTTGACGACATCGGGCTGACCTTGCGAAACGAAGCGAGGATCGCCGAATTCGAGGCTCGTCGCGAGGCGTGGAGGCCTCGGACGCTCCCGATTCCGTAAGCTAAGGCGTTCCCGCTTCCTCGCCGGAGGCCCCACCAGGGCAGCCGCGCCATCCATCACCAACAAGTGAGGTCCCACCGGATGAACACTCTTCTCAGCGACTCGGCCGGCCCGAAGACGGGAGCAAGGGAATTGTCCGGAGAGACCCTCGCGATCCGCGGAGGCCGGCCCCTCACAGGCCGTGTCGAGGTGAAGGGTGCGAAGAACCTCGCGACGAAGGCGATGGTCGCGGCGCTGCTCGGCGAGACGACGAGCACGCTGCGCGACGTCCCCGACATCAGCGACGTGCAGGTCGTGCGCTCGCTCCTCGAGGTGCACGGCGTCCGCGTCGACGACGGCGAGGAGGAGGGCACCCTCCACCTCGACCCGAGCGGCGCCGTCTCGGCGCACTTCGAGGAGATCGACGCGCACGCCGGGGCATCCCGCATCCCGATCCTGTTCTGCGGACCGCTGCTGCACCTGCTCGGCCAGGCGTTCATCCCCGACCTCGGCGGATGCCGCATCGGCGACCGGCCGATCGACTTCCACCTCGACGCCCTGCGCAAGTTCGGCGCGATCGTCGAGAAGCTGCCGAGCGGCATCCGACTGTCGGCGCCCGAGGGGCTGCACGGTGCGCTCATCGAGCTGCCGTACCCGAGCGTCGGCGCGACGGAGCAGGTGCTCCTCACCGCCGTGCGTTCGCGCGGCACGACGGAGCTGCGCAACGCGGCGATCGAGCCCGAGATCATGGACCTCATCGCGGTGCTGCAGAAGATGGGCGCCATCATCTCGTACGAGCCCAACCGCGTCATCCTCATCGAGGGCGTCGACTCGCTGCGCGGCTACGACCACCGCTGCATCTTCGACCGCAACGAGGCCGCGTCGTGGGCGTGCGCCGCTCTGGCGACCGACGGCGACATCTTCGTCGGCGGGGCCAAGCAGCAGGAGATGCTCACGTTCCTCAACGTCTTCCGCAAGGCCGGCGGCTGGTTCGAGATCCACGAGGACGGCATCCAGTTCCGCCGTGAGGGCGCCCTCAAGCCGGTCGTCGTCGAGACCGACGTGCACCCCGGCTTCATGACCGACTGGCAGCAGCCGCTCATCGTCGCGCTGACGCAGGCGAACGGCGTGTCGACCGTGCACGAGACGGTGTACGAGAACCGCCTCGGCTTCACGAACGCCCTCGTGCAGATGGGGGCCGACATCGTCGTCCACCCGCACGGCATCGCCTCCGACGACCGCCGCGTCCCGCGCCGCGAGCTCGAGCAGGCAGCCGTCATCACGGGCCCGACGCCGCTGCGCGGCGCCGATGTCGTCGTGCCCGACCTGCGCGGCGGCTACAGCTACCTCATCGCCGCACTCGCGGCGGAGGGGGAGTCGGTCGTGCGCAACGTCGGCATCATCCGCCGCGGCTACGAGAAGCTGTTCGCCAAGCTCGACGCCCTCGGCGCCGACTTCGACGTCATCGGGTAGTCCGTGGCAGCCACCTCGCCGCGGCTGAAGGCGTCGACGGAGAAGTCGCGGCCGAGCGTCTTCTGGCCGCTCGCCGCCGTCATCGCGCCTCTCATCGCGCTGCTTTTCAAGCTCGAGATCGAGGGCGCGGAGAACCTTCCGAGGGAAGGCGCGTACGTGCTCGCGCCCAACCACTACTCGGAGTCGGACCCCCTCGCCGTCGCGCTGGCCGTGTGGAAGTCGGGACGCGCACCGCGGTTCATGGCGAAGGAGTCGCTCTTCCGCGTTCCGGTGCTCGGGTGGATCCTCCGCGTCACGGGCATGGTCCCCGTCGCGCGGACGTCGTCGGCGGCATCCGCCCGGCAGACGCTCGAGACGACCGAGACGCTCGTCGAGCTCGGTCGCGGCGTCATCGTCTACCCCGAGGGATCCCTGACCCGCGACCCCCGGATGTGGCCCATGCGCGGCAAGACCGGCGCCGTCCGGCTCGCGCTGGCAGGCGACATCCCGCTCGTGCCGATGGCGCAGTGGGGATGCCAGGCCGTCCTGCCGCGGTACGGCAAGCTCAAGCTGTGGCCGCTGCGGCGACCGGTGCGCGTGGTGATCGGCGCGCCGGTCGACCTGTCCGCGTTCCGCGCGGAGCAGACGCCGTCGACGAGCAGCCTCGTCGCCGCGACCGACGTCGTCATGGCCGACATCGCCGGCCTGCTCTCGAAGATCCGCAACGAGCCGGCCCCCGCCGAGCGCTGGAATCCGGCCGACCACGGCCAGAAGGAGACGGGCCGCCTTGAGCCGTAGGCAGGATGCCCTCCCGCGGGTCGCCGTCGTCGGCGCCGGCAGCTGGGGGACGACGTTCGGCAAGATCCTCGCCGACGGAGGAGCCCACGTGACGATGTGGGCACGTCGCGCCGAGCTCGCGCACGAGATCGAGGAGGCCAAGCGCAACAGCCAATACCTCCCCGGCATCAACCTGCCGCGCGAGATGTCGGCGACGCACCATCTCTCCGAAGCACTCGAAGGCGCCGACCAGGTCTACCTCTCCGTGCCGAGCCAGACCCTTCGCGAGAATCTCAAGGCCGTGCGCCCGCTCGTGTCGAAGAGCGACGTGCCGATCGTCTCGCTCATGAAGGGCGTCGAGCGCCGCACCGGTCTGCGCATGAGCGAGGTCATCCAGCAGGAGCTCGACTGCGACCCGGGGCGCATCGCCGTGGCATCCGGTCCGAATCTCGCTCTCGAGATCGCCCGCGAGCAGCCCACCGCCGCCGTCATCGCATCGACGAGCCAGGAGACGGCGGATGCCGTGGCCCGCCGCTCGCGCAACCGCTACTTCCGCTCCTTCGTCAACACCGACGTCATCGGCACCGAGTTCGGCGGCGTGCTCAAGAACCTCATCGCCGTCGCGATCGGCATCGTCGACGGAGTCGGCTACGGCGAGAACACGAAGGCGTCGATCATCACGCGCGGCCTCGTCGAGATGACCGACTTCGCCGTCGCTCAGGGTGCCCACCCCGAGACGCTGCAGGGCCTCGCGGGGCTCGGCGACCTCATCGCGACCTGCCAGTCGCCCCTCAGTCGCAACAACACCGCCGGACGCCTACTCGGCCAAGGCTATCGCTTCGACGACGTCGTCAAGCAGATGAACCAGACGGCCGAGGGTCTCGCCTCGGTCGCCCCGGTGCTGCAGCTGGCCAAGGAGGCCGGCATCCAGATGCCGATCGTCGAGCAGGTCAAGCGCGTGCTCGACGGCACGATGGACCCGCGCGAGATCGCGCCCCATCTCACGACCGATGACGACGAGCCGCAGGGCGAGAGGACGCAGAATGGACAAGCCGGTGGTGGCGGTGCTCTTTGGAGGTCGCTCCAGCGAACACTCGATCAGCTCCGCAACAGCGGGAGGCGTCCTCCGCGCGATCAACCGTGACCGTTACCGCGTGATCCCCGTCGGGATCACGCGCGACGGCGTGTTCGTGCTCGAAGACGACGAGCCCGACAAGTTCGCGCTCGACGCCGAGCGGCTGCCGGAGGTCGTCGACAACGGCACACGCGTGCTGTGGCCTGAGGTCGGCGACCGGTGCCTGCGAGTGCGCCGAGCCGACGGCACCGTCGTCGCGCTCGGAGAGCTCGACGTGGTGCTGCCGATCCTCCACGGCGTGCACGGCGAGGACGGAACCATCCAGGGCTACTTCGACACGCTCGAGATCCCGTACGCGGGCGGGGGCGTGCTCGACTCGGCGCTGTGCATGGACAAGCACTTCATGAAGATCGTGCTGCAGGCGGCCGGCGTCGCCGTCGCGCCGTGGATCACGGTGACGCGGGCGCGATGGGCTGCCGATCCGGAGGGTGTGCGGAGGGATGCCGCGGCTCTCGGCGAGCCGATGTTCGTCAAGCCTGCGCGAGCCGGGTCGAGTGTCGGCGTCTCGAAGGTGCACGACGCGTCCGAGCTCGACGCCGCCGTCGACCTCGCCTTCGCGGAGGACGACAAGGTGCTCATCGAGTCGGCGATCGTCGGGCGAGAGGTCGAGGTCGCGGTGCTCGAGGGGCGCTGCGGCGGAGCGACGCGCGCGTCGCTCCCGGGCGAGATCGTGCTGACGACGCGTGAGTTCTACGACTTCGAGGGCAAGTACCTCGGCGGCGACGGCGCGGAGGTCGTGTGCCCCGCAGACCTGACCGACGCCGAGATCGCGTCGATCCAGCAGCTCGGCGTGCAGGCGTTCGACGCGGTCGGCGGCCGAGGGCTGGCGCGCGTCGACTTCTTTCTGACGGCCGACGGTCTCTACGTCAACGAGCTCAACACGATGCCCGGCTTCACGCCGATCTCGATGTTCCCGAAGTGCTGGCTCGCCTCGGGGATGACGTACCCCGAGCTGATCTCCGAGCTGATCGACACGGCGCTCGAGCGCGCGGCCTGATCGGCCGGCCGCGGCCTGATCACCCGGTGCCGGAGTCCTGCTCGTCGAGCGGGGCTTCCGGCGCCGTGCAGTCGGCGTCCTTCGGAAGCTGCGCGACGGCGAGCCGCACGTCATCGAGGACGTTGTTCGGCGAGACCACTTCGTTGTCGACGTAGACCTCCACGGCGGGGTTGCGGCCGTAGGTCGTGAGCCGGTAGTGCGGCGATTCCGACTCGTCGACCAGCCAGTCGATTCCGCCGACCGTGATGCAGCGCAGCGTCGAGGGGCCCGGCTCGGCGACACCGCACGTGAGGAGCACCGCGGCGGGGTCGCCCCACGCGCCAGTGGCCTGCGCGTCGGTCCAGCGCCGCTGCTGCCCGTCGACCGACTGGGGGAGTCGCACCGTCACGTCGGCGCACAGCGGGCTGTTCGCGTCGGGCGCGGCCTTCATCGACACGGTTCCGCCGCTGCAGCCCGTCAGCGCGACGGCCGCGAGCAGCAGTGCCGACGCGGTCCCGGCGGTGCGGAGTCGGCGGGATCGGGTCACCCCTCCAGGCTAACCTGGCACGATGAGCTCTCCCGCCGCCGCACCCCGGGTGGGCGACCTGTCGGAGGGCGCGATCCTGCGCACGATCCTCGAGCGGCTGGGCCCATCGCGCGCTCAGGTCGGACCCGGTGACGACGCCGCCGTGCTGGCGGCGCCCGACGGCAGGATCGTTGCGACGACCGACACGCTCGTGCACGGTCCCGACTTCCGCCTCGCGTGGTCGAGCGCCTTTGACCTCGGCTGGAAGGCCGCCGCCGTCAACCTCGCCGATGTCGCCGCGATGGGCGCGCGACCGACGGCGCTGCTGGTCGCCCTCGCGATGCCCGACGACACTCCGCTGTCGTTCGTGGAAGGCCTCGCCGACGGCCTCCGCGCCGCCTGCGACGCCCTCGCGCCCGGCTGCGCGGTCGAGGGGGGAGACCTCACGGTCTCGGACACCCTCACGATCGCCGTGACGGCGCTCGGCGCGCTCGACGGGCGCGACCCGCTGCTGCGCTCGGGCGCACGTCCGGGCGATGTCGTCGCCGTGGCGGGCGAGCTCGGTCGCGCGGCGCGGGGTCTCGCGGTGCTGTTCGGACGGTTCCGGGATGCCTCCGGCTCGCCCGTGCCCGTCGACGAGGCCGCGCTGAGCGCCGACGAGTCGACCGACCTCGCCCGCCAGCTGCGCCCGTCGCCGCCCGTCGGGCTGGGCCCCGTCGCGGCGGACGCCGGGGCGACCGCTCTCATGGACGTGTCCGACGGGCTCGTGCTCGACGCGACGCGCATGGCAACGGCATCCCGTGTCACGATCCGGCTCGACGGATCGGCGGTGGGTCCGGAGCCGGCGCTCAGCGGCGGCGAGGATCACGCCCTGCTCGCGACGTTCCCGCCGGAAGCCGGGCTGCCGCAGGGCTTCCGCACGATCGGGCGCGTCGAAGCCGCGGGCGCCGATCCCGTGCTGGTCGACGGGGTCGTCCCCGCCGGTCGCGGCGGGTGGGACCCTTACCGGGACTGGGACGCGACGAGGGGCTGACCCCACCACATCGCCGTGTCGCCGTACGCGCGATCGCGCACCGGCTCGAGTCCCGCGGCGTGCCATGGCGGGGCGGGGGAGCGGCGCGCGCGCTCGACCACGACGACGGCGTGGTCGGACAGGAGCGGCCGCAGGGCGTGCAGCGCCGTAGCGAGCTCGGTCTCGCCGACGTCGTACGGAGGATCGAGGAACGCAAGGTCGAACGGCCCGGCGTTGCGGCCGAGGAACGCCGTCACGGCGATGCGGTGCACGCGGATGAGCGGCTCGGCGCCGAGCGCCTTCGTGACGCGCGCCGCGTTGCGCTGCGCGATCGTGGCGGCCGGCCCGGCCCGCTCGACGAGGTCGGCCGACGCCGCCCCGCGGCTCACCGCCTCCAGGCCCAGCGCGCCCGATCCCGCATACAGGTCGACGACGCGTGCGCCGACGATCGCGTCGGCCGATTCGAGGGCGCCGAAGAGCGACTCGCGCACGCGGTCGCTCGTGGGGCGCGTGCCGCTCCCGGGGACATCGAGGGTCGTCCCTCCGGCGCGGCCGGCGATGATGCGCGTCACGCTCCCACCCTACAAACCCGGCGTCGGAGGCGGTGTCTAGAGTGGATCCATGCCCGGCCACACCCTCGAGTCGCGCCTCGACGGCGCCGTCGGGGGCAAGACGGCCGGCGTGCTGGAGCGCGCCTTCGGCATGAAGACGGTCGGCGACCTGCTGGCGCACTACCCGCGGCGCTACGCGCGTCGCGGCGAGCTGACGCCGATCTCTTCGCTTCCGGTCGGCGAGCCGGTCACGATCGTCGCCGAGGTGCGCCGCGCCAACGAGCGCCGCATGCAGGCGCGCAAGGGCACGATCCTCGAGGTCGTGATCAGCGACGGCAACGGCGAGCTGTCGCTCACCTTCTTCAACCAGGCCTGGCGTCTGAAAGACCTGCGCCCCGGCCGCCGCGGAATCTTCGCCGGAAAGGTGGGGGAGTACAAGGGCTCGAAGCAGCTCGCCCACCCCGACTACGAGCTGTTCGACGACGAAGACACGGCGCGGCTCAACGCGCAGGCGTACGCGAACCTGCCGATCCCGATCTACCCCGCGACCTCGACGGTCGCGAGCTGGCAGTTCACGAAGATCGTCGAGCTCGTGCTCGGGGGGCTCGGCGACATCGCCGACCCGCTGCCCGACGCGCTGCGCGCGGTGCACGGTCTGCTCGACGCCCGCACCGCGATCGAGCGCATCCACCGCCCCGATTTCGAAGACCAGATCGAGCAGGCGCGCGAGACGCTCCGCTGGCACGAGGCGTTCGTGCTGCAGGCGGCCCTGCTGCAGCAGCGCCAGTTCGTGCGCGCGCTGTCGGCGATCAAACGGCCGGGCGGTGCGCTCCTCGAGAGGTTCGACGAAGCGCTGCCCTTCCCGCGCACTCCCGACCAGCTGACGGTGGGCGACCAGGTCGAGCGCGACCTCGTCGGCGACTGGCCCATGAACCGTCTCGTGCAGGGCGAGGTGGGCTCGGGCAAGACCCTCGTCGCGCTGCGCGCCATGCTCCAGGTCGCCGAGAGCGGCGGCCAGTCGGCGCTCATCGCGCCGACCGAGGTGCTCGCCGCCCAGCACGTGCGCTCGATCGCGCGGATGCTGGGTCCGAAGCTCGCTCCCGAGCTCATGCCGACGCTCCTGACCGGCCAGCTGCCCGCCGCCGAGCGGCGAAAGGCCGCCCTGCGGGTCGCGTCGGGCCAGGCGCGCATCGTGGTCGGCACCCACGCCCTGCTCAGCGAGTCGACGACCTTCGCCGACCTCGGCCTCGTCGTCGTCGACGAGCAGCATCGCTTCGGTGTCGAGCAGCGGGAGTCGCTGCGCGCGAAGGGCTCCTCGCCGCACGCCCTCGTGCTCACCGCGACCCCCATCCCGCGCACCGTCGCCATGACGGTGTTCGGCGACCTCGATGTGTCGACCATCCGCACGATGCCGCAGGGGCGCGCCGGCATCCAGACCTTCGTCGCCCCGCTCGCCGAGAGGCCCGGCTGGTTCGCGCGCGTCTGGGAGCGCATCGCGGAGGAGGTGGGCCAAGGCCGTCAGGCGTTCGTCGTCTGCGCCGCGATCGACTCCGAGGCGGCGACGAAGGATGACACGGCCGACGAAGCCGTCGAACCCGACGAAGGATCGACGGCACGCACCCGCTGGGGTGTCGTGCAGGCCGCAGACCTGCTGTCGCGGCATCCCGCCTTCGAAGGCATCCGCGTCGAGATCCTGCACGGCAAGATGCCGTCCGAAGACAAGGATGCCGTCATGCAGGCCTTCGCCCGCGGTGACATCGACGTTCTCGTCGCGACGACCGTCGTCGAAGTCGGCGTCGACGTGCCCAACGCGTCGACCATGGCGATCCTCGAGGCCGACCGGTTCGGCGTGTCGCAGCTGCATCAGCTCCGCGGGCGCGTCGGCCGCGGAGGCGTGCCCGGCCTGTGCCTGCTCGTGACCGAAGCGGCGCCCGGCACGTCCGCGCGGGCGCGGGTGGAAGCCGTCGCCGCGACGCTCGACGGCTTCGAGCTCGCAGAGGTCGACCTCGAGCTGCGCGGCGAGGGCGACGTGCTGGGCGACGCCCAGTCGGGCGTGCGGTCGTCGCTGCGCCTTCTGCGGGTCGTGAAGGACGCTCCGCTCATCGCCGAGGCGCGCGGGGCCGCCGAGGGTGTGCTCGAGGCCGACCCGACGCTCCAGCGCCACCCGGGTCTCGCGGCCGCGATCGAGCGTCGCGTCGGCATCCAGGAGCGGGCCGCGCTGGCCAAGAGCTGACGCGGCTCGCCGTCCGCCGGTCCCATAGGCTGAACCACATGAACAGCCGGATCGCCGTCGTCCCTGGTTCATTCGACCCGCCGACGCTCGGGCATCTCGACGTCATCCGCCGCGCTGCGGCGCTGTACGACCAGCTCCACGTGCTCGTCGTGCACAACCCCAGCAAGGAGGCGATGCTGCCGATCGCGCAGCGTCTGACCCTCCTCGAGCAGTCGATCGCCGAGAGCGACATCGGGGGCGACGTCGTCGTCGCGTCATGGAGCATGGGGCTCCTCGTCGACTACGCGACCGACGTCGGGGCCGGCGTGCTCGTCAAGGGGATCCGGTCGCAGGTCGACGTGGCGTACGAGACGCCGATGGCGATCGTCAACCGGCACCTCGCACAGATCGAGACCGTGTTCCTCCTGCCGGATCCCGCACACGCCCTCGTCTCGAGCTCGCTCGTCCGGCAGGTGGCATCCCTCGGCGGCGATGTCGCGCCCTTCGTTCCGGCGGCCGTCGCCCGCTTCCTCGGCACACCCGCCGACGTCTGACTCAGGCCCCGCACAAGCGGGCGCCGGTAGGCTTGACGACCGTGAGAAAGCGCCACACGGGACCATTCGACCTTCCCGTCCGAGACATCGTCCACCGTTCCGGTGAGATGCGGGAGTTCGCGTTCGACGTGCCCGCGCCCGCCAAATGGGGTGAGGGCCTCGTCTCCGTCCCCGAGGGCGAGCCGATCGCGCTCGACGTGCGGCTCGAGTCCGTCCACGAGGGGATCCTCGTGACCGTCGAGGCCGCCACGGAGTACGCAGGCGTCTGCGGACGGTGCCTCCGAGACATCGCCGAGGGTGTCAAAGTCGAGTTTCAGGAGCTTTTCGCGTATCCTGGGGAGGAAGCAACTGACTTCGAGGTTCAAGACGACCACGTGGATCTTGAAACTCCTGTCAGGGATGCGATCGTCCTGTCGCTTCCGTTTCAGCCGGTCTGTGAGCCGGATTGCCCCGGCCTCGATCCGGTCACGGGCGAACGACTCACCGAGAAGGCCGGACCAGCGCCCAGCGCTCCCACCGATCCACGCTGGGCCGCGCTCCAGGACTACACCAAAGACCACGACGACGATGCGCCGCGCCCCGTGCGGGGCAGCTGAATCGTCGAGAACACAGAAGAGAGTCAGCCATGGCAGGTAACCCCCCGAAGCGGAAGGTCTCGCGCTCCAACACTCGCTCGCGTCGTGCGCAGTGGAAGGCCGAAGCCCCCACGCTCGTCAAGACCATCGAGAACGGCAAGGTCGTCTACAGCCGTCCTCACCAGGCGAAGGTCGTCACCGACTCGCAGGGCACCGAGCTGTTCCTGGAGTACAAAGGCCGCAAGGTCGCCGACGTCTGATCGCCTGACCGGCGACGTGACCGACGTCACTCCTGATCGCGCGATCGACGAGCCCACCGCAGCTCCGACGCGTTCAGCACTTGCCGAGAAGCTCGGCGTCGACATCGACGCCGGGCTTTTCTCGCTTGCCCTGACGCACCGCTCGTACGCGTACGAGCACGGCCAGATCCCGCACAACGAGCGCCTCGAATTCCTCGGCGACTCGATCCTCGGGCAGGCAGTCACCGTGCGGCTGTTCACGCAGCATCCCGAGCTCGACGAGGGCGCGCTCGCGAAGCGCCGCGCGTCCGTCGTGTCGACCGTCGCCCTCGCCGTGGTCGCACGACGCATAGACCTCGGCGCGCACATCCTGCTCGGCCGTGGCGAGAATCTCACCGGCGGCCGCGACAAGGATTCGATCCTCGCCGACACGCTCGAGGCGATCATCGGGGCGACGTACCTCTCGGCGGGTCCGGATGCCGCGACGGCTCTCGTGCTGCGGCTCATCGAACCGCTGCTCGACGACCCCGACCGCTACGGCGCTGCGATGGACCCCAAGACGAGCCTGCAGGAGCTCGCGGCGCACACGGGTGCGGCGGCTCCGCTCTACACCGTCGTGTCGACTGGACCCGACCACGACCGCCGCTTCACGGCGACTGTGACCGTCGGCGCCGTCTCGGCCCAGGGTACGGGGACGAGCAAGAAGCACGCCGAGGCCGCTGCGGCGCTCAGCGCGTGGCGCACCCTCAGCGGTCGTGCCTGAGCTTCCCGAGGTAGAGGTCGTCCGCGCGGGCCTCGAGCCCGCCGTATCGGGGGCGACGATCGTCGCGGTGACCGTGCTCGACGAGCGCGCCCTCACGCGACACGCCGGCGGCGGGGCGCACTTCGAGGGCGCACTGACCGGTCGCATCGTGGAGGGCGCCGCACGCCGGGGCAAGTTCCTCTGGCTGCCCCTCGAGCCGGCGGCCGGCGCCGAGCCCGACGAGGCGATCGTCGGCCACCTCGGCATGAGCGGTCAGCTGCTGCTGCGCGCGCCCGGAGCACCCGAAGAGCGTCATGAGCGCGTGCGCCTGGACATCCAGCATCCCGACCACGGCGAACTGGCCGTCGTCTTCGCGGATCAGCGCACCTTCGGCTCGCTCGCCGTCGATCCGCTCGTTCCCACGCCCGATGCCGCAGCCGGCGGGCGAGGCACCCGCGCGGCGTCGGTGCCGAGTCAGGTCGCGCACATCGCGCGCGACCCGCTCGACCCCGCGTTCTCCGACCGGGGCTTCCGTGCGGCGCTGAACCGCAAGAGCTCGGCCATCAAGCGCGTGCTCCTGGACCAGACGGTCGTGAGCGGCGTGGGCAACATCTATGCCGACGAGGCGCTCTGGGCGTCGCGCATCCATCCCGAGACGCCCGCGCTCACGCTCTCGACGCGGTCTTCGAACCGGCTCCTCGCCGAGGTGCGCGCCGTGCTCGAGAAGGCCCTCGCCGAGGGCGGCACGAGCTTCGACGCGCAGTACGTCAACGTCAACGGGCAGGCCGGTTACTTCGCGCACTCGCTCAACGCGTACGGCCGCACCGGGGAGCCTTGCCCCCGATGCGGCCGCCCGATCGTGCGGGTGTCGTTCATGAACCGCTCGAGCCACTACTGCCCGCACTGCCAGCGCCCTTCGACAGGCTCAGGACAGGGACCGCGGGCGAGCTGAACCCGCGGCATCCGCCTCACTCAGTCGAGCACCTTCTTCCAGGCGCCTTCGTACGCGATCGGCACGAAGCCGATGGCCTCGTTGATGTCGAGCATCGGCCGGTTCTCCTCCGCGTTGTACGTGATGACACGCGGGGAGTCGGGTGCGATCTCGCGCCACGAGAGAAGACCCGCGCACTTCACGAGCGTGCCCAGCTTGTGCCCGCGGTGCTCCTTCAGCACGAGGGTGTCCTCCTGGTTCGAGGCCCGAGTGCGGTCCTTGCCGATCACGAGCTCGTTGAACGCGCACAGCTCACCCGTGGAGATGTGCTGCGCGGCCGTCACGAGCAGGTGCCGCCCGACGTCGGTGTACGCGGCGTCGTGCACCGCGAGGCGCGCGGCGTCCCACACCTCCTCGTCGAACTCCAGCCCGGCCGACGGCGCGTCGGTCGACATGCGCGATTTCATCCACGCATAGCCGTCGACGTACTCCGCCGGCGTCGGCAGCGTCCACTGCACGACGCGGTAGCCGGTCGAGGCCGCCTGTGCCTCGGCGAGGAGTCGGTCGACCTCGTCGAACGGCGCCTGCAGGTCGAACGCGCTGTTGCGCACGACCTGCTCGAGCGCGTACCCGTTGGCGAGGTAGAAGCGGGCCGCCCGGTCGAGGGGGATCGAACCGAAGCCCGTCGGAGGCGTCAGCACCTCTCCAGGCGCGGCGGGGTGCGCCGCCCAGGACTGCAGCACTGTCCGGTCGTACCGGCGTGCGATCTGCTCGACGAGCGCATACGCGGCCGTGCCGATGCCTCGGCCGTGTGCGCTCTCGAGCAGCTCGATGAGCCAGTACGCCGCCTTCGAGCCCTTCTCGAAGGGGATGTCCACGCCGACGCGACCGACGGGCTCGCCGTCGCTCACAACGAGCCACAGCAGTCGCAGCTCGTACTCGTCGGGGCGGTAGATCGGGATCATCTCGTCGGCGGCCATGGTGTGGTCGTCGTGTCCGGAGATCTCCCGGTAGACGCGGTTGCGCACATCGACCATCGCGATGAAGTCGGCGGCGTCCGCGGATTCGATGGATGCCGGGACCGTGAGTTGTCGGAACTCGAGCCCGGTGAGTGTCGTGGTGTTCATTTCTGCTCTCTGGTCAGAGTGTGAGTGTGGGTGTGAATCGGCTGTTCAGGGGATCGCGGAGGTGGCGGGCATCCGGGGGCGCCCGTGCAGCGGCGACGGCGAAGGCGGCCGGAGACCACCACGGCGTTCCTGCGTCGAGCGACGGCCCGGAACGGCCTGCAGGCGGAGTCCTCCTACGAGCGGATCAACGGTCCGCGAGGGGGAGCGTGCAGAACGAGCCGGTCGCCACGGCGAAGACACGTGGGAACGCTGGCGCTGTGCGCTGCGTGCGGGCTTCCGTCATCATGGCGACCTCCTCTCGATGTCTGACGCGATCAGCGACGCTAGCGCAGGCCTTCAGCACACGTCAAGGTCTTCGCCGGATCTCTCACATTCGGCCCGGCCCGCCTGCCCGGTGCGGCGAGGGCCGTCGGGTACGGTTATCCGATATCGTCCGGCCGTGCGGAAGGCTCCTCCATGCACCTGAAGAGCGTGACGCTCAAAGGGTTCAAGTCGTTCGCGCAGCCGACCACCTTCGCCCTCGAGCCGGGTGTCACGTGCATCGTCGGACCCAACGGCTCGGGCAAGTCGAACGTCGTCGATGCGCTCGCCTGGGTCATGGGCGAGCAGGGTGCCAAGACTCTCCGCGGCGGCAAGATGGAAGACGTCATCTTCGCCGGCACGGCCACGCGCGGCCCGCTCGGCCGCGCGGAGGTGCAGCTCACGATCGACAACTCCGACGGCGTGCTGCCGATCGAGTACTCCGAGGTGAGCATCAGCCGCACCCTCTTCCGCAACGGGGCGAGCGAGTACGCGATCAACGGCGAGTCATGCCGGCTCCTCGATGTGCAGGAGCTGCTGAGCGACACCGGTCTCGGCCGGGAGATGCACGTCATCGTCGGACAGGGCCGCCTCGACAGTGTCCTGCAGGCCTCGCCCGAAGACCGGAGAGGCTTCATCGAGGAGGCGGCCGGCATCCTCAAGCACCGCCGCCGCAAGGAGAAGACCCTTCGCAAGCTCGAGGCGATGGAGGCCAATCTGACGCGCCTCAGCGATCTGGCCGGTGAGCTGCGCCGCCAGCTCAAGCCGCTCGGACGCCAGGCGGAGATCGCGCGTGAGGCGGCGACGATCGCCGCCGTCGTGCGCGACGCGAAGGCGCGGCTCCTCGCCGACGAGCTCGTGGGCCTTCGCACCGAGCTGGCCGACCACACGCGCAACGAGCAGGAACGGCACGCCGAGCGGATCGTGCTGCAGGACCAGCTCGACAACGTGCGGGCGCGCATCGAGCTGCTCGAGGCAGACCAGCGTTCGGAGGCCGTCGACCGTGCACGCAGCGTCGCGTTCTCGCTGGAGCGGGTGCAGGAGCGGGTGCGCTCCCTCTACACGCTCGCCGGCCAGCGGCTCGCGCTCCTCGGTGAGGCCGAGGAGGAGGACCCGACCTCGCGCGTCACGGTGACGCAGGCCACGATCGACGAGGCGCGCACCGAGATCGACGACATCGCCGGTGGGCTCGGCGAGGCACAGGATGCCGCCGCCGAAGCGGCTCGCGACGTCATGCGCGCGCGCGCCGAGCTCGACGCCCTCGATGCCGACATCGCCGCGCAGAGCGCGCTGGTATCCGAGCACGACATGCGCATCACCGCCCTGCGCGGTACGGCTGAGGCCGCCGCATCCGCCCTCGCCGCCGTGCGGTCGGCCGTCGAACGGCAGCAGAAGGCACTGGATGCCGCGCTGCAGCGCCGCACGGAGGCGGAGCAGACTCTCGCGGGCGTCGACCCCGGCCTTGTTGCCGAGGGCTCCTCGGCGGAGTACGCGGCCGAGTACGAGCGCGCGCAGCGCGATGCGACCGAGACGGAAGCGTCCGTCGGCGCGCTCCGCGAGCGCCTGCATGCGGCCGAGCGCGAGCTCGAGTCGCTCACGGCGCAGACCAAGACACTGAGCCGCGCCCTCGACGTGCGCAACGCCGCCGCCGACATCATCGCGCGCGGCGGCGAGGGCGTCCGCGGCCTCCTCGGCGACGCGATCAAGGTCAAGCCCGGATTCGAGGCGGCGATCGCCGCCGTGCTCGGCCCGCTCGCCGAGGGCGTGCTCGTCGACTCGCGGGAGGCGGCACTCGCCGTCGCCGAGACGGTGCGCGACGGCGACTTCGGGGTCGTCGACATCGCGATCGCGGACGCCGGCCGCAGCGACCCGGTGCCCGCGGCACCCGGCACCACGTCGGCGCATGACGTCGTGACCGCGCCGGACGGCGTGGTCGGCATCCTGTCCCGCGTGCTCATCGCCGACGACCTCGCGGCCGCCGTGGCGGTGGGCGCGGCCGATGGGGTCACGGTCGTGACGCGCGCGGGCGAGGTCGTGACGGCGCATACGGTGCGCGCGGGATCCGGCCAGGGCCGCTCGCGACTCGAGCTCGCGGCGGAACGGGATGCCGCGGCCGAGCGCCTCGCCGAGATCCAGGTCGTCGCCGACTCGCTGCGCGAGGCGCTCGGCGACGAGGTGCGCGGCCTGGAAGGCGCCCGGCAGCGCACCAGGACCTCACTCGAGGCGCTGCGTGCGCACGACGCGGCCCTCGCCGCCCACGCCGAGCAGGTCAACCGAGCCACGGTGCGACACGAAGCCGCGATCGCCGAATGCGACCGGCTCGCCACGGGGCTCGCGCAGGCCCAGGCTGCCGTCGAGGACGCCACAGGCTCGGCCCGGGTCGCCGACGATCAGCTCACCCTCGCGCTCGAAGCTCCACGCCCCATCCTCGACGCCTCGGCGCGAGACGGCCTGCTCGCGGCGCTCGAGGCGGCGCGCGAATCCGAGATGCGCACCCGCCTCGACGTCGAGACGCTGCGCGAACGGGTGCGGGCGGGGGAGGCCCGCGTCGTGCAGCTCGAGAAGCAGCGCGAACGCGAGCGTGAAGCCGCCGCCGAGGCCGCCCGCCGCGCCGTCATCCGACGGGCGCAGCGCGAGATCGCAGCCGATGTCGCAGGGCAGCTTCCGCCGCTGCTCGACTCCGTCGATCGCTCCGTGGCGCAGGCTCGAGTGGAGCTCGTCGCGGCCGAGAGCGCGCGCACGGCGCTGACGCAGGAGCTCGCCGACCTGCGGACGCGCGAGTCGACGGTGCGCGAGCGGCTCGGGGGGCTCACCGAGAGCGTGCACGGCCTCGAGCTGCAGATCCACGAGAAGCGTCTGCACGTCACGAGCCTCCTCGAGCGCGTCGCCTCGGAGCTCGGCCTCGACGAAGGCGTCCTCGTCGCCGAATACGGCCCTGACCAGCCCATCCCCGTCGACTCCGACGATGACTCCGAGGCCGTGCCCTACGACCGGGCGGCGCAGCGCCGCCGCCTGCAGGATGCCGAGCGCAAGCTCACGCAGCTGGGCCGCGTCAACCCGCTCGCGCTCGAGGAGTTCGCCGCCCTCGAGCAGCGGCACAAGTTCCTCGTCGAGCAGCTGGCCGACCTCACGCAGACCCGCAAGGACCTCCTCACGATCATCGAGGAGCTCGACGAGCGGATGCAGACGATCTTCCTCGCGGCATTCGAAGACACGAAGGCCGCCTTCGGAGAGGTGTTCCCCGTGCTGTTCCCGGGAGGCACCGGCAGCATCTCGCTCACCGACCCCGACAACCCGCTGACGACGGGGATCGAGGTCGCCGTGCGCCCGGTCGGCAAGAAGATCGAGCGGCTCTCGCTGCTGTCCGGCGGCGAACGCTCGCTCGCGGCGGTTGCGCTGCTCACGGCGATCTTCAAGGCGCGCCCGAGCCCGTTCTACATCCTCGACGAGGTGGAGGCCGCGCTCGACGACGCGAACCTCGGGCGCCTCCTGGGGGTCTTCGAGCAGCTGCGCGAGTCGAGCCAGCTCATCGTCATCACCCACCAGAAGCGCACGATGGAGATCGCCGACGCCCTCTACGGCGTATCGATGCGGCAGGACGGCGTCTCCGCCGTCGTCGGCCAGCGCGTGGGGGAGCGGGTCGCGTCGTGATCGGCTGGATCCGAGGCGCATTCGGCGCTGCGGTCGTGATCGCCGTCGTCGCCGGTGCCACGGCGTGCACGATGTCTCCGACGTCGACGTCGACGCCGAGCGCGTCCGCGTCCCCGACGCCCACGGGCACGGCGTCGCCGACCGTCGAGATCAAGCTCGCCGACGGGGACCTGCTCGACCCGAACCAGACGGCGGCGTGGGCCGATCCGCTCAAGAGTGCGCCCGGCTACACGGTCGACGTGGTCGATGACGGCAGCGGCTCGTGGTCGTACACGAGCGACGCGACCGGCTGCACGATCGGCTACTGGCAGGGCGCGTTGACACGCCTGGATGCCTCGTCCGACGACTCCAACCTCTCCGATGAGCTGCTCGCGGCCCAGTTCGGCACGACCACCGACCAGATCGCAGCGTTCGCGAAGGACGACATCGCGCCCTTCCGCACGCCGTCCGAGCTGGTGCAGACGCGGGCCGTTGCCGGCGCCGATGACGAGTCGGGCACGACCTACGTCATCGCGGCACGCGCCTTCGCGGCGCTCAACCAGGGATTCGTCGCATCTCTGCGATGCCCCGCCGACACGAACGTCGCCGCCGTGTGGTCGCTGCTCAGCTCGACCCCGAACGCCTTCCAGATCGTGTTCACCGCGAAGAAGTGATTCTGCGGCATTGCGCAATAGGGAGAATTCCCTAGCGCGCGGTCGATTCAGCCAGGTCTATGCTCCGGCCATGAATCACTCCGCGCAAAGGCGCGTGGGCGTGATCGCCCTCGCCATCGGTTCACTGCTGATCACCGGCTGCGCCTCCGGCGCACCGCCCCAGGCCGCACAATCCCCGACGCCTGTCGTCGAGCCCGGGACTGCGCGCCGAAGTCCCTCCCCGTCGCCGACGCCGACGGAGCGGCGCGCACCGTCGGATCTGTCACTCGATCACGGTGCAGACCTCGACCCTTCGGAATGGCGAGTCCAATGGTTCACGTTCGGCGACGGATTCTCGGAGCTCTCACCGGACGACGGAAACGGGAGTTGGTCGATCACCGATGATGCGACGCAATGCGAAATCAGCTTCTATCAGGGCACCCTCGCCGGTATCGACTACAGCCAGGACGACCGGACGATCACGAACGAACTTCTCACCCTGATGGTTGGCGCGATCTCAGCCGGTGCGACTCGCGAGGATGTCGAATCTCACGCGTTCGACGACGCTGTGCCGCTGTTCTTCGACGACGACGTCCTCCCGATGCGCACCATCTGGGGCGGGCAGGCCGATGGTGGGACATGGCTCTTCTCGGCGCGGATGTTCGGCTCTATGGGAGGTGGGATCTACCTGATGATCAATTGCCCCGAGGGGCAGGATGCCATGGAGGAGTACAACACGCTCCGTGACGACGAACATCTCGTGGTTGATGTCGGGCCGGGATCGACGTGACGCCGGGCGGAGGACGCAACGGACCCGGTTGGGCGGCCGTGAACACCTGACGCAGGGGGAGCGGCTCTCGCGCCCGTAGGCTGGAGGGCATGGCTGAGAGCCCCTGGTCCCTTGTGCGCGTGCTGCGCTCGATGTTCGCCGCACCCGAGATCACCGAGCTCACCTGGCTCGACCTCGAGTCGGCGCTGCTGACAGCGGACTTCGGGCCCGACACGACCGAGCGCATCATCGACGATCTCCGGGAGAAGGTCGCGAAGTACCACACGACCGATCCGAAGGACCTCCAGCGGATGCTGAAGGAGGTGCTCGAGGAGCACTTCGCCAAGTTCGACACCACGCTGCGGCTGACCGAACGCCCCGCCGTCGTGCTCGTCGTCGGCGTCAACGGCGTCGGCAAGACGACGACGATCGGCAAGTTCGCCAAGTTCCTGCAGCGTTACGGCCGCTCCGTCGTCGTCGGCGCTGCCGACACGTTCCGCGCCGCGGCCGTCGACCAGCTCGCGACGTGGGCCGAGCGCGGCGGAGCCGCGATCGTGCGCCCTCAGCACGAGGGCCAGGACCCGGCATCCGTCGCCTTCCAGACGATCGACTACGCCAAGCGCACGGGAACCGAGATCGTGCTCGTCGACACCGCGGGCCGCCTGCACACCAAGGGCGGGCTCATGGACGAGCTGACGAAGATCCGGCGCGTCATCGAGAAGCAGGCGCCGATCAGCGAGGTGCTGCTCGTGCTGGATGCCACGACCGGCCAGAACGGCGTCATGCAGGCAGAGGCCTTCCTCGAGCATGCCGGGGTGACGGGCCTCGTCATCACGAAGCTCGACGGCTCGGCGCGCGGCGGCTTCGTGCTGGCGGTGCAGGAGCGCACCGGCATCCCCGTGAAGCTGCTCGGTCAGGGCGAGGGGATCGGCGACCTGACGGGCTTCACGCCGCACGTCTTCGCGGCCGCTCTCGTCGACTGACACGCCCGAGATCGAATTCGAGCGCTACGGGCTACCGTCGGGGCCTGGGTGCTGGTTTCATGGGGTCATGGCGATCGAGCACGACTTCTTCGGACTCCTCGAGTCCGGACCGGACGGGTCGATCTTCTGGTCCGAGAACGTCGAACTGGGTGATCAGACCGTGACCGTGGACCTCACGGCGCCCGACCAGGACGACGTCTCGGAGGCGGCCCTCGATGTGGCCGCAGGTCTCGTCTCGTCGCTCGAGGCGATCGACCGCAATGCCCGCAACGCCATGGTCGCGGAGCTCGACGACCGCACGAGCGAAGTGACCGAGTACATCCTGCAGCAGCAGGAGGCCCTCGGCGAAGAGCTCGACGAGCTGCTCGTCGACGTCTCGGGCGACACGCACATCGACGTCATCCGCTCGCTGCAGCTCATGAGCATGACGATCCTCGCCGACGAGCACGGCGGGTCGGAGCCCTTCGCCGTGCTCGAATACGCGCTCGACCCGTACGCGACCGACGACGTGCTGCTCGTGAATCTCGGCTCCGACGGCGACGTGCTGTCGGTCACGAGCGCGGACTGACCCGCGGGGTTCGGGGCGTGTCGCGTCGACGACACGCCGGCAGACGCGGCGTGTCGGGACCGGGATACGCCCCGAACCGATGGGGTAAGGGCTCCGCGGGGTTTGGGGCATGTCGCGTCGACGACGTGCTGTCGGCCACGAGCGCGGACTGACCCGCGGGGTTCGGGGCGCGTCGCGTCGACGACACGCCGGCAGGCACGGCGTGTCGCGACCGGGACGCGCCCCAAACCCGTGAACGCTGGGCTACACCGCTTGCGCGAAGCCGCGGTCGACGTGCACGTCGGCGGCGATATGGGCGAGGTGCGACGGGATCTCACGGCCCTTCGAGATCATCGACTGCGCCCAGAGGCGACCCGCGCGGTACGACGAGCGCACGAGGGGACCCGCGAGCACGCCGAGGAAGCCGATGCGCTCGGCCTCCTCCTTGAACGCCACGAACTCGTCCGGCTTGACCCAGCGGGCGACGGGAAGGTGCCGCGGCGTCGGGCGCAGGTACTGCGTGATCGTGATGATGTCTGTGCCCGCGTCGTGGAGGTCCTGCAGGGCCTGCACGACCTCTTCGGGCTCCTCGCCCATCCCGAGGATGAGGTTCGACTTCGTGATGAGACCCGCGTCGCGCGCCTGCGTGAGCACATCGAGCGACCGCTCGTAGCGGAAGGCGGGGCGGATGCGCTTGAAGATCCGCGGCACCGTCTCGACGTTGTGCGCGAAGACCTCGGGACGGGACTCGAAGACCTCGGCCAGCAGCGAAGGATCGCCGTTGAAGTCGGTCGCGAGCAGTTCGACGCCCGTGCCCGGGTTCATCGCGTGGATCTGCCGCACGGTCTCGGCGTTGAGCCACGCCCCACCGTCGGCAAGGTCGTCGCGTGCGACGCATGTCACGGTCGAGTAGCGCAGCTGCATGCGCTGCACGCTCTCCGCGACTCGGCGCGGCTCGTCGGTGTCGTAGTCGGCGGGCTTGCCGGTGTCGATCTGGCAGAAGTCGCAGCGGCGCGTGCACTGCGAGCCGCCGATGAGGAACGTCGCCTCACGGTCCTCCCAGCACTCGTAGATGTTGGGACAGCCGGCCTCCTGGCAGACCGTGTGCAGCTCTTCTGTCTTCACGAGCGAGTGCAGGGCCTGGTACTCCGGGCCCATCTTCGCCTTCGTCTTGATCCACTCCGGCTTGCGCTCGATCGGCGTCTCGGCGTTGCGCACCTCGAGCCGCAGCAGCTTGCGCCCGTCCGGGCCCGCGGCGCTCACGCGGCCACCTCCGCGTACTCGGCCTGGAAGACGCGGATGACGCTGTCGACGACGTCGACGGGGGAGATGTCGGCGCCGACCAGCTCGCTGAGCGTCGTGACCCCGGCATCCGTGATCCCGCAGGGGATGATTCCGCGGAATCCCGCGAGCGTGTTGTCGCAGTTGAGCGCGAAGCCGTGCATCGTGACGCCGCGCTGCACGCGGACGCCGATCGCGGCCACCTTGTCCTCGCCGAGCGGGCGGCGAACCCACACGCCGCTGCGGCCCTCGACGCGGTATCCGTCGACGTCGAACTCGCGGAGGACCTCGATGAGCGCGCCCTCGAGCCGGCGGACGTGGCCGACGACGTCGATGGGCTCGTGCAGGCGCACGATCGGGTACCCGACGAGCTGGCCCGGGCCGTGCCACGTGATCTTGCCGCCGCGATCGACGTCGACCACGGGCGTCCCGTCGGTCGGCCGCTCATGCCGCGCAGTGCGCGCGCCGGCCGTGTACACCGGATCGTGCTCGAGCAGGATCAGGGTGTCGGGGCGGTCGCCCGCGACGATGTCGGCGTGGATGCTCCGCTGCAGCGCCCATCCGTCGAGGTAGGGCACGTAGTCGGGGGCGAAGCCCGGAGTGAGGATGTCGAGCACGCTTCTCCTTCGCTTGTGGCGACTTTCTGGATCGCGTCCAACAATACGCCTAGCGGGTGCCGTCTCGTCGAACCCGAGGGAGCTCGGCGAGACCGAGCGCGGCGCCCCTGAGCTCGGCGGGAATGCCATGGCTCGGCGAGACTGGCCGTGCATAGGGTGGTCGCATGAGCACCGAGCCTCGCACCGGCCGCCCGCGCGCCTCATCCCGCGAGACTCTCGCCGAGGCGGCGTGCGAGCTCTTTCTCGAGCGCGGGTTCGAGCAGACCTCGATCGTGGACATCACCTCACGCGCCGGCGTGAGCCGGTCGAGCTTCTTCAACTACTTCGCCTCCAAGTCCGACATCGTCTGGGCCGCGCTCGACGAGCGCATCGGCGTGCTCGAGGATCGCCTCGAGAACGACAGGGGAGCGGATGCGGCATCCGCTGTCCGCGCTGCCCTCACGGCTCTGGGCGACGGCTTCACGCCCGACAGCCTCGCCCTCGCACTCGTCAACACGGATGCCATGGGCCTCACCGGCGAGCTCGAGCGGGAGGCATCCCTCCGCCGCGCCCGTATCGCCCTGGCCGTCTCGCAGCGGCTCCAGCGCGCGGGTGCCGCGTCGATCGCGGCAGAGGTCGCGGGCGCGGCGCACGGAGGAGCCGTGCTCGCCGCGATCGAGGCGTGGGCGCACGAGGGCGCCGGGCGCGCACCGCTCGCCCGCTCACTCTCCCTCGCCCTGAGCGCGGCGGCACCGACGCTGCCGTCGGGCGCCCGGCAGCTGCGGGTCGTCGCCCGCGCGGACGACTTCGAGGAGGCGCTCGCCTTCTACCGCGACGAGCTCGGCCTCGTCGAACGCGAGTCTTACGAAGGGGAGGGCGACGCCCGGGTCGTGATCCTCGCAGCGGGGGAGGCGACCCTCGAGCTCTCCAACGCAGGACAGGTCGCGCTGATCGACAGCGTCGAGACGGACGGGGATGCTCCGAGCCGCCCGATCCGCATCGCGTTCGAGGTCGGCGACACCGAGTCCGTCGCCGATCGCCTGGTCGCAGCGGGCGCCGATCTGCAGGCATCCCCTCGCATCACGCCCTGGCGTTCGCTCAACGCGAGGCTGCAGGCGCCCGCCGACCTGCAGATCACCCTTTTCCAGGAGCTCGGACCCGACGGTCCATAATAGGATCGCGAATCCTGAGCCTGTCGAAGGGCCCGTAGAATCGGGGGATCATGGCTACCTTCGGCACGCTCTCCGATCGGCTCACCGAGACCTTCCGCAACCTCCGCACCAAGGGCAAGCTCACGCCCGCGGACGTCGACGGCACGGTGCGCGAGATCCGTCGCGCCCTGCTCGACGCCGACGTCGCGCTGCCCGTCGTCAAGGACTTCACCGCCAAGGTGCGCGAGCGCGCGCTCGGCGACGAGGTCAACCGGGCCCTCAACCCGGCCCAGCAGGTGGTGCAGATCGTCAACGAGGAGCTCGTCGCCATCCTCGGCGGCGAGCAGCGGCGCCTGCAGTTCGCGAAGAACCCGCCGACCGTCATCATGCTCGCAGGCCTCCAGGGCTCGGGTAAGACGACCTTCGCAGGCAAGCTCGCCAAACAGCTCGAGAAGGACGGCCACACGCCGCTGCTCGTCGCGGCCGACCTCCAGCGCCCCAACGCCGTCAACCAGCTGCAGATCGTCGCGGGCCAGGCCGGCGCCGCCGTCTACGCGCCGCAGCCGGGCAACGGCGTCGGCGACCCTGTGCAGGTCGCGCGCGACGGCGTGGAGATCGCGCGCCGCCAGCAGCACGACATCGTCATCATCGACACGGCGGGTCGCCTCGGTGTCGACGCCGAGCTCATGAAGCAGGCGTCCGACATCCGCAAGGCGGTCGACCCCGACGAGGTCCTGTTCGTCATCGACGCGATGATCGGTCAGGATGCCGTCAACACGGCCAAGGCCTTCCAGGAGGGCGTCGACTTCACCGGTGTCGTGCTCTCGAAGCTCGACGGCGATGCGCGCGGCGGCGCGGCACTCTCGGTGGCATCCATCACCGGCCGCCCCATCATCTTCGCCTCGACGGGTGAGAACCTCGACGACCTCGAGCCCTTCTATCCCGACCGCATGGCGTCGCGCATCCTCGACCTCGGCGACATCCTGACCCTCATCGAGCAGGCCCAGCAGGCCTTCGACGAGGAAGAGGCGATGAAGGTCGCCGAGAAGCTCGCGAAGGAGCAGTTCACCCTCGAGGACTTCCTCGACCAGCTTCAGCAGATGAAGAAGATGGGGTCGATGAAGAAGATGCTCGGGATGCTCCCGGGCATGGGCCAGATGAAGCAGCAGCTCGACGACTTCGACGAGCGCGAGATCGACCGCACCGAGGCCATCATCCGCTCCATGACGCCGGGGGAGCGCCGCAACCCCAAGGTGCTCAACGGCTCGCGACGCCTGCGCATCGCGCGCGGCTCCGGCATGACCGTCACCGACGTCAACGCGCTCGTGAACCGCTTCGAGCAGGCGGCGAAGATGATGAAGACCGTCGCGCGCGGCGGCGTGCCGAACATCCCCGGCATGGGCCCCGTGCCCGGCGCGGGACGCCCTGGCGCCTCGACGAAGCGCGGCAAGCAGCAGAAGTCGCGGTCCGGCTCGCGGTCGGGCAACCCCGCCAAGCGCGCGGCCGAGAACGCCGGCATCGCGGCGCAGGCCGCGTCGGAGCCGACCGGGTCGGGCTTCGGCCTCGGCGGCAACGGCGCGAAGGGCGCACCGTCGGCCGAGGATCTCGCCGAGCTGCAGCGCATGCTCGGACGCGGCTGACCCACGGCATCCCCCTCTCGGCCTGTTCGCCTCCGCCGAAACAGGTCAACCACGGACCCGCAGGATGTTCTGGACGAATCCGGCCTGCAGATGCGTGGTTGACCTGTCGTTGAAGTGGGCGAGACGAACCCACGACCGACGTCAGTGGCCGAACTGGGCCAGGTGGTCGCGGAGGGTCGGCCCGGCGCGGAACTCGCGGATGAGGTGCTGCACGACCTCGCGCAGATCGCCGTCGGCGGCATCGGCCACCAGCAGCTGGCGTGCGTAGGACGCGCCCTGTGTGAGGGTCGTCTCGAGGCCCGCGAACTCCCGACCGCATTTGAGCTCGACGGCGATGTCGGCGAATCGGTCCATCGTCTCGCGGAGGTGGTCGCGCACGGGGAGCTGAGTGCCGTCGGCGTCGACGATGACGCGGGCGTCGAGGCCGTACCGGGCCGCGCGCCACTTGTTCTCGCGTACGAACCACGGCGGGATGACGGGCAGCTCGCGCCCCTCGTCGAGCTCGCGCGAGAAGTGCTCGACGAGTACCTGCACGAGCGCCGCGACGGCGGCGAGTTCGGGAAGGGTCGACATGCCGTCGCAGGCACGCACCTCGATCGTGCCCCAGCGCGGTGCGGGGCGGATGTCCCAGCGCACCTCGGTCGCGTCGGCCATGACGCCCGTGCGCTCCATGTCGTCGAGGTAGGCCTCGAACTGCGCCCAATCGCGAAACGCCCACGGCAGTCCCGCCGTCGGCAGCTGCTGGAAGACCAGGGCCCGGTTCGACGCGTACCCCGTGCGCTCGCCCGCCCAGAACGGCGACGACGCCGAGAGCGCCTGCAGATGCGGCAGGTAGACCGACAGGGCGCCGATGATCGGGAACACCTTGTTGACGTCTTCGACCCCGACGTGCACGTGAATGCCCCAGATCATCATGTTGCGGCCCCACCACTGGGTGCGCTCGATGAGCTTGTGATACCGCGTCTTGTCGGTGACCTGCTGGTCGTACCACTGCGCGAAAGGGTGGCTCCCGGCGCAGAGGAGCTCGATGCCGAGGGGATCGGTCGCCGAGCGGACGGCCTTGATCGCATCGGCGATGTCGTCGACGGCGGCGGCCACGGTGTCGCCGATGCCGCTCGTGACCTCGACGGTGTTCGTCAGGAGCTCGCCCGTGACGGTGAAGCGCTCGTGCTCGGTCTCATCGCCGATCGCGTCGAGCACCTCCGGCGCACGCGGGACCAGGTCGCCCGTGGTGCCGTCGGCGAGCATGAGCTCCCATTCGAGCCCCACGGTGGACCGGGCGGATGTCGCGAAAGGCACCGTCATGGGCACAGTTTCGCATGCGGATGCGTCGACCCGGCGTCGCGGCAGCCGGTTCGCGACGCGGGGGGTCATGTGCGCCGGGGCGCGCTCACCCGCTCATCGGGGCACGTTGTAGACGTCGATCGCGTCGCCGACGATCGTGAAGCGCAACAGAGCGCCGTCGACTTCACGCTCGACCCGAGCGGGCGCGCCGTCGGCGTCACAGGCGACCTCCGAGAAGCCGCCCCCGCTGAAGTCCTTGCGGATCAGGATGCACCAGCCGGTGCCGTCCGTGAGAGGCGCGGTCCACGCCTGGATGCCCGCGACCCTCTGGAAGCCCTGTGCCGACATGAAGTCGATGCCCTGCTCGTCGAGCCAGCTGCGGGTGCCGAGCATGACGCGCGCGTCCTGGGGCGGATCCGGCGGCGGAGTGACGTGCGTGCCTTCCGCGGGCGCGGCGAGGTCGGGCAGGGTCGGTTCGAGGGCGTTCGGGTCGAACGGGATGACCTCGTCCGAGGTGCGCGTCGGGATCGGCGTCGACGTCGGAGTCGACGAGGGAGCCGGGCTCGCGGGCGGCGTGCCGTGCCGCGGTGTGTTCAGGGCGGCGGTCGCGACACCTCCGACCGTCGCGCCGACGAGGATTGCGGCGATGCCCACGCTCACCCAGGCACGACGGGAGACGGCGGGACGGATGCGCTGCGTGCCCGCGATCAGGAGATCGCGCATGTCGTCGTGCTCGCGTGGCGACATCGGGTCGCTCATGGCACCATCCCCATCTGCTCGAGTTCGCCGCGCAGCCGCGCCTTCGCGCGCGAGAGCCGCGATTTGACCGTCCCGACCGGTATGCCCAGGGCCGTCGCGGTCTCGCTCTCGCGGTAGCCCTGCATGATCGTGAGAACGACGACGCTCTGCTCCTTCTCGGGAAGTCGGCGCAAGGCTGCGAGCACCCCCGTCTCGTCGGCTGGTCGAACGCCCTCGGCGGCAGGTGTGCTCGGCACGCGTCCCAGCACAGCTCGGTAGCGCCGCGCGGACCGTTCAAGGTTCCGCGACGTGTTGGACACCGTGTTGATGAGCCACGGCAGCGGCGACCCGTCCACGAGCCGTACCGAACCGCGCCGCCGCCACAGCTCGAAGAATGCGATCGCGACGGCATCCTTGGCGTCCTCGCGGACCGTGAGGAGCCGGGCGGCGTGACGGAACAGTCGCGCCTCGTGCCGGTCGAAGAGCCGAGCGAGGCCGAGCGGGTCGCCCCTGCCGAGCGCCTCCCAATCGGCGACATCTTCGTCGTTCATACTCTGTTATGTCCGCTCGCGCTGGATTGGTTCATTCCGTCTCGCCAGGGATCGCCGCCAGTTCGCGACGGTGCCGCGGGTGTGAGAGAATTATGGGTCGGACCGGGCGCTCGACCCTCTATCCAGCGCACAGGTCCTCCTTCAGAGCTTCCGCCGGGTGTGCACCCCACGCTCCAGGCGATCGGTTCACTCACTTTCCACACATTCAGGAGAATCGTGGCTGTCAAGATCCGTCTCAAGCGCCTCGGCAAGATCCGTGCGCCCTACTACCGCATCGTCGTCGCCGACTCGCGCACCAAGCGCGACGGTCGTGTCATCGAAGAGATCGGCAAGTACCACCCGACCGAGGAGCCCTCGTTCATCGAGGTCGACTCCGAGCGCGCGCAGTACTGGCTGAGCGTCGGCGCGCAGCCGACCGAGCAGGTCGCCGCCATCCTCAAGCTCACGGGCGACTGGGGCAAGTTCAAGGGCGACGCGAACGCCGTTTCGACGGTCCGCACCGCCGAGACCAAGGCCGACTTCGAGGTCGACTCGTCGAAGAAGTCGGTCATCAAGCCCAAGGCCGAGAAGAAGGCCGAAGAGCCCGTCGCCGAGGCGCCTGCCGCCGACGAGGCCGACGCCGCTTCGGACGCCGAGTAATCCGTGCTGGCCGCCGCGCTCGAGCACGTCGTCAAGGGGATCGTCGATCACCCGGACGACGTGCGCATCGACTCCTCGACGTCGTCTCGCGGCGACGTCCTCGAGGTGCACGTGCACCCCGATGACCGAGGTCGCGTGATCGGGCGCGGCGGACGCACGGCCAAGGCCCTGCGCACGCTCATCTCAGCGCTCGCCGACGGACGACGCGTCCGCGTCGACGTCGCTGACGACTGATGGCGGACGCAGAAACGCCGGACACCACCGCGACGGGCACGGGCAAGGGCCCTGCCCGCGCGGCCAAGCCGGCCAAGACGCAGCTGCGCGTCGGGCGCCTCGTGAAGGCCCATGGCCTCAAGGGCGCCCTCAAGCTCGAGCTGTACACCGACGACCCCGACGGCCGATTCGTCCCGGGTGCGACCTTCACTCTGCAGGTCCCCGAGTCCTCGCCGTGGCATGGCAAGCCGCTCACCGTCCGCGAGTTCAAGTGGATGAACAGCCACCCCGTGGCGTTCTTCGAGGGCGTTGACGATCGCAACGCGGCAGAGGAGCTCGTCCGCGCGATCCTCTGGATCGACCAGGACGCGCAGGCCGCGCCGGCCGAGGATGACGCGTGGTACGACCACCAGCTGGTCGGCCTCGACGTCGTGCGTGACGACGTCGTCGTCGGACGCGTCGTCCGCGTCGACCATTTTCCGGCGCAGGACCTTCTCATCGTGCGCGCGGCGGAAGCCGGCGACGAGCGTGAGATCCTCGTGCCGTTCGTGAAGGCGATCGTGCCCGAGGTCGACATCGCCGCAGGGCGCGTCGTCGTGACCCCGCCTGCCGGCCTCTTCGAAGAGATCGCCGGCGACGAGGAAGAGACCGAGGCCGTCGAGGTCTCGGATGAGGAGCTCGACGAGGACGCGGCGGATGAGGACGAGCGCGGCTGATCGCCCGGCCCCAAGGGTCTTGCATGATGCGCAGAGCCCTCGCCGGCCAGCTCCTCGTCGGGGCGGCCGCGGCGGGTGCGGCGCGGAGCCGCTCATCGGGGTCATCGGGGGCGGCGCGCCCGAGCAGTCGCTGTGCTGACCGGCCGAACCGGAAATCACACCCGGTCACGGCGAACCGTGAGGTCGGTGTGATCCGTCGGTAACACGGCGCGCCACGCCGTGGAACATCGCTCCGGGATCATCGGAGCATGAGCCTTCTCGCCGATTCGACGACGGCGGGGGCACGTACGCCCTCGACCGACGTCCGTTCGGTGTGCTCGTACTGCGGAGTCGGCTGCGGGATCAGCGTGTCCACCGACCCGTCCGCCGGCATCACGAAGACCTCGGGCGACAAGCTGCACCCCGTGAACGGGGGCCGGCTGTGCACGAAGGGTGCGACGCACCTCGAACTCATGCGCGCGCCCGGGCGAATGACGAGCGCGCACGTGCGGCCGTCCCGCGGCGAGGAGCCGGTGCCGGTGCCGCTCGACGACGCGATCGCGCACGCAGGGTCGCGCCTGCGGGCCATCGTCGACGAGCACGGGCCCGATGCCGTCGCGGTATACGTGTCGGGGCAGATGTCGATCGAGGCCCAGTACCTCTCGAACAAGCTCGTCAAGGGCTACCTGCGCGGCCTGCACATCGAATCGAACTCGCGGCTGTGCATGGCTTCCGCCGGAACGGGCTACAAGCAGTCCCTCGGGGCCGACGGCCCCCCCGGATCGTACGAGGACTTCGACCGGGCAGACCTGTTCTTCGTCATCGGGTCGAACATGGCCGACTGCCACCCCATCCTCTTCCTCCGCATGGCCGACCGGCTCAAGCAGGGTGCGAAGCTCATCGTGGTCGACCCCCGGAGGACCGCCACGGCGGATCGCGCCGACCTGTACCTGCCGATCGCGCCCGGCACCGACCTCGCGCTGCTCAACGGGCTCCTCCACCTGCTCGTCGCCGACGGCGCCGTCGACGCCGACTTCATCGCGGCGCACACCGAGGGCTGGGACGACATGCCCGCCTTCCTCGAGGACTATCCGCCGGCCCGCGTCGCTGCGATCACCGGCCTGCCGGAGGAGGACATCCGCACCGCCGCGAAGTGGATCGCCGAGGCGGGCGAGTGGATGACGCTCTGGACGATGGGGCTGAACCAGTCGACGCAGGGCACGTGGCACACGAACGCGATCTGCAATCTGCACCTCGCGACGGGAGCGATCTGCCGCCCTGGCAGCGGCCCGTTCTCGCTCACGGGCCAGCCCAACGCGATGGGCGGGCGCGAGATGGGCTACATGGGCCCCGGCCTGCCCGGCCAGCGCGCGGTCTTCAGCGCGGCGGACCGCTCGTTCGTCGAGGACGTCTGGGAGCTGGCTCCCGGCACGATCCGCGCCGAGGCCGGCGCCGGCACGATCGACATGTACCGGCGCATGGCGGAGGGCGAGATCAAGGCCGCCTGGATCATCTGCACCAACCCGGTGGCATCCGTAGCGAACCGCAAGAACGTCATCGCGGGGCTCGAGGCCGCCGAGCTCGTCATCGTCCAGGACGTCTTCACCGAGACGGCCACCAACGCGTACGCAGACGTGCTGCTGCCGGCGACGCTGTGGGTCGAGTCCGAGGGCGTCATGGTCAACAGCGACCGCACCATGACCCTCGTGCAGCGCGCGAGCGAAGCCCCGGGCGACGCGCAGCCCGACTGGCTCACGATCTGCGGCATCGCAAGGGCGATGGGGTTCGCCGAGGGATTCTCGTTCACGTCGAGCGAAGAGGTCTTCGATGAGATCCGCCGGTTCTGGAACCCGCAGACGGGGTGGGATGTGCGGGGCGTCACGTACGACCGGCTTCGCGAAGGCCCCGTGCAGTGGCCCGCGCCCCCCGACGACGCCGCGGAACGGCATCCCATCCGGTATCTCAACGACGGCGTGAGCCAGAGTCTGCACCGCGAACAGGACGGCACGACGCCCCGGCTGGCGTTCGCGACGCCGTCGCGCCGCGCGCAGTTCCTCGCGCGGCCGCACCTCGGCCCGCAGGAGCAGCCCGACGACGACTTCCCGTGGGTGCTCAACACGGGTCGCCTCCAGCACCAGTGGCACACGATGACCAAGACCGGCAAGGTCGACAAGCTCGTGCGGCTCAATCCCGACCCGTTCGTCGAGGTCAACCCGGCCGATGCCGAGGCGCTCGGCATCGCCGCGGGCGACCAGGTCGAGATCTCGTCGCGGCGCGGCCGGGTCGTGCTTCCGGCCGTCGTGACGGACCGCGTGCGGCCCGGCAACTGCTTCGCCCCGTTCCACTGGAACGACGAGCACGGCGAGTACCTCACGGTCAACGCCGTCACGAGCGATGCCGTCGACAGCGCGTCGCTGCAGCCCGAGTTCAAGTTCGCCGCGGTGTCGCTGCGGCGCGTGGGGCCTGCTCCCGCCTCCGTCGCGGAGAAGGCACCCGGGATGCCGCTTCCCGGCGGCGTGCGCGACGTGCTGGCCGCAGCGGGCGTGGGCGTCGCCCAGCCGCGTGTGACCGAGGCCGAGGGCGTCTACATCGCCGGCTTCCTGGCGGCGCTGGAAGCGGCGCCCGTCGAGGCCGGGCTCGTGCCCGTGCTTCCCGCGGCGGCGCCCCTCACCGCCGTCACGCGCGCGTGGTTCGACGGCATGCTCGCGGGGCTCTACTCGCGCACGGGCCTCGCGGCGGCGGCCGACGCCGGTGCCGTCGAGGAGGTCACGGTGCTGTGGGGCTCGCAGACGGGCAACGCAGAGGAGGTCGCTGGGACGTGCGTCGCGACGCTGCAGGGTCGTGGCATCCCGGCCCGCGCCGTGAGCATGGTCGACATGAGCGTCGACGAGCTCGCGACGGTGCGCAAGCTTCTCGTCGTGACATCGACCTTCGGCGACGGCGGGCCGCCCGACAACGCCGCCGGCCTTTGGGACGCGCTGAGCGCCGACGGCGCGGCTGCCCTCGACGACCTCGAGTACGCCGTCTTCGCGATCGGCGACCCGAGCTACGACGACTTCTGCGGACATGGGCGCAGCATCGACGAGCGACTCGCGGCGCTGGGTGCGACGGCGATCGCGCCGCGCGTCGACTGCGAGCCCGAGTACGCGGGGCCGGCTTCGGCCTGGCTCGACCAGGTCGCCGCACTGTTGGGGACGGGGGAGGCGGCATCCCCGCTCGCGATCGAAGCGCCGCCCACGCGCCGCCTCTTCACGCGCTCGAACCCCGTGCGCGCCCGGCTCGTCACCAATCGACTGCTCAGCGGTGCGGGGTCGGCGAAGGAGGTGCGGCAGTTCGGGTTCGACCTCTCGCACGCGGGCGTGTCGTACGAGGCCGGCGACTCGCTCGGCGTGGTGGCCCCGAACTCCTCCGCCGTCGTGGCCGAGTGGCTCGCCGCGACAGGTCTCGCCGCGCGCAGCGTCGTCGAGCTCGAGGGTGAGGAGCGCTTCCTCGACGAGGCGCTCTCGGCACAGCTCGACATCACGCGCATCACGTCCGACCTGCTGTCGTTCGTCGCCGAGCGCAACAGCGACCAGACCCTCGCGACGATGCTGCGCCGCGAGAACAAGGGCCGCCTCGAGCAGTACCTGTGGAGCATGCAGGCCGTCGACCTCCTCCGCGCCTTCCCCGTGCAGGCCGACGCGGCGGAGTGGATGACGGTGCTCAAGCGCCTGCAGCCGCGCCAGTACTCGATCTCGTCGAGCCCCAAGACGAGCCCCGACGAAGTGCAGCTCACGGTGTCGGTCGTGCGCTTCGAGACCGAGGCCGGACTCGCCCGCGGCGGCGTCGCCTCGACGTTCCTCGCCGACGGCGCCGACGAGGCGCCCGTGTACCTGCAGAAGTCGCCGCACTTCCGGCCGCCGGCAGACCCGACCGCCCGCATGATCATGATCGGGCCGGGCACGGGCGTCGCACCTTTCCGCGGGTTCCTGCACGACCGCCGGGCCGACGGGCACACGGGCCGCAACTGGCTCTTCTTCGGCGAGCAGCACGAGGCGACCGACTTCTATTACCGCGACGAGCTCGTCCAGCTCCGCGACGACGGCTTCCTCACGCGCCTCGACGTCGCCTTCTCGCGCGACCAGCGCCAGAAGGTCTACGTGCAGGACCGCATGATCGAGCACGGAGTCGAGCTGTGGCGCTGGCTCGACGAGGGGGCCCACGTCTACGTCTGCGGCGATGCGAGCCGCATGGCGAAGGACGTCGACGACACCTTCGACCTCATCGCGCAGCGCCACGGCGGGCTTTCGGCCGAGGCTGCCGTCGAGTTCAAGCAGTCGCTCGTGGCGCAGAAGCGCTACGTGCGCGACGTCTACTGACGGCTCGGCATACCGCCGTGGCGCCGTGCACAACGGCGGGGATTTCGGCCCACGCGCCAGTGCGGGTCGGCGCGTCGTGCAGATTGTCCGCGGTTGTGCCTCGCGGGTGAAGGATGCTGCCGCTGACGCCGCTGCGCCCGCCAGGCGGCGGCGCCGTGCACAACGGCGGGGATATCCGCCGACACGCCGCCGCGGGCCGGCGCGCCGCGCGAGATCTCCGCAGCTATGCCTCGGGAAGAGGGATGCCGCGACCGGCCGCGCACGGCACTCAGGCCCTGGCGCCGTGCACAACGGCGGGGATTCCGGCCGACGCGCCGGTGCGCGCCGGCGCGCCGCGCGAGATCTCCGCAGCTGTGCACGCGCGGCATCCCGAACCGTCGAAGGCCGACGTTCCGCGGAGCTTCGGGCTCGACCCCTCGACAAGCTCGGGGGCCGGGGGCCGCGCACGATGAAACGGGCCGCACCCCGGAGGGTGCGGCCCGCTTCGACGGGAAGAGCTCAGATGCGCTGACCGGCCAGCGACTTCCGGGGCACGATGTAGACCGCGATCGTGAGCGTCAGCAGGAGCGCGTACGCGATCACGAAGCCGTAGAACGCGCCCGTGTAGGCCCCCGTCGTCTGCTGCGAGAGGTTGAGCACCTGCGGGATGACGAACCCGCCGTACGCGCCGATCGCCGAGATGAGCCCGAGCGCGGCCGCGGCCTTGCGCTGCATCCGCACCTTCGCCTCACCCTCGGCGCCGATCGCCAGGGTGCGGGCCGCGAACACGTTCGGGATCATGCGGTACGTCGAGCCGTTGCCGACGCCGGTCGCCGAGAAGAGCACGAGGAAGCACGCGAGGAAGACGCCGAAGTTGTGCAGCGGCATCGTCCAGATCAGCGACAGCGCGCCGACGGCCATCACCGTGAACGCACCGACCGTGACCCGGGCGCCACCGACGCGGTCGGCGAGCTTGCCGCCATACGGGCGGGCGAGCGAGCCGACGAGGGCGCCGAGGAACGCGAGCGACACGGCCGCCTGGCCGACCTGGATCGTCGAGAACTCCGGGAACTGGTCGGCGATGAGCTTCGGGAAGACGCTCGCGAAGCCGATGAACGAGCCGAACGTGCCGATGTAGAGCAAGGCCAGGAGCCACAGGTGCGGCTCGCGCAGTGCCGCCGCGGAGCCCGCGACGTCGGCCTTCGCGTTGGAGAGGTTGTCCATGAAGCGCCACGCGCCCCAGATCGCGACCAGGATGAGCGGCACCCACATCCACCCGGCGAGCGACAGGTTCATCGTCGTGTAAGCGGCGCCCAGGGTCACGACGATCGGCACGGCGAACTGCGCGACCGCGGTGCCGATGTTGCCGCCGGCCGCGTTGAGTCCGAGTGCCCAGCCCTTCTCCTTCTGCGGGAAGAAGTAGGTGATGTTGGCCATCGAGCTCGCGAAGTTGCCGCCGCCGAAGCCGGCGAGGGCGGCGACTGCGAGCATGACGCCGAACGGGGTGTCGGGGTTGCCGACCACGACGCCGAGCAGGATCGCGGGGATCAGCAGCAGTCCCGCCGAGATCATCGTCCAGTTGCGGCCGCCGAACCTGGCGACCATGAAGGTGTAGGGGAAGCGCATCGTCGCTCCCACGAGGCTCGGCAGTGAGATGAGCCAGAACACCTCGGAGCTCGAGAATGTGAAGCCCGCGCCGGGGAGCATCACGACGACGATGCTCCACAGCTGCCAGACGATGAAGCCGAGGAACTCGGCGAAGATCGACCAGCCGAGGTTGCGGCGCGCGATCGCGCGCCCCTCGGACTGCCAGAAGACGGCGTCTTCCGGATTCCAGCCGTCGATCCAGCGGCCGGGGCGTCGGGTGAGCGTTACAGGGGTGGAGCCGGGTGCGGCGGCATCTGTGCCGACCTGGGGGGATGTCACGGACGTGGTCATCGTGCCTCCTCGGGAAGGTTATGAGGCGAAGCTATTGGCCTCGTGTTTCCGCCCTCCTGCCGGGCCGGTTACCTCTGCGTCAAATGCGCCGCACCTCGCGTCGGGCGCCGGGTGAAGCCTTCGTCACACATTGGAAACACGGGTGGATGCCTAGACTCGAAGCCGTGCGCATCGACATCGTGACGATCTTTCCGGGCTTCTTCGATGTGCTCGACGTCTCACTGATCGGCAAGGCGCGGGAGCGCGGCATCCTGGATCTCCGGGTGCACGATCTGCGCGACTGGACCCACGACCGCCACCGCACGGTCGACGACACTCCCTATGGCGGGGGCGCCGGCATGGTCATGAAGCCCGAGCCGTGGGGCGAGGCGCTCGACCAGATGCTCGACGACGAGGCTCTACTCATCGTGCCGTCGCCGGCGGGCGAGCGGTTCACGCAGCGTCTGGCGCGCGAGCTCGCCGAGGAGGCGCACCTCGTCTTCGCGTGCGGGCGGTACGAGGGCATCGACCAGCGCGTCATCGACCACTACTCCGAACGCGGGCGCGTGCGCAGCGTGAGCCTGGGCGACTACGTGCTCAACGGCGGCGAGGTCGCGGCGATGGCGATGATCGAGGCGGTGTCGCGGCTCGTGCCCGGTGTCGTCGGCAACCCGGAGAGCCTCGTCGAGGAGTCGCACGAGGACGGGCTGCTCGAGTATCCGAGCTACACGAAGCCGCCCGTCTGGCGGGAGCTCGAAGTGCCGGCGATCCTGCTCAGCGGCAACCACGGCGCCATCGCGCAGTGGCGTCGCGATCAGAGCCTCGAGCGCACGCACGAGCGCCGCCCCGACCTGCTCTGATCAGCCGAACCGCTTCAGACCGTCGCGGTGAGCGCGGCCCGGGCGGTCTCGTAGCGCTCGGCGACGACGGCGGCGATGCGCAGATCGGGCGCGAGCGGCGCCGTCACGAGGTCTGCACCGCCGTTCGCGATGACTCCGGCGAAGTGTCCCGGCGCGAGCACGTAGCTCGCGGCGATGACGCGTCGGGCACCCTTCTGTCGCGCGTCGGCCACGGCGGCCTCGATGCGCGGATGCGCGCCGGCCGCGAAGCCGACCGTGACGCGCGCGTGGAGGAGCTCGGCGACCCGTTCGCCCATGCGTCGCACGTCGCCTTCGGCGGCGGGGTCGCTGGACCCGGCGGCGGCGAGCACGACGGCATCACCCGAGCGGAGTCCCACCTCGCGGAGGCGGTCCTCCAGCACGAGGGCGAGAAGGTCGTGCGGGCCGAGCGCGGGCGCTGCCACGACGTGCGGGTACGGCCGCACCGCGCGGGCGATGTCGACGCGCGTGTGGAAGCCCGTCGACAGCAGGAGGGGCACGACGACGGCGGGACCGGATGCCGCGACCTCGGCCACGACGGCATCGACCGCGGGCTGCTCGACGTCGACGAACGCCTCGCGCACCGGGACGTTCGGGAGGATGGCACGCACCTGCTCGACGAGGCTGCGGATCGCGCGGCGACCGTCGTTCGACGCGGTGCCGTGCGAGCACGCGATGAGGGTCGGAGCGGTCACAGGCTGCCTCCCGGCTCCACGACGTTGAGGCGGTAGCCGCGCTTGACGACGGTCTTGATGAGATCGGGAACTCCGAGCGCCTCACGCACGCGCGCGACGGCCATCTCGACGGCGTGGGTGTTGTCGCCGGACCGGGGGAGCGCGCACTGCAGCTCGCTGCGGCTGACGACCGAGCCGTCGGCGTCGAAGAGCACACCGAGCACGTCGGTGCCCGTCCGCGAGAGCGGGATGAAGCGGCCGTCGAGGACGGCGCCGCTGCTGCGCAGCTCGAGGCGTCCGGCCGTCGTGTCGCGCGACGGGGCGTGGCCGCCGCCGAAGTGCGTGACCACTGCACGTACGAGGGAGCCGAGGCGACCGCGCTCGGCGACGAGCGGCTCGAGGCCGACCTCTTCGAGGGGGCCGGCCGTGATCGGGCCGACGGCGGCCAGGAGCACGCGGCCGGTGTGGACGAGCTCGCGGATGTCGCCGAGCACCCCTTCGCGCCGCGCCGCCGCGACCCACTCGTGGGCGCCGGGCGCCGACGTGAACAGCACGGCGTCGACCTCGCCCGATCCGGTCGCGACGACGGAGCGGCGCACCGTCTCGGGGTCGGGCGGCGGGCCCCAGCGGTAGACCGTGAGGCTCACGACGTCGGCGCCGTCGCCCTCGAACAGCTCGTCGAGTCCGTCGGCGCCCGATCCGTGGTGCTGCACCGCGATGCGGCGGCCCGCGACGCCCTCGGCGAGGAGGAACTCGCCGAGCTCGGCGGACGTCTCGGACTCGGCGACCCAGTCGGCGGTGAGGCCCGCCTGCTGGATCGCACCGCGCGCCTTGGGCCCGCGGGCGACGATCTGCGCCTTGGCGAACGCCGCGTGCAGGTCGTCGAGCATGCCGGCCTCGTCGGCCGCCTCCATCCAGCCGCGGAACCCGACGCCGGTCGTGGCGACCACGACGTCGGGCGGATTCTCGATCAGCTCGCGCGTGCGGGCGAGGAGCGCCTCGTCGTCGATGTGCGGGACGATCGTGAGCGCGGGAGCGCGGCGCACCGTGGCGCCGTGCCGCTCGAGGGCCGCGGCGAGCTCGCCGGAGCGGCGATCGACGGCGATGACGATCGTGCAGCCGTCGAGGGCTGCCGACAGGACGGGGCGGTTCGGATCGCTCACCTGTCGGCGTCACCCGCCATGATGTCGGCGGGAAGCAGGAGGTCGGCCCGCGCCACGTCGCCGACGACGATGACGGCGGGGTTGCGCACGCCGGCCGCCGCGGCGTCCGCGACGGCCCGTCCGAGCGTCGTGCGCGTCGTCCGCTGCTGGGGCGTGTGGCCGTTCTCGACGATCGCGACAGGCTTGTCGGAGGCCGCACCACCCGCGAACGCGGTGTCGACGAGGCGGGCGAGACCCGCGACGCCCATCAGCACGACCGTCGTGACGGCGGGATCGGCGAGGGCGGCGGCCGTCGCCGGCGTCGGCTCGGCCTGCCCGTTGACGACATGGATGGATGCCGCGGTGCCCCGGTGGGTCACGGGGATGCCGGCGGACTGAGGCACCGACACGACGCTCGTCAGTCCCGGCACGACGTCGACGGGGACACCCGCCGCGAGGCACGCCGCGACCTCTTCGCCGCCGCGACCGTAGACGAAGGGGTCGCCGCCCTTGAGGCGCACGACGCGCTTGCCGGCCTTCGCGTGCTCGACGATGATCCGGTTGATCTCTTCCTGAGGCACGGGGTGGTGTCCGGGGCGCTTGCCGACGTCGATGACCTCGACGTCGGGGTCCAGCTCGCCGATCACGTCGGTGGGTCCGAGGCGGTCGGCGACGACGACATCGGCCTCGGCGAGCAGGCGCCGCCCGCGGATCGTCAGGAGGTCGATGGGGCCGGGGCCGCCGCCGACGAGGTCGACACGGCCCGCCGCGGTGGCGCGGCGACGGCGCAGCGGGAGGCGTCCTTCGCGCAGCATCCCTGCGATCGCGTCGCGGAGGCGCCCGGCGCGACGGGGGTCGACTCCGGCATCCGAGACGACGCCGACGACGACGTCGCCGGCGCGGGTCTCGGCCGCGAGCCGCGCCGACCCGTGCGCGCCGTCCGAGGCGTTGACGCACAGGATGCGGCGGGTCTCGCACGCCGCGGCGACATCCGCGTCGACGCGGGGATCGCCGGTCGCCGTGTGCACGAGCCATGCGCCGTCGAGGTCGTCGGCGACGACAGGGCGAGGCATCCACGTGATCCCGTGCGCGAAAGCGAGCTCGCCGATCTCGTCGCACAGCTCGGGCGCGATGATGCGCACGATCGCCCCCTCGTCGAGGAAGCGGCGCAGGCGCCGTGCCGTGACGGGACCTCCGCCGACCATGACCACGTCACGGCCCGCGAGCGAGATGCCCAGCATCGTCGTCATGAGAGCTCCTTGAGGTAGACGTCGCCGTCGCGCACGGCCACGGGCCACACCGTGAGGGCGGCGGGCTCCTTGCCCTGCGTGTCCAGGCACACGCCCGTGCGCAGGTCGAAGACCTGCTTGTACATGGGCGACGCGACGGTCGGGGCATCCTGCTTCGTACCCACGATGCCACGCGAGATGACATGCGCGCCGCTGTACGGGTCGAGGTTCGACACGGCGAAGACGCGTCCGCCATGGGTCAGGAAGAGCGCGACCTGCGTGTCGCCGAGCAGGGCCGCGCGGCCCCGCTCGATCTCGAGGTCGTCGAGGGTGCAGATGCGCACCCATGCGGGCGTGTGCGTCATAGGTGTCTCCACTAGGGTCATCGGCGCACTTCCAGGGTCGTGCCCGCGATGAGGACGCGGCTGTCTTCGCGCTCCTCGAGGGTCGCGGGGCGGGGCTGCCCGCGCTCGACCGTGTACGCGAGCGAGGGGTCGGGCGTCTTGGGGGCGTTGACGAACGACGCGAAGCGCTTGAGCTTCTCGGGGTCTTCGATCGTGGCCTTCCACTCGTCCTCGTAGGCGCCGATGTGGGCGGCCATCGCAGCGTCGAGGTCGTCGCAGATGCCGAGGCTGTCATCGAAGATGACGGCGCGGAGACCCTCGATGCCGCCGTCGAGGTCTTCGAACCACGGAGCGGTGCGCTGCAGGCGGTCGGCCGTGAAGATGTAGTACATCAGGAAGCGGTCGATCGCCGTGAGCAGGTCGTCGTCGCTGAGCCCCTCGGCGAGCAGCACGGCGTGGCGCGGGGTGAACCCGCCGTTGCCGCCGACGTACATGTTCCAGCCGGCCTCGGTCGCGATGACGCCGACGTCCTTGCCGCGCGCCTCGGCGCACTCCCGCGCGCAGCCCGAGACGCCCAGCTTGAGCTTGTGCGGCGACCGCAGGCCGCGGTACCGCAGCTCGAGCTGCACGGCCATGCCGACGGAGTCCTGCACGCCATACCGGCACCACGTCGAGCCGACGCACGACTTCACGGTGCGCAGCGACTTGCCGTACGCGTGGCCCGACTCGAAGCCCGCGTCGACGAGGCGCTTCCAGATGTCGGGAAGCTGTTCCAGCCGCGCTCCGAACAGGTCGATCCGCTGGCCGCCGGTGATCTTCGTGTAGAGGTTGAAGTCCTTCGCGACCTGGCCGATGACGAGCAGGCCCTCGGGCGTGATCTCGCCTCCGGGAATGCGCGGCACGACCGAGTAGCTGCCGTCCTTCTGCAGGTTCGCCATGACGTGGTCGTTGGTGTCCTGCAGGGTCGCGTTCTCGCCCTCGAGCACGTGCGTGCCGGTGAGCGTCGACAGGATGCTCGCGAGAGCGGGCTTGCAGATGTCGCAGCCGCGCCCGACGCCGAAGCGCTCGATGACGGCGCTGAAGGTGCGCAGGCCGGAGACCCGCACGGCGTCGAAGAGCTGCCGGCGCGACATCTCGAAGTGCTCGCAGAGGGCGTTGCTCAGCGCGGCGCCCGACTTCGCGAGCTCCGTGCCGACGATCTTCTTGACCATCATGACGCACGAGCCGCAGGCGGCTCCGGCCTTCGTGCACGACTTGATCGCCGCGACGTCGGTGCAGCCCTCCTCGTGCACGGCGCTTCGGATCGTGCCCGCCGTGACGCTGTTGCACGAGCAGACGAGCGCCTCGTCGGGCAGGTCGCCGGTGGGGGCCGCGACGCCGCCCTCGGGCATGAGGTAGGCGGCGGGATCGCCCCCGAGCGCGCCGCCGACGAGCGGGCGCAGCGAGCCGTACGCAGAGGCGTCGCCCACGAGGATGCCGCCGAGCAGCGTCTTGGCGTCGTCGGAGAGCACGAGCTTCTTGTAGACGCCGGCCACCGGGTCGGCGTAGACGACGTCGAGCGCGCCGGGCGTCTCGGCGAACGCGTCGCCGAAGCTCGCCACGTCGACACCGCTCAGCTTGAGCTTCGTCGAGAGGTCGTAACCGGGGAAGGATGCCTCGCCGCCGAGCAGCCGCGTCGCGGCGACCTCCGCCATCGCGTAGCCGGGCGCGACGAGCCCGACGCAGAGCCCGTCGAAGTTGGCGACCTCGCCGATCGCGAGGATGTTCGGGTCGGAGGTCTGGCACGCCTCGTCGATCAGGACGCCGCCGCGCGGGTGCACATCGAGGCGGGCCTCCCGTGCGAGCTCGTCGCGCGGACGCACGCCGACCGTGAAGACGACGACGTCGGCGGCGGCGTAGTCGCCCGAGCGGAACTCCAGCCCGACGACCTTGCCCGACCGGTCGGCGTCGAGGCGTGTCGTGATCGACTCCGTCTTGACCTTGATGCCGCGCGACTCGATGAGCCGACGCAGGGAATTGCCGCCGGGGAGGTCGAGCTGCGCCGACATGAGACGGTCGGACGATTGCACGACCGTGCACGCGACATCGAGACCCTGCAGGGCGCCGGCCGCCTCGAGGCCGAGCAGGCCGCCGCCGATCACCATGCCCGTGAGCGGCCGCCCCAGCTCGCGCGAGCGCGCCTGGACGAAGCTCTTCAGCCGCTCGACGTCCGACAACGTGCGGTACACGAAGCAGCCCTCGTGCCCGAAGCCGTCGACGGCGAGCCGGGCGGCGTACGATCCCGTCGCCAGCACGAGCCGGTCGTAGTCGACGTCGAGCCCGCTCGCCGTGCGCACACTGCGCGCCTTGCGATCGATGCGGGTGACGGCGTCGCCGCTGATGAACCGCACGCGCGCATCGTCGAGCATCGCGCGGTCCAGTGTGAGGTCGTCGGGGCTGGCCCCGGCGAAGAATCCGGTGAGGCCCACGCGGTCGTAGGGATGCCGCGCCTCCTCGCCGATGAGCGTCACGCGCACGTCGGCGCCGCCTCGGCTGAGCAGGCTCTCGACGAAGCGGTGTGCGACCATTCCGGCGCCGACGACGACGACGTGTGCGTCGGGTGCCGGGGTGGTGCTCATGGCGTCACCGTACGCGGCTCGTGTTGCACCGCCGTCAGCGCCATGTTTCGGTTTGACGACAGACCCTTCGCGGGAGGCGGCGGGTCGGGTGGGCTGCTCGGTCATGGGGATCTCCGATCGACGTGGGTCTTCGGTGTTCGCCAAGGTAGGAGCGCGGTGTTTCGTCGCCGGGCCGCGTTCGGTTACTCCGATCGAACGTTTCCCTCACCTCGCCGTCGCCGTCGATGTGAGAAGACGCACGGACGACGTCTTGTTTCCAGGACCGACCAGGAGGATTCTCATTGCATGCGCGCCCTCGCACCGCGCGACCTCGAGTTGATCCGAACCCAGTTCGCGTTTCCCGACCGCGAGCGGATCGTGGCGAACAACGCCGCGAGCACCCAGCCGCCGCTCGCTCTGTTCGAGCTGCTCCGCGACGTCTCCGAGACGTATGAGAACGTGCACCGCGGGCAGTCGGACGCGTCGATCCGCACGACCGAGATGTTCGAGGCATCCTTCGACACCGTCGCCGCGTGGATAAACGCGCCCTCGCGCCGCTCGCTCTCGATGCACCGCGGCACCACCGAGGCGATCAACGCGGTGATGTACTCGCTCATGGCCGACTTCCGGGACGGCGACAACGTCGTGACGACGCTCATGGAGCACAACTCGAACTACGTGCCGTGGCACGCGCTGTGCCGCGAGATCCTGCCCCGCTTCGGCCGCCACGTGGAGTGCCGCCTGGCGCGCTTCGACCGCGAGACGGGCGAGCTCGACCTCGCGCACCTCGCGTCGCTCGTCGACGACCGGACGAAGCTCGTCTGCTGCACGGGCGGATCGAACTTCCTCGGCACCAAGCCGCCGCTCGACCGTGTGCGCGAGATCGCCGACGCAGGCGGCTACGACCAGCCCGACGGACATCGCGGTGCGCTGCTCCTCGTCGATGCCGCGCAGCGGTTCGCGAGCACGCGCCTGGACGTGCAGGCGATGGACGCCGACTTCGTCGCGTTCTCGTTCCACAAGCTGCTCGCGCCCTTCGGTGTGGGCGTGCTGTACATGAGGGAGTCGCTGCGCTCGTCGCTCCCGCCCTTCCTCTACGGCGGCGACATGATCGCGGAGGGGCAGGTGTACCCCGACCGCGTGTCGTACAACGACCTGCCGTGGAAGTTCTCGGCCGGAACGCCCAACATCCTCGGCGTCATCGCCTCGGCGCAGACGCTCCGCCTGATCGTCGACCTCGTGGGCGCCGATGCGGAGCGCGCCTGGTTCCGCAGCGACGATCCGCTCCGGCCCGAATCCGTCGAGGCGGCGATGTCGATCGTCACCGACCACACGTCCTTCCTGACGCAGCGCGCGATGGACGGGCTGTCGAGCATCCCGGGCCTCGAGATCCACGGGGTGCCACGCGGGCAGGAGCGCACGCCGCTCGTCGCCTTCACCGTGCACGGTCAGTCGCCGTTCGACGTCGCCCGAGCGCTCAACGCGCAGGGGGTCGAGTCGCGGGCGGGATGCCACTGCGCGACGCTGGCGCACCACGAACTGGGTCTCGAGGCGAGCTGCCGCGTGAGCTTCGCCCTCTACAACACGCCGGAGGACGTCGACCTCGTCGTCTCGGCCGTGCGTCGCGCGGTCGAGACGCCGGATGCCTTCCGCCGCGTCGCCGCCCTCCCGGAGGCGGCGCTCAGCGCGGACTGAAACCGGCGATCGAAACGAGACGGTCATGCGGCGGCAATCTCGTGATCGCCGCGATGAGGCAGAGTGGATCCGAATCCGCGAGGAGGAGCAGTATGCGTCGCGCCAAGATCGTCGCCACCCTGGGGCCGTCCACCGAGAGCTATGAGACGGTCGAGGCGCTCGTCCGCGCCGGCCTCGACGTTGCGCGTCTCAACAGAAGCCACGGCGAATACCCCGTGCATGAGAAGGCCTACGCCCACGTGCGCCGGGCGAGCGACGTCACGGGTCGCGCGGTCGGCGTGCTCGTCGACCTGCAGGGCCCGAAGATCCGGCTCGCGCGCTTCGCCGACGGACCGCACGACCTCGAGCCCGGCGACATCTTCACCATCACGACCGAGGACGTGCCCGGCACGAAGGACCTCGTCGGCACGACGTTCCCCGAACTGGCGAAGGACGTCTCCGCGGGCGACATCCTCCTCATCGACGACGGCAAGGTGCGCGTGCGCGTGCTCTCCACCGACGGCGTGCGGGTGCGGACCGAAGTCGTCATCGGGGGCACCGTCTCGAACAACAAGGGCATCAACCTGCCCGGCGTCGCCGTCAGCGCCCCGGCCCTCAGCGAGAAGGACGAGGCCGACCTGCGCTGGGCGCTGCGCCTGGGCGCCGACATGATCGCGCTGTCGTTCGTGCGCAGTCCGAAGGACGTGCAGCGCGCCCGCGTCATCATGGCCGAGGAAGGCCGGCGCATCCCGATCATCGCGAAGATCGAGAAGCCCGAGGCGGTCGAACACCTGCAGGAGATCATCGACGCGTTCGACGGCGTGATGGTCGCGCGTGGCGACCTCGGTGTGGAGCTCCCGCTCGAGAGCGTTCCGATCGTGCAGAAGCGGGCGATCGAGCTCGCACGGCGCTGGGCCAAGCCCGTCATCGTGGCGACCCAGATGCTCGAGTCGATGATCGAGAATCCCGTTCCGACTCGCGCGGAGACGAGCGACGTGGCCAACGCCGTCCTCGACGGCGCCGACGCCGTCATGCTCTCGGGCGAGACGAGCGTCGGAGCGCACCCCGTCACGGTCGTCGAGACGATGGCGCGCATCATCGCGTCGAGCGAGGAGCACGGACTCGAGCGGATCCCTCCGCTCGGCACCAAGCCGCGCACGCAGGGCGGAGCGATGACGCTCGCTGCGCGGAGCATCGCCGACTTCGTCGAAGCGGCCTACGTCTGCGTCTTCAGCCAGTCGGGGGATTCCGCGCGGCGCATGTCGCGGCTCCGCGACCGCGTTCCGATCCTGGCCTTCACCGACCTCCCGTCGACGCGGTCGCGAAACGCCCTGCTCTGGGGTGTCGAGACCTTCCTCGTCGAGCGCGGCGCCACGACCGACGAGCTCATGACGATCCTCGACGACGCGCTGCTCGGCTCGGGCCTGGCCCACCGCGGCGACCGCGTGGTCGTCACGGCCGGCGCTCCTCCCGGGATCGCGGGATCGACCAACAACGTGCGCGTCCACACGGTCGGAACGGGCGGCAGCGAAGTCCTCGACTGACCGCACCGCGGCATCCCGCATCACTTCCGGCTCGGCCGCGCAAGGCCCGCAAGCGCGTTCGCCGCGCTCTACTAGGGTGGGTTACCCACAGCGAGGAGGACTGTCCATGGAGGCATGGCCAGGGTCCGCGTATCCGCTCGGAGCGACATACGACGGCAACGGGACGAACTTCGCGATCTTCAGCGAAGGCGCCGAGCGAATCGAGCTCTGCCTTTTCGGCGACCGCGGCAAAGAGACGCGCGTCGAGCTGCGCGACGTGGACGCGTTCGTCTGGCACGCCTACCTTCCCAACGTCGGGCCGGGCCAGCGCTACGGCTATCGCGTCCACGGAGAGTACGACCCCGCGTCGGGGAAGCGGTTCAACGCCAACAAGCTGCTCCTCGACCCCTACGCAAAGGCCGTCGAGGGCCAGGTGAAGTGGAACCAGTCGGTCTTCGGCTACGACTTCGGCGACCACGAGTCGCGCAACGACAAGGATTCCGCCTCGTCGATGATGAAGGGCGTCGTCGTCAACCCGTTCTTCGACTGGGGCGGCGACCGGCAGCCGAAGACTCCGTACTCCGAGACGCTCATCTACGAAGCGCACGTCAAGGGGCTCACGAAGCTGCATCCCGCGATCCCCGAGGAGATCCGCGGCACCTACAGCGCCATCGCGCACCCCGCGATCATCGAGCACCTCAAGAAGCTCGGCGTGACGGCGATCGAGCTCATGCCCGTGCACCAGTTCGTCGACGACTCGACGCTGCAGGAGAAGGGCCTCTCCAACTACTGGGGCTACAACACGATCGCCTTCCTCGCGCCGCAGAACACGTACTCGGCGACGGGCGACCGCGGCCAGCAGGTGCAGGAGTTCAAGGGCATGGTCCGGGCGCTCCACGCCGCGGGAATCGAGGTGATCCTCGACGTCGTCTACAACCACACGGCCGAGGGCAATCACATGGGCCCGACCCTCTCGATGCGGGGCATCGACAACGCCGCGTACTATCGGCTGGAGGACAAGGACCGGCGGTATTACACCGACTACACCGGCACGGGGAACAGCCTCAACGTCGGCAACCCGCACGCGCTGCAGCTCATCATGGACTCGCTGCGGTACTGGGTGCTCGAGATGCACGTCGACGGGTTCCGCTTCGACCTCGCCGCGACCCTCGCGCGCGAGTTCTACGACGTCGACCGCCTCGCTGCCTTCTTCGAGCTCGTGCAGCAGGACCCGGTGGTCTCGCAGGTCAAGCTCATCGCGGAGCCGTGGGACGTCGGACCGGGCGGGTACCAGGTGGGCAACTTCCCGCCGCAGTGGACCGAGTGGAACGGCAAGTACCGCGACACCGTGCGTGACTTCTGGCGCGGCGAGCCCGCGACGCTGGGTGAATTCGCGTCTCGGCTCACGGGGTCGGCCGACCTCTACGAGCACTCCGGGCGCCGCCCGGTGGCATCCATCAACTTCGTCACCGCGCACGACGGCTTCACGCTGCGCGACCTCGTGTCGTACAACGAGAAGCACAACGACGCGAACGGCGAGGGGAACAAGGACGGCGAATCGCACAACCGCTCCTGGAACAGCGGCGTCGAGGGCCCCACCGACGACAAGAAGGTCCTGACGCTCCGGGCCCGCCAGCAGCGCAACTTCATCGCGACCCTCATGCTCTCGCAGGGTGTTCCGATGCTCCTGCACGGTGACGAGCTGGGTCGCACGCAGAACGGCAACAACAACGGCTACGCGCAGGACAGCGAGCTGACCTGGATCAACTGGGAGACCGCCGACCAGCCCCTCATCGAGTTCACGGCCGCGCTCGCAAAGCTCCGCCGCGAGCATCCCACCTTCCGGCGCCAGCGGTTCTTCAACGGGCGCCCCGTGCGCCGCGAAGCCGGACAGCCGGTGCCCGACATCGCGTGGGGCCGTCCGGACGGCACCCAGATGCAGCCGGAGGACTGGGAGTCGGGCTTCGGCCGGGGGATCAGCGTCTTCCTCAACGGCAAGGGCATCCGCGAACGCGACCGACGCGGTCAGCCGATCTCGGACAAGCACTTCATCATGTTCTTCAACGCGGGCGACGAGCCGATCGACTTCGTCATCCCCGACGTCGACTTCAGCCCCCAGTGGGATCTGCTCGTCGACACGGCGGGGGAGCAGGCCGGCGGCGACCCCGTCGGGCCCGGTGACTCGCTGAGGGTCAAGCCGAAGGCTCTCATGCTGTTGCGCGAGCACACGCCGGTCGAGGGTGAGGCCGACCACTCGGTCGCGGCGTCGGTGGCGGCGACGCTCACGACGTCCGTCGACGAGGTCCCGGCGGCGGCACCCAAGATCGAGATCCCCAAGTAGGCGAGCAGCGGTGTCGCATCCGTCGTCGACGTATCGCCTGCAGATCACGAGCGCATTCGATCTGGATGCCGCGGCCGACGTGACGGGCTATCTCCATGATCTCGGGGCCGACTGGGCCTACCTCTCGCCCGTGCTCGAGGCGGCCGAGGGATCCGAGCACGGCTACGACGTCGTCGACCCGTCGCGCGTCGATCCCGCGCGCGGCGGCCGCGAGGGCCTGCGGAGATTCGTGGATGCCGCGCGCCGCGCGCGGCTCGGGATCCTCGTCGACATCGTGCCCAACCACATGGGCGTCGCGCAGCCGACCCAGAACCCGTGGTGGTGGGACGTCCTGCTGCGGGGCCGCGACTCCCGGCACGCGGCGGCGTTCGACATCGACTGGGAGTTCGGCGAAGGCCGCGTGCGTCTGCCGATCCTCGGTCGCGAGCTCGACGCCGCCCTTGCGGCAGGGGAGCTCACCGCCGACCCCGAACCCACGGCGCAGGCGCCCTTCGGCGTCGTGCGCTACTACGACCATGTGGTGCCGCTCGCCGAGGGAACGGCGCCCGCCGAGCCCTCGACCGACGCCGCGATCCTCCGCACGGTCCTCGCGGCGCAGCACTGGGAGCTCCTCTTCTGGCGGCGTCAGGCGTCGGAGCTCAACTACCGGCGCTTCTTCGCCACGACCTCGCTCGCCGGAGTGAGGGTGGAAGATGCGGCCGTCTTCCGAGAGACGCACACCGAGATCCTGCGCTGGGTGCGAGAGGAGCTCGTCGACGGCCTGCGGATCGATCATCCCGACGGCCTCGCCGATCCCGGGGGCTATCTCGAGCAGCTCGCCGCCGCGACCGACGGGATCTACGTTCTCGTCGAGAAGATCCTCGAGCACAGCGGCACGGACCATCCCGAGGACCTCCCGTCCTGGTGGGAGACCGACGGCACGACGGGCTACGACGCGATGGCCGTCATCGACCGCGTGCTGATCGATCCGGCGGGGGAGCGGCGCCTCGACGCGCTCGACGAACGGCTTCGCGTCGAGACCGGGCTGCCGCCGGCGCCCGCCTACGCCGACCTCGTGCACGAGACGAAGCGCACGATCGTCGACACGATCCTGGTGTCCGAAGTGCGGCGGCTCGTCAGGTGCCTGCCCGAGCCGGTCGAACGGGCCGAGGATGCCCTCGCCGAGCTCCTCGCCTGCTTCCCCGTGTACCGCTCGTATCTCCCGGCGGGTCGGGAGCATCTCGACGCGGCGGAGGCGGAGGCATCCGCCCGCCGTCCCGATCTCGGCGACGCGATCGCGACGCTCATCCCTCTGCTGGGCGATCCGTCGCTCGAGGTCTCGCGCCGGTTCGAGCAGACGACGGGTCCGGTCATGGCGAAGGGCGTCGAAGACACCGCGTTCTACCGGCAGACGCGGCTCGGCACACTCACGGAGGTCGGGGGCGACCCCAGCGTCTTCGCGGTCTCGGTCGACGGCTTCCACCGGGCGTTCGCCGCGCGCCAGGCATCCTGGCCCACCGCGATGACGGCGCTGTCGACGCACGACACGAAGCGCGCGGAGGACGTGCGCGCCCGCCTCTCGGTGCTCTCGGAGCTGCCCGAGCGGTGGGCCGACGTGCTCGACGGCCTCCGCGGCGTCGCCTCGACGGGACACGGCCCCTTCGACGACCTGCTCTGGCAGGCGATCGTCGGCGCGTGGCCCGCAACCCCGGAGCGCCTCCACGGATTCGCCGAGAAGGCGGCGCGCGAAGCCGCTGAGGGAACGGGTTGGTGGGATCCCGACTCCGCGTTCGAGGAGCGCGTGCACGATCTGATCGACGCCGCCTTCGGCCGCGCTGTCGCGATGGTGAACGACTTCGTCGGCGAGATCCGCCGTTACGGCTGGTCGAACGCGCTCAGCGCGAAGCTGCTCCAGCTCGCGGCCCCGGGGGTGCCCGACGTCTACCAGGGCTCCGAGCTGTGGGAGACCTCCCTCGTCGACCCCGACAACCGCCGGCCCGTCGACTACGCGGCGCGCCGCGTCCTGCTCGCCGAGGTCGACGCGGCTCTGGAGCGGGGGGAGTACCCCGTCATCGACAAGCAGGGCGCAGCGAAGCTGCTCCTCACCTCTCGTACGCTGCGGCTGCGCCGCGACCGCCCCGAGCTGTTCACCCGCTACACCCCCATGACGGCGGTCGGCGACGCCGCCGCGCACGCGATCGCCTTCGACCGCGGCGGCGCCCTCGCCGTCGGCACGCGGCTGCCGGTCGCACTCGAGCGCCGCGGCGGATGGGGCGACACAGTGCTGCTGCGCCACTCGGGTCCGACGGTCGACGTGCTCACGGGACGCCGGTTCGAGGGCACCGAGGTTCGCCTGGCCGACCTGCTCTCCATCTATCCCGTGGCCCTGCTCGCGACGGAGGCCGACGCGTGATCGAGGTGTGGGCGCCGCGCGCGCGGAGAGTGAGACTGCGCCGGCCGGAAGGGGGAGCGGATGCCGAGCTCCGCCCCGGCGACGGCGGCTGGTGGTCTTCGGACGTGGTGCTCGCCGACGGCGAGGAGTACGGCTTCGTGCTCGACGACTCCGACGCCCTCCGCGCCGACCCGCGCTCGCGCCGGCAGCCGCACGGAGTGCACGGCCCCTCCGCCTGGTTCGATGTCGGCGCCCACCCCTGGGCCGACGACGCGTGGCAGGGTCGTGAGCTCGCGGGCGGTCTGATCTACGAGCTGCACATCGGCACGTTCACTCCCGAAGGCACCCTGGATGCCGCGATCGGCCGGCTCGGCCACCTCACCGACCTCGGCGTGACGCATGTCGAGCTCTTGCCCGTCAACGCCTTCAACGGCGTCTGGAACTGGGGCTACGACGGCACGCTCTGGTACACGGTGCACGAGGCCTACGGAGGACCGGCGGCCTATCAGCGGTTCGTCGACGCGGCGCACGGCGCCGGTCTCGCCGTCATTCAGGACGTCGTGTACAACCACCTCGGGCCGAGCGGCAACTACCTGCCGGAGTTCGGGCCCTATCTGCGCGACGCGAGCCGCAACACGTGGGGCTACACGGTCGACCTCGACGAGCCGCCCGTGCGTTCGTACATCCTGGAGAACGCACTCATGTGGCTCCGTGACCACCATGTCGACGGGCTGCGCCTCGACGCCGTCCACGCGCTCAAGGACTCCAGCCCGACGCATATCCTGCAGGAGCTCGCCGAGCAGGTCGATGCGCTCTCGGCCCGCCTCGGCCGGCCGCTCACGCTCATCGCCGAGTCCGATCTCAACGACCCGAAGCTCATCCTCCCGCGCGAAGCGGGCGGATACGGCCTCGCGGCGCAGTGGAGCGACGACTGGCATCACGCCGTGCACGTCGCGCTGACGGGTGAGACCGTCGGCTACTACGCCGACTTCGCCGCACTCGACGCGCTGCCCAAGGTCTGGTCGCAGGGCTTCTTCCACGACGGCACCCATTCCTCGTTCCGGGGCCGCGACCACGGGCATCCGATTCCTCCGAGCGTGCCCGCGTGGCGACTGGTCACGTTCGCGCAGGATCACGACCAGATCGGCAACCGGGCGGCCGGCGACCGGCTCTCTCAGTCCCTCTCCTTCGAGCGGCTGGCCGTCGCGGCCGTGCTGACCCTCACGGCCCCGGGCACGCCGATGCTGTTCATGGGGGAGGAGTGGGGCGCCTCGACACCCTGGCAGTTCTTCACCTCGCATCCCGAGGAGTGGCTCGCCGGGGCCGTGCGGGCGGGGCGCATGGAGGAGTTCTCCCGCATGGGGTGGGACCCCGCGCTCGTGCCCGACCCGCAGGACCCCACCACGTTCGAGCGGTCGAAGCTGAGGTGGGACGAGGCCTCCACGGCCGACCACGCGCGGCTGCTCGCCCTCTACCGGTCGCTCGCCCGCCTGCGCCGCGAGCACCCTGAGCTCACCGACCCCGACTTCGCCTCACTCGGCGGCGAGGCGGTCGAGACTGCCGGCGGCCGCGTCTATCGGCTGCGACGCGGGCCGCTGCTCGTGCTCGTCAACCTGAGCGGCGCGCCCGCATCGTTCACGCACGTCTCGCGCGTCCTTCTGGCCACGGATGCCGCGACCGCCGTCGTCGACGGCGCGCTCGTGCTGCCGCCCGAAGCCGCCGCGATCGTCGACACGCGGGCGTAGCGCCGCGCCCGGTCGTCACGCTTCGACTGGCTCAGTGGACGCCGAGGAACGACCGGTCGGTCAGGACGATCGGGCCGTCCTCCGTGATCGCGACGGTGTGCTCGGAGTGCGCCCCGCGTGACCCGTCGACGCTGCGCAGTGTCCAGCCGTCGGGGTCGGTCACGAGCTCGTCGGTCGTCGCGAGGAACCACGGCTCGAGCGCGACGACGAGTCCTGCCCGCAGCGGATAGCCGCGGTTCGGCTTGCCGTCGTTGGGCACGTGCGGATCGCCGTGCATGACCCGGCCGACGCCGTGCCCGCCGAAGTCGGTGTTGATGCTGTAGCCGTCGGCGTGCGCCACCTCGGCGATCGCAGACGAGATGTCGCCGATGCGGTTGCCGACGACGGCGGCCGCGATCGCGGCATCCAAGGCCCGTTCGGTGGTGTCGATGAGCGCGAGGTCCTCGTCGCGCGCCGTGCCGACCACGAACGACACGGCGGAGTCGGCGACCCACCCGTCGATCGACACGGCGAGGTCGAGCGAGACGAGGTCGCCGTCGCGAATGGCGTAGTCGAAAGGCAGTCCGTGCAGCACGGCGTCGTTGATCGACGTGCAGATGACCTTGCCGAAGGGGCTCGCACCAAAGGACGGGTGATAGTCGATGTAGCAGGACTCGGCACCGGCCCGGCGGATGAGCTCGTGCGCACGACGGTCGATCGCGAGCAGGTTCGTGCCGACCTTCGTCTCGTCCCTCAGCGTCGCGAGCACCTCGGCCACGAATCGCCCCGCCGGCCGCATGGCCTCGATCTCGGCGGGTGTGCGCAGCTCGATCATGGCGCTCCTCTCGTCGGTCCATTCTGTCGGATCCCGACAGGGGAGGCTGTGAGGATGCCCCGGTGACACGCGCACCCCGCCCGGGGTGCTCCGCGACGGCGTACCATCGGTCGCATGTGGGTGCGTCGCGCGTTCTTCAGCTGGATGATTCCGGCCGCGTTCCTGCTGCCGCTGTGGCTCCTCGTCGGCTGGGGGATCTTCCGCGCAGGCGGCTGGGCGTTCCTGTGGCTGTTCATCTCCATCCCGGTCGTGTTCATCGGACAGCTCGTCCTGACGCTCCTCGTCCGGGCTCGTGGCACGGTGCGCGCACAGCGCGCGGTCTCGTGGTGGGACGTGCTCGGCTTCAGCGCCTGGCACCTCCTCATCATCTCCCTCGGGTTCTACGACCCGGCCTGGTGGGCCCCCGCCCTGGTGATCACGATCATCGTCGGGGTCGGGCTGTTCTGGCTCACCCTGTGGCAGCTGTGGCGCGAGGCCAGGCCGTCGAGGATGGTCATGTACACGACCGAGGGCATCGCCTACCTCCCGCCCGACCCGATGGCGGGAGCCTCCGGTCCGGCGGCCCCGCCTCAGGCGCAGGCCGAGGGCGACGTCTTCGTGATCACCGAGAAGAACCAGCGCGAAGCGGGCTGAGCGCCGCGTTTTGGCGGGCCGCGGCATCCGTGGCAGAATAGATGTTTGTGCCCTGACCCGGCTCTGCCTCAGGGGAGCCCGTCGTACGGAAGAGATTCCGGCGGCCTCGGGCACACGACATCCTTTCCATTCTTTTCGCGGTCGACCTGTGGCGGCCGCAGGAAGTGACGATCATGCAGATCCTCGACGCCGTCGACGCGGCCTCGCTCCGCTCCGACATCCCGCCCTTCGCCCCCGGCGACACCGTGAAGGTGCACGTCAACATCACCGAAGGCAACCGCTCCCGCATCCAGGTATTCCAGGGCGTCGTCATCGGCCGCTCCGGCGACGGTGTGCGCGAGACCTTCACCGTTCGCAAGATCAGCTTCCAGGTCGGCGTGGAGCGCACGTTCCCCGTGCACAGCCCGGTCATCGACCACATCGAGGTCGTGACCCGCGGTGACGTCCGCCGCGCGAAGCTGTACTACCTGCGCAACCTCCGTGGCAAGAAGGCCAAGATCAAGGAGAAGCGCGAGAACTGAGTTCTCTCCTGCACCGACACCCCGGGGTCATCACCCCGGGGTGTCGTCGTTCCCGGGCTCATCACCCGTCGGGGCGTGAACATGCCGCGTGCGAACGCCGAAGCCTGTCGAGTGTGCGACCCTTGATGAGATGGCCACCGAACTCCCCGGCGAGCCCGGTGAAGGACCTGAGATGACGACCGAACAGACGGCTCCCGCGGAGCCAGTGCCGACTCCGCGATCGTCATCCGACCCGAAGCGCCGTCGTGGATGGCTCTACTTCCTGCGCGACGTCATCATCATCGTGCTCATCGCGGTGCTGGTGTCCTTCCTCGTGAAGACATTCCTCGTGCGCTCGTTCTACATCCCGTCGGGATCCATGGAGGACACCCTCCTGATCAACGACCGCATCCTCGTCGACGAGATCACGCCCCGCTTCACGGGCTACGACCGCGGCGACATCGTCGTGTTCCAGGACCCGGGCGGATGGCTTCCCCCGACGACCCCCGAGCCCCGCGAGCCGCTCGTCGAGGCGGCCGACTGGCTGCTGTCGCTCGTCGGCCTGTCGGCGCCCGACAGCGACGACCACCTCGTCAAGCGCATCATCGGGCTCCCCGGCGATCACGTCGTGTGCTGCAACGCCATCGGACAGGTCACGGTCAACGGGGTGCCGATCGACGAGACCGATTACCTGAAGCTGCCGAGCGGGGAGTCCGCCGCGTCCGGCGATCCCTTCGACGTCACGGTTCCCGCAGACAGCCTGTGGGTCCTCGGCGACAACCGCTACCGCTCGAAGGACTCCCGCTACAACCAGGATCAGCCGGGCAAGGGCTTCGTGCCGATCGACAACGTCGTCGGCAGGGCGTTCGTGATCACCTGGCCGTTCGACCGATTCGGCATGCTCGACTTCCATCCCGAGGTGTACGCCGCCGTGCCCGACCCCGACGGATCCGGCAGCGGTTCCGGCGGCAGCACGCCCGTGGAGGAGAGCTCGGGAAGGTGACCGTCGTCGAGCCGCGACTGACCCTGGAGCGCCGGCTCCTGCGGGATCACCCGATCGTGATCGCGTGCGACGAGGTCGGGCGCGGAGCCCTGGCAGGACCCGTCGCCGTCGGCGCGGCCGTCATGACGCCCGCAGGCGCGCGGCGGCGCATCCCGGCTGGCCTGCGCGACTCCAAGCTCGTGCCCGAGCCCAAGCGCGCCGACGTGGCCGCCCGCGCAGCCGCCTGGGTGTCGGCAAGCGCCGTCGGCTGGGCCAGCAGCGTCGAGATCGACGAGATCGGCATCATGCGCGCCCTGGGGCTCGCGACGATCCGCGCCCTCGCCGACCTGCGGGCGCACGGCGTCATCCCTGAAGACGCGATCGTGCTCCTCGACGGCAACTACGACTACATCACCCCCGCGGGCGCCGTGGGGCTCACCGTCAAGCCTGTCATCAAGGCCGACCGCGACTGCGCGAGCGCCGCCGCGGCATCCGTGATCGCGAAGGTCGCCCGGGACACGCTCATGACCGGGCTGCACGACGAGCTGCCCGCGTACAACTGGGCCAGCAACAAGGGCTACGCGAGCCCCGATCATCGCGAGGCGATCCGCACCTACGGCATCAGCCGGCACCACCGCGCGTCGTGGTCGATCGTCGACACGCCGACGCTTTTCTGAGCCGCGCCCTTCCGAGCGGGGTCAGGAGTCGAGCGACAGCTCTTCCGGCAGGTGGAAGTCGCGGCGCGACAGCTCCTCCACGTTGACGTCCTTGAACGTCAGCACGCGCACCGACTTCACGAAGCGGTCGGCGCGGTAGATGTCCCACACCCAGACGTCGGTCATCGAGATCTCGAAGTAGAAGTCGTGCTCCGTGTCGCGGCGCACGACATTGACCTCGTTGGCGAGATAGAAGCGCCGCTCGGTCTCGATCACGTATTGGAACTGCGAGACGACGTCCCGGTATTCGCGATACAGAGCCAACTCGAGTTCGCGGTCGTAGTCATCGAAGACTTCGTCATCCATGGTGCATCCATCCTAGACAGCCTCGGCGACGCCGCGGTTCGGTCCCCGTCCGTGCAGGGTCCCCTCCCCAGGACGGCTGTCGGTCGACGATTGCACGGATGCCGTCACCGCCGCCCGATGCGGGTCCCTGCTCGGGCGACGATGCCGTCATGGCAGAGAAGGACGTCCTCGGGCGCGCGGGCGAGGATCGTGCCGCGCGCCACTTCGAGTCGCTCGGTTTCACGATCCTCGACCGCAACTGGCGAACCGCGGGCGGCGAGCTCGATCTCGTCGTCGCCTCGGCCACCGAGCTCGTCGTCGTCGAGGTGAAGACGCGTCGCTCGGAAGCGTTCGGGCATCCGCTCGAGGCCGTCGGCGATGTCAAGAAGTCACGGCTCTGGCGCCTGTCGATGGCCTGGATCGCGGCGCACCCCGCCGCGGCGCAGGGCCGCCGGCTGCGCATCGACGCGGTGGGACTCATCGGCCCCGATCCCGCGACGGCGACGCTGGAGCATCTGGCAGGTGTGGTGTGACCGTCGCGCGCACGTGGTCGGTCGCGCTCGCGGGGGTAGAGGGCGCCCTCGTCGACGTCGAGGCCGACCTGTCGAACCAGGAGCCCAGATTCATCATCATCGGCCTTCCCGACAAGGCGCTCGGAGAGGCCGTCCAGCGCGTGCACAACGCGTGCGCCAACAGCGGTCTCGTGCTGCCGCGCCGCCGCCTCACGATCAACCTCTCGCCGGCGAGCCTTCCCAAGCACGGTGCCGGCTTCGACGTCGCCGTCGCGATCGCCGCCCTCGCGACGGAGGGCGGGATGGATGCCGCGTCCATCGCGTCGACTGTGCACCTGGGCGAGCTCGGGCTCGACGGGCGGCTCCGGCCCGTACCGGGAGTGCTGCCCGCCGTCGTCGCGGCCGCACGGGCCGGCATCACGCGCGTCGTCGTGCCGTGGGCCAACCGCGAGGAGGCGGAGCTCGTCGAGGGCGTGACCGTGCTGGGCGCGGTGAGCCTGGCCGAGGTCGCGCGCTGGCACGGTGCAGAGGTGGAAGACGTCGCGCACGAGCCCGTCGGGGGCGTGGGCGCGCCGGAAGTCTCCGCGATTCCGACCGATCTCAGCGAGGTCATCGGCCAGCGCGAGGCGGTCGAGGCCCTCATCGTCGCGGCGGCGGGCGGGCATCACGTGCTCATGAGTGGTCCGCCGGGCGCGGGCAAGACGATGCTCGCCCGCCGGCTGCCCGGCATCCTCCCCGATCTCGACGACCGCGCGGCGCTGGCGACGGCGTCGATCCGCTCGCTGTCGGGCGAGCCGGTGACGACGCTCAGCCGCACTCCGCCGTTCGAGGCGCCCCACCATTCGGCGAGCATGGCCGCACTCGTCGGGGGCGGCTCCCGGCAGCTGCGCCCAGGAGCGATCGCCCGTGCCAGCGACGGCGTGCTGTTCCTCGACGAGGCGGGGGAGTTCGCAGCGAGCTCGCTCGACGCACTCCGCCAGCCGCTGGAGAGCGGCTCGATCGTCATCCATCGCGCGGGCGCGACCGCCGCGTATCCGGCGCGGTTCCAGCTCATCCTCGCGACCAATCCGTGTCCGTGCGGCAACTTCGGCGTCCCGGGCGGCGCGTGCGAGTGCCCTGCCATGGCGATCCGGCGTTATCTGGGCCGGCTGTCCGGGCCGCTTCTCGACCGGATCGACATCGAGCTGCAGCTCCTGCGCGTATCTGTCGCCCGGGCGCGGGCGCTCGAGCAGCCGGGGATCACGACGGCGACGGCGCGCGAGCGTGTGGCGGCGGCGCGGGAGCGGGCCGCCGCACGCCTTGCCGCGACGCCGTGGACGCTCAACTCGCAGGTCGCGGGCACGTGGCTGCGCGAGGGTCCGCTCGCGCCCGCGGCCGCGGCGCGCAGGCCGCTCGATGCGGCACTGCACCGGGGCGCTCTGACCCTGCGGGGATACGACCGCGTGCTCAGAGTCGCGTGGTCCCACGCGGATCTCGCCGGGCGCAGCACCCTCGCGATCGAAGACGTCGGTCGCGCTCTGTATCTCAAGAAGGGCATCACCGCATGACGGGCTCCATCGCATTCACCACCGAGATGTCGGACCTCCTTGCCGCCGTCGCGCCGGCCGCGGCTGCCGATCCGGACGCCCGTCGAGAGCGGGAGGCGCGCGTCGTCTGGAGCCACCTCGTCGAGCCGGGCGACTCGGTGGCGGGTCGGCTCGTGGCGGCTCTGGGGGCGGAAGGCGCCCTCGAGGCTGCCGTGGGGCGCAGCCGCGTCGACCTCGGCGACGTCTCGCTCGAGGAGGTCGAGGAGGGACGCAGGCGATGGATGCCGCGCCTGCGCAGGCAGGCGGTGCACGACGCCCTCGCGACCGCGGAGCGGGCGGGGATCCGCCTCGTCGTCCCCGGTGATGCGGAATGGCCGAGCCGTGTCTCCGACCTGGATGCGCACGCGCCCCTGGCGCTGTGGGTGCGCGGCGAAGCCGCGCTGCTCGCGCGCCCGCAGCCGTCGGTCGCGATCGTCGGGGCACGCGCCGCGACGTCGTACGGCGATCACGTCGCCATGGAGCTCGCCGCCGACCTCGGCGGTTCGGGCATCCCCATCGTCTCGGGTGCCGCCTACGGCATCGACGGCGCCGCGCATCGCGCCGCCCTCGCTGTCGATGCGCCGACCGTCGCGCTCCTCGCGAGCGGTGCCGACCGGCCGTACCCTGCCGGCCACGCCGACCTCCTCGAACGGATCGCGCGCAACGGCGCGGTCGTCGCCGAGTCGCCGTGCGGTGCCGCCCCGACGAAGTGGCGCTTCTTACAGCGCAACCGCCTGATCGCGGCGCTGTCCGATGCGACTGTCGTGGTGGAGGCGGGCTGGCGCAGCGGCTCGCTCAACACCGCCCATCACGCACTCGACCTCGGACGCGCCGTCGGTGCTGTGCCCGGTGCGATCACGAGCGCCGCCTCGGCGGGCTGTCACCGTCTGCTTCGCGAGTCGGGCGCCGTATGCGTCACGAATGCCGACGAGGTGCGCGAGCTGCTCGACCTCGGCGGGCTGTGCACCTTCGGAGGGCCTGATGATGATCCCGATCCGCTCACCGACGACACGACCCGCGTGCGCGACGCCCTGAGCACCCGCTCCTGGCGCGAGGTCGACGACATCGCGCGGCGCGCAGGAATGGCCCCGCAGCACGTCGAGGCGATCCTCGGACTCATGCTCATCATGCGTGATGCCGAGCAGAGCCGGCTGGGCTGGCGCCGATCCCGCACGACCTGATCCGGCGGCGCGGCGGCCCGGAGCGTCGCGCCGCCGCCTCCCGCCGGGAGGAGTCATGCTGGCAGCATGCGGATCGAGGATGCAGTGGATGCCTACGCCGCGCAGCTGCGCGATGTCAGGCGACTCTCGCCCGCGACCGTGCGCGCGTATCGGTCCGATCTCGCCGACCTCGCGGCGTCGGTCGGCGATGTCCCCGTCGCCGAGGTCGACCTCGAGCACCTCCGGGAATGGCTGTGGAACGCCACGAAACGCGGCGACGCCCGCTCCACGATCGCACGGCGGACCGCCGCCGTCCGCGGCTTCTTCGCGTGGCTGACCGAGATGCAGAGCATCCCCGCCGACCCGAGCCTGCGGCTCGTGGCACCCAAGCGCGGACGCACGCTGCCCGCCGTTGCCACGCTGGACGCCGTCGCGACGCTCCTCGACGCGCTGGGCCGCAAGGCAGCGGAGGGCGATCCGATCGCGCTGCGCGATCACGCCCTCCTCGAGCTGCTCTATGGCGCCGGCATCCGCGTGTCGGAGCTGTGCGGCCTCGACGTCGACGACCTCGACCACGCACGGCGCACGGCGCGCGTGCTCGGCAAGGGGGCGAAGGAGCGGGTGGTGCCGTTCGGCGTCCCTGCGGGCGCCGCGCTCGACGCATACCTCGTGCGCGGCCGCCCGGCCCTCGCCGCGCGCGCGGAGCCGACGACCGGGGAGCGCGCGCGGGAGGGCGCCGTCTTCCTCGGCGCGCGCGGGCGACGGCTCGGCACGCGAGCGGCCTACGACGTCGTGTCCCGCGTGCTCGGGCCCGTCGTCGGCGCGACCGTGGGGCCGCACGCCCTGCGGCACTCGGCGGCGACGCATCTCCTCGACGGCGGCGCAGACCTTCGCACGGTGCAGGAGCTGCTCGGCCACGCGAGCCTCGGGACGACGCAGATCTACACCCACGTGTCCAGCGAGCGGCTCGCCTCCGCCTACCGGCTCGCCCACCCGCGGGCATGACCGGGAGCCGCAGCCTCAGTCGCAGCAGGGCAGGAGCACGGCGCGCGGCACGCCGCCCAGGAGCAGCAGGGGATTGATGTACTCGCCGTCCAGACGGACCCCGAAGTGGAGGGCGCCCGACGCGGCGTGACCGCCGAGAGACAGGTCGCCCACCATCTCGCCGCGGAGGACGCGGGTCCCCGGCGTCAGCGTCGACGAGACGGGCTCGAGAGTCGAGACGAGCCCGGCTCCGTGATCGATCGTCAGGACAGGCCGGCCGGCGACATCGCCGACGAACGCGATCACGCCGTCGGCGGGGGAGCGCACCGAGAATCCGTCGAGCGACTCCAGGTCGATCCCGCGATGACCCGGCGCGTAGTCGTGGACGGGCTGCACGTACGGCGCCACGAGCCGGAACGGCGCGACCGGCCACACCCACCCCGACGTCGGCGCTGCCGCCGCCGCGGGTGCACCTCCGGCGCACGCTCCGACCAGGAGGAGGAGAACGCACAGCCCGCGCAGGGCCCGCAGAGGATGCGATCGCGCGGGATGCGGCATCCCTCCACCCTCCCGCAGGCGGGAATCCGTCACGTTCAGCGGCCACGATCGGTGCAGGACCGACCCCCGGCCCCGGCTGGGGAGGACACCCCGCGACTGATACACTGATGAGGCACCTCGTTCGTCGGGGTGACTCCGCGTGCCCAGAGCGTGACGTCTGCACGTCGCGCGGCATCCACTCCCAACGGTCCCGAAGCGAATATCGCTGCGGGTGGGCGTATGCCGGGCACCAGGCTCGCCGGATCATCCGTCCGGCGCGAACAACCGCAAGAGGCGCGCGAGCGCCAGACAGGAGAACGGCCATGGCCGTCGTCACGATTCGCCAGCTGCTCGACAGCGGCGTGCACTTCGGGCACCAGACCCGCCGGTGGAACCCGAAAGTCAAGCGCTTCATCCTCACGGAGCGCAGCGGCATCCACATCATCGACCTCCAGCAGTCGCTGACGTACATCGACAAGGCGTACGAGTTCGTCAAGGAGACCGTCGCCCACGGCGGCACGATCCTCTTCGTCGGCACCAAGAAGCAGGCCCAGGAAGTCCTCGCCGAGCAGGCGACGCGCGTCGGCCAGCCCTACGTCAACCAGCGCTGGCTGGGTGGCCTCCTCACGAACTTCTCGACGGTGTCGAAGCGCCTCGCGCGCATGAAGGAGCTCGAGGAGCTCAACTTCGACGACCCGGCTGCGAGCGGCTTCACCAAGAAGGAACTCCTCCTCAAGAAGCGCGAGCTCGACAAGCTGCACAAGTCGCTCGGCGGCATCCGCAACCTCCAGAAGACGCCTTCGGCGATCTGGGTCATCGACGCCAAGCGCGAGCACCTCGCGATCGACGAGGCCAAGAAGCTCGGCATCCCGGTCATCGGCATCCTCGACACGAACGCCGACCCCGACGAGTTCCAGTACCCCATCCCCGGCAACGACGACGCGATCCGCTCCGTGAGCCTGCTCACGCGCATCATCGCCGACGCCGCCGCCGAGGGCCTCATCCAGCGCCACCAGCCGGCCGACGAGGCCGACGAGGCCGCTGAGCCCCTCGCCGAGTGGGAGCGCGAGCTCCTCGAGCAGGCCGCGCCCTCCGACGCAGCCCCGGTCGAGGCCGAGGCCGCTCCGGTCGAGGTCGTCGAGGTCGTCGAGGTCGCGGAGCCCGCGACCGAGTCGGCTGACGAGGTCGAGGCCGAGGTCACCGAGGTGGCCGTCGCCGCCGACGAGGCGTAACCCACTCTTCACCGGCACGCAGGTTCGCCCTGCAGGATTTCCCCTCGGCGGGGCCGCATCGGATCGCAAGGTCCCCGCGGTCCCGCCGAGGCATCCACGAGAATTCGACAACAAGGAGCCGCCACCCATGGCAAACTTCACGATCGCCGACATCAAGACCCTGCGCGAGCAGCTCGGCACCGGCATGGTCGACACCAAGAAGGCCCTCGAGGAGGCCGACGGCGACCTCGAGAAGGCCGTCGAGATCCTCCGCCTCAAGGGCGCGAAGGGCAACGCCAAGCGCGCCGACCGTTCCACGAGCGAGGGCCTCGTCGCCGCCGCCGAGCGCGACGGCCAGGTCACGATCCTCGAGCTGAACACCGAGACCGACTTCGTCGCGAAGAACGAGCGCTTCATCGCCCTCGCCGACAAGGTGCTCGAGGCTGCTGCCGCGGTCTCGGCCGACTCGGTCGAGGACGCGCTGGCCGCCCCCGCCGGCTCGCAGACCGTCGCCGAGCTCATCTCGGACGAGGCCGCGATCATCGGCGAGAAGGTGGAGCTGCGTCGCGTGCGCACGATCAAGGGCGACAAGTTCGAGATCTACCTGCACCGCACGAACAAGGACCTCCCGCCGCAGGTCGGCGTGGTGCTCGCCTACACGGGTGACGACGCCGAGACGGCGCGCAGCCTCGCGCAGCACATCTCGTTCGCCAACCCGACCTACCTCTCGCGCGACGACGTGCCCGAGGCCGAGGTCGAGAAGGAGCGCGAGATCGTCACCGAGATCTCGCGCAACGAGGGCAAGCCCGAGGCCGCTCTCCCGAAGATCGTCGAGGGCCGCGTGAACGCGTTCTTCAAGCAGGTCGCCCTGCTCGATCAGGACTACGCGAAGGACAACAAGCAGTCCGTCGCGCAGGTCGCCAAGGACGCCGGTCTCACCCTGACCGACTTCGCCCGCTACAAGGTCGGCGCGTAATCGACTCCTGAAGGGCCCGCATCGGAATCAGTTCCGATGCGGGCCCTTCACGCGCATTCGATAGTCTGCATTCCGCGACGAGAGGATCCCACGTGATCGATGAAGCGACCGGACGCCGCCGCGTCCTCCTGAAGCTCTCCGGCGAGGCGTTCGGCGGTGGCCAGCTCGGGGTGAACCCCGACGTCGTCAGCCAGATGGCGAGGGAGATCGCCGCCGCCGTCGACCGGGTGGAGGTGGCCGTCGTCGTCGGCGGCGGCAACTTCTTCCGCGGCGCCGAACTCAGCCAGCGCGGCATGGACCGCGGCCGCGCCGACTACATGGGCATGCTCGGCACGGTCATGAACGCCCTCGCGCTGCAGGACTTCCTCGAGCAGGCGGGCGCCGCGACGCGCGTGCAGTCCGCCATCGCGATGACGCAGGTCGCCGAGCCCTACATCCCGCGCCGCGCCGAGCGGCACATGGAGAAGGGCCGCGTCGTCATCTTCGGCGCCGGCGCCGGCCTGCCCTACTTCTCGACCGACACCGTCGCGGCGCAGCGCGCGCTGGAGACGAAGTGCGACGAGATCCTCGTCGCCAAGAATGGCGTCGACGGCGTGTACACGGCGGATCCGCGAGTGGATGCCTCGGCCACCCGCATCGACGAGCTCACGTACTCCGACGCGCTGCTGCGCGGCCTCAAGGTCGTCGACTCGACGGCGTTCAGCCTCTGCATGGACAACGGCATCGACATGCGCGTGTTCGGCATGGAACCGGCCGGCAACGTGACGCGGGCGCTGCTGGGCGAAACCATCGGCACGCTGGTCACGGTCTGATCGGCACCTGCCGACTAGACTGGTGAGGTTCGAGCCCACGAGGGGAGCCACTGTGATCGCCGACGTTCTGTCCGATGCCGCAACGCGCATGGACCGCGCCGTGGAGGCCGCGAAGGACGACTTCGCAACCGTTCGGACGGGCCGGGCGAACCCGCAGCTCTTCCAGAAGATCCTGGTCGACTACTACGGCACGCCGACCCCGCTCGCCCAGCTCGCGTCGCTCGCCAACCCCGAGGCCCGCACCCTCGTCGTGACGCCGTACGACAAGTCGGCGCTCAAGGCGATCGAGCAGGCGATCCGCGACCAGCCGAACATCGGCGCCAACCCGACGAACGACGGCAACCTCGTGCGCGTGACGCTCCCCGAGCTGACCGAGGAGCGCCGCCGCGAGTTCGTCAAGCTCGTGCGCACCAAGGGCGAGGACGCGAAGGTGCACGTGCGCGGCATCCGTCGCAAGTCCAAGGACGACCTTGACGACCTCAAGAGCGAATTCGGCGAGGACGAGCTCGCTCGCGCCGAGAAGGAGCTCGACGCGCTCACCCGCTCGCACGTCGACGCCATCGACGAGGCGCTCAAGCGCAAAGAGGCAGAACTCCTCGAGGTCTGAGGCTCACCATGTCCGACGCATCCGGTGACGGGCCGGAGCCGTCGCCGGCGGCCCCGCAGAGCAGACGGGACGCCGCTCGCGCGCGCCGCGACGAGACGCACGACACCGGCGCGGTGTTCGAGTCGCACGTGCGCGCCGCGCGCAGCGGCATCGAGAACCAGGTCGCGCAGGCGCGCGCGGAGTTCGACCTGGCGAACGAGCGCATCAAGCAGCGCACCGGCCGCGACCTGATCGTCGCGATCCTCATCGGGCTCGCGCTGGGCGCGGTCCTGATCGTGTCGCTCGTCTTCATCAAGTGGCTGTTCCTGCTGTTCGCACTCGCGGCGATGGTCCTGGGGTTCATCGAGTTCGGTCGCGCCCTGACCGCCGCCGGGCGCAAGGTCGACCTCGTCCCGCAGATCGGCGCGGGCTTCGTGCTCGTGCTGTCCGGCTACTTCCTGGATTCGTGGCTGCTCTGGGTGATGACCTTCGTCACTGTCGCGATCGTCATCGTGTGGCGCCTCATCGCCCAGATGGCGGCACGGGACGGCCGCGTCTACGGCGCAGTCCTGTCGGACGTGCTCGTCGCGGGGTTCGCTCAGCTCTACGTCGCATTCCTCGCGAGCCTCACCGCCGTCCTCCTGCACCAGCCGGGCGGCGAGTGGTGGATCCTCGCGTTCATCATCATCGCCGTGGCCAGCGACACGGGCGCGTATGCGACGGGACTCGCCTTCGGCAAGCACCCGATGGCCCCGCGCATCAGCCCGAAGAAGACGTGGGAGGGATTCGCCGGCGCCGCCGCGGCGGCCCTCCTCGCGGGTCTGCTCCTCGGCATCTTCATGCTCCACCTCCCGTGGTGGGCCGGCCTCGTCATCGGCGCCGTCATCCTCCTCACCGCGACGGCGGGCGACCTCGCCGAATCCATGATCAAGCGCGACCTCGGCATCAAGGACATGAGCTCCTGGCTGCCCGGCCACGGTGGCGTGCTCGACCGCCTCGACTCGATCCTCCTGTCGATCGTCGGCGCCCTCGCCCTGTACTACCTCCTCAACCCCCTGGCTGTGTGATGACGACCCCCGATATCGAGAGCTCCGGCGCGCCCCGCGCAGCCGCCGCCTTCCCCGATGCCCCGCGACGCAGCAAGGGCTACGACAAGAAGACCGTGGACGCCTTCCTGCTGCGCGCCAAGGCCGCGTTCGACGGTGGCGCCGCGGAGCCGCTGACTGCCACCGACGTGCGACGGGTCGCGTTCCCGCTCGTCCGGAACGGCTACGCCATCGCATCGGTCGATGCCGCGCTCGGCCGCATCGAGGACGCCTTCGCGGCGCGCGAGCGGCAGTCGGTCGTGACCCGCAAGGGTGCGAACGAGTGGGTGAACCGGGCGAAGGACACGGCACAGGTCGTGCTCGACCGCATCACGCGTCCGCGCGGCCGACGCTTCGACCGGGTGAGCATCGTGCGCTACGGCTACCGCGTCGACGAGGTCGATCTCGTGGCCGACAAGATCGCGCGCTACCTCGAGTCGGGCGACGCGGTCACGGTCGAGCAGGTGCGCGCCGTCGCCTTCCGCATGCAGCGCGGGGGATACCGCGAGACGCAGGTGGATGCCGTCCTCGACGCCGTCGTGGAGGTCATGCTCGCCGTCGCCTGACCCGGGTCGACGGGGTCCGCCTCGAATGGCACGCGTCACATCGGGCCGCTAGACTCGGGGGACTGTGACTTCCGGCAACGAGATGACTCCCGTGGCGTCCCGACGGATGCGTCGCCAGCAAGCAGCCTCCCCAGCGGCACCCGCAGTCGCTCCGGTCGCCGTGCGCGCCAGCGCACCCCAGCCCCGCTGGTCACGTCGACGCGGCGTGGTGGGCGTGTTCGCGGCCGTCGCAGCACTGGGCTTCGTCGCCGCGTACGTCGGTCCGATGGGCACCGCCCTCGCCGAGGCCAAGGCCGACGACGCGGTGCCGGTCACCCTCTATGCGACGGGGCTCGGCGACATCCAGAGCCTCGAGCTCGCCGCCTCCGATTCCGGTGCCGAGCCTGCCGCGCTCGACCGCGGCGGCTACTCCGTCTACGTGACCCCCAAGCCCACTCCGACGCCCACCGCATCCACGAAGTCCTCGTCCTCGTCAGGCTGGGCGCCGCCCTTCGTCACGCCCGACCCCGGGTCGGCGCAGGCGATCGCCTACGACATGGTGCACGCGCGCGGGTGGGGCGACGATCAGTTCTCCTGCCTCGTCGCCCTGTGGAACAAGGAGTCAGGCTGGCGCGTCAACGCCTACAACAAGGGCAGCGGCGCCTACGGCATCCCGCAGGCGCTCCCGGGCAGCAAGATGGGCTCGATCGCATCCGACTGGGAGACCAACCCGGCGACGCAGATCACGTGGGGTCTCAACTACATCGGCGGACGCTACGGCACGCCGTGCGGGGCTTGGGGCCATTCGCAGAGCACCGGCTGGTACTGAGCCCATGCCGCGGTCGAACCGGCGGCGGCGTCCCGATCCGGCGGGAGACGACTCGTTCGAGCGGCTCCTGGCAGGATGGAAGCGCAGCGAGATGCGCCGCGGCGTCGAGTGGACCGTACAGCCCGTGGGCGCGGCGCAGGCGCTCAAGGAGTACACCTGTCCCGGATGCGGTCGCGTGATCGAGCCGGGAGTCGCCCACGTGGTCGCCTGGCGCGCAGACGGCGTACTGGGGGACCAGGCCGATCTCGCTGCGCGCAGACATTGGCACACGCACTGCTGGAGGATCGGCTGACATGGAGATCCGCGGACCGGTCATGCTGCCCGCGCAGCGCGAGGACGTCGAACTCGAGACGCTGGACGGGCTGAGGCTCGTCGGCGAACTCGCCCAGCCCGAGGGCCGCGAGCCCGTCGCGACGCTCGTGACGCTGCATCCCCTGCCCACGGCGGGCGGATTCATGGACTCGCACATCCTCCGCAAGGCGGCTGCGCGCCTGCCCGCCCTCGCCGACCTCGCGGTGCTCCGCTTCAACACGCGGGGCACCTCTTCGCCGCGCGGGACGAGCGAGGGCGCGTTCGACGGAGGCCGTGCCGAGGCGTTCGACCTCGCCGCCGCCATGGACTTCGTGCGGGAGCGCGAGCTGCCGCGGCCATGGCTCGTGGGCTGGTCCTTCGGCACCGAGATCGCACTCAAATACGGGCGCGACCACGCCGTCGAGGGCGTCATCCTGCTGTCGCCGCCGCTGCATCGCGCGACCGACAAGGAGGTCTCGGCCTGGGCCGACGACCCGCGCCGTGTCATCGCGCTGATCCCCGAGTTCGACGACTACCTGCGACCGGATGCCGCGGCGGAGCGCTTCGCGTCCGTGCCCCGGGCCGTCCTCATCCCCGTCGAAGGCGGCAAGCACCTGTGGGTGGGGGAGAGCCAGACCCGCCGTGTGATGACCGAGATCGTCGCGGCGGTGAATCCCGACGCCCTGCCGCTGCCCGACGAGTGGAACGGCCCGCTGCCCGGCTGACGCTCGAGGTCGATCGACCGCGCGTCAGCGCTCGTTCTGGCGCGGGATCACGACCTGGCGGTAGATGATCAGGATGCTCGCCGCCACCGGGATCGCGACGAGAGCACCCAGCAGGCCGAGGAGCGCGCCGCCGGCCAGTGCCGCGATCACGACGACTGCTCCCGGCACCGACACGGCGCGGTTCATGATGCGCGGCGAGATCACGTACGCCTCGATCTGCATGTAGATGAGGTAGTAGATCGCCGCGATGATCGCTGTCGTCGGGGTCGGTGCCAGGCCGAGGCAGAAGAGCACGATGATGGTCGAGCCGGTCAGCGTGCCCACGAGCGGGATGATCGAGAAGAAGAACGCGATGACGGCGAGGACGGCGGGGAAGGGCGCGCCGATGATCGTGAGGAAGATCGCGCTGAGCACGCCGTTGATGACGCCGAGGCTCAGCTGGCCGATGACGTAGAAGCCGACCGAGTCGGTGATCTGCTCCGCGAGGTCGATGAACCGCGGGCGCTTCGACGCCGGCACGAGCTGATACACCGACTTCTTCAGCGTCGGCGTCGACGCCGTGAAGTAGATGGTGAGGATGAGCACGATGAAGGCGCCCGTGAGGCCCGCCAGGATCGACACGCCCACGGTGATGACGCCCTGCCCGATCGAGCCGCCGATGTTGGCGAGGTTGTCCTGGATCCACTGCTCGACCGCGGTGAAGACCTCGTCGACCTTGAGGTTCGGGAAGATCCCCTGAAGCCATGACTTCATGTCCTCGACGAAGGTGCCGCCGCGGACGACCTCGGTGATCGCGGCGATGAGCTGGCCCACCTGTTGGAAGATGATCGGCAGCACCATGAGGATGATGCCGACGAAGGCGGCCAGCACCGCCAGGATCGTGATGAGCACGGCCGCCCAGCGGGGAAGCTTCCGGCGTTCCAGCCAGGCCACGATGGGGTCGAGGCCGAGCGAGAGGAAGAGCGCCGTCCCGACGTAGAGCAGGATCGTCGACAGGGTCTGGATGCTCGTGATCAGCAGGAGGCCGAGTCCCACGCCGAGTGTCGCCACGAAAGCGACGCGGAACGGGTTGTGCACCTTCACGGGGCCTCCTCCGGCACGCGGGAACCTGTCCCGCCAGGATACGCATGGCAAGTGTCCAGACCGGGCAACGACGCCTCCCGGACGACTTTCAGGTGCTCTTCGCTACTCTGAAATGTCTAGAGAACGGTCCGCAGCCTCCAGAGCGGACCCAGGAAGGTGTCTGTTCGTGCGTTTCGTGTGGGCCGTCGCGGCGTTCGTGCTCGCGGCCGTGATGATCGGGGCGGGTATCGCCCAGCGAACCGTCTTCCAGGGACCCAAGTCGGTTGCGACCGGCATCGCGGTCCATGACACGACGCCATACATCCTCATCGACGGCGCCGTCCTCAACACCTCGAGCGGCACCCCGACCTTCCGCGCCGCAGGCGACGGCCCCGTCTTCGCGGCCTACGGGCGCACCGCCGATCTGCAGGCCTGGCTCGCCGACGCGAGCTACGAATCGGTCACCGTCGGCGCCCACGGGAAGGTCAAGACGACGCTCGTGAAGCCCGACGCGGCCGCGACGACCGACGGGACGGGAACGGGAACCGACGCCACGACCGCTACGGCGGCCGGGACCGACACGACGAGCGGCGATGCAGCGGCCGGAGACGCAGCCGCAGGTGAGGCGACAGGCGGCGGCGATGCTGCGGTCGAGGGCGCGACGGCCGGACGGAACCCCGCCGGCTCGGACCTGTGGCTCGAGGAGTTCCAGCAGGACGACCTCCTCATCGCACCGCTGTCGATCCCCGCGACCATGAGCGTGCTCGTCGCCGCCGACGGAACGGCCCCCGCGCCGAGCGACCTCTCGGTCACGTGGCCCGTGGCCAACACGACACCCTGGGCCGGTCCGCTCATCGTCGGCGGAGGCATCCTGATGGCCCTCGGAATCGTCCTCTACATCCTCGGCATCCGTCACGTGCGCCGTTCGCGGGGCCCCCGTCGCAAGGGTCTGCCGATGCCCGTGACCGAGCCGATCGACATCGCGGTGGACAACGCCGAGAAGGGCGTCATCAGCTCCGGCCAGACCGGACGACGCCGCGCTCTCACGGGGCGCCGCTCGCTGATCGTGATCCCGGCGGTCGCCGTCTCGGCGCTTCTGTTCACGGGATGCTCCTCCGACGCCTGGCCCGACTTCGCCGGATCGCCCACGCCGTCGCCGACGCAGACGGTCGTCACGCAGGAGGGTCAGAACGATCCCGCGGTGACGGAGTCGCAGGCCGAGCGGATCCTCTCGCGCATCGCGTCCACCGTCGCCGACGCCGACACGAAGCTCGACCTCGCTCTCGCGTCGACCCGCCTCGACGGCGCGATGCTCGCCGAGCGGCAGACGAACTACACCCTCCGCACCGCGATCGCCGATTACAAGGCGCCGTCGGCGATCCCCACCAAGCCGGTCTTCCCCCTCCTTCCCGAGGCCAACGACGGATGGCCGCGCACCGTCATGGCGGTCGTCGCCGACAAGGACAACAAGACCGCCAGCATCATGCTCATGACGCAGCAGGATGCCTGGTCGGACTACAAGCTCTCGTACATGTCGAACCTCGAGGCCGAGACGACGCTGCCCGACCTCGCGCCCTCGTACATCGGCGCGCCGATCGTGGCCCCCGACTCGCCCTTCCTCGTCATGCAGCCCGACCAGGTGGCCGCGGCCTACGCCGACGTCATCAACAAGGGCGACGAGAGCGAGTTCGCCGCGAAGTTCGACGCGACGGGCGATCAGTTCCGCACCTCGATCGCGGCAGACCGCCAGAAGCGGCTCGACGAGTTCAATGCGACCGGCGCGCAGACCGGAACCCTCACCTTCGCGTCGGCGGCCGGCGCCACGGCCCCCGTCGCGCTCGCTACGCTGGAGAGCGGCGCGATCGTCGCCGTGAGCCTCACCGAGACCGACACCGTCCAGCCCACCACTGGCGACGCCGTGATCAAGGTCGGCGAAAACCAGACAGTCAAGACACTGGCCGGAGTCGACCAGTCCGCGACGGGGTTCACGACGACGTGGGGCGACCAGCTCTTCTTCTACGTGCCCAGCCAGGGCTCCACGGAGAAGATCCGGCTGCTCGGCTACGCCTCCGACATCCTCGACGCGAAGGTTATCAAGTGACCGATCCGGCTCCCGGCGCCGTTATGCGCGGCGCGGTGGACCTCTCCGCCCTGCGCAACCGTCCCTCCGCCCCTGCCGCGGCAGCCGAGCCCGGCGAGCCCGCGGGCGCCGTTTCGTCGCTCGTGATGGACGTCACCGACGCGACGTTCCCGCAGGCGCTCGAGCTCTCCCGCACCGTGCCGGTCGTCGTCGACCTGTGGGCCGAGTGGTGCGGGCCCTGCAAGCAGCTCAGCCCGATCCTGGAGAAGGTCGTGCTCGAGCTCGACGGGCGCGTCGTGCTCGCCAAGGTCGACGTCGACGCGAATCCGCAGCTCTCGCAGGCCTTCCGCGCGCAGTCGATCCCCATGGTCGTGGCGCTCATCGGCGGCCAGCCCGTCCCGCTGTTCACCGGCGCGGTGCCCGAACAGCAGGTGCGCGAGGTGTTCGCGCAGCTCCTCCAGGTCGCCGCGCAGAACGGCGTGAGCGGCCGGCTGGACGTGGCCGGCGGTGACGACGACACGTCGGAGCCGGCCGAGCCGGCGCTGCCGCCGCTGCACGCCGAGGCGTACGACGCCATCGAGGCGGGAGACTACCCGCGCGCCATCGCCGCGTACGAGCAGGCCCTCATCGAGAACCCCCGTGACGCCGAGGCGCGCGCGGGGCTCGGTCAGGTGAGCCTCCTCGCCCGCGTCCAGGATGCCGACCTCCAGGCCGCCCGCACGGCGGCCGCCGCCGAGCCCACGGCCATCGAGGCGCAGTTCGCGGTCGCCGGCCTCGACCTCGCCGGCGGTCACGTCGAAGACGCCTTCGGGCGGCTGCTCGACCTTTTCGCGGCGCCGCCGTCGGACGAGCGCGGTCCCGTGCGCGAGCGCCTGCTCGAGTTGTTCGGAGTGGTGGGCGACGCCGACCCGCGCGGCGTGAGCGCGCGCGGCCGACTCGCCTCGCTGCTCTTCTGACGCTCTCCCCGCGACTCTCACCCGAGGCGGGCGGCGGAGTCTCTCCGCCGCCCGCTTCGCAGTTCCCGGCTCAGCCGCGGGTCGGCGAGGGGATGTGCGCCTGCGGGTCGTGGCGCAGCCACAGCACGCCGAGCGGCGGCACGATCATCGTCGCGCGCTTCTCGTCGTTCGCCGCGACGACGCCGAGGTTGCCGACGCCCGATCCGCCGTACTCCTGCGCGTCGCTGTTGAGCACTTCATGCCACACGCCGCTCTCGGGCAGGTCGAGCTCGTAGTCGTAGACCGGCACGCCGGAGAAGTTCGCGACGACGACGATCGTGTTGCCGTGCCAGTCGCGCCGTGCGAAGGCGATGACATTGGGGTTCCACGACGGCGCGCCGAGGCGCGTGAACGCCGCGCTGTCGCTGTCCCGGGCCCACAGGGCCGAGTGCTCGCGGTAGACGCGGTTGAGCGTCGCCACGAAGCCGTGCAGCTGCGCGTGCGAGGGCTGGTCGAGCATCCACCAGTCCAGGCCGCGACCCTCGGACCACTCGGACATCTGCCCGAACTCCTGGCCCTGGAACAGGAGCTGCTTGCCCGGGTGACCCCACATGTAGGCGAGGAAGGCGCGCATGTTCGCGAGCTTCTGCCAGTGGTCTCCCGGCATCCGCGCGAAGAGGCTTCCCTTGCCGTGCACGACCTCGTCGTGGCTGATCGGCAGGATGTAGTTCTCGCTGAACGCGTAGACGAACGAGAACGACAGCTCGCCCTCGTGGTGCGAGCGGTACATCGGGTCGCGCTTGATGTACTGCAGCGAGTCGTTCATCCAGCCCATGTTCCACTTGAAGCCGAAGCCGAGGCCGGCGCGGTTCGTCGGCGCCGTCACGCCGGGGAAGCTCGTGGACTCCTCCGCGATCATGGCGATGCCGGGATAGCGCTTGTACGCCGTCGCGTTGACCTCCTGGAGGAACGAGATCGCCTCGAGGTTCTCCCGGCCGCCGTGCACGTTCGGCACCCACTCGCCCTCCTCGCGGGAGTAGTCGAGGTAGAGCATCGAGGCGACGGCGTCGACACGGAGGCCGTCGACGTGGAACTCCTCGAGCCAGTACAGCGCGTTGGCGACGAGGAAGTTGCGCACCTCGCGACGCCCGTAGTCGAAGATGTACGTGCCCCAGTCCTTGTGCTCGCCACGTCGGGGGTCGGAGTGCTCGTAGAGTGCCTCGCCGTCGAAGCGGGCGAGGGCGAACGAGTCCTTCGGGAAATGGCCGGGGACCCAGTCCATGATGACGCCGATGCCCGCCTGGTGCAGGCGGTCGATGAGGTACTTCAGGTCGTCGGGGTGCCCGAACCTGCTGGTCGGGGCGAAGTATCCCGTGACCTGATAACCCCACGAGCCGCCGAACGGGTGCTCGGCGAGCGGCAGGAACTCGATGTGCGTGAAGCCCTGCGCCGTGACGTAGTCGACGATCTGGTCGGCGGCGTCGCGATAGGACAGCCCGGGGCGCCACGAGCCGAGATGCAGCTCGTAGACCGACATGGGCTCGGAGACGGGCTGGCTCTTCGCTCGGCGCGCCATCCACGCCTCGTCGTTCCAGGTGTAGGAGGTGTCGACGACGACGGATGCCGTCGCGGGGGGCACCTCGGCCCAGCGGGCCATCGGATCGGCCTTGATGACCCAGTCGCCGCGTCGCGTCTGAAGCTGGAACTTGTAGGTGGTGCCGGCGCTCAGCGCGGGCACGAACAGCTCCCACACGCCGCTCGATCCCATCGAGCGCATCGCGTGCCCCTGGCCGTCCCAGGAGTTGAAGTCGCCGACGACGCGCACCGCGCGCGCGTTGGGAGCCCACACCGTGAACGACGTGCCCCAGGCGCCGTCGTGTTCACGGACGTGAGCGCCGAGCACGTTCCAGAGCTCCTCGTGACGACCCTCGCGGATGAGATGCATGTCGAGTTCGCCGAGCACGGGAGGATGCCGATACGGATCGTCCGCGACGTAGTCGGGGGCGTCCTGGTACGTCGTGACGAGATGGTACGAGCCGGGATCGCCGAACCGCACGCCCTCCCAGATCCCGCTGCGCACATGCTCGAGCGGCACCTCGGTGCCGTCGGCGAAGACGGCGGTGACGCTCTTGGCCAGCGGACGGCGGGCGCGCACGGTCCAGGTCGTCTCGCCCTGGGCGTCGGTGTCGGGGTGCAGGCCGAGCACGGCATGCGGGTCGTGGTACGCCCCCGCCGCGACGGTGTCGAGCAGCTGGTCGTCGAGGGCGCTCATCGCGACTCCTTCACGTGGAGGATGTGAACGGGCTCATGGAAGGCGTCGAGCCGGACGTAGTCGTGGTCCGACCAGGTCCACGTCTGCCCCGTGAGCAGCTCTTCGACCTCGAACGGATCACCCGGCTCCACGCCCCAGATGCGGGTGTCGAGGTGGATCATCGTCTGGCGCACCGAGTGCGGATCGACGTTGGCCACGACGACGATCGTGTCGCTGCGGCCTGTCGGCGAGAGCTCGGCGTCGATGTGCTTGGAGTACACGAGGATCGCGTCGTCGTCGCTCCAGTGCGCGCTGAAGTTGCGCAGTTGGCGCAGTGCCGGGTGATCGCGGCGGATCTCGTTGAGCTTCGTGAGGAACGGCGCGAGCGAATCACCGGATGCCTCGGCTCCCGCCCAGTCGCGGAGCTTGTACTCGTACTTCTCGTTGTCGATGTTCTCTTCGGACCCGGGGCGCGCGACGTTCTCGAAGAGCTCGTACCCGGCGTACACGCCGTAGAGCGGCGCGGCTGTCGCCGCGATCGCCGCACGGATCTTGTAGCCCGGCCGGCCGCCGAACTGCAGGAACTCGGTGAGGATGTCGGGGGTGTTGACGAACAGGTTGGGACGCATGAAGTCGGCCGTCTCCGTCGAGACCGAGCCCAGGAACTCCTCGAGCTCCTGCTTCGTGTTCCGCCACGTGAAGTACGAGTAGCTCTGCTGGAACCCCGCCATCGCGAGGGCCTGCATCGGCGCGGGCCGGGTGAACGCCTCGGCGAGGAAGATCACGTCCGGCTCGTCGATCGTGACCGTCGCGATGAGCCACTCCCAGAACTGCAGGGGCTTGGTGTGCGGGTTGTCGACGCGGAAGATCCGCACGCCCTGCTTGATCCAGTGCCGCACCACCCGGAGCACCTCGGCCTTGATCCCTGAAGGATCGTTGTCGAAGTTGATCGGATAGATGTCCTGGTACTTCTTCGGCGGGTTCTCGGCGTACGCGATCGTGCCGTCGGGAAGCGTCGTGAACCACTCCGGGTGCTCGGCCACCCACGGGTGGTCGGGTGCGGCCTGCAGCGCGAGGTCGAGCGCGACCTCGAGGCCCTCGGCCTTGGCCGCGCGCACGAACGCGCGGAAGTCGGCAAGACTGCCGAGGTCGGGGTGGACGGTGTCGTGCCCGCCCTCGGCCGCGCCGATCGCCCACGGCGATCCCGGGTCGCCGGGCTGCGGGTCGAGCGTGTTGTTGCGGCCCTTGCGGTTCAGACGCCCGATCGGGTGAATGGGCGGCAGGTAGAGCACCTCGAAGCCCATCGCCGCGACGGCGGGAAGGCGCTTGACCGCCGTGCGGAAGTTGCCGCTCTTGACCGTGCCGTCCTTGAAGCGCCGCGCGCCCTCCGAGCGGGGGAAGAACTCGTACCACGCGCCGACGCCCGCGCGTTCCCGCTCGACCAGCAGCTCGTGCGTCTCGCCGATCGTGAGCAGCGACGTGAGCGGGCGGGCGGCGAAGAACTCCGCGATCGCAGGATCGCGCACGATCTCCAGAGCGGTCGTGTCGTCGATAGATGCATCGCGCAGGCGATCCGCGGCGTTCTTCAGCGCACGCCGCTCGGCCGCGGGGCGATCCATCTCCTTGCGCGCACGGTCGAACAGGCGCGCGCCGATGTCGCGCATGAGCTCCGAGTCCACGCCGGCCGCGATCTTGACCTCGGCGGCGTGCTCCCACGTCGCGAAGTCGTCGGCGAATCCCTCGAAGCGGAACGACCAGACTCCCTGCTGGAGCGGGACGACGACGGTCGCCCAGCGGTCGAACCCGTCGCCGAGCGCCGTCAGGCGGTGCAGCGATTCATCGCCCGAGGGGGAGAAGAGCCGCACGTGCACGCCGATCCGGTCGTGCCCTTCGCGGAAGGCGGTCGTGCGGAACGGGACGACCTCGCCGACGTAGGCCTTCGGACGGAACCTCTCGCCAGGCGTCGACGGCGACGGAAGCGCCAGCGGTATGCGGCCCGTCTCCGTATCGCGCTCAGGCTGCCAGGCCGTCGCCGGTCGGAGCGGAAGTGCGGAGGCACTTCGCCAGAGGACAGGTGGGGCGGTGCGCTTCGGAGTGACCACGCTCCGAACCTACCGTGCACCCAGGCGGCATGACAGACAGCGGCGCGAGGTGCGCCGCGGGCGTATCATTCGACGCGGAAGAGCCGCATCGAGGTGCCCGGGACGGCCACGACGTCGCCCGGGAGCAGCGCGCGCTCATCTGCCGCGGGACGCTCGTCGTCGCTCGACCACAGCGACACGTACCGCTCGACGCCTTCGATGTCGGGGAGCGTCACATCGATCCCACGCTCGTTGCCGTGCACGATGAGCAGGATGCGGTTGAAGTCCTCGTTCTCGGGCGTCGACGACGCGACGTACTGCAGGGTGCGGTGGGCCGGGTTCGTCCACCGGTCGCTGGACATGGTCTCGCCGTGCTCGTCGTACCACTCCATGACCGACGCCGACGGCGTGCGCTGATCGAGGCGTGCGAACCAGGTCGGGCGCAGCGCGGGGTTGTCCCGGCGAAGCGTCAGAAGGCGCTGCACGTGCTCGAAGAGGTCTCGCTGCCAGGGCGCGTGGTCCCAGGAGAGCCAGGTGAGCGGGGAGTCATGGCAGTACGCGTTGTTGTTGCCACGCTGAGTGCGACCGAACTCGTCGCCCGCCGTGATCATCGGGATGCCGGCGGACAGCAGCAGGGTGCCGAGGAGGTTGCGCATCGCCCTCCGGCGGGTCGAGAGGATCCCTTCGTCCTCCGTGGGTCCCTCCGCCCCGTGGTTGAACGATCGGTTCGTGTCGGCGCCGTCGCGGTTCTGCTCGCCGTTGCCCATGTTGTGCTTGACGTCGTATGAGACGAGGTCGCGCAGCGTGAAGCCGTCGTGCGCCGTCACGAAGTTGATGCTCGCGAGCGGACCGCGCTCGGCGCTGAACGTGTTGGACGAGCCCGCGAGACGCGTCGCGAATCCGCCGATGCCCACGGGCGCCGAGGAGGCGCGACGCGCGTAGTCGACGTCGCTCAGCCAGAAGTTGCGCACGCGGTCGCGGTACCTGTCGTTCCACTCGAGCCAGTCGTCGCCGAAGTTCCCCGTCTGCCAGCCGCCCATGCCAACGTCCCACGGTTCGGCGATGCGCTTGACGTCGGACAGGAGCGGATCGTCGGCGATCGCGCGGAGCAGCGGGTGGTCCGGGGTGTATGCGTGCGAGGCATCCCGCCCCAGAGTCACGGCCAGATCGAAGCGGAACCCGTCGATCTGCACGTCGTTCGCCCAGTAGCGCAGCGAATCGAGCACGAGGCGCGCCGCGGCATCCGTGGAGGTGTTCACCGAATTGCCGCATCCGGTCACGTCGATGTAGGCGCCCTCGGCGGTCTGCCGGTAGTACGCGCGGTTGTCGATGCCGCGCAGGCTCGTGCGCGGTCCGCCGATCGCCTCCTCGGCGGTGTGGTTGTAGACGACGTCGAGGATCACTTCGAGGCCCGCCTCGTGGAGGAGCTTCACCATGCCCTTGAACTCGCGCAGGATCGCCTCGGGACCCTGCGCGCGATTCGCCTCCGTCGCATAGGCGGCGTGCGGGGTGAAGAAGTTCAGCGAGTTGTAGCCCCAGTAGTTCGAGAGGCCGTGCTGCAGCAGGCGCGGCTCCGTCGCGAAGGCGTGCACGGGAAGCAGCTCGATGCTCGTGACGCCGAGTGAGAGGAAGTGCTCGATCATCGCCGGGTGGGCGAGCCCCGCGTAGGTGCCGTGCAGGGCGGGCGGCACGAGCGGATGCCTCTTGGAGAGGCCCTTGAGGTGGCCCTCGTAGATCACGGTCCGATCGAGCGGGACGAGGGGCTTGGCCACTCCGCCCCAGTCGAACGAGCCGTCGATCGCGACGGATCGCCAGTCGCCGAATCCGCCCGAGACGAGACCCTTCGAGTACGGCTCGACGAGAAGAGTGCCGGGGTTGAACGTGTTGCCGGCTCCCTGCGGTCCTGCCACCCGGATGGTGTAGCGCACGCCGGCGCGAAGACGCGGCGTCGACACCTCCCACACGCCGCCGCCCGCCGGCGCGAGCGGGACGGCGTCGACGATCCAGTCGAGGTCGGTGTCGTCGAAGACGACGAGCTCGACGGCGTCGGCACCGCCCGACCAGACGCGAAGGGTGCCGCCATCGGACGTGAGCGTGACGCCGAGACCGTCGAGATCGGCGCTGAGAAGGCCGGACGAGGTGGCTTTTGCGAGCGAGTCCGTCGGGGACATGCGATCTACAGTAATGACGACAGGAGTCCAAGGTGTTACCGGCGGAGGGTGGTGTCCGGATGAACGTCTACCTCGATCACGCGGCGACGGCCCCGTTGCGCCCCGAGGCACGCGATTCCTGGATCCGTGCGACGGAGTCTCTCGGCAACGCGTCGTCCATCCACAGTGCCGGCCAAGGTGCGCGGCGCCTGCTCGAGGACGCCCGCGAGCGGCTCGCCGCGGTGGTCGGCTGCGACCCCATCGAGGTCGTGCTGACCTCGGGCGGCACGGAGTCGGTCAACCTGGCCGTCAAGGGGCTGTGGTGGGCCCGTCCTTCGGGAGCAGACGCCGTCGTGCTGCCCGACGGCGAGCACCACGCGACGCTCGACGCCGTCGAGTGGCTGGCCGTGCACGAGGCGGCGACCGTGCGACCCGTCGCACTCGACGGGGCGGGACGCATCCCCGTCGACTCGTTCGCGGAACGGCTCGGCGGCGCCGCCCTCGCGACGGCCCTCGTCGCCAACAACGAGGTCGGCTCCCTCAACGACGCGCCCGCGCTCGCACGCGACGCCGCCGCGGCGGGAACACCGCTGCACCTCGACGCCGTGTCGGCGTTCGGTCATGTCGCGGTGGATTTCCGCGCGTGGAGAGGGGATGCCGCGGGCTCCGCCGGTCTCGTCGCGATGAGCGTCTCGGCGCACAAGATCGGCGGCCCCGTCGGCGTCGGAGCGCTCGTCGTGTCGCGACACGCCGCCCTCGCTCCCATGCTCCACGGCGGCGGTCAGCAGCGCGGCCTGCGGGCGGGCACTCAGGACGTCGCGGGCGCGGTCGCGTTCGCGACGGCCGCCGAGCTCGCGGTGGCCGAGCTCGACGCGGAGGCCCGGCGACTCGCCGTTCTGCGCGATCGGCTGATCGCCGGCATCCTGTCGTCCGTCCCGCGGGCCGAGCTTCTCGGACACCCGACGCTGCGGCTGCCGGGAAACGTGCACATGCTGTTCTCGGGTGCGACAGGGGAGACCCTGCTGTTCCTGCTCGACCAGGCGGATGTCTCCGTCTCGACGGGCTCGGCCTGTCAGGCCGGTGTTCCCGAGCCGTCGCACGTCGTGCTGGCCCTGGGACGGACGGATGCCGAGGCCCGCCAGGTGCTCCGGTTCACGCTCGGGCGCACCTCGACCGACGCCGACGTCGACCGGGTGCTGGCGGTGCTCCCCGAAGCCGTCGAGCGGGCACGGGCCGCGGCATCCGGGGCTCGTTCAGGCGCCCGCTCGTAGACTGGAGCGATGCGCATCCTGGCGGCCATGTCGGGCGGAGTCGACTCCGCCGTCGCCGCCGCGCGCGCCGTCGACGCCGGCCACGACGTCGTCGGCGTCCATCTCGCGCTCTCGCGCGCCGGCGGGACGCTGCGCACGGGCAGCCGAGGGTGCTGCACGATCGAGGACGCGATGGATGCCCGGCGCGCGGCCGACCGCCTCGGCATCCCGTTCTACGTCTGGGACTTCTCGGAGCGCTTCCGCGACGACGTCATCGACGACTTCATCGCCGAGTACCAGGCGGGACGCACGCCCAATCCCTGCATGCGCTGCAACGAGAAGATCAAGTTCGCCGCACTGCTGGAGCGCGCGATCGAACTCGGCTTCGACGCGGTGTGCACGGGACACTACGCGACGCTCGTCGACGGTCCAGAGGGGCTCGAACTCCACCGCGCGTCCGACAACGCGAAGGATCAGTCGTACGTCCTCGGCGTGCTCACGGCCGACCAGCTCGCTCACACGTACTTCCCGCTCGGATCGACGCCGTCGAAGGCGCTCGTGCGCGCGGAGGCGGCCGAACGCGGCCTCACGGTCGCGCAGAAGCCCGACAGCCACGACATCTGCTTCATCCCCGACGGCGACACCCGCGGGTGGCTCGCGGAGAAGGTCGGCACGGCATCGGGCGACATCGTCGACCGGTCCGGAGCAGTCGTGGGTTCGCACGAGGGCGCGCACGCCTACACCGTGGGTCAGCGGCGCGGGCTCTCGCTCGGCATCCCCGCTCCCGACGGCAAGCCGCGGTTCGTCCTCGAAGTGCGGCCGGTCTCGAACACCGTCGTCGTAGGGCCCAGGGAAGCCCTCGCGACCGCCGAGATCGCGGGGGAGCGGTACACGTGGTCGGGCCGCGCGCCCGAGTCGACGTCGTTCGCCTGCCACGTGCAGATCCGCGCGCACGCCGACCCCGTGGCGGCCCTCGCGACACTCGCGGACGGTGTGCTGACCGTGCGCCCCGAGACCCCGTTCGACGGCGTCGCCCCGGGGCAGACGGCGGTGCTCTACGACGGCACGCGCGTCATCGGGCAGTTCACGATCGACCGCACGGTGTCGGCAGTGCCCGTCGAGGCCTGAGCGCCTGCCCTCGTCGCTCTCAGCGCGGAGCGCTCGATAGCCGCTGTCGGACCCCGCTCCTAGACTGACGGGGTGACGGATGCCGCGCTCTCTGCAGACCTCCCGCTCGACGAAGCGCGCAATGAGGCGCAGGGCCTCACCGACCGCATCATCGGGGCGCGCGACGCCTACTACGGCCGCGACGCCGAGATCGTCGATGATGCGACCTACGACGGGTGGATGCGTCGCCTCGAAGAGCTCGAGCGCCTCTACCCCGAGCTGCAGACGCAGGACTCGCCGACCCTGAGCGTCGGCGCGGCGACCTCGACGCTCTTCGCGCCGGTGGAGCATGCCGAGCGCATGCTGAGCCTCGACAACGTCTTCAGCCTCGACGAGCTGCGCGACTGGTGCGCCAAGGCTCAGGGTGCCGCGGGCCGCTCCGTCCGATGGCTCACGGAGCTCAAGATCGACGGTCTCGCGATCAGCCTCCGCTACGAGAACGGCGTGCTCACCTCGGCTGCCACCCGCGGCGACGGGCGCGTCGGCGAAGACGTGACGGTCAACGCCCTGCGGGTCGCCGGCATCCCGCAGCGACTCTCCGGCACGGGGCATCCTCCCCTCGTCGAGGTGCGCGGCGAGGTCTTCATTCCGGTCGCCGCCTTCGAAGAGCTCAACGCCCTGCAGGCCCGGCTGCGGCAGCGCGTGTACGAGGACTCCCGGGCACGCGGCGCCGACGACGAGCGCGCACGGAGATCGGCCGACCGGCGGTTCCCCGCCTTCGCCAACCCGCGCAACGCCGCGAGCGGCGGGCTCCGTCAGCAGCTCGACAAGAAGGACGGGCTCGAGCTCGAAGCGGGCGAGGCGCGCGTCGCGTCGCTGCGCCTCTTCGTGCACGGCATCGGGGCATGGCAGAACCCGCCCGTCGCGTCGCAGAGCGAGATCTACGCCCTGCTCGCCGAATGGGGCCTCCCGACCAGCCCGTACTTCCGCACGACCGAGGCGATCGACGGCGTCATCGACTTCGTCGCGCACTACGGCGAGCACCGGCACGACGTCGAGCACGAGATCGACGGCATCGTCGTGAAGGTCGACGAACTCGCGCTGCACGACGAACTCGGTGCGACCAGCCGCGCGCCGCGCTGGGCGATCGCGTACAAGTACCCGCCCGAGCAGGTCAACACGAAACTCCTCGACATCGTCGTGTCTGTCGGTCGCACGGGGCGTGCGACGCCCTTCGCGGTGATGGCCCCGGCGCGGGTCGCGGGCAGCGTCGTGCGGCAGGCGACACTGCACAACCAGGACGTCGTACGTGTCAAGGGTGTGCTGATCGGCGACACCGTCGTGCTGCGCAAGGCGGGCGATGTCATCCCCGAGGTGCTCGGCCCTGTCGTCGAGCTGCGCGACGGCACGGAGCGCGAATTCGTCATGCCGAAGGACTGCCCGGAATGCGGGTCGCCACTCGCACCGGCGAAGGAGGGCGACGTCGACCTGCGCTGCCCCAACACGCGGTCCTGCCCCGCACAGGTGCGCGGCCGGGTCGAGCACATCGGGTCGCGCGGCGCCCTCGACATCGAGGCGCTCGGCGAGGTGACGGCCGCCGCCCTCACGCAGCCGACCGTGCCGGAGGTGCCGCCGCTCCCCACGGAGGCCGGCCTGTTCGAGCTCACACTCGACCAGCTCGTGCCGATCGAGGTCGTCGTGCGCGACGCGGAGACGGGCGAGATGAAGGTGGACGAGAAGACGGGCGATCTCGTCCGGCGTGCTCCCTTCCGCCGCAATCCCAGTGCCGCCGAGAAGAAGGAGGGGCTGACCGGCCCTCAGCCTTCGGCGCAGGCGATCACGCTCATCGACGAGCTCGAGAAAGCCAAGACGAAGGACCTGTGGCGCTTCCTCGTCGCGCTGAGCATCCGTCACGTCGGGCCCGTCGCCGCGCGGGCGCTCGCGCAGTGGTTCGGCTCGCTCGCCGCGATCCGCGCCGCCTCACGCGACGAGCTCGCGGCGGTCGAGGGCGTCGGCGGCATCATCGCCGACGCGCTCATCGACTGGTTCGAGGTCGACTGGCACCGCGAGATCGTCGAGCGCTGGGAGGCCGCAGGTGCCAGACTCGCCACCCCGGGGCACCCCGGGCCCGGTGCTGCGACCGTCGAAGGGGGAGTGCTCGAAGGCCTCACCGTCGTGGCAACCGGCTCGCTCGAGGGCTACTCGCGCGAAGGGGCGCAGGAGGCCATCATCAAGGCCGGAGGCAAGGCGGCGTCGAGTGTCTCGAAGAAGACCGACTTCGTCGCGGCCGGTCCCGGCGCCGGCTCCAAGCTCGCGAAGGCGGAAGAGCTCGGGGTGCGGATCATCGACGCCGCACAGTTCAAGCTGCTCGTCGAGCAGGGCCCCGCGGCGCTCGAGGCTCTCGCACCCGACGCGGGGTGATCAATCGTGGGCGAGACCGCGCAGTGGCTGTACCGCATCGTTCCGTCGCGGCCCGAGATGGTCGGCGATCCCACCGAGCAGGAGGTCGAGGTCGTCGCGGCGCATGTCGCCCACCTCGTCCGACTTCACGAGCGCGGTGTGCTGATCCTCGCCGGGCGCACGCAGGAGCAGGAGGGCACGTTCGGCGTCGTGATCTTCGAGGCGACCGATCGCGTCGCCGCGGAGGCGATCATGTATGGCGACCCGGGCGTTTCGACCGGAGTGTTCGTCGCCACGCTGCATCCATTCGGGATTGCCGCGGCTCGCGGCGAGGTCGCCGACTGATCAGCCGGGTCATTCGCATTCGAGTGTCGTAGGTATGTTCTAATCTCGGAGTCCTCGACGAAAGGACCCGCGATGACTCTCACGCCCGACCCCTCCGTGATCGCCTGGCTCGACCAGGAAGACGCCCGCACCGCCCAGACGATCCGCAAGCACGGCACCAGCATCGAGTACGTCGGCGGCGACCGCCGACGCAGAGAGACGTCCTTCGCCTACACGATCGGCCTGTTCGGGCTCGCGCATCCCGAGCTCCTGGTCTTCGGGCTCGACCCGCGCACGACGGCGCTGCTCCTCAACGACGTGTCGGCGCGCGTGCAGGGCGGCCGTGATCTCGTCGTGGGTGAAGTGCTCTACTTCGACGGGTGGACCCACCGGATCACCGTCGAGCCGGTGCCCAACCCGGGAGACATCGTGTTCGCCGCGAACCGGTTCTATCAGCGCCCCGACGAGCACTCCGTCGACGTCGTGCAGCTCACGTACGACGACCGCGCAGGCCGCTTCCCGTGGGAGGAGGGGTACGCGAACGCGGAGTGGATCCAGCCCCGTCCGGGATCGTTCGCGGCGTGGTGAGCCGGGTGCTACGTGCCCGACGTGAGCTTCAGGAGCGATTCGCGCACCTGGCGGCGCAGCACCTTGCCGATGAGCGACTTCGGCAGCTCGTCGACGACGAAGATGCGTCGAGGCACCTTGTAGGGGGTCAGGATGCCGCGCGCGAACTCGCGGATCGCCTCCACATCGACGTCCTTGCCGCCGTCGACGACGATCGCAGCCACGACCTCCTCGCCGGAGTGCTCGCTCGGCAGGCCGACGACGGCGGCGTCTTCGACGTCGGGGTGCTGGCGCAGCGCGTTCTCGACCTCAGTCGGGGCGACGTTGAAGCCGCCCGTGATGATGAGCTCCTTGATGCGGTCGACGATGCGCACGAAGCCGGCCTCGTCGATCGTGACGATGTCGCCCGTGCGGAACCATCCGTCGACGAACACCGCCTCGGTCTCCTCGGGCTTTCCGTAGTAGCCCTGGAACACCTGCGGCCCGCGCACGACGAGCTCGCCCCGGCCGCCCGGCTCGACGTCCTTCGAGGGGTCGTCCGGGTCGACGACGCGGCACTCGGTGCCGGGCAGCGGCAGTCCCACCGTGCCGGGCACGCGGTTGTCGGCGACCGGATTGGCCATGAGAACCGGGGAGCACTCGGAGAGGCCGTACCCTTCCACGAGGTAGCCGCCGCTCGCAGCCTCGAACGGCACGACGAGCTCGTGCGGAAGCGCCATCGCGCCCGAGATGGCGACCTCGGTGCCGGTGATCGGCACGCCCTTCTCCTTCGATGCCTTCAGCAGGCGGTCGGCGATCGGCGGCACGAGCGGGAGGAAGGTCGCGGGATGCTTCTTCGTGACGGCGAGCACCATGTCGGGGTCGAACCGCGGAAAGAGCACGAGCCGTGCGCCCATCGACATCGCGAAGGTGAGGCAGAGCGTCAGCCCGTAGGCGTGGAACATCGGCAGCACGGCGTAGACGACGCACCCGTCGCCCCGCACGATCGACGGCACCCACGCGCGCGCCTGCGCGGCGTTCGCGAGAAGATTGCGGTGCGTCAGTGCGGCGCCCTTGGGGGTGCCGGTCGTTCCGCTCGTGTACTGGATGATCGCCAGGTCGTCGGTCGCGGGCTTCGGGTGGCTCGAGGGCAGCCGATCGGCGCCGACGACGTCCTCCCACGAGGTCGCGCCCGACGTGCGCTCATGCAGAGCGGCCCGTGACTCCCGCGCCTTCGCGATCGGAAGGCGCAGGGCGAGGCGCGTGAACAGCGGCATCGCCTTCGTGACGTCGACGGTGATGAGGTTCGGCACGCGGAGGTCGTCGGGGAAGTCCTGCACGGTCGCGACGACCTTGCTCCACACGATCGCGTGCTTGGCGCCGTGGTCTTCGAACTGCTTGCGCAGTTCGCGCGGCGTGTAGAGCGGGTTGTGCTCGACGACGACCGCGCCGACGCGCAGGATCGCGTAGAACGCGACGATGTGCTGCGGGCAGTTGGGCAGCACGATCGCGACCGGGTCTCCCGGCCTCACGCCGCGCTCCTTGAGGCCGGCGGCAGCGCGATCGATCGCCTCGTGCAGTCGGCGGTAGGTCGTCACCTTGCCGAAGAACTGGAGCGCCGCCGCGTCGGGGTAATCGCGGGCGGATGCCTCGACGATGTCGACGAGCGAGCCCGACACGGGGTCGAGCTCTGCCGGCACGCCCGCGGCATAGCTGGCGATCCACGGGCGAGGCGGGTCATACATCGTCGTCACGCGCCCCACACTAACGCCCGGCCAGGGCGGCGCACAGAGCCCAACTAGACTGTCGTGGTGTCTGAAATCACCCCCGATCTCGTGCGCCATCTCGGCGTACTCGCCAGGATTCAGCTGAGCGACGAAGAGGTCGAGCGCCTCACCGGTCAGCTCGATGTGATCGTCGACAACATCGCCAAGGTGTCGGAGGTCGCGACGCCCGACGTCGCCGCGACGAGCCACCCGATCGTGATGGAGAACGTCTTCCGCGCCGACGAGGTGGGCGACACGCTCACGCTCGAGCAGGCGCTGCAGAACGCACCCGACGCTGCCGACAGCCGGTTCCGAGTGACCGCGATCCTGGGGGAGGAGCAGTAGAGATGAGCGACCTCATCCGGCTGAGCGCCGCCGCGCTCGCAGACAAGCTCACCGCGGGCGAGATCTCGAGCGTCGAGGCCACGCAGGCCCACCTCGACCGCATCGCCGAGGTCGACGGCGACGTGCACGCGTTCCTCCACGTGAGCGACCACGCCCTCGACGTCGCGGGCGACATCGACCGCCGCCGAGCGGCCGGCGAGACGCTCGGCGCGCTCGCCGGCGTGCCGCTGGCGATCAAGGATGTGCTCGTCACGACGGACATGCCGTCGACGAGCGGCTCGAAGATCCTCGAGGGGTATCTCTCGCCCTTCGATGCGACTGTCGTCGCGCGCTCGCGCGCAGCAGGGCTCGTGCCCCTCGGCAAGACGAACATGGACGAGTTCGCGATGGGCTCGTCGACGGAGCACTCGGCCTACGGCCCCACGCACAACCCGTGGGACCTCGACCGCATCCCCGGCGGCTCGGGCGGTGGCTCGGCCGCTGCCGTGGCCGCCTTCGAGGCACCTCTCGCCCTCGGCTCCGACACGGGCGGCTCGATCCGCCAGCCCGCGCACGTCACCGGCACCGTCGGCATCAAGCCGACCTACGGCGGTGTGAGCCGGTACGGCGCGATCGCCCTCGCCTCGAGCCTCGACCAGGTCGGTCCCGTCACGCGCACCGTGCTCGACGCGGGACTGCTCCACGACGTCATCGGCGGGTACGACCCGAACGACTCGACCTCGCTCGCCGATGCCTGGCCGTCGTTCGCCGAGGCCGCCCGTGAGGGCGCGCGCGGCGACGTGCTCAAGGGACTCAAGGTCGGGGTCATCGCCGAGCTCCCCGACAGCGGCTTCCAGGCCGGCGTCTCCGCGTCGTTCCGCGAGGCGCTCGCCCTCATGGAGGCGCATGGCGCCGAGATCGTCGAGATCAGCGCTCCGCACTTCGAGTACGGCGTCGCCGCGTACTACCTCGTGCTCCCGGCCGAGGCATCCAGCAATCTCGCCAAGTTCGACTCGGTGCGCTTCGGCCTGCGGGTCACGCCGCACGCGAACTCGACCGTGGAAGACGTCATGGCGGCCACGCGCGAAGCCGGCTTCGGCGACGAGGTGAAGCGCCGCATCATCCTGGGCACCTACGCACTGTCGGCGGGCTACTACGACGCGTACTACGGCTCGGCGCAGAAGGTCCGCACGCTCATCCAGCGCGACTTCGACGCAGCGTTCACGCAGGTCGACGTCATCGCGACGCCATCGGCCCCGACCACCGCGTTCAAGCTCGGCGAGAAGATCGACGACCCGCTGCAGATGTACCTCAACGACGTGACGACGATTCCCGCCAACCTCGCGGGCGTTCCCGGCATCTCCGTCCCGTCGGGCCTGGCGGCCGAGGACGGCCTGCCGGTCGGCATCCAGTTCCTCGCTCCTGCCCGGGAGGACGCGCGCCTGTACCGCGTCGGGGCCGCGCTCGAGGCGGCGCTGGTGGACTCGTGGGGCGGACCGCTCCTCGACAGGGCGCCCGTCCTGAGCGCGAAGGGAGGCGTCCGCTGATGGCGAAGGACGCACTGATGGACTTCGACAAGGCTCTCGAGCTGTTCGAGCCCGTGCTCGGCTTCGAGGTGCACGTCGAGCTGAACACCAAGACCAAGATGTTCTCCGCCGCACCCAACCCCGCGCACGACGAGCATCACGGCGCCGAGCCCAACACTCTCGTCGCCCCGGTCGACATGGGCCTGCCGGGTTCCCTGCCGGTCGTCAACGCGGAGGCCGTTCGCTCGTCGATCAGCCTCGGGCTCGCCCTCGGCTGCTCGATCGCGCCGTCGAGCCGGTTCGCGCGGAAGAACTACTTCTACCCCGACCTCGGCAAGAACTACCAGATCTCGCAGTACGACGAGCCGATCGCGTTCGAGGGTCAGGTCGAGGTCGAACTGGCCGACGGCACGATCGTGCAGATCCCCATCGAGCGCGCGCACATGGAAGAGGATGCCGGCAAGCTGACGCACGTCGGCGGCTCGACCGGACGCATCCAGGGCGCCGAGTACTCGCTCGTCGACTACAACCGCGCCGGTGTGCCGCTCGTCGAGATCGTCACGAAGCCGATCTTCGGCGCGGAGCACTCCGCTCCCGACCTCGCCGCCGCGTATGTGCGCACGATCCGCGACATCGTCATCGCGCTCGGCATCTCCGAGGCACGCATGGAGCGCGGCAACCTGCGTTGCGACGCGAACGTGTCGCTCCGCCCGCGTGGGCAGCAGAAGCTCGGCACGCGCACCGAGACGAAGAACGTCAACTCGATGCGCTCCGTCGAGCGCGCCGTGCGCTACGAGATCCAGCGTCAGGCGGCGATCCTCGAGGCCGGCGGCTCCATCACGCAGGAGACGCGCCACTGGCACGAGGACACGGGCACGACCTCCCCGGGTCGTCCCAAGTCCGACGCCGACGACTACCGGTACTTCCCGGAGCCCGACCTGCTTCCGGTCGCGCCGTCGACCGAGCTGATCGAGCAGCTGCGTGCTGCCCTGCCCGAGGCGCCGGCGGCCCACCGCCGTCGGCTCAAGGCCGACTGGGGCTTCGGTGACATCGAGTTCCAGGGCGTCGTCAACGCGGGTCTGCTCGCCGAGGTCGAGGCCACGATCGCGGCCGGCGCCACGCCGGCCGCCGCCCGCAAGTGGTGG